>NZ_VMTV02000165.1 GCF_007644035.1 Vogesella mureinivorans | reverse complement strand
TGGCTGAGGAGGAAGGATTCGAACCTTCGCATGCCGGAATCAAAATCCGGTGCCTTAACCAACTTGGCGACTCCCCAGTATCCTTGCTATTCCCCGTCTGAAACCGGATGCGCCTTTAACCCCTTGGCAACATACACAGTCATTTCACCAGACAAAGAGTGGAATACTTTATTTGCTTGATCTTCATTTGCCAGCTCCAGAAACACACATGCTCCTGAACCTGTCATCAGCGGCGAACCGTATTCACTTAAACGATTCAAAACCTGTTTTACCGCTGGATATATTTCTGCTACGCCTGGCTGCAAATCGTTTTGTTTTTGCGTCGCGCCAGACAGGCTTCGCATTATGGAGAACGAAGCTTTGCCTGTCAACAACCTTTGTGAAAATTCTTGGAATACCGGCCCGGTCGCCACGTGAACAGGTGGTTTGCATACCACATACCAGGCATCTGGCAGCGCCAGCTCGGTAAGCTGCTCCCCAATGCCGGTAGCGCGGGCATTTTTGCCAAAAATGAATACCGGCACGTCGGCGCCCAGCTGTACGCCCAGCTGCATCAGCGCTTCGCGGCTCAGGCCGCAGCCCCACAGGCGGTTCAGCGCCAGCAGCACCGTGGCGGCATCGGACGAGCCCCCGCCCAGGCCACCGCCCATCGGGATGCGCTTGTGGACACGCAGCGTGGCACCCAGCGGGCTGCCGCTGGCCTGCTGCAGCAAGCGGGCGGCCCGTACGGTGAGGTCGCTCTCGGCCGGCACATCGGGCATGGGGTTCAGTAGCTCGACCACGCCATCGTCGCGCACGGCGATGTCGATGGTGTCGCACAGGTCGATAAAACGGAAGTCGGTATCCAGCAGATGGTAGCCGTCTTCACGCTTGCCGGTAATCAGCAGCGTCAGGTTGAGCTTGGCGGGTGCGGGAAAGGTATGAAAGGTCTGGGCTTGCATGATGACTCAGGGTTGCGGTGCCGGCTGCCATTGCCAGCTGGAAAAAACCAGGCGGATGCTCATGCCTTCGCGTTCCAGCTCTAGCCTGCGTGGCAGCTGGGTATCGGCATCACGGGTATTGCGGATCAGCCAGCCCTGCTGCTGCAGGCGGCCGTCGTCGGCATAACGGGCGGGCCAGCCGGGTGCGGCATGGCCGCGCACCCACCAGGCCAGGTTGGACAGCGGTAGCGGCCAACCCAGGGTGGCTTCGGTGAGGGTTTCCACGTCGGCGGCGTATTGCTCTCGGCCATTGGCTTTCAGCGTTACCCCCTGCGCCGTGCGCGTGAGGCTGGCGACCGTGGTGCCGATGGGGGTTTTTACATCCAGCTGGTCGCCGCCGGGGGCGTGCTGCCAGTCAAAGCTGGCTACTTCGCCCTTGCCCTGGTAGTTCACCGCCAGGCGGCCACTGGTTTCGAAAGCTTCATCCCGCAGGTTGGCCGCAGGGGCTTGCATGCTGCTGTTAACTTCCGGGGTGCTGGCGCAACCGGCCAGCAGAAGAAGGCCGGCAACGAGCCAGCCATACTGATACTTCATGGTTTCAATCTGTTCAGGGTGTCGGTAAGAATCGGGTGGTCAGGGCTGCTCTGGCGGGCTTTTTCCCAGATGGCTCGGGCTTCGTCCTTGCGCCCCAGGCTCCACAGCACCTCGCCCAGGTGGGCGGCTACTTCGGCATCCGGCAGGCGGGCGTAGGAATCCTGCAGCGGTTTCAGCGCTTGCTGGGCATGGCCTTGGCGGAACAGTACCCAGCCCAGGCTATCGAGCACCATGGCGTTATCGGGCTCGGCTTTCAGCGCTTGCTCGATATACCCCTGCGCCTCTTTGAGCTGGCGACCTTGGTTGGCCAAGATATAGCCCAGAGCGTTCAGTGCCTGTGCATCGTCCGGGCGGGCTTTCAGGATAGTGCGCAGGTCTTGCTCGGCATCCGCCACCCTGCCCAGCGATTCCAGCAGCAGTGCGCGCTCGTACAGCACATCGGCCTGACCGGGCAAGATCTTCAATGCTGCATCCAGCAGCGTCACGGCCTGTTCTGGCTGTTTGGCATCTTTGGCCATACGCGCCTGCGCTAGGCTGATGCGCACAGTGTTTTGCGGGTCGGCTGCTAGCGGGGCCAGGCTATCGATAGCTTGCTGCCACTGCCCGGCTTCCGATTGCAGCTGCGCCAGGCGCACGCGGGCCGGCAGCAGGTTGTCACCAGCGCTTACCTGCGCGTACCAGCTTTGTGCCTGGGCGGGCTGTTTGCGCTCTTCTGCCAGCTGGCCCAGTACATAGCGCAGCTCGTTCGGGTCGCTGAAACCGGCCGTCAGCGCGGCTTCCAGATATTGCCGCGCCTGTTCCAGCTTGCCGTTCTGAAACGCCAGCAAGCCGGCCAGATGCAGCACGCCGGGGTGCTGGCCATAGCGTGGCAGCAGGGTCTGTGCGTAGGTCTCGGCTTCGGCGTAGCGCTTTTCACCGGCCAGCAGGCGAATGTAGTTCATGCGCAGCTCGACGCTGGCTTGCGGGCGGCGGGCCAGCTCGGCTTTGAGAAAGTCAATGGCCGCGACCGGGCTCTGGCGGCGCAGGCGCTCCAGCTGCCACATCACCGGCAGGTCCCACTGTGGGGCGATCTGCGCCAGACGCGCCAGCTCCGCGTCTACCGCGTCCTGCTTGCCGGCTTCGGCGGCGACCGCCAGGTGGGCAAAGCGCGCTTCGGGCAGGTCGGGGTAGCGTGCGGCCAACTCGTTGACCAGTTGTTCGGCGCCGGCTTTATCGGCCTGGCGTGCGGCCAACCTGGCCAGCTGTACAAAAATGGCACCGGCGCGTTTGGGCTGCTGCGCCAGCATGCTTTCCAGCAGGCCACGGCTTTCGGCCAGCTTGCCGCTACGCAACAGGGTGATAAAGAACTGCTCGCGGGCCACTTCATCGGCCGGGTCCAGCGCCAGCCACAGGCTGAGCGCGGCGCTGGCGGTATTGATCTGCCCGGCAAACAGGGCAAACTCGGAGGCACGGCGGGCCAGGCGCGGGTCTTGTGTGGTGCGCGCCAGGCTCAGATAGGTTTCAGCAGCCTGGGCGGCACCGCCGCGCTGGGCAGAGATTTCGGCCAGCAGGATGCCGTACAGCCATTCCGGCTGCAGCTGCAGCTTGGGGATGGCCGGGTTGTCGGCGTCGGCCAGGGCTTTGGGTTCGTCGTCCTGCTCGGCGACCGGTGCCACGGCGGCAGGCTGGCTAGCCGCGACTTGCAGGGGGGCGTGCGAGGCGCAGGCAGCCAGTGCCAGCGGCGTGAGTACGGCTACTAGTCTCAGAAGTGCGTTCATGCTGGGCCCAGACATCGATTCAGGCAGGTAGAATACCACGCCATCCAGTTTATTCATGCAGCGCGCAAGGACAGTCATTCATGCCCGAATTGCCAGAAGTCGAAACCACCTGTCGCGGCATCAGCCCGCAGCTAGCCGGCGCCACGCTGCGCGCGGTAGTGATACGCGAGCCACGGCTGCGCTGGCCGATTCCGCCCGAGCTGCCCGCCCTGCTGGCCGGGCGCACGGTACGCAGCGTGAGCCGGCGCGCCAAATACCTGCTGATCGACTTTGACCACGGCACGCTGATCGTGCACCTGGGCATGTCCGGCAGCCTGCGCTTTGTGCCACCCGGCACCACGCCGGAAAAGCACGATCATGTAGACATCGACCTGGGGCAAACAGTTCTGCGCTACCGCGACCCGCGCCGCTTTGGCGCCATGCTGTGGCAGCAGGGGCCGGCCATGGCCCACCCGCTGCTGGCCAGCATGGGGCCGGAGCCGCTGTCGGATGCCTTTGACGGCGCGGTACTGTACGAGGCCACACGCCGCAAGGGCAGCGCCATCAAGCTGGTGATCATGGACAACCACGTGGTGGTGGGCGTGGGCAATATCTACGCCAACGAGTCGCTGTTCTACGCCGGCATCCACCCGGCGCGTGCGGCCAACAGCCTGAGCCACGAAGAGTGCCAGCGCCTGGCCACGCAGATCAAGCGGGTGCTGGCCCGCGCCATCGACGCCGGTGGCAGCAGCCTGCGCGATTTCATGGATGCCAAGGGCAAGCCGGGTTACTTTCAGCAAAGCTACAAGGTCTATGGCAGAGCCGGCCTGACGTGTCATGATTGCGGCTCGCTGATTGGCGAGCTACGCCAAGGGCAGCGCAGCAGCTGCTTCTGCCCGCATTGCCAACCCCTCTGACACGGACCCATACGTGCACGCCCCTACCGCCCTACCCGTTCGCGCGCTACGCCTGGCGCGCCTGGCCCTGCATGTGTTTCGCGGCGTTGTTGCCGTGGGCACCCGTTACCCCCGGCTATCCCAACCCGCCCGCGCGGTGATCACCCAGCGCTGGTCACGCCAGCTGCTGCACATACTGGCCATCAAGGTCAAAGTCAGCGGCACGCCGCCTGGCGTGTACCCGGCCCACACCCTGGTGGTGGCCAACCATGTGTCGTGGCTGGATATTTTTGCGCTGAACAGCGTGACGGTATCGCGCTTTGTCGCCAAAAAAGAGCTGCGCGACTGGCCGGTAGCCGGCTTTCTGGTCAAAAACGCAGGCACGCTGTTTATCGACCGCGCCAACCGCCGCGATGCCAGCCGCGTCAACCAGCAGCTGGCGCAGGCGCTGCAGGACGGCGGCTGCATGGCAGTGTTTCCGGAGGCCACCACCTCGGACGGGCGCGGCATGCTGCCGTTCAAGGCGTCGCTGTTCGAGGCTGCCCGCCTGGCCGGCGCCACCGTGCAGCCGGTGGCCATACGCTTTACCACGCCTGGCGGGCAGTTTTGCGATGCCGCTGCCTACGCTGGCGATACCACCTTCTGGCAAAGCCTGCGCCAGATTCTGCGTACCCGCGCCATGGTGGTAGAGCTGCACTACGCCGAGGCCATCCCGCAGGGGGCGACAGCAGAGCAAACCCGCTTTGCGCTATCCGAAACGTCCCGCCAGCGCATCGCTGGCGCGCTGGGCCTGCCAGAGCAGGCCTGATACCCCACCGGGCGCGGCTATTGGGGTTTTCCGCAATGCGGAAACACCCAATTCTGCCCACCGCCCTAGCAGTGCATGATCGACCCAAGAGATAGCCGGTGCTGCCTGCAGCGCCGCCATAACACACGAGAGGTCGATATGTCGGGTAAGCCGTTTTACAAAACCCTGTATTTCCAGGTCATTGTCGCCATTGTTCTGGGCGTGATGCTGGGCCATTTCATGCCCGAGCTGGGCGCTAAACTGAAGCCGCTGGGCGATGGCTTCATCAAACTGGTGAAAATGATGATCGCCCCGATCATCTTCTGCACCATCGTGGTCGGCATTGCCGGCATGGAAGACATGAAAAAGGTTGGCCGCGTGGGCGGCAAAGCCTTGCTGTACTTTGAAGTGGTTACCACGCTGGCGCTGGCCATCGGCCTGCTGGTAGTGAACTTCGTACAACCCGGTAGCGGCATGAACGTGGATCCCACCACGCTGGATACCGGTGCCATTGCCAAATACACCGAAAAAGCCGCCGGCCAGAGCACGGTAGACTTTATCCTGCACATCATCCCGCAAAGTGCCGTAGGCGCTTTTGCCGAGGGCGAAATCCTGCAGGTGCTGCTGTTCTCGGTACTGTTTGGTGCCGGCCTGTCGATGATGGGCGAGCAAGGCAAGCCGGTGCTGGGCTTCTTTGAAAAAGTGTCGCACGTGCTGTTTGCCATGATCGGCTTCATCATGAAGCTGGCCCCGATCGGCGCCTTTGGTGCCATGGCATTCACCATCGGCAAATACGGCGTGAGCAGCCTGGTGCAGCTGGCCTCGCTGATGGGTACTTTCTACCTGACCTGCGTGCTGTTCGTGGGCCTGGTACTGGGCAGCATCGCCCGCTTCTACGGCTTTAGCGTGTGGAAGCTGATCAAGTACATCAAAGAAGAGCTGATGATCGTACTGGGTACGTCGTCGTCCGAATCGGCCCTGCCGCGCCTGATGGTGAAGCTGGAGCAGCTGGGCTGCGCCAAGCCGGTCGTGGGCCTGGTGGTACCAACCGGTTACTCGTTTAACCTGGACGGCACCTCGATCTACCTGACCATGGCAGCCATCTTTATCGCCCAGGCCTGCAATATCGACCTGACGCTGACACAAGAGCTGACCATTCTGGGCGTGCTGCTGCTGACATCCAAAGGCGCGGCAGGCGTGACCGGCTCCGGCTTTATTACCCTGGCCGCCACCCTGGCGGTGGTACCGGAGATTCCGGTAGCCGGCCTGGCGCTGATTCTGGGTATCGACCGCTTCATGTCCGAAGCCCGCGCCATCACCAACCTGATCGGCAACGCTGTGGCCACCGTAGTGGTAGCCAAGTGGGAAAACTCGCTGGATACCGAGCAGATGGCCCGCGAGCTGGCCAACCCGACACCGATCAACCACGGCGCCCCGGTAGAAGCCCCGCACCTGGTACGCGAAGTCTCCAAAGAGCTGAGCTAAGCACAGCGCAGCGTACTGTCAGCAAAAAGCCCCGGCACAGACACCGGGGCTTTTTTGCGTCTAATGCTGCGCCAAAGGTTGGCCGCAGCCTGCTTGCGGCCAACCTTAGCGGCTGATCTCGCGGTAGGCCTGGCACGGCAGCGAAAACACCGCACGGTCTTCCAGCCGTACAGCGGTGAGGCTGCCGCCCCACAAGCAGCCGCTGTCGATAGCCAGCACGTCGTCATCCATATGCAGGCCCAGCGCCGACCAGTGGCCGCAAATGATCGGCGTATCCACACTACGGCGGGTAGCCGCCTCGAACCACGGCAGCAGGTGCGGTGGCGCGCCGTCCAGCTCGCCCTTGTAGGACAAGTCCAGCTCGCCATCCTGGGTGATAAAGCGCATGCGCGTCATGGCGTTCACGATCAGCCGCAGGCGGTCCATGCCTTTCAGGTCATCCTGCCAGCGCACCGGCTTGTTGCCGTACAGCTTGCCCAGAAACTGGCGGTGGTGCTTGCCGGACAGCTCGTACTCCACCTCCTCGGCCAGGCGCAGCGCCTTTTTGATGCTCCATTCCGGCAGCAGGCCGGCGTGCACCATGGCGTAGCCCTGTTCGTAGATCATCAATGGCTGGCAACGCAGCCAGTCCAGCAGCACCTTGCTTTCGGCGGCATCCAGAATGGGCTGGATGGTGTCGTCGGCGTGTACCTTGCCGTAGCCTTCAGATACCGCCAGCAGGTGCAGGTCGTGGTTGCCCAGCACCGTTTGCACGCAGTCTTGCTTGTCGAAGACCCAGCGCAGCACCTGTAACGACTCGGGGCCACGGTTGACCAGGTCGCCGGTGAGCCACAGCGTGTCGCGGCCGGGGTTGAAATCTATCTGGCGCAGCAGCGCCATAAAGGGCGTAAAGCAGCCCTGCAAATCGCCAATCGCGTAGGTGGCCATGTGTTTTTCCTGTACAGATCGCGGCCGGGTTGGCCATAGCGCATGCCGCTAGCCAGATGATAATGGATGCGCCGCTTGCCGTCGCCGCTGCGCAAGGGCGGCCATGCGCTACAATGCGCGCTGTCCATGAAAGATTGACGACGCCCCATGTCCCTGCTGCAACTGAACCCGCCCCAACGCGACGCCATCAAATACGTGGACGGCCCCCTGCTGGTGCTGGCGGGTGCCGGCTCCGGCAAAACGCGCGTCATTACCCAGAAGATCTGCCACCTGATCCGCGAATGCGGCTACCAGGCCAAGCATATCGCCGCCATTACCTTTACCAACAAGGCCGCGCGCGAAATGCTGGAACGGGTGGGCAAGCTGATGGACAGCCGCGAGCTGAAGGGCATTACCGTGTCCACCTTCCACTCGCTGGGCATGCACATCCTGCGCCAGGAAGCGCCGCATCTGGGCTATAAAACGCAGTTTTCCATTCTGGACAGCTACGACGCCGCCAAGATCATCTCGGACATCCTGAAAAGCACGCACAAGGACGAAGTGCGCAAGGTACAAAGCCGCATCTCGCTGTGGAAAAACGAGCTGCTGGACGCCGACGCCGCGCTGGTGGCGGCCGATAATGAATTCGACCGCATCTGCGCCACCACCTACAGCGCCTACCAGGCCACGCTGATGGCCTACCAGGCCATGGACTTCGACGACCTGATCCGCCTGCCGGTGGGGCTGTTCCAGACCCACCCCGAGGTGCTGATCAAATGGCAGGGCCGCCTGCGCTACCTGCTGATCGACGAATACCAGGACACCAACACCTGCCAGTACCTGCTGGTAAAGCTGCTGGCCGGCGTACGCGGCCTGTTTACCGCCGTGGGCGACGACGACCAGAGCATCTACGCCTGGCGCGGTGCCAATATGGAAAACCTGCGCCTGCTGCAGCACGACTTCCCGGCGCTGAAAATCGTGAAGCTGGAGCAAAACTACCGCTCCACCGCGCGCATCCTGCGTGCGGCCAACTCGGTGATTTCCAACAACCCCAAGCTGTTCGAAAAGCAGCTATGGAGCGAGCTGGGCCTGGGCGAGCCGATTCACGCCGTGATGTGCAAGGACGAAGAGCACGAGGCCGAAATCGTGGTGCAGCGCCTCTTGGCGCACAAATTCGAATACCGCACCGAGTTCAAGCACTACGCCATCCTGTACCGCGGTAATTACCAGTCCCGCGTGTTTGAAACCGTGCTGCGCAACCAGCGCATCCCCTACCAGATGGCCGGCGGGCAGAGCTTTTTCGACAAGCCGGAAATCAAGGACGTGCTGGCCTACCTGCGCCTGATCGCCAACCCGGACGACGACCCGGCGTTTATCCGTGCGCTCACCACGCCCAAACGCGGCGTGGGCGCCACCACGCTGGAAAAACTGGGCGCCAGCGCCGCGCTATTCGACAAAAGCCTGTTCGCCAGCGCGGGCGAGCCGGGCTTTCGCGTACAGGTACAGGACGCCCAGCTCAAGCCGCTGGAAGACTTCTGCCGCTTTATCACCAGCCTGCAATACCGTGCCACGCGTGAACCGGCCGGCGAGCTGGTGATGGACATGCTGAAAGTCATCGGCTTCGAGGCCTGGCTGTACGACAGCGAAGACAGCCCCAAGGCAGCGGAAAGCAAATGGAAGAACGTGTTCGAGCTGGTAGCCTGGCTGCAGCGCAAGGGCGAGGCCGACAGCAAGAACCTGATCGAGCTTACCCAGACCATTGCGCTGATTACCATGCTGGAAGGCCGCGACGAGGGCGATGTCGACGCCGTACACATGTCCACCCTCCACGCCTCCAAAGGCCTGGAGTACCCGCACGTGTTTCTGGTGGGCTGCGAGGAAGGCATCCTGCCGCACAGCGAGTCGGTGGATAACGGCATGGTGGAAGAAGAACGCCGCCTGATGTACGTGGGCATTACCCGCGCCCAGCGCAGCCTTACCCTCACCTACTGCGTCAAACGCCGCCGCGCCGGCGAATGGCTGTTTGTCGAGCCGTCGCGCTTTATCGGCGAAATCAATGGCGACGACCTGCGCCATTTCGGTAAAAAAGGCGGCGAGCCCATCGTTAGCAAAACCGAAGGCAAAAGCCGCCTGGCCAACCTGACTGCCATGCTGGGCAGCAAGGTGCAAAAAACCGACGATAAAGCACCGTAGCCACGCCCCTGCCACCCAGCACCGCAAAAAACAAACCCTGTCTGCCTACGCAAACAGGGTTTGTTTTGTACAACTACGCCGCACAAAGGCGGCGCAGTGTATTACTTGGCCGCATTGACCAGGTAGGAAACCGCAGCCTTGAATTCTTCATCAGAGCCGGTGAAACCACCTTTAGCCGGCATGGCATTCAGGCCTTTGGTAGCAGAGGCCAGCAGGCCATCGTCACCTTTGGACAGACGCGAAGCCCAGGCAGCCTTATCGCCAAACTTCGGCGCACCAGCCGCACCGGTAGCGTGGCAAGCTACACATACACTTTCATACACTTTCTTGCCAACGACAGCCGGGTCCAGCGCCGCACCGGCAGCCGCTGCACCACCCACTGGCGGCTCGGTAAACTTGCCACCTGCAGCGTTGCCCATATAGGCCACGGCGCGTTTCACTTCGTCGTCGGTCAGGTCTGCCGCACCACCTTTGGCCGGCATGGCGTTAAAGCCTTCCAGTGCGTGTTTCACCAGGGTATCCCAGCCCTGCCCTACGCGAGCAGTCCAGGCAGCGGCATCACCGAACTTGGGCGCGCCAGCCAGGCCGGCGCCGTGACAGGTAATACAGATACCTTCATAAACTTGCTGGCCGGTTTTCATGCCTGGGGGCGCATCGCTGGCCTTGGCTTCGCCAACCGGCTTCAGGCGGGCAGCGACAGCTTCCTTGGTCATCACTTCTGCGTTGACATCAAAGCCGCCGGTGGCCAATTTGGCCAGCAGATACACTGCTACTACCAACAGCACGACAACACCCAGCAAAACCGGCACGATCTTGCCTGGGGCTTTGGTTTCGTTGCTCATTCCTGCCTCACCTGAATTAATAATGACAATCCGAAGAATAGGGAAATTATACGGCAAAGCCATGCTGCGGCAAAATGTCCCATCGATAATGTTTGCGCAAACGCAATGGCGCTAGACGAAAACACCATGCATGGGCTATATTGCGCGGCTTGCGTGTACCCGTAGCTCAGTTGGATAGAGTGTCAGCCTCCGAAGCTGAAGGTCGCTGGTTCGACTCCAGTCGGGTACGCCAACCTCCCCCTGCTTCACCCTGTATCCGCACCTGCCTGCTTTCCTGTACTGCCCTAGCCGCTCCGTGTTTTTCATAGCGCTGCCGTAGCCAATTCAGCACACGTGCGCTGCCGAACAGACCAGCCCGCACTACCCGCCTATAACCCTCGTGAACCTTACTGTCTTACTTTCACGAGCACCGCCGCATGACACGCCACCGCAGCCACCCGCGCCGTAGCAATATGAACACTGGCCATGCCAGCCTGCTGGCGGTGCTGCTGTGCACGCTACAGGGCTGCAGCACGCTGCTGCCGCAAGAGCCGGCGGCCACCGCGCTGGTGCTACCCGCAAGCTGGTCTGCCACGGATGCCATGCCAGCGGGTGACTTGCGCGTAGCGGGTACGCCACTGGCCGACTGGTGGCTGCGTTTTGACGACCCGCAGTTGGCCGCACTGGTACGCCAGACGCTGCTGGCCAATACCCGCCTGCAGGGCGCACAGGCAGCGTTACAACAGGCGCAAGCATTACGCGATGTGGCAGCCGCCGCCATGTGGCCGGCACTGGGCGCCTCGGCGTCGGCGCAGCGCGGCAGTGCCGGTGGCCATAGCACGGGTAACCGTTTGCAGGCGGGGCTGAATGCCAGCTGGGCTATCGACCTGTTTGGCGGCCAACGTGCGGCGCTGGCCGCCGGTAACGCCAGCATGGCCGCCAGCCAGGCCAGCTTGGGCGACGTACAGGTGCAGCTCGCTGCAGAGGTCGCGCAGCATTACCTGCTACTACGCAGTGCGCAGGCACGGCGGGCCATCGCCACGCAAAACCTGGCCAGCCAGCAAGACATACTGCAGCTGACCCGCTGGCGCCAGCAAGCCGGCTTGCTGGGTGCGCTGGAAGCCGAGCAAGCGCAGGCCGCCACCGCGCAAAACCAGGCGCTGCTGCCTGTGCTGGATAGCAGTATTGAACAAAGCCAGCACGCACTGGCGGTGCTCACCGGCCAGCCACCGGCCAGCCTGCCGGCGCTGCGCGACCCGCGCCTGGCCGGCCTAATACCACAAGTGCGCGAGCGCATCATGCCGGCGATACCGGCCGACACCCTGCGCCAGCGGGCTGACATTCGCGCCGCCGAATACCAGGTCGCTGCCGCGCTGGCACGCGAGGGGCAAGCACAGGCACTGCGCTGGCCCGACTTTGCCATTGGCGGCTCGCTAGGCGTAGAGGCCGCTACCGCTGGCGGCCTGAGCCACGCCGGCGCCGTGCTGGGCAGCCTGCTGGCCAGCATCACGCTGCCGATTTTTGACGGCGGCACCCTGCGCGCACAGGTAGGCGTACAGCAAGCAGCGCTGGCGCAAGCGCAGCTGGCCTACCGCGGGGCAGTACTGACCGCGCTGCAGCAGGTAGAAGATGCGCTGGCCGCCCTGCGTGGCAACCAGCTGCGCGTAGCCAGCCTGCAGCAGGCTGCCGATGCCGCCGGGCGCGCAGCCCGGCTGGCGCGCCAGCGCTACGACAGCGGGCTGATCGACTTCCAGAACGTACAAGAAACCCAACGCACACAGTTGGCCGCACAAGACAGCCTGGCCAGTGGCCAGGCCGATATTGCCAGCGACCATATCCGCCTGTTCACCGCACTAGGGGGTGGCTGGCGCCCCGACACACCGGGCACACCACCATGAACCAAACTACCCCCATTACCGCGGCCCCCACCAGCCCCCCACCCGGCAACGCACTGGGCGAGCTGCTGGGCGAGCCACCCCGCCGCCCCTGGTACCTGCGCCGCTGGCTGTGGCTGGCCGTGGCTGCACTATTGTTGGCCGCAGGCGGCCTCACGTGGTGGTGGCAGGCGCGCGCCGCACGCGCCGCCCCCAGCTACAGCACCGTCACCGTGGGGCGCGGCGACATTACCCTGACGGTAACGGCCAACGGCACCGTACAACCTACCCGCGCCATCAATATCGGCAGCGAGCTATCCGGCACGGTACTGAAGGTCAATGTGGATGTGAATGACCCGATCCAGCGCGGCCAGGTACTGGTGGAGCTGGATACCGCCAGGCTGCACGACCAGATACTGCGCTCGCAGGCGGCGCTGGCCGCCGCCCGCGCACGACACCAGCAAAGCGCTGCCACGCTGGCCGAAGCCAACGCCATGCTGGCGCGGCAAGAGGCCGTGGCCCGCCTGTCGGGTGGCAAGGTGCCCGCCCAGGCCGAGCTGGACAGCACACGCGCCACGCTGGCACGCGCCCAGGCCGAGCACGCCAGCACGCAAGCCGGTATCAATGATGCGCAGGCGGCGCTGTCCACCGACCAGACCAACCTGGCCAAGGCGGCCATCCGCGCCCCGGCCGACGGCGTGGTGCTGACCCGCTCGGTCGACCCGGGCAATACCGTGGCCGCCTCGCTGCAGGCCGTTACCCTGCTGACCATCGCCGAAAGCCTGAACCGGCTACGGCTGTGGGTCTACGTGGACGAGGCCGACGTGGGCGACGTGAAAGTCGGCCAGCCAGCCACCTTTACCGTGAGCGCCTACCTGGGCCGGCCGTTCCCGGCACGCGTCACCCGCGTGGGATTTGGCCCCACCCTCACCGACAATGTGGTGACCTACCTTACCTACCTGGACGTAGACAACAGCGACCGCAGCCTGCGCCCCGGCATGACCGCCACCGCCAGCATTGTGGCCCGGCAGCGCAAGAACGTGCTGCAAGTGCCCAACGCCGCCCTGCGCTACACCCCCAGCAACGCTGCGGCCAACGCGCAAAAAGGCCTGGCCGGCGGCATCAGCTTTGGCCCACCCAAAACCGAAAGCCAGCGTAAAAGTGCAGCCGATAACGCCAGCACCGCCATGGCACGCCGCGTCTGGGTCTTGCCCGCCGCCATCGCCGGGCATGGCGCCGCCGTACCGCTGGCGGTCGCCGTACTGCCCGGCATCAGCGACGGCCACATGACCGAAATCACCGGCGGCGACCTGCAAGCCGGCATGCAGGTGATCACCGCCCAAAAAACGGCGGCCGCGCCATGAGCCCGCCGCTGATCCAGCTGCGCGGCGTCAGTAAACGCTACGGTAGTGGTGCCGCCGGGCTGCTGGCGCTGCAGGCCATCGATCTGGATGTCAGCGCCGGGGAGTTTGTCGCCATCATGGGCCCCAGCGGCTCGGGCAAGTCCACCGCCATGAATATCCTGGGCTGCCTGGACAGCCCCAGCAGCGGGCAGTACCTGTTCAAAGGCATGCACGTAGAGGCGCTGACCCGCGACCAGCGCGCGCGGCTGCGCCGGCGCTACCTGGGCTTTGTGTTTCAGGGCTTTAACCTGCTGGCGCGCACCTCGGCACAAGAAAACGTGGCGCTGCCGCTACTGTACCGTGGCGACAGCAGCCGCACCCGCACCCTGGCTGCACGCCAGGCGCTGCAAGAAGTGGGGCTGGCCGGCTGGGAGCAACACACCCCCGCCCAGCTATCCGGCGGCCAACAGCAGCGCGTGGCCATTGCCCGTGCCATGGTTACCCAGCCCGCCGTGCTGCTGGCCGACGAGCCCACCGGCAACCTGGACACGCTGCGCAGCCAGGAAATCATGGGCTTGCTGCTGGCGCTAAACCGCGACCACGGCATTACCGTGCTAATGGTCACGCACGAGCCAGACATGGCCAGCTACGCCCACCGCCTGGTGCGCTTTGTCGATGGCCGCATCGCCAGCGACCAGGCCAACCCGCACCCCACACCCGGCAACGTGGCGCGAGCGCCGAGCGAGGTAAGCTGATGCTGTTTAGCATACTGATGCTGGCTCTGCGCTCGGTACGGCGCAATATGCTGCGCTCGTTCCTTACCATCCTGGGCATTGTGATTGGCGTCAGCGCCGTCATCACCATGGTGACCCTGGGCAACGGCGCCACCCAGGCTATTGAGGACAAGCTCACCAGCCTGGGTACCAACTTGCTGATGGTGAGCCCCGGCCAACGCCTGGGCGGCGGTGGCGGCGGCGGTGTACCGCAGTTTATCGAGGCCGACGGCGATGCCATCCGCGCCCAGATCGGCGGCGTGGCCGCCGTGGCCCCGCAGGGCCGCGCCAACGCCACGGTGGTAGCCAACGGCCGCAACTGGGCCACCACGCTGGTCGGCAGCAATAATGCCTGGTTCGACACCGGCAACTGGCAGCTGGCCAGCGGGCGGCAGTTTACCGACAACGAACAACAAGCCGGCGCCGCCGTCTGCCTGGTGGGCGAAACGGTACGGCGCGAGCTCTGGGGCAACACCGTGGGGCAAACCGGGCTGGGGCAACCCTTGCGCGTGCGGCAGTTTTCCTGCGAGGTCGTGGGCGTGCTGGCGGCAAAGGGCCAGGGCGGCATGGGCGATCAGGACGATACGGTGCTGCTGCCGCTACGCACGCTGCAGCGCCGCGTGACCGGCAGCCACAAGGTAGGCATTTTGCTGGTTTCCATGCAGCCCGGCAGTGATAGCGGCCCGCTGAAAGCCAGCCTGCGCCAGCTGCTGCGCGAGCGCCGCCACCTGGCCGAGGGCGACGACGACAACTTCAATATTTTCGATACCCAGCAGCTGGCACAAACCCTGTCCAGCACCATGGCCGTACTTACCAGCCTGCTGGGCGCGGTGGCGGCGGTGAGCTTGCTGGTGGGCGGCATCGGCATCATGAACATCATGCTGGTGAGCGTGACCGAGCGCACACACGAAATCGGGCTGCGCCTGGCGGTGGGCGCGCTGGAAGGCGAAGTGCTGCTGCAGTTTTTGATCGAAGCGGTCGTGCTGTCGGCGCTGGGTGGCATGATCGGCATAATTGTGGCCACCGTGGCCTCGTACTGGTTATCCCGGCTGATGGGGGTGCCCTACCAGTTCGACCTGGCCATCAACCTGATGTCGCTGGTGTTTTCGGCGGCCATTGGCGTGCTGTTCGGCTATATGCCCGCCCGCCGCGCCGCACGCATGGACCCGATAGAAGCGCTGCGGCACGAATAAGCACACGGCAGCAAAAAGCCCCACGCCGCTTGGCCGTGGGGCTTTTGCACGATGAACCTGTGTTTATTTACTGCGTTCCAGCACGCCAACCACACGCGTCAGCACAAAACGGTCGTCCACAAACTGGCGGATCTCGGCGCGCACCGGGTAGGAATGAATGCTAAGCATCACCCGCGCCGCGCGCAGCGCCTCTTCCTGTGTGGCGTGAATGGGCCCGCCCTCGTCCACCCCGAAATAGTCGGAAATCAAGCGCACGCGAAACATGGCAAGCTCCTGCTGTTATTTTATTGCGGCCAACCTACCTGGCCCACAATACAGGCTTGCCATTGCTTCTATAATTCGCATTTTTCACCCTCTATCAGGGCAAAGCCCGCCATAAACAAAAAGCCAACACAATGTTGGCTTTTTTATCTGCTGGCACCGGGCTGCGGCTTATTTTCCCTGCACGTTTTGCCCTACCGTACCGCGGACCTCGTCCAGCAGCACCTGCACCGGCGCTGCCTGGCTGCCCCAGTAACCCAGGCGCGCCATGCAATCGATGGCCACCAGCGCGGCATCGCTCATGAACTGCCCATTGATGATGTGCTGCTCTACCTCGGCCAGCGTCATCAGCACGTGCTCGGCCACTTCGCCGTCCTGGTTTTGCGGGATATCGCCCTGCGCCAGCCAGATATCGTAGACAAACAGCCATTCGCGGTGCAGGCCACGGGCTACCGGGCGGGTCGCCAGCAGCAACGCCTGCTGCTGCAGCGGTGACAGCTGCGCGGCCTGCATGCCGGCTTCTTCCCAGCCTTCGCGCAGCAGCGCGTCCATGATGCTTTCGCCGGCGGCCACGCCACCACCCATCAGGTTATCCAGCCGGTTGGGCGCCACGTCCTTGAACGGGCTACGCCGGCCTATCCACATGCGCACTTCGCCATCGGGCATGCGCGTGAGGCCATTCAGGTGTACGGCACGGCTGGTGAGGCCCAGCGGGCGGAAGGCGGCGCGTTCCAGTTCGAAACAGGGGGTACCGTCTGGCAGGTAGGCAATGAATTTCTCGTTGCGCCAGCCGCTAAACCAGCCGGCATCGCGCCAGGTTTCAGCTGCGGCCTGCAGCAGGGTGCTGCGTGCGCTGTAGGACATATCGGTGGCCAGCAGCTGCATCACACCCGCCTCTAGCGCAAACAGCTCGCCGTGGTGTGCCAGCAGGCGCTCGCGCCATACCTGATTGATAAAACCGATAGGCGCACCACCCAGCGCCAGTGGGATAAACGCCGTTTGATCGTAGCGGATGGTTTTTTCCAGCAATCCGGCAACGCCTTGCACCTGCATGACAACTCCCTGCTGCTTTCGTGAAGGCGCCATCTTACGGAGATTGCGCAGGCTATGCCTTGCTTTGGCTGGTGCAGGCGGGCTGTCTGCCGGCCTGCGTGCGCAGATGCAACACTTCTATAAAAATGACATGCAGTTTTGCTGACACATTGCCGAGTGCAATGCAAAAAGCCGCAGTCGTTTGACTGCGGCTTTTTTAATTCTGGTCGGAGTACAAGGATTTGAACCTTGGACCCTCTGCTCCCAAAGCAGATGCGCTACCGGGCTGCGCTACACTCCGAACAAGACCCGAACTATACCGATAGATTTTCAGACCGTCAAGCCCCTGCCCCATATTTTTTCAGCCAGGCCCGATTGGCGTGCCGGTGCGTACTGCACGGCGGCCTGCAGCACCGCCAGGCTACCTGCCAAAACAAAGTGCTGCCGGGCACGGGTGATGGCGGTGTACACCAGCGAGCGGGTCAGCGTGGCGGTAGGCTGCGGCGGTAAGGCCAGCCACACGCTGCCAAATTCGGAGCCCTGCGATTTATGCACCGTCATGGCGTAGACGGTGTCGTGCTCTGGCAGGCGGGCGGGCGATACCTCGCGCCAGCCACCGTCGGTAGTGGGGAAGATCACGCGCAGGCGGCCGTCGCGCGCCACGGTCAGGCCGATGTCGCCGTTGAACAAGCCCACGCTATAGTCGTTGCGCGTAATCATCACCGGGCGGCCGGGGTACCAGTCGCTATCGGCCGGCTTGCGCCCCAGGCGCACCAGCTCGGCGCTGATTTGTTCGTTGATCTGCGTAACCGCGTGGCGCTCTGCGGCCAACAACATGCACTGGTTGAAGGCGGCAAACAGCGCAGGCCAGTTGTCGCCCTCGCCCAGCGCGTCCAGCGCTTGCCAGTAGCCGGCGCGCAGCGCGTGCAGGCCGGCGGCGTCGGGCAGCTGCAGCTGGCTGGTAATGTCCAGGTTGGCCGCATCGGCCAGCAGCGCGGCCACCTGCGCCGTATCGCCGGCGTTCACCGCGCGGGCCAGGCGGCCAATGCCGGAGTGCTCGCCAAAGCGGTGGCTTTTTTCCAGCACCACCACGCTGTCGGCCAGCATGGCGCCATCGTCCACCTGCCCTGGCGGGGTGATGCCCGCCGCCTGCAGCTGCGCCGCCGTGGCCGTGCGCCAGGCCTGCTGGCTGCACAGGTCCCCCAGCACGGCGCCGGCATCTACCGAGGCCAGCTGGTATTTGTCGCCCAGCAGAATCAGCCGGGCATGCGGCGGCAGCGCGGCCACGGTTTGTGCCATCAGGGTGAGGTCTACCATCGAGGCTTCATCCACCACCAATACATCAAGCGGCAAGGGGTTGGCCGCATGGTGGCGCGGGCGGGCGGTGCCGGGCAGCAGGCCGATGAGGCGGTGCAGGGTTTGCGCCTTGTCCGGTAGCTGGGCGCGGGTGGCCTCGGCCACCGGCAGCGCGTCGCGGGCAGCGCGTACCGACTCGGTAAGCCGCGCGGCGGCCTTGCCGGTGGGCGCGGCCATGGCCATCACCAGCGGGCGGCCGGACAGCGCCGCCAGCGCGGCCAGCAGCCGCACCACGGTGGTGGTTTTACCGGTGCCGGGGCCACCGGAAATCACCATGAAACGGTGCTGCGTGGCCAGCCATGCGGCCAACCTTTGCCAGTCGCCACGCGGGGCGCCGGCAAACAGGCTGTCCAGCACGCCGTCCACGTCGCCAGCCAGCGGCTGCGGGTCGGCAGCCAGCGCCTGCAGGGCGGCCACCAGGCGGGTTTCGTCCTGCCACTGCCGCGCCAGATACAGGCGGCCACCGTCGTCCACAATCAGCGGGGCGTAGTCGCCGGGGCGGCCCGCCAGCGGGCTGTGGCGCAGCAGGGCGTAGTCGTCCCGCGTGAGGCCGGCCAGGCACACGTGCCCGCTGGCCAGGGCGGCCAACAGGCGCTGCAGCACCGGCTGCAGGGCGGCGCCGTGCTGCGGATCCAGCCGCGCCATCAAGCCGGCCAGCTGTGCCGGCAGCAGGCTTTCCGTGGTGTCCATCTGCTCGCTCATGCCTTGCCCAGCCTGGCTTCCAGCGCGTCGCATACGGTGGTCAGCACCTTGATGCGGGCGTAGTACTTGTTGTTGGCCGGCACCAGTGTCCACGGCACGGCGCTGGTACTGGTGCGGTCTATCATGTCGCACACGGCAACCTTGTAGGCGTCCCATTTGTCGCGGTTACGCCAGTCTTCCTCGGTAATCTTGAAGCGCTTGAAGCCGGTTTCCTCGCGCGCCTTGAAGCGGGCCAGCTGCTCGTCGGCGCTGATGGCCAGCCAGAACTTCAGCACGATGGCCTTGTTGTCGGTGAGCTGGTGCTCGAAGTCGTTGATCTCGTAATAGCCGCGCATCCAGTCGGCGGTGTCGGCAAAGCCTTCTACCCGCTCCACCAGCACGCGGCCGTACCAGGTGCGGTCGAAGATGGTGACCTTGCCCTTGCCCGGCACCTGGCGCCAGAAGCGCCACAGCCACGGCATGGCGCGCTCTTCTTCGGTAGGCGCAGCCACCGGCACCACGCGGTACAGCCGCGCGTCCAGCGCCTGGGTAAGGCGGCGGATGGCACCGCCCTTGCCCGCCGCATCGTTGCCCTCAAACGCCAGCACCAGCGAGTGCTCGGCAAAGCGCGGGTCACGCGTTAGCCCGTTGAGGCGGCCTTGCAGCGCGGCCAGCTGCTGGCGGTAGTCGTCTTTGGATAGCGTCTGTTCCAGCTGTAGCGATTCCAGCAGCAGCTTGTTGTCCGCCGGGGGCGTGATGGGGGCCACGTCCGAGCGCGGGTGCCACGATTCGTCTATAGCCAGGCGCTGCTGCAGCGCCTGCAGCAGGGCACGCCCTACCGCCAGGCTGCGGTAGTTGGCGTCTTCGCCGTCCACCACCAGCCACGGCGAGTAGGCGGTATTGGTGAGGCGCATCATGTGCTCGGCGTTATCGCGGATGCGCTTGTACTGCTGGTGGTGCTGCCAGTCGGCCTGGCTCACGCGCCAGGCAGTGGCAGGGTCTTTTTCCAGTGTGCGCAAGCGTTTGCGCTGTTTTTCTTCGGTCAGGTGCAGCCAGAATTTCAGCACCAGCACGCCGTCGTTGGACAGCATGCGCTCGAAACGCAGGATATCGAACAGCTGCTTGTCGAAGGTGTCGCGGTTGATCTTGCTATCCACGCGGTCAAACAGCGCGTCGGAATAATAAGACCCAAAAAACATGCCGATGCGGCCCTTGGCCGGCAGCTCGCGCCAGTAGCGCCACATCCACGGGCGCTCGCGCGCGTCGTCGTTGGGGGTGTCAAAGGCAGCGGTGTGGATCAGCCGCGGGTCTAGCCATTCATTGATCTGGTTCAGCATCTCGCCGCGCCCGGCGCCGTCCATGCCGTGAATCAGGATCAGCACCGGAAACTGGCTGCGCTGTTGCAGCTCGTACTGCGCTTCCAGCAGCGCTTCGCGCAGGCTGGCTTCTTCGGTTTTATAAGCTGCCTTGTCGATGACGTGGCCGATTTCGGCTGATTCGAACATGGTTTTCTTTCCTGTCTGGTTGGCCGCAGCACCGGCGGCACGGCATGACATGATTGTAAGGCCGGAGCGGGCTGTGCAGCCAACCCGGTTTCAGGCGGCCACGAACAGCGCGTCCAGCGCCGCCAGCAGCGCCTCGTCTGGCGCATCGCACCACACGCCCTGCCCGCTGCCGTCGATGCCGCGCAGGTACAGGTAGCGCACGCCGCCCAGGCGCAGCTGCGGGGCGCGCTGGGCAATATAGCGGCGCAGCGCCACGCAGTAGATCAGGTACTGCAGGTAGTAATGCTCGCGCGCAATGGATGCGGCCAACTGCGGCGTGCCGTAGTCGGCGTAGCTGTCGCCCAAGTGGTTGGACTTGTAATCCACCAGCCACAGCGCGTCATCGGCAATGAACACCAGGTCGATAAAGCCTTTCAGATAGCCCTGCACCCGCTCGAAGCTGAGCTTGGCGGCAGCCTCGCGCAGCGGCGCGGCCAGGCCGTGCGCCGGGTGGCACAGCACGGCTTGCAAGGCGGCCAGGTTCAGGCCGTTGGCCGGCAGGGTGAATTCCATCTCCACGCGGCGGCGCGCCGGTGGCACCTCGGCCAGGCGCACGCCGGGGGCCAGCTCGGCCTGAATGGCCGACTGCAGCATGGCCAGCGCGGCGTCTTGCCACTGCGCGTCAAAGCCATGGCGCTGCAGCGCCTCGGCCACCACCTGCGGCCAACCCTGTGGCCGGGTAAAGTCCACGCGCTCGAACATATCGTGCAGGCAGGTACCGGCGCGGGCACCACGCGGGAAGGCAAAACGGTCGGCCAGCTGCTCGGCGGCGGCCACGTCCTGCAGCGGGCCGTGGTCGTGGTCCGGCACCTCGCCTGCCTGTGCCGCGCCGCCGCCGTGCAGGTGGCGGGTCAGGCTGCTAAAGCTGCTTACCCACCACGGCGTGCGCAGGCGGCGGCGCACCGTGGCCAGCTGCGGGGTAAAGCTGTCTGCCTGCAGCGCGGGCAGCGTGTTCATGGCCACGTTCACGCTGCGGCAGTGCACCGCGCCGGGCTGGCTGCGGGCGTAGGCGGCCAGGTCGGCGCTGATGGCGGCGTCGGACAGCGGCGTGTCTTCCAGGCTGGCCAGGTTGGCCGCATGCCGCCCGTGCAGCAGCCACGATAGCGCGGCGGTCTGCATCTTTTGCACGTGGCCCCACACTATGTACTGGCGGTGCTCGGCGCGGGTCAGCGCCACGTACAGCAGGCGCAGTTTTTCGGCCAGGATCTCGCTGCGGGCGGCGTCGCGCGCGGCGTCGCTTACCAGCTCGCCGGGTGCCAGCCACGACTCGCCGCCATCGCGGTAGCGCCAGAAGGTGGTATCGCGGCGCTCCAGCGCGCCATCCCACAGGAAGGGGCAGAACACCAGCGGGTACTGCAGGCCTTTCGAGGTGTGGATGGTGACGATCTTCACCAGCTCGGCGTCGCTTTCCAGCCGCAGCAGGGCTTCCTCGCCGGCGGGCGGGCTGGCCACGGCGGCCTCGAACCACGCCAATAGCGGGGCCTGACCGGCGATGCGCTCGGCTTCCTGCTGCAGCAGCTCGGCCAGGTGGCCCAGGTTGGTCAGGCGGCGTTCGCCGTCCGGCAGCGGCAGCAGGCGCGCGGCCACGCCCTCGCGCGCCATGAAGCCACGCCAGGCGGCCATAAAGCCGCGCTGCTGCCACTGCTTGTGGTCGTCGTGGTTGGCCACCAGCCGCGCTTCCCACGCCGCTTCGTCCTCGGCCAGCTGCAGCAGCTGCGCCGCGTCCAGCCCCAGCAGCGTGGTGGCGCACAACACTTTCAGCCGCGTTTCGGACGCCGGCTCGGCCCAGGCGCGCAGCAGCGCCAGCAGCTCGGCGGCCTCGTGGCTGGCAAACACGCTTTCCTGCGTCAGCGCTACCGCCTTGACGCCACGTGCGGCCAGGGCATCGCGCACCGCGTCGCCCTGACGATGGGTGGCCACCAGCACGGCCATATCGCCACCGGCCAGCGGGCGGCGGCTACCGCCCTTTTCCAGCTGCGCCTTGTCCTGGCGGGCCAGCGCCAGCAGGCGGGCGATCTCGTGGGCGGTGGCTTCGGCGGCGTATTGCGTGGCCTCGGCCTTGTTCACGCCTTTATCGCTATCGCTGGCAGGAAAAGCCAGCACGGTGAGCGCGCCGTCGTCGTCGGCTACGTGCAGGGTGCTGCCGCCGCTGGGCGCGGCGTCGACTTGCGGGTAGTCGATGCCGTCCAGCAGAAACGGCTGCGGCCGGTCAAACAGCTGGCTCACCGCCGCCACCAGCGGCGGCTGGCTGCGGCGGTTGGTCAGCAGGGTGTATTGCTTGTCGGCCGGGGCGTCGTCGCGCGCGCTCAGGTAGGCAAAAATATCGGCGCCGCGAAAGCTGTAAATGGCCTGCTTGGGGTCGCCCACCATGAACACCGGCCGCGCCTGCTGCACAAAGGCGCGGCGGAAGATGCGGTACTGCAGCGGGTCGGTATCCTGGAATTCGTCGATCAGCGCTATGGCAAAGTCGGCGGCGATGCGTGCGGCCAACCGTGCACCGTGCTCGGGGTCGTCCAGCGCCGTGGCCAGGTCGGTGAGCAGGTCGTCAAAGCCACGGCTGCGCGTGGCGCGGCGCTGCGCCACGGCGTGCTGGTCTATCCACGCGATCATGGCCAGCTTGAGCCCGGCAATGTTCTGTGCCAGCTGCCGGCTGTAGCTGTCCCACGCGGCCAGCCAGCCATCTACCAGGGCAAACAGCCGGTGCTGCGGCGCGCTGTGGCCCTTGTTGACGCCCTTATCCAGCTGGCTTTGCCCCAGGCGCGCCAGGTCTTTGGCCTGGGTGGACGATAGCTGCGGCAGGCTGGCGTCGGCGGCCAGCATCTGCAGCAGGCGCACGTAGCGCTGGCACTGCGCCGGCTTGTAGCTGGTCTGCTTTAGCCCTTCTGCGGCCAACACTAGCGTGCAGCCCTCGGCCAGCGTGGCGCTATCGGCCTGCAGCGGTGCCCAGGCTGCGGCGGCAGCTTCGCGTGCGGCCAACAGTGCGGCGCTGTCGATGCTTGGGGTGCGCAGATAGGGTTTGGACAAATACGGCCGCACCTCGGCCAGCCAGGCGTCCGGCGTATCGCCGTTTTCGGCCAGCACCTGCGCCAGCGCGGGCTGCGCCACGATGTGCGTGCGCCAGAAATCGTCGGCCAGCTGCTGCAGGTCGGCGTGGTTGTCGGTGGCCAGCTCGGCGGCGAAGGTCTGGCCGCTATCGAAGGCGGCGTCGGTAAGCACGCGCTGGCAAAAGCCGTGGATGGTGTAGATGGCCGCCGCGTCAAAATCATTGATGGCCGCCCGCAGCCGCTGCTGCGCCAGCGGCATGTCGCCTGCGGCCAACCTGTGCGCCATGGCCTGCAAGAACGGGTCGCCCGTCGCGCCGCCGTCCAGCACCTGCTGCAGCTCTACCAGGCGGCGGCGCAGGCGCTCGCGTAGCTCGGCCGTGGCGGCCTTGGTGTAGGTCACCACCAGCAGGCGGTCCAGCGTGGGCGGCGGCGTGCCGTCCGGCGCGTCCTCCAGCAGCAGGCGCGTGTACAGCGCGGCAATGGTCCAGGTCTTGCCGGTACCGGCCGAGGCTTCGATCAGGTTGATGCCCGACAGCGGGCAGTTCAGGGCGTCAAGGGCTTGCATGATCAGCCTCGGTAGGATGGCTGACTTTCACGCCATCATCTTTCCTAATATACAAAACAAGAAAATAAACCAAGAGAAGTGTCATTTTCGAATATTCAGGAAATCCAAAATTTAGCGAATCTCCATGCAAAACAGAATTCCTAAAATTGGAAACTTTCTCTTTGCCATTATTTAAGAAAACATTCCAAGCAAAAATACTAGATAAAAAATCAATCCCACTGTTTTTATTTGCAATTTCAAGCTTTACATAAAGCCCACTCACATATTTATCTTTTTTATCATCACCAACAAAATAAAACTTACCATCTGCTTTTGAAAAAATAAATCTCTTGAAAGCAAGATACTCAGTCAAAATACCCTCAAAAATACTCAAAAGCAAACAAACAGCACCAGCATGGAAAGCATTATCGTACAGAGAAAACGCCTCCTCTATCAAGCCCACACGTTCTTTGCTAAAGGACGGCTTATCATTACCCACTGAAACCACGCACAAAGCCTTATAATTACTAATAAGCTTATCTCTAAACCGCTCATTTCTCATCAAGTCAGTATTACCTGAAGCATCTGACGGCCTATTAAAATCGACAAACTCAATCAAGTCTCTAAATGAGAAAAAATCCCCAAGAGATTCCAAATCAACAACCTGCCCATCAAAGACTGCAATAAAATTATCAACATAAGGCTCAGCATAAAGGGCAGCTGCACCATATAATTTTAATCTTTCAACAGTCACACCAGAATCACTCAAAGCTGCGGCAATCTCATTAGGCTTTTTTAGTAAATCAGAAATAACAGCCGACTTCTTCCTGCCAGAATAGTTATCACGACCAGACACCTTACTTACTCCTTTATCATTTGCAACGCGCCCACCAGCGGCGCCAGCAGCGTATCGGCCAGCTGCGCGAATAACGGGTCGGACAGCGGCTCCAGGTGGCGGAAGGCCAGCAGGTTGGCCGCGTCGTCGCGCTGCGGGGTGCGGCCCAGGCCGGTGAAGTCGGGCGACCATTCGTTTTGCGCGGCGCCCATTTGTTTGCCGGGCTCGGCGCGGGCGTAGGCCAGCGAGGTGCGGGCAAAGAACGGCAGCGGCTGGCTTTGGCCCTGCAGGTAGCGCGCCATCCACGCGGCCAGCAGCGCGTGGGCGTCCAGCGGCTGGCCGTCACGACTACTGGCACTCAGGCGGTGTACGCCGTCGTCGGCGTACAGCACGCTGTCGGTGGCGATGCCGGGCAGGCCGGCGGCCAACCTCACCAGATGCTCCAGCCACAGGGTGATGAACTCGGTGGCGTAGGCTTTGCGCGGTACCACGCGCAGCAGGCCTTCTGGGCGCAGGCCGGCCAGCTCGCCGCTAAGCATCACCCCACCCAGCTGTAAGCGTACCGGCTGCGGCGGCAGGGTGTCGGCCAGCAGGCTGGGGGGCAGGCGCGCGGCAAAGCGGGCGCTGGCGGCGCGTTCTTGCGCCAGGCAGGCGTCGCCCAGCGCGGCATCGGGCAGCAGGCCCTGCCCGGCCAGGCGGGCTTCGGCGTGGCGCAGCGGCTTGCCGGCCAGCAGGCTGCCGACCAGGGTGTCGCGGATGTCACTGCGGCTGTCGCGGTCGATGGCAAACGGTTCGCGCACCGGTAGCTCGTCGGCGTGGCGCGCCAGCTTTAGCCCCAGGCGGTCGGCCAGCCAGGCGCGTACCGGGTTGCGCCAGAAGCGCAGGAAATCGGCCAGCAGCACCACCGGCGGTGCCACGGCGGGCAGCGTGGTGGCAAACGGCTGCGCGGCGGCGGCCGGCTGCGCCAGGGCAGCGGCCCACAGCGGCTCGTAGCTGGGCAGGCTGCCGTCGTAGCTGCGGCGGCTGAAGGGCTGCAGCGGGTGGCGGGTGGTGATGGCGGGCGCGATGTCGCCGCCGCACATGCTGGCCAGGGTATCCAGCAGCTCGGCTACCAGCGGTGACGGCGGCAGCGGTTCATCACTGCGCACGCTGCGGCCCACCCAGCTCAGGTACAGCGCGTCGCGGGCGGACAGGATGGCTTCCAGAAACAGGTAGCGGTCGTCGAAGCGGCGCGAGCGGTCGCCACGGCGCGGGTTGCGCGCTACCAGGTCGAAGCTGACCGGGCGCTCGTCGCGCGGGTAGGCGCCGTCGTTCATGCCCACCAGGCACAGTACGCGGAACGGGATGGAGCGCATCGGCACCATGGCGCAGAAGGTAAGCCCGCCGGTAAGAAAACCGCCGCTGGACGACATGTCCAGCTGGCGCAGCACGGCGTCGCGGATCACCGCCAGCGGCAGCGCGCCGTCAAACTGCGCCAGCGTGGCGTCGGCGGTGAGGGTGTCGGCAATGCCGTGCAGCAGCTGCAGCGCGGCTTCGTCGGCTTCGTCTACCAGAAACAGCTGCGCGGCGGCGTCGCGCAGGCGCTGGGCCCAGCCGGCCATGCTGGCGGGCTGCGCCCAGTCTGCGGCCAACCCTGCCAGCACGTCGTACAGGCTAGCCAGGCTGGCGAGCTTGTCGGCGGCCTGGCCCTGGGCGGCGCTATCGGGCAGCAGGCCGGCAAACAGCGGCGCACCGTCGCCGGCCAGGCTGGCGGGCAGCATGGTGCCCAGCAGCAGGCGGTCCAGCCCCCAGCGCCAGGTGTGCGTGGGCTCGGCGGGCAGGCCGAGCCGGGCTTTGTGCGCGGCGTCGCGCCCCCAGCGTATGCCGGCCTGGCGCACCCATTGCGCCAGCAGGCTGACGTCGTCGTCGGCCAGGCCAAAGCGCGCCAGCAGCGCCGGGCAGTCCAGCAGGGCCAGTACGTCGCTGGCGGCAAAGCGCGAGTCGGCCAGCTGCAGCACGGCGCCAAAGGTGGCCAGCAGCGGCACCTCGCGCGCCAGGCGGCGGTCGGCAATGCTGTAGGGGATGGACGGCGCGTCGCTGCGGTAGCCGAATACGGCGTCGATGTACGGCGCGTAGGCGTTGATATCGGGGGTGAGTACGGCGATATCGGCGGGGGTGAGCGTGGGGTCGGCAGCCAGCAGGGCCAGCAGCTGGTCTTTCAGCACCTCCAGCTCGCGCATGGGGCTGTGGGCGATATGGCAGCGGATGGACGCATCCCCCGCGCTATAGGGTGCCACGTTGGCCGCAGGCGGGGTGAGCGTGAGGATGTCGTGCTGCAGGCGCGTCAGCAGGCTGTGGCCGTCCGGCGCCATGAAGGCCGACATGGGCTGCGCGATGCCGCCGGCCAGCTCGTCGAAAAAGTCGCGCCCCTGCTGGCCCAGCGATGCCAATAGCGGGTGGCCGCCGGCGCTGGCGTCGTCGCCAAACAGCGTTGCCTGGCGGCTGCGGGCTTGCAGGTCGCCCCAGTAGGCTTCGCTGGGGTTGAGCAGGAACACATTCACCTCGGTGAGCTCGGCCATGCGCTGCAGCAGCGCCAGGTACATGGGCGCCAGCGTGGCGATGCCGAACACCGACACGCGCTGCGGCAGGTGCTCGCTGCGCAGGCGGGCAAAAAAGTCGTCCAGCATCATCACACGGTGGCGGCCGGGCACCTCGGCGGCCAACCTTTGCCACAGCGCAGCCTGCCAGGCTTCGTCCTCGCCCAGCCCCAGCAGGCGGCCGGCTTCCCAGGCGCGTATCCAGTCGGGGCGGAACACCAGGTATTGGTCGTAGATATCGGCAATCTTGCCGGCCAGCTCAAAGCAGGCCAGCGGGCCGCCCTGCAGGTAGCGCTGCAGCGGGGTAAACGGCTCGCCAGCCAGCGTGGGCAGCACGTCCATCAGCCGCCAGCACAGCACGTCGGGGGCAAAGGCGGATTTGGGCGGCAGCTCGGGCAGCACGGCCTGCATCAGCCGCCAGCCAAAGCCGGCCGGCAGCACGAATTCCAGGTTGGCCGCCAGGCCGCGCTGCTGCGCCAGGTTCAGCGTCAGCCAGCGCCCCATGCCCCGGCTTTGCACCATGATGACCTCCGGCGCGAACGCATCGGCCAGCGGGCTGTCTGTGAGATGGCTGTACAGAATGCCCAGGGCTTCCAGGCGGTTGGATTGATACAGGTTCAGCGGCATGGCGCAGGCTATGGCGTGGTCATCGACCCCGGCAGTTTAGCATTCTGCCTGCTGTACAAAGCGGTATGATCGCGCCGCATGACATTTATCTACATTGAGGCTTCACCATGGATTATCAGTTTCTGAAACACGCACACGCCGGGCTGGCGTATCTATCGCTTACCCTGTTTGCTGCCCGCGCCGTGCTGTCTTACACCCGCCCTGCCCTGCTGCAGGCGCGCGCACTGAAAATAGCACCGCACGTGGTCGACACCGGCCTGCTGGCCGCCGCCATCACGCTGGCGGTAATGGCCGGCCTGTCGCCGCACAACCAGCCCTGGCTGGCGGCCAAGATCGCCGCGCTGCTGGCGTATATCGCGCTGGGCACCATCGGCCTGAAAAAACTGCACGGCTCGCCCCTGCGCGCCGTGGTGCTGGCCGCCGCCATGGCCATGCCCATTTACATGATTGCCGTGGCCAAAACCAAGCTGGTGTGGCCGTTCTGACAGGGTGGCCATCCGGACATGGTCATAGAAATGCTTTTCGAATAAAATGTTGCCATTTACTTGGCTGGCGACACAAATATGAACATCAGGCCTATCAGCTGCGTGCTGACGACCCTGTTCCTTGCCGCTTGTGGCGGGGGCGGGGGCGGAGGTGGCAGCAACGCCCCTGTGAGTATCGATACCAACACCAACGCCTACAAAGCCGTGCCTGTGGTGGTAACAAGCAATTCGGCCAACTGCGACAGCACGCCACCGCCAGCCGCGGTGGCGCAGCTGGGGGAAGGCTACTCGGGGCAACAATGGCATTTGCAAGCGGCATCGCTGGCACTGGAAAACACCTGGCTTGGCGGCAATACTGGCCAGGGTGTTGTCGTATCCGTCGTGGACGACGGGGTGGAGCTGAATCATGAAGATTTGGCCGCGAATGTTCTAGCCGGTCAGTCGCGCAATATCGTCGACAATGGCAAAGGCACGCTCGACCCTAGCCCGACCACACGGGACAACGACCACGGCACGGCTGTAGCCGGCCTGATTGCGGCGGCGGCCAACGGCAAAGGCATGCTGGGCATCGCGCCGAACGCCCGCCTGGTAGCGCACAACCTGCTAGCCGCAAACGGCAGCTCCGACCTGCAGGACGCCGCAGCCATGCTGCATGGCAATGCGGTCGTGTCGGTAGTCAACAATAGCTGGGGGAACCTGGACGGTACCGGCGAACTGTACCCCGATGCTGGCAGCCTATGGCGCCAGAGCGTGATCAATGGCGCCACTCAAGCGCGCTGTGGGCGTGGCATCGTTTATTTCGTGGCAGCAGGTAATGGCGGCGAAGCCACCAGTGCTAGCAGTGACGAGCGTAGCAATTATGACTACCTCAATAATCACCCGATGATGATGACTGTCGGATCGATCAACGAGAATGGGTCGGCTTCTTCCTTTACCGAGCCCGGCAGCAATGTCCTGATCGCCGCCGAAGGTGGTACAAATATTTCGAGCACCAGGCTGCTAACAACAGCACTAAGCCAAACCGGCAACCTGGGCAACAGCAACCAATACCGCAACAATTTTGCCGGCACATCGGCGGCCACACCGCTAGTCAGTGGTACTGCTGCGCTCATGTTGCGTGCGAATCCTGCACTGAGCTGGCGCGACATCCGCTGGATTCTGGCCAGCACTGCGCGTACCGATCTGGAAACGCCCAAGCTGCCTGCCGCTATCGGTAATGGCAACTTTACCTATCGCACCGGGTTTGGCCGCTTGGACAGTAATGCCGCGGTAGCCATGGCACGTACCTTTCCAGGCTTACCACCACTCAAAAAGTGCGAAACGACGCAAACATCCAGTCTCGTCATTCCTGACAATGATGCGGAAGTCAGCGATCGCCTCAGCGTGAGCAACTGCAGCATCAATACAATCGAATATGTCGAACTGACGGTATCCATTCAAAATGCCGTTAGCAGTAGCGACATGAACGTAACACTAGACAGCCCGGCTGGACGCAACAGTATCTTGACCACCCGTCATACCTGCCATGGTGAGCCAGGCTGGATGCCCAGCGCACGTCGCTGCAGTGTGCCCATGAACCCGTTTACCTTCGGCTCGGTACGACACCTGGGCGAGAATTTTGGCACGGGCAGCTGGACCCTGCGTATCAGCGATACAATACGTACACGGGCACCGAATAGCATGGAAACAGTCAGCGAACCGGTCACGACACTGCGCAATTGGTCCATCACCGTATGGGGGCACTGAACATGACAACAAGCCACACACTCGGCCTCGGTCTGGCCGTCTTGCTATTAGCTGCCTGCGCACAAGCCACACCACCCAGCTACCAATGGCATGAAAACGGTGCTACGCGTCACGGCTGGCTGGACATACAAAACGGTATCGACACCAGCAGCGGCCAAGCGGTGCAAAAGCCCTACCCCACGACCAGTCGCAGTAAATCTGCGCTGGGGCTACCACGCGACAGCAAGCTGCTACCTATCGTACGCCTCGGCCCCGCTGGCGATGCCCCCTATCTGGTTCCGGCCGGTGGTGTGATTGTACAAAGTACGGACCCCGCGGCTTTGCAAGCCTGGGCAAGCAAGCGCCAGCTGCATGCCAGCCCCGCCGGTATCGATGGTTACTGGCGCATCAATACCGCACCCGGTAATGACAGCCTGGAAGCGGCCACTGCGCTAGCCAGCCTGCCAGGCGTGCAAAGCGCCAGCCCGGACTGGTCAAGACCGCGCCAGCGACGCTAGCAGCAAGCTCACGGCAATCATGCTGTCAATCGGCTACCTCTTACTTCGGTGACGGGTTGGCCATACGTGCTTCAGCACGTTGCCATATCTTCTGCCTGCTGGCGCTACCACCAAAAAAAACGGCTGGCACAAGGCCAGCCCAGGATGGACAGAGCGTAAGGCAGGTGCGTGGCACCTGCCGGTATTACAGGCCCAGCTTGTCGCGCATGCCGTACCACCAGGCACCCAGCGTGAGCATGGGCACGCGGAACAGGCGGCCACCCGGGAAGGGGTAATGCGGCAGGCTGGCAAAGGCGTCAAAGCGCTCGCTCTGGCCGCGGATGGCTTCGGCCATGATGCGGCCGGCCAGGTGGGTGTAGGTGACACCGTGGCCGCTGCAGCCTTGCGAGTAGTAAATGTTGCTATCGATACGGCCAGCCTGCGGCAGGCGGGTGAGCGTGAGCGAGAAGTTGCCGGTCCAGCCGAATTCGATTTTCACGTCTTTCAGCTGCGGGAAGGTTTTCAGCATTTTCGGGCGCACCAGGTTTTCGATCTCGCCCGGGTCGCGCGCGCCGTATACCGTGCCGCCGCCGTATAGCAGGCGGTTGTCGCCGGTCAGGCGGTAGTAATCCAGCAGGAAGTTGCAGTCTTCCACGCAGTTGTCGCCGGGCAGCAGGCTGCGCGCCAGCTCGGGCGACAGGCGCTCGGTGGTGACGACCTGGGTGCCGCACGGCAGGGTTTTCTCGGCCAGCACCGGTATCAGGTTGCCCAGGTAAGCGTTACCGGCTACCACCACGAAATCGGCAGTGACCTGGCCAGCGGCGGTTTTCACCACGGCAGGTTGGCCGCGTACCACATCGGTAACGGCGGATTGCTCATAGATACGGCCGCCCAGCGATTCGAACGCAGCGGCTTCGCCCAACGCCAGGTTCAGCGGGTGGATGTGGCCGCCCCAGTTATCCAGCAGCGCGCCCACGTACTCGTTGGAGTTCACGATGCGCTGCATACCGGCTTTGTCGATCATCTGGATGCCAGTGTGGCCGAAGCTTTCCCACAGGCGGCGTTTGGCATCCAGCTCGTCCAGCTGCTTCTGGGTAAAGGCCGCAAAGACGTTGCCGTCTTTCAGGTCGCACTGGATGTTGTACTTGGCAATACGCTCGCGGATGATCTTGCCGCCTTCAAAGGCCATGGCGCCCAGGCGCTTGGCAGCTTCCTTGCCATGACGCGCCTCGATCACATCCATATCGCGGCTGTAGCTGTTAACGATCTGGCCACCATTGCGGCCCGATGCACCCCAGCCCACGCGGGCGCTTTCCAGCACCACCACGCTAAAGCCGGCTTCAGCCAGGTGCAGGGCGGTAGAGATACCGGTATAGCCGGCACCAATCACGCAGACATCTGCCCGCACGCTACCCGCCAGCGCCGGGCGCTCGGGGCTAGGGTTGGCAGAATAGGCGTAGTAGGAATTAGTGTGTTCGATGCGCTGACTCATGATGTATCCCATCCATTTTTTAAACACTTGCGGCCAACAGGCACGGGTTTATGGCTGGATTATGCGCAACAGCCCAAGCTTTGTCTAATATGTTAAACGCCAATGTCGCAAAAAAGCCCGGCAAGCCGGGCGGTGGGCAACGCTGGGGCGGGTTTACAGGCCCAGGTGCATGCGCAGTGCTTCGCGTTTGGCAGACAGGTCTACGCCTGGCAGGTCGGCAATAATATCCGGGTGGTCCAGCAGCTTTTCCACTGCAAAATCCACAAACACGCGGGTACGCGGCGCAATGTGGTCGCGGTGCGGGAAGCAGATATAGATGGAGCGCTCCATCGACACGTAGTCGGTCAGCACTGCCTGCAGGCGGCCGGCACGCACATCGGCCAGCACTTCGTGGCCAGGCAGCTGCGCTACGCCCAGGCCCAGGCGGGCCATTTCTACTACCGAATCCACATCGTTAACGGTGTAGGTACCGGTCACTTCCAGCGGGATACGCTCGCCGTTACGCTCGAATTCCCACTTGTACAGGCGGCCCGAGGTAGGGAACTGGAAATTGATACAGTCGTGCGCCGACAGCTCTTCCGGGCTACGCGGTTTGCCGTGCTCTGCCCAGTATTCCGGCGAAGCCACCACATACTGCGGAATATGCGCCAGATGGCGTGCCACCATGCGGCTGTCCGGCATCATGCCGACACGTACGCCCACGTCGTAGCCGTCTTCGATCAGGTCGCTAAAGTGATCGTCCATACCAAAGAACACACGGATCTTCGGGTAGCGCTGGCAGAACTCTTCCATCAGCGGCAGGATGAAGCGGCGGCCAAAGGCGTTGGGCAAGCTGATGCGCAGGTGGCCGGCGGGTTCGTCGCGGCTGGCTTTCAGCTGGTTGATGGCCGAATCCAGGTTATTCACCGGGCCGCGGCACTGTGCGTAGAAGCGGCGGCCGTCTTCGGTCAGCGTCAGCTGGCGGGTAGTGCGGTTGAACAAGCGTACTTCCAGCTCTTGTTCCAGGCGGGCAATGCTCTGGCTGACGGCAGCTGGCGAGACGCCCAACTTGCGAGCAGCATCGGAAAAGCTGCCGTTCTCAGCAGTGGTCATGAAGACCATTAGCGCTTTTAATGTATCCATTGGGCGATCTCGCAGATGACATATGGCGGGTGGGGTAAAACACCCTATTTAAAAATGGCCTTGGGGTAAAGCTTGGCAAAATTGACAGTTTCGCTGACAAATAATAGGACAAAATCAGATTCGCTTAAAGATATTTTCGTGTTTCCTGTCAAATGACGTCATATCACGTCGCAATGCCCACAGTCACTCGCCGTTATGCCAGTCGCCCCCCGTCCAAACAGCCAGTTTTCAAAATGATGCGCTTTTGCAACAAGCACAGCGGGCGCAAAGGCCGGTTTTCTGTTACGGCAATACCCAACCAGATAGCACCAATGCGCTTTACTCATGCCAGAGTGAAGAAACATTGGGGCAGCTTCGACCCTTGGTTAAGATACGCGTTCAATACATAAAACATAACAGGGGAACAGTATGTCGAAAGGTATACCTTTTGCTTCTGGCTCAATCTCCGCGGGTCTGTCACACACTCAGCTTTGCCAGCTGCTCGAGTGGATTCACAGCCTCCCGCAGATGGCAGACGAGAGAGAACTTCACACCTTCCTGCACACGCTAGGCAGCGACCACGCAGTCGCTGCCCTGTGGATTATTCATGGCTCGGCCACACCACAAGGCTGGACCGCCACCCCGCGCACGCTGGGCCAGCCCGCCGCCTGCCATAGCCACGACTGGCAGCGCCTACCGGCCGATATCGGTAGCCAGGTGCAATTTACCTGGCTGGCGCACACCAGCCCCGCTACCGCCTGCTTTGCCATGCAACGCGATGGCCAGGCCACGCTGCTATACGTGCAGCCGCGCCAAGCCGACGACGCCGCTACCCTGCGCATGCTGGGTGGCCTGTTGCCACACCTGCACCCCACCCTGCAGCGCCTGGCACCAGCAAGCAACGGCAACAACCCGCTGTCGCACCGCGAAAAAGACATTTTCCACTGGATGATGCGCGGCAAGACCAACTGGGAAATCGCCACCATCCTGGATATCAGCGAGCGTACGGTGAAGTTCCACGCGGCCAACATCATCCGCAAGCTGGAAGCCAATAACCGCACCCACGCCATTGTGCTGGGCATCCAGAAAGGCCTGGCGGCCTGATTAGGGCCTGTTAACACTATTTTTTGCTGCGGCGCAGGCCTGAGACAGGACAATGCCCTATCCGGCCGTGCTTGACCCACGTCAACGCACGGCTTTTTTACGCTTATCACAATCGTGCGCCTACTCTATTTCTGTTGAAAGCACGCATGCCCCGCTCCCTTTTCTCCCCCCTCGTCATCCGTGGTCGTGAACTCCTGCCTATCGTACAAGGGGGTATGGGCGTGGGCATTTCGGCCAAACAGCTGGCCGGTGCTGTGGCGCGTGCCGGCGGCCTGGGCACGGTGGCCAGCGTGGACCTGCGCCACCTGCACGACGACCTGATGGCCGATGCGGCCAACCAGCAGGGCCAGGAAGGCATTAACCGCCTGAACCTGATTGCGCTGGACCGCGAGATAAAAGGCGCACTACAGCGTGCCGACGGCCACGGCATGGTGGCGGTGAACGTGATGAAGGCGGTAGACAACCACGCCGCGCTGGTGCGCCAGGCTTGCGAATCCGGCGCACACGCGGTGGTGATGGGCGCCGGCCTGCCGCTGGACCTGCCGGAAATGACCGCCAGCCACCCGGACGTGGCGCTGATACCCATCCTGTCCGAATCGCGCGGCATTGGCATTGTGCTTAAGCGCTGGATGAAAAAAGGCCGCCTGCCGGACGCTATCGTGATCGAGCACCCCAACCACGCCGGCGGCCACCTGGGCGCGGCCCGCATCAGCGACGTGGGCGATGCCAAGTTTGACTTTGCCCGCGTGCTGGAAGAAACCTTCGCGCTGTTCAAAGACCTGGGGCTGGAGCGCGAACGCGTGCCACTGATTGTGGCCGGCGGGGTAAACAGCCACGAAAAAGTACAGACTTATCTGAATACTTACGGCGCCAGCGCCGTGCAGATCGGCACCGCATTTGCCGTGACCAGCGACGGCGACGCCCACATCAACTTCAAGCGCACGCTGGCTGGCGCCAGCCGCGACGATATTGCCGAGTTCATGTCGGTAGCCGGCCTGCCGGCACGCGGCGTGCTGACCCCGTTCCTGAAAAGCTACCTGAAGCGCGAAGACAAGCTGCAAGCCAACGCCAAAGCCGACCCGGCGCGCTGCACCCAGGCGCTGAACTGCCTGAGCGTGTGCGGCCTGCGCGACGGCCTGGCCAAGGTGGGCCAGTTCTGCATCGACCTCAAGCTGGCCGCCGCCTTCCGTGGCGAAGTCAGCAAGGGGCTGTTCTTCCGCGGGGCCGACCCGCTGCCGTTTGGCGACGCCATCCGCAGCGCCAGCGAAACCATGCACTATTTCCTGACCGGCGAAAAACCGCTGGACCTGCAGCCGGCCTGAACGGCAAGCACTGCGCACAATGCGGCTAACCTTACCCGTGCTGCGGCAGCGTGGTCAGGGTTGGCCGCATTTGTTACAGTGGGCTGCTTCTGTCATGTAACCCCTTTACTACGCCCTGCCATGACCGCGTTTACCAGCTGTAACCCCGCCACAGGCGAAGTCGTCTTTACCCGCCCCCTCAGCAGCCAAGAGCAGCTGGCCAGCCAGCTAGCCAGCCTGCGCCGTGCCCAGCACGCCTGGGCCCACCTGGATACCGCCACCCGCGCCACACGCCTGCTGCGCCTGGCCGACGCGCTTAGCGCCCACCGCTACGCGCTGGCGGCGCTGGTCTCGCTGGAGGTGGGCAAGCTGGAGCGCGAATGCCTGGCCGAGATCGACAAATCGGCGCAGCTGATCCGCTACTACGCCGAGCTGGCGCCCACGCTACTGGCCCCCAAAGACATTCCCACCCAGGCCAGCCGCAGCGGCGTAGCCTTCGAGCCTTTGGGCCTGGTGCTGGCCATCATGCCGTGGAACTACCCGGTGTGGCAGGTGCTGCGTTTTGCCATTCCGGCGCTGATGGCCGGCAACGGCTGCCTGGTGAAACCGGCGCCGTCGGTACCGCAGTGCACCGCGCTGCTGCTGGATATCGTGCACGAGGCCGGGCTGGACGTGCTGGATGTGGCCTGGATCAACCACGACATGGCCGAAGACGCCATCAAGGGCTGCGACGCGGTGGCCTTTACCGGCTCCACCACCGCTGGGCGCCAGGTAGCCGCGCTGGCCGGGCGGCACCTGAAAAAAACTGTGCTGGAGCTGGGCGGCAGCAACCCGTTTATCGTGCTGGCCGACGCTGACATCGACGCCGCCGCGCAGGAAGCCGCCCACTCGCGCTACCGCGACGCGGGCCAGAGCTGCAACGCCGCCAAGCGCATGATCGTGGTGCCGGAGATTGCCGACGCCTTTGTGGCGCGCTTTCTGGAACACGTGGCCGCGCTGCGCCCCGGCCACCCGGCCGACGAGCACACCACGCTGGCACCGCTGGCGCGCGCCGACCTGCGCGAGGCACTACACGCGCAGGTGCTGGACGCCGTCAGCCAGGGTGCCAGCCTGCTGGCCGGCGGCGTGATGCCGCACGGTGCCGGCTTCTTTTACCCCGCCACGGTGCTGGACCACGTTAGCCCGGCCTGCCGCGTGTACCAGGAAGAAGTGTTCGGCCCGGTGGCCACCCTCCTGCGCGCCCGCGACGAAGCCGACGCGCTGCGCCTGGCCAATGACACACCGTTTGGCCTGGGTGCCAGCATCTTCAGTGCCGATGTCGAGCGCGCCTGGCAGCTGGGGCGCGAGATAGAAGCCGGTGCGGTGTTCATCAACCGCTACACCAGCTCCGACCTGCGCCTGCCTTTTGGCGGCGTCAAGGCGTCCGGCTACGGCCGCGAGCTGTCCGAGTTCGGCCTGTACGAGTTCGTGAACGTGAAAACCTACTGGCAAAAATGAACCGGCAAGCACAGGCATGGTCGCATGGCACTGTTGCCCCTTACCGAGCCTGCCATGCTGCCCTCACGCCCCACCCGCCCCACCCCACGCCGTAGCTGGCTGCGCATTGCGCTAGCGGCCCAGCAGCTACAGCACGGCTCGCTGGGCCAGCTGATAGGCCGCCACCCGCGCCAGCAGCTCACCTGGCTGGGGCTGTTGGCCGCACCGCTGCTGCTGCCGGTGGCCATCCCCGGCATGGCCACCACCGTGGGCGCGTTTTGTCTGCTGGTGGCACTGTCTGTCGCGCTGGCGCGCCCGTTTCCGCTGCCCGCCTGGCTGGGCCGCCGCCATGTCCCCCACGCCCTGCACGGCCCGCTGCACCGCGTACTGCACCGCCTGGCCTGCCTGTTGGGGCGTATCAGCCAGCCACGCCTGCTGGCGCTGAGCGGCCCGCGCTGGCGCTGGCTGAACGGCGGCATGCTGGCGCTGGCCGGGGCATCGATGATGACGCCGATGCCCTTGGTGTCATTCGATAATGTGGTGCCCGCCGCCGCCATCGCCCTGCTGGCCTGGGGCCTGCGCGTGCGCGACGGCGGCATGCTGCTGGCCGGCTACGTGGCGACCGTGCTGGCCTGGCTCTACGTGGGGCTACTGTGGTGGGCCGGGGCGGAAATCCTGCTATGGCTGGCGCAGCGCCTGCCGGCGGGCTGGCTATAGGGCTGCCACCGCCCGCGCCTTGCGCGTATCATCGTGCTTTTATGCATACGCCCACGCAGGCACAGGAACCCCACATGAGCAAGATCACCCTGTTCGGCAACCGTCTTTCCGGCCACAGCTACAAAGTGCGCCTGGCCCTGGTACTGGGCGATGTATCGCACGAATACCGCCACGTGTCGCTCAGCCTGCCACGCGAAGAACGCGAGGCCGATTTCCGCGCCGCCAGCCGCTGGGACGAAGTACCGGCACTGGTAGTGGACGGCGAGCCCATGGTGCAGTCCAACGCCATCCTGCAATGGCTGGCCGAAAGCGAAGGCGTGCTGGCCGGCCAACCCGGCGAGCGCCAGGGCATACGCGAATGGCTGAGCTGGGAGGCCAACCGCATCGGTTTCTCGCTGCCCAACCTGCGCTACGCGCGCAAGTTTGCCCCGCTGGACCCGGGCGCCGATGCCTGGCTGGAAGCCCGCACCCGCCGCGACCTGGACGTGCTGAACGCCCACCTGGCTGGCCAGGCTTACCTGCTGCCCAGCGGCCTCACCATTGCCGACCTGTCCGCCAGCGCCTACCTGTGGGTGATCGACGACGCCGGCCTGACGCTGGACGCCTGGCCACACGTGGCCGCCTGGCTGGCACGCATTGCCGCGCAGCCGGGCTGGGAACACCCGGCCACGCTGATGGCCCCGGATATCGACGAGTAAACCCCGCCATGGCGCAGCCGCAGCGCATCTGGCTACAGCGCGAGTCACCGGCCAAGCCGGAACCCGGTGCGCCGTGCAACGGCTGTGGCGTGTGCTGCGCCGCCGCGCCCTGCCCGCTATCGCACCTGCTGCTGCTGCACCGCCACGGCCCCTGCCCCGCGCTGCAATGGCAGGCGGCGGAAGCCCGTTACGGTTGCGGCCTGCTGCTGGCCCCGCGGCATTATCTGCGCTGGCTGCCTGCCGCTGCCGAGCCACTATTCCACCGCCTGGCACGGCGCTACCTGGCCATCGGCCACGGTTGCGATGCCTATGTAGAGGCGCAGCCAGAACACGCTGCGGAGCCCCGAGATGACTGAACTGCACGCCCAACTGGCCGCCATTGTGGGTGCGGCCAACCTGCTGACCACCCCGCACGAGCTGGCCCCCGCCGTAACCGACATGCGTGGCCGCTACACCGGCCAGCCACTGGCCATGGCGCTACCGGCCAGCCGCGAAGAAGTGGCCGCGCTGGTGGCGCTGTGCGCGGCCGAGGGCATTGCCATCGTGCCGCAGGGCGGCAATACCTCTACCTGCGGCGGCGCCACACCGGATACCAGCGGCCGCCAGCTCATCATCGGCCTGCGCCGCATGCAGCGCGTGCGCAGCATCGATGCGGCCAACCTGTCCATCACCGTGGACGCCGGCTGCACGCTGGCGCAGGTGCAGCAAGCCGCCGCCAGCGTGGGGCGGCTGTTTCCGCTATCGCTGGCCAGCGAGGGCAGCTGCCAGATAGGCGGTAACCTGTCCACCAACGCCGGCGGCCTGGCCGTGCTGCGCTACGGCACCATGCGCGAGCTGACGCTGGGGCTGGAGGTAGTCCTGCCGGACGGCACGCTGCTGGATGCACTATCGGCGCTGCGCAAAGACACCACGGGGCTGGATGTAAAGCAGCTGTTCATCGGTGCCGAAGGCCAGCTGGGGCTGATTACCGGCGCCACGCTCAAGCTGTTTGCCCTGCCCACCGCCTACAGCACCGCACTGTTGGCCGTAGACAGCGCCGACGCGGCCATCGACACGCTGAATGCGCTGCAAGCGCGCTTTGGCGACCGCCTGACCACGTTTGAAATGATGTCGGACCTGTGCCTGCGCATCTCGGATAAACACAAACCCGGCTGCGTACCGTTTTTTGCACCGTGGGTGGTGCTGGTGGAGCTGTCAGACGGCGGCGAGCCTGCCGCGCTACAAGCCAGCTTCGAGCAATGGCTGGCCGGCCAGGCATTCAGCGACGGCGTACTGGCGCAAAGCGAGGCGGAACGGGCACGGCTGTGGCAGCTGCGCGAGGATATCTCCGACATGCAAAAGCGCGAAGGCCCCAGCATCAAGCACGATATCGGTGTGCCCAGCTCGGCCATACCGGCGTTTCTGGCCAGCTGCGGCGCGGCGCTGGAAGCCGCCTTCCCCGGCGTGCGCATCGTCGCCTTCGGCCACGCCGGCGACGGCAACCTGCACTACAACATCAGCTACACCCGCCCCGGCAACGCCGAGCTGTTTGCCGACGAAGACGCGGTGAATGCCATTGTTTACGACCACGTGTACCGCTACCGCGGCACGCTGGCCGCCGAGCACGGCATCGGCCAGCTGAAAGCACACTGGCTGGCACGCTACAAAGACCCGGCCGCGCTGGCCATCATGCGCGGCGTCAAACAGCTGCTGGACCCGCACAACATCATGAACCCCGGGCGCTGGCTGTAGGTCTGTTAGCCAATGCGCTGGCCTGCCACAAGGCCAGCTGCCAAGCGGACACTGCCGGCCGTGCACATTCACTGCCTTGGCGCGCCGACACCGCGATGCGCCAACAGTAAGCAGCCGCAGCCATGAAAAGACTTTGAACAAGCGCCAGGCACAACGTGCTACAGACTCACGGCATGGCGGCAATACCACACCTTTGGCCCCCCTATTTGAAAAGCATTGTGTTGTCAGGACAAATGGCTATTCTGAATACAGGTTATTTCGATAGAAGGTGCCCAATGTCCTTGCTACCCGACCCGGCAGGGCTGGTTAACACCCTGCTCAATAGCGCGCCGATAGGCATTGCTGTGCTGGACGCCGATTTTCGTTACCTGCATATCAACCCACAGCTAGCCAGCTCCAACGGCCAGCCGGCAGAAGCCCATATCGGCCGCCGCCCGCGGGACGTCATCCCTGACGCCGGGCCGGCGCTGGAAGCCATCATGCAAGCCGTACAAAGCAGCGGCCAGCCACGTACACGCTTTGCCGCCAGCGCCGAAATCCCCCCTGGCTCCGGCCAGCTGCGCCACTGGGAAGCCAGCTACCACCCGCTGCCCATGCCGGATGGCCAGCCCTGCGGCATTCTGGCCATGGTAGAAGATGTCACCGCCCGCTACGAAGCCGAGCGCGTACAGCGCGAAAACGAAGGCCATCTGCGCCGCGTGCTGGATAACCTGTTTGCCTTTGTCGGTGTGCTGGCGCCGGACGGCACCCTGCAAAGTGCCAACCGCGCCCCGCTGGAAGCCGCCGGCATACGCATAGAAGATGTGCGCGGGCTGAAATTCTGGGACTGCCCCTGGTGGAACTACTCGCCGCAAGTCCAGGCGCAGATACAGCACGCGGTACTGCGCGCAGCCTGCGGCGAGGTGTCCCGCTTTGACATCGTGGTACGCCTGGCTAATGACACGCTGACCCCCATCGACTTCATGCTGGCGCCGCTACGCGACGAGTACGGCCGCATTACCCACCTGATTCCCTCGGCTATCGATATCAGCGCACGCAAGCGCAGCGAAGACGCGCTACGCCAGAACGAAGCGCTGTTGCGCCAGGTGGTGGAGGCCATTCCGGACGGGCTGATGATGGTGGATGAGGCAGGGCTGATCAGGCTGGTAAACAGCCGCATGGAAAACCTGTTTGGCTACTCGCGCGCCACCCTGCTGGGGCAGCACTTCAGCTACCTTTTATCGGAAACGCAGCGTGAACAGCACCACGGCAAGATGAAGCACTACCTGCAAGCGCCGTCCAGCCGCCCCATGGCGGATAGCCAGGTGCTACTGGCACGGCGGCGTGATGGCAGCCTGTTTCCCTGCAAGATCGGCCTGTCACCGCTGCTGGTGGGCAGCAAGCAACATGTATTGGCATCCATTACCGAGCTTGGCCAGACTGACAGCGACACGGCACACAAGCCGGAGCCTGCCTGATGCACGGCATGGCTGCTGAATAAGGAGGGGGCAAAAACGACAGGCAAAAAAAATCCCCTGAGGGTCCTCCACAGGGGCCAACACGAGGAAGAAACATCTCGCCGGCGAGGGGCCGACTCAATGCTTCGAGGGGCTAACACCACAAAAACCTTTCGGCTTGAGTGCAGTGCACAATTTAACGCAATTGCTCTAGATTGTCCATGGCTTTGTTAGGGCATTGGCAATAAGTTCCCTTATTGAATGCCAGCCAAGCAACAGTAAAGCCCTGCTGGCACACCACCTTTGTCAATAAATAGCGATGCTCGCCAGGCTGATGGCATACCAGGCCGGCGCTGCTACCGGCTTTGTCACCACCATCAGCAGGCACAGGGGCTAGTTCTTCACCGGCCGTTTGGCCAGCATGCGCTGCAGGGTGCGGCGGTGCATGTTCAGGGCACGGGCGGTGGCCGACACATTGCCATCGTGCTCGGCCAGCACGCGCTGCAGGTGCTCCCAGCTCACGCGCTTGAGCGACATCGGCTGCGCGGTCACGTCCTGCGCAGGGTTGGCCGCCACCTGGCCCAGCGCGTTCAGGATGTCGTCCACACCGGCCGGCTTGGCCAGATAGTTCACCGCACCCAGTTTCACCGCCTCTACCGCCGTGGCAATGCTGGCGTAGCCGGTGAGCACCAGTACGCGCGCTTGCGGTGCTTTTTCCAGCAGCTGTGGCAGCAGGCGCAGGCCGCTTTCGCCGGCCAGGTTCAGGTCCAGAATCACCTGTGGCGGTGGCGCCGCCATGACCTCGGCCAGCGCCGCGTCAGGGTTGGCCGCATGGCGCACGCTGTAGCCGCGCCGCGTGAGGCTGCGCGCCAGTACGCCGGCAAAAGCGGTGTCGTCATCGATAATCAGCAAGTCGTTCATGGGGTATCCAGTGGCAGACGCAGGGTGGCGCGCACACCGCCCTGCGGGTCGTTATCCAGGTTCAGTTCGCCGCCCAGGTGCGACAGCGTCACGTGCGACAGCATCACCCCCAGGCCCAGGCCGGCAGGCTTGTTGCTGTCCAGCGGGGCCAGGCCGGCGCGCGCCAGCTGGGCGTCGCTCAGGCTGCCGCGGCGGTTGTGGATGTGCAGCGTGAGCCAGCCTGCGCTGCTGGCCACGGTCAGCTCCACCTCGCCGCCACCGGCCTCGGCGGCGTTATTGAGCAGGTTGAAAAACGCCGGCCAGAAGCGCGGGTCGAACGCCACCAGCGGGCCACCCTGCCGCAGCCCGTGGCGCAGCAGTTTTACGTCCGGCCGGCTGGAGTGCCAGCCCTGCAGGCGTTCGTCCAGCGCCTCGCACAGCGGCTGCGGCGCCGGGCGGCTTTCGGCACCGGCTTTCAGCCTGGCCAGCGCGTCGCGGCATACCGCCAGCTGGCTGTGCATCAGCTGCAGGTCGTCGAGCAGCGCGGGGGGCGTGGTGTAGCTGGCCAGCATGTCGTCACACAGCAGGGTCAGCGTATTGAGCGGTGTAGACAGCGTATGCGCCGCACCGGCAGCCTGAACCCCCAGCGCCACCAGCTGCTCGTCGCGCAGCTGCGCCTCGCGTGCCGCGGCCAGCGCCGCTTCGCGCTGCGACAGCTGCCAGGCCAGATAGGACACAAAGCCGGTCAGCAGGGTAACGGACACGGCAAAGGTGATCCACATGCCCACCAGGTGCAGCTGGAAAGCATAGGCGGCATCGCTACCGGCCAGCGGCCACGGCAGGTGCCAGACAAACAGCAGGCCGTAGGCCATCAGGCTGATGATGGCTAGCGCCCAGGCTCGTGCAGGGGGCAATAACAGAGCCCCAAACAAGACCGGCGGCAGGTAAAGCGAGGCCAAAGGGTTGGCCGCACCGCCGGTAAACGCCAGCATTTCGGTAAGTACCACCATATCGGCCAGCAAGCCCAGGCTGATCAGGCTGCGCACCTGCCAGCCCTGCGCCGCCAGCCATGGCGTCGCCAGGTTCAGCAGCGCCAGCGTCAGCCAGGCTTGGCCCAGCAGTAGCAGAGGCAACACCAGGCCGGCCAGCTGGCCCAGCACGATCAGCAGCAAAGCCGCCAGCAGCATGACCCAGCGCAGCTGCAGCAGGCGCTGGTGCACCAGGTCGAGGTTGGCCGCAAACAGGGCCGGAAACACAGTAGGCATCATGGCGGCACTTTACCATCCGGCATGCCGGCCGGCGCAGGGCTGCGGCATTTTGTCGCGCCCAAAAAAGAAAGCCGCCCTCTTGGAGTAGGGCGGCATCAAGTGTTCTATTCGCAAGCAGGGGCGCCCCCCTGCCAGACACAATGTAGCGCATGGCCGGCGGTGGCGGAATGCGACACCTTGTCGCAGGGGCTATAGCGCGGCGATCACCGCATCGCAAAACGCCGCCGTGCCGGTGCTGCCGCCCAGGTCCGGCGTGCGAGTACCGCTGGCCAGTACGCGCTGCACGGCTTGCTCCAGCTGCGTGGCGGCGGCGGGCAGCTGCCAATGGTGGCGCAGCAGCATGGCCAGCGACAGCAGGCTGGCGACCGGGTTGGCCACGCCCTGCCCGGTAATATCCGGCGCGCTGCCGTGTACCGGCTCGGCAATGGCCACGCCCGGCCCCAGATTAAGCGACGCCGCCACGCCCAGGCCCCCGGCAAACGCGGCGGCCAGGTCGGACAAAATATCGCCGTACAGATTGGGCGCCAGCAATACATCAAACGCCTGCGGCGCCTGCGCCAGCTTCAGGGCGGCGGTATCCACCAGCAGCTCGTCTATCGTCAGCTGCGGGTAGCCTGCGGCCACCTCGCGCGCGCAATCGCGAAACAGGCCGTCGGTCAGCGGCAGGATATTGGCCTTGTGCACAATGGTGATGCGCTGCCGCCCGCTGGCCGCCGCCAGCGCAAAAGCGGTGTCGGCCACCCGCAGCGAGGCGGCGCGGGTGATGCGCTTGATGGCGGTGGCGGTGTGGCCGTCGCTGTGTTCCTCGCCCACGTACAGGTCTTCGGTGTTCTCGCGCACAATCAGCAAATCCAGCCCCGGCAGCCCACAGCCAGGCAGGCTCAGGGTTGGCCGCAGGTTGGCGTGGCAGCCCAGCAGGCGGCGCAGCTGCACAATGGGCGAGCGGTAGCCCGCCACCGCCCGCGCCGGCGAGCTCACCGCGCCAAACAGCACCGCGCCGCAATCACGCGCGGCAGCCAGTGTGGTGTCCGGCAGCGCCGTGCCCTGCTGCTGGAAGGTGGCCCAGCCGGCGTCGGCCGTCACCGTTTGCAGTGTTGGCAGCATGCTGTGCAGCACGCGCACCGCCTGCGGCACCACCTCTTGCCCGATGCCGTCACCAGCGATTACACACAGTTTCATCGCGCTTTCTCCCTGTTGTTGTTGCAGGGCAACATAGCGCGCAGCATGTAGGCTGGCAACTACAAGCTGTCTGACACCCTGACAGCCTGCTGGCGCCAGCTTATCGAGAACCCATGTCATTATATAAATTGATTAATATCAAAAAATGCAATAAAGACAGAACCTTTCCGTCCAAGCAGTTATTTGCAAGCTGCGGTAGAATACGCGCTTGATGATTTTTGCCTGTATTCAAAGACAATCCACATGGCTACTCTTTCGACCGAAACCGTCCTGTCCGTCCATCACTGGAACGACACCCTGTTCAGCTTCACCTGCACCCGCGACCCGGGTCTGCGTTTCATCAACGGCCAGTTCGTGATGATCGGTCTGGAAGTGAACGGCAAACCCCTGATCCGCGCCTATTCCGTGGCCAGTGCCAACTGGGAAGAGCACCTGGAGTTCTACTCCATCAAAGTGCAAAACGGCCCGCTGACCTCGCGCCTGCAGCACCTGCAGCCGGGCGACAAGGTGGTGATCTCCGGCAAACCTACCGGCACCCTGGTACAGGACAACCTGCTGCCTAACGCCAAGCACCTGTTCCTGCTGGCGACCGGTACCGGCCTGGCGCCGTTCATGTCCATCATCAAGGACCCGGAAGTCTACGACCTGTACGACAAGATCTTCCTGATCCACGGCGTGCGCTGGGTAAACGAGCTGGGCTACCACGACTACATCACCAAAGAGCTGGCCGAGCACGAGTTCCTGGGCGAGATGATCAGCGACAAGCTGGTGTACTACCCTACCGTGACCCGCGAGCCGTTCCGCAACCAGGGCCGCCTGACCGACCTGATCAAGAGCGGCGAGCTGGCCAAGCAGCTGGGCATTGCACAGCTGAACCCGGAAACCGACCGCGCCCTGCTGTGCGGCAGCCCGGCCATGCTGGAAGACACCTGCCATATTCTGGAAGACCTGGGTTTCAAGGAATCGCCACGCATGGGCGAGCCTGGCCACTTCGCGATCGAGCGCGCCTTCGTCGAGAAGTAAGCGCCGGCCTGCGGCCAACCCTGCACACCCCGCCCCTGGGTAATGCCGTTCAGTTACAAGTGGGAGGGCGTGAGTGAAGCGCCCCATCCCGTTGGCGCGAGCCGGTCAAAATGGTGCGCCCCAGGTTTTAAGACGCCGATTTGTTTGAGCCCCGAGCCGTTAGCGAGGGGCGAGTTCGGCGGCGCCTGGGGTGTGCCATTTTGACCGGGGTTTCGAGTAGCCCCGGGTTGCGGGGGAATGAAAAGGGGGCGGCAATCCGCCCCCTTTCCCGTCTGCCGGGCGGAACCGGCATTTAAGCATCGTCCGCATAGCGGACACGAAAGCACGCTTCAACACAACAAACCCCTAGCGAAAAAATGCCAGTCAGCGTTAACTGACTGGCGTTACGCCTGCGCGGGGTGTTTTGCTTTGTGCTGCCGGTGAGTCAGCCTGCAGGCAGGCTGGCCGCGCCATAGCCCTGCTGCGTGGCCACCCCCAGCAGGAAATCCACCACCGCCCGTACCCGCGCCGCGCGGTAGCGGTCGGCGTGGTAGACCAGCCAGCTGGTGCCCTGATAGCGCCCCAGCAGCTGCCAGGCCGGCAACACGGCCAACAGCCGGCCCGAATCCAGCCCCTGGCGCGCGGTAAAGTCGGGCAGGCTGGCGATGCCCATGCCCCACTCCGCCGCCTCGCGCCGCATCTCGCTATGGTTGCTGGCGTAGCGGCCACGCACGTTTACCACCACGCGTTCGTTATCGCGCACCGCGCACCACTCGTCGTCGCCAGCTTGTTCGGCCAGGTGCAGGCAGCTGTGGCGTACCAGCTCGGACGGGTGCTGCGGTGTACCGTGCTCGGCCAGATAGGCAGGCGCCGCGTACAGCTTGGTGCGCACCACCATGAATGGCCGCGCCACGTAGCCGGCCGGCGGGTCGCCCAGCCGCAGCGCGATGTCTACGCCGTCGGCGATCAGGTCGCCGGGTTGGTCATTCACCTGCAATTCCAGCGCCAATTGTGGATAAGTCTGCAAGAGCAGCGGTAGCTGTGGATGAATGATCTGGCGCAAAGCGGCCTTGGGTGCGGCCAACCTGACCCGCCCTGCCACGGTACTGGCGTGGCGGGCGGCGCCGTCGCAGGCGGCACGGGCTGCCTCCAGCATGCTGCGGGCGTGGCGTACCACCTCCTGCCCGCCACTGGTCAGGCGCAAACGGCGCGTGCTGCGCTCCAGCAGCGTTAGCCCCAGCGCCGCCTCCAGCCGCGCCATCTGGCGGCTCACTGCCGACGGCGTACTGCCCTGCAGCCGCGCTGCCGCGCTGAACGACCCGGCCTCGACCACATCTACCAGCACCGCCAGGTCTGGCAGCAGCGGCAGCAGTTCATTTGTTCTCATCGCGCACAAATCCTTTGCCTGAATGGCCCATTATCAGCCTGTGCGAACAGTTTCATACTGGGCCACACACAAGACAAGGAGAAATCATGCCCACCCGCCGCCCGCTACCGCCCGAGATGCTGTTGCTGCTCACCGCCGTGATCTGGGGTAGCAGCTACAGCATGGTGAAAACCGCGCTGGCCTACTACCCGGTGGCCGGCGTCATCGCCATCCGCTTTTTGCTGACCGCCGCCCTGCTGCTGCCCTACTGGCTGCGGCTGCCCGCGGCGCAGCGGGCCGCCACGGTGCGGGTGGCGCTGCCCACCAGCGTGGGCCTGCTGGCGATTTTTCTGGCCGAAACCGCCGGCGTGGCGCACACCAGTGCCGGCAAGGCAGCGTTTCTGGTGAGCCTGTGCCTGCTGCTGACGCCACCAGTGGAATGGCTATGGCTGGGCAAGCGCCCGGCCGGCAAGCTGTGGCTGGCGGCCATCGTGTCGCTGCTGGGTACCTGGCTGCTCACCGGCATGGCTAGTGGCGGGCTAAATCACGGCGATGCGCTGATGCTGCTGGCCGCGCTGATCCGCGCTTTCCAGAGCTGTTTGGCGACGCGGCTGACCGCTGGCAAGGGCATAGACATGCTGGGGCTGACGGGGGTGCAAGGCTTGCTGGTGGGGGGCGCCGCGCTGGTGCTGGGCGTACTGCAGCCAGGCGGGCTGCCCGCGCTGCCGCTACAGGCCGGCTTCTGGCTGCCCATGCTGTTTCTCACGCTGTGCTGCACGCTGTTTGCCTTCTGGGCGATGAACCATGCGCTGGCCGCCACCAGCCCCAGCAAGGTGGCCCTGCTGCTGGGCAGCGAGCCGCTGTGGGGGGCGCTGTTTGCGGTGAGCTGGCTGGGCGAGCCACTGGCCGCCAGCGGCTGGCTGGGCGGGCTGATGATCGCCGGTGCGGCGCTCTGGCTGGCGTGGCCGGCCAGATCAGCGCCTACCTGAAATGGATGCCCCGCTAAGGTGCCAGCAAGGCGGGCAGCGCTGCTACGTCGGCCACATAATGCACCGCCGCTACCTGGCCGCCTTGTAGCGCCAGCACGGTAAGCTTGCCGGCCTCGCGCGGCAGCATGGCCACGTTGGCCGCATCACGCGCCAGCCACACGGCAAACGGCAGCTCACGCATGGCGGGTACGGCAAACAGCCGCGACACCAGCGCCGGCATGCGGCTGATGTCGGCCACGTACACCACGCCCTGGCGCTGCGCCGGGCTCAGCCCGGCTAGCAGCGGGTGCAGCGCGTCGCTGGTGGCGCGGTCGTGGCTGAACAGCAGCCAGCGCGTGTCGCTGCCCAGCGTGTGCGGCTTGTCGAACTGGTCGGCCAGCGCCAGCGGCGGCACGGCGTCCCCCACGGCAAGGTTGGCCGCCAAGGCGGCGGGGGCCAGCAACAGACACAGCGATAACAGGGCAAACAGGCGGCGCAACATGGCAAGGGCTTTCAGATGAGAACATCTCTCATCATAACGCCAAGCCATACAGGCTGGCCATGCGCCACAGTGCGGCCAACAGTGCCAGGCACATGGCCGGCGCACTGAACACCCATCGCGGCAGCCAGTGGCGCGGGGCAAACCCCACGCCGCGCACCAGCGCCGCCGACATGGCCCACATCAGCAGCATGGCGGCCGGGTGGTCTGCCACCCCGGCCGGGGTGGCCAGCAACTGCGGCTGCAGGCTAACGCCCAGCATCAGCCCTACCCCCAACAGCAAAGCCAGCGGGCGAATAGCGGCGGCCTCAGACACCGCCCTGCTCCGGCGGGCCTGGCAGCACGCGGTCTTGCTCGTACTCGCCCCACATTGCGTTCAACACCCCCAGCAGCACGGCAAAGCCGATGCCCAGTACCCAGGCGAAATACCACATGATGTTTCCTTTCGATCTGCAAAATGGTACCGCCCGGCCTGCGGGCCGGGCAGGCACTCAGTAAGCGCTATGGCTGTTTTCACGCACATACGCGGCAGTAACCTTGCCGCCCATCACGCGGTACGCCCAGCGTGTGTACAGGATGATGATGGGCATGAAGATCACGGTAGCCCCCAGCATCAGGCCCAGCGTCAGCTGGCTGGACACGCTATCCCACACCGTCAGGCTGGACGCCAGGTGGCTGGACGACGGCATGATGAAGGGGAATAGCGACATGCCGGCGGTGCCGATAATGCCGGCCAGCCCCAGCGCACTGGCCCAGAAGCCGGCAAAGGTGCGGCCAACCCTGGCCAGCAGTAGCGCGCCGATCAGGCCGGCGTAAGCCAGCAGCGGCAGCAATAGGGTCAGCGGCCAGCGCTGGTAATTGGCCAGCCAGGCACCGGCTTCACGCGCTACGGTCTTGGCCAGCGGGTCTGGCAATGCGCCGGTTTGTACTGCTGAGGTGATGGCGTAGCCGTCTATGCCCTTGGCCAGCCAGACACCCGCCGCGGTGAAACCCAGCAGCGCCACCAGTACACTGCCGTGCAGCGCACGGCCGGCGCGGGCCTGGATATCGCCCTCGGTACGGTGCATCAGGTAGATGGCGCCGTGGGCGGTGATCATGGCGCTGGACACCACGCCGCACAGCAGGGCAAACGGGTTCAGCAGCGCCCAGAAGCTGCCTTCATAGTACGGCACCAGATTGTTATCGAAGTGGAACGGCACGCCCTGGAACAGGTTGCCAAAGGCCACGCCGAAGATCAGCGGCGGCACGAAACCGCCGATGAACAGGCCCCAGTCCCAGACATTACGCCAGGTGGGGTGGTCGATCTTGCTGCGGTAGTCAAAACCCACCGGGCGAAAGAACAGCGCCCACAGCACCGCCAGCATGGCCCAGTAGAAGCCGCTGAACGCGGTGGCGTACACCAGTGGCCAGGCGGCAAAGATGGCGCCGCCACCGGTGATGAACCACACCTGGTTGCCGTCCCAGTGCGGGCCCACGGTATTGATGACCACACGGCGCTCTACGTCGCCCTTGCCGACAAAGGGCAGCAGCGTGCCCACGCCCATGTCGTGGCCGTCCATGATAGCGAAGCCGACCAGCAGCACGCCCACCAGTACCCACCAGATGATTTTCAGGGTTGTGTAATCCAGCATGATGACTCCTTAGTGAGCGGGGGCTTCGTTGGCGTAGCGGCCGGTACCCAGGCTGCCGGGGCCCTGGCGGGCAAAGCGCACCATCAGGTACATCTCCACGCACAGCAGCACGGTGTAGAAGCCGACAAAACCGGCCAGCGAGCCGTACAGCGACGCTTCAGACAAGGTGGATACCGACAGCCGCGTGGGCAGTACGCCGTAGATGGTCCACGGCTGGCGGCCATACTCGGCCACAAACCAGCCCACCTCGCAGGCCAGCCACGGCAGCGGCAGGCTGTACAGGGCGAACTTCAGCAAGCGGCGGTTGGCCGCAAAGCTGCCGCGTATCGACGCCCACAGCGCCCAGCCAAACAGGCCCAGCATGGCCACGCCCAGCGCCACCATGAGGCGGAAGCTCCAGAACATCGGCGCTACTTTGGGGATGGTGTCGCGTGCGGCGGCATCGATCATCGCCGGGGTAGCATCTGCCACATTGGCGCTGTATTTTTTCAGCAGCAGGCCAAAGCCCAGGTCGGCCTGGTGCGCTTTCAGCTGCGCCTGGGCGGCCGCGTCGTGGCGGTTGGCGCGCAGCGTGTCCAGCGCCACCACCGCCTGCTGGCCGGAGACGATGCGGGCACGGTTGGCCGCCACGATTTCGTGAATGCCGGGGATCTCCTTGCTGACCGAGCGGGTGCCGATCAGGCCCATTACCCAGGGTATTTCGATGGCCCAATCGTTTTTCATCTCGGCTTCGTTCGGCCAGGCAATCACGTTAAACGACGCTGGCGCCGGCTCGGTGTGCCACATGGCCTCCATGGCGGCCAGCTTGGTCTGCTGTGATTCGCCTACCGAATAGCCGGACTCGTCGCCCAGCACAATCACCGAGCACACGCTGGCAAAGCCGAACGCCGCAGCAATACGGAAGCTCTTTTTGGCAAACTCCACATCACGGCCACGCAGCAGGTACCAGCTGGAAATCGACAGCACAAACATGGCACCGGTGACATAGCCGGCCGACACGGTGTGCACGAACTTGGCCTGCGCCACCGGGTTGAACACCACCGCCCAGAAGTCGGTCATTTCCATGCGCATGGTGTGGTAGCTGAACTCGGCACCTACCGGGTTCTGCATCCAGCCGTTGGCAATCAGGATCCACAGCGCCGACAGGTTGGTACCAATGGCCATCAGCACGGTCACCAGCAAATGCTGCTTGCGCGACAGGCGGTCCCAGCCAAAGAAGAACAGGCCGATCATGGTGGATTCCAGGAAGAACGCCATCAGGCCCTCGATGGCCAGCGGGGCGCCAAAAATATCGCCCACATAGTGCGAGTAGTAGGCCCAGTTAGTACCGAACTGGAATTCCATGGTGATGCCGGTGGTCACCCCCAGCGCAAAATTGATGCCGAACAGCTTGCCCCAGAACTTGGTCATGTCCTGGTACACCTGCTTGCCGGTCATTACCCACACGGTTTCCATCATCACCAGCAGCCACACCATCCCCAGCGTGAGCGGCACAAACAGAAAGTGGTACATGGCTGTGGCGGCAAACTGTAGCCGCGACAAGTCCACAACATTATCGATCATGTTCTTCTCCTGATTGACGGGCGGCAGGCACTGGCGCGGCCACGGCATTGGCCATGGCTTGCGTGTCTACCTGTACCCGCTGCGGGGCGATGAAGGCGTGCCACAGTGCGTACAGCACCGCCAGTTTCAGCACCACCACCCATAACAATTCACGGCGCAAGCGTCGGTCTTCCGGTAACAACATGCCGCCCTCCCTGAGCAAAAGCCGCCGGCAAGCCATGCCGGCAACAGGGTTAAAGTGTGCGCATGCGGCCAACTTCACGGAATGTGACACGTTGCCGCAGCCTGCCCCCCATAGTGCAAGTGCCGTGCCATGCCTGAAACGGGCCAAAGCTGCCATTCCGCCACTTTTGGCGGCATAATCAGCCAACACTGTCATGTCAGGACTGACATATATGTCACCCATTCAGCCACAATCCACCCTGGCTACCATCGCCGCCATGCTGGACGCCGTGCCCGACCCGCGCATCGTGATTACCCCCGACTACCACATCCGCCACGCCAACCCGGCCTACCGTGCGGCCTATGGTGACGACGCAGTTGGCCGTACCTGCTTTGCGGTATCGCACGGCTACAGCCGCCCCTGCGACGAGGAAGGCGAAAGCTGCCCGCTGAAAGCCACACTGGCAAGCGGCCAGCCCGAGCGCGTGCTGCACATACACCGCAGCCGCCACGGCGACGAACACGTGGACGTGGAGCTGTCACCCATGTCAGATGTCAGCGGCTACCCGCTGCTGTTTGTGGAGAAGATGAAACCGCTGGCGCTGGCCAGCAGCCAGGCGGTGCCGGACCGCATGGTTGGCCGCAGTGCGGCGTTTCGCCGCATGCTGCTGCTGGCGCAGCGCGCCGCGCCGTCGCCGGTGGCGGTGCTGTTGCAAGGGGAATCGGGTACCGGCAAGGAAGGCCTGGCGCGGGCGATTCACGATGGCGGCGGCGCAGCGCGGCCATTTGTGGCGGTAGACTGCGCCAGCCTGACGGAAACCCTGCTGGAGAGCGAGCTGTTCGGCTACGAGAAAGGCGCGTTCACCGGCGCCACGCAGCGCAAGCAGGGCCTGGTGGAAGCGGCCAACGGCGGCACGCTATTTCTGGACGAAATCGGCGACCTGCCCCCCAGCCAGCAGGTGAAACTGCTGCGCCTGCTGGAAACCGGCACCTTCCGCCGCGTGGGCGGTATCAGCAGCATCCCGGCGCGCTTTCGGGTGATTGCCGCCACCCACCGCGACCTGGCGCACATGGTGCGCGAGGGTAGCTTCCGCGCTGACCTGTACTACCGGCTGGCGGTGTTTCCGCTGCGCCTGCCACCGCTGCGCGAACGGCAGGAAGATATCCCGCTGCTGGCCGAGGCGCTGCTGGCACGCGTCGCACCAGGGCGTGCGCTGGCGCTGTCGGCAGACGCACTGGCCTGGCTGCTGCAACACCCCTTCCCCGGCAATATCCGCGAGCTGCGCAATATGCTGGAGCGCGCCAGCCTGCTGTGCGATGGCGACCGCATCCTTCCGGAACACCTGTGGCTGGACGCGCTGGCGGCACCTGCGGCCAACCCTGGCGCCGGTTTTCATAGCCCGCTGCTACCGCTGGCCGGGCTGGAACAGCGCTATCTGGCGTGGGCACTGGCCAGCCACCAGGGCGACCGCGCCAGCCTGGCTGCCCAGCTGGGCATTACCGAGCGCACGCTGTACCGCAAGCTGGCCGCGCTGCAGCAGGGCACAGCTGGCACGCCAGATGCTATGCCTTGAGGGCATACCTCCAAGTTTGCGTTCGCCCGCCATCATCAGGCGGGCATTTTTTTGCCCGCCCTTAGCCGCTCAACGCGGGCTGCGGCAGCGGGCAAACATATCCAGCGGGGCTTGGTACACGGCGGTTTTCACCCCCATCAGGCCCAGTACGCTATGGAACAGGTTGTCCTGGCTGTAGCGCTGCTGGATGCCCTGCTGCAAACAAGCCTGCTGCATGCCGGCTGCCTGCTGCCAGGCCGGCGAGAACCACGCCACCATGGGGATGTGCTTTTGCGCGTCTGGCGCCACCAGATACGGCGTGGCGTGCAGGTACATATTGTTTTCGCCCAGCGATTCGCCGTGGTCGGACAGATAGATCATGCCACCCGCCACCGCGGGCTCGGCTTGCAAGGCGGCGATGGTTTTGGCCAGGATGGCGTCGGTGTACAGGATGGTGTTGTCAAAACCGTTGATGATGTCCTGCTGGCTGCACTTTTGCAGCTCGCTGGTGCGGCAGACCGGGGTAAAGCGCTCGTACTCTTTCGGGTAGCGCTTGTAATAGGCCGGGCCGTGGCTGCCTTTCTGGTGCAGCACAATCACGGCATCGCCTTTGAGTGCCTTCAGCCGCTGCGGCAGGCCATCCAGCAGAATGTCGTCAAAACACTCGCCATCGGCACAGAAAGCCGGGTTCTTGTCGCCAAATACCATGTCCGTGGGCACGCGGTTACACACTTCTTTGCAGCCGGAATTATTATCGCGCCAGCTGACCTGTACGCCCGCCCGCTGCAGGATATCCAGCAGGTTCTCGCGCTGCTTGGCCTCATCAGCATCAAACTTGTCGCGCGGCAGGGACGAGAACATGCACGGCACCGAGATCGCGGTTTCGGTGCCGCAAGACCAGGTATCGGGGTAGTTGATCAGGCCAGGGATGCGCGCCAGCTGCGGGTTGGTCTGGCGCGGGTAGCCATTGAGCGAAAAATGGTCGCCACGGGCGGTTTCCCCCACCACCAGCACCAGCACGCGCGGCTTGCTGCCGGCAGGCCACGGCGCGGTACGGCTGGCATCCTCCCCTACTTTTTGCAGCACGGCCGGCTTGGCGGTAAGGCGCTTGATATACGAGCTGCTGGCTTGCAGGTAGTTGGTAGGCGTCAGCGCAAAGCGCAGCTCGCGGTGATTGCGAGACAGCGAGGCAAAGTCCTGATACCCCACCATGGCCACCGCCACCAGCACCCCGGCGCTCACCAGCAGCGCCACCACACGGGCCCCCAGCTCGCGCAGCGGCGGGCGGTACAGCACCGGTGTTTTCCACAGCCACAGGCTGGGCAGGCCACCCAGCAGCAGTACGGTGAGCACCATCTTGACCGTTAGCAGGTCGCGCACCTCGGCGCCGTCGGTTTGTATGGCGTTGCGCACCATATTCATGTCGATCAGCACGCCGTACTGGCTCATGAAATAACTGACCCCGGCGGTAAGCAGCAGCAGCACGGTGAGCAGCGGCTTGCCCACCCACGGCCACACCAGCAGCTGCAGCAGCAGGCTGAACAATGCGCTCAGCAGCACAAACGCCAGGCCCAGCATTTTTACGCCATGGCCATCCAGCGGGCTGACGATGGCAAACAGCCGCTGCCAGAAAGCCATATTGAAAAACAGCACCAGCAGCACGGCCAGGCTGGCGGCCAACACTTCGGCACGCAAAGGGCGAAAAACGTGGGAAAACATGCAGGCAGCCAAGTTTGCGAGATAGGGCCCACAGTGAAACAAGGCAACCTTAAGTCGGGCTTATCAAACGGGTGCCATGGCGATAAATGGCGTCACGCCGCTGTCACAGCGGGCACATTCTGCTGTCACATGCACCACGCAGCATGGCGCTATCTGCTACGCCGGAGCGCACCATGAGCCACCGCTACCGCACTATCTGGCTGTCTGATGTCCACCTGGGCACCAGTGGCTGCCAGGCCAGCTTCCTGCTGGATTTCCTCAAACACCACGAGTCGGACACGCTGTATCTGGTGGGCGACATCATCGACGGCTGGCAGCTGAAAAAATCCTGGGGCTGGAAGCAAAGCCACAACGATGTGGTGCAAAAGGTACTGCGCAAGGCGCGCAAGGGCACACAGGTGATCTACGTACCCGGCAACCACGACGAGGCGGCGCGGCAATACTGCGGCCTGGACTTTGGCGGCATTGCCATCCGCCAGGAAGCCGAGCACCTCACCGCCGACGGGAAACGCCTGCTGATCATCCACGGCGACGAGTTCGACGGCGTCATCCAGCACGTCAAGTGGCTGGCGTATGTAGGCGACAGCCTCTATACAGTGATCCTGCACCTGAACCGCCACTACAACTGGCTGCGGCAAAAGCTGGGGCGGCCGTACTGGTCGCTATCGCAGTACCTGAAACACAAGGTGAAGAACGCGGTGAACTTCATCAGCGACTTTGAACAGATCCTGGCCGACGAAGCCCGCCGCCGTGGCTTTGACGGCGTGATCTGCGGCCACATCCACAAGGCCGAGGTCAAAGACATCGGCGGCGTGGTGTACGGCAACTGTGGCGACTGGGTGGAAAGCCTGTCCGCGCTGGTAGAACACGCCGACGGCCGGCTGGAAGTGGTGTACTGGACCAGCCAGGCCAGCAGCGCCGCCGCACCCACTACCATCGCGGCCCAGCCGGTACGCGAAGGCACGCTGGAGGAGGCCGAAACATGCGCATCATGATCATCACCGACGCCTGGTACCCGCAGGTCAACGGCGTGGTACGCAGCATCGTCGAAACCGTGCGCGAGCTGCGGGCGCTGGGCCACCAGGTGGCCATGGTCACGCCGCAAGGTGGCGAACACGACGACGGCGATGGCTTTCTTACCCTGCCCTGCCCTACCTACCCGGATATCCGCCTGTCGCTGCTGCCCTACCGCAAAACCGCCGCCCGCCTGGCCGAGTTTGCCCCGCACGCGGTGCACATTGCCACCGAAGGCCCGCTGGGCATGGCTGCACGGCGCTGGTGCCGCCGCCGCGGCCAACCTTTCACCACCGCCTATCACACGCGCTTTCCCGAATACATCCACGCACGCACGCGGCTGCCACTGGCCATCAGCTACGCCTGGATCCGCCGTTTTCACAACGCTGCGCAGGCGGTCATGGCGCCCACCCCGGCCATTGTGGCCGACCTGCAAGCCCGTGGCTTTCACAATGTGGTGCTGTGGAGCCGCGGGGTAGACACCACCACCTTCAGCCCCGGCGAACGCGACCTGCTGGACACGGCACCACCACGCTTTGTCTACGTTGGCCGCGTAGCGGTAGAAAAGAACATCGAGGCGTTTTTGCAGCTGGACCTGCCCGGCAGCAAATGGGTAGTCGGCGAAGGCCCGCAGCTGGCCGAGCTGCAGGCACGCTACCCGGCGGTACACTTTGCCGGCGTGTTCCCACAGGCCGAGCTGGCGCGCATTTACCGCGCGGCAGACGTGTTTGTGTTCCCCAGCCGCACCGACACCTTTGGCCTGGTGCTGCTGGAGGCCATGGCCTGCGGCACGCCGGTAGCCGCCTACCCGGTAGCCGGGCCGCTGGATGTGGTGGGCAATAGCGGCGGCGGCGTGCTGCACGACGACCTGAAAACCGCCTGCCTGCAGGCGCTATCGCTAGACCGCCAGCACGTACGCCGCGTGGCCGAGGGCTTTTCCTGGGCCGCCGCCACGCTGCAGTTTGAAGCGCAGCTGCACGCCCGCCCGGTAGGGGAACAGGAAGGCATGGCCTTTACCAGCGGCGGGCGCTAGCCGCACATGAAAAAGCCGGCCACACCGGGTGGATACCCAGGTGAGCCGGCTTAAAGGTTGGCCGCAAAGGTTGGCCGCAGCGCTAGTACTCCAGCCCCAGGTTAAAGTAGCCGGTGAGCTGGCCTTTCTTGCCATGCCCCACCCCCATGAAAACCGGCCCCAGAATGGTATCGGCCCCCACGAAAAGCGACCCGGCAGGCAGCCAGCGGGTATCTTGCGCCAGCGGCAAGGTGGCCCACACACGCCCTATTTCGGCCGATGCGCCCACATACAAGCCGGAACCCAGCGCCGAAGGCAGGCTGGACACACGCCACGACACCATGCCACGGGCAAAGGCCATCTGGTGCCCCAGCAGCTCGCCGGGCTGGTAGCCGGATACGTTGCGGAATCCCCCCAGCTCGAACACTTCGGCCGCGTCGTTCTTGTCGCTGTAGCCACCGCGCAGGGTAAAGCGCCAGCTGATATCGTGACGATCGGTAGTGACGGTGTCGATCATGAACGACGCACTGGGTTGCGGGTTGGGGTCGTCGGTACGGTGCAGCGGCTTGCGCGCTTCCAGCTGCAAGGCATAGCCATTGCGTGGCCAGCGCGGGTTATCCAGCTGGTCCAGCACCAGCTTGCTGCGCAAACCTTGCTCACGGGACTTGGCATCGCTCAGGTCCAGCATACCGCGAAAACCGGTACCCAGCGCCAGGCTGTCACGGCTGGCATACCAGCCATTGCGCCACTCCCCCAGCTTGCCCAGGCTCAGGCCGGCATCCAGGTTAACGGTATTGGTCTGCCGGATCAGCTCTGCCGTGGGCTGGTGGCTATCGACATACAGGCTGTAGCGCTTCTCGCGCCGGCTACTGCCCAGGCTCAGGAAAACGGGCGAATTGGCATCAAACGGCTGCTGCCACTCGGCACCAAAGGTGGGCTCCTCGCCCAGCTTGGCTTCGCCCAGCAAGCTGCCACCGCGGCTATTGAGCCAGCTGCGCCTGAACTCGCCCAGTAATGAAAAGGTGGCATCGCCCTGCGAGCTGCTACGCAGCTCCAGGCCGCCCCGCACGTAGTTTGGCCCGGTGTGGCGCTCTAGCAGATGCACATCGGCCACGTGCTGGCCTTCCTGCTGGCGCAGCGTGTAGTCCAGCTTGTCCAGGTCCCCTTCGGCAAACACCTCGCCCAGTTTCTGGTGCAACGCCCCCAGCCCCAGGCGGCTGCCAATCAACAGCTTTTGCTGCATGGCCTGCGGGTCGACAAAGTCAAAATTGCCGGCCACATTAATGCGGTCGATACGCGGGCGCTCGCCCTGTGCCCGAGCCTGCTGCCAGGCTGCGTACTGGTCGGGGGTGCTGGCCAGGGCCACCAACTGCGGTGCGATGGCACGTGCGGCCAACCTGCCCGCCTCGATAATCGCCGCGTTATCGCCAAAGTCGGCAGGCGACACCCCATCGAGCTGCGGGCGAATCAGGATATCCTGCGGCCCCAGCTTGGCCAGGGATTCGCGGCTGTTGCGTGCCACCATCAGGTAGGTGGTCTGGTCCAGCACGTCCAGAAAGTTACCCAGCTGCTCGCGCGCTACCGGCGGCGTACCCACATCGATCACGATCAGCACATCGGCACAGCGGCCTTTGAGCTCCTCCACCGGCAGCTGGCGCGCCATGCCGCCATCTACCAGTATGCGGTCGTCGGCTTCTACCGGTGCAAACATGCCCGGCACCGCCATGCTGGCGCGCATGGCCAGGCTCAGGTCGCCACGGTCAAACACCACGGCATCACCGGTCTCCAGATCGGTTGCCAGGGCGCGAAACGGAATGCTGAGCCGGTCAAAGCTGGGCTCGTTGCGGGCGCGGGTCAGCTGGCGAATGAACAGGTCAATGCCCTGGGCGTTGATGGCCGCCTTGGGCAGCCGCCACTTGCCATCGCGAAAACCCACGGTGAGGTCAAAATAATTGCGGCTGTCGCTCTGCTTGCGGTTGTACGGCACGTCCTGACGGCGTGGCCGGCCGGAGAGCAGGGTTTCCCAGTCCGCCTCGGCAAACTGCCGCTCCAGCTCGGCCAACGGCTGCCCGCTGGCGTAGGCACCGCCAATCAGCGCCCCCGCCGAGGTGCCGGCCATACAGGCGATGGGAACGTGTAACTTTTCCAGCTCCTGCAGTACGCCCAGGTGGGCAAAGCCGCGGGCACCGCCGCCGCCCAGTACCACACCGATACGCGGTGCTGCCGGCTCGGCAGCCCAAACCAACAGGGTATGCAGGCAGAGCCATGCGGCCAACATTGCTTTCATCGTGGTTCCCATGGCGATCAACGTACGCTGCGTACCAGGATGTCCGGCTGGCGGCAGCTACGGCGCTCGCTGGCCAGCACATCGTCACCGCACGGCCGGCCCTGGCGGCCCTGCTTGTCGGTACACAGGTAGATTTCTTTCAGGAAACGGCCACCCCCGCTGCACGATACCGCCAGCGCACGCGGGCCCAGCCAGGGGTTGGCCGCCTGCAGCTCGGCTTTCAGCTCGGGCAGGGTTTTACGCAGAGGCTGTACCGGGGCCTGATAGGCTGCCGGTACAGCCAGGCGGGCTTTCAGGCCAGCGGCCAGCTGGTGGTAGGCCGCCTGGCCCAGGCCACTGCAGGTGCCGTGCTTTTCCCACTCGTGGCGGTATAGCTTGCGGCTGGGGTACAAGCCGGCAAACTGCTGCAGCATGCCCTCATCAAAACGCTCGCGGCTGCAGTCTGCCGGGTAGCCGCGCTGGTACTGCGGCCACAGGCCATGCAAGACAAAGCCATACTGGCGGCTGCACTGCTCGCGGTCGCCCGGGCGCACCGCGCAGTAATCGGGCGACCACGACAGGGCCATGACGTAGTAGTCGAACTGCCCCGGCGTCCCTGCCGCGTGGGCAGCAGGGGCAAGCAAGGCAGACAGCAGTGCAGCAAGAAAAAAGCGCATGGGTAGCTCCGGCAGGCTGGGGGCAAGGTGGCCCGTTAGGCAGGTCTACAGTGTAACGGCCTGCCCGCGTACCATGCCATCAGCTTGATGGCACACAGGGCACAAAATCACGGGCACAAGTGGCAAGTGTAGGGGCATAATTGTGAAAAACACCTTAAACCCAATGATTTTTAAAGGAAAACCATAGAAATGCGTGCAAAACTTCGCAAGGCAGGCATGACGCTACTGGGCTTGTTTGCCTTGGGCGGCAGCCTGCTGCTGGACTACTACCTGCCCGAACACGCCATCACCACCATTACCGGCGTAGAGGTCAAACTGGCGGACAAAGACGGCCCTATCAGCAAACAGAACCCGGCCGACCAGCCGGTACGCGACATGTACCTGATCTACACCCAGCACGCGATCGACGATGTGCGCGTTTACCGTAACGAAGACACCGGCTGGGGTTGGCCGCTGTACTTCAAATTTGACGCATCCGACGTGCAAGCCACGGCACGGGCGCTGGAAAACGCACGCCAGCCCGCCCATATTTCGTCGTATGGCTGGCGCATCAATATGTTCTCGCTCTACCCCAATATCACCAGCATCCGCCTGGCACATGCCGACGACAGCACCTGGAGCGCCATTCGCTGGCTGGCTTTTAGCCTGTGGGGGGTGCTGCTCATCCTGCTGGCACGGCTGACCTGGCGCTGGACCCGCCCGGTAGTCAAAGATGGCGACCTGATAAACTAAGCCCTGCCAAGCACGCCAACGCCGCTAGCCGGCGTTGGCTACAGACATGAAAAAAGCCCCGCAAGCGGGGCTTTTTTTATTGCCAGCAAAATGGCAACCGATATTACATCGGCTGGATTTTGGTAGCTTGTGGGCCTTTTTGGCCCATGCCGGATACGTAGCTTACTTTCTGACCTTCAGCCAGGGATTTGAAGCCGTTGCCCTGGATTTCGGAGAAGTGAGCGAACAGGTCGTTGCCGCCTGCGTCCGGAGTGATGAAGCCAAAGCCTTTTGCATCATTGAACCATTTAACGGTACCGGTTTCCATTTTGTCTTCCTTTTGAAAAAACGTAAAAAATTAGGCGAAATGCCTGTCAGCGAAATAATCAAGAAGGGACCGGATGAAACAATGGAGTACCGCTTTTGAAGTGGAACAACTCTGAACTTTGGATCAACTAGCTTGAAATCTTGCTTCAGCACGTTATACGCACTAAGCCCGTGCCCGGCAAGCTATTTCGCTTTTTTATTTTTCGCCACGGCCCGCTATGCATTTTAAAACCATACATCACGGGCCATGGCCGCAACACCTTTCGCGATGACACCCGGCACACGCCAGGGCAGGCTTACGCCAGTGTCAGCACCACGGGCGTGTGGTCGGACGGGCGCTCCCACTTGCGCGGGGTTTTGTCGATCACGCAGCCGGTAGCACGCGCCTTCAGGCTGTCGGTAATCAGGATATGGTCGATACGCACGCCCATATTGCGGCGGAACATCATGGCGCGGTAATCCCACCAGCTGTATTGCTTGTCTTCCTGATTGAATAGCCGGAAGCTATCCGACAGGCCCATAGCAATCAGGCGGCGGAAGCTGTCGCGCTCTGGCGTGGTGCACAGCACCTGCTCGCGCCAGCCTTCCGGGTCGTATACATCGCGGTCTTCCGGGGCGATGTTGTAGTCGCCCAGCAGGGCAAAATCCGGGTAGCGGGCCAGCTCGCTGGCTACATAGCCTTCCAGTGCGGCCAACCAGCCCAGCTTGTATTGGTACTTGGGCGAATCCACTGCCTCGCCATTCACGAAATAAGCACAGATCACGCGTACGCCATCGATGGTGGCGGCAATCACGCGGCGCTGTTCGTCTTCATAGCCGGGGATGCCCTGCACAACATCGCTGATGGTGCGGCCATTTTTTACCAGGATGGCCACACCGTTATAGGTTTTCTGGCCAAACCACACGGCCTGGTAGCCCGCGGCTTCGATATCGGCCAGCGGGAATACCGGGTGGTCCATCTTCAGTTCTTGCAGGCACAGTACATCGATGGGGTTGTCCGCCAGCCATTGCACCACGTGCGGCAGGCGCACTTTCAGCGAATTGACGTTCCAGGTGGCTAGTTGCATGGGGCTCTCCCTTTGATAACAGGCCGACACCATAGCGCGTGGCAAGCAGGCTGGCAACGCGGCTAATATTACAAACACGCCACGCCACCATCACCAATAAAAGCAGCCACTTACCGGCATGGCGTGATTAATAAAATAGACACAAAACTTGCCAGCGCCGTGGTAGCCCGCCTAGAATGGCGCCATCGTCATCACCGGAAGCAGAAATTGTTTTCCAAAAAACCGCGCCAAACCGCGCAAAACCCGGGCACGCTGTGCCCCACCAATGCCGCCCACCGTGGCCGCCTTGCCCCGCTTGCCCAGAGCTTTGCCCTGCGCACCCCCAGCTTTGCCCACCGCCATAGCCTGACACCTGCCGACGAACCGGACACCCAGTCCGAGCCACCCCGTTAGCGCCCCTCGCTTCTGCCCTATTTCCCGCAGTAACGATTGAATCATGGCCTGCCACCGCGCCTGTTGCACGGTAGCAGCCAGTAACGCCTTGCCGCCCGCACGCTAGCTGCCTGCCTACGCGCACCACGGTACACACCGTGGCAACGTTGGCCGCATGCTGCCTGCGCACGCCAGGGCAGACGAGTATTGGCTATGGATTTCCACAACTGGATCATGTACCTGGGCACCATTGTGCTCTTGATGCTGGCACCGGGCCCCGGCCCGCTGCTAACCCTGTCGCACGGCGCGCAGCATGGCGCCCGTGGCGGCGTACCCAACGCGCTGGGCTTTTCTGCCGGCGCGCTTACCCTGATGGCCCTGTCGGCGCTGGGCATTACCGCCCTGCTGTTTGCGTCGCCTGCGGCGTTCAATATCGTGAAGATGCTGGGGGCCGGCTACCTGGTATGGCTGGGTATTACCCTGTGGCGCAAGCCATTCAAGCTGGGCCAGGCGCAGGGCTGTCGCGTCAGCCCGCTATGGAGCGGCTTTCGCCCGGCGTTTTTGCTGGCTGTCAGCAACCCCGAAGACACCGTGTTTTTCTCGGCCTTGCTGCCGCGCTTTCTGGATACCAGCCGCGAGCTGTGGCCGCAGTACCTGACCATGGCGGCAACCTGGGTGGTAGCGGATATGGTGGTCGCCGTGGCGCTGGCCGCTGCCGGTGGCCGCCTGGGTGGCTGGCTGGCGCACGGCCAACGCCTGCAGCGTTTCTCGCGCACCTCGGGCGGGCTGTTTGTGCTGGCCGGTGTGATGCTGGCTGCCGTGCAGCGTTAAGCCGCTAGCGTTACCTGCGACAAGGGCCTTTCGCATGGCGAAAGGCCCTTGTTTCGTTCTGCAGCGCCGCACAGCGCTGGGGACAAAAAAATGCCCCCGCACCGGGCGGGGGTCAACACAGTCAAGTTCGCTCACTGTTGTGCCTGCTAGACAAACAGTCATAGTGTGAACCCGCGCGGCGCGCTTGGTTCCCGCTGCTGACAAAAAAACCTTGTCATGCCTGTGGCGGGTACACGCTGATTTCGATCAGGTTCTGGTCCGGGTCCAGCAAATACACCGACTGGATGGTGCCCTGCGCACCGGTCTTGGCCACCGGGCCCTCGACAATATCCACCCCCTCGGCCTGCAGGTGGGCTACCACCTGCGGTAGCGGCCAACGGCTAATCAGGCACAGGTCGCCCGAGCCGACACCGGCACGGTTGCGCGGCTCCTCGCCCAGCAGCTGCAGGTTGATCTTCTGGTTGCCGAAATGCAGCGCGCGGCGGCCGTTGGCAAAGGTGACCGCTTCCATCTGCAAGACGCGGCAGTAAAAGGCTACCGACGCTTCGATATCGGTAACGGTAAGGACAACGTGGTCGATGTGGCTGATCATGATGGTCTCCCAAAGAAAGCAAACGTCATGCTAGCGCACCGACGCGGGCTTGGCTCGCCCTCCCTGCGCACACACTGTTCAGCAAGCATCATGGCCGTGGCGGCAAGCCACTGAAAAAAGCCCACATCACGTCATTGGCATCCAGCGCCTGGCCAGGGCCCGCCTTGCCGATACGGGTACGGCCGCCACCCGGCCAACTATGGCCACCTTGCTCGGTGACACACAGCTGCAATGCGCTAGCAGCGGCACAGCCGGTATAACGCTCGCAATAGGCACCCGCTACCGTCAGGCTGCGCACCGGCTGCGGGCGGCACTGGTTGTGCGCCTGCCACTGCGCCATGGTCGCGGGTACCGACGTGAAATCGGTGACCTTGCGCTCGTCGCGAAACGCCCCTGGCCCGGCACCACCATCGAACAGAACATGGTCGTCATCCCGCGCATGGATATGCAGCACCGCTAGCGGCCGTGCTGGCTGGCAAGCCAGCGTGTTATCGGTACCGGCGACCGAGGCGATGCCGGCAAACACATCCGCCGCCTCGCACGCCAGCCGGTACGCCATCATGCCGCCATTAGACATGCCTACCGCGTACACGCGCCCCGCGGTTACCGTGTAGTGCTGCTGCACCCAGGCCACCACCGCGCGGGCAAAGGCCACGTCATCTACCGCTTCGTCGCGCGCCTTGCCACAGCAGCGCCCGGCGTTCCAGGTGGCCAGTTTGTCACCCAGCGCGCCGGTGCCATTGGGCACCGCTAGCAGGTAGCCCGCCTGGTCGCTATGGCGGGTCAGCCCGTAATGGCGGTCGTTCGCCATGAATGCCATATTGCCACCGCCACCATGCAGCGCCAGGACTAGCGGCAAGGGCTGCCCGGGCTGATAACGGCGCGGCACATGCAGCAGGAAGCTGCGCTGCCGGCCGGCATGTGGCAGCGCCACAGTCAACGTGTGCCCTGCCGTGGCAGGTGATAGCTGCTGCCGTGACAAAGCGTCGCGTAGTGGCCCGGCATGGCCTGGCACGCCAGGAAAAAAGCCAGCCACGAGCAACACAAGCGGCAGGGCCATGCCGTGAAATAGACGGGCAAGGTAGGTCATGATGACAAGCTCGGCAATATTCACCCAGCCATGCTGACACCCGCAGCAACCCATTTCAAATGGCAGTCGTTAACAAATGCAAAGCCGTCCGTGGATAAAACAAAAAAGCGGCCTGCAAAGTACAGGCCGCCAAGATGGTGTCACGCCAAGCGTGCAGGGCAATGTCACCATGCAACACGTTACGCTTAAGGCGTCACACAATAGAAACCACCCCCATCTATCGCCTCGCCTTGCTCATTCTGTGCCGACGGGTGATAACCCAGCGCACGGAAAGTCTGGCTAGCGGTACTCAGCGTGGCGCACATCGCCGCGCCTTTTGCCGCCATGGATTGCGGCACCGGCCCGAAAGCGCCCGGCTTATCCCAGGCCAGCGCGCCGCCTGCCATGCGGACAAGCTTGGGCGGTGTCGAAGACGGGTACTGACCAATGGCGGTCATGCTGCTACAGGCGGTAGCCAGCAACGCGGCCACGATGACAAGGCTGATCGATTTCATGGGTACATCTCCTGTTTCCATACCGTAAATGGCATCCCGGCTACACCCCCCTCAAGGCAGATGTGCCCAGAACGGAAACACCCTATCGCAAGTCATTTTTACCGATAAAACATATCGCCATTGTTAATTTATCCGGTATCGATAACAGCCAACATATCGATAAACCAGCCCATCGCCATGATGCATATTGCCGACACATGCGCGGTAGCACAGCCCGCCCCCTCTGGCGGCAAGTGTCATGGTGCCAGACGCGCCTGGGCTTCAACGCACAAGGGCAAGCCGTATGGCTTGCCCTTGTGCTTTACCGCCCCGCTACGGCCAACGTTGGCCGCAGCAGGCGCGATGGTCAGGCGGCTACCGGCTCGCTCATGCCACTGTGGCGCAGCAGCGCGTCGATTTGCGGGTCGCGGCCGCGGAAGGCACGGAACGATGCCAGCGCCGAGCGGCTGCCACCCACGGCCAACACCTCGTCCCAGAACTTGTGGCCTACCGCCGGGTTGGCCCCACCCGCCTCTTCGAAGGCGGCGTAGGCATCTGCCGACAGCACTTCTGCCCACTTGTAGCTGTAGTAGCCCGCTGCGTAACCGCCAGCAAAAATGTGGCTGAAGCTGTTGGGGAAGCGGTTGTACGCTGGCGGGCGGTTTACTGCCACCTCATCGCGCACCTGCTCCAGCAGGGCCTGCCAGTCCACTGTGTCAGGGTTGGCCGCGGTGTACAGCTGCATGTCAAACAGCGAGAACTCCAGCTGGCGCACGGTCTGCATGCCGCTCTGGAAGTTCTTGGCGGCCAGCATCTTGTCGTACAGCGCGTGCGGCAACGGCTCGCCGCTATCCACGTGGGCGCTCATGCCCTGCAGTACATCCCATTCCCAGCAGAAGTTTTCCATGAACTGGCTAGGCAGCTCGACCGCGTCCCACTCCACGCCGCTGATGCCGGACACGCCCAGCTCGTCCACGCGGGTCAGCAAATGGTGCAGGCCGTGGCCGAATTCATGGAACAACGTGGTGACTTCGTCGTGCGTGAAGGTGGCCGGCTTGTCGCCCAGCGGGCGGGTAAAGTTGCACACCAGGTAGGCCACCGGGGTTTGCACCTGCCCTGCCTTGACGCGGCGGCCGCGCACGTCGTCCATCCAGGCGCCAGGGCGCTTGCCGTCACGGGCGTACAAATCCAGATAGAAGCCACCCAGCAGCACGCCGTCTTTGCGGATCTGGTAGTAGCGCACGTCCGGGTGCCAGGTTTCGGCGTCTTGCTGCGTTACCGTAATGCCGTACAGCTTGTGCACCACGCTGAACAAACCGGCCAGTACTTTGGGCTCGGGGAAGTACTGCTTTACTTCGTGCTCGGAAAACGCATAACGCGCCACGCGCAGTTTTTCGGCGGCGTAGCTGATGTCCCATGCCTCCAGCGTGTCCAGCCCCAGCTCGGCGCGGGCAAAGGCTTCCAGCTCGGCGCGATCCTGCTGCGCGTAGGGCTTGGCGCGGGCGGCCAGGTCGCGCAGGAAGTCGATCACCTGCTGCGGGGTTTCGGCCATCTTGGTGTACAGCGACAGCTCGGCGTAGCTGGCAAAGCCCAGCAGCTGCGCCTCTTCGGCGGCCAGCACCAGGCGTTCGCGAATCAGCGCGGTGTTGTCCTGCTCGGCCGGGCCAAACTCGCTGGCGCGCTTGGCATTGGCTTCGTACAGCTGCTGACGCAGCGCACGGTTGTCGGCGTACTGCAGCACCGGGAACAGCAGCGGAAACTGCAGGCCCAGCTTGTATTTGCCCGGCTGGCCGTCGGCTTCGGCGATGGCGGCGTACATGGCCAGGCTGTCTTCCGGAATGCCGGCCAGCTCGGCGGCGTCGTCGATCAACAGGCTAAAGCTGTCGGTGGCGTCCATCACGTTTTGCGAAAACTGGCTAGACAGCTCGGCCAATCGGCTGGAGATCTCGGCAAAGCGCGCTTTCTGCGCATCCGGCAGCTCGGCGCCAGACAGGCGGAAATCACGCAGGTCGTTGGCGATGATTTTCTGGCGCGCCGCGCTGGCCGTGGCAAAGGCCGGGTTGGCCGCCACCGCCTTGAAGCGGGCAAACAAGTCCAGGTTTTGCCCCAGCTCGGTAAAGAAAGCCGAAATGCGCGGGATTTCGGCGTTGTACACCTCGCGCAGGCCATCGGTATTGCCCATCACGCTATTGAGGTGCCCCACCACGCCCCAGGCGCGGCCCAGGCGCTCGGTGGCGTCGGACAGCGGCTCGGACACGCTGTCCCAGTCGTCGCCGCCAGCGGCGATCACCTGCTCTACTGCGGCACGGGCCTCGGCCAGCAGCACGTCCAGCGCCGGGGTAACGTGTTCGGGTTTGATCGCGGCAAAACGCGGCAGATCGCTAAAGTCCAGTAGCGGATTAGGGGTCATGTTTGGCATCCTGTTAAGAGTGGCGCCGCAGCGTGCGCGCAGAAACGTATTCTAGATAAGGACAAATCCGTGAATCGCAATATCCGTTCCTATGATGGCCACCAGCCGCAGATCGACGCCAGCTGCTATATCGACGACGCCGCCGTGGTAATCGGCGAAGTCAGCCTGGCGGCCAACGTTTCAGTATGGCCCTGCGCCGTGGTACGCGGCGACGTGAACAGCATCAGCATAGGCGAAGGCAGCAATGTGCAGGACTTTGCCATGCTGCACGTGAGCCACCGCAAAGACAGCGACCCGCAAGGCGCGCCGCTGGTGATTGGCCGCCATGTCACCATCGGCCACCACGTTACCCTGCACGGCTGCACCATCGGCAACGAAGTGCTCATCGGCATCGGCAGCATCATCCTGGACCGCGCCATGATCGAAGACCGCGTGCTGATTGGCGCCGGCAGCCTGGTGCCGCCCAACAAGCGGCTGGAAAGCGGCTACCTGTACCTGGGCAACCCGGTAAAACAGGTGCGGCCCCTCACCGAGGGCGAGCTGGCGTATTTCAAATACTCCGCCGAGCACTACGTGAAGGTCATGGACAAACACAAGGCCAGTATTGCAGCAGGCTGACGCCACCATTGTTCACAGATTCTTAACGAATAGCGCCTAGTCTACAAGACAGGCGCTTTTTTCATGTACCCGATGGGCTAAAACCGGCCACGGTTACACCCATGCGTCATTGTGATGAATTGTCATCTATCAGTAACGTTGACCCTCTACACTGCGGCCAGCTTTGATAAGGATGGATTTAAAATGACGCTTGTTAAACGGCTGTGGCTCACCGTTATCCTCACACTTGGCTGCCTGCTGGCAGTGATGCTACTGAGCAGCCAGCAGCTGTGGTCGCTACGCAGTGACTTCGAACAATACCGTAGCCGGCAGCTGCTATCGGCCAACCTGCAAACGCTGAAAGCCGAGGTGCTATCGCTATCGCGCGCCGACCCGCTGCTGCCAGACACGGCCGCCCAGCTGGCCAGCGTAAATAAAAGCAGCCGCCAGCTGATTGCCGCTATCGTCACCGGGCTGCCTGCCGCAGAGCGCGACAGCTTTGCCAAACAAGCCAGCCAGCACTGGCAGGCGTACCACACCAACCTGCTGTCGGCCATCAAGATTGCCGAAACCTCGCCAGAGGACGCGCTGTCCATCCCCGAAGAAGCCTACAAGATGAGCCTGCAGCCTTTGGCCGGCCTGATCGACCAGCGCCTGGTGTCGGAGCGCCAGCTGCTGGCACAAGCCGAAACCGCCATGCAAGGCGCGCTCAGCCGGCTGGTCATGCTGGTACTGGGCCCGCTGGGCCTGGCCAGCGTGATTGTGGTGCTATCGCAAGTCCTGCTGGCGCGCCGGCTGAAAGGGCAGATTGCCGCCATGCAGCGTGCGGCCGACCAGCTGGGCGAAGGTGACCTGGCCGCCCGCCTGCCGGTAAACGGTGCCGACGAGCTGTCGCAAGCCGCCCGCCACATCAACCGTTTTCTGGACAAGCTGGCCACCCTGCTGGCCACCGTACGCAGCACTGCCGCGCAGAGCGAGCACGAGGCGCGCAGCATCCTGGCGCTCACCGGCCAGGTGATCACCGTGACGCAGCAGCAAGCTGACAAGGCAGAAAACACCCGTGCCGCCGCAGGCCAGATTGCCGGCGGTAACCAGCGCATCAGCCAGGCGCTGCAGCAGGCCGTAAGCCAGGCCGATAGCGGCAGCGAGCGCACCGGCCATGCACGCAGCCTGGCCACCGGTACTGCCGACACCCTGCACAAGCTGTCCGTGCGCCTGCAAGGTGGCGTCAACGACGCCGAGCAGCTCAAAACCGCCATCCGCGACATTGCCCAGATCAGCACCCTGATTCGCGATGTGGCCGAGCAAACCAACCTGCTGGCGCTGAACGCCGCCATCGAAGCCGCCCGCGCAGGCGAAGCAGGCCGCGGCTTTGCCGTGGTGGCCGACGAAGTGCGCAAGCTGTCCGAGCGCACCGAAAGCGCCACGGCGCGCATCTTCGACACCCTGTTGCGGGTAGAGTCGGCCAGCCAGGCGCTGGCCGCTACCATGAGCGAAGCCCACCTGGCCGGCGAGCACAGCATCGGCGCGCAAGAAACACTGAACAACGCGCTACTGCAAGCCGACCAGGCCATGTCGGCCTTCCGCCAGGCCATGAAAGACATCGAAGAAGCGCGCCAGGCACAGCACATGGCCAGCGACAATATCGTGAGCCAGGGCGACGAAGTGGCCACGCTGGCCGCCGGCATCTTTGGCCAGATGCAAACCCTGGCCCCGGCCATGGGCCGCCTGACCGACGCCTCGCAGCAGCTGAACCAGGATCTGGCCTGGTTCCGCACCCAGCCGCACGCCAAGGTTGGCCGCACACCGCCCACCACTCTACCGGGTGATCGCCACGCCCTGCGTGCCGCCGCCTGAGTCACCTCCCTTTACAGCACAATAAAAAACCGGCCAGCGCAAGCTGACCGGTTTTTCGTCTTGGCGACCTGGCTGTCTTACAGCACGGCCAGCGCGGCGTCGTAGTTCGGCTCGTCGGCGATCTCGGCTACCAGCTCGCTATGCAGCACCTGGTCGTTTTCGTCCAGTACTACCACGGCACGGGCAGTCAGGCCGGCCAGCGGGCCGGAAGCCAGCTGCACGCCGTAGGCCTCGGCAAAAGCCGGGTTGCGGAAGGTAGACAGATTGGCCACGCCTTCGATGCCCTCGGCACCGCAGAAACGCTTCTGCGCAAACGGCAGGTCGGCAGAAATGCACAGCACTACCACGCCATCACGGGCGGCGGCTTTTTCGTTGAACTTGCGTACCGAGGTGGCGCAGGTAGGGGTATCCACCGACGGGAAAATGTTCAGGATCTTTTTCTTGCCGGCAAAGGCAGCCAGGCCCACGTCGGACAGGTCACCAGCGGTCAGGGTAAAAGCCGGGGCGGCGCTGCCAGCGGCCGGCAGGGTACCGGCTACGTCTACAGGGTTGCCTTTCAGGGTAACGGTTGCCATTGCATGTTTCCTTTTGGGTAAGAACAGTGGGTAATGCCCAGAGTGTGGGGCAAGCTGGCGAAATTTCAACCCCGCTGACAGCAGGGTTGGCCGCCAGGCCTAGCGCTACGCCTCGTCCGGCAGCTGCAGGCCCAGCTCGGCCAGTACCTCGCGCGCGGCGCGGAAGGCCTCTACCGCCGCCGGTGCCCCGGCGTACACGGCGCAGTGCAGCAGTGTTTCGCGGATTTCTACCAGGCTAGCGCCATTATTGATGGCACCACGGATATGGCCTTTCAGCTCCTGGCTACGGCCCAGTGCGGCCAACATGGCGCAGGTCAGCAGGCTACGGGTTTTCAGGTCGATACCGTCGCGCTGCCAGGTACTGCCCCAGGCGTGTTCGTTCAGCCAGTCTTGCAGCGGGCGGCTGAAACCGTCCAGATCGCTCATCGCCCGCGTGGCAAACGCCTCGCCCATCACCTGGGTGCGCCGCGCCAACCCGGCCTGTTTGTCTTGCTCGCTCATGCTTTCACTCCTGTTAACAAGGGGGCTACTTGCCAGCCCGCGTGGCCAGCACCACGCCCGATAGTATCAGCCCGATACCGGCCAGGTGGTACCACTGCAGCGCTTCACCCAGAAACAGCATGGACAGCACGGCGCCGAAGCCGGGCATCAGGTGGATGAACATGCCGGCGCGCGCCGCGCCCACGCGGGCCACGCCCAGATTGTAAAAGTAGTAGGCCGCTACCGATGGCAGCGTGCCAACGTAGGCAAAGGTGGCCAGCGTACCGGTGGTCAACGGGGTGTAACGGCCGCTGGCCAGCTCGGCAGCAAACAGCGGCACAATGCCTAGCAAGCCGATAGCCACCAGTACGGTCAGCAGGCCGATGCGGTCCAGCGTGGCAGGCAGCGGCTTGAGCAGCAGGGTGTACAGCGCCCACGCCACCATGGCCAGAAACACCACCGCGTCGCCACGGTTGATGTCCAGTGCGGCCAACCTGTGCCAGTCGCCATGCGCCACGATGAACAGCACGCCGATAAAAGAAATACCTACCGCCAGCGCCTGGCGCCGGCCGATCTTCATGCCAAAGAACAGCGCGCCAAACAGCACGATCAAAATAGGGATAAAGGAATTGAGCAGCACCGCGTTGGTGGCGGCGGTGTACTGCAGCCCCCAGTAGGCCAGCGAGTTGAAGCCGGTGACGCCCAGCAGCGCCAATAACAGCAGGCGGCGCCAGTGCGGCCGCCACAGCGCACGCTGCTGCCAGGCCGGGCGCAGGCCAAACGGCAGCAGCAGGCACAGGGCAATGGCCCAGCGGGCAAAGGAAAGGGTCATCGGGGCAACACTGGCGTGCATGGCACGGGCCAGCACAAAATTGCCCGACCAGAACAGGGCGGTCAGCGTCAGCAGCAGATAAGCAATGCGGGGTGATGTCGTTTTCATGAAAGCACCATGCCATGTGCCGTGCCACCAGACAAGCCAGCGCGGCGCAACAAACTGTTCCCATAAAAAAACCGGGGCAGGTGCCCCGGTAAGACAATGGCCAGGCCGCACAGCCCAAAGCGATGGTCCCCTGCTGTGCGGCTGGTAAAACGCGTTAACCCGCCTGCGTTTGCGGCTGGCTACCACCCGCTTTGACTGCGCACTGTGGCGCGACAAACTGCGGCAGCAGCGAACCCAGCAGCATGCCCAGCACGCTCATCAGCAAGCCCGCCAGCTGTGGTGGCCAGAAATCGGTATCGGTAGCCGTCAGCTCCAGGGCAATCCAGGTGCCTACGCCCAGGATAATCGCCAGCATGGCGCCCTGCGTGGTGGCACGCTTCCAGAACAGGCCGGCAGTCAGCGGTACAAAGGCTGCCACCAGGGTCACTTTGTAAGCGTTACCCACCATCTCGTAAATGGACGCATCGGAATACAGCGCAAACAGCGTGGTACCCACAGCACATACCAGAATGGCCGCACGGGTCGCCAGCAGGAACTCGCGGTCGCTCATCTTGGGCTTGAAGTGCTTGAAGATGTTTTCCACAAAGATCACCGACGGCGCCAGCAGCGTGCCGGACGCGGTAGACATGATGGCCGACAGCAGCGCGCCAAAGAACATCACCTGGGCGAACAGCGGGGTTTCTTCCAGAATCATGCGCGGCAGGATCATCTGCGAATCTTCCGCCAGCCATTTTTGCACCAGCTCGGGGTTGATCATCGATGCGGCGTAAATCAGGAACACCGGCAGCAGGCAGAAGGTCAGGTAAAACACGGCCCCCACGATGGTGGCGCGCACAGCGATTTTTTCGCTCTTGGCCGACATCACGCGCTGGAACACGTCCTGCTGCGGAATGGAGCCGAACATCATGGTGACGGCCGCCCCGATAAAGGCCACCAGATCACGCGGCTCGGTACTGGTAATGAAGGTGAACTTGCCCTCGCCCGCGGCCTTGGCAATCACCTTGTCGGCACCGCCGGCCATGCCGCTGAACAGCCACACCAGGTACAAGAGGCCACCGACGATGATTACCATCTGGAAGAAATCGGTCAGCGCCACCGACCACATGCCACCAAACAGCGTATAGATCACCACAATACCGGCGCCGATCAGCATGCCCTGGGTGGTGGTGATACCGCCATCAGACAGCACATTGAACACCACGCCCAGCGCGGTAAGCTGGGCGGCAATCCAGCCCAGGTAGGACATCATGATCGCCAGGCTGGTAATCACCTCTACCGTGCTGCCATAGCGCTGGCGGAAGAAATCGCCCATGGTCAGCAGGTTCATGCGGTACAGCGGGCGGGCAAAAAACACCCCCACCAGCATCAGGCAGGTAAACGAGCCGAACGGGTCTTCCACAATGCCGTGAAAGCCTTCCTCGATAAAGGTAGACGGGATACCCAATACCGCCTCGGAACCAAACCAGGTGGCAAACACCATGGCCGCGACGATATGGAATGGCATGCTACGGCCACCGGCCGCGAAATCTTTTGCGTTTTTTACGCGTGTAGATGCGTACAGGCCAATACCCACAGTAACGGCCAGATACATGACGACGAACCAGACAAGCATGTCTGAGTCTCCTTCTCCCAATGCAGTGTTTCGGCAAGTGTGGCCCCAGCCTGCCCAGGGCAAGCAAAACGGCCACGCTCAATCGGCTTGTTACTTTTGTTGTGGCGGCCATTATAGCCAGCCCACAACACAAACCGAGCAATTTATTAAACACAACGAGAACCGGGCGGCAGCACAGCTGCCACCGGTTACGCCACAAAACCGCCAAAGCGCTGCTTAGCACGCCCGTCATAAATCTTTAAAAAACAAGGCAATAAGCTAGCTAATACAACAAAAAAGCCACAGCGCTGCGGGGGGTAGCCCCCTCGCAAAACTGTGGCTTATTGTGCCGCAAACGTGCGTTTAAGTGTCGTAGAATATGTTAAACATACGCCACACTTTTCCACTGGCATAAGAAAAAACAGCCGGGTCAAAACACCCCGCCCACGACATGGCCAGGCAGCACAAAAGCGCCCTAGCTAGCCTGCCGCTGCAAGCTGCCCTGCCCTGCCATCACCGAAAAACGCTGCTTTTGCGCGTCGTACAGTACCGGGGCACAGGCCACCGCCGGGTCGTGGGTAAAAAACAGGCGGCCATGCACACCCGCCAGGCGCTGCAACAGGTGGCGCTTTTCGTCTATCAGCTGCTCGGGAAAGCGGTCGTAGCCCATGGTGATGGGCACGTGTACCCAGGGGGCACCGGGGATGAGGTCGGCGGCAAACACCACCGGGCCATCCGGCATGGGGATCTCGGCCAGCAGCATGCCCGGCGTATGGCCGTGCGACACGCTAAAACGCCAGTCTGGCGGCAGGCAGGCCGGTGGCTGCTCGCCATCCACCAGCACCAGGCGGCCACAGCTTTCCAGCAACGCCACCAGCTCCGGCACAAACGATGCGCGGTCACGCGGGTGCGGGTTCAGCGCCCGCTGCCAGGCCTCGCGCCCCACCACAATCTGCGCATTGGGGAACAACAAGCGCGCCGGCTCGCCATCCCATGCGGCCAACAGCCCGCCGGCATGGTCGAAGTGCAGGTGCGACAGCACCACCACATCGATATCCTCGTGGCGCAGCCCGTGCGCGGCCAGCGAATCCAGCAGCACGTGGTTTTCTTCCATCACGCCATAGCGCTCACGCAGCTTGGCGGCAAAAAAAGCCCCGATGCCGGTTTCCAGCAACACACGGCGGCCATCAGCCTCTTCGACCAGCAGGCAGCGGCAGCATAGCGGCACGCGGTTTTGCTCGTCCGGCGCTAGCCAGCCGGCCCACACCGCACGCGGCGCGTTGCCAAACATGGCACCGCCGTCCAGTTTTTGTGAATTGCCCAGCAAGGATGTCAGGGTACGCATCGAAATCTCCCGAATCGGTGAGCCGCCATTGTCAAGCAAGTGCTTGGTTTTGTCATGTACGCTATCGATAAAAAAACAGCCCGCATTAGCGAGCTGTTCCGATAACGACACCGGGTATTACTTGATCAGCTTTTCTACCTTGTCGGCACGGTCGCCCGCGGCAGGGTGGCTGGACAGCAGGCTGCTGTCGTTACCGTACAGTGCGGCCAACTTGCGCAGCGCAGACGGGGCGGCGTCCAGCTTGTAGTTATGGCGCTTCAGAAACTCTACTGCGTAAGCATCGGCATCGCTTTCCTGCGACTGCGAGAACTGCGCGTGCAGGATTTGCTCGCTCAGCTCACCCATTTCCGACTCGGAAAACGCGGCCACATTGGCGTTACCGCTACCGGCAGCGGCCTTGCGCGCGGCAGACGCCGCGTAGGCCACTTGCATGGCTTTCTTGCTGTGGCCCAGCTTCACGTGGCCGATTTCGTGGCCAATCACATAGCGCACTTCGTCGTCGGTCATCTTGTCCAGCAGGCCGCTGTACACACGTACGGTGCCGTCTGCCATGGCAAAGGCGTTCACTTCTTTATCCAGATACACCTTGAAGTTCAGCTTCAGGCCGTCTTCGCTGCTAAGGCCGCTCACGATCTTGGCCAGGCGTTTGGCTTGCGGGCTACCTGCGGCGGCTACCTTGGCCTGCTTGTCCAGCGCCTTGCTGGACTCGGCCGCCATGGCCTGCACTTCGGCATCAGACAGGGTGGCGGACTTCACCAGATCGGTACCGGCACTCAGCAGGGTGTTCAGGCCAAATGCCTGGGCAGGGCCGCACAGGGCCAGAGACAGCAGGGAGACAAGCGCGAGCTTTTTCATGGTTTTATGCCAAAGTCAAAAAAGAACGGCATTCTATTAGCATGCTTGATGAATGTCTATGCATTCGTTATCAAGTGTGCCATAAAAAAACCCGGCCAGGCCGGGTGGGGTGTTTACGACGCAGCATCCACGCGGCGCCGGGTTTGCAGGATGGGCGGTGCCCACTGCTCGCCTGGCCGCTTTTTGCGCGTGGCCAGCGTCAGGCCGGACGGCGCAAAGATGTTGATGTTGTGCGTATTGGGCGTAGTAATCAGGTACTGCGCCTCGGTAGCCTTGAGGAAGCCGGCCACGCGGTCGATGTTGAAGATGTCCAGGTGGGCAAACGGCTCGTCGATGAACACAAAGCCGGACGGGTTGCTTTCGTCCATCATCAGGCCGATCAGCATGATCAGCGACTTCATCACCTGCTGGCCGCCGGACGCCTCGCCATCGTTCAGGCCCATCAGGCCTTTCTGGTCGAAGTTGAACTTCAGCACCAGGCCAGCCTGCGCCAGCAGGGCGTCGTCGTTGGCCAGCGTGGGCAGCTCCACCTCTACTCCAATACCGGCCAGCTCGCCCAGGCGCTTCACGTTGTGGCCGTAGGCGCGCACGGTGGCGCGCAGCTTGCCCAGGTAGGCATCGCGCGCGTCGCTGGTGAGGCCGGCGGCGCGTTCTACCTCGGCCTGGCGGCGCTGGCATTCGCGCGTCAGGCTGCTCAGGTCTTCCTGCAGTTTGTCTTTCAACTGCAATACCGCGTCGTCACGCTCCCACTCGCCTGCGGCCAACCTTTCTTCCAGATAACTGATTTCGTGGCGCACGTCGGCGGCGGATTCGAACTCGTCGGCCAGCTGCGCCACAAAGGCCGCGTCCTGCGCCGCAGCCGGCAGCTGGCGGCGGCAGTCGCGCAGCTCGGCCAGGTGGCGGCGGATAAGGCGCCGCGCCTGCGCCATGTCGGCCTGCGCCTTGTGCTCGCCCTGCAGGCTGTCCTGCTCGCGCTGGCATACGCGGTCGTGGGCGATGCGGGCGTCGCTGTAGCGCTGCTCGGCGGCGTCGCGCTCGGCCTGTGCGGCGGCCAACCTTTCGCCCGCCTCGGCCACCGCCTGCTTCAGGCTGTCGGCCTGCGCCGCCAGTGCGGCAAACTCTTCGGCGCGGCTATCCAGCAGGCGGATGGCGTCCATACCGGACAGGTACTCGGCCAGCTGTGCGGCCTCGCGGCTGGCTGCGACCAGCTGCTCTTCGTGGCGCAGCATGGCCACGTTCAGCGCTTTCAGGCTGTCGCGCAGCGCCTGTAGCCGTGTCTGGCGCGCCGCTTCGCCAAAGGCAAAATCGTGCGCCGGTACGCCAATGTGGCGCGCGCCACGGCGTTCGCGGAAGTAACCCTCCGGCGTGATCCAGTCGCCGTCTTCACCGGCGCCGTCGGCCACGCTGGCCACGCGGCTGACGCGGTTCATCTGCTGGTACAGCCAGTCCGGCGCGTCGGCAGCAAAGCGCACCACCTCCAGCAGGCTGCCGCTGCGCGCACGCGGCGCGGCGGCGGTTTCCGGTACAACAAAGTGGCGATAGCGCAGCTTTTCGCCCAGCTGCCAGGCGGCGCGGCGGTCGCCAGCGTCTTGTAGCAGCACCACGTGGCGGTAAGGCTTGAGCAGCGCCTCGACCGCGCCCTGCCAGCGGCTGTCGGTCACTTCAACGATGTCGGCCAGCATCTGGTGGCCGATGCCGGCTTCGTCCAGCGCGGCGCGGAAGTGGCGCACGTCTTCCGGCGCACGCGGCTTGCCGCCTTCCAGTGCAGCCAGCTCGGCGCTATAGCCGTCGCGCTCGGCTTTTTGTGCTTTCAGCGTGTCGCGCAGGCGCTCGTTGGCGTCGCGCAGTGCGGCCAACTTGTGGCCCAGCGTGGCGGCATCTTCACCGTATTCGCGGCTGGCCAGCGCTTGCAGGCGGTCGCGCTCTTTCAGCTGGCTGGCGATATCGCGCTCGGCGTCGCGTGCCTGCATGAAGTCGTCCTGCGCCTGCTTGCGCACGGCCTCGGCGGCATTACGCGCCGCCAGGGCGCTGCTTTCGGCGTCGCGCAGTGTGGCCACCAGCTGCAGGGTGTCGCGGTGCTGACGGCTGACAGCCAGGTAGCTGCCCTGCAGGCGGCGGTAGTCTTGCCACAGCTTGCCGGTGGCGGCGCGGCCGTCGATCAGCCCCAGTACCGGCAGCGCGTCGTCGCGCAGGCGGGTAATGCGCTTGCTCAGGCCCACCCATTCCAGGTAGCGGCTGGCGCGGCTTTTCATCATTTCCACGCGGCCTTGCAGCGCTTCTTCCTGGCGGCCCAGGGCGGCCAGCTCGGCCTCGGCGGCTTTCTGTTCGTCGCGGGCGTGCTGGTAGTTGGCCAGCACGTCTTTATCGCCAAACACCTGGAACACCAGGTCCAGCAGCTGCTTGGGGCTGTATTCGGTGAGCTTGTCGGTGTCGCCCTGCTCCAGCGCCAGCACTTCGGCCACGGCGGCGGTAAGGCCGGCGGCTTCCAGGCGGCGGCGGTATTCCTGCACGCCCAGCCACGGCACGCTGCTATCGCCAATGGCCTGATCCAGCGCCACGTCGCCTTCCAGAATGGCGTAGTGGCGCACCCAGTCGCCGCCCTGCTTCTTAATGCGGCATAGCAGGGTGACTTCCGGCTGCAGCAGCGGGAAGAACGGCGTGGGGTACAGGCCGCCCTGCAGGCGGCGCGGGTTGTCTACCACGCCTTTCAGGAAGGCATACGGTTCGCGGTTGTTGCGCACATAGCGCTTGTAGTCGCGCTTGCCGGAGCACTTGATGGCCAGCAGCGTGCGCATGGCGTCCAGCAGGGTGGTTTTGCCGGAGCCGTTGGGGCCGATGATGGTGACGATCTGCGCGTCCAGCGGCACGGTGAGGCGTTGCCAGAAGTCCCAGTGCACCATTTCTACCGATTTCATCTGGAACATCAGGCTTGCTCCTCGTGTGGCTTGTCTGTTTCTGCGCTGTCTGCGGCCAACCCTGGCGGGCCGTCCTGCAGCTGCTGCGCGGTGAGGTGCTGCGATAGCTGGCCGCGGCGCGACAGCACTTCGGCCAGCGCGCCTTCGATGATGCGCGGCGCCAGCTGGCTGTAGTCGATCATCACGTCCAGCAGCGGGCCTTCTACCAGCCAGCGGTTACGCCGCTGCAAGAAGCCCAGGTTCACCAGGCGGCCCAGGTTGGCGTTAAAGCGCGTGCGCCCGCCCAGCTGCTTGCCAAAGTCGGCGTACAGGGCGTCTTCCGACACGCCTACCGACACGGTGTCGCCGGTTTCCAGCGGCTTTTGCGCGCCAAACATATCGTGCTGGCCTTCGTTGCCGGCGGCTACGCGCGACACCTGGCGTTCGCGCTTGGGCAAAATAATCAGCGCCCACACGATCACCAGCAGCGCCACGCCGTCACGCGGCAGGCCCAGGTTGTTGTTAAGCCAGGCTTCGCCGCTGCCGAATACCGGCTCGGTGAGCGCCGGCAGCAGCGCCACGGCAATGTGCTCGGCGTAGGGGTTTTCTACCAGCTGCAGGCCGGCTGCGGCCAATCTTTGGTCCAGCTCCAGGCGGAAGGTTTCGTCCAGCAGCGCGCGGCGCGCCAGGGCGTCGCTGCGCGGCAGCACGCGGTGCGCCAGCAGGCGCGCAATCAGGGTGGTCAGTTGCTGTTCCATGCTCAGGGTTTCTGCGCTATCAGCCGCGCATCGGACAGCGAGGCGACTTCGGGGTGATCGGGGGTGATGATGCTATGGCCGCCAGCAAGCTGCAGCGGCAGGCGCGCCAGCGACGCTATCACGCTCTGGTCGCTGCTGCTTTCCGGGTCGCCCAGCAGCGACAGCAGCGACAGGCGGTAGGCGGTTTCGTTGTAGCTTGCGGCCAACACCGCGTCGGCAATGGGGTAGCCCTGCTCGCCCGGCGCGCCGTCCAGCCCCAGCTGCAGCAGGCTGTCGTACAGCGCCTCGGCTTCCAGCAGGCGCTCCATCTCGGGCGCGTCGGCGGCTTCGGCGCTGGCGGCTTGTGGCAGCGCCGTGTTGGCCGCGGCCAACCTTTCGCGGCCCAGCAGCTCGAACTCGGCCACGTCGCCCAGCTCGGGGGTGGTGAGAAAAGCCGGCTCTACGCCGTAAGACAGCGCATTGCCCAGCAGCGCGGCCAGCGTGGCCCCGCCCTGGTGGCGCAGCCAGTCGGCAATATCGGTAGAGGTGAGGCCGGAGCTGCCCAGGTGTACGCGCTGCGCAGCCAGCTGCGCCAGGCGGCGCTCGAAAGTACCGGCCAGCGCCAGCATGCGGCTTTGCGCCAGCGCAATGGCCTGCGCCTGGTTCAGCGTGGTGAGCGTCAGCGTGTCGTCGCGGGTCAGGTTGCGTATCACCTCGGTGGATTTGCCCACCCAGCGCCATACCGACTCCAGCCGGTGCTGCGCGGCGCGGATGCGGAACTCGGACTGGCTTTCCAGCGCGTCGGCAAACTCGGCGTGCAGCTCGTTCAGGCGCGCCAGCAGGTGCTGCATGGCTTCGTCCGACACCTGCCCTACCGACTGCCCGGCGGCCACCTGGCTGGTGAGATAGCCCAGCTCCACGTCGTCGCCGGCAAAGTCGATCAGCGTGGCCAGCGCAGCCAGCGCCACGCGGGCGCCTTCGCTCAGCGCGTAGTGGCCGCTGTCGCTGTCGTATACCAGCAGCTCGCCCTCGCGCAGGCGGCCCAGGATGGTGCCAAGCTTGGTGTCGTTCAGGTAGGCAAAGCGCTGGGCAATGTCTTGTGGCGTCCAGTACGGTGAGTCGGCGCGGCTACCCAGCTCGCGCAGCACCAACAGGCGCATCAGCACTTCTTCGTCGCCACCGCGAAACAGGGTGACAAACACCGCCAGGTAAGGCCAGGCTGCACTCAGGCGCGAGAGCGCCGGCAGGCTGTCCGGGGCCATGCCCGGGCGGAAAAATTCGGAAAGGGAATCCAAGGAAACAATCCGGTCTGCGGGAAACAGACCGGATTGTCAGAGGTGGGGTCTTACTCGTCAATGGCGACGGTATCGCCAGCGGCATCGGCAGCGGGCGCTGCGTCATCGGCCGGGGCCGGCTGGATCACCGCGGCGGCGGCTTTGGCCAGCTTGGCGGCGCGCTCGGCTTCTTCGGCCAGCTGGCGGGCTTTACGCTCTTGCTCGCGCAGTACCTTGATGTATTCGTTCATGGCGAATACCAGGTCGCGGGTGCCTTCGCCGGTGAGGCCGGAGATGACAAAGTAACGCTGCGCGTTCATGTCGAAGCCGAAACGGTCGTCCGGCTGCTGCTGCGGCCAGTCGTAGGCTTCCAGGAAGGCTTTTACCTTCTCGTCACGCTCTTCTTCCAGCAGCATGTCGACTTTGTTCAGCACCAGCCAACGCGGCTTGTGGTACAGCTCTTCGTCGTACTTTTTCAGCTCTTCCACAATGGCGCGGGCTTCGCTTACCGGGTCTACGGCTTCGTCAAACGGGGCCAGGTCTACCAGGTGCAGCAGGATGCCGGTACGCTGCAGGTGCTTCAGGAAGCGGTGGCCCAGGCCAGCGCCTTCTGCCGCGCCTTCGATCAGGCCTGGGATATCGGCGATCACGAAGCTGGAGGTATCGTCCATGCGCACCACACCCAGGTTCGGGTGCAGGGTGGTAAACGGATAGTCGGCCACTTTCGGCTTGGCGGCAGACACGGCGCGGATGAAGGTGGACTTGCCCGCGTTCGGCATGCCCAGCAGGCCCACGTCGGCCAGCACTTTCAGCTCCAGCTTCAGGTTGCGGATATCGCCGACTTCGCCACGGGTAAACTGGCGCGGGGCACGGTTGACCGAGCTCTTGAAGTGGATATTGCCCAGGCCGCCCTTGCCGCCTTTGGCCAGCACCACTTCCTGGCCGTTGAAGGTCAGGTCGGCGACCACTTCTTCGCTGTCGGCGTCGATAATCTGCGTGCCCACCGGCATGCGCAGGTACACGTCTTCGGCGCCCTTGCCGTAGCAGTCGGCACCGCGGCCGTTTTCGCCGTGGCCACCCAGGTACTTCTTCACGAAGCGGTATTCCACCAGGGTGTTGATGTTTTCGTCTGCAATGGCGATAACGCTACCGCCACGGCCACCATCACCACCATCCGGGCCGCCGCGCGGAATGAATTTTTCACGACGGAAACTGCAGCAGCCGTTACCGCCTTTACCTGCACGTACTTCGATACGCGCTTCATCAATAAACTTCATGGAACCTCCAGTATTACCGAGGAGTCAGGCGCAAACAGCCGCCAAAACTGCACTGCCAGGACTTGGCCGCAGCCGCTTGCGCCTCACGCCTCAGAGCCAACGCGATTAGCTTAAACAAAAAAGCCCTATCACAAGATAGGGCTTTTTTTCGTCAACGCGAGATTACTCGGCGTCAACACCGGTGTACGGAACAACGGTAATGGTCTTGCGGTTGAACGAGCCTTTAACAGCGAATTCAACATAGCCGTCCACTTTCGCGAACAGGGTGTGGTCCTTGCCCATGCCAACGTTTTCGCCAGCGTGGAACTTGGTACCGCGCTGACGCACGATGATGGAACCAGCCGGGATCAGTTCGCCACCGTAAACCTTAACGCCCAGGCGTTTGGCTTCGGAGTCACGACCGTTGCGGGAGCTACCGCCTGCTTTTTTGTGTGCCATGTCTGTTTATCCTTACTTGGAAATCGCGTCGATGCGGATTTCGGTGAAGTTTTGACGGTGACCCTGGTGCTTCTGGTAGTGCTTACGGCGACGCATCTTGAAGATACGTACCTTTTCGCCACGACCGTGGGAAACAACAGTAGCCTGCACTTTTGCGCCAGCTACCAGCGGGGCGCCTACGGAAACCTGATCACCGTCCACAACCATCAGCACTTCTTCCAGTACGATTTGGCTGTCGATGTCTGCAGGTATCTGTTCTACTTTGAGTTTTTCACCAACGGCAACTTTGTATTGTTTACCGCCAGTTTTTATGACCGCATACATTCGTATAGCTCCTAATATTCTGTCAACGCGCGATGTGCGCGAAGAACGCAAGACTATACGCAAGTGATTGTTTGTTGTCAATTTTCTCGTCAAAACAACACTGTGTAACCGGGCGACCATGGCAAGAGTGCGGCCAACTCTGCTAATATCGCGCGGTTTTCCAGCCAATATCCATATAAAGAACCCGGTCGCGATGTCATCCACTCCGCTCTTTCGCACGCTTACCGCCAACGACATGAACACCGTCGATCAGGCTATCCGCACCCGTCTGCATTCCGATGTTGTCCTGATCAGCCAGGTAGCCGAGTACATCATTTCCGCCGGCGGCAAACGCCTGCGCCCGATGCTGACCCTGCTGGCAGGCCGTGCGCTGGGCTACGGTGACAAGCACCTGTTCGAGCTGGCCGCGATGATCGAGTTCATCCACACCGCCACGCTGCTGCACGACGACGTGGTAGACGAATCCGACATGCGCCGTGGCCGCCAGACCGCCAACGCCATGTTCGGCAACGCTGCCAGCGTGCTGGTGGGCGACTTCCTCTACACCCGCGCCTTCCAGATGATGGTCTCCACCGGCAGCATGCGCATTCTGGAAGTGATGGCCGACGCCACCAATATCATTGCCGAAGGCGAAGTGCTGCAGCTGCTGAACATCGGCAATGTGGACGTGAGCGAAGACGACTACCTGAAAGTGATCCAGTACAAGACCGCCAAGCTGTTCGAGGCCGCCACCCGCGTAGGCGCCATCATCGCGAAGGCCACACCGGAACAAGAGCAAGCGCTGGCCGACTACGGCATGCACCTGGGCACGGCCTTCCAGATTATCGACGACGTGCTGGACTACAGCGGCGACGCCACCACCATCGGCAAGAGCCTGGGGGATGACCTGGCCGAGGGCAAGCCCACGCTGCCGCTGATCTATACCATGCGCCAGGGCCCGGCCGAGGCCGCCACCGTGGTGCGCGAATCGCTGGAAGCCGCCAGCCGCGAGCGTTTCAATGAGGTGCTGACTGCTGTACAATCCTGCGGCGCGCTGGACTACGCCCGCGCCGAGGCCGAAAAAGCGGCCGAACGCGCTGTGGCTGCGCTGGCAGCCCTGCCGGACAGCGAGCACAAAACGGCCATGGCCGAGATTGCGCGCCTGTCCGTGGCACGCAACGCCTAGTACCAAGTTTCTGGCTGTCCCTGTAGTTAAATGGATATAACGGCCCCCTCCTAAGGGGCAGTTCTGGGTTCGATTCCCGGCGGGGGCGCCACCCCGACCTGCACGCCACCCTAGCGGGTGGCGTTTGTCTTTCCGAATGCGGAGTAATACACATGAACCTGCTGCAACGCCTTGCCCTGCTCGCCGTCATCGGCGTGGTGCTGTCTGTCACCATCCACCACCTTACCCGCCCGCAAGCTGCGGCCAACGTCTCCGCCAGCCAGGCACAGTAAACCCGCGCCATGCGCATGATTGCCCAGGGCTGCCTGCCCACCGGTTTTACCCCGTGGCCGGACCACCCTCTGTACCGCAGCCTGGCGCCGTGGCAGGCGCTGCAGCCGCAAAGTTGGCCGCAACAGGCTGACTTCGACCGCCTCACCGCCCACGCGCGGCGGCTGGGCCAGGCGCTGCCGCCCGGCCTGCGCTTTGCCTGCGACCTCGACCCCACGCTGTACTACGAGATGCACATTGGCGCCCACGGCGAGGTACCGACCCGCACGCAAAACTGGCACGACTGGTTTGGCGCGCTGGCCTGGCTATCGTGGCCGCGCAGCAAAATCGCGCTGAACGACCGCCACGTACGCGCCATCGCGCGCGGCGAGGTAGGCCGCGGCCCGTTTCGCGATGCAGCCACGCTGCTGGATGAATGCGGGGTGATCGTGCCGGTGGCCGACCCGGCGCTGTCGGCGGCACTACAGGGTATGGACTGGCAGACGCTGCTGGTGACGCACGCCGATGCCTGGGGCACGCGCATCGATACCCATGTGCTGGGCCACGCGCTGTTCGAACAGGGGCTGGCCATGCACATCGGCTGGTGCGGCAAGGCGCTGCTGCTACCGGTAGCAGAAGATTTCTTTACGCTGGGCTACGCAGAACGCCAGCAGCAGCTGGATGCCCGCTTGGCCGCCCTGCTGCAGGACGATAGCTGGCTGGCGCGCCCGCGCGAGCTGCTGCCGCTACCGCTGCTGGGCCTGCCGGGCTGGTGGCCGCAGCAGGATGCGGCCTTCTACGCCAATACCGCTTATTTCCGCCCCACGCGGCGGGCAAACGCCGCCACCGAGACTTCGCCCAGCTGAGCCATGGTGCTGCCCAGCAGCGCCTCTATCTCGGCGGCGATATCGTCGTCCTGCGCGTGCTGCTCTGGCCGGTACACAAACAGGCGGAACAGCTCGGCCAGGTCGATGTGCTCGGCACGGCGCAGCAGCGCCCAGCTGTCCCGCGTGCCGCGCTGCACGTAGCCGGCTTGCGCCAGCCGGTCCAGCACGCTGCCCAGCTCGTCGTAGCCCACTTTTACCTCGCGGCGCAGGTCTTCCGGCCGCAGCGCCTGGCCTTGTTCCTGGGCGCGGTCCAGCATCACCAGCACCTCGACTGCATCCAGAAAGCGGCGGCGCGGCTCGTTTCGGCGCTGCCAGGCACCGCCTTCCCAGTACGAAAACGACGCGGTCAGCACTGCCCCCGCCAGCACCACCAGCCACAGGCAAAACAGCCACAGCAGCAGGATAGGTACGCTGGCAAACGCGCCGTACACCAGCTGGTAGCTGGCGATCTGGCCAATATAGAAACCAAAACCCAGCTTGGTCGCCTCCAGCAAGATAGCCGTCAGCAGGCCGCCCAGCATGGCGTGCTTTACCGGCACATAGCGGTTGGGCACGATGCGGAACACCAGCGCCAGCACCAGCATGGTGAGCGTGACGCTGCCTACCGACTGCAGGGTTTCGTCCAGCAGCGGCGAGATGCGCTCGATATGCGTCAGCTTGAACAGCAAACGCCAGCCCAGCAAACCGCCGCCCAGCGCCAGCGGCCCCAGCGTCAGCACCGTCCAGTACACCATGCTCTGCTGCAGCCACGGCCGCGCGCGGCGCACACCCCAGATACTGTTGAAGGTGCGCTCTACGGTGGCCATCAGCATCAGCGAGGTCGCGCCCAGCATCACGATACCGGCGGCAGTCAGCTTTTCGGCGTTGTCGGCAAACTGGCGCATGTATACCGAAATCACCTTGCCGGCGAACTCTGGCACCAGCGTGGACAGCAGCATCACCTTGAAGCGGGTGCTGTAGTCGGAAAACACCGGAAACGCCGACATCACGGTAATGGCGATGGTCAGCAGCGGCACCAGCGCCAGCAGGGTGGTAAAAGTCAGGCTGCCGGCTACCTGCATCACGCGCTGCTGCGCCAGGCGGCGGCGCAAAAAGGCGGTAAAGCCCCAGAAAGACAATGGCTTGATCACGATAAGTGGGGAATGTCAGGTAAAATTTTCAGATCCGCAATGTTAACCGATAGGAATGGCCATGCAGGAAATTCTGGTGCTCTACTACAGCCAGCACGGCGCCACGCGCGAGCTGGCACGCTTGATCGCCCGCGGTATCGATAGCGTGGACGGCTGCCGCGCCCGCCTGCGCACCGTACCCAAGGTGTCTACCGTGTGCGAAGCCACCGCCCCCGCCGTGCCGGATAGCGGCGCGCCCTATGTAGAAGCGCAAGACCTGGCCGAATGCAGCGGCCTGGCGCTGGGCAGCCCCACCCGCTTCGGCAATATGGCCGCCGCCATGAAGTACTTTCTGGATGGCACCGCCCCGCAGTGGATGCAGGGCACGCTGGCCGGCAAACCGGCCTGCGTCTTTACCAGCAGCAGCACCCAGCACGGCGGCCAGGAAAGCACCCTGCTCACCATGATGGTGCCGCTACTGCACCACGGCATGCTGCTGGTAGGCCTGCCGTACAGCGAGCCAGCGCTCAGCCATACCACCACCGGGGGCAGCCCCTACGGCGTGACCCACGTGGCTGGCAGCAACAATGCGCCGATCAGCGACGACGAGAAAAAACTGGCCATCGCCCAGGGCAAGCGCCTGGCCGAAATGGCGAAAAGGTTGGCCGCGTAAGGCTGCCGCGCTAATGGAAGCTGGCCGGGCGCTGCGTGCCCGGCTTGGCTACCGCGCCGCGTACCTCGAAGCGCACCCGCTCTACCACCTTGCCGCGCCCGTCGCGCAGCTCCAGCACGTGGCGGCCTGGCCACGGGAACCACGGCAGCCGTGCGCCGCGCCCCAGCAGGCGGCCGTCCAGCCACCACTGCGCCGCCACCACGCCGCGCGCCTGTAGCAGCAGGCGCTGGTTGGCCGGTGGAATATCGGGGTCGATAGCGTAAAGGCTACCGCCCAGAGGCGACACGATACCGGCCGGCTGCGCACTGCCGCGTGGCTGGCCGGTAATCAGCGTGCGTTCGGTCCCCGCCAGAAAGTACTCCTGCCGTGCGGCTTCCTCGCCCGCGGCGTAGCGCACTTGGCGCTGGCTCACCCCGGCAGGTGGCACCGGCGGTAGCGACGGCCGGCCACGCTGCAGCCAGTTCATCACCCCCTGCCATACCGGCGCCGCACCGTGCATGCCGGACACATCCCACATCGGCTCGCCGCTGGCGTTACCCACCCACACCGCCACCGTGTAGTGGCGGCTGTAGCCGATGGCCCAGTTGTCGCGCATGTCTTTGCTGGTGCCGGTTTTCACCGCGCTCCAGTACGGCGTGGACAGCACGCTTTCCAGCCCGAAGGTACGCGCCCGCGCGCTGCGGTCGGCCAGCATGTCGCTGACGATGAAGCTGGACGCCGCGTCCAGCTTGCGCTGCGGCGCGGCGGGCGGCTGTGCCAGCAGCCAGCGCGGCGCGCTGTACTGCCCACCCTGCGCCAGCGTGCGGTAGGCATTGGCCAGCTCGATCAGCCGCACATCGGCCGCGCCCAGCGCCAGGCTGTAGCCGTAGTAGTCGCCGTCCTGTTGCAGGCTGCGCAGCCCCAGCGCGTACAGGCGGTCGCGCAGCGCAGTGGGGCCGACCATGGTGATGGTGCGCACGGCGGGGATATTGAGCGAAGCCCCCAGCGCGCTGCGCACCGATACCGGGCCTTTGAAATCGCGGGCGTAGTTTTGCGGCGCGTACAGGCCGGCGGCGGTTTGCAGGTCTAGCGGGCTATCGTCCAGCAGGCTGGCCGCCGTCAGGTAGTGCTGCTGCAGCGCCAGCTGGTACAGAAAAGGCTTGAGCGTGGAGCCTGCCTGGCGCAAGGCGGTCACGCCATCCACGTTGGCCGCAGCGGACAAGCGCCCGCTGGAGCCCACCCAGGCCAGAATGTCGCCGCTGGCGTTGTCCAGCACCAGCAAGGCGCCGTCCTGCACATGGCGTTGCGCCAGGGCCAGCAGGTGGCGCTGCAGCAGGGCGCTGGCGTGGCGCTGCAATGGCGCATCCAGCGTGGTGCGCAGTACGCTGCCCGCGGGCTGCGGCTGCTGTTGCAATAGTTTTTGTGCAAAGTGCGGCGCCAGCTGTGCCTGTGCGTCTACCACCGGCAGGCGGCGGGCCAGCACTTGGCGCGTCTGGATGCTGGTGCGGTCACAGTCACGCTGCAGTGTGGCGCCATCTGGCGGCGGGCGGCGCTGCTGGCGGGCAGTGTCCAGCGCCATGTCGCGCAGGATGCCGCAGGCGCGGGCGGCCACGCGATCAGGACCTGCATTGGGGCCGCGTAGCAGCGCCACGATGATGGCCGACTCCTGCCGGTTCAGCCCCTGCGGCCATTTGCCGAACAGCGCGCGCGACACCGCCGGTAGCCCCACCAGCTCGCCGCGAAAGCTCACCAGGTTCAGGTAGGCCTCCAGAATCTCGTCCTTGCGCCATTGTTTTTCCAGCGCGCTGGCCGACCAGGTCTGGCCCAGCTTTTGCCACAGGCTGCGCCCGCCGCTGCCGGCTTTCAGGTCGGCGTCCAGCAGGCCGGCCAGCTGCATGGTAAGGGTAGACGCGCCACGGGTACGGCTATGCCACAGGTTGCCCCAGGCGGCGGCAGCCACGCCGGACCAGTCCACACCGCTGTGCTCGTAAAAGCGGCGATCTTCCGACAACAGCAGCGCGTAGCGCAGCGGCGCCGAGGTATCGGCCAGCGGCAGCCAGTCTAGCCGCAGCGCGCGTTTGTCCTGCCGTACGCGCTGCAGCGGCGCACCGTGGCGGTCTTGCAGGATCACGTCCGACGGCCGCCACGCGGCGCGCACCTGGGCAAAACCGGGGTTGGCCGCTACCGGCTGTGCTGCGGCCAACCCTGCCAGCCACAGCACGGCCTGCCAGCTAGCGCGCACGCGCTACCTCGAACGGTGCATTGGCCAGCATGCCGTACACGCCCGGCGCGTACATGGCTTCTACCCGCGTGGGCGGCAGCTGGAAGCGGCCGGTGGTGTTCAGCCGTACCGTGTATTCCACCGTAAGCGCGCCGCGCGGCAGGTAGCGGTAGTAGGCGCGGTAGTTGCCCGGCAGGCGCTCGATATAGTCGGCCCAGCCGTTGCCGCGCTCGCGCGCCTGCGCCACGGCGATGGCCGAGTCGTTGCCCAGCCCGCTGCCCAGAATGCTGGCACCGGCCGGAATCGGGTCGTCCACTACCACCCAGCCCATATCGGCCTGGGCGTCGATCTGCAGCGTGACTTTCATCACATCGCCAGGGCGGTACTCGCCGGACACTTGCTGGCTAACCGGCGTCAGCGTCTTGCTGATGCGGTAGCCGGCGCTGCGCTGGCCGCTGAACTTCACCGCGGCCAACGCTTCTACCGTGGCCCACGGCGCGCCGCTGCCCTGGTGCGCAAGCGTGAGCGTGCCCTTGCCACCGGCGGGCCACGGCAAGAGCGGCAGGCGCTGCGAGGTATCGGCCGGGCTGGCGCTAGCCTGCTGGCTGCCCAACGCTACGCTGCTGCTGCCGCTGACCGGCACGCTTTCGTACTGGCGCGAGAACTGCGCTACCGCCAGGCTGCCCCACAGGTTGGCCGTGGTGCCCTGCCAGTGGCCGCGCTGCTGCCGCGCCAACAGGCCGGTAAGCAGGCGCGGTACGTCGGCCTGCCAGTCTGGCAGGGTGCTGGCCAGCAGCAGCAGGCGGGCGGCGTTCTGGTTGGCGCTGCCCATCAGCCACCAAGCGTTGTCGTCGGCCTCGCTGCTGAACACCAGCCGCGTGCCCTGATAGCTAAGGCGGCTGCGCAACAGCTGGCCGGCCTGCGCCATGGCGGCGGTACGGTTGGCCGCGGCCGGCGTGCGCTGCAGCAGTTCCAGCCAGTCGATCAGCATGGCGGTGCTGTAGCGCTGGGCCTGGCCGTCCAGTACCTCCAGCATGGCCGGCTGTAGTTTGCCGTGGTAGGCCAGCGCCAGCATGGCGGAGAGCAAACGGGCATCGCGGTGCTGGCTGGCCAGTGGCAGCGGGCGCTGCAGGCGGCCTTCCACAAAGGCGGCCAGGCCGGCCAGCATGCGCTGGCGCGGGCCTTCCGGCAGCGCTTGCCCGGCCTGCTGGCTGACTTGCAGCAGATAGGCGGTAAGTACGTCACTGCCCCACGGCCCGCTGCCTTCCGATAACGGGAAGTACGCCGCCAGACCATCGCTATCCAGGTACAGCGGCAGCTCCTTGCCCAGTGCGTCCCACTGCGCGGCATTGGCCGTGCCCAGCGCGCGCGAGGCGCGCTGTTCCAGGCAGCTGTACGGGTATTGCTCGAACCAGCGCTGCACCGCCGGCAGGCTGCTGCCCAGGCGCGATTGCAGGCTCACGCTGATCCCGCCGCGCCCCGGCAGCGCGCCGGCGGGCAGGCCCACCGGCAGCTGTTGCGCGGTGTCCAGCCGCAGCAGCGTGCCCTGCTCCACCGTGACCGGTACCGCTGGTGCCACCTGCTGCTGCACGGCCAGGCGGTCGCTACCCTTGCCGCCCACGGCCTGGGCGCTGATAGCCCAGTCCAGTGTGGCCAGGCCGGTGGGGACGGTATACGGCCAACTGATCTCGCGCGCCTCGCCCGCTGGCAGGCTGATACGCTGCGCGGCCAGCTTCTGGCTACCGGCCGTGGCGGCCACGTCCAGCGTCAGCGCCTTATCGCTGCCATTGCGCACGGTGACGGTGGCGGCCAGCTGGTCGCCCTCACGCACCAGTGCTGGCAGGCCACTGCTGATCTGCACGTCTTGCACCACGTCCACGTCGGCCTGGCCGGTGCCAAAGAAATGGCTGCCCACGTCGGCCACGGCCACCAGGCGGAAGCGGGTGAGCGCGTCGTTCAGCGGCACGTTAAGGTTGGCCGCACCGTTGGCGTCCAGCACCACAGATGGCCGCCATAGCAGCAGCGTATCCAGCAGCTCGCGCGTGGGTGCCTGGCCACCGCCGCCGCCCGGCGGCAGCGCCTTGCGGCCGTAGTGGCGCTTGCCTACCACCTCCAGCTGCGCGGTGGCGGTGTCTACGCCATAGCTGCGGCGCTGGTACATGGCTTCCATCAGCTGCCAGCTGTTATTGGGCTGCAAGCGCAGCAGCGCTTCGTCCACCGCGGCAAAGGCGACCTCGGTACCGGCGGGTGCCGGTTTGCCGTCCGGCATGCGTACCTGGATGCGCACCGGCACCGTGTCGCGTATGCCGTAGCGCGTGCGCTGCGGCGTTACCGTGACCTGCAGGCGGCGCGCTTTGTCGCCTACCTCGATCTCGGCCACGCCGTATTTGAACGCCGGCCGCGACAGGTCCACCATGCTGGACGGCGGCGTGTAGTCGCTGCCTTCGTGCCAGTAGGCATCCCACCACTCGGCTGGCGTTTTCCAGCCCCAGCTAAAGAACGAATACCACGGCACGTCGCGCACGCGGCCGCGCACCGCCAGCACCGACACGTACACGTTCGGCCCCCAGCCCTCGCCCACTTTCAGCTCCACCACCGGCGACTTGCCTTCCAGCTGCAGCACGCGGGTGTCGATGATGCCTTCGCGCTCGATGGCCAGCCACACGGTGGCCTTGCGGAACGGCATGCGCACCTGGAAGCGCGCGGTATCGCCGGGGTTGTAGCTGCGCTGCTCGGGCAGCAGGTCGATACGGTCGTTGTCGGCCACGTCGAACCACACCTCGTCGTGGCGGCTTACCCACACCTGCTGCGCCGCGCGCGCGGTGTGGCCTTTGTCGTCTTCTACCTCGGCAATCACTTCCAGATTGCCTTCTTCTTTGGGCGACAGCTCGCACAGCAGCAGGCCGCTGGCGTCGGTGGTGCCGCTGCACAGCTTGCCCTCGTCGCTACGCTCGTGGCTGTGCTCCCAGGCGTAGAAGCCACCCACCAGCCGTTTGCGGCTGGACAGGTAATGGTGGCTGGCCAGGCGCAGCGTGACCTTGCGGCCAACTTGCGGCTTGCCCAGCGTATCCAGCACCACGGTTTTGACATTGAGCGTGCGCCCTACCGATACCCAGTCGTCCACCGCCACGCCTACCTGCAGCGCCGCCGGCCATAGCGGCACCATGCGCGACAGGGTCTGCGTTTCGCCGGACGGGTCGCGCAGGCTGGCTTCGGCCAGCAGCCAGTACGGCCGGTCCAGCGCGGGCAGCTTGTCGATGGCCAGCTTGCCGTTGCCGTTGGCGTCCAGCTGCAGCGGGGCTTTATCCAGCACCACCTTGCCATCCAGCCGGCTGCTGCTATCGGCCTCATCGTCCTCGTCGCCGGCCTGCGGCGGGTTGAAGCTGAAGCCGTCGTAGCCGCGCGGCTGCTCGTAGCGCGCTTGCAGCATGGCGCTCACTTGCAGCGGCCAGTTGCGCGCTGCGCCGCCGTTGCCCCAAGCCAGGTTCACGCTTAGCGGCAAGCGCTCGGCGGCGATACCGGCACTAGCCGGGTAGCCGATGCGCCCGCGCATCACCGGCAGGCGGAACGCTTCCACGCGGAAGTTACCGCTGTACAGCTCGTAGCCGTCCAGCGCCAGCGAGGCCGGCTGCGCGTCGCCACTGCTGCGGCTGCCTTTACGCAGCAGATAAATGCTGTATTCGCCCAGCTTGGCTTCCTTGGGCAGGGTAAACGTGGTGTCGGCGTAGCGGCCACGGCGCCATTGCAACGGCAGCACGAATTCGTCGTCGCTGGCGTCGTGCTTGATGCGCACGCTTTCCGGCAGCTCGCCGGCTTTCAGCAGCGCCAGGCCGCGGCTGTTCTGCACCCGCAGCAGGTGCTTCATCGACACCGTTTCGCCGGCACGCAGCAGGCTGCGGTCCAGAATGCTGTGCGCTACCACCGCTGGCTGCTCGCCGCTGCTGGTGGGGAAGGGAAAGCGCCAGCTTTCGATGCCGCGGTTCCAGCCGCTGCGCACAAAGGACACGTCCTCGCTGCCGTTGGCCATTTTCAGGCGGGCGGTAACAAACAGGCCCTCCAGGCTTTCCGGCCCGTCGCACTGCGCCTCCGGCAGCGGTTTGGCGATGCGCGCCACGCCGTCCTTGCCGGTGCGGCCCTGCCACAGCAGGGTTTCGCGGCAGTCGTACACGCTCACCAGCGCGTCTGCTTGCGGCACGGCGCGGTCCAGCGAGGTGACCCACACCGCAGCGTTTTCCGGCGAGCGCTTCAGGTGCACCGCGAGGTTGGTCACCAGCGCCGCGCTACGCACGTACATCGGCGCCTTGCTGCCCAGCAGCGCGCGGCCCAGCAGGCGCGATTCGATTTCCACCACGTGCAGGCCGCGCTGCGGCAGCGGTATGCCTACCACCTCAAACGGCCAGCGCCCCTTGGCGTCCGGCTGTGCGGGTAGCGGCAGCTTGCGCGCCTGCGGCAGTTTTTTCAGCAGCGACAGGCGGCGGCTTTCCACCTCTTTGCCCTTGCCTTGCGGCAGCGTGCTTTCGTGGTAGCGCAGCACCTTGCCCAGCCAGCGCATCATGTTGCGGTCGTCACGCGCCAGCACGCCCTGGCCGGTTAGCGACACGCTGCGCAGCGGCAGCCCGGCTTCCACGCCGCGCAGCGTTACCGGCAGGCTGGCGTCGCTGCCGGCTTCGATAATGCCGAACGGCGCGGCGGCAAACTTGGCCAGCGGCGGAAAATCGCCAATACGTACGGCCAGCGGAAACTTGGCGGCGTTCACCAGCTTGCGGCCAACCTCGTCCACCAGGCCGTCGGGCAGCTGCAACTGCAGCGTCTGCAGCGGGGTAAACGGCGGCTTGAACTGGATGCTGTCTACCGGCTCGCCGCGCTGCCCATCCAGCTGCGGGGTACGGGCGTTGGCCTCGCCCTCGCCTTGCAGGCGGATGGCGGCGGCCTGTGCGGCTGGCACCGGCGAGCTGAACACCAGGCTGATGGGTTTGAACGGGATGCAGGCACCGCGTGCGTTGTCACGGGTGCAGCTGAGGGTGGCGCTAAACGGCGGGCGCACGCGGAAATCCAGCCGCTCGGCCTCGCCGGGGCGCGGGTTGTGCAGCGATACCTTGCTGTCTGCTGACAAACGTTGGCCGCAACGCACGGTCAGCACGCTGGCGGCGTCTTTTTCCAGCTTCAGGTGTTGCAGCAGGCGCTGGCGCTCGGCGGCGGGCAGCGGCTGCAAGGGCAGGCGTTCGGCCAGCGCCGAGCTCTGGCAGTACAGGCCGGGCAGGCTGCTGCGGCGGGCGTTCAGGCGCAGCACAAAGGCCTGGTCTTCCTCGATGCGCTCGCCGTCTTGCGGCCAACTCTGCACGATGCTGGGCGCGCCGGTGGCAAACTGGTAGCTGGCCGCCGCCAGCGCCACGCCCTGCACATCTTTCAGCCCGCTTTTGAGGCTGAAACGGCAGCGGGTATCGGCCGCCGGCACCGTGCGCAGGTCCAGCACCCAGCTCTTGTCGTCCACCCAGTGGCCGCTGCCGTCCAGCCGGCAATCCCACTGCAGCGGCGCGGCGGCCTGGCTGTCGCCCAGCCGCACCATGGGGGTGCTGAAGCTGATGCGCACCTGTTGCGGCGCCTTCACCTCGCCCTGCGGGCTGAACGTGGCTACGCCTGCGGCGTGGCTAAACAAGGGGGCCAGCAGCAGTATGCCGGCAAGCAGGGTTTTCATGGTGGAGGCCCGTAAAAAGCAGGCCGCCATTATCCCCGACATTCACCCGGCATGTGATATTTCGATAAATGAAAGCGTGCTGGCGAGCAAGAAAATGCCGCCCGAAGGCGGCAGGGTGTCACGCTTGCCCCGGCAGGCCCGCTAATCGTCCAGCGCCACCGGCCCCTTGGGCACGTCCAGCGCCTGCACCCGCGCCTTCAGCCGCGCCAGCATCAGCAGGCCCGGCACCGCTGCGGCGGTAGAAAACAAAAAGAACGCCGGCCAGCCCACGCTTTCGGTAAGCACGCCAGACAGCGGCCCCACCCACACGCGGCCAACCGCGGCAAAGGCCGACAGCAGCGCGAACTGGGTGGCGGTAAATTTCTGGTTGCACAGCGCCATCAGGAAGGCCACAAAGGCCGCAGTGCCCATGCCGCTGGACAGGTTTTCCACCGCCACGGCAAACAGCAGCAGGTAATCCACATCGCTGCTGTCTTTCAGCGCCACGATCAGCCAGTCGAAAGCGGGCAAGGTAAAGCTGCCCCACGCGCCTTTGCCCGACACGGCCACCAGCCAGAAGCCCAGGTTGGACAGCAGCTGCAGCACGCCAAAGGCCATCAGCGAGCGGTACAGGCCCAGGCGCAGCATCAGCGCGCCGCCGGCCAGCGCGCCGACGATGGTGAGCCAGATGCCGATCACCTTATTCACCACGCCGATCTCGGCCTGGGCAAAGCCCACACCTTTCAGCAAAAAGGTAGTGGTGAGCGCCCCGGCAAAGGCGTCGCCCAGCTTGTACAGGATGATCAGCGCCAGAAACGCCCCGGCGGCTTCCATGCTGAAATAGTTGCCCAGCGAGCGGTTCAGCGTATCAAACCTGGCCTTCTGCGCCGCCCACCACGCCAGCGGCAGGGTAAAGGCCATGCCCATTAGCAGGGATAGCAGATCCACCCACTTCTTCTGGTTGGGGTGAGCCTTCTTGTCGGCATTGCCAGCTGCAGGTTTGCTTGCCTCTGCCGGTTTGGCAAGCACCGTACTGGCTACCGGCACAGGGTTGGCCGCAGGGCTGGCTGGCGCCTCGGCCACCACGGGGTAGAACGGCGCCACCACGCGCTCGGCCAGCGGGGCGGCCACGTGGGTGGTGAACTGGTAGCCAATGACCACCGCCAGCAGCACGGCGGCAAAGCCTTTCAGGTCGTTGCGCGCGTCGCTTACCGGCGCCACATTGTCTTTGGGTACCGGCGGCACCAAGAGCAGCGAGATGGCCGCTGCGGCCAACATGATGCCGGCCATCACCTGATACACGGTACCCCAGTTCCAGCCGTTGCCATTAAGCGGGTCGGCCCACACCATGGCAATACCACCGGACAGCACCATGGCCAGGCGGTAGCCGAACACACCCAGCGATGACGCCAGGCCGCGCTCGGCCGGCTGCACCACATCGGTACGGTAGGCGTCGATCACCACGTCTTGCGACGCCGACAGGAAAGACAGCAGCACCGCCAGCAGCGCAAAGCCCTGTACATCACTGGCCGGCTGCATGCCAGACATGGCCAGCAGCACGGCAGCCAGCCCCAGCTGGGTGAGCACCAGCCAGCCGCGACGGCGGCCCAGCCACGGTGGCTCGAAGCGGTCCATCAGCGGCGCCCACAGAAACTTGAAGGTATACGGCAGGCCCACCAGGCTCAGAAAACCGATGGTGGCCACGTCGATACCGTCCAGCGTGAGCCAGGCCTGCATGGCGGTGCCGGACAGCGCCAGCGGCAAACCGCTGGCAAAGCCCAGCACCCAGATCATCAGCATGCGCCATGCGCCCTGCTGCCGGATATCGCGCATGCGCGCCTCCCGTTTTGTTGTTATCGATAAAAAATGGCGCCGAAGCGCCATGGCTGCTGCGGCCTTAGCCGCGCGTCACGCGGTAAAACGCCAGGCTGCCGCGCAGATTGGGCAGGAAGTGTACACGCCGCCCGCCGGTCATCACCACCCGCTCTACCACGCGCAGGCCGTTCTTGGCGCACAGCGCGTCAAAGTCGCCCAGCATGCACCAGTGGATGTTGGGGGTGTTGTACCACTGGTAGGGCATGTCGTCGGACACCGGCATGCGGCCTTTCAGAATCTGCCAGCGGTTTTCCCAGTAGCCAAAGTTGGGGAAGGTGACGATGGCTTCGCGGCCAACGCGCAGCATCTCCAGCAAAATCTGCTCGGTGTTATGCATGGCCTGGATGGTTTGCGACAGCACCACGTGGTCGAAACGCTGGTCTTCGAACTCGGCCAGGCCGGCCTCCAGGTCACCCTGGATGGCGTTAACGTTGGCCGCGACACAGCGCACCACGTTGTTCACGTCGAAATCCACACCGTAGGCGGATACCTGTTTATGGGCCTGCAGCCAGGCCAGCAGGTCGCCTTCGCCGCAGCCCAGGTCGAGCACGCTGCTACGCGGCGTGACCCAGTCGGCGATCATTTGCAGGTCGGGGCGCAGGCTGGCGGGGGCGCTCATGCTGCCACCTCCTTCGCCACGCGCTGCAGGTAGGCACGCATCAGGTTCATATAGGGTTCGTCGGTCATCAGGAAGGCGTCGTGGCCGTGTACGGATTCGATTTCGGCGTAGGCCACGCGCTTGCCGGCGGCGATCAGCGCCTTCACCGTTTCGCGCGAGCGCTCGGGCGAGAAGCGCCAGTCGCTGGTAAAGCTGGCCACCATGAAGCTGGCGGTAGCGCGCTGCAGTGCGGCCACCAGGTCGCCGCCGTAGTCTTTGGCCGGGTCGAAGTAGTCCAGCGCCTTGGTCATCAGCAGGTAGGTGTTGGCGTCAAAGTAGTCGGAGAACTTGTCGCCCTGATAGCGCAGGTAGCTCTCGATCTCGAACTCCACGTCGTAGCCGAACTTGTACTCGCCCGAGCGCAGCATGCGGCCGAATTTCTCGCCCATGCCGTCGTCGGACAGATAGGTAATGTGGCCCAGCATGCGCGCCAGGCGCAGGCCGCGGCGCGGGATGGTGCCCTGGGCGTAAAAATCGCCGCCGCAGAAATCGGGGTCGGTAATGATGGCCTGGCGCGCCACGTCGTTAAAGGCGATGTTCTGCGCCGACAGCTTGGGCGCAGAGGCAATCACCAGCGCGTTGGCCACGCGGTCGGGGTAGTCGATCGCCCACTGCAGCGCCTGCATGCCACCCAGGCTGCCGCCAATCACCGCCGCCCAGCGTTCCACGCCCAGGCGGTCGGCCAGGCGGGCTTGCGCCGTGACCCAGTCGGGCACGGTGACCACCGGAAAGCGCGAGCCCCAGGGTTGGCCGCTGGCCGGGTCGAGACTGGACGGGCCGGTACTGCCGTGGCAGCCGCCCAGGTTGTTCAGCCCCACCACAAAGAAGCGGTTGGTATCGATGGGCTTGCCAGGGCCGATCATATTGTCCCACCAGCCGGCAGCTTTATCGTCTTCGCTATAGCGGCCTGCCACATGGTGGTGGCCGGACAGCGCGTGGCAGATCAGGATGGCGTTACTGCCTGCGGCGTTCAGCTGGCCGTAGGTTTCAAATACCAGCTCGTAGCTGGGTAGCACCGTACCGCCGGCAAGCGGCAGGGGTGTGTCGAACAGCGCGCGTTGTGCGCTGACAATACCGACAGAGGATGCGTTACTGGACATGGTTGTCTCTTTGATAGTCGGCCAGGGGCGGGTAGCGTGGCTACAGGTGGCCTTTGCGGCTCTGCCGCCCCTTTTTCAAGGCTTCTCCCGGGCAATGCTGCGATTATATAGGCATCGCTGGCTTGCGCACCTGTCCTGTCGCTGCCAATAATCGTGCCCTCCCTGCTGATGGATGCTTTTGATGATAGGTCGCCTGTTTCGTCTGGCCCTGCTGTGCCTGGTGCTGGTGATGGTGGTGCGCTGGCTGCTGAACCGCCGGCAACGCGCCACTGTGCACGAGTTTATCCATACCCTGGCCATTGCCCTGCTGGTGAGCGGGGTGCTGTTTCTGGGCCTGGCACTAGCGGGTATCCGCCTGTAGGCGCATGCTGGGCACAGGGGCCACCGGCCGCCCGAGAATTTTTCTGCCACGGGCCTGTCAGAAAGCCGGCTGCCAAACGACTGACTGTCGATACCCTCCGGAGCCCACGCCATGCTGATACGCCGCGCCACCGATATCCTGCCATCCGAGATTACCCCGCACAGTGTGTACCTGAACCGCCGCCAGTTCATGCTGGGCAGCGCGGGCCTGCTGCTGCCGGTGGCGTCCATTGCGGCGCTGCCGGCCAGCAAAAGTGGCTATTCCACTACGGAAAAGCCCAATAGCCGCCAGGACATCACCAGCTACAACAACTATTACGAGTTTGGCACCGGCAAAGACGAGCCGGCGCAGTACGCCGGGCGCCTGAAAACCCGGCCATGGGCGGTGGCCGTGGGCGGCGAAGCGGGCAAGCCGCGCAGCTTCAGCATCGAGGAGCTACTGAAGTTTCCGCTGGAAGAGCGCATTTACCGCCTGCGCTGTGTGGAAGGCTGGAGCATGGTGATACCGTGGGTGGGCTTCCCGCTGGCCAGCTTGCTGAAACAGGTGGACCCTACCAGCCGCGCCAAATACGTGGCGTTCGAAACCGCCCTGCGCCCGGGCGAAATGCCCGGCGTGGCGCGCCGCGTGCTGGACTGGCCGTACCGCGAAGGCTTGCGCATGGACGAAGCCATGCACCCGCTCACCATCCTGGCCGTGGGCCTGTACGGCGAGGCGTTACCCGGCCAGAACGGCGCGCCGGTGCGCCTGGTGGTGCCGTGGAAGTACGGTTTCAAGAGCATCAAGTCCATCAGCCGCATCACGCTGCTGGAAAAACAGCCGCCCACCAGCTGGAATATGGCCGCCCCCAGCGAGTACGGCTTTTACTCCAACGTGAACCCGGCGGTAGACCACCCGCGCTGGAGCCAGGCCAGCGAGCGCCGCATCGGCGAATTCCTTAAACGCAAGACGCTGCCATTCAACGGCTACGCCGACCAGGTAGCCGGCCTGTACCGCGGCATGGATCTGGTGAAAAACTTCTGATGCGGCCAACCTTGCTCTCCAACCCCACGCCAGCCATGATTGGCCGCATCAAGGCGCTGCTGTTCGTGCTGTGCCTGCTGCCGCTGGCCGCCAGCCTGTGGCAAGCCCTCAGCGGCCAGGCGGTGAACCCGGTAGAAACGCTCACCCGCGACAGCGGCAGCTGGGCGCTAAACCTGCTGCTGGCCGGGCTGGCCATCACCCCGCTACGCCGCCTGGGTGCGCCTGGCTGGCTGCTGCGCCTGCGCCGCATGCTGGGGCTGTACGCCTTTTTTTACGCCAGCGTGCACCTGCTGATCTACCTGTGGCTGGACCAGCTGTTCGACTGGGGCGCCATCGGCCACGACATTATCAAGCGCCCGTTCATTACCGTGGGCATGGCCGCGTTTGCCCTGCTGCTACCGCTGGCCATTACCTCTACCGATGGCTGGCTGCGGCGGCTAAAACGGCGCTGGGGCCAGCTGCACCGGCTGGTCTACCCGCTGGCGGTGCTGGCGGTGATCCACTATCTGTGGCTGGTGAAGCGCGATCTCACCGAGCCGCTGCTGTACGCCGCCGTGCTGGCGCTGCTGCTGGGCCTGCGCCTGTGGTGGCGCTTGCGGCCAACCCTGGGCCGGCAGGTACAATAGCGCCCTGTCCTACCCTGCCCTATCGATAGCCATGTCCAAGGAAAAAGCCCCGGTCACCCAGGCCGTGCGCATGCTGCGCGAACACCAGGTGGCCTACACCGAGCATCTGTACAAATACGAAGAAAAAGGCGGCACCCGCGTGTCGGCCCGCGAGCTGGGCGTAGACGAGCACGCGGTGATCAAAACCCTGGTGATGGAAGACGAACAGCGCAAGCCGCTGATTGTGCTGATGCACGGCGACTGCGAGGTGGCCACCGGCATGCTGGCCAAGCAGATCGGCGCCAAGAAAATTACCCCCTGCGACCCGAAAACCGCCGACAAACACAGCGGCTACCAGGTGGGCGGCACCAGCCCGTTTGGCACCAAGAGCAAGATGCCGGTGTATATGGCCGCCGGCATTGCCGCGCTGCCGCGCATCTACATCAATGGCGGCAAACGCGGCTTTCTGATCGGTCTGGCGCCCGCCGAGCTGCAGCGCGTGCTGCAGCCGGTGCTGGTAGACGCCAGCGCCTGAGCGCGGCGGCTACACTGGCCGCTGGATACGGCGGCGGTAGGCGCTGCGCAACACAAAGCCCGCCACCAGAAACACCAGCATGGTCAGCGCCAGGCTTTGCACGCTGCCCCACACCAGCGGTGAAATCCCCCCCGCCAGCAGGGTGGAAAACATGGTCTGCACAAAGCCCTGTACCGACGATACCGTGCCGCGCAGGTGCGGAAACTGGTCCATCAGCGTCAGCGTCATCGACGGCGCCGACATCGACATGCCCGTGGTGTACAGCGCCAGCGGCAGCACCGCCCACGGCACCGCCGGTGTCAGCAGGAAAGCCTGCAGCAGGTTGGCCGCAGTGGCGGTAAACATCAGCGTGTAGCCGATATTGACGATGGTGCGGGTATCGCGCCGCCCCGCCAGCTTGCCGGACAAAAACGCGCCAAACATGATGCCGGACACGATGGGCCCGAACATCCACAAAAAGTCGTTATGCCCCAGCCCCAGGTGCTGCATGACAAACACCGGTGCCGACGGGATGTACACAAAAAAGCCGGCAAAATTGCACGATACCGCCAGCGCCAGCAGCTGGAACTCGCGCTTGCGGCCAACTTCCAGGTAGTTGGCCAACAGCTGCCGCCAGGCAAACGGCGTACGCGCCGCGACCGGGTGGGTTTCCGGCATGGCACGCCAGCACACGGCAAAAATCGTGAGCCCCAACAAGGCCAGAAACACAAAGATGGACCGCCAACCCAGCGCGCCAAACAGCAAACCGCCCACCAGCGGCGCCACCGCGGGCGACAGCGAAAACAGCATGGTGACCTGCGACATCATGCGCTGCGCATCATGGCCATGGAAGGTATCGCGGATAATGGCCCGCCCCACCACCAGCCCGGCCCCGCCACACAAGCCCTGCAGGCCACGGAACAGCAGCAAGGTGCCCAGGTTGGGTGCCAGCGCGCAGCCCACCGACGCCACGGCGAACACCAGCGTGGAGGCCAGAATCACCGCGCGGCGGCCTACCGAGTCGGAAATGGCGCCGTGCCACAGCATCATTACCGCGTAGCAAAACAGGTAGATCGACAGCGTCTGCTGCATTTCGATAGGGGATGCGCGCAGCGATGCGCCCATATCGTGCATGGCCGGCAAAAAGGTATCGATGGAGAACGGCCCCAGCGATGCCAATGCGGCCAACATCAGCGCCAGCACGCCAAAACGGCGGTTTGATGAATCAGACATGTGAAAAAAGACTTTCTTGCCCAGAAAACTGCGATATAAAAGTGACACTCTCGCAGCACATGGAAAGCATCATGATTCGTTACTACCACAACCCGCGCTGCTCGAAATCCCGCGAGGGCCTGCAGCTGCTACAGCAGCATGGCGCCCAGCTAGAGGTGATCGAGTACCTGAAAACCCCGCCCAGCGCCACCGAGCTGGCTGCCATCATTGCCCTGCTGGGGGGCGACCCGCGCAGCATGATGCGCAAGAAGGAAGAGGAATACACCGCCCTGCACCTGGACGATGTCACGCTGGAAGACAAGCATCTGATACAGGCCATGCTGGCGCACCCCAAGCTGATAGAGCGCCCGCTGGCGGTCAGCGACAGCAAGGCTGCCATCGGCCGCCCGCCGAAAAACCTGTTATCGGTATTATAAGGCAAAGCCGGGGCGCGCTTGCGCCATGGCCTGGCCTGCAGGCCTGCCGGCACTGACACGCCAGCCCGGCGCCTCAAAAAGGTTATTCATTTCAATAAGATAAAAAAATCCCCGGCATGCCGGGGATTGTTCTTGCTGGTAGACCAGTGTGTTTACCGCCTTTTAGAACAGCTGGTCTTTCACATTTTCCACCGCATCCTGTACCGGAGCGGCAGGTTCTTCGGCCCCCGCTTCGGATGCATCGGTTTCGGTGCTGCGGCCAGCGCCAGGTACCGAGCCACGGTTATTGATGCGCAGCTCCGGGTTGGTACGCTGGAATTCTTCCAGATAATACTCATCGTTACCACGCAGGCCGGCACCAGGCTTCACTACCACGCCAGCAGGCGGCGGCAGCTCGACATCCGGCACGCCTTTCAGCGCGTTACCCATGTAATTGACCCAGATAGGCAGCGCCGCCGTACCACCGTAGCCGTAACGGCCCAGGCTACGCGGCTGGTCGAAACCCACCCAGGTAACGGCCACCAGATTAGGGTTGAAGCCGGCAAACCAGGCATCGCGGAAATCGTTGGTGGTACCGGTTTTACCGGCGATATCGTTACGGCCCAGCGCCATGGCGCGGTTGGCCGTGCCGTAGCGCACCACGTCGCGCAGCATATTGCTGATGATGAAAGCATTGCGCGGGTCGATGGCCTGCGGGGCGTTCTGCCCGGCAATGGCCGGCAGGGTACGGGCCAGCACGCGGCCGCCGGCGTCTTCGATACGGTCGATAAAGTAGGCGCGGGTGCGGTAGCCACCGTTGGCAAACACCGAGTAGCCTTCGGCAATCTGCATCGGTGTCGCGGTACCGGCGCCCAGCGCCATGGTCAGGTAGGCCGGAATATTCTTGCCATCAAAACCGAAGCGCTGCACGTACTGCTGGCCAAAATCGGTACCGATAGACATCAGGATGCGGATGGACACCAGGTTTTTGGACAGCGCCAGCGCACGGCGCATGGTGATCATGCCGGCGTAACGGCCGTCGTCGTTTTTCGGGTCCCAGCTCTGGCCGCCGATGGTCTGCGGGTCTACCGTGATCGGTGCATCGTTGATCATGGTAGACGGGGTAAAGCCCCGGTCCAGCGCGGCAGAATAAACAAACGGTTTAAAAGTAGAGCCGGGCTGACGGATGGATTGCGTCACATGGTTGAACGGGCTGCGGTTAAAGTCGAAGCCCCCCACCAGCGAGCGGATGGCGCCGGTGCGCGGGTCCATCGACACAAAACCGCCTTCCACCTCCGGCATCTGGGTAATCTGCCAGCCACCCTTGGCGTCTTTCACCACGCGTACATGCGCCCCAGGGCGCAGGCGCTGCGCCGGCGTTACGCGCTCGGATAGCGCCGAGCGGGCAAAGCTCAGGCCGCTGCCGGTGATATCGACTTTTTTGCCGCCGCGCAGATAGACACGCACACGGGACTGGCTGGCGGCCAACACGATGGCCGGCTGCATATTGCCACTGTCGCGGATGGCAGCCAGCGATTCGTCCAGTGCCTCTTCCAGCTCTTCCGGTGCAATGGCCGACAGATCGGTAAACGACTCGGGGCCACGATAGGCCTGGCGACGGTCGTAGTCGATCAGGCCGGCACGCAGCGAATCGAATGCCCACTGCTGATGCTTGCTATCCAGCGTGGTGTAAACACGGTAGCCCTCGGTATACGCCGCCTCTTTATAACGGCCATACATCGCCTGGCGCACCATCTCGGCCATGTACTGTGCCGGCAGGCTGGCCTCTAGCGCGGGCTTGGCCAGCACCATGGGTTCGGCCTTGGCCTGCTCGTATTCGTCCGTGCTGATGAAGCGCAGCTCGTGCATGCGGCGCAGTACATACAGCTGGCGCAGGCGTGCGCGTTCCGGATTAACAACAGGATTGTAGCTGGACGGGGCTTTGGGCAAACCGGCCAGCATGGCCATTTCGGCCACGCTCAAATTGGCCAAAGGCTTGCCATAGTAGGCTTGAGCGGCCGCAGAAAAGCCGTAAGCACGTTGGCCGAGATAGATTTGATTGATATACAGTTCTAAGATTTGGTCTTTCGATAAAGTATGCTCAATTTTGAATGACAACAAAGCTTCATTGAATTTACGCGTGAAAGTGCGCTCACTCGATAAGAAGAAATTTTTTGCCACTTGCATAGTGATGGTACTTGCACCAGAGTGCGCGCGACCGGATACTATATTGCCTACCGCCGCACGTAATACGCCCAGGTAATCGATACCACCGTGTTGATAAAAGCGTTCGTCTTCGGCAGCCAGCAGTGCTTGCTTCATGTGCTGCGGCACATCCTGGATACGGGTAAAAGAGCGGCGCTCTTCGCCAAATTCGCCAATCAGGACGTTATCGGCCGAATAAACACGCAACGGCATCTTGGGCCGGTAGTCGGTTAGCACATCCAGACTAGGCAAGCGCGGGTAGGTAATCACCACGGCAATCAGCAACAAGCCCGCTACAATAACGGCCAAGCCGGCAAGCAGGCCTGCGGTAACGGTAAAGAAGCGCTGGAGCATCATTGTTCTAGCCTATAAAAGTGATGGCGCATTATAACCGCAAGGCAGCGCCTTAAGACGAATCGCAAACGCGCACCCTAGTGTGCACTGCAACAAGGAGGTTGGTGACCAGCCCGCGATGGCGGCACCAGATAATGATGCCCGGAGAAAAAAGTCGTTTCGATAGAAACCGCCTTCAACAGCTGCTGAGCAGCTGGCTCCCCTCCTCACGTCAATCCATGCTTGGCCTGGATATCAGCTCCACCTCCATCAAGATGGTAGAACTCAGCCGCAGCGGCCGTACCCCGCAGCTGGAGCGCTATGTGGTGGAGCCGCTAGCCAAAGACCTGATTACCGACGGCAACATCAATAATATGGACGAAGTGGCCGACGCCATTCGCCGTGCCTGGCACCGTCTGGGCTCGCCGACACGCCGCGCCGCCATTGCTCTGCCTACGTCCATGGCCATTTACAAGAAAATCCTGGTGCCGGCCGGTGCATTGGGGGATGACCTGGAAATGCAGGTTGAAAACGAAGCCAACCAGTACATCCCGTTTCCGCTGGACGAAGTAAACCTGGACTATCAGGTACTGGGCCCCTCCAGCAATAGCGCCGACGACCTGGACGTGATGATCTGCGCCTCTCGCAAAGAAAAAGTGGAAGAGCGCGTGGCAGTGGCCGAAATGGCGGGCCTGAAGGTAGAGATTGTCGACATCGATGCCTTTGCCATGATGACCGCCTTCGAGCAGATCCAGCAGCAGCTGCCAGACCAAGGCATGAATCAGACGTTTGCCTTGTTTGATATCGGTGCCAGCAAGATTCACTGCTCGGTAATACGTAATGGCCAGCAGCTTTACTACCGCGAACAGGTGTTTGGCGGTGTGCAGCTCACGCGCGACATCCAGCGCCGCTATGGCTATACCTACGAAGAAGCAGAAGCCGGCAAACGCAGCATGTCGCTGCCGGACGGCTACGAGTCAGAGCTGCTCTATCCCTTTGTGGATTCGCTCGCGCAGGAAATCCAGCGCGCCTTGCAGTTTTTCTATACCACGGTGAGTGTGTCGCAATACCTGCGCGTGGACTACATCCTGCTGGCCGGCGGCTGCAGCATGCTGTCCGGCCTGGACGACGCCATCCTGAACCGTACACAGATCAGCACCATGATTGCCAACCCGTTTACCACCATGACACAGGCACAAGGCATACAGCTCAAAGAGCTGCTGCTCGATGCGCCGTCGCTCCTGGTGTCGTGCGGCCTGGCCCTGCGGAGATTTGACTAGATGATCCGCATTAACCTGCTGCCACATCGCGAACAGAAAAAAGCGGCCCATCGCAAACGCTTCCAGACCTTGCTGCTGTGTAGCGTGCTGGTAGCGCTAGGTCTGACCTACCTGTGCCACATGGCACTGGAAGACCAGAAAGCCAGCCAGCTGGCACGCAATCAGCGCCTGGAAGAAGAAATCAACAAGATCAATAGCAAACTCAGCAATATCGAGACTCTGCGCCAGAAAAAAGCCGTTCTGCTGTCACGCAAGCAGCTGGTAGAAAAACTGCAGTTTGACCGCACACAGGCAGTCTACGTTTTTGATGAGCTGATCCGGCTGGTTCCCGAAGGCGTCTACCTGAAAGATTTCCGCCAGACCGGCAGCAGCATTGCGCTCAGCGGCTATGCGCTCTCTAGCGCCCGCGTATCTGCCTTCATGCGCAATATGGCGGAATCCAGTACTTTTGCCGACCCGGTATTGATCGAAGTCAGCGCGGCCAACGTAGACAAAATACGCGCCAACCAGTTTAGCCTGAGCGTGGCACTCAAAGCCCAGCACACGCCCAGCACCGGAGCACCACAATGACCCTAGACGAAGTACGTAATCTCGACTTCAAGGACATGCCGAACTGGCCCCTGCCCGGGCAGCTGGCGGCCCTGTGCCTGCTGGTATTGCTGGTATTGGGTGCAGCGTACATGGCTGTGTTCTCGTCGGTGCAGGACGAGATCGAACAAGCCCGGCTACAAGAAGAGCAGCTGCGCCAGACCTTCGTCGACAAAAAGCGCCAGGCCAGTAACCTGGTGGCACTGGAAAACCAGCTCAAGCAGATAGAAGTCTCCTTCGGTACGCTACTCAAACAGCTGCCGACCAAGTCGGAAATGGATTCGCTGCTCACCGAGATTAACCAGGCCGGTATCGGCCGCGGCCTGCAGTTCGAGCTGTTCCGCCCGGCAGGCGAGGTAAAAACCGACCAGATGGCCGAGCTCCCCATCCAGATACGGCTTACCGGTACCTATAACGAGTTGGCCGCGTTTGTTACCGACGTGTCCCAGCTGTCGCGCATCGTCACCATCAGCGACATCTCGCTCACCCCCGTGGGCGACGCAAAGAGCAACCGCCTGGTCATGATGGCCACCGCCAAAACCTACCGCGCGCTGGAGGCAGAAGAGAAACTCTCTGCACCGAAATGACCATGACGCGACTTATTCCCCTTCTGCTGCTACTGGCAGGCTGCAGCTTTACCGAGCAGGACGACCTGGAACAATGGATGCAGCAGGCCGGTAGCGGCCTGCACGGCCAGGTAGAGCCTCTGCCGCAGATCGAACCCTACAAACCTTACCAGTACCGCGGGCAAGACCTGGTCTCGCCATTTGAAACCAACCGCCTGCAGATAGCGCGCAAGAACACCGCAGGCAACCTGCCAGATACCGGCAGGCCGCGCGAAATACTGGAAAACTACGAGCTGGACAAGCTCAAGCTGGTCGGCACCATACTGCTGAAATCAGAGCGCCTGGGGCTGATCCAGACACCGGAAGGTGGCATTTACCGTGTACGGGTGGGCAGCTTCATCGGCCCCAATTACGGCATGGTACGTGCCGTGGCAGAAACCGAAATCAAACTGGAAGAAACTGTCGAGGATGTGAACGGCGAGTGGGTAAAACAGGACAACAACCTCTACCTGCTTCAGGAACAAGGAAAAACACCATGAAAACAATGACCCTGACGCACCTCGCTTGTGCCATGTTGCTTGCCGGCCTGACCCAGGCAGCGTGGGCGGCCAATGGTATTACCGGTATCGAGCTGATCAAGAACAGCCAGGACCAGCAAGTACTGGCGCTGACCTTCAATACCGCCCTGCCTGCCGCGCCCAATAGTTTTGCCATTTCGAACCCGCCACGCGTCGCCTTCGACTTCCCCGACACACGCAACCTCACCGGTAAAAGCCAGCTGCCATTTGCGGCCAGCCTGCTTAACACGGCCACCCTGGTAGAAGGCCAGGGCAAGGCACGCCTGGTGCTGAACCTGAGCAAATCCACCGCGTACACCAGCGCGATGCAGGACAACAAACTGCTGATCACCCTGAATGGCCCCAGTCACGCCAGCCAGCAAAACCCGATAGTTGGCCGCACCGAAACCCCGACCGAGATTTTGCCCCCTGTCGTGGCAGCCGCCCCGCACGCCATGGCGCCGAATGGCGTGGTGCAAAATGTTGATTTCAAACGGGGCGACAATGGCGAAGCGCGCATCCTGATCGACCTGAACAGTGCCAGCACACCGGTAGATATCAAGCGCGAAGGCAAGTCCGTCGTTATCGACCTGGCTGGCGTGAAAGTACCGCGCCACCTGGAGCGCCGCCTGGATGTGACCGACTTTGCCACCCCGGCACGCCGTATCGATGCCACCAACCAAGGCAGCGGCAGCCGTATCACCGTGCAATCCGAAGGCGACTGGGCTTACTCCTCTTACCAGACCGACAAACGCCTGGTGGTAGAAGTACGCAAGAGCTCGGCCGAAGAGGTAGAAGCCGCACTGCTGGCACAAGGCAAGGCCAACTATAAAGGGGAGAAACTGTCGCTGAACTTCCAGAACGTGGAAGTACGCTCCCTGCTGCAAGTCATTGCCGAATTTACCGGCATGAACATCATCACCAGCGACTCGGTCAACGGCACGCTGACACTGCGCCTGAAAGACGTTCCCTGGGACCAGGCACTGGACTTGATCCTGGCACAAAAAAACCTGGAAAAACGCCAGGTCGGCAACGTGGTACGCATCGCCCCGCGTGAAGAGCTGCTGGCCATCGAGCGCCAGGCCGCCGAATCGCAAAAACAGCGCACCACCAACGAGCCCATCATTACCGAAACCTTCCAGATCAAATACCGCGCTGCCGAAGAGATTCGCGAGGCGCTGAAAGACCTGGCCGGTTTCTACAGCGAAAGCAGCACCTCGGCACAAGGCGGTAGCAGCAGTAACAGCACCAAGGCAGCCATTCTGGTTGACCCGCGCTCCAACAAGATCATCATCCGCGAGCGTATCTCCGTCATAGAAGAAATCCGCAAGGTGATTCAGACACTGGACATGCCACTACGCCAGGTGCTGATCGAGGCGCGTATTGTCGAGGCAAAAGACAACTTCCAGCGTGACCTGGGCGTACGCCTGCAATACACCCGTGCCGGTGGCGATACCTCGGTCGGCTCGCTGGCCAATGGCGGTACCGTGCCTATTGGCGGCATTCCTGGCGGCGACGTAACTTTCAACCCGAACGTGAGCCTGCCATCGTCGCTGTCTGGTGCCTCGATTGCGGCCATTTTCAAGGGGGCCAGCTCGATTATCGGCCTGGAGCTGTCCGCCATGCAGGCAGAAGACCGCGGCAAGGTGGTATCCAGCCCGCGTATTCTCACCGCGGACCGCACCAAAGCCACCATCACGGAAGGGACGGAAATCCCCTACCAGACCGTAGACGACAACGGCAAATCGTCCACCACCTTCAAGAAAGCCAACCTGAGCCTGTCCGTTACCCCGCAGGTAACACCAGAGGACGATATTGTCCTGAAGCTGAATATCACCAAAGACACCCCCAACACCAAGCTGAAAGTGGGTGAAAACCCGGCTATCGATAACAAGACCGTGGACACCGAAGTACGCGTAGAAAATGGCGGCACCGTGGTGATTGGTGGCATTTATATCCAGGAACAAAACACGGTAGAAAACCGTGTGCCCCTGCTGGGTGACCTGCCTGTGGTCGGTGCATTGTTCCGCAACAGTTCCAATACCAATAACCGCCGCGAACTGCTGGTTTTCATCACGCCACGTATCGTGGAGAATGAGTTCATCAGCCGCTAAGCTAGCAGACACGTTATGAAGTCATCCGATACAATGCCTGCCATGGAACTGGCAGGCAATTTTTTTCTGGTGGGCCTGATGGGCTCCGGCAAAACCACGGTTGGCCGCACACTGGCAAGGCATACGGGCAAAACCTTCTACGACTCGGACCATGAAATCGAGCGTCGTACAGGCGTGCGTATCACCACGATTTTCGATATCGAGGGTGAGCCGAAATTCCGCGAGCGCGAACGCGATACCATCGCCGAGCTATGCCAGCAGCAAGGCATTGTGCTGGCCACCGGCGGCGGCGCCATCCTGGCGCCGGAAAACCGCCAGGCACTACGCAAGCACGGCACGGTGATCTACCTGCGCGCCCAGATCGATGACATCCTGGCACGCACTCAGCACGACAAGAGCCGCCCTCTGCTACAAACTGCCGACCCGCGCAGCAAGCTGGAAGAGCTGTTTGCCGTACGCGACCCGCTGTACCGTGAAATTGCCGACATCGTGATAGACACCTCGCACCAGAATGTGAACGTGCTGATTCACCGGCTGGAACAACGGCTGTTATCCCTTCAAAGCAAACCCCGCTAAACGCCATGATCACGCTAAATCTCACCCTGCCAGACACACGCTACCCCATCTATATCGGCCAGCACATCCTGGGTAATGCCGAGCTGCTCTTGCCCCATCTGAAGCAGAAAAAAGCCGTGATCATCAGCAATACCACCGTGGCGCCGCTCTATCTGGCACCACTCAAAGCCGCACTGGAACAGCACGGTGTCAGCATTCTCACCGTCACCCTGCCCGATGGCGAAGACTTCAAAACCTGGGAAACCCTGAACCTGATTTTTGACGCCTTGCTGCGCCATAAATGCGAGCGCAGCACCACCCTGATTGCCCTGGGCGGTGGCGTGATTGGCGATATGGTGGGGTTTGCTGCGGCCAGCTACCAGCGTGGCGTACCGTTTATCCAGGTACCGACTACCCTGCTGTCGCAGGTAGATTCCTCTGTCGGTGGCAAAACAGCCATCAACCACCCGCTTGGCAAAAACATGATTGGTGCGTTCTACCAGCCCAAAGCCGTTATCGCGGACATGATGCTGCTGGACACCCTGCCGGAGCGCGAGCTGTCGGCTGGCCTGGCCGAAGTGATCAAGTACGGCCTGCTGGGCGATGCCAGCTTTATTGGCTGGCTGGAAGACAATATGCCGGCGCTACGCGCCAAAGACAAAACCGTGCTGGCCGAGGCGGTACGGCGCTGCTGTGCCATGAAAGCCGATATCGTGAGCCAGGACGAGCGCGAAAGCGGTGTCAGGGCGCTACTGAACCTGGGCCATACCTTTGGCCATGCCATCGAAGCCGGGCTGGGGTTTGGTACCTGGCTGCACGGCGAGGCCGTAGCAGCGGGCATGATGCTGGCAGCAGAAGCCTCCCGCCAGCTAGGTTATCTGAGCGATGCCGATGTTGGCCGCATCGAAGCCTTGCTGCATGCCGCTGGCTTACCCACCGTCAGCCCCAACCTGGGTTATGGCGAATGGCTGGAGCACATGAGCCATGACAAAAAAGTGAGCGATGGCGCCATCCGCTTCGTGCTGATGCGCGAACTGGGCCATGCCATTGTCGCAACGCTACCAGATACGGTACTGCACGCCACCCTGCACAGCCGCTTCATCGCCGAATAGCACCGTACGGATACTACGAATTTCTACGAATAGGCAGCGCGGATAGAAGGCTGGACAATAGCAACACTCGCTCAGGAGATTGCTATGTTAGGCCTTGCCAAAATACTCGCCGATAAAGTGCAGACCAGCCAGGAATGTGGCCTGCTCAGCCACCGTCTCAGCCCGTGGCGCTATGTGCCGCCACGCGAAAGGCTGATCGACCCTATCGGGGAAGCCGAAGTTTTCCTGGCCTACGGTAAGCGCCGCGAAGCATTTCAGGTGCTAAGCCATACATTGCGCTGCGAGCCGGATAACCTGGAGGCCAAGATGCTGCTACTGCAGACACTAGCCTACCTGCGTGACATTCCAGGCTATTGCAAGCTGGCAAGAGAGCTGGCCCCTCAGCTTTCCGGCCAACCATCCTGGCATACCATCTGTACTGCAGGGCAGGAGCTGGCCCCTTACGAACCCCTGTTCATGTACCAGGCCTGAGCTAGGCCAAACGGCAGCGTTCTTTGCTGCCATCGGGTACGCAGTATTTCATGATGCCGGTCTGCGTCAGCTCGACATAGCCCAGCTGCTCATCCTCCGCTGTGGCCCGCAAGACAAAATAGCCATTGTCTGTATTGCGTGCGGCAGAAGCAAAAGCCAACCTATAACGCGCAGTACCCTGTGCCGGGTACTGCGTATGCGGCAAACCAGGCCAGCTTGCCGCCGTTTCTTTGTAACGGCCATGCTGGCTGTAGTATTGCTCCATGAACACGGCATTGTGGTGAAGTAGTGCTGCCACGGCAGCCTGGGCTGCACGCTCTTGCTCGGCCTGATAACGCCATGCGGCCAACATGGTCAGAATGGTGGCGATCGCCAGTGCCACCATCATCTCCAGCAGCGTAAAGCCGCGGCTGGCCATCAGCAGTCACTCAGCTTGCGAAAGCCCGTCGCACTGACCTGCAAACGCCGGCACAAACCACTCCCCAGGCCACGAGCGGTATAGCTGACGCCACCATGGGCAGACAGCACGCCGCTGGGCTGTATACGGTAGCTGGGGACGCTGCTGAACAACTGCAGGCGCATACCAGGCGGTAACGTCAGTACATCCATGGCTTCCTTGCTGTCGTACAAGCCCGGCCTGCCGCCAGCACTATCGATGAAGAACAGGATGCCCTCGGACAAAGGGTAGCCATTTGCTTCCATAGCGACTTGCTGGCAGCCCTGGATATCCAGGTTTGATTTCAAATTGCCGATGCAGATATGCACCGAGGCATTGCGGGTAATCGCTTCGCTGCGCACCCGCATCAAGCCGGATGCAATGCGCGATAGCTGCGTATCGACGGCTTGCTGCTCCTGGAAACGCGCATACGGGGCGGCCGACCAAGTCCATAGCAATAGCAGCAAGGCCATCACCAGCAGTAGCTCCAGCAAGCCTATTCCGTGTTGTGTCCGAGACATCTTCCCCCCCGCGCCAACCCGGCAGCACAAGTGTGGCTGTGATGCAGGATGAATGAGATGTGGCAGCTTAGGAAAGCACTTTTATCCATGTCAATGTATTTTTCAGCAGCGGTACACCGACTGTATCTATTCATGAAAGTGGTTCAAGCAGCACCGACTATTCAATAATCCATGCCCAAAATAAAAAACCGCAGCACCCGGCTGCGGTTTGGTCTGCCCAGTATCGGCTATTCCGTAAATTGCATGCTGTGTAGCCTGGCGTAAAAACCTTCGGCTGCCAGCAGCGATTGATGGGTACCGGTCTCGACGATCTCGCCCTGATGCATCACCACGATACGGTCGGCTTGCTCAATCGTAGACAGACGATGCGCAATCACCAGCGTGGTGCGGTTCTTCATCAGGTTATCCAGTGCCGCCTGCACCAGGCGCTCGGACTCGGTATCCAGTGCAGAAGTCGCCTCATCCAGAATCAGTAACGGTGCATTTTTTAACAGGGCACGTGCAATGGCCAGACGCTGGCGCTGTCCACCCGACAGACGGGTGCCGTTTTCACCGATTTCGGTATCAAAGCCTTGTGGTAGCGCCTCGATAAAGTCCAGCGCGTTGGCCGCACGCGCCGCCTCGATAACCTGCTCGCGGCTTACCTGATTCAAGGCACCGTAGGCAATGTTGGCCGCCACGGTATCGTTAAACAGCACCACGTCCTGGCTCACCAGTGCTATCTGCTGACGCAGCGCCGGCAGAGCGTAGTCTGCCAGTGGCTTGCCATCCAGCAACAGCTGGCCGCTTTCTGGCTCGTAAAAACGCGGCACCAGGCTAGCCAGCGTGGTTTTGCCCGAGCCGGACGAGCCCACCAATGCGACAGTTTCACCGGCACGAATGGCCAGATTGATCTGCTGCAAGGCGCGCTTCTCTACCCCCGGGTAGCTAAACGACAGGTTAACGATCTCCAGTTCGCCACGGGTCTTGTGCAACATGGCCGCACCGGTGTTTTTCTCTTCCGGCTCATCCAGAAACTGGAAAATGGTCTCGGCGGCAGCCAGACCACGCTGCAGCGCCTGCGAGATACCGGTGATGCGCTTGATCGGCGCGAACAGCAGCATCATGGCCGTAAGGAAAGACATGAAGTCGCCCGCACTGAAATCACCATGCTGTGCACGCAGCGCGGCGAAATACAGGATGGCAGCCAGCGCGCAGGCAATCATCAGCTGGGTCACACCCGTATTGGCCGAGCTGGCCGCGCTTTGCTTGACCTGATTACGGCGCAGCGCATCGGCGGCCTCGTGAAAGCGGCCGATCTCGTAGCTTTCGCCACCGTAGATCTTGACCACTTTCTGGCAATCGATGCTCTCGCTCACCACCTGGGTCATCTGGGCCATACGCAGCTGGTTTTCCCGCGCCAGGCCACGCAGGCGCTTGCCGACAAAATGCATGCAGGCGGTAACGGCAGGCATCACCACAAAGCAGATCAGCGTGAGCTGCCAATCGGTATACAGCAGCAATGCCAGCAAACCCAGCGTGGTGACGCCGTCTTTTACCGCCACGGTGATCACATTGAAACCCGCCTCGGTCACCTGGTTCACGTCGTTGGCAATACGCGAAATCAGCCGCCCGGACTGGCTTTCGTCGTAAAAGCTCACCGGCAGGCGCAAAAGCTTGGCAAACATCTCCTCACGCAGGGTCTGCACCAGGCGGCCAGTCAGCCAGCTGGCCGTGTATTCATTGATAAAGCTGGTGAGGCCACGCAGCATGAATACACCGATGATGGCCAGCGGCACCCAGCGGATGGTGTCCGGGTCTTTGCTGACAAAGCCGCCATCGATCAGCGGTTTGAGCAGGCGGGCAAACGCCGCCTCGGTCAACGCGGCGATGGTCATGGAAACCAACGACAGGATCAGTACTTTCCAGTAACGCTGGATGTAGGCGAGCAGCCGGCGATACACCCGCCAGCTATGTTTGAATGAGTCGTTCATGGTCACTTCACGGCAGTAGCGGCCAACCCTGCCAGCGCCAGCAGGCGGGCAGTATTGGTATGGGGTGAAAAGCGGTGGCGCACGTCCTGGCAACCTGCCTGGGCCAGGCTTTGCATCTTGTCGGGGTGCAATAAGGCATGGTCAATGGCGCCGGCCCAGGCCTGCACCTCACCCGGCGGCAGCAAGCAGCCGGTTTGCCCGTCGGTAATGGTTTCGGGAATACCGCCGGTACGGCTGGCCAGTACGGGCACGCCCAGGCCCAGCGCTTCGATCTGCGACATGCCCAGGGGCTCGTAGCTGGACGGCATCAGCACCAGGTCGGCCCTGGCCAGCAAGGCCGCCACCGGCTGCACCATCCCGGCTAACAAGACATTGTCTGCCAGGCCAAGACGGGTGATTTCTGACTGCAAATGCGCAAGCTCCGGGCCTTCACCCGCAATGACATAGCGCAGGTGCGGCCAACGTGCCCGCAGCAAGACCATGGCCTGCAAGATCGTCTGGTGGCCCTTTTCGCCGCGCAGCATGGCCGCCTGCACCAGCAGCGGGCCGGGGTGTTCGTGCAGCCACTGCTGCACGGGCAGGGGCAAATCGGCGCGGGCATCGCGGTCGATACGCTCAAAGTCGATACCCGGGTACACCACGTGCAAGCGTTCAGCCCGGATAGCCGGGTTCTGCAGCAGGGCATCGCGCAGATACTGGCTGGGCAGCATGGTGGCATCCACCAGCTGGTTATACGACCACGCCGAGGCCTTGCCCGGCTGATAGGTACGCGAGCGCAGCAGGAAAGGGCGATGGCGCACCAGGCGCGCCGCCATGGCCAGGTTGTTGCTGTCGTGCCCGCTATGGCAAATGGCCAGCCGAGGCTGATACGTGGCGATCCAGCGCCGCAGAATGGCAATGGATGGCAAATGCACGCTGTTACGGAAACGCACCGGCAGTACCTGCAAACCCTGCTCTTGCGCCACAGCAGCCACCCGGCTGCCAGGCCGGCAAGCCAGCACCGGCTGGTAGCCCAGCAAGGCCAGCTGGCGCATTTGCTGCATCAGCTGCAGTTCCTGCCCGCCGACATTGGGGGAGGATTCGGTGAAAAGAACGTGACTAGACATGTGACTTACCAGTCTGACCCTGATAAATCTGTGCAAGCAGTGCCGCTACGGTAAACAGGAAAATATGCAGCATATGATCTTTACTGACACTCTCCAGCACCATGCGCCCAAGAAAGCCACAAGTTACCAGCATCAATGCCAAGCCAGCAGCATCACGACGCAGAACAAAAGCCTTCAAACCGATCACAATCAGACTCACGCAGAAGGATAACCATAGCAGGACACCCGGTACGCCTAGCCCCACCACCATATCGATAAAACCGCTATGGCTATGGCCAATCTGGTTGGGTTTACCCACAGAAAACAGCGCCTGGCTAAATGCTCTCCTGTCATAACCGTATCCCATAGGCCGTTCAGCCACCAGATCCAGACCGGCACGAATCCACGCCACACGTTCATAAGCAGAGCTATCTACCGCCCGACCATCTTCAAGCAACGGGAAAGGCGCCATACGCAGCCATCCCAAGCCATCGCGATCCTGCCAACCCATCGTAACGGACTGCACAAAAATCTGATTACGGGCATCTTTCTGGATAGCTTTGGATACAAAACCGACCATCCCGATGCTCACTACCAACAACAAAACCACGAGCCGTGCTCGAGATAGCTGCTGACGATGTGTCAGTACATAAATGAAGGTAAATGACAGCACCAAGTAGCTCAGGCCGATCAAGCCATTGCGCGCGCCAGCGTGGAAGCTGGCAAAAAACATCAAGGCACCAATTGCCAGCAGGTACCACAGCGGGAAACGAGTCTTACCCTTACCAAAACCGGCAAGCACGGCCACAAATGCCATGGCAAAGTTCACAAAAAACGTGAACTCAAGCTTGGTCGCCGTAGTGAATACATCCATGTAAAGCCACGAGCCGTGCAGGTAGTAATAGCGCATCGCCATGAACACTTCCGCCGCCACCAGCAAAAGCCCTGCAGTCACTACGCAATCCATGATGGACAAAGGGCGTTGGCGGCTAAACAGTACTGTTCCAGCAATAAACCACAGCCCCCCCATCAGTAGCTGACTACGCCATTCGGCCAACGATGTGGCCATCCAGCCGGATAGCACCACACTGTGTAGCAGGGCATACAGCAGAAAGCTCCCCAACAGCAAGGTTGGTACCTGCCAACTGGATAGCGTACGCACTAGTACCTGTCTCTCGACAAAAGCCCACACCAGAAAAACAGTCAGCAGCACGTAACGCAGTGCGATCGTATGGGAAATATTGGATACGGTCAGAAAGATTATGGCCAGCAGAACCGCCCAATAACCCGGCTGACGCCATATGGCAAGCGCCTTCATGTGATGATTCCTGCAGTCAGAATAGATTGAAACACCGCCTCAGGCCTTACCGCCGCCATACATTGCACCTGCTTGCAGCCACCTGGCTGCTCGCCGGCAGGCCGGAAGCAACGTAGCGCCCAGTCCACCGGGCGATGGTGCACGCTACGCTGAAAACGGCAAGGAAACAGGGCCGGGCCGGCACCGACACAGGTGTACCGGCTAAAGAAATGGCTGGCACCAAACAGCGTTTCACTGCCCGGGCCAAACAGCATCACCAATGGCACGCCCGCAATCTTGGCCAGGTGGGCAATACCCGTATCAGGGCACACGCAGGCCTGGGCTGCGGCCAACACCGCACGCAGTTGCGGCAAGGAAAGCGTGCCAGAAATAACCTTATCTTGCGGCAGCGGGGCCACCCCCTCGATAAGGTGATCCTCGCCCGGCCCACCGGACCAGACCACCGCCAAACCCCGCTCGCGCAACGATGTCGCCAGGCTTTGCCAGTATTCGCTAGGCCAATAGCGCGTGGGGGAGCTGGCCCCCACGTGCAGCACCACATAGCGTGCGGGCAGGGCTGGCAGGCTTTGCTCACCCAGCGGCCAATGCGCCAGGTCGAATGGCTGGGGTGCCGGGCCGTCTACCAGCCTGGCGGCGGTATCCGTCCACGCTTCCGGCTCATCCGCGTAGGGGATGCGCTCATCCACCAGCCAGTTTTTGTAATGCGGTATCTCGCCGTCAAAGCCCACAATCCAACGCGCACCGATGGCGCGGGCCAGGTAGCTCAGGCGGTTCTCTCCCATCAGGTACACCATATCAACACGTGGCAGGGCAAACAGGCGGCGGATGCTGGCAAAGTCACGCGGGTGCCACGGGATGGCACGCACACCGTAGGGGCGGCTGTCGTACAGGCCGGCTTGCAGTGGCGGGCAGGCCAGCACGATGTCCGCCTGGGGGAAACGCTCGCGCAGCTTGGCCAGCAAGCTGGTAGCCATCAGCGCGTCGCCCAGCAAAAACTGGTGCAACACCAGAATGCGCTGCACGGTGTGCGGCTGCGGTTTGCGCCGCAGCCATTGCCACGGCAAACGGAACAACAAGGTAGCAAAAATCAGCACACGGCCAGGAAAGCGACCTTTCATGCCAGGCCCTCCGCGTCGGGCAGCAGCCGGGCGAACAAGGCCAGCATCTGCCCTACCATGCGCTGCTCGGTATAAGGCAGCACGGCCTGGCGCGCTTGTGCACCCATCTGCGGCCAGCTGGCGCGTGCGGCCAACCATTGGCCTACATTGTGCTGCCATTCGGCCGTGGCATCCGGTGCGGCCAGCCAGCCGGTTTGCCCCGGCTGCAGCAGCTCGCCACCACCGCAACGCGTGCTGGTAAGCACCGTCAGGCCGCAGGCCATGGCCTCGGCCACCACCAGGCCAAATGGCTCGTAGATGGAAGGCAGGATGAAGCCATCGGCCATGCCGTAGTAGCTGCGGACATCGCGCTGGGCGCCGGCAAAATGCACACGCGCCGCCACGCCCAGCTGCTGGGCTAACGCCTGGTAATGCCGGCTTTTCTTGTCGCTGCCCACCACCACCAGCTGCACCTCGGGGTGCGGCACGATGGCGCGCAGGGCTTGCGCCAGGCCTTTGCGCTCGAAACCGGAGCCGACATAGAGCAACACCGGTGCGTCGGCGCTGACACCGTATTGCTGGCGCAGGGTATCGCGCTGGGTGCGGGCATCCTGCGGGTTGAAAAACGCGCTGTCGATGCCGTTGTAGATAACGTGGCAACGCTCGGCCGGCAGGCCGGTGTACTGCATCACGTCGCGCTTGACCATCTCGGAGATACACACCACGCCGCGAAACGCCGGGTCGCGGTACATGCGCTGTTCCATGGCCAGCATGTAGTGGTGGTAAGGGTTCAGCGCCATCGCCACACGGGCAACCATGCCGCCACGCTGGCGGCGCACCGCGAGCCAGGCTGCGTGCACGCCATCATCGGCGCGGTACACATGGCAGCCGGGAATGCGCTCGTGCGATAACACCAGTGCCGCGTCCAGCGCCTGCCACAAGCGGCGCGCAGCGCGGGCAAAGCCCCAGTCCCGCCACACACTGCCCAGATAAAACGGGTTGACGCTATGCGCCTCGATACCCGGCACCGCTTCCCATTTCCGGTTTATCAACAAGGTATGCAGCGCAGCATGCCCCTGTAGCTGGCGCAGGATGGCGCTCACCACGCGCTCGGCACCACCGGCGGGGTTGAATTTCTGGCGGATGATGGCAATACGCTTCATGCCAGCTCCTCTTGCAGGCTATCTACCGCGGCCAACACCTGCTGTACGCTGATTTTTTCCAGGCACTCGCTGCGCCAGCTGCCCCCGCAACCGGCGTTGCCACAGGGGCGGCAGGCCATGTTGGCCGCTACCACGCGGTGTGCGACCTGCCACGGGCCCCATTCGATATCGCCGGACGGGCCAAACAAGGCCACGCAGGGCGTTTGCACCGCGGCGGCAATATGCATGGGGACAGAGTCCACGCCAATGTACAAACGCGCCGAGGCAATGGCGGCAGCCAGCTCTTTCAGGCTGAGCTGGCCTGCCAGGCTGACAACCGGCCGCTGCAAACGCGCGGTAATGTCAGCCAGCATGGCCATTTCGTCTGCGCTGGGGGCCGCCGTCAGCAAGATCTGCTCGCCACGGGCGGTAAGCTGGTTGATCAGCTCGGCCATTTTGTCTGCCGGCCAGCTTTTGAACAGCCAGCGCGAGGTGGGATGAACCAGCACGTAACCGCCAGGAGCCAAGCCCGATGCGGCCAACTTGGCGGCCAGGCTAGCCTCGGCGTCGGCACCGGGCAGTAGCGTGAGGCGGCGGGCGTCTGGCGCGGGATAGATACCGATACGGCGCAGCGCATCCAGGTGGATTTCCACGGTGTGGCGGCGGTTACCCGGCACCTGCAGGTAGCGGTGGGTAAAGGTTTTTTTGAAGAAGCGCCCATACGGGCCGTGCGGCCCTACCGACCAGCGCGGCTTGAGCAGGCGCACCAGCCAGGCACCACGGTTATGCTCGGTCAGGGTGATCACCAGGTCGTACTGACGGGCTTTCAGCGCCGACAGCAGCTGCCACTCGGCCCGCAGCTGGCCCAGCGGGCCATGCTTTTTCCACTGCCGGTCTATGGTGTGCAGCTGCGACAAAGCCGGGTGACCAGACAGCATCTCGCGCGTGTCGTGGTACACCAGCGCGTCTATCTCGGCGTGCGGGGCGTGCGTTTTCAGCGCCGACAAAACCGGCGAGGACAATAGCACGTCGCCGTGGTGGCGTAGCTTGATCAGCAATACGCGGCGCACGGCAGTCAGATCGATGGCGTCTATGAGCATGAAAAGAAAAAAGCCGGATCAGGCGTCCGGCCCGGCATTCAGTTGTGTCAACAAGTCAGCGATTCTATCAGGGTCTTCGCTGCGCAGGATACGCGCGACCTGCGGGGCCAGGGTATCCAGATCGCTGTTGAGCACATTCTGTTTCACAGCCAGCAGGTTGGCCGGGTGCATGGAGAAGCGGCGCAGCCCCATGCCCAGCAGCAGGCGGGTCAGGCGCTCGTCGCCCGCCATCTCGCCGCACACCGACACCTGCACGCCGGCTTTGGTAGCGGTCTTGATGGTGTGGGAAATCAGCTTCAATACTGCCGGGTGCACCGGGTCGTACAGGTGGCTAACCGAGTCGTCGTTACGGTCTACCGCCAGCGTGTACTGGATCAGATCGTTGGTACCGATAGACAGGAAGTCCACGTATTTGACAAAGCTGCCCGCCACCAAGGCGGCAGACGGGATCTCGATCATGGCGCCCACTTCGACCTTATCGGCAAAGGGGATGTTTTCTTCGCGCAGCTCTTTCTTGGCGTACTCCAGCTGCGCCAGCGCCTGTTTCAGCTCGCCCAGGCCGTTGATCATGGGAAACAGGATACGGATCTTGCCGTACACAGTAGCGCGCAGCAGCGCACGCAGCTGGGCACGGAACATCAGCGGCTCGGCCAGGCACAGCCGCACCCCGGTCAGGCCCAGTGCCGGGTTTTCGGCAGCGCCGTGGTTGAGCCAGCGCGGGTTCTTGTCTGCGCCCAGGTCCATGGTGCGGACGGTAACCGGAGCACCACGGGTAGCCTCGGCTACCTCGCGGTAGGCGGCAAACTGTTCGTCTTCCGACGGCAGGCTGTCGCGCCCCAGAAACAGGAACTCGCTGCGGAACAGCCCTACCCCGACGGCGCCAGACTCCAGGACGTTGGCCGCATCCTGCGGCAGCTCGATATTGGCCAGCAGCTCGATGGGGGTGCCGTCCTGGGTCAGCGCGTCGGTCTTGCGGATGCTGGACAGCTTGCGCCGTGCTTCTATCCAGTTACGCTGGCGGCGGCGGTATTCGGCCAACACGCTTTCTTCCGGGTTGATGATCAGCACACCTTGCTGGCCATCCACCACGATCAGCTCGTCCTCGCGAATGAGCTCGCGCGCGTGGTGCAGCGCGATCACCGACGGCAGGTCCAGGCTGCGGCCCAGAATGGCGGTGTGGCTGGTGGCGCCGCCCACGTCGGTCACAAACGCGGCGACGCTGGAATCCTTGAAATACACCATATCGGCCGGCGACAGGTCGTGCGCCACCAGAATGGCGTCTTCGTCCATGTCTTCGACAAACTGCAAGTCGGTGCTGTGGCCGGCCAGGTTCTTGAAGATGCGCTCCACTACCTGCAGCACATCGTGCTTGCGCTCGCGCAGGTAGTCCTCCTCGATGGCGTCAAACTGCTCTACCAGGGTGTCGCACTGCAGCTTCAGCGCCCATTCGGCATTGCAGCGCTGGCTGTCTATCAGGTCGCGCGGGTCGCGCGAGATGGTGACATCGGACAGCAACATGATATGCAGGGACAAAAATGCGCCCAGCTCGGCCGGGGCATTTTCGGGGATGCTGCCCCACAGCAGCTCCAGCTGCTTGCGGGTATCGCGCACGGCGCTATCGAAACGCTGCTGCTCGGCGGCGATCTCGCTGTCTTCCAGCGCCAGATGCACCACGTCGTCCATGCTTTGCGATAACAAATGCGCCCGCCCGATGGCGACGCCGCCACCGATCGGTACACCGTGCAGCACGATACTCATGTCTACTCCCCTGCCTGTTTATTATCGCGGGCGTTTATTCCGCCTCGTCGAAGCGGTTGTTGATCAGCTCGACCAACGCCGCCATAGCCTGCTCTTCGTCTTCGCCATTGGTTTCCAGCTCTACCGTGGCACCTTTGGCTGCTGCCAGCATCATCACGCCCATGATGCTTTTGCCGTTTACACGGCGGCCGTTGCGCGCAATCCAGACTTCGGCCTTGAAGCGGCTGGATATCTGGGTAAATTTGCTGGAAGCACGTGCGTGCAGGCCCAATTTATTGATGATTTCAATTTGCTGTTTTTGCATTTTTTCCCTCCGGAAGCATATAGAAGACCCCTTCCAGGCCCCCGGTAATGGCCTTGCTGACCACGATTTCCAATGGCTGGCTGCTATAACTCAGCGCCCGCACCAGCATGGGCAGGTTTACCCCCGCCACGGCTTCCACCCGGCCCGCCTGCACCAGGCGGCCGGTAATATTAGCGGGCGTGCCACCTACCATATCGGTTAGCACCACCACGCCATCCCCTTGTTCCAGCCGGGCAATCAGCTCCTGGGCTTCCTGGCGCTTGGCCTCGGGGTCGTCGTGCTTTTCCACCCCCATGATGGCCAGGTTGTCCGGCACGCGGCCCAGCACATGACGGGCACAGTCGGCCAGGCTCAAGCCCAGATTGCCATGCGAAATTAGTAGTACACCAACCATATTCTTCACCCCGGCGCATGCCGGCTATTGCCAACACGTCAAACACTGCCCGGCGGGCAGCCCCTGGAGGCCGTGCCCTCAGGCCCCGTCTACCGAGCTACGATACCAGCCCAGCTGCGGTGCCAGCGACACTACCTCACCCACGATAATCAATGCAGGTGAGCTGATACTATTCGCACGAATCAAGGCAGGCAAGGTTTCCAGTGTCCCCAGCACGGTTCTTTGCCGGGGTGTCGTGGCTTGCTCCACTACAGCCGCCGGTGTGCTGGCGGCTTTGCCATGACTAATGAATGCCTGGCAGAGTTCCTCCGCCATGGCCAAGCCCATGTAAACCACCACCGTTTGCCCGCTACGCGTCAGGGCGGGCCAGTCTAGCGTAATGCTACCGTCCTTTTTATGACCTGTGACAAAGGTCACCGACTGGGCATGGTCGCGGTGCGTCAGCGGGATGCCGGCGTAGGCTGCAGCGCCACTGGCAGAGGTAATACCCGGCACCACTTCAAACGGTATGTGGTGCGCCGCCAGCAGGGCAATTTCTTCGCCGCCACGGCCAAAGGTAAACGGGTCGCCGCCTTTCAGGCGCAACACGCGCTTGCCTTCCTGCGCCAGGCGCACCAGCAGAGCGTTGATGTCTTCCTGCGGCAAGGTGTGGTTGGCGCGCTGTTTACCCACAAACACGCGCTCGGCATCGCGGCGTACCAGCTCCAGCAGCTCGGGCGCCACCAGGTTGTCGTACAACACCACATCGGCCTGCTGCATCAGCCGCAGGGCACGAAAGGTCAGCAGATCCGGGTTGCCCGGCCCGGCCCCTACCAGATACACCGCACCTGCCGGCGCCGCATCCGCTGCGGCCAACCTGCGCTGCATGTCTTCACGCGCGGCGGTTTCATTGCCATTCATTACCTGCTCGGCCAGGGGGCCCTCCAGCACGGCTTCCCAGAACGCACGGCGCTCTTCCACATTACTGAAGCGCGCCTTCACCTGCTCGCGAAAACCCGTGGCAAAACGCGCCAGGCGGCCGAACCCGGCCGGGATCATGCTTTCCAGCCGGGCACGCACCAGGCGCGCCAGCACCGGCACACCGCCGCCGGTAGATACCGCAATCACCAGCGGGGAGCGGTCAACAATGGCGGGCGTGATGTAGCTGGACAGCTCCGGGTCGTCCACCACGTTCACCGGAATGCCCAGCGCCTGCGCGGTATCCGACACCACACGGTTTACTGCACGCACGTCGGTGGCGGCCACCACCAGCTTGTAGCGGTCGATATGTGCCGGTTCGAAGTTGGCCGCAATATGCACCACCTCGCCGCGCGCAGCCATCTGTGCCAGCTCCGGTGCCAGCTCGGGCGACACCACGGTAAGGCGCGCGCCTGCAGACAGTAGCAGCCGCGCCTTGCGCAGGCCTACTTCGCCCCCGCCTACCAGCAAGCAGGACTCGCCCTGCAAGCGCATGAAAATCGGAAAGTACTCCACATTGCCTCCTGCCAGAATGCGCTCGAGCATAACCCGCAGCGCCACGCTTGGCGACCGCCACACCACAGATAAGCCCAGGCAAATCATGAAAAAGGCATGATCTAGCATGCATTTCATGACACCGCGCCTTTTATCGCTACAATCCAGAGTAAGCACGGTCTGTCCGTGCGCGCCCAGCCATGGAGAACAATGTGCCGGCCATTGCTACACTGGAAACAGCCCTCAGCGCCCTGCCGGGTGGCTACCTGCTACTGGATGAAACGCACTGCGTGCGCTTTGCTACTGCGCGCTTTTATCAGCTATTGCATTGCGAACCACTGCAATGCGGCCAAGCCCTGCCTACCAGCCTGCTACCGGCGGAAATGCAGCCTGCATTGCTGGCCGGCCAGGCACACGCCAGCCAGCAGCTTTATGCCGGCCAGCTGCTGGACTGGCTGCTGACCCCGCTGCCGGATGGCACCATGCTGAGCATTCGCGAAGACCGGCAAACCTTCCGCAACCTGATAGAAAACTCGCCCGACATCATCAGCCGCTATAACCCGCAGCTGGTCTGCCTGTATGCCAATAGCGCCCTGGGCCGCTACTCGCCCATACCGCCAGCCTTGCACGTTGGTCTGGGCATAGAAGAGCGTGGTTTGCCGGCACACGTGTGCGACGCGTTTCGCCATGCCAGCAGCCAGGTGCTAGCCAGCGGCAAACCGGTGATCTTTGAAAACCAGCTGAACCACCACGACAAACACTACGTTTTTGAATCGCGGCTGTTTCCCGAAACCGACGAGCACGGCCAGGTGCAATCGCTGCTGTGCATCGACCGCGATATCAGCGAAGAACACGCCATGCGGCTCTGGCAGGCCGACGAAAACCGCCTACTGGAAATGATTGCCAACAACCGCCCCATGAAAGAAGTCATGGTGTGGACCTGCCATATGATCGAGTCGCAAATTGAAGGCTCGATGTGCTCCATCATGCTGCTGGACGATGAAGGCACCCACCTGCACGTGGCAGCCGGCCCCAGCCTGCCAGACGAATACAAGACACAAATTGACGGTGTCACCATAGGCGCCAGCGTAGGCTCGTGCGGCACGGCGGCCTTTACCGGCGAGGCGGTTATCGTGACCAACATCCAGCAGCACCCCTACTGGGCAGACTACGCAGCGCTGGCCAGCAGCCATCAGCTACGCAGCTGTTGGTCCTACCCCATCAATGCGCACGATGGCAGCGTACTGGGCACCTTTGCCATCTACTTTGCCCACCCCTGCGCCCCGGACAACCATAGCGAATACATTACCCTGCGCACCTCGCACCTGATGGCCATTGCCATCCAGCAAGAGCGCCGCGCCAGCCAGCTGTTCCAGCTGGCCACGCAAGATGCCTTGACCGGGCTGTACAACCGCCGCCATTTCATGACCCTGGCCGAGGAAGCGTGTGATAACACCCTGCTGCTACCCAAACCACTGTGCATGCTGATGTTTGACCTGGACCATTTCAAACAGGTCAACGACCGCTACGGCCATGCCGCCGGCGACGATGCACTGCGCTCGTTTGCCCGCATCCTGCAAGACAGCCTGCGCGCGCAAGATCTGGTCTGCCGCATGGGCGGCGAAGAGTTTGCCGCCCTGCTTACCGACACCAGCGCAGAAGATGCCATGAGCGCCGCACAGCGCATTTGCAACCTGGTGGCGCAAACCCCGGTACTGAGCCACGGCCAAAGCATCCCGCTCACCGTCAGCATCGGGCTGGCCCGCTGCGCACCCGGCCAGGCGCTGGGTGACATGATGCGCCAGGCAGACAAAGCGCTCTACGAAGCCAAAAACGCTGGCCGCAACCGCGTACATATTGCCCAGCAGCCCTAATCGCCCACCGCCCCCACCGCCACAACACAATTACGCCCGGCACGCTTGGCCTGGTAGAGCAAATCATCCGCCTGCTGCAAATATTGGTCGGGGTTTGCCTTGGTGTCTTCCCAAGACACCAGACCCGCCGAAAACGTACAATGTAAGGCGTGCCCGGCGGCCAGTACCGGCAGCCGGGCAAACTGCTCGCGCAGGGCATCGAGCTTGCGCAGTGCATCTGCCGGGCCGGCACCGGGTAGCAGCACACAGAACTCCTCGCCACCGTAGCGGGCAAACACATCCTGCTCGCGCAATGACTGCCGGCAAAACTGCGCCAGCTGGCGCAACACCTCATCCCCGGCAGCGTGGCCGTAGCGGTCGTTTACCTGCTTGAAGTGGTCCACATCCAGCATGGCCATTGCCACGCGCCGGAACGGCGGCACCGCCTGGCGCAGCTGCTGCAGCGCCTCGTCCAGGCCACGGCGGTTCAGCGCACCGGTCAGGCTGTCTTGCAGGGTTTCGCGCACCAGGTGCTGGGTACGCTGCCGCAAGATCACCATCAGAAAACCGAAGCTGCCATAGATGGTGGCAGTCGATACAAACAGGTACAGCAACGGGTCGGACATATCCAGCAACAGCATGCTGTCAGCCTGCCAGCCCAGCACGACCAGGCGCAGGGCAAACGTTATGGCGCCCAGCGCGTACAGCGTGGTCAGGATAGGGTAGCCGGGGCGGATATGCTGCTCGATCTGCCAATGCAACCACGACAGGCGTACAAACACCGCGCCCAGTGCCAAGGCATTCCACATGGCAGCCCACTGCAGCGGCAGCAAGGCGGTATTGGCCAGCAGGGTCAGCAGACACAACGCAGCATCTGCCACGTACCAACACCGACGCCGCTGCAGGCAGGCCAACACCAGCGCAAACTGCTGATAGCCACCCAGCAAGAAAACCATGCTCAGCGCGTCCAGCCAGCGCCAGTGCAGTACCGGCTGCGCCTCTACCACCAGGCCGCAGGCAATGCACAGGCAACCCTGCAGCCAGATACGCCGCTCGCGCACCAGCTCGGCCTGGCTGGCGGCAAAGCGCCAGCTGCTCCAGCCCACCAGAATGATGGTGAGGGCAATGGGCAGAATATGGACATCGATCATGACAAGCGCCGGCTTCGATAAACAGACTTACTGCTTTATAGCGCAGCACCCGGCACTGCTGCGGCCAACCATGGCAGCGGCCTGCACGATGCGGTGGCCATCAGCGCGGGCGGCCACGGCCAAAGGCGCCGCCAGCAGGCAAAGAAAAACCCTGGCTGCGGGGCAACCAGGGTGCGGTATCGGGGTAGCAAGGCCGCCCGCCGGGCGGCCTTGCGCTGGCCACTGCGGCCAACCTTTCAGGCAAGTACGGCTTAGTGCGCCGCCTCCCAGCTGTCGCCCACGCCCACCTCGGCCAGTAGCGGCACCTTCAGCGCCGCCACACCCGCCATCAGCTGCGGCAGGCGGCTGCGTACCACCTCCAGCTCGTCCTGCGCCACTTCCAGCACCAGTTCATCGTGTACCTGCATGATCAGGCGGCTGCGCAGGCCGTCCTGCAGCAGCCAGCCCTGCACCGCAATCATGGCCAGCTTGATCAGGTCGGCGGCGGTGCCCTGCATCGGCGCGTTAATGGCGGCGCGCTCGGCACCGGCGCGGCGTGCCTGGTTGCCGGCGCGGATATCCGGCAGGTACAGGCGGCGGCCGAATACCGTCTCCACATAGCCCTGCTCGGCCGCCTGCTCGCGGGTGCGCTGCATGTAGTCGGCCACGCCGGGGTATTTGCGGAAATAGCTGTCGATATACACCTGCGCCGCGTCGTTGCTGATGCCCAGCTGCGAGGCCAGGCCGTATTTGCCCATGCCGTAAATCAGGCCAAAGTTGATGGCTTTGGCGGCGCGGCGCTGCTCGGTGCTGACCTCGGCCAGCGGTGTGCTGAACACCTCGGCGGCGGTGGCCTTGTGAATATCCTCGCCACTGGCAAAGGCGGCCAGCATGCCCTCGTCGCTGGACAGATGCGCCATGATGCGCAGCTCGATCTGCGAATAGTCGGCGCTGACAATGACAAAACCCGGCTGGGCGATGAAAGCCTCGCGCACGCGGCGGCCTTCGGCGGTGCGCACCGGAATGTTCTGCAGGTTAGGCTCGCTGCTGGCCAGGCGCCCGGTAATGGCCACTGCCTGTGAATAAGTGGTGTGCACGCGGCCGGTCTGTGGATTAATCAGCGTCGGCAGCTTGTCGGTGTAGGTGGACTTAAGCTTGGCCAGGCCGCGGTACTGCAAAATCAGCTTGGGCAGCGGGTGGTCCAGCGCCAGTTTTTCCAGCACTTCTTCGTCGGTAGAGAAGCCCCCCGACGGCGTTTTGCGCACGCCCTTGGTGGGGATGCCCAGCTTGCCGAACAGGATTTCCTGCAGCTGCTTGGGCGAATTCAGGTTGAACGGCTGGCCGGCCAGCGCATAAGCCTGCTGCTCCAGCTGCAGCATCTCGCTACCCAGCTGGTGGCTTTGTGCGGCCAACTGCTCGCGGTCGATCAGCACGCCGGTGCGCTCCATGGCAAACAGCACTTCGGCCACCGGCAGCTCCATGTCGCGGTACACACTGCCCAGCGCGCCATCGAGCTGCGGGGCAAAGTGCTGCGCCAGGCGCAGGGTGATGTCGGCGTCTTCGGCGGCGTAGTTGGCCGCTACGTCTACCGCCACTTCAGCAAAGCCGATCTGCTTGGCGCCCTTGCCGCAGATTTCCTCGTAGGTCACCGTGGTTTCGCCCAGGTGGCGGCGCGCCAGGTCGTCCATGCCGTGGCGCTCGTGGCTTTCGATCACGTAAGACGCCAGCAGGGTATCGTCCACCACGCCGCGCAGGGTAATGCCGTGGTTGGCCAGCACGTGGCGGTCGTACTTCAGGTTCTGCCCCAGCTTGGGCCGGCTGGCGTCTTCCAGCCACGGTTTGAGCTGCGCCAGCGTGGCGTCGAAGTCCAGCTGCTGCGGCGCGTCCGGCCCGCAATGCGCCAGCGGCAGGTAGGCAGCCTCGCCCGCCTGCACGGCAAAACTCAGGCCAACGATGCGCGCCTGCATCGGCTCCAGGCTGGTGGTTTCGGTATCGACCGACACCACCTCGGCCGTGGCCAGCTTGTGCAGCCAGGCGTCCAGCTGGGCCTGGGTAAGGATGGTTTCATAGCTGCGCGCTACCGCCGGCGGCGGCGCCAGCTGCGGCTCGATACCCGCGGCGATGGCCGACACGCTGTCCAGGTCGTCGCCAAACAGGCTGCCGCTCACGTGCAAGGGCGCCTGCGCGGGCGCAGGGTTGGCCGCCACCGCACCGCCCAGCTTGTCGTTGACCTCGCGCAGGAAGGTGCGGAAGCCACACTGTGCAAACAGCACCGCCAGCTGCGCGTACTGCTTGCTGCCGTGGCGCAGGTTGTCCATGCCCTGCGGCAGCTCGTGGTACAGCTCCACGTCGCACTTGATGGTAATCAGCTCGCGCCCGCGCGGCAGCCAGCCCAGCACCGCGCGCAGGTTTTCGCCCACCTTGCCGCCCACGTTGGCCGCATTGTCCATCACCGCCGCCAGCGAGCCGTACTGCTCCAGCCATTTCACCGCCGTTTTCGGGCCGCATTTATCCACGCCCGGCACGTTGTCCACTTTGTCGCCGATCAGCGTCAGGTAGTCGATGATCAAGTCTGGCGGCACGCCGAACTTTTCCTTCACGCCGGCTTCGTCCAGGTTTTCGTTGGTCATGGTGTTCACCAGGCTCACCGCCGGGCTCACCAGCTGCGCCATGTCCTTGTCGCCGGTGGAGATGATCACCTTCATGCCGGCTGCCTCGGCCTGGCGCGCCAGCGTGCCGATCACGTCGTCGGCCTCTACGCCTTCCACCATCAGCAGCGGCCAACCACTGGCACGCACTACCTCGTGCACGGTCTCGATCTGCGCGGCCAGCTCGCTGGGCATGGACGGGCGGTTGGCTTTGTACTCGGGGTACAGGTCGTCGCGGAATGTCTTGCCCTTGGCGTCGAATATGCAGGCGCTATAATCGAATTGGACTTCCTTTTCCAATCGGGCCAGCATGTTCACCATGCCGTAGATGGCACCGGTGGGCTCCCCCTGCGGCGAACGCAAGTCGGGCATCGCGTGGAAGGCGCGGTACAGATAAGAAGAGCCATCGATCAATAACAAGGTTTTCATAATCAAAAAGGGCTAAGGTATGGGCTTGCACGATAAATTACCGCAAACAAGCGACCGTTACGCGATGATGCAACGCTTCCGGGCGCGCGAAGCGTGGCACGTGATGAAGATTTTGTCGGAATTCGTCGAATCCGCCGAAGAGCTGCAGACCATTACCCCGGCGGTGAGCATCTTCGGCAGCGCACGAACCCCGCGAGACCACCCGTATTATAAGCTCACCGAGGACATCGCCCGCCGCCTTTCGGACGCCGGCTTTTCGGTGATCTCCGGCGGCGGCCCCGGCATCATGGAAGCGGCCAACAAGGGCGCCTTCTACGGCAAGAGCCCGTCGGTGGGCCTGAACATCGTGCTGCCGCACGAACAGCGCCCCAACGAATACCAGGACCTGAGCCTGACATTCGACCACTTCTTCAGCCGCAAGGTGATGTTTGTCAAACACGCACTGGCCTACGTGGTGATGCCGGGGGGTTTTGGCACGCTGGACGAAATGTTCGAGGCGCTCACGCTGATCCAGACCGGCAAAAGCCGCAAAATGCCCATCATCCTGTGCGGCAGCGCCTTCTGGGGCGGCCTGCTGGACTGGGTACGCGAACGCCTGGCCGGCGACGGCATGATCAACCCGGCCGACCTGGACCTGCTGCAGCTGATCGACGACCCGCAGGAAATTGTGGAAACCATCTTCCGTTTTTACGAAACCCGCGGCTTCGAAACGCTGCCGGAGGAGCGCGAACAGCTGCTAAACCTGTAGAATTGGCCTGACAGAGGGGGCAATAGCCCCCCGCCACCAAGCCCAGGACCAAGGAAACCCTCATGCAGCGCCTTTTGCTGGCTACCCTCATGGCAGCCTCGCTCGCGGCTTACGCCGACACGCCCCCCGCCACCGTTCCGCCGCCACCGGCCACCCTCAGCGGCCCGCAGCCGGAAGTACGCGTTTACCAGAACGGCCCGGACACCGTGGAAGAGTACCGGATGAACGGCAAGGTCTATATGGTGAAAGTGACCCCGCAAGGTGCACCGGCCTACTTCATGATGGACGAAGAAGGCAAAGGCGTGATGCAGCGTGTTTCCCCCTCCCAGCAGCAGGTTACCCCGCGCTGGGTGCTGATGACGTTCTAGGAGGCCGCCATGTCCGTGTACACCTCGGTTTCCAACGATGACATGCAGGCCTGGCTACAGCGCTACGCGCTGGGCGAGCTGGTAGAACTCAAAGGCATTGCCGCCGGCATTACCAATACCAACTACTTTGTCACCACCACGCACGGCCGCTACGTGCTGACGCTGTTCGAAGTACTGCAGCTGGCCGAGCTGCCATACTTCCTGCAGCTCAAAAGCCACCTGTCGCGCCATGGCGTAGCCTGCCCGGCGCCCATTGCCGACCACAACGACCAGTTTGCCTCCCTGCTGGCCGGCAAGCCCGCCTGCCTGGTGAGCTGCCTGCAAGGTAGCGATGTCAGCCACCCCAATGCCGCACAGTGCCACGCCGTGGGCGAAATGCTGGCGCAAATGCACCTGGCCGGCAGCACCTTCCCGCTGCGCATGGCCAACCCGCGTGGCCCGGCCTGGTGGGCGCACACTGCCAGCACGCTTTACGACGCCATGCCGGCAGCCGACGCTGCCATGCTGCGCGACGAAATTGCCTTCCAGGCCAGCCACCGCTTCGACTTTTTGCCACAGGGCGTCATCCACGCCGACCTGTTCAAAGACAATGTGCTGATGGATGGCGACCGCATCGCCGGCTTTATCGACTTTTACTACGCCTGCAACGACATCCTGCTGTACGACGTGGCCATTGCCCTGAACGACTGGGCACGCCTGCCGGATGGCCAGATAGACGACGCCCTAGCCAGCGCCCTGCTCGCCGGCTACCAGGCGGTACGCCCGTTCAACAGCAGCGAAATCGCCGCCTGGCCGGTAATGCTGCGCGCTGGCGCGCTGCGCTTCTGGGTATCGCGCCTGCTGGATTACCACCAGCCGGCCAGCGGCGAGCTTACCTTTACCAAAGACCCGGGCGTGTTCCAGCAACTGTTGGCCGCACACCGCCAGCGCAGCAGCTTCTGGCTGTAATGGCAGAGAAAATTTATCGAAATGACAGGCTGCACACAATCATACATAGGTCATATTGCGACCGGTGCAGCTTGCCACTAACATGCAGCACTACCCCAACGCATGGAGCATCAAGATGAAAAAGAACCTGCTACTGCTGGCCCTGCTGGCACCCCTGGCGGCCTACGCGGTTGACAGCAGCAAAGACGAATACATCGGCGGCAACCTGTCGCTGAGCCGTCATAGCGTGAGCATGCCGGGCTTTACCACCACCAAAACCGACAACAACAGCAATGGCTACGGCCTGCGTGCCGGTTTTTATAGCCACGACCAGCTGTCGTGGGAGCTGGACTACCAGAACTACGGCACCAGCGAGCGCACCCTGAGCAACGGCAGCAAGGTCGAATCCGAGCTGTCCAGCGTCGGCATCAGTGCCATTGGCCACCTGCCGCTGAACGACAAGCTGGGCCTGTACGGCCGTGTCGGCATGGCCCGCGTAGAAAGCAAAACCACCGGCGCCAACAGCTTCAAGGCCCGCAAGACCGTGCCGGTTATCGGCCTGGGCGTAGAAACCCAGCTGCAACCGGATCTGCGCGCCTTTGTAGAAGTGGCCCAGACCGGCAAGGTAAAATCCAGCACCGGCGGCCAGGAAGATTCCCACTCCGGCACCCGCCTGAGCGGTGGCATCACGTATCATTACTGATACCGGCCTGCCGCACGCAACAGCCCGCCTGGCGGGCTGTTTTGCATTGATCGCCCCTAACCCGCTAGACGAGACACCGCATGTCCCCACGCCTGCTACTAGTAGAAGATGACCAACGCCTGGCCGACCTGGTACGCGTATACCTGAGCAAACACGGCTACGAGGTGCTGCACCATGGCCGGGGCGATACCGCGGCCGAGCTGATCCTGGCGGAAAACCCCGATCTGGTGATACTGGACGTGATGCTACCGGGCAAGGACGGCTTTGAAGTCTGCCGCGATGTCCGCCCGCGCTACCACGGCCGCATCCTGATGATGACCGCGCGCGACGAAGAAATAGACGAAATCCTGGGCCTGGAGCTCGGCGCCGACGACTACCTGACCAAACCGGTAGAGCCGCGCCGCCTGCTGGCGCGCATTCGTGCCCTGCTGCGCCGTAGCGAAGGCGAAGCCAGCCAGGCTGCAGAAGAAGGCCGCATCGTGTTTGGCCAGTTCAGCATCAGCCAGGCCACGCGCGAAGCCATGCTGGGCAGCGACACGCTGGAGCTCACCACCGCCGAATTCGACCTGCTGTGGCTGCTGGCCAGCCACGCCGGCGAGATCCTGTCGCGCGACGACATCATGAACGCCCTGCGCGGTATCGGCTTTGACGGCCTGGACCGCTCCATCGACGCCCGCATCTCGCGCCTGCGCAAAAAACTGGGCGACAACCCCGACACCCCCACCCGCATCAAAACCGTCCGCGGCAAAGGCTACCTGTTCTCGCGGAGCGACTGGGAGTGAAGCCCCCCGCCACGTTGGCCGCACTGTTTGCGCGCTATTTCGTGCAGACCATGCTGGTGCAGTTTGTCCTGCTGCTGGGCTTTGTCACCCTGCTGATCTTCCTGACATCCGGCGCCGACCGCGACCGCATACAGCAGCAAATGGACGGCACCGTGCGCATGATCCAGCGCCAGCTGCTGTCTCAGCAGCCGGCACGGCGCCCGGCCGAGCTGACCACCATCAACGAGCTGTTTACCTACCCCATCAAGCTGCTGCCCGCCATCCCCGCCAGCCTGGGCGACGAAGCCCGCGCCCGGCTGGCCAGCGGCCAAAGCTGGCTGGACTACGGCAGCGAGCTGCTGTACGCGCCGCTGCCCGGCACCCGGCAGATACTGCAGCTCGGCCCGCTGAACCAGGAGGCCGAACCACACAACTTCCTGCAAACCGAATGGGGGCTGTTCCTGCTGTGGTTCGGCTTTTTTGGCGTGCCCATGGGCCTACTGATCTACCTGAACCTGCGCCCGCACTGGCAGTCGCTCATTGCCCTGCGCAGCACGGCCAACCAGCTGGCAGAAGGCGATCTGTCGGCCCGCGCCGCCGCGCTGAACAGCCCCTTGTTTGCCCCGCTGGGTAGCGTCATCAACGATATGGCCACCGCGCTGGAACGGCAGGTAGAAACCCGCCAGGCCCTGGCGCACGCGGTAGCGCACGAGCTGCGCACCCCGGTAGCGCGCCTGCGCTTCGGGCTGTCCATGCTGGATGAGGCAGAAGACGATGACGAACGCCAGCAATACCGCGAAGGCATGGAGCGCGACCTCACCGAGCTGGACGAGCTGCTGAACATCAGCCTCAGCTACGCCAAACTGGACCGTGGCGAAGTGGCCCTGCAATACGAAACCATCGACCTGAACGAATGGTTCGACGACCTGATCAACCTGATGCAGCCGCTGTGCCCCGGCCCGCTGCAGCTGGGCCTGAGCTGCCAGCCCGGCAGCGCCACCTTCGACCGCAAGCTGATGTACGTGGCCACACGCAACCTGCTGCTGAACGCGTTCAAATACGCCAGCAGCCAGGTACACATGACGGTTAGCCTGGCCAACGGGCAGCTGCATATTGCGGTAGAAGACGACGGCCCCGGCATACCGGCCGCAGAACGCGAGCGCATTTTCGAGCCCTTCCAGCGCCTGGACCGCTCGCGCGACCGCGCCACCGGCGGCCATGGTCTGGGCCTGTCGTTTGTCCGGCTGATCGCCCTGCACCACGGCGGCCATGCCCACGCCGGCGTGGCCAGCCTGGGCGGCGCGCGCATGGCCATTACCCTGCCGCAGCACCCTGCGGCCAACTAGGGCCGCCCGGCGCCGGCGGCCCTGTCACACAGCGTCACACAACGGCATGTTGGCCGCACATTCCCCGCACGCAAGCGACATAGTGTTAAGCCCTCCTGCTGGGCACAATAGCCCCATCGAGATCACAGATGACCCAACAGGAGCCTCACATGAAAAAGCTGATTATTGCCACCCTCTTCGCCGCTGCCGGCACCACCGCATTCGCAGCCGATACCGGCACTTATGTATTCGGCAACCTGGGCGTGTCCGCCAACCAGTGGACCCTGAAAGACGGCTCGGCCGCCAAAGCCGGCGTGAGCGACAAGAAAGTGAAAAACGACGATGCCACATCGGGCATGTTCGAAGTGGGTGTTGGCCAGCGCATCAATGACAACTTTGCGGTAGAAGGCAGCTACCTGAGCCACGGTGATGCCACCGAACTCAAAGGCGCGGGCAAGCTGGACTACGACGCCTTTCGTGTCGCTGCACTTGGCATTATCCCTGTGAACGACCAGTTTGAAGTGTACGGCAAGGTATCGGCCAACCACATCCGCAGCAAGTTCACCAGCAGCACCGCCGCGCTGCAAGGCAGCAAGGACAGCACCTTCGGCATGGGCCTGGGTGTAGGTGCCAACTACAAGCTGAACAAACAGGTAAGCCTGCGTGCCGAATACGACGGCATCGGCAACATCAAGCATAAAGAGATCACTGACACCGCCCCGGTGGGCGCGCTGAAAGTGGGCCTGACTTACCGCTTCTAAGCCCCAGGGCGGCCTGACACAAGGCAACAGGCTGCCTGCATGACCCGTTTTACCCCGTTTCTCCTCGTGTGTATTCCCGGCCCGCTTTGCGGTGGGCCTCTCCTTAGTGAGTGCTAGTGCGTTGCTTGGCCCGTCCCCTGGACGGGCATTTTTTTTGCGGCCACGCGCTCAGGCGGGGGCACCTTCCGGCTGGCGGCGCTGGCGTATCCACGACTCGAACTGTGCCGGCGGCAAAGGCTTGGCGTACAGATAACCCTGCCCCAGCACGCAGCCGCGGTTGTTCAGGCACAGCTGGTCGCACTCGGTTTCTATACCCTCGGCCACCGTGGTCAGGTTCATGCGCTTGGCCAGCTCGATCACGCTATGCACCACGTTTTCCAGATGCGACTTGTTGCTGATGGACTGCACCAGCGACTGGTCGATCTTCAGCTCGGTAAACGGAAAGCGCACCAGCTGCTGCATGGTGGCAAAGCCGGTACCGAAATCGTCTATCGACAAACCAAAACCCGCCAGGCGCAGGCGCGCGGCCACGCCCATGGCTTCGGCCAGGTTGTCGGCCACCGCGGTTTCGGTAATCTCGAAAATGATATAGCGCGGCGGCACCTTGCTCTGCGCCACTTGCTGTTCGATGCGCCCCACCAGCTCGCCGCTATCCATGGACAACGCTGACAGGTTGATGGACATGGGCAGACGCAGGCCGCGCCGCGCCCACTGCTGCCACTGCGCCAGGCCCTGCTGCAGCATGAGCAGCGTCAGCTCGGTACTCCAGCCACAATGTTCGATAACCGGGATAAAGCGCGCCGGCATCACCACGTCGTCGCTTTGCGGCCAACGTGCCAGCAGCTCGGCGCCCTTCAGCAGCTGGCCGTGCAGGGTCACCTTGGGCTGGTAGTAGGGCACGATCTCGGCGCGGTCCAGCGCCAGACGGATATCGCTATCGGAGCACAAAGGCTGGCTCTGCCCGCTTGCCGCACCCTGCTGGTAGGCGCGGCTCACCAAATCACCCAGCTCGGCCAGGCTGATGGGCTTTTGCAAGGCACCCAGTACCGGCAGGCCCAGCTCGCGGCCCATCAGCTCTACCGTGGCAATCAGCATGGGGTCTTTGGCCGAGGCCACCACCACGGGTGTAATCAGCCCTTCGCGCGCCATGCGCTGCAGTACCTGCACGCCATCCACCTTGGGCATTTCCAGGTCGAGCAACAGCAAGGAGGGCAGGCGGCTGCGCATGGCCTGCAGCGCCTCCTCGCCATTACGCGCAGTACGCACCTCGCTCATGCGCATCTTGCGGCACAGCTCGGACAGCAGCACCAGCTGCGACGGGCTATCGTCCACGATCAGAACATCTTGCAATGTAAACTTGGGCATGGGCCGCCATTCTGCTAATGGGAAAGTACAAGCAGGCGCCTGGCATAAGGCGCCATATCATGTTTATATATTAAACACCTCTTATTAAAATTCAAGGACATACAGGCGCTAGTGTTTACTAATAGCCCCCGGTAGCGCATCCAGCGACAGCACGTCGCGGGCGGCGCCCAGCTTGATCGCCTCTTTGGGCATGCCGAATACCACACAGCTTTGCTCGTCCTGGGCAATGGTGTGCGCGCCGGTATCGTGCAGCTCTTTCAGCCCTTTGGCGCCATCGTCGCCCATGCCGGTCATGATCACCCCCAGCGCATTGCGCCCGGCAAACTTGGCGGCAGAACGGAACAGCACGTCCACCGACGGTTTGTGCCGACTCACCGGCGGCCCGTCCACAATGTCCACGTGGTAAAACGCGCCGCTACGCTTGATCATCATGTGCTTGCCGCCCGGCGCAATCAGCGCACGGCCGGGAATAATGCGGTCGCCGTTGGCCGCTTCTTTTACCTCGATCACGCACAGGCGGTTCAGCCGCTCGGCAAACGACGAGGTAAAGCGCTCCGGCATGTGCTGCACGATGGCAATGCCCGGGCAGCCGCGCGGCAGCCGGGTCAGAATATGCTCCAGCGCCTGCGTGCCGCCGGTAGAGGTGCCAATCACCACAATGCGCTCGGTGGTGCTGAACATCTCGCGCCCGGTGGGCGCATCCAGCACGGCGTCGGCCGATAGCTTGCTGGGCGTGGCCAGCAGTGGCTTGCCGCCCGCCCCCGCCGGCGACGGGGCCGGGGCAACACGCACATTGCCCATGCGCGCCGAGGCGGCGGCTTTTACCGCCTGCACCAGGGCGTTGCCATTGGCCTCCAGAAACGCTTTTACCCCGCCGGTAGGCTTGGCAATCACCTCTACCGCGCCCGCCGCCAGCGCGTTCATGGCCATGTCCGAGCCTTTTTGCGTGAGCGAAGAGCAAATCACCACCGGGGTTGGCCGCGTGCTCATCAGCTGTTTGAGGAAGGTGATGCCGTCCATGCGCGGCATTTCCACATCCAGCACGATCACATCCGGCCAGCGCGCTTTCATTTTCTCCATGGCCATGATGGGGTCGTGCGCCACGTCGGCTACCTCAATGCCTGTGGCTTGGGTAAACACGGCAGTCAGCACCTGGCGTACCACGGCGGAATCGTCTACCAGCATTACCTTGATCGTCATGTCGATGCCCTCCTTTTATGGCTTACGCGGCTGCCGGCCGGCACGTCGCGTTCATTACTCTGGCGTACCCATACATCGCCGCAGGCCACGTCAAACAACACCAGCCGTGCGCCGCTACCGCCAAAGTCTTCTGCCTGCACATTCAACCCCAGCTGGGTAGCCAGTAACCTGGCCATGACGATGTTTTCACCAGGCACATCGGTGACCTGGCCATCGCGCTCGGTGCCGGACAGTACCGACGCGCCGCCGATCAGCTTGACCTGGAACTCGCGCAGCGGCCGCCCGCTACGCAGCGCCTCGCGCACCAGCAGCAGCATGGCCTCGTCGGCGTAGCGGCCGCTGAAGGTGTCGCTGATTTCGCCATTTTTGCGCTGCGACAGCAGGTAGTGGCACATGCCGCCCAGCTTGAGGCGCGGGTGCCACAGGGTAATGGACACACACGACCCCAGCAGGGTCTTGATCAGCGCCTCGGCGCCGCCGAAATACCATTCGCCGGGTTTCAGGAATACCTCGGTACGCTGGTGGGATTCGCTCATGACAGCTTCCGGTAAATACCCGGCGCCACCAGCTGGATAGGCAGCGGCAACCCGTGCAGGCTTTCAGAATGGCTCACCAGCAGAAAGCCGCCCACCGACAAGCGGCCCAGCACGCGCTGCACCACTTGCAGCTTGGTGGCGGCGTCAAAGTAGATCAGCACATTGCGCAGGAAGATCACGTGATAGGGCCCGATAGTGGGCAGCTCTTTGTCCAGGTTGATCAGCTGGAAATTCACCTTGCGCCGCAGCTCCTTGCACAGCATGAAGGTGCCCGCGTGCTGGCGTACCCCTTTCAGGCAGAAGCGGCGCAGGTAGTCCGGCGGCATGCCTTCACAGCGCTGCAGGGTGTAGTGGCCTTTTTCGGCCCGCGCCAGCACCCCCTGGCTGATGTCGCTGCCCATCAGCGTCCAGTCGCCATCCATGCCGCGGATATCGGCCAGCAGCATGGCAATACTCCACACCTCTTCGCCGCTGGACGATGCCGCGCTCCAGATGCGCAGCGTGCCGGCTACCGGGTGCTGGCGCAGCTGCGATTCCAGCCAGTGAAAGTGCTTGGGCTCGCGAAAGAAAAAGGTTTCGTGCGTGGTTAGCAGGTCGATGGCCGCCTCGCGCTCGGCCAGCTCAGCCGGGTCTTGCAGCATGCGGAAATACGCCTCGAAGGTGGCCACATTGCGTGCGGCCAACCTGCGGGTCAGGCGCTGGTGCACCAGGGTTTTCTTGCCGATGGGGAAATGCACCCCGGTCTGGGCCTTCATCCACACAGCAAAACGTGAAAATGTCGCATCAGATAACTGCATGCTCCCCTCCTTACGGCATGCCGGCCGGGCGCCGGCAGCCAGTGCGCTGTGCAGCCTGCCCAGGCCGTAGCCACGGGCAGGCAGTTTTATACTTCGGCTTCGCGCAGGTCTGCCATCTCGCTGCCATTCATGGCAGACAGGGTGGCCATTTCTTCTACCGACAAGACTTTTTCCACGTCCAGCAGCACCACAAAACGGTTGTCTACCCTGGCCATGCCCGAGATGAAATCCACGCGGATGCGGCTGCCAAACTGCGGCGGCGGCTCGATATCGACAGCGCGTATCGCCAGCACCTCGTGCACCGCGTCCACCAGAATGCCGATGTACTGCTGCATCTCCTCGTTGGCCACCTCGATAATCACCACGCAGGTACGGCGCGACACCCCGGTTTCGTTACGGCCAAAGCGCACCGCCAGGTCGATCACCGGCACCACGGCGCCGCGCAGGTTCATCACGCCGCGGATAAACGCCGGCATCAGCGGCACCTGGGTCAGCGTGGTGTACTCCAGAATCTCCTTGATGGACAAAATACCGATGGCGTAGGTCTCGCCGCTAAGCTGGAAAGTCAGGTACTGCAGGACGTCCTCGTGGACCTCCTCTACCTGGGCGGCGTCCCGCCCACGGCGTATGGTGAGTGCACCCATAGTGGTCTCCCCGCTTAGAAGCGTACGAAGTCGTTTTCGTCCGTCTCGCCACCCGCACTGCCGGGCAGGTTGGCCGCAGACTGGCTGCTGGCCGTGCCGCGCGGTGTGTTGCGACGGCGGCCTATGCCCGACGTTTCGATACGGAAGAACGAAATCAGGTCTTGCAGGTTTTCGGCCTGGCCGCTCATTTCCTCGGCGGTAGACGCCAGCTCCTCGCTGGACGACGCGCTTTGCTGGGTGGCGGCGTTAATCTGCTGTACCGAGGCGTTGATCTGCCCTACGCCGGTAGCCTGCTCCATCGAGGCGGCAGAGATTTCCTGCACCAGGTCGGCAGTTTTCGAGCTGGAGCGCACGATTTCTTCCAGCAGCTGGCCGGCACGCTCGGCCATGGACACGCTGCCGCTGGCCACTTCGCCAATCTCTTGCGCGGCCACCTGGCTGCGCTCGGCCAGCTTGCGCACCTCGGCTGCCACCACGGCAAAGCCCTTGCCGTGTTCGCCCGCACGCGCTGCCTCGATGGCGGCGTTCAGCGCCAGCAGGTTGGTCTGGTAGGCAATGTCGTCCACGATGCTGATCTTGTCGGCAATCTGGCGCATGGCCACCACAGTCTGTTTCACCGCGTCGCCGCCTTCTGCTGCCTCGCGCGCGGCCTTGGTGGCAATGCTCTCGGTCAGTTTGGCGTTGTCGCTGGTCTGGTTGATGGACGAGGACATTTCCTCTACCGACGCCGAGGTTTCCTCCACGCTGGCGGCCGATTCGCTGGCACCCTGCGCCAGCGACTGCGCGGTGGCGCTCACCTGCTGCGAGGCGGAGGACAGGTTGTCCGCATTGCTGCGTACCTCGGCCATGATGCCGCGCAGCTTGTCGATAGTCATGGCAATGGACGCGGCCAAGCTGGTGGTGTCACCCGGTTTTACCGTCACATTCACCATCAGGTTGCCCTGTGCCACTTCGCGCATGGCATCGGCTACATAGTGCGGCTCGCCACCCAGCGCACGGGCGATGTTACGGATGATCAGGATGGCCACCACAATGCCGACCACCAGCGCGATGATGGACACGGTCAGCATCTGCACAAACGCGGCGTTGTATTTGTCGTCCGCCTCTTTGGCCATGTCAAAGCTCAGCTGGGTTTCGTAAGCCGACAGGTCCACAATCAGGCTGCGCAGCTTGCCCATAGCCGGGTTGGCCTGCGACTGCATCAGCGCGGATGCCTCTTCGTTCTGGTTGGCCGCCCCCAGCTGCACCACGCGGTCCACCAGCGGGAAGGCCACCGCCGCCTGCGCCGCAATCTGGTTCATCAGGTCGCGCTCTTTCTCGCTCATCGGCTCTACCTGGCCGGCAAACAGGTCTTGCAGCTTGCGGTAGGCTTCCGGATATTTGTTTTTGTTATTGTTATAAATCTCTACTGCCTTGCTCAGCTCGGCAGCGTCGGTAATGATGATCACGTTGCGGTACTGCACACGCATTTCCTGCACCGCGTCGTTCATGACGTTGATCTGCACCAGCTCGGGGTTATTCTCCTTGGTGATGGCGCTCATCTGCACATTGATCTGGCGAAAGCCATTCATGGCAATGACAAACACCAGCAGCATGAAGAAAATCACGGCACCAAAGCCCAGGCCCAGGCGCATGGCGACAGACATTTGTTTTGTGCTCATTTCTATACTCCCCCGCAGCCAGCGGCTGCCATGGTTGATTTAGTGATTACCGTGGCCACCACGCTGCTGTGCGTGTTCGGCGTGGCTGGCAAAACGCTCTGCTTCCTGGCTTGTTGCAAAATGAATCAACGACGGTACATCCAGAATCAATGCCACCTCGCCCGAGCCCAGAATGGTGGACCCACTCATGGCGCGCAGGTGGCGGAACAGGTTACCCAGCGGCTTGATCACGGTCTGGAACTCGCCCAGGAGCTCGTCCACCACCAGCCCGGCCTTGCTGTCGCCGTAACGCACCACCACCACGTTCTGGCGCTTGGCGTGCGGCTGGCCCAGCTCCAGGAAACGATTCAGCCCCAGTAGCGGCAGCACTTCGCCGCGCAGGTTCAGGCAGTTGTGCGCGTCGCCCTGCAGCGCATCGGGCGGTAGCTCGATGCACTCGATCACGGTTTCCAGCGGTATCACGAAGGTGGCGTTGCCCACCGACACCAGGAAGCCATCGATAATGGCCAGGGTCAGCGGCAGGCGAATGCGGAAGGTGGTGCCTTCGCCAGGGGCCGAGTCGATATCGATGGTGCCGCGCAGCTGTTCGATGCTGCGCCGTACCACGTCCATGCCCACGCCACGGCCAGAGATATTGGTGACCTGCTCGGCGGTAGAAAAACCGGGCTCGAAGATCAGCTTGTAGATATCGCCATCCGGCACCACGCTGTCGGCGGCCACCAGGCCGTTGGCTACCGCCTTGGCCAGGATTTTTTCCTTGCGCAGCCCGGCGCCGTCGTCGGCTACCTCGATCACCACGCTACCGCTTTCGTGGTAGGCGTTCAGCCACACATTGCCTTCGGCGGGCTTGCCTGCGGCCAACCTGGCCTCGGACGACTCGATGCCGTGGTCCATGGCGTTGCGCACGATGTGCATCAGTGGGTCGCCCAGCTTGTCCACCATGGATTTATCCAGCTCGGTGTCGGCACCGGACACATTCAGCTGAATGCTCTTGCCCAGCTCCTTGGACACATCGCGCACCACGCGCGGGAAGCGGCTGAAAATATCGCCGATCTGCACCATGCGCATGCTCAGCGTGCCAGCGCGGATCTGCTCGATCAGGTTGGCGATGGCGATGGTGGATTCCACCAGCGCGCTTTGCGCGGAACGCCGGGCCATCAGGTTGGCCGCCGCGCCGGCAATCACCAGCTCGCCGATCAGGTTGATCAGGCTGTCGAGTTTGGCGGCTTCCACCTTGATAAAGCGGCTTTCGCTACCGCGCGGGGCTTTGGCTTCCGCCACGCTGGCGGCCGGCTTGTCGGCTTTGTCGGTAGCTTTGTCTGCCGGTTTGGCTACTGCCACAGCGGGCTCCGGCGCGGTAGCAACGCTGGCGGGGGCATCGGGGCTGAGCCCCAGCGCGTGCCAGGCCTGGCGCACGGCGGCTTGCTCGGCTTCGTCGGCGTGGGCGATCAGCTGCGGCCAGTGCGCGGCAGCCTCGCTTACCGGAAAGATGTGGATCTGGCTGTCTTCGCGCACAAACTCGAACACGTCCAGCAGCATTTGCTGGCTGGCATCGCTGGAAAACAGCAGCTCGAAGCGCAGGTAGCAGCTTTCCGGGTCAAAGCGCTCGGCCTGCGGCAGGCGGCACAGTACCGGCTGCACAATCAGGAATTCGCCCAGTAGCCGCAGGTAGCGAAAGAAAGCAGACGGGTCCATGCCGTTGCGCAGCACGTCGTCGTTAAAGCGTAGTGACATTACCCAGTCGCGCAGGCCGCCTGGCTCGGGCACGCTGGCGTGGCCGGTGTTGGCCGCCTCGGCCGCGGCGGCGGGCTGGGCGTAGTGGCGCAGCTCGTCCAGCAGGCTGGTTTTCAGCATCTCCTGCTGCATGGCTTTGTCGTCTACCACGGCCAACATGGCTTTGACGTGGTCGTGGCAGCGCAGCAGCAGGCCGGACAGGTCTTCGCCTAGCGCCAGGTGGCCACCACGCAGCAGGTCCACCACGTTTTCGGCTTCGTGGGTGAAGTGCACGATTTCGTCCATGCCAAACAGCCCGGCCGAGCCCTTGATGGTGTGCATGGCGCGAAACAGGGCGTTGAGCTGCTCGTCGGTGGTGTCGGTGGCTTCCACATCCAGCAGGATGCGCTCCATGTCTTCCAGCAGCTCGCGCGCTTCTTCCAGAAACGTTTGCTTGGCGGCGTCAAGATTCATGGCCGGCCTCCTCTTCCACGATTGGCAGGTATATCAGCAGCCCCAGCATGGTGAGCAGCTCGCGGGCGGCGGCAGACAGGTGTACCAGCGATAGCTGTTTTTGCAGGCGCGCGGCTTCGCTGTGCAGCCACAGCAGCACCTGGGCGGCCGAGCTGTCCATTTCACCGACCGCCGACAGGTCTACCGTCAGGCTGTCGCTGGCCATCAGGGCATCGGCGAGCTGCTGGCGCAGCTGGGCCGCTTGGTAAATGGTGCATTCTTCGTCCAGCTTGATGGTGGATGACATGGCGTGCCTCCGGCAGCGTGGCAGTGTGGCCCTGGTGGCGCGCGGCCGGGGCTAGGGCAGAATCAGCTTGGAAATGGCCGACAGCAGGATGGGCGGCTGGAAGGGCTTGACGACCCAGGCTTTGGCGCCGGCTTCCTGGCCGCATTTTTTCTTTTCGTCGCTGGTTTCCGTGGTGAGCATGATCACCGGGGTAAATTTGTACGATGCGTGCTGCTTCACGTTTTTCAGAAAGGTGATGCCGTCCATGATGGGCATGTTCACGTCGGACACGATCAGGTGGATCTTGCGGCCATCCAGCTTTTGCAGGCCTTCCTGGCCGTTACCCGCTTCTATTACGTCGTAGCCGGCGTCCATCAGCGCAATTTTCACCACCTGGCGCAGGCTGGCAGAGTCGTCAACAATCAATATGGTCTTTGCCATGGCAAGTCTCCCCGTTATCAGAAAAAGGTTACTTCTTCGCTCGCGCTACCGCCCTGCGCCTTGCCGCCGCTGTGCAGTGAGTGCTGCTCGTGTGTGGTGTAGGTGCGCTTCAGGTTGGCCAGCCAGCCCTGGGTGTCCGGCGGTGGTGGCGGCTGGTCGTGCGGCGCGGCCAGGGCGCTGCCCAGCGTGCTTTCCAGCCGCTGCATGTCGTCCATGACATGGCCCAGGATCTGGCTGATGCGGTCCTGGAACTGCAGGTTCACCAGCACATCCTGGATTTCGTCGCGCACATGGCTGCCGCTGGCAGACAGGCTCTGCTGGCTGTCTTTCAGCTCGCGGGTCACGTGCTGGTAGGTCTGGATCACCTCGGTTACCGAGCTGCTGGCCTCGCCCATCAGGGCTTTTTCTTCTTGCCCCAGCTGTTGGGCGCGCTGCGCGGCAGAGTCCAGCTCGCCCACAATCAGCTCCACGGCGCTGGCCATGCTCTTGCCGGTGTCGTTGGACTGCATGGACAGCTTGCGCACCTCGTCGGCCACCACAGCAAAGCCACGGCCGGCTTCGCCTGCGCGGGCGGCTTCAATCGCCGCGTTCAGCGCCAGCAGGTTGGTTTGCCCGGCAATGAAAGACACCGACTCGGCCATGTCTTGCAGCTTGTGCGTATGGCCCTGCAGCTGGGTAATGCGCTCGATCAGCTGGTTACGCTTGGTCACAGACTCATCCAGCACACGCAGGGTTTGCAGCAGCTTTTGCTCGGCCTGCTCCAGCTGGGCAAAGTCGCTGATACCGCTAGGCTTATCGCCCAGCGACTGGCGAATGATGTCGTTCATGCTGGCAAAGCGAGCCGCCAGCTTGCTAATGGCGTCTTCCACCTGCCCTGCGGCCAACTGCACCTGGCCAGACCACAGTGGCAGCACCTGGTTTACCAGGCGGCCGACTTCTGGCCAGTACGGCGGCTGGGCGGGCTCCGGCAGCCCTGGCGGCTCGGCGTCGCTACTGTCTTGCGGCGCGCCTGGCAGCAGCAACACCGCCAGCACAGGCAGGACAAACAGCACGGCCGCCAGCCACCAGGCGCTGCCGGCAACCCAAGCCAGTAGCGGGCCCAGCACGGCAGACCCGGCCAGATAAGCAATATGCGAGGTATTTTTTTGCAGGCTCAGCACGGGATGACTTTCTTGTTTTATGAGTTTCACTAGTGCTATAGCTGCCATTTTTTATAGTTTCAATGTAAGACTGAGCACCCAACCCGATACAAACCCATAGAAAACCCACGTGACCTATCTAGATCAAATACTTGCCATATCGCCGCATAGGCATGCAAATGGCAGGCGTGGCTGCCACATGAAATAACGTGGTGATATTTTTGCAGCACAACATGGCTGCTTCGGGCTGGCAGGCGCGACACACAAGGGTGGGAGTGCGCCAGCGGCCTGATGCATGCCCAGTCGTTTGTGCCACCGTTTGCCATTACAATCCGGCATGACTTTCGAACCCGGACTACGCGCATGAGCCACCCGCACGCCAATCAGGTAAAACAGTTTCTTTTGGGTCTGCAGGACCACATCTGCCAGGGCCTGGCCACCGCCGACGGTGCGGCCAACTTTATCGAGGACAGCTGGCAGCGCCCGGCCGGTGGCGGCGGGCGTAGCCGCGTGCTGACCAACGGCGCGGTATTCGAGCAAGCCGGGGTGAACTTCTCGCACGTATCCGGCGACGCGCTGCCTGCCAGCGCCACCGCGCACCGCCCGGAGCTGGCAGGGCGCCGCTTCGAGGCCATGGGTGTGTCGCTGGTGATCCACCCGGAAAACCCCTACGTGCCCACCAGCCACGCCAATGTGCGTTTCTTCATTGCCGAAAAAGACGGCGAGGCGCCGGTATGGTGGTTTGGCGGCGGCTTCGACCTGACGCCCTACTACGGCAACGTGGACGACGTGGTGCACTGGCACAGCGTGGCACGTGATCTGTGTGCGCCGTTTGGTGCAGACACCTACCCCAAATACAAGCAGTGGTGCGACGAGTACTTCTATCTGAAACACCGCAGCGAGGCGCGCGGCGTGGGCGGCCTGTTCTTCGACGACCTGAACCAGCCGGATTTTGATACCAGCTTTGCCTTCATGCAGGCGGTGGGTAACGGTTTTACCGACGCTTACCTGCCCATCGTGGCGCGCCGCAAGGCCACGCCGTGGGGCGAGCGCGAGCGCCAGTTCCAGCTGTACCGCCGTGGCCGCTACGTAGAGTTCAACCTGGTGTGGGACCGCGGCACGCTGTTCGGCCTGCAAACCGGCGGCCGCACCGAATCCATCCTGATGTCCATGCCGCCGCTGGTGCGCTGGGAATACGGCTACCAGCCGGAAGCCGGCAGCCCGGAAGCCGCGCTGTATACCGACTTTTTGCCGCACCGCGACTGGGTATGAGCATGCTGCGGCCAACCTGGCGCCAGCTTGCCGCCATGCTGATGTTGCTACCCGCACTAGCTAGCCAAGCGGCCAACCCGCCAGCCGACGTGCAAGCCGTGCTGCCTGCCGGCCAGACACTGCTGGCCTGGGAAGCCGCCGACCTGAACCGCGATGGCCGGCCCGACGCCATCATGGTGAGCGAAGCCAAGGCAGCCAGCGAAGATGATGGCCCCAGGCTGCTGCAAGTACTGCTACGCCAGCCGGACGGCAAACTCAAAGCGGTAGTCCGCAGCACGCGCGCGGTGATGTGCCGCCAGTGCGGCGGCATCTTTGGCGACCCGTTTGAAGGCGTCCAGACCCAGGCCGGTGGTTTTACCCTGCTGCACTACGGCGGCAGCAACTGGCGCTGGCGTGCAGACTTCCGCTTTGCCTGGTCGCGCCGCGACCAGACCTGGCAGCTGGTGGCGGTAGACAGCCTGAGCTACCACACCAGTGACCCCGACCAGCAAAAACAGCAACACGCCCGCCCGCCACGCGACTTCGGCCTGATCAACCTGGCCGACTTCGACTACGAAAACTGGCAAGGGCGCGGCCAACGTTAAGCCCGTAAAGGACACACCATGCACTGCGAACTGTGCCACCAGGACGGTGGCGACATCCTGTACCGCGACGACAAACTGCGCGTGATCCTGGTAGCCGACGCCGATTACCCGGCCTTCTGCCGCGTAATCTGGCACGGCCATGTGAAGGAAATGACCGACCTGGCCCCGGCCGACCGTGCCCACGTGATGGACTGGGTCTACCGCACCGAGGCGGCGCTGCGCAGCCTGCTGAACCCGGACAAAATCAACCTGGCCAGCTTTGGCAATATGGTGCCGCACCTGCACTGGCACGTGATTCCGCGCTTTGCCGACGACAAGCACTTCCCGCAGCCGCTATGGGGCCAGCCCCAGCGCGATGGCGTGGCACACGGCGTGCCACAGTTGGCCGCCGCCCTGCGCGCCGCACTGGCCGGCTGAAGCCCGGCCGTGCTATGGTGGTCAACGTTTAATATTTCAAACAACGCTTGACCACCGTCAACGGCAGCCCGCCTGCCCAGGACGCCTTGCGAAGCCGGCCACCGGCTGGCTTCGCAAGGTGCCCAAGCGTGTGCAAAGGAGAACCCCATGTACCGTACCCTGATCAGCGCAGCAGACCTGCAACAGCACGACACCGCCGACCTGGTGCTGCTGGACTGCCGCTTCCAGCTGGCCGACCCATCCTACGGCCCTACCGTCTACGAAGCCGGCCACCTGCCCGGCGCCCACTACCTGCACCTGGATTACCACCTGTCCGGCGCCAAAAACGGCAATAACGGCCGCCACCCACTGCCGGATGGCCAGCGCCTGGCGGTGAACTTTGGCGCACTGGGCATCGGCCCCAATACCCAGGTCGTGACCTACGACGACGCAGGCGGCATGTACGCCGCCCGCGCCTGGTGGCTGCTGCGCTGGCTGGGGCACGAGGCCGTGGCCGTGCTGGATGGCGGCTTCCAGGCCTGGCAGGCCGTGGGCGGCACCGTAACCACCGACGCACCAGAGAAAAACAGCACCCGCTTCGTGATGCGCCCGGCGCTGGAGCAGCTGTTCGATGTGGACATGGTGGCGGCCAACCTCGATAAAGCCGAACGCGTGCTGATCGACGCCCGCGCTGCAGACCGCTTTGCCGGCCAGAACGAAACGCTGGACCCGGTAGGCGGCCACATACCCGGCGCGCGCAACCGCTTCTTCCAGCTCAACCTGCAAGATGGCCGCTTCAAACCGGCCGACGTGCTGGCCGCAGAATGGCAAGCGGTACTGGAGGACACGCCCGCCAGCAACGTGGTGCTGTACTGCGGCAGCGGCGTCACCGCCTGCCACAACCGCCTGGCCATGGCGCACGCCGGCCTTGACGGCGCCGCGCTGTACGCCGGCAGCTGGAGCGAATGGTGCAGCGACGACAGCCGCCCGGTGGCCACTGGCGATTAAGCCCCGCTCACCCGCACATGAAAAAGGTTGGCCGCATGCGGCCAACCTTTTTTGCTTCTCAAGCCAGATTCAACCCAGCATCAGTTGCTGAATCAGCTTCTGCCCGGCCTTCCAGTCGCCCAGCCCGCTGTGGCTGCCCATATGGCCGGCGTTGCCGGCGTCCAGCAGCGGTACACCCCAACGTGCCGCCATGGCTTCGCTGCTGGCGTAATCGCAGAACAGGTCATCACGGCTGGCCACCATGCGCGCCGGCACCGGCACACGCATGTCACGCGGCGCGGCAAAGCCATCAAAGCCAGGCAGCGCCGCCTCGTCTGGCAGCTCACCGCTGGCACGGGCCCGCGCCTCGGTTATTGGCAAGGCTGGTGGTGCCACCAGCAGCAGGCCTTTTACCTGGCGCTGCTGCAGCAGGCTGGCCTGGCCCAGCCATTCCACCGCGGTATGGCAGCCCAGGCTGTGTGCGGCCAACACCACCTTGCCGCTGCAGCCGTCTACCGTGTCGGCCAGGCGCTGCACCCAGGCATCACGGTTGGGGTACAGCCAGTCGTCCTGCTCCACACGGCGCGCCAGCGGGTAGAGCATTTCCCAGTAGCTTTGCCAGTGTTTGGGGCCGGAGTTACCCCAGCCGGGCACGGTAATCAGGAAGATATCGTCGTCATCCCACATCACAGGCTCCGCTCGTAATCGACGGTCAGCGGCGCATGGTCGGAGAACTTCTCGTCTTTGTACACGTTGGCCGCACGCGCCTGCGCCATCAGGCCGGGGCTGACGATGTGGTAGTCGATACGCCAGCCCACGTCCTTGGCGTAGGCCTGGCCACGGTTGCTCCACCAGCTGTAGCCGGGCGCGTCCGTGTACAGCGTGCGCCACACATCGCACCAACCGCTGCCCAGCAGCTGCGTCATCCAGGCGCGCTCTTCCGGCAGAAAGCCGGAATTCTTCAGGTTGCCCTTCCAGTTTTTCAGGTCGATCTCGTTGTGGGCGATATTCCAATCGCCACAGATCACCACGTCGCGGCCGCTGTCGCGCAGGGTATTCAGGTGCGGCATGAACACGTCGAGAAAATCAAACTTCACCTGCTGGCGCTCGTCGCTGCTGGAGCCGGACGGCAGGTAGAGCGACACCACCGACAGCTTGCCGATATCCAGCTGCAGGTAGCGGCCTTCGGCGTCGATCCAGTCCACGCCCAGGCCGGTAATCACGCGGTCCGGCACGTGGCGGGTGTAGATACCCACGCCGCTATAGCCCTTTTTCTCGGCATAGTGAAAGTAGCCGGTCAAGCCATCGGGGTTCTGCATGCGCGGGCTCAGGTCGCCCGCCTGCGCCTTCAGCTCCTGCAGGCAGACAAAATCCGCCTGGTGGCCGGCCAGCCAGTCAAAAAAACCTTTCTTGTCCGCCGAACGGATGCCGTTCAGGTTGGCGGAAACGATTCGAAGCATGGGGTCTCCCGTGGTATCCTTGCGGCGATTTTTCAGCCACGTCAACGCGTTAAAAGTATATAGGGGTATTCAGATGAGCGATTTCCGCCAGGATTTTATTCGTTTTGCGCTTAAGAAGCAGGTATTGCGCTTTGGCGCCTTCGTCACCAAGGCTGGCCGCACTTCCCCTTACTTCTTCAATGCCGGCCTGTTCAACGACGGCGAAAGCACGCTGCAGCTGTCCCGCTTTTACGCCAAGTCTATCAGCGAGAGCGGCGTAGCATTCGATATGATCTTCGGGCCAGCTTATAAAGGCATCATCCTGGCCGCAGCCACCACCATGGCACTGGCCGAGCAGGGCCGCAACGTGCCTTTTGCCTATAATCGTAAAGAAGCCAAAGACCACGGCGAAGGTGGCACCCTGGTAGGCGCCCCGCTGCAAGGCAAGGTGCTGATTATCGATGACGTGATCTCTGCCGGTACCTCGGTACGCGAATCGGTACAGCTCATCCGCGCCGCTGGCGCCGAGCCAGCCGGTGTGGCCATCGCGCTGGACCGCATGGAACGCGGCACGGGCGAGCTCTCCGCCGTGCAAGAAGTGGCCCGTGACTACAATCTGCCGGTTATTGCCATTGCCAACCTGAAAGACTTGCTCGGTTTCCTTGAAGGCAGCCCGGAACTGGCCGACAATCTGGAAGCTGTACGTGCCTACCGCGCCCAATACGGAGTCAACGACTAATCATGCGCCCACACCACCTCGCCCTGCTTATCACCCTGCTCGCCCCGGCAGCAGGGGCAGAAGGTCTGTACAAATGGACCGACGAACGCGGGGTGGTGCACTACAGCGATTACCCGCCACCGACAGAACAAAAAAGCGGTGTCAGCAAGCTGAACAAACAGGGCATCCTGCTGCGCAAGGGCGAAAGCGAGGCGGACAAGCGCGCACACGAAGCCGAGCTGGAGCGCAAAAAACAAGAGCAGGCACAGCGGGCCGAGCAGCTACGCTACGACCGCGCACTGCAAGAGCGCTACCGCTCTGCCGCAGACATTGCAGCAGAACGCGACAAGCAGGTAAAAACGCTGCAAACCGGCCTACGCACACTGGAAAGCCAGCTACGCATGGCCAGTGCACAGCTCACCGACCTGAACAACGAAGCCAACAAACTGCGTAGCAGCGGCAAGAGTATCTCCCAGGGCCTGAGCAGCCAGCTGCAAGAAAAACAGCGCCTGCAAAACGAAACCCTGGCGCTGATCCAGTCCCGCCGCGCAGAAATCGAACGCCTGCGCATAAAAGCCGCACAAGACATGCTGCGTTTGCAAGAGCTGAACCAGATCACCGCGACACCCACCCGATAAAACCCGTTACTGCCCTTCTTTCTGCTGCCAGGCATCACGCAAACGCTGCGTAGCCTGCTGCATCGCGGTATCGGCGGCCGCTTTATCCGCCAAGGTTTGCTGCTGTCGCTGCATGGCCTGCTGAACCTGCAGCTGGGCATCGGCCAAACGCTTTTGCGCCTGCTTCAACTCTTCCTCCACCTGCAGCAACCGCTTACGCACCTGATCCTGCTTGCCATCTGCCTCCTGATACGCCATCTGCGCAGAAAGCAGTAGTGCATCTACATTCGCCGTTTGCGCCCATACGGGCAGGCTTGCCAGGCAGCAAAGCAACATCACAGCCTTCTGTTTCATGACTTACCCCAATAATGAAAAAACCAAGCTTAACGTATATGCCTGCAGGCTGCCCAGCACCACCTCAGCCGCTAGTAAGGCAGGCGACAAAGTAAACAGGGCACCAGGTGTAGATCAATAAAAAAGCCCGCGCAAGCGGGCTTTTGTTTTGTTTTGACATCGATGCGGCCAACGTTGGCCGCGGGGGCTCGGGTTTCCGTCGCCACAAAGCACAAAGCCCAGCTCGTATGAGCTGGGCTTCGGTATCGGGCGTCTGGCGGTGTCCTACTTTCACACAGGTATCTGCACTATCATCGGCGCTAA
>NZ_VMTV02000542.1 GCF_007644035.1 Vogesella mureinivorans | reverse complement strand
ATCTGCGCCCAGCCGGCCGGGCTCAGCGGATCGTCCAGCTGGCCGCGAAAGCCGACCTGACCGGTGTCGCCATGGCGCAGCAGCTCAAGCATCGGCAGCCCCGCTGACGCCGGCTTCGGCGAAGGTGGCCATGCCGGCATGCAGCGCGCAGGCAAGCCGCAGCAGCGGCACCGCGACCGCTGCACCGCTGGCCTCGCCCAGGCGCAGACCAAGCTCGAGCAACGGGGTCGCATGCAGCGCCTGCAGCAGGCGCGCATGGCCCTGCTCCTCGGATCGATGCGCGAACAGCAGCCAGGGCCGCACCTCGGCGTTCAGATGCACGGCGCACAGCGCGGCGGCGCTGGC
>NZ_VMTV02000356.1 GCF_007644035.1 Vogesella mureinivorans | reverse complement strand
CGGCAGGGTCAGCAGCAGCAGGGCGAGGAAGCGGTTCTTGACGAAGGCCGTGCCCAGCAGCTCCAGCGTAGCCACCGGCTCGATGCCGGCCAGCAGCGCGGTAGCGAAACCGGCGCCGACCACGACCAGGGCCGGGTTCAGGCGCAGAGCGAAGCCGAGCACCACCAGGCCGACGCCGGCCAGCGGCAGCAGATTGACGGTCGAGCTCACGGGGCGGCGATCTCCACGCCTGCGGCCGCGAGACTGGCGCGAAGGCGTCGCGCGAAGTCGACGGCATCCGGACGATCGCCGTGCAGGCAGAGAGTCTCGGCTTCGACCCGCACCACTTCGCCGCTGCGCTGCCGGG
>NZ_VMTV02000506.1 GCF_007644035.1 Vogesella mureinivorans | reverse complement strand
GGGCCAGGTCCAGAGGAAGCGCGCACCGTAGGCGCGCCCGCACATGGCGTAGTTGCCGGCGCCGAAGCTGCCTCCGATGACGATGGTGAACTTGGGCACCGAAGAGCAGGCCACGGCGGTGACCATCTTGGCGCCGTCTTTCGCGATGCCGGCGTTCTCGTACTTCTTGCCGACCATGAAGCCGGTGATGTTCTGCAGGAACACCAGCGGGATGCCGCGCTGGTTGCACAGCTCGATGAAGTGCGCGCCTTTCAGCGCCGACTCCGAGAACAGGATGCCGTTGTTGGCGACGATGCCGACCGGCATGCCGTAGACGTGGGCGAAGCCGCAGACCAGGGTCTTGCCA
>NZ_VMTV02000348.1 GCF_007644035.1 Vogesella mureinivorans | reverse complement strand
CTCGTACGGCTATGGACTGTCCACCAATGCCCTGCAGATCGCCCAGGCCTATGCGGCGATCGACAACGGTGGCGTGTGGATGCCGCCGACCTTCGTGCGCGGCGGTGCCGGCGAAGGCCGTTCGGTGATCGATCCGCAGCTGGCGCGGACGCTGATGGACATGCTGGAGACCGTCACCGGGCCGGAGGGCAGTGCGACCCGCGCGCGCGTGTCCGGCTACCGCGTCGCCGGCAAGACCGGCACCTCGCGGCGCTCGGTGCCCGGTGGCTACGAGAAGCGCTACATCAGCATGTTCGCCGGCCTGGTGCCGGCCTCGAATCCGCGCCTGTCGATGGTGGTGGTGATC
>NZ_VMTV02000149.1 GCF_007644035.1 Vogesella mureinivorans | reverse complement strand
AGCCCTTCCACATGGTCGACACCCAGTTGAACACCTTCACGCCAGTGGGCACGGCAATCAGCATGGTCGCGTACATGAAGAACAGCTGGCCGCCGAGCGGCATGCCGACCGTGAACATGTGGTGGGCCCACACGATGAAGCTGAGGAAGGCGATCGAGGCGGTCGCGTAGACCATGGCCTGGTAGCCGAACAGCGGCTTGCGGGCGAAGGTCGGGATGATCTCCGAGACGATGCCGAAGGCCGGGAGGATCATGATGTAGACCTCCGGGTGGCCGAAGAACCAGAAGATGTGCTGGTACATCACCGGGTCACCGCCGCCGGCGGCATTGAAGAAGGCGGTGCCGAA
>NZ_VMTV02000672.1 GCF_007644035.1 Vogesella mureinivorans | reverse complement strand
AGGTGACGCTTGGCTTATTACCTGGCGGTGGTGGTGTCGTACGGATGGTACGACTACTTGGATTGCAAAACGCTTTTCCATTTCTGATGGAAGGTAAGCAATTTGGGGTGGATAAAGCAAAGTCTCTCGGTTTAGTCAATGAGCTTGCTGAGGATGAGCAAGACATGCTCGACAAAGCCATTGCTTGGATCAAGACGAATCCGAAATCACAACAGCCTTATGATGTAAAAGGCTATAAGATTCCTGGTGGAGATCCAAAAACACCGGCTGTTGCCGAGCTTACTGAAAGCCAATATTTAACAGGTACAATTCGTTTAGGTGTCTCTGAAACCATCGTACACACATGG
>NZ_VMTV02000472.1 GCF_007644035.1 Vogesella mureinivorans | reverse complement strand
ACGACTGTCTGGTGCTGATGCCCACCGGCGGCGGCAAGTCGCTGTGCTACCAGCTGCCGGCGCTGCTGCGCGAGGGCGTCGGCGTGGTGATCTCACCGCTGATCGCGCTGATGCAGGACCAGGTGGAGGCCCTGCGCCAGCTTGGCGTGCGCGCGGCTTTCCTCAATTCCAGCCTGGATGCCGACACCGCCGCCGGCGTCGAGATGGATCTGCTGAACGGCGATCTCGACCTGCTCTACGTGGCGCCGGAGCGTCTGCTCACCGGACGTTTCCTGAGCCTGCTCGCACGGGTCAAGGTCGGCCTGTTCGCAATCGACGAAGCGCACTGCGTTTCGCAGTGGGGCCAC
>NZ_VMTV02001092.1 GCF_007644035.1 Vogesella mureinivorans | reverse complement strand
CGCGGCCCGCGACTGGGACCGCAATTTCATCAACGACATGCAGGGCCGATACAAAACGTTCGGCATGGGCATGCATATCACCACGCTGCAGAAGTTCCATCTGGAGCGGATTGCTAACGCAGAGGAGGCCGCCTGATGTGGTTCAAACAACTCTCGTTCTTTCAGCTGTCGCCAGAGTTCGTGATCGACAGCGACAAGCTGCGTGAAAGGTTGGCCGCACGGCCATTCACGCCGCCTGGTGGCCTGGACTGGTTCGGCGAAGGCTGGGTACCACCGGCTGCCCACATCGATGGTCCGCTTTATGAGGCACGCGGCTATCGCCTGGTGACGCTGCGCCGTGAAGACAAGGTGCTGCCAGCCGGTGTGATCCGGGACTTCCTGGACAAGAAGGTGGCGGAGATCGAAACCGCCGAGCTGCGCAAGGTTGGCCGCAAGGAAAAGCTGGCGCTCAAGGAGCAGATCACCGACGACCTGCTGCCGCGTGCATTCACCAGAACAAACCGCGTGATGGCCTACATCGACGACACCCGCAGCTGGCTGATGGTGGACAGCAGCACGGCCAGCAAGGCGGAGAACCTGGTATCTACCCTGCGCGAGGCCTTGCCACCTTTCCCTTGCAAGCTGCCGCGCACC
>NZ_VMTV02000857.1 GCF_007644035.1 Vogesella mureinivorans | reverse complement strand
CGCGGCAGCATCAGATCGAGCACGATGACGTCGTAGCTGTTCTCGACGGCGAGGCGCAGGCCGTCGGCACCGTCACTGGCGTAATCCACCCCGAAGCCTTTGCGCTCGAGGTATTCGCCGACCATTTCAGAGATGTTGCGGTTGTCCTCGATCAGGAGGATCAGACCGGCGGATTCTTCGCGAGACTTCATGGCAGGGCTCCGGTGGGGTTTTCACGGACGTGAATTGACCACGGGGCGGGTGAGATGCGCGTGAACCACTCTTGACAAAGCGCCGATGCCTGCGTGCGTCTCCAACAGGCTCAGAACGGGATCCGTCCGATCAGGATGTCGCGGTACATCACCCAG
>NZ_VMTV02000606.1 GCF_007644035.1 Vogesella mureinivorans | reverse complement strand
CGTGGCTTCGGGCGCCGCCTCCCGCCTCAAGACGCTTCGCATCGTCGGCGACCCGGCTGGCCTCGGCGACAGGATCGGGACCCTGCTGGCATGACCGCCACGATCATCGACGGCAAGGCGATCGGGGCCGAGCTGCGGCGCGGCATCGCGGCGCGCGTGGCGGCGCTGGGCTGGCGGCCCGGGCTGCGCGTGGTCCGGGTGGGCGAGGACCCGGCTTCCGGCGTCTATGTCCGCAACAAGGACCGCGCGGCCGGGGAGGCCGGCTTCGACAGCGCCACCATCCACCTGCCCGGGACGGTGAGCGAGGCGGCGCTGCTGGCCGAGGTCGCGCGGCTCAACGCCGATCC
>NZ_VMTV02000480.1 GCF_007644035.1 Vogesella mureinivorans | reverse complement strand
CGCGCGGCGAGAAGATGGACTGGGTGCTGCAGAAGGCGACCGAGCTGGGCGTCAGCCGCATCGCGCCGGTGGTGACCGAGCGTACCGAGGTCAGGCTCGACGCCGAGCGCGCCGATCGCCGCCTGCAGCACTGGCGCGGCGTGGTCGCCAGCGCCTGCGAACAGTGCGGACGCGCGCGCCTGCCGCAGATCGAGGAGCCGCGCGCGCTGGCGGATTTCCTCGCCGCCTCGAAAGCGGAAGGCCACTTGATTCTGGCGCTGGACCCGGACGGCGAACACAGCCTGGCCGCCCTGCCCGCCTTCGAACGGCTGACGCTGGTGATCGGCCCCGAGGGCGGACTGAGCCCG
>NZ_VMTV02000180.1 GCF_007644035.1 Vogesella mureinivorans | reverse complement strand
CTGGAAATGTATCTGTTGGTTGGGACTCAGGTGCGGGTAACCCTATTACAACTCTTGGTCCAACTGAAGGTTATTGGAACCTTGGTTTAGGTGTTCAGTATAGCCTTAGAGATTGCAGAAAAACTAAGCCAACAATTTAAGCAAGATGCGATTTTACGTGACGCTGAACGCCTCTTACCTTTTGAAGAAATTGAGGCTTTCAGTCAGTCAGGATTGTGGGCAATCACTGTGCCAAAACAATATGGGGGTGCTGAGGTATCCAGCCATACTGTTGCCAAAGTCATTGCTTTGTTCAGTGGTGTGGATGGCTCTATCGGTCAAATTCCACAAAACCATTTTTATGCTTTAGAAGTATTACGCAATACAGGTACAGCACAACAACAACAAAAGCTTTATCAGGAAGTGCTTGAAGGTGCTCGCTTTGGTAATGCTTTGGCAGAATTTAAAACCAAAACGGCAGCACAAAAGCATACCCAAATCAGTCAAACTGAACATGGCTATGTGGTCAATGGTGAAAAATTTTATTGCACTGGTAGCCTTTTTGCATCATCAGTAATTTCTGCACGTTCAATCTTGCCACTTTCAAAAGCAAATTCACGTAATAGTTTTTGACTAAAGCTATCTAAGGTCCCCACAAAC
>NZ_VMTV02000778.1 GCF_007644035.1 Vogesella mureinivorans | reverse complement strand
GTATTAGTAGGAGGGGGTATTGGAATCACGCCCTTGATTACGATGGCTTATCAACTCGCACAAGAAGGCGCTTCCTTTGAGCTGCATTATTGTGGAGCAAGCCCAGAGCAGTGTGCTTTTGTCGATGAAATTAAAAATGGTGTGCTGGCACCGTTTAGCACCTTTCATTTTAAATCGGAAGGTGCCAACCATCGTGAGTTTTTCCAATCCGCCATTCAAGACATCGAAAAGGATAGCCATATTTATACGTGTGGTCCCAATGGCTTTATGGATTGGGTAATTAACTTAGCCCTTAGTCAAAATTTTCCCGAACAGCAAATTCATAAAGAGTATTTTCAGGTTGAGGTA
>NZ_VMTV02000049.1 GCF_007644035.1 Vogesella mureinivorans | reverse complement strand
GCCCGGTGTGCCTGCTGCAGCAGCGCCAGGGCCTCGTCGAGGGCACCACGCCGGAAGGCCTGCATGCCGAGGCCGTGCAGGGCCTGCGGATGCTGCGGCTGCTGCGCGCGCACCTGCGCCCACAGGCGCTCGGCGTCCTGCCATTGACCCTGCTGAGCCGCGCGCGTGGCCGCCTGGGCAAGTGCTTCGATGTGTGCGCTCATGCGCAGCTCTCCGGTGTGGCCGGCGGATGTCAGCCTGCAAGCATAGCCCGAGCACACGCGGCGGACCTCGCGCAGCCGGTGCCAGGGCGGTGGCCGATATACTCGCGCGCTGCCTCGGTGCGGCTGCACCGGGGCACATTCCCGA
>NZ_VMTV02000158.1 GCF_007644035.1 Vogesella mureinivorans | reverse complement strand
TCGCCGGTCAGCGTGTTGGGCACGGCGAAGGAAACGCGTGGGCGGATCGCCTTCATGCGCTCGTCGAAGTTGTCGATGTCGATCTCAAGAAACTTGCGGTCGGCGACCGGCGGCAGGTCCGCTCCGGACTTGCCGGCGAGGTCTGCCATCACGCCCATCACGAAGGGGATCTGGACCTTCTTCTCCGAGCCGTAGATCTCGACGTCGTACTCGATCTGCACGCGCGGAGCCCGGTTGCGGGCGATGAACTTCTGGCCGCTGTTCTTGTTGCTGGTGGTGAACTTCGAGGCGCTCATTCGGAGGCTCCTGGCTGCGCGTTGCTGTCGATCGAACGGGTGTGGTGTGTGG
>NZ_VMTV02000555.1 GCF_007644035.1 Vogesella mureinivorans | reverse complement strand
GCGCGAAGGCGATGAATATGCCCAAGGTGACGAAGCCCATGTGGCTGATCGAGGAATAGGCAATCAGCTTCTTCATGTCCTCCTGCACAAGCGCCACGAGGCCGACGTAGACCACGGCAATCAGGCTCAGGGTGATCATCAGCCAGGCGTACTCGTGGCCGGCATCCGGCACGATCGGCAGGGTGAACCGCAGGAAGCCGTAGCCACCGATCTTCAGCATGATCGCGGCCAGTACAACCGAGCCCGCGGTCGGCGCCTCGACGTGGGCGTCAGGCAGCCAGGTGTGCACCGGGAACATCGGGATCTTCACCGCGAAGGCCGCGAAGAAGGCGAAGAACAGCCACATCT
>NZ_VMTV02000022.1 GCF_007644035.1 Vogesella mureinivorans | reverse complement strand
GTGGATCAGTCCATCGAGGTGGTCCGCCGCCGCATCGACAGCCTGGGCACCCGAGAGCCATCCATCACCCGCCAGGGCACGGACCGGATCGTGGTCCAGGCCCCGGGCGAGAGCGATCCCGAGGCGTTGGAGCGGGTCATCGGCCAGACCGCCCAGCTGACCTTCCAGATGGTCGACCACGACAATTCGGTTCAGGAAGCCATCGCCGGCCGCGTGCCGCCTGACGCCGTGCTGATGCAGGACGAGTTCGGCGTTCCCCTGCTGATCAAGCGCCGCATCCTGGTGTCCGGTGAAAACCTGACCCGCGCCAGCGTGGGCTCCGACCAGTCGGGCCGTCCGGCCATCGAC
>NZ_VMTV02000979.1 GCF_007644035.1 Vogesella mureinivorans | reverse complement strand
CTTGGCGCGTGGCCCGCGCGTGATCCTGCGCGAGGCCAGCCTGCGCGTGCCGGCCGGCAAGGTCACCGCGGTGATCGGGCCTTCCGGCGCCGGCAAGTCGACCCTGCTGCATGCGGTCACCGGCGAGCTTGAGCCCAGCGCCGGCCGCCTGCGCGTGCTCGATCACGCGCATCCCACGCGCAGCACCGCCGAGCTGTTCCGCCTGCGCCGGCGCATGGGCGTGCTGCTGCAGGGCAATGGCCTGCTGTCGGATCTGTCGACCTTCGAGAATGTCGCCCTGCCGCTGCGCGAGCACACCCGCCTGCCGGAGTCGGTGCTGCGCGAGCTGGTGCAGATGAAACTGAACGC
>NZ_VMTV02000730.1 GCF_007644035.1 Vogesella mureinivorans | reverse complement strand
GATTACCCTCGGTACCATTTTATTGTTAATTGATACCTTCTTTTTAGAAAAGCATCGTATTCAACGTGCGGAAGCGCAAAATGACTGAACAAATTATTAATCCCAATGACGAAACACGTATTGCGGATGGATCAAAAGTAGAACTGCACTTTTCTGTTGCGATTGAAAGTGGTGTTGAAATTGATAATACCCGTAGCCGTGAAGAACCTGTCAGTTTAGTTATGGGTGATGGCAGCTTATTACCGGGGTTTGAAAAGGCCTTATTTGGTCTGCGTGCTGGTGACCGTCGTACTGTCAGCTTACCTCCTGAAGATGCTTTCGGTCCGTGGAATCCTGAAAACGTACAAA
>NZ_VMTV02000817.1 GCF_007644035.1 Vogesella mureinivorans | reverse complement strand
AATTTTATTGCTATTGGGAATCGACCCGAAAATCATGCATCTTGCACTGCCTTATGTGCAATGGATGTTAATGAGTAGCCCATTTTTATTTATCTATATCACCTATACTTCCATTTTGCGTGGGGTCGGAGACAGCACCACACCTCTTATGGCTTCCAGCCTCACGATTATTGTCGGTGTGATCGTGACTCCTGTATTGATTGGGGGTTATTTGGGTATGCCAAAACTAGGAATTATTGCCAGCAATAAAAATAGGATCGGAAAAAAGACTGAAATCGCAGCAATTGCTTCAACACCCAGCATTTGCCCGACAAAAATAGTGTTAATTGTCCCCGACAGATTTTGCAA
>NZ_VMTV02000511.1 GCF_007644035.1 Vogesella mureinivorans | reverse complement strand
TTCCATCTTGTGATCAGCTATATCGCGCTGGAAGCGTGCCAGTTCTTTTTCGATATCCATGTTTCTCTCCTGAATAAGTAAGGCCACCGCTTGGGTGGCCTGTGTCGTTACGCTGCTTTCAGCACCTTGCGGGCGCCGCTGCGGTCCATCGGCGAGACAATGCCCGCCGTCTCCATAGCCTCCACCAGTCTGGCCGCCCGGTTGTAGCCGATGACCAGGTGCCGCTGCACATTGGAAATCGAAGCCTTCCTGGTGCTGATAACCACCTCCACAGCCTGCTCATAAAGCGGGTCTGGCGTTTCACCAACACCCCACGGCGTGGCATCGTTGGCCGCATCTGTCTCGGCT
>NZ_VMTV02000789.1 GCF_007644035.1 Vogesella mureinivorans | reverse complement strand
ATTGCAAAGCTTCTAGGGCATCTTGGAGAAGTTGCAAGTGGCGATCGCTTCCGACTCGATTTAAAACTACTCCCGCAAATTTGAGACGCGGATCAAAGGAACGGAAACCGTGCGCGATCGCAGCCACCGAACCCGACAACCTGCTGCAATCTAACACCAACAATATCGGCAAATCCAACAGCCGCGCAACGTGAGCCGTACTTGCAAAAGTGACCGGAGATTGGGAATCTTGCCCAGTTCCCAGTTTCCAGTTCCCAGTCCCCTCCACACCATCAAAAAGCCCCATCACCCCTTCTACCAAGGCGTACTCTACCGCCTGAGTATGACGGGCAAAACATTCCTGCACATA
>NZ_VMTV02000713.1 GCF_007644035.1 Vogesella mureinivorans | reverse complement strand
ATGGATTCAACAGGCTGTACTTGGGGTTGCCCCATTCGGATATCTCCGGCTCGATGCTTGCTTCCAGCTCCCCGGAGTGTTTCGTCGGTCGCCACGTCCTTCTTCGCCTCTGTGTGCCGAGGGATTCACCGTCAGCTGTTTGTAGCTTGACCACAATCTCTTCAGCTTGAAGTTTTACGGACACCTTTTTTGATTTGATGTCTCGTTTTTCCTGCTTTTTACGTTGCTATGCAGTTTTCAAGGTTCTTTTGCTGGCTTTTTTCCCAGCAGGCTCTCTTACTCTAGGATAAGATTCGTTGCTGGCAAAATTGGCCTTTTTTGTTCTTTGAGTGCTTAGGTTCGTTTTTTT
>NZ_VMTV02000746.1 GCF_007644035.1 Vogesella mureinivorans | reverse complement strand
CTCGGTAGTCGGCGAAAAACTCACCCGCATGATCGAGCGCGGCACCGCCACTAACCGACCGGTGATCATCGTCTGTGCCTCCGGTGGAGCCCGTATGCAGGAGGGCATGCTTAGCCTGATGCAGATGGCCAAAATTTCGGGCGCGCTCCAGCAGCACCAGGCCGCTAAACTGCTCTACATGCCGGTGCTCACCCACCCCACCACTGGGGGCGTCACCGCCAGCTTTGCCATGCTGGGCGACATCATTTTGGCTGAGCCTAAGGCCACCATCGGCTTTGCCGGTCGCCGCGTCGTCGAGCAAACCCTGCGTGAAAAACTGCCCGACAATTTTCAAACTGCCGAATACCTGC
>NZ_VMTV02000107.1 GCF_007644035.1 Vogesella mureinivorans | reverse complement strand
CAGCGCGTACGCCGTCGAGCCGCGCGACCAGCTCGCCGCGGTAGGTTTCGACATCGCCGAAGAAGTCGTCGGTGTAGGGGGTGCCGGGCGGCATTGCCAGCTCGCCGGCCGAGAGGCCTTCGCCGTCAGCTTCGGCGCCGGTGCGGTGGCGATACAGGTAATAACCCTCGGCGATCTGCCAGCGCAGCTCGACGGATTCGGCGTCCAGCGCGCGCGCTTCCAGGCGGAAGGCGTCGTCGATGGGCAGCAGTTCGGAGTCGTCGATGGCGGGGGCGATGCGGCTGGCAACAAGCAGCAGCAGGCCGGCGAGGCGGAGGATCAGGGGCATGGGATTCGCGTCGGAGCAGGGC
>NZ_VMTV02000995.1 GCF_007644035.1 Vogesella mureinivorans | reverse complement strand
CATCGAGGCGTACCTGGAGCCCGCAGTGGCAGCCTATATCGCGCGTCACGGCCTGTATGGCCAGCCCGCCTCCGGATCAACCTGAACGAGGCCGGGGGGCGCCCGCTGACGGGCTCACCTATACTTCGCGCTCGCGCCCCCGGGCGTCCCCTATGCGACAGGTCAAGCATTTGAATCCGAAAGCCCCCGCCCAGCCCGCCCCGCGCGCCCGTGCCGCCAAGAAGACCGCCCCCGGCGGCCCCTCGGCAGAAGCCCTGAACGAGCGCATCCGCTTCGCGCTGGAAGAGCTCAAGGCCCGCGACGTGCGCGAGATCGACGTGCGCGGCAAGTCGGGCTTCACCGACACCCTGTTCATCGCCTCGGGCACCTCGAGCCGCCACGTCAAGTCGATCGCCGACGAGGTGCAGAAGCGTGTCAAGGAAATCGGCGCGATGCCGCTGGGCGTGGAAGGCGAGCGCGAGGCCGAGTGGGTGCTGGTCGATCTGGGCGACGCCGTGGTCCACGTGTTCCTGCCGCGCGTACGCGAGTTCTACGCGCTGGAGCGGCTGTGGAGCGTCGATGGCGATACGCCGCGGGCCGCGGATGCCGGGACCGACGAAGGCTGATCCCGCTCGCTTTGTAGGCGAGCACGCACCGTGAAGGCCCAGCTGATC
>NZ_VMTV02000338.1 GCF_007644035.1 Vogesella mureinivorans | reverse complement strand
CGGCAGGACCGGCGTTTTGGCGCCGAGCCCTTCGGGTACTCCAATCTTCCGGTCGGTGAACGCGGCGACTGGGACGAGGTGCGGATCAGCCTCGGCGTCGATCCCTTGAACTTGCGTTTCGATTTCGGCCCGCTGCGCGACGACTGAGCAGGCCTTCAGCGTCTGCGGTCCATGCGCCGGTAGCCGATCGCCTCGGCCAGATGGGCAGAGGCGATCCGCTCCGCGCCAGCGAGGTCCGCAACGGTGCGCGCCACCCGCAGGATGCGCTGGCTGGCCCGGGCCGAGAGCTGCAGCCGCTCGACGGCCGCCTCGAGCAGGGCTTGTTCGGCATCGGACAGGCGGCAGTGGGCC
>NZ_VMTV02000724.1 GCF_007644035.1 Vogesella mureinivorans | reverse complement strand
CTGGAAACCGCGTTTCCAAGACTGCGATCGCATTCTCTCGTGCATTTTCCACCATCCCTTCCTGCTTTGCCAACCGCTCGATACTGGTTACGTAACGCATTCTATTCGCCTCCTCGTAACTTTTTACTACTGCTTTAAAACCTTGCGCCAACTCCTCTGGCAGCATCATCACCCAGTCGATAAACCGAAACAACTTTACGATATCTTCTCGGCTATACTCCCGTTCGTACAGCCTTCTGACCAGGCTTAGTTTCCACTCTAAACGACTCTGTGGGTTTCGGTGCGTCGCTTTAGTCTTTAAATGCGCCATCACAATTACAGCAAAGGGATTAGTGCTTTGTTCTAGACTTT
>NZ_VMTV02000677.1 GCF_007644035.1 Vogesella mureinivorans | reverse complement strand
CCAGCCCAGCATTCCCCTGAACTCCGCCCTGCAGAGGCCACAGCCATGAGCGGCAATTCCGACACCCTGGGCGCCAGCCCGGCCCAGTTCGGCACCCTGTCGCCGGACGGCACCGGCGGCGAACTCAACCTCGACGTGCTGCTCGACGTTCCGGTCACCCTGCAGCTCGAGGTCGGCCGCGCGCGCGTGCCGATCCGCAACCTGCTGCAGCTGAACCCGGGCTCGGTGATCGAGCTCGAGCGCGGCGCCGCCGAGCCGCTGGACGTCTACGTCAACGGCACCCTGATCGCCCACGGCGAAGTGGTGGTGGTGAACGATCGCTTCGGCGTGCGCCTGACCGACGTGGTCAGC
>NZ_VMTV02000563.1 GCF_007644035.1 Vogesella mureinivorans | reverse complement strand
CGCCTGCCGATCCGGTGGCGCCGTTCGCGGTCAACCCGATCGTGCACGCCAGCAACAATCGCCTCGCCGAGGATTTGCAGCTGGTCGAGAAGTACCGGGTGCCGGTGGTGATCACCAGCCTGTCGCCACCGTCCGAGGTGGTCGCAGCGGTGCATGGCTACGGCGGCGTGGTCTTCCACGACGTGATCAGCCGTCGCCACGCCGAGAAGGCCGCTGCCCAGGGCGTGGACGGGCTGATCGCGGTCTGCGCCGGGGCCGGCGGCCATGCCGGCCCGCTGAGCCCCTTCGCCCTGGTGCGCGAGATCCGCCAGTTCTATCCGGGCACGATCCTGCTGTCGGGGGCGATGGCCTCGGGCGCGGACGTGCTGGCGGCGCAGGCGATCGGTGCCGATCTCGCCTACCTCGGCACGCGCTTCATCGCCACGCCGGAGGCGCGCGCAGTCGATGACTACAAGCAGATGCTGGTCGACTGCCGCGCCGAGGACATCGTCTACAGCTCGCTGTTCACCGGGGTCAAGGGCAACTACCTGAAGCCCAGCATCACCCGCGCCGGCTTCGACGCCGACAACCTGCCCGAGGCCGACAAGTCGAAGATGGATTTCGGCTCCGGCGGCAACACCGACGCCAAGGCCTGGAAGGACATCTGGGGCGCCGGCCAG
>NZ_VMTV02001133.1 GCF_007644035.1 Vogesella mureinivorans | reverse complement strand
GGTGCGGCGGCGGGGAGATCAGCGTCACGCCCGGCACTGAATAGCGAAGCTTAGCGATGTACGGGGTGACTTTATCACCCGGCAGCTGACCGCCTTCACCCGGTTTCGCACCCTGCGCGACTTTAATCTGAATCACGTCGGCGTTAACCAGGTACGCAGGCGTTACGCCAAAGCGACCGGACGCCACCTGCTTAATACGGGACACTTTATTGGTGCCATAGCGGGCCGGATCTTCACCGCCTTCGCCGGAGTTGGAGTTGCCGCCGATGCTGTTCATGGCTTCCGCCAGCGCTTCATGGGCTTCCGGGCTCAGCGCGCCGATAGACATCGCCGCGGTGTCGAAACGTTTGAA
>NZ_VMTV02000650.1 GCF_007644035.1 Vogesella mureinivorans | reverse complement strand
AGCCGGCCGCGAAGACCTCGAACCACCAGCGCAGCGCGCGCAAACCGCGTGGTATCCTGCGCCCCCCGCGACGGCAGGCTCGCCACGCCGCGGACACCAGCAACACACAACGCGCCTGTAGCTCAGCCGGATAGAGTAGTGGCTTCCGAAGACACTACTCAGGCAACCGAGGCGCGAGGTGGAGAGGCACAGCGGCTTTACTCGAAAGGGTGAGGACGGGAAGGAAAAAAGCTTTACAAAACGCGCCTGTAGCTCAGCCGGATAGAGTAGTGGCTTCCGAAGCCATTGGTCGGGGGTTCGAATCCCTCCAGGCGCGCCAATTCCCTGTGACAGATCTGTGCCTTGGGTGTGC
>NZ_VMTV02000980.1 GCF_007644035.1 Vogesella mureinivorans | reverse complement strand
CCGGTACTTGGTAAGTAGAACCGCCAACACGACGAGATTTAACCTCTACTGTCGGACGTACGTTTTCTAACGCTGCTTCGAATGCTTCTAAAGCTTCTTTACCGGTACGTTGTGCTAAAGTTTCTAAAGCACCGTAAATAATTGATTCTGCTGTAGATTTTTTACCATCTACCATTAAAACATTAATAAATTTCGCAAGTAATTCTGAACCGAATTTCGGATCTGGAAGGATTTTGCGAGGTTCAACACTACGACGACGTGGCATTGCAAATACTCCGTTTATATATTCAGGATAATCCAAAACTCATCTATTGTGTGTGACTGCACATTACGATTGACTGGAGTTTATGGT
>NZ_VMTV02000557.1 GCF_007644035.1 Vogesella mureinivorans | reverse complement strand
CACGTGCTTTCATTTTCAAATGTTCATCACATGACGGACAAACATAAGCATTAAAAGACATCGCTGTACGAGTCACGAGTGCATGACATTCAGGGCACTCAATGGTTGGTTCAGTAAACGTCGCTTTGAGTGTTTGTTGTTGATCAGGCACATCAATGCCTGGAACTTTACGATCTGTCCACGGCGTAATTGCGCTGAGGATTTTCCCTGATTTCACTTCTTGATTCATACTAACTCATCGAGCGCCGCTCGAAGCTCCTTGACTTTATTCACTGCTGCTTCAACAGCTTGTTCTGGTGCAAGATTTGCAAAAGGTTTGACAAAAGCACTTCCAACAATCACAGCATCTGCA
>NZ_VMTV02000271.1 GCF_007644035.1 Vogesella mureinivorans | reverse complement strand
GGTGTGTCGATCCTCTCCACCCCCAAGGGTGTGATGGCAGACCATCAGGCGCGTGCTGAAAATGTTGGCGGTGAGGTCCTCTGCCGCGTCTTCTAAGGCGCGACGAGGAGACCCCACCAACTTAAGACGAAAAGGCTATAAAAATGTCGCGTATTGGCAAACAGCCGGTAGCCCCGGTCAGCGGCGTGACGGTCACGGTGGACGGCCAGAAGGTCACCGCCAAGGGTTCCAAGGGTGAACTCTCGGTCGTGCTCGTTGATGCCGTCAAGCCCGAGTTGACCGACGACGGTGTTGTTATCGCACCGACCAACGACAGCCGCGAGGCCCGTGCGGCCTGGGGCATGTCGCGGAC
>NZ_VMTV02001000.1 GCF_007644035.1 Vogesella mureinivorans | reverse complement strand
TCTGACGTTTAACATCTTCAGCACCCATAAAGACAACGCATTCGAGACCTAAACGTGCTGCGATGGTTGCTGTTGCAACACCATGTTGCCCCGCACCTGTTTCTGCAATAATACGTTTCTTTCCAGAAAGCTTCGCCAATAATGCCTGACCGATGGTATTGTTGACCTTGTGCGAGCCTGTATGATTCAAGTCTTCACGTTTAAGATAAATCTGCGCACCACCCAACTCTTTCGACCATCGTTCAGCATAATACAAAGGACTAGGGCGTCCTACATAATAAGCGAGATCACGGTCGAATTCTGCCAAAAACTGAGCATCATCTTTCATACGGAAATAGAGCTTCTCTAAATA
>NZ_VMTV02000464.1 GCF_007644035.1 Vogesella mureinivorans | reverse complement strand
TGGTCTGTTAAAGAGCGGTGCTGACTGGCTTGTTTCGTTTGCGTCGTCAGCTGAGGAGGCGAACTATACCCACCCCACCCACACCCGTCAACACTTACCCCGCAATAAACTGCAAGTATTTGCTTAAGGTGTTGATTTGCAACGGCACTGAAAAGCAAAAAAGTTGGCCGCAGGCGGCCCAAGCTCAGCAAAAGACAGCGAGGCTGCGCTCTGCTACCCTTTAGGCCTTGTTTATCGACTGTATGCGACGATCGCACCCAAGGTAATGACCACTCTCAAGTTTGATGTGCTGATTATTGGCAGCGGCCTGGCAGGCATGACGCTGGCGCTGCATTTGGCTGAAACCCGCAAGGTAGGCCTGATTACCAAACGCGACTTGCTGGAGGGTAGCTCCAGCTATGCGCAAGGTGGCATTGCCGCCGTGCTGGATACCGGTGATTCGGTAGAGCAGCACATCAGCGATACGCTGATTGCCGGCGCGGGCCTGTGTAATGAAGCCACGACGCGCTTTATCGTGGAAAACTCGAAAGAGGCCATCGACTGGCTGGTGGACCTGGGCGTGCCGTTTACGCGCGACGATAGCCACCAGACCGGCTTTCACCTGACACGCGAAGGCGGCCACAGCCACCGCCGCATCATTCATGCTGCCGATGCAACTGGCGCAGCCGTCACCAGCACGCTGGGGCAGAAGATCAAAGCCCACCCGCAGATTACGGTGCTGGAAGACTTTATCGCGGTAGACCTGATTACCAGCAGCAAGCTGGGGCTGGAGGGCAAACGCTGCTACGGCGTGTACGCGCTGGACAAGCTGGCGGACCAGGTGGTGACCATTGCGGCCAACCATACCATTCTGGCTTCCGGCGGCGCCGGCAAGGTATACCTGTATACCACCAACCCGGATACCGCCACCGGCGACGGCATCGCCATGGGCTGGCGTGCGGGCTGCCGCGTGGGGAATATGGAGTTCATCCAGTTCCACCCCACCTGCCTGTACCACCCGCACAGCAAGTCTTTCCTGATTTCCGAGGCGGTGCGTGGCGAAGGCGGCATTCTGCGCCTGCCGGATGGCACCCGCTTTATGCCGCACCACGATGAGCGCGCCGAGCTGGCACCGCGTGATGTGGTAGCACGCGCTATCGACTTCGAGATGAAGAAGCACGGCCTGGACTGCGTGTATCTGGATATCTCGTACAAGCCGGCCAGCTTCATCCAGGAGCACTTCCCCAATATTTACGCGCACTGCCTGGAACTGGGCATTGATATTACCCAGCAGCCTATCCCGGTGGTACCGGCCGCGCACTACACCTGCGGCGGCCTGGTGACCGACCTGAAGGGGCGCACCGATGTGGAAGGCCTGTATGCGGTAGGCGAAGTAGCCTGCACCGGCCTGCACGGCGCCAACCGCCTGGCCAGTAACTCGCTACTGGAATGCATGGTAATCGGCAAAGCGGCGGCAGCCGACATCAATGCGGCGGCGCCCGTGAAACAGCCCACCATTCCGGGCTGGGACGACAGCCGCGTGACCGACACCGACGAAGAAGTGGTGATCTCGCACAACTGGGACGAGCTGCGCCGCGCGATGTGGGATTACGTGGGTATTGTGCGCACCAACAAGCGCCTGGAGCGCGCGCTGAACCGCATCAAGCTGCTGAATGAGGAAATTGACGAGTATTACAGCAACTTCCACATTACTAATGATCTGGTAGAGCTGCGCAACCTGGTGCAAACCGCCGAGCTGATCGTGCGCTCGGCACTGGCGCGCAAAGAAAGCCGTGGCCTGCACTTTAGCCGCGACTACCCGGACACCCTACCGCAAAGCAGCGATACCATCCTGACACCACAGAAGTAAGCCACAGCCAAGGTTGGCCGCAGCCTGCGGCCAACCTGCCCTCCCCGCCTCAACCCTGCGCCACAAACACCGGCAAGGTGAACCAGAACACGCAGCCGCCGGCCAGCGGGGTGCTGACGCCAAACTCGCCACGGTGAAACTCCACAATCGAGCGGCAGATATTCAAGCCAATACCCATGCCGTCGGTCTTGGTGGAGTAGAACGGCGTAAACAGATTCTCTCTCACACCATCTTGCAAGCCAGGCCCGTTATCGCTGACCTCTACACGCCAGAACTGCTTGCCCGTGGTGCTGCGCAGGTGAATGGTTGGCCGCACGCTGCCCGCCTCGCGCATGGCCTCGATGGCATTTTTGATGAGGTTCAGCAGCACCTGCTCGATCAATACCGGGTCCATTTCCACCCGCAAGCCGCCGCGGGCAGGCTCCAGCTGCAAGCGCACACCGTACTTGTCGGCCATGGGCTGTGCCAGCGCCAATACGCGCCGTACTGCCAGGTCCGGGTCGCTCAGCTCCAGTTGCGGGGCGTGCTTTTTCACGAAGGCACGAATACTGTTAACGATTTGCCCGGCGCGGCGCGCCTGGTCGGCAATGGCCTGCACCGCCTCGCCCACGCCACGCGCCTGCGCCAGCTCGGCGGGCAGCTTGCGCGCCAGGCCCGAAGCATAAGTAGAAATGGCGGTAAGCGGCTGGTTCAGCTCGTGCGCCAGTGACGAGGCCATTTCGCCCATGGCAATCAGGCGCGAGGTGGTCTGGAAGCGCTCCTCCTGCGCCAGCTCACGCTCGGCACGGGCGCGGGCATCGGTAATGTCCAACAGCATACACAGCCAGGCCGACTCGCCCCCTACCCAATTGATACGCCGGTATTGCAGCTGAAACCAGCTACGGCCGCCATCGGGCGAGCACTCCAGGTTGGCCGCAGTGGCGTGGCTATCCCCCATCAGGCCAGGCATCAACGGGCAGTAGCTGCCATGCACCGTAAAGCTGGCCCAGCCGGCAGCAAAGGCCGGGTTGGCGTATAGCAGCTGCCGCGTGTCGCCATCGATCACGCACAGGCCACTCTCCAGACCATTAAGCACCGCCAGAAAGCGCCGGTGAGATTCATCCAGCGCCACACGCTTTTTCTTGAGCTCGGTAATGTCGTACATGGACGCCACCCAGCCATCGTGCCGCCCGCCCTCCAGCAACAGCGGCGTGGCGTACAGCCTTACCTCTACCTTCTCGCCATCGCGGTGGCGGAACGGTAGCTCAAAGCCGTGCTCGGGCAGCTGGCCGGCCAGCATGGCCTGCATGGCCTGCATCAGTAGCGGGTAGTCCTCCTCTGCCCAGAAGCTGTAGGGCAGCTGCTGGCCCACCAGCTCGTCGGCAGACAGGCCGGTGAGCTCGCTCATGGCGCGGTTCACCCGCAGGATCTGGCCATTGCCGGCAAAGGCGATCAGCCCGCTTTTCATACTATCTTCCACCGAGCGGCGCAGCGACATCTCATGCTGTAGTGCGCGTTCGGCATGCGCCCGCACACGCACCTGGCCACGGATACGCCACAGCAGGAACAGCAGCGCCAGCACCAGCAAACCGATAAGCAGGCTGAGCACCGGCAGCGAAAACCCCACTCCGGTACGGTAGGTAATGGCGCGCAGGCTGACACCATAGCCGGGCGGGTCAAAGCTGAGCTCATGCGACAGCGTGCCCACCGGCGAGGCCTGGTCAAATTTGCTGGCCAGCACCTTGCCACCCAGATCTACCAGGCTGATGTGGTATTTGGTCGCCAGCCACCACGGCACTTGATACTGCAGCAGACTGTCCATGCGGTACACCAGCCGCAGCCCGCCCAGATAGCGCCCGGCTTCGAAACTGGGCACCGCCAGATCAAAGCGGTACTTGCCATCCTGTCCCAGGTATGGGGGGCTGTACGACACCCGGCCCAAGCGCTCGGCACGCCACAGCGCGTCGTAAGCATTGCCGCCCAGCTGCAAACCGGCACGCTTTTGCGCATCCAGCAACACCTCGCCACGCGGGCCTACCCACTGCACCGCCTCGATTTCCTTGCTCTCACGCTGCAACAACGCTGCCGCCGCAAAAAAACGCCGGGATTCGGCACGCGTCAGGGGCGCATCCAGTTGCATGGACTCCACACTTTGCTGGTGCCCCTCCAGGTGCAAGCGCAGGCTTTGATCCAGCCATAGCAGCTCCTGGATCAGGCCATCGCGCTGCTCGTCTTGCCAATCCTTGTATACCACCCAGAACAAGCCGCCCAGGGCCAGCAGCAAGCCGATAAGGATAAAAGCAGCGCTCAGCCATAAGCGGCGCGGGCTTGGATGCGATGAGTGCTCGGTAAGGATCATGGGATTCAGTCTAAGTTGGCCGCAGGGCGCCAAAGTGCCGCTGGCCGCTGACGGTCGATATTAGGGAAATCCCTAATGCTGAATTCCCCAATGGCTAAAGTAGTGCTTTGATTCTAGTGTTGAGTTTGCGATGAGCCCTTCGATAAAAACTGGGGCCGGAGCAACACAGACAACACATAGGAGAGTACACAGATGAAACTGAAATACGCAGCCCTGATCGCCAGCCTGGCATTCGGCGTAGCCGGCGCAGCCAATGCCGCCGATTTCGTGATCAAGTTCAGCCACGTGGTGGCGCAGGACACCCCGAAAGGCAAAGCCGCCGAGTACTTCAAGAAACTGGCAGAAGAGCGCACCAAAGGCCGCGTTCAGGTACAAGTATTCCCGAACAGCCAGCTGTACAAGGACAAGGAAGAAATGGAAGCCTTGCAGCTGGGTGCCGTACAGATGCTGGCCCCGAGCTTGGCCAAATTCGGCCCGCTGGGTGCGAAAGAGTTCGAAGTGTTCGACCTGCCTTACATCTTTGACAACTATGCCGAACTACACAAAGTGACCCAGGGCCCGATCGGCATGCAGATGCTGGCCAAGCTGGAAAGCAAGGGCATCAAAGGCCTGTCTTTCTGGGACAACGGCTTCAAGATCCTGTCGGCCAACAAGCCACTCAAGACCCCTGCGGACGTGAAGGGCCTGAAAATGCGTATCCAGTCGTCCAAGGTACTGGAAGAGCAAATGCGCAGCATGGGTGCCCTGCCGCAAGTGATGGCCTTCTCGGAAACCTACCAGGCACTGCAAACCGGCGTGGTGGATGGCACCGAAAACCCGCCATCCAATATGTTTACCCAGAAAATGCACGAAGTACAAAAGCACGCCACGGTCACCAACCACGGCTACCTGGGCTACGCCGTGATCGTGAACAAGAAGTTCTGGGATGGCCTGCCGGCTGATGTGCGCACCACACTGGACGGCGCCATGAAAGACGCCACCGTGTACGCCAACAAGATCGCCAAGCAAGAAAACGACGAAGACCTGGCCAAGATCCGCGCCAGCGGCAAAACCCAGGTTTACGTGCCCACCGACGCAGAGCGTGCAGCATTCAAAAAGGCACTGGTACCTGTGCACACCAAGATGGACGACCGTATCGGCGAAGGCCTGGTACAGCTGATCTACAAACAGACCGGCTACACCCCTAACTAAGCCTCGCCTCACCAGCGCGCCCGCGTCCCTGCGGGCGCTTTTTTATACGGAGACCCCACCGTGATCAAGATACTAGACCGTCTTGAGGAATGGCTTGTTGCCTTCCTTATGGCTGCGGCCACACTGATTACCTTCGCCTCGGTCGTGCACCGCTATGGCAGCGGCTTTGAAAGCCTGCAACCCATCCTGCTGGAAATCAATATGGGTTGGGCGCAAGAGCTCACCATCTATATGTTTGTGTGGATGGCCAAGATCGGCGCTGCCTATGGCGTACGCACCGGCATCCACGTAGGCGTGGACGTGCTGATTAACAAATTCGATACCCCGCTGCGCAACAAATTCGTGCTGTTCGGCCTGTTTGCCGGCGCGCTGTTCACCGCCATCATCGGCAGCCTGGGCGCTTACTTCGTGTGGGAAAACGGCATGGCCTACGCCACACTGACTACCTTTGGCATGGACACCGGCAACTTCTACGAAGGCCCCACTACGCCAGACCTGGAATGGCCCACCTGGATGGTTTACTCCGCCATTCCGGTAGCGTCGTTCCTGATGTGCTTCCGCTTTTTGCAAGTAGCCTGGATCTTTGCCAAGACCGGCGAACTGCCACACCACGACCACGGCCACGTTGACGGTATCGAAGACGACACCGTAGCCATTGGCGAAGCATTCGTTATCGCTGAAGAACAAGAACACGCCGACGGCGGCAAAGCACGCAAGGGAGACCAGCAATGAGCGCGCTGATCATTTTTGGCATCCTGGCGGTGCTGATGCTTACCGGCATGCCCATTTCCATCTCGCTGGGTCTGACGGTACTGACTTTCCTGTTCACCATGACCGAGGTACCGATCGAGGCGGTGGCACTAAAGCTGTTCACCGGCATCGAAAAGTTCGAAATCATGGCGATTCCGTTCTTTATCCTGGCGGGTAACTTCCTGACCCACGGCGGCGTGGCCAAGCGCATGATCAACTTTGCCACCTCGATGGTGGGCCACTGGCACGGCGGCCTGGCACTGGCTGGCGTGGTAGCGTGTGCGCTGTTTGCGGCGGTATCGGGTTCCAGCCCGGCCACCGTGGTAGCCATCGGCTCCATCTTGCTGCCAGCAATGCTGAAGCAGGGCTACCCGAAAGAATTCGGCGTAGGGGTGATTGGTACCGCAGGCGGCCTGGGCATCCTGATTCCGCCGTCCATCGTGATGGTGATTTACGCAGTATCCACCAACGCCTCGATCGGCAAGCTGTTCATGGCTGGCGTGGTCCCAGGCCTGTTGCTGGCGCTAGTCCTGCTGGGCGTGACCTGGTTTGTGGCCCGTAAGAAAAACTACCCACGCATGGCCAAGGCTGGCTGGGGCGAGCGCATCAGCGCCTTCCGCGAAAGCTTCTGGGGCTTGTTCCTGATCGTGGTGGTCATCGGCGGCATTTACTCCGGCATCTTTACTGCTACCGAAGCCGCTGCCATGTCTGCCGTGTACGCCTTCTGCGTGGCACTGTTCGTGTACAAGGACATCGGCTGGAAACAGGTACCCAAGGTATTGCTCGATTCGGCCAACATGTCGGCCATGCTGCTGTACATCATCACCAACGCCGTACTGTTCTCGTTCTTGCTGACCAGCGAAAGCATCCCGCAAGACCTGGCAGCGTGGATCAACGACCAAGGGCTGTCGCCATGGATGTTCCTGTTGGTGGTTAACCTGCTGCTGCTGCTGGCGGGTAACTTCATGGAGCCGTCGTCGGTACTGTTGATTACCGCCCCTATCCTGTTCCCGGTTGCCGTGGCATTGGGCATCGACCCGATCCACTTTGGCATCATCATGGTGGTGAACATGGAGATCGGCATGATCACGCCGCCGGTGGGCCTGAACCTGTACGTGGCGTCCGGCATTGCCAAGATGGGCCTGACCGACGTTACCAAGGCCTGCGCACCGTGGATTCTGGTGATGATTGCCTACCTGATGCTGATTACCTACGTACCAGCCATCTCGCTGTGGCTGCCCAACGCACTGGGCATGTAATGCACGCAGCCTGAACAAACGCGACGGAACCCTTCCGTCGCGTTTTTTGTCAGACACGCGTACCCATAAGCAAGGGTTGGCCCTATAATGGCCGGCCTCTCCACACCCTCTGAAATAACAATCAGGAGCCAACAGAATGGACGAGCAACTGCGCTTAGCCGCACTCGATTTCCACCAGTTCCCGCAGCCGGGCAAGATCCAGGTCGCCCCAACCAAGCCGCTGGCCACCCAGCGCGACCTGGCACTTGCCTACTCCCCGGGCGTAGCCGCACCTTGCGACGCTATCGTGGAAGACCCGCTGAATGCCTATAAATACACCGCACGTGGCAACCTGGTTGCCGTAGTCACCAACGGTACCGCCGTACTGGGCCTGGGCAATATCGGCCCGCTGGCCGGCAAGCCGGTGATGGAAGGCAAGGGCGTACTGTTCAAGAAGTTTGCCGGTGTTGATGTGTTCGACATCGAGCTGGACGAAAACGACCCAGACAAGCTGGTAGACATCATCTGCGCGATGGAGCCGACCTTCGGCGGCATCAACCTGGAAGACATCAAAGCCCCGGAATGCTTCTACATCGAGAAGAAGTGCCGTGAGCGCATGAATATTCCGGTATTCCACGACGACCAGCACGGTACCGCCATCGTGGCCGCCGCAGCAGTACTGAACTCGCTGCGCCTGGTGAACAAGGATATCGGCAGCGTACGCGTAGTCACCTCCGGTGCCGGCGCAGCCGCCATTGCCTGCCTGGAACTGATGGTAGCCCTGGGCGTGAAGCGTGAGAACATCACCGTTTGCGATTCCAAAGGCGTGATCTACCAGGACCGCGACGACAAGATGGACGAATCGAAGAAACGCTTCGCCATCCCGGACAACGGCCAACGCAAACTGGCCGACGCCATGGTAGGCGCCGACATCTTCATGGGTCTGTCCGGCCCGAAACTGGTCACGCAAGACATGGTGAAATCCATGGCTGCGTACCCGGTGATTCTGGCCATGGCCAACCCGGAACCGGAAATCCTGCCGCCGCTGGTAAAAGAAGTGCGCCCGGATGCCATCATCGGTACCGGCCGTTCGGACTTCCCGAACCAGGTCAACAACGTACTGTGCTTCCCGTTCATCTTCCGTGGTGCACTGGACGTCGGCGCCACCACCATCAACGAAGAAATGAAGCTGGCCTGCGTGCGCGCCATTGCCGACCTGGCCATGGCCGAGCAGAACGACGTGGTGGCATCGGCCTACGGCGACCAGGAGCTGTCCTTTGGCCCAGAATACGTGATTCCGAAGCCATTCGACCCGCGCCTGATAGTGAAAATCGCCCCGGCCGTGGCCAAAGCCGCCATGGACTCCGGTGTGGCTACCCGCCCGATCAAGGACTTTGACGCTTACGCGGACCAGCTGGCCCAGTTTGTGTACAAGACCAACCTGTTCATGAAACCGGTATTCGCCCAAGCTAAAAAAGAAGCCAAACGCGTGGTACTGGCCGAAGGTGAAGACGAGCGCGTACTGCACGCCACCCAGGAAATCGTATCGCAAGGCCTGGCCAAGCCGATCCTGATCGGCCGCCCGTCCGTGATTGCCAAGCGTATCGAAAAGCTGGGCCTGAAGCTGGAAGCCGGCGTGGATTTCGACCTGGTCAACAACGAATCCGACCCGCGCTTCAACGACTACTGGCAGGAGTACTACAGCCTGATGAAGCGCAAAGGCGTGTCGCAGGAGCAGGCTCGCCGCCGTGTTATCGGCAACACCACGCTGATTGGCGCCCTGATGGTACGCCGCGGCGAAGCCGATGCGCTGATCTGCGGTACCTATGGCACCTACCGCCAGCATCTGGATATCGTGCGTGACGTGATCGGCTACGCCCGTGAAGACAAAGTGACCGGCGCCATGAACGCGCTGATCCTGCCTACCGGCAACATCTTCATCACCGACACCTACGTCAACGAATCGCCGAATGCACCACAGCTGGCCGCCATTACCGAAATGGCTGCCCGTGCGGTAAGCCGCTTTGGTATCGCCCCGAAAGTGGCCCTGCTGTCGAACTCCAGCTTCGGCACGTGGAACACCGAAGGCGCCGGCAAAATGCGTGACGCGCTGGCGCTGATCCAGGCCGCCCACCCGACGCTGGAAATCGATGGCGAAATGCAAGGCGACGCCGCACTGGTAGAAAGCATCCGCCAGCAAGCCATGCCGCAAAGCAACCTGAAAGGCGCGGCCAACCTGCTGGTAATGCCAAACGTGGAAGCCGCCAACATCAGCTACAACCTGCTGCGCGTATCGGCATCCGACGGCGTGACCATCGGCCCGATCCTGATGGGCATGGCCAAGCCGGTGCACATCCTGACGCAAATCTCGTCGGTACGCCGCATCGTAAACATGGTCGCCATGGCGGCCGTGGATGCACAAAGCGGCAACTGATCATCACGGCGCAAGCCAGCATGACAACGGGCACCTTCGGGTGCCCGTTTTTTATTGCCAGGTGCATGCCCGCCACGGCAATCTGCACTAAGATACAGCCACAACAACCCGAACCAGGAGCCAGCATGAGTGCCGAATTCAACCCAGCCGACCCGTTTGCCCTGTTCCGCCAGATGATGCAGTCGGCCACGCCGCCAGGTGCCCAGCCCTTTCTGCCACCCATGAGCGTGGAAGAAGTCGACCGCAAGATCGCCGAGCTCAAAGTGGTAGAAACCTGGCTCACCATGAACCTGGGCATGTTATCCATGCAAATCAAGACCCTGGAAATGCAGAAGGCCGCCATCGCCGCGCTGCGCCCGAAAGAATAAGCCGCCCCGCCCTGCCATGGTTGGCCGCACCCGCTGCGGCCAACCATGTTTCATTTGGACAGCACGCGCAGCACCGGTAAAATGCCCGCCATGAACGCACCCCGCTTTGTCCATCTTCGCCTCCATTCGGAGTTTTCCATCACCGACGGCATTGTCCGCCTGGACGACGCCATCAAGCGCGCCGTCAAGGACGGTATGCCGGCGCTGGGCATGTCCGACCTGATGAACATCTTCGGCATGGTCAAGTTTTACAAGGCCTGCCGGGGCAAGGGCATCAAGCCCATCGTGTCCTGCGACATCTGGCTGGAAAACGGCGACGACCGCGACAAGCCGTTCCGGCTGATGCTGACGGCGAAGAACCGCGAAGGCTACCGCCGCCTGTGCGAGCTGCTGACCCGCGCGTTTACGCATAACCAGTACCGTGGCCGCGCCGAAATCAAGCGTGCCTGTCTGGAAGAAGGCGACAACAGCAACCTGCTGTGCCTGTCCGGTGCCCACCTGGGCGACGTGGGCGTAGCGTTTGCCAACGGCAACGCCGACGAGGCACGCAGCCGCGCCGAGTACTGGGCACAGCTGTTCCCCGGCGCGTTTTATCTGGAGCTGCAGCGCACCGATAACGCCCAGGTAGAAAACATCCTGCAGTCCACGCTGTGGCTGGCCGGCGAAACCGGCCTGCCGGTGGTAGCCACCCACCCGATCCAGTTCATGGACCCGGACGACTTCAAGGCGCACGAAGCACGGGTGTGCATTGCCGAAGGCTATACGCTGGGCGACAAACGCCGCCCGCGCAGCTTTAGCGAATGCCAGTACTTCCTCAGCACCGAGCAGATGCTGGAACGCTTTGCCGACATCCCCGAGGCGCTGGAAAACACGGTGCAGATTGCCCGCCGCTGCAATATCAATGTGGTGCTGGGCAAAAACTACCTGCCGGACTTCCCCACCCCGGACGGCATGACGCTGAACGACTTTCTGGTGTACGAAGCCCAGCGCGGGCTGGACATGCGCCTGGCACAGCTGTACCCGGATGCGGCCGAGCGCGAAGCGCGCCGCCCGGAATACGACGCGCGGCTGAAGTTCGAGTGCGACACCATTATCCAGATGGGCTTCCCCGGCTACTTCCTGATCGTGGCCGACTTTATCCAGTGGGGTAAGGCCAACGGCTGCCCGGTAGGCCCGGGCCGGGGTTCCGGTGCTGGCTCGCTGGTGGCGTACAGCCTGAGCATTACCGACCTTGACCCGCTGAAATACGCCCTGCTGTTCGAGCGCTTCCTCAACCCGGAGCGGGTATCCATGCCCGACTTCGACGTGGATTTCTGCCAGGAAAACCGCTGGCGCGTCATCGAATACACGCGCCGCAAATACGGCGAAGAAGCCGTGAGCCAGATCGCCACCTTTGGCACCATGTCGTCCAAATCGGTGATCCGTGACGTTGGCCGCGTGCTCGACCTGCCCTTCGGCCTGTGCGACAAGCTGTCCAAGCTGATTCCGCTGGAAGCCAACAAGCCGCTGAGCCTGGAAAAAGCCATGGCTGCCGAAGCACAAATCGGCGAAACCATCGAAAGTGAAGGCGCCGGCGAGCTGATCGAGCTGGCCATGAAACTGGAAGACCTGACACGCGGCATCGGCATGCACGCCGGTGGCGTGCTGATTGCCCCCGGCAAGCTCACCGACTTCTGCCCGCTGTACATCGCCAGCGGCGACGGTGCCGCGCCGGTATCGATGTACGACAAGGACGACGTAGAACAAATCGGCCTGGTGAAGTTCGACTTTCTGGGCCTGCGCAACCTCACCATCATCGAGCTGGCGCAAAAGTACATCAAGGACCTGAGCGGCGAAGACGTAGACGTGGCCAAGCTGCCGCTGGACGACGCGCTGGCCTACAAGGTGTTTGCCAACGCCAACACCACCGGCGTGTTCCAGTTTGAATCCACCGGCATGAAGAAGATGCTGGTAGAGGCCAAGCCTAGCAAGTTCGAAGAGATTATCGCCTTCGTCGCGCTGTACCGCCCCGGCCCGATGGACCTGATCCCCGACTTTATCCAGCGTATGCACGGTGCCAAGTTCGAGTACCTGCACCCGCTGCTGGAGCCGGTACTGGCCCCCACCTACGGCATCATGGTGTATCAGGAACAGGTGATGCAGGCGGCGCAGGTGTGCGGCGGCTACAGCCTGGGCGGCGCCGACTTGCTGCGCCGCGCCATGGGCAAAAAGAAGGTAGAGGAGATGGTGGCGCAGCGCGCCATGTTTGTGGAGGGCGCGGCCAAGCAAAATATCGATAAAGCCAAGGCCGACGAAATCTTCGACTACATGGAAAAGTTCGCCGGCTACGGTTTCAACAAATCGCACGCCGCCGCCTACGCGCTGGTGGCCTACCACACCGCCTGGCTGAAAGCGCACCACGCGGCCGCCTACATGGCCGCCACCATGTCCACCGAACTGGACAACACCGACCAGCTGAAGGTGTTCTACGACGACGCCACCGACAATAAAAACGGCCTGCGCTTCCTGCCGCCGGACGTGAACCACAGCTTCTACCGCTTTGTGCCGGTAGACCGCAAACACATCCGCTACGCCCTGGGCGCCATCAAGGGCACCGGCGAGTCGGCGGTGGAGCACATTGTGCAGGTGCGCGAGGCAGGCGGCCCGTTTACCAGCCTGTTCGACTTCTGCCACCGCACCGACAAGAAAATCGTCAACAAGCGCGTGATCGAAGCGCTGATTCGCGCGGGCGCCTTCGACAGCATCGAGCCCAGCCGCGCCCTGCTGTTCAGCAACGTGGCCCTGGCCATGACCGCTGCCGAGCAGCAAGCGGCCAACGCCAACCAGGGCGGCCTGTTCGACATGTTCGACGACGACAGCGCCCCCAGCGTGGACATGGTGGCGTGCAAACCGTGGCCGGCGGCCATCCAGCTGGCTGAAGAAAAGCTCGCTATCGGTTTTTATCTGTCCGGCCACCCGTTCTCGGCCTACGAAAAAGAAGTACGCGGCTTTATCCGCACGCCGCTGGCCAAGCTGGCACCACGGCGCGAGCCGCAGCTGCTGGCCGGTTTTGTCACCGGTATCCGCACCAAGGTAGGCAACCGCGGCAAGATGGCTTTTATCCAGCTGGACGACGGCACGGCCAAGGTTGAAGTGAGCCTGTTTGCCGAGGCGGTAGACGCCAACCGCAACAAGCTGAAAGACGATGTGGTGCTGGTGGTGGAAGGCAAAGTCAGCGAAGACCGCTTCAGCGGCGGCATGCGCATCATTGCAGAAACCCTGTACGAGCTGGGCGAGGCGCGCAGCCGCTACGCGCGCAGCCTGTCGGTGCAGATGCACCCGCGCCACGACGTGGCCACGCTGCGCAATATCATCACCCCCTACCGTAGCGAAGACAGCGGCTGCCCCCTGCGCATTACCTACCATACCGGCAAAGCCAAAGGCGACCTGATGCTGCCGCCACAGTGGGGCGTGCGCCTGGACGACGCGCTGCTGATGACACTGGAAGACTGGCTGGGCGACAATAGCGTGAAAATCCTGTGGTAACACAGCGGCCCTGCGGGGCCGCTTTTCCTTGACCCGACACCCCTCACCATGAACCTGCTGTCACCTTATCTGGCCACCCCGGTCCTGCTGGTCCTGTCGAATGTCTTCATGACTTTTGCCTGGTACGCCCACCTGAAAGACGCCAGCCACAAGGCATGGTACGTGGCGGCACTGGCCAGCTGGGGCATAGCCTTGTTCGAGTACCTGCTACAGGTACCGGCCAACCGCATCGGCTACGGCACGTTTACCCTGTCACAGCTGAAAATCATCCAGGAAGTCATCAGCCTGTCGGTGTTCATCCCCTTTGCCATTTTCTACATGAACCAGCCGTTCAAGTGGGACTACGTCTGGGCGGGCGCCTGCCTGGTGGGCGCGGTGTATTTCATGTTTCGCGGCTAGGGCCTGTTGCGGCCAACCTTGCGCTGGCGCACAGCATGCTGCAGTAACACGATTAAACCTTGAAACGGCCAGGGTTTATTGCTTAGTCTGGTAGCAATAAAACTCGAACAAGACGGCCTGCCATGCTCAATACCCTGCCGGGGCTGCGCCCCACCCTGCTCGACACCCTGCGCCACTACAACCGCCAGCTGTTCCGCCAAGACCTAATGGCCGGCTTGACGGTAGGCATCGTGGCCCTGCCGCTGGCCATGGCCTTTGCCATCGCCAGCGGCGTACCGCCGCAAGCTGGCATTTTTACCGCGGTGATTGCCGGCTTTATTGCGTCGGCGCTGGGCGGGACGCGGCTGTGCGTTACCGGGCCCACCGGGGCGTTTATCGTAATCATCTACGGCATCGTGCTGAAGTACGGCGTGGCCAACCTGATTATCTGCACCTTCATGGCCGGGGTGATGCTGGTGATCATGGGCTTGCTGCGCCTGGGGCAGGTGATCAAGTTTTTCCCCATGCCGCTGATTACCGGCTTTACCAACGGCATTGCCGTGCTGATTTTCCTGACCCAGCTGAAAGACTTTTTCGGCCTGCCCATCGACAAGATGCCGGCCGGCTTTTTTGCGGTGATGGACCTATTGCGCATTACCCTGCCGCAGTTCGACCCATTAACGCTGGCGGTGTCCATGGCGTCGCTGCTGCTGATTCTGTTCTGGCCGAAAAAACTGGGCAAAACGCTGCCCGGCCCCTTTGTGGCACTGATCCTGGCCACGCTTACCGTTAGCCTGTTCGGGCTGCCACTGGCGACGATCGGCAGCAAATTTGGTGGCATTCCGCAGGGCTTGCCTGCGTTTCACGGCCTGAGCTTTGACCCGGAGCACCTGTCCGACCTGCTGGCGCCGGCCTTTACCATTGCCCTGCTGGGCGCGATCGAGTCGCTACTGTGCGCGGTAGTGGCCGACAGCCTGACCGGCGACAAGCACGACGCCAACCAGGAGCTGATCGCCCAGGGCGTGGCCAATATGGTGGTACCGTTCTTTGGCGGCATCCCGGCTACCGGTGCCATTGCACGCACCGCTACCAATATCAGCAACGGCGGGCAAACACCGGTATCGGGCATCGTGCATGCGGTCTTGCTGCTGCTGGTGATTCTGGTCGCGGCACCGTTGGCCGCGTACATTCCGCTGGCAGCGCTGGCGGCCATCCTGATTTCGGTCGCCATCAAGATGGGCGACTGGGATATCCGCAAGGCGGCGCAGTTTCCGCGCCAGGACACGGCAGTGCTGGCGATCACCTTTGCCCTCACCGTGATCTTCGACCTGACCATTGCAGTAGAAATCGGCCTGCTGATTGCCGCGGTGTTTTTTATCAAGCGTATGGCAGGCAGCACCAGCGTGCAGCAGCTCAAACCGGAACATGCCGTGCTGTACGAGCGCCACTCTATTGCCGGCAAACACATTCCGGCGGGCTGCGTGGCGTACCGGGTAGAAGGTGCGCTGTTTTTTGGCGCGGCGGATACGGTAGACCACATCGCGCAGGAAGCGCCCGAGGCACGGGTGATTATCTTGCAGCTGCACCGCCTGGTACTGCTGGACACCAGCGGCCTGCTGGCGCTGTCGGCACTGAACCAGCGCCTGGCGCAGCAAAACCGCACGCTGATCATTTGCGGGGCGGGTACCGAGGTCACCGCCATGATACGCAGCGCCCACCTGGCTGCAGAAATGGGGCCACGCAATATCCAGCCCGACCTCACCACCGCCCTGCAGCGGGCAGAAGACGTGCTGACCAGCGGCGTGGTGTGGGGCTGAGCCGGCGACGTTGGGCAATGCATCAGACAAAAAGGTTGGCCGCTACCCTGTGCGGCCAACCTTTTTCAGGCAACAGACAGGCAGTTAGAAACTGCTGATGTCTTTCTCGCCGGGCCCGAACACTTCGGCGGCGGCACCGACAATGCGCTCGTCCGGCTTCAGGATCGCGGTGTTTTTGTCGGGGTACGGCAGCGTCCACAAGAAGTGGCGCAGGCAGCTTAGCCGCGCGCGCTTTTTATCGTCGGACTTGATCACCGTCCACGGTGCGTCGGCGGTGTCGGTGTGGAAGAACATGGCCTTCTTGGCTTCGGTGTAGTCGTCCCATTTGTCCAGCGACTGGATATCGATAGGCGACAGCTTCCAGTGCTTCAGCGGGTCGTCGCGGCGCGAGATAAAGCGGCGCAGCTGCTCTTCGCGGCTTACCGAGAACCAGAACTTGAACAGGCGGATGCCGCTGTTTACCAGCATGCGCTCAAGCTGCGGGGTCTGGCGCATGAATTCCAGGTATTCCTGCGGCGTGCAAAAGCCCATCACGCGCTCTACACCGGCACGGTTGTACCAGCTGCGGTCAAACAGCACCATTTCACCGGCGGTGGGCAGCAGCGGGATATAGCGCTGGAAGTACCACTGGCCGCGTTCCTGCTCGGTGGGCTTTTCCAGCGCCACCACGCGGGCGCCGCGCGGGTTCAGGTGCTCCATGAAGCGCTTGATGGTGCCGCCCTTGCCGGCGGCGTCGCGGCCTTCAAAGATCACCACGATCTTCTGGCCGGTTTCTTTTACCCAGTTTTGCACTTTCAGCAGCTCTACCTGCAGCTCGGCTTTCTGGCGCTCGTAATCGGCGCGCTTGATGCGGTTTTTGTACGGGTAATCTGCCGGCAGTGGCGCGCTATTGCTGTCTTCGGCGGTGCCATGCGGCGCATGCGCTACCTGCATGGCCACGGGGGCATGGCTGACTGCCTCGATTTCACGGGCGGCGGCCTCGCGCTGTGCCTGCGCCGAAGGCTTGCGCCGGCGCGAGCGGGCACCGGTAGCCGGGGGGCTTGCGGCAGCGTCCACAAGCAGCGTTTCTACGGCGTTTTCTGTGGTGACGGGCTGAGCCGCCAGTGCCTTGTCGTTATCGTTCATGGGCTTCTCCCGGTGGGTGGGTAACGATTCCATGCTACGCCGATGTCCTGCGGCGGCCGCCAATTTCGATAAATCGATTTGATATGGCGCAAATCACCTGCCCCATTTACCCACTATCCGCGATACCGGGGTTATCGGTTACAATCGTGCGATTATCTATTGCTACAAGAAAAGTCGATGTCCGCAGAAAACAATGCCCCGGTGATCAGCAACTTCATCCGCTCGATCATCGACGATGACCTTGCCACCGGCAAACGCACTGCCGTGGTGACCCGCTTCCCGCCCGAGCCGAACGGCTACGCCCACGTAGGCCACGCCAAGGCGATCTGCATCAACTTTGGCCTGGCCGAAGACTACAACGGCCAGTGCAACCTGCGCATGGACGATACCAACCCGGAAAAAGAATCCGACGAGTTCGTACAGGCCTTCCGTGAAGACATCAGCTGGCTGGGCTTTGCGTGGAACGGCGAGATCCGTTTTGCCTCCGACTATTTCGGCCAGCTGTACGACTACGCCGTCGAGCTGATCCGTGCCGGTAAAGCTTTTGTCTGCGACCTCTCCCCGGACGAAATGCGCGAATACCGCGGCGGCCTGACTGCGCCGGGCAAGAACAGCCCGTACCGTGAACGCAGCGTGGAAGAAAACCTGGACCTGTTCACGCGCATGAAAAACGGCGAGTTTGCCGATGGCAGCAAAACCCTGCGCCTGAAGATCGATATGGCTTCGCCCAATATCAACCTGCGCGACCCGGCCATCTACCGTATCCGCCGCGTGCATCACCACCGTACCGGCGATGCCTGGTGCATCTACCCGATGTACGACTACACGCACTGCATTTCCGACGCGATCGAAGGCATCACCCACAGCCTGTGCTCGCTGGAGTTCGAAGACCACCGCCCGCTGTACGACTGGGTGCTGGACAACATCAGCATCGGCCACCACCCGCAGCAGATCGAATTCTCGCGCCTGGAGCTGCTGTACGCGCTGACTTCCAAACGCAAGCTGCAGCACCTGGTGAACCAGGGCGTGGTCACCGGCTGGGACGACCCGCGCATGCCGACCATTGCCGGTATGCGCCGCCGTGGCTACAGCCCGGCCGGCGTGCGCCTGTTTGCGCAGCGCATTGGTGTGTCGAAGAGCGAGAACATTATCGACATGTCGATTCTGGAAGGCGCGGTGCGTGAATCGCTGGAAAACGAATCGCCACGCGTGATTGCGGTGCTGGACCCGATCAAGGTGACGCTCACCAACTACCAGGACGGTGTCACCGGCAGCCGCAGCGCGCCGTTCCACCCGCACCACCCGGAAATGGGCGAGCGCGACATCCCGCTGGCACGCGAAATCTATATCGAGCGCGAAGACTTTGCCGAGGTACCGCCGCCAAAATGGCAGCGCCTGACACCGGGCGGCGAAGTGCGCCTGCGCTATAGCTACGTGATCAAGTGCGACGAAGTGATCAAGGACGACAGTGGCAAGGTCATCGAGCTGAAGTGCTCCATCGACCACGACACCCTGGGCCAGAACCCGGTAGGCCGCAAGGTGAAAGGCGTGATCCACTGGATTGCGGTGGGCCATGCCATCGAAGCCGAAGTACGCTTGTACGACCGCCTGTTTACCGAAGCCCGCCCGGATGCGGTACGCGGTGAAGACGGCGAATACGTGGACTTCATGAACTTCCTGAACCCGTCCTCGCTTACCACCATTACCGGCTATGTAGAGCCGGTGGTACTGCAGGCTGCGCCGGAAACCCGCTACCAGTTCGAGCGTATCGGTTATTTCGTGACCGATCGCCGCGAACACCAGGCAGGCAGCAAACCGGTGTTCAACCGCACCGTTGGCCTGAAAGACAACTGGAGCAAATAAATCCAGCCATCACGGCAAGCCCTGCAACCGGGGCTTGCCGTTTTTTTTTGCCTTGCGCGATACTGCAACATTGCCGTCAATAAAATGAAACAAGGGGCCCATCCATGAAACTACGCCATCCGGTACTCTGTTTGTCTGTGCTGGCCGCACTATCGGCCACCTCTGGTGCTGCACTGGCCAAGCCGGTAAAAGACCAGGTTTACAAGATCACCATCCTGCATACCAACGACCACCACGGCCGCTTCTGGCGCAATGGCGACGGCGAATACGGTATGGCCGCACGCAAGAACGTGATCGAGCAGATCCGTGCCGACGTGCGCAAGAACGGCGGCTACAGCCTGCTGCTGGACGGCGGTGACGTGAATACCGGCGTGCCTGAATCGGACATGCAGGACGCCGAGCCCGATTTCAAAGGCATGAACCTGCTGGGCTACGACGCCATGGCGGTGGGCAACCACGAGTTCGACAAATCCCCCGAGGTGCTGGCCAAACAGCGCCAGTGGATCAACTTCCCCATGCTGTCGGCCAACATCTACAAAGACGGCAAGCGCATGTTCGAGCCGTACCGCATCTTCAAGCTGGGCGATGTACGCGTAGCGGTAATGGGCCTGACCACCGACGACACCAAAAAGCTCACCAACCCGGAAAACACCAAGGGTATCGCGTTCCGCAAACCGGCACGCGAAGCCGCCAAGCTGGTACCGCAGCTGCGCAAGCAGGCTGACGTGGTGATTGCCACCACCCATATGGGCCACTACGACAACGGCGACCACGGCGTGAATGCGCCGGGCGACGTGGAAATGGCCCGCGCGGTGAAAGGCCTGAACCTGATCGTAGGCGGCCACAGCCAGAACCCGGTGTGCATGAAAGCCGAAAACGTGCGTGATACCGCCTACGTGCCGGGTGCCGACTGCGCGCCAGACCGCCAGAACGGCGCCTGGATCGTACAGGCACACGAATGGGGCAAATACGTTGGCCGCGCCGACTTCGAGCTGAAGAACGGCGAGTTCAAACTGGTGAAATACCAGCTGATCCCGGTGAACCTGAAGAAAACCGTGAAAGACAGCGCCGGCAAAGAGCAGAAGGTGTATTACACCCAACAGATAGCCGAGCACAGCGAGGTGCTGGCATTCCTGCGCCCGTACCAGAACAAGGGCCAGGAAGCGCTGTCGGTAGAGATTGGCGCCACCGAAGCCAAGCTGGACGGCGACCGCAACCAGGTGCGCAGCCAGCCTGCCAGCATGGGCATCCTGATTGCCAGCGCCATGAAAGAAAAAGCCCAGGCCGACTTTGCCATCATGAACTCGGGCGGCGTGCGTGACTCCATTGCCGCCGGCAAAATCACCTACAAGGACGTGCTGAAGGTACAGCCGTTCGGCAACACCCTGGTGTACGTGGACATGAGCGGCAAGGAAGCACTGGACCTGCTGCGCACCGCCGCCAAGATGAGCCCCGGCTCTGGCGCCTTCCCGCAGTTTGCCGGCGTGAAGCTGGTGATCGAGGGTGGCGAGCTGAAACAGGCGCAGATCGGTGGCAAGGATATCGACGCGGCCAAAACCTACCGCGTCGCCATGAACAACTTCACCGCTGCCGGTGGCGATGGCTACCCGAAACTGTCCAGCCACAAGGGCTACGTCAACACCGGCTACGCCGATGCGGACGTGCTGAAAGCCTTTATCAGCGCCCGCAATGGCGTGATCAAGGCCGGTGCGTTTGACGCGGCCGGCGAGATCGTGCGCAAGTAAGCCACTTGACGCCAGGGTTGGCCGCATGCGGCCAACCATGTGTCTTGCCACGATAAAGCCCCCTGCTTGCCAGCCAAGCCGGGGGCTTTTAGCTAGCAGGTGCCTACCGTGCCACGCCGCCAAACAGCAAGGCCGCTGCTATGCAGCAGCCTTGTGCCTTGACGATACCGGCGCGCCTTACGCCAGCTGCTGGCGCAGGAAGGCCACGGTACGGCCCCAGGCCAGCTCGGCGGCGGCTTTGTCGTAACGGGCGGTGTTGGTGTCGTTGTTGAACGCGTGATTCACGCCTGGGTACAGCTGCAGCGTGTAGCGGCTACCAGCGGCCTTCAGCGCGTCTTCGAATGCCGGGATGCCGGCGTTGATGCGCTCGTCCAGTGCGGCATAGTGCAGCAGCAGCGGCGCCTTGATACGTGGCACGTCGGCGGCTGCTGGCTGCGCACCGTAGTACACCACCCCCGCCCCCAGCGCCGGCGCATGCACGGCCAGCTGCCCCACCTGGCCGCCGCCCCAGCAGAAGCCCACCGCCCCCACCTTGCCCTTACCCTGCACTTGCAGGTAGGCCAGTGCCGCCAGCGACACATCGCGCGATACGGCGGCATCCAGCTTGCCGAACATCTCGCGCGCCTTGTCTTCGTCTGCCGGCGTGCCGCCCTGCGTGGACAGATAATCTGGTGCCAGCACCACAAAGCCTTCCAGCGCCAGGCGGCGTGCTACATCGCGGATATGCGGGTTCAGGCCACGGTTTTCGTGAATCACGATCACCGCCGGCAGCTGGCGCGCATCGGCACCGGCAGGCTGCACGCGATAGCCGCTGAGGCTGGCGTCGCCCAACCGGCCAAACACTGTATCAGCCGCCTGCAAACGGCTATCACCCGCCGCCACCTGCTGTGCCTGCGCGTAGTTGTTTTCCAGCAAAGGCAGGATGGCATACGCGGCAGCCGTGCCACCGGCCAGGCGGGTGAGCCGCTGGAAAAAATCGCGGCGGGATAGCGGTGCGTGGGTGTATTCATCGTACAGCCGGATAATGTCCTGGTTCACAGCGGGCACGGTAGGTTTCTGGCGCATGGCGGGCTTCCTGGCAGGGTTGAACGGGTGTACTGCAAGCTAGCACAGACCGTGCGGGCAGAGAAAAAATCCCCGCCAGTACCACGGGCCCCGCACGGGGTGTCGGGGTGGTCTAGGCCGCGTAGCGGGTGAGCGGGCCTGCTGCGCGGCTTAGTCGCAGTGCTGCAGGCTGACCCGGGTACCAGGCTGCACACCCAGCATGGCAAAGCTGCCACGCGGCAGCTCTAGCGCCGCTACACCGGCACGGCTGCTGGCGTGGACATCCAGCGTATCCGGCTGCATGTCGGCGATCTGGAACAGCACCCCGGCCGCATCGATAAAGCCTATCGACAGCGGCTGCCAGGTGTCACTCATCCAGAAGCGCAGCGGTTGCGGCTGCGCAAAGGCAAACCACATGCCGCTACGCACATCGTGGCGGCGCGACAAGCCACGCATCTGCTGCTCGCTGGTTTCGGCCAGCGGCACAGCGGCCAGGCTGGCACCATTGTCAAACACCACCTGGCAATGGCGCATGGCCGGCGGGGCGTTACCTTCCACCCCTTGCGCGCCGGCCAGCAGGGGTAAGACGCCTAACAGGCAGAGGAGGTTTTTCATGGCAGGGTTCCGGGTTTCACGGTGCCGGGCGGGCGCCGCTGGCCTCCAGCAAGAACGGCAGCAGAATGCGCAAGCTATCGCGGGCGCGCTGCTCCAGCCTACCCGGTAGCAGCTGTGGCAAGCGCGCCAGGTTATCGATATCGGGGCGGTGCCAGCTACTGCCGCCGGTTACGCCGGGCAAGGCGGTTTGCATATAGCCATCGCCCTTGCCCAGCGACCAATTAGTGGCTTCTACCGCCAGCACGGGAATGCCTGCTTTATCGAAACTTTCCTGGTCGGAACAACAGCCGGTACCCGCAGGGTAATCAGGGTGTAGCCCGGGGTTGCTGCGGGCGTCTATGCCCAGCGCTGCGGCCAACGCCAGAGCACGGTCCCGCGCGGCGCCGGCGGCAGGGTTGGCCGCCACGGTACGCTTGCCGGCATTGAAATACAGCGCGTCACCGGTCAGCAGGCTGTCCAGGTTGACCATGAGCAGGGTGCGGCTGCGCTCGGCCGGTGGCAGGCTGTCCAGATAGGCCTGCGAGCCTTTCATGCCCAGCTCCTTGGCGCCAAATGCCACAAACTTGAGTGTGTGCTGCACCGGGGCATTGGCCAGCTCGCGCGCCAGCGCCAGCATGACGCCTACGCCCGAGGCATTATCGTCCAGCCCTTGCAGCTGCTCGCCGCCAAACACGCCTTCGTGTACTTCGTGCAGGGTGGTGGCGGTGTCAAAGTGGGCGCCAATCACGATGACCTGGCCGCTGACACCCGGTTTGGTGGCGATGACATTACGCGACTGCAGCAGGCGGCGCTGGCGCACATTGTTGGCAAACACGTAGTTGTATTCGGTATCAAACGCCTGGGTGTGCGTTTGATAACCCATGCTGGATAGCTGGATATGCAGGTACTCGGCGGCGGCAAACTCGCGCTCGGCACCTGCCAGCCGGCCGGGAAACTGGCTGGCGATATAGCGCATTTCCCGCGCAGCCCACTCTGCTGCGGGCAAACCATCTGCCGCCACGCCCGGCGGTATGCATGACAGCAAGCCCAGTAAAAGCAGCATCTTGTGCAATGTCATATTTATCCAGATTAAACGTCATACCCGGATGATAGCCCTAGTTCACTGCCAGACCAACACCGCAACCGCAGAATAAAAAAGCCGCCTGCACGGTACAGGCGGCTACGGCTTGGCCTTTGGGGGCTAGCTGCGGATAAAGCACTCGAATACGCTGCTGTAGTCCTTGCGGTGCGCAGCATGGCTAGCCTGCAGCAGGGTGTCCTGATAAAACCCGTATAGCGCGCTGGCCTGCTGCGCCAGGTCTGCCTGCCCGCCGGCCTGCCGTGTCAGCGAGCTCACCACCCGGTCCAGGCTCTGCGTCACCAGGCCCAGCTTGTGGTGCTCGTCGGCCATGTGCTGGCTAATCTCGATCAGCGCCTTATAGATGTCTTTTAGCGGTTCAATGTGCTCTTTGTGCACATCAATGGAAAACACCTGCCCGCCCAGCGCAAATTTCAGCTCGATATCCAGATCAATCGTGCCGGCGGTTTCCAGCTGCACATTGCTGATGTCGTGCTGGTAGTAGTCGTAGCGCTTGAGCAAGCGCTTCTTGCTGATGGCACTGTCGCCGTCTAGGTGCAGCAGCGCCAGGTTGGTAAAGCAGTATTCGTCGGTTTTGCTCTTGATCAGGAAGAAAATCTTCTCCCCTTTCTCGTGCATGATGTAGTCGTCGCTTTCTACCTTGTGGTAGTCCTGCGGGGCGATAACGCGGCCGATATCGCTCAGGCCCAGTGCATCCGATGCCAGTTTGCCGAACATGGAAATCTCCTAAGGTTGGCCGCAACAACGGCGGCAGGCCGGCACGCCACCGCGCACCAGCCCGCCCATTATGCCCGATGACTGGGCATCAGGCCTGGTGTAACTGCCGCTCGATACGACGGTCCGGCACCAGCCACATCAGCGCCACCGCCGCATAAATCCCCCAGGCCAGCGCTGGCAGCTGTATAGCCACCGCAATACCCAGCAGATACAGCACCAGTGACAGCTTGCCCTTCACGTCGCGCCCCAAAGCTTGCGACAGCAGTGCGTTCTCCGGCACACGCAGCAAGGCCCACTCCAGCAGCCAGTACGCCAGCGCCGACATCAGCAGCACCACGCCGTACAGCGCCGTAGGCAGGGGGGCAAAGTGGTTTTCACCCGCCCAGCCACTGGCAAACGGCACCAGCGACAGCCAGAACAACAAGTGCAGGTTGGCCCACAACACTGCGCCGCTTACCTGGCGGGTAGCGTGCAGCATGTGGTGATGGTTGTTCCAGTAAATACCGACATACACAAAGCTCAACAAATAGCTGCCAAACACCGGCCACAGCTTTTGCAACACCGCCCAGCCCTCCCCGTGCGGCACTTTCAGCTCCAGCACCATGATGGTGATGATAATGGCCAACACCCCATCGCTAAACGCTTCCAGCCTGCTTTTACCCATCATGATGATGATCTCTTTACTGTGAGTGAGCTGGCAGTATAAAAAGATTGCAGTGGCTGTTTTAACGAAACTGCACAGCAACAGTAAACATAAAGATCATGCAAAATTCATATTGAAATCAAGCATCTGGCCAACAATACCTGCATCTCCCCCACAGGAAGCCAGACATGCACCTACCTGCCACCCAGATAGCCCAGCTTGGGCCATACAACGTCACCCCCGGCGAAAGCTCTGTTTCCGGGCTGTCCTCCGGCGCGTTCATGACGGTGCAGCTGCACCTGGCACACTCGGCCAGCTTTATGGGTGCCGGTGTCGTGGCTGGCGGCCCCTACCGTGGCGTGGAAACCTTTCCCGGAGCCGCCTGGCTGGCCGAGGACGCCTACGAGCTGAACGCGCTGCAGCTGTGCATGGCGCCGCTCACCCCCGCGCTGGCGCCACCGGCGCAGCTGTCGGTAAAGCTGGCACAAGAGGCCGAGCGCGATGCGCTGATCGACCCGCTGGCTAACCTGGCACGCCAGCGCGTATACGTGTTTACCGGCAGCGCCGACAGCGTGGTCAACAGCGCCGTGGTAGCGCAAACGCGCGAGATGTACCGCCTGCTGGGGGTGCCCGATAGCCAGATTGCCTACCACCACGCGCTGCCGGCCGGCCACTCGCTGATTACCGACAACCCGGAAGACTCGCCGCTGGGCAGCAACCAGCCGCCCTACCTCAATAACGGCGGCTTCATGCAGTCGCACCGCATCCTGCAACACATCTACCCCGGTCTGGCGGCACCCGCAGCCCAGGCCAGCGGCCAACTATTGCGCTTTGACCAGCGTGAATTTTTCGGCAACGACCCGCACGCCAGCATGGCCGACTATGGCTACGTGTACGTGCCGCAAGCGGTGCTGCAAGGCGCCCCGGCGCGCGTGCACATTGCCCTGCACGGCTGCAAGCAAGGCTACAGCTATGTCAGCTACACCCTGGGCCAGGCCGATACCGCCAGCCAGCCGCCATACGGCAACCGCTACATCACCACCACCGGGTACAACACGATCGCCGACAGCAACAACCTGATCGTGCTGTACCCGCAGGCCGCCGGTAGCGACAGCACGCTGGCGCAGAACCCCGACGGCTGCTGGGACTGGTGGGGTTACACCAGCCGCAGCGCCGACTACCCCGACTACTACTCGCGCCAGGCACTGCAAATCCGCGCCATTCACGCCATGCTGCAACGCCTGGGCGGCTAGCCCACAAAGGACACCCCATGACCCACGCAGATCACGCCCTCCCCCACGCCCTGGCGCGCAGCAGCCAGGCCACCCCGCAGCACGGCCACGCCCAGCTGCTGGGCAACCTGGCCGCACGCGGCCAACATAACCTTGGCGCCAGCCTGGCCATGCTGCCCGCACTGGCCCATACCGACACCTGGCTGAGCCTGACACAGCTGCAAGCGGCCAGCCTGCAAAAGCTGATGGCCCAGCAAGATAGCTGGCTGGCGCAGTGGCAAGGCTGGTTTCACAGCGCTTGCCAGATCAGCCAGGCCAATACGGTATCCAAGCTGCTGGAGCAAGAAGTCAACCTGACCCTGCGTGCCGTGCAGATCCTGGGCCAGCAAACCGTAGACCTGGCCAGCCTGCAGGAAAACCTGGAAGTGAACTATGGCTACTGGGCCAGCCTGCACACGCCGGTGGCGACAGCCGCACAAAGCAGCTCCGACTAGCGCCCACTAAAGGTTGGCCGCATGCCTGCGCGTGCGGCCAACCCTCATACACCGAGAAGCTCCGCCACCTGCCAGGCGCAGGCTGTTGCGGAGCATCTGATTGCACAGCTGATCGCATTAGAAACACGGGCCGCCCTGACATTTGCCCTCCTGCCAAAGGGGCAATGGCGCGGCGGGCTATCGCGGGCGGGCGTGATGCGGGCCATGTGCGGGCACCCGGAAAACCGGTAACCGCATAAGCATGGCAATAAGCACTGGGCAAGATCGTGAACGCACCCATATAAATCATGCACTTGCAGATTAAGTGCATTTTTTTTGAAAAAACTTGCGGCAAACCGCTTGACGCCTACAGGGTGGCAAGTTAAAGTGCGCACCTCTTCGCAACGCAGCGATGCGAAACGAAGAGCTGGTGTCAGGGGGTATAGCTCAGTTGGGAGAGCGCTTGCATGGCATGCAAGAGGTCAGCGGTTCGATCCCGCTTACCTCCACCAGGAAACACACTAGGTCCCCATCGTCTAGAGGCCTAGGACATCGCCCTTTCACGGCGGTAACCGGGGTTCGAATCCCCGTGGGGACGCCACATTGCGTGGGGGTATAGCTCAGTTGGGAGAGCGCTTGCATGGCATGCAAGAGGTCAGCGGTTCGATCCCGCTTACCTCCACCACCAATTAAAAAAACCGGTCAGCTGACCGGTTTTTTGCTTTTCCAGCACACCAGACCACCACCGCCAGCCACACAACAACACAGCGCCACCGGGCTAGGCGGCAAATACCGCCTCGTACTGCCCCCATAGCTGGCTTTGTGCGTGCCAGTCTGCCGGCTCGGCGCTGTGCTGCAACACCCGCAGCAAAAAATGCACCGTGACAAACATCGCATGAATACGGCCCCGTGCCGCCTCGCAGGCTTCCGGCATGCTCAGCCACAGGCGCTGCCACAGGTGCCCCAGCCGCGCCACCGCCTCGCTTATCTGCACCAGCTCGTTAAACAAGCCATGCGCTGGCTGGCCGCCGGCCAGTAGCGCGCGCTCGCGCATATCCGCCAGGCGCTCTTCCAGCAGCGCCAGCAGCTGACCCAGCGCATGCGCCAGCTGCGCCGGGCTGGCATCTTCCCCCGCCTGGCCGTCCGGGTCCAGCAGCAAGGCGTGCTGGCTGAGCAAGCTGGCACTAAAGGTGGTGGTGGCGGCAGCATGACCTTGGCCGTGCAGCTGGCCATGGCCTGGCAGCTGCTGCGGCGTATGCTGGCTAATGCCCTCGGCACTGCCCACTGGTGCAATCTTGATCATGCCGCCCCCCCCCCTATCTATGGGTTTTATCGCCACCCGGGCGGCAAACTTAACCGCCGAACAGGTGGCCCAGCTTGGCGCGCTTGGTATCCAAGTAGTGGTCGTTATACGGGTTGCGGCCAACCTGCAGTGGCACACGCTCCGCCACACGAATACCTGCCTTTTCCAACGTGGCAATCTTGCGCGGGTTGTTGGTCATGATGCGTACCGCGTCCACGCCCAGCAGCGCCAGCATTTCGCGGGCAATGCGGAAGTCGCGCATATCGGCCGGGAAGCCCAGCTGCTCGTTGGCCTCTACCGTATCGGCGCCGCCATCTTGCAGCTTGTAGGCGCGAATCTTGTTGATCAGGCCGATACCGCGGCCCTCCTGGCGCAGGTACAGCAGGATGCCGCGGCCTTCCGCCGCAATCGCCTCTAGCGCAGCTTCCAGCTGGAAGCCGCAATCGCAACGCAGGGAAAACAGGCCGTCGCCGGTAAGGCATTCGGAATGCACACGGGCCAGCGGGGCATCGCCACCGCTGATATCGCCCAGCGTCAACGCAACGTGCTCGCGTCCGCCTTGTTCTTCAAAACCATGCATCTGGAACACACCCCAAGGCGTAGGCAGCTGGCAACTGGCGACCAGATCTACACGGGGCTGGGTGTCGGCTTGGCTCAAAATAGACTCCGATTCTAGGAAAACAGGCGGTGCATGGTAGCCATGCACCTGCGGGTGAGAAAGATCAATCAAACGAACACATCAGTCAGCTTTTTTCAACAGCGCCGCCAAGCTGGCTAAACGGTGCAGACAAAGCCAGCGCCAAGGCAGCCAACGCCGCCTGCTCGGCCTCGCCAAAAAAGCCGGGGCGGGCATCTTCGGCGTCCAGAATACCCACTACGCTGCCATCTGCCGCCAGCACGGGCAGGCACACTTCGCTTTGTACTTTGGGGTCGCACTCGTAATACGCGCCGCCCGCGGCCTGCCAGGCAGCCACATCGGCCACGATGGCAGCACGGCCGCTCAAGCCTACGCGGCTATTATTGCTAAACAGGGCAAAGTCTTCGGTCAGCGGAAACTCGCCGCGGCTAGGCAGCCCGCGGTAGGCCAGCTTGACCAGGCGCGCCTGGCCATCGCGCTCGAAGCGGCAATACACGCCCAGCCAGTCGGCCGCCGCCGATTGCAGCGTGGCCTCTACCAGTGCATGCAGCTGCAATAGCGCAGCACTCGCTGCCGCACTTTCGCCGCCCAGCCAGGGCGCCACGTTATAGGGCGTGTCATCCAGCTCGTCTACCAGCGAGCAGCTACCCCCCTCACCCAGCTTGGGCACCCGATAGCGATACACATCCGCCGGTGCCGCCAGCGGCAAACCGGGCAATGCGGCGGCCAGCCGGCCTGTAGCATGGGTCACAGCAGCGGCCGGCAGGGCCAGGCCCACGGCATCCAGATACGCCTGAGGCATACAACAGACTCCGGTAAAGTAATTTAGTCGGGTATTATTACCTTTTTGTACTGGACACTCCAGCCATGACTGCAATCGTGCTGCGCAGCGCACCCGCGCTCACCCTGCGCGCCGGCCCTGCCGCACACCACCATTTACAGCAACACGGCTTGCAGGCGCGGGATATCACCACCCTGCCCGGCGCGGCTGGCGGGCCCAAGGCGCTGGGGCTGTCCGGGCTAGACCAGGCGGTGTTCAGCTGGCTAGCCGAACAGCCTGCGGTGCGCGACCTGGTGGGGGCATCCATAGGCGGCTGGCGCTTTGCCTGCGCCATGCAGGCAGACCCGGCAGCCAGCCTGGCGCGCTTTGCGGCCAACTATGTCGCCCAGGACTACAGCCGCCAGCCCACCCGCGCGCTGATTTACCAGAACTGGCAAGCCCTGCTGCACAACACGCTGGGGCCACATGGCCTGCAGGCCATACTGCAGCACCCGCACCACCGGCTCAGCCTGGTGCTGGTACGGGCGCGCGGCCTGCTGCGCCATGAGCAGCGCGCACCCCTGCTGGCTGGCCTGGCGCTGGCCGCAGCGTGCAACACCGCAGGGCGCGGCCAACTACGCCATGTTTTCGAGCGGCTGATCTGCCACGATGCGCGCAGCGCGCTGGCGTTTGCCCCGCAAGACCGCATACCCACGCAGCACGTGCCGCTGTCTGCGGCCAACCTGCTGCCCGCGCTGCTCGGCACCACCGGCGTACCGGGGCTGTTTGACGGGGTGGCCATACCCGGCGCCAGCGCCGGGGTGTACCGCGATGGCGGGCTGCTGGACTACCACCTGGACTACCCGTGGCAGCAGCAGGCCGGCATCACGCTGTACCTGCACTACCAGCCACGCATCGTGCCGGGCTGGTTTGACAAGATCCTGCCGTGGCGCCAGCCGGTCGCTGCACACCACAGCAGTACGCTGCTGGTGACCCCCAGCCCGGCCTACCTGGCCAGCTTGGGCTTGGGCCGCCTGCCAGACCGTGGCGACCCGAAGCGCTTTGCGCACGACGACACCCTGCGCCGCCGGCTATGGGGGCAGGCCGTGGCAGAAAGCCAGCGCCTGGGGGATGAATGGCGCGAGCGGCTGCTGCGCCAGGACTGGGGCGACGTCGCCCCCTTATGATGCAGCCCTGCCGGCATCCAGCGCCTGTAGCAGCGCCTTCATGCTGCTATCTACATCGGCACTCTGGTCGTACAGCTCGGTGGCTTCCTGCGTGGCGCGTGCCACCAGCCCGGCCAGCAGCCGCTCCTGGCCTTCGGTCAGCCCCAGGCTGACAAAAGCGCGCTCGATGTCCTCGCGCAGGCGCAGCATGATGTCGTTACTGCTCCACTGCTGCTGGCGAAAACGGTTATCGATAACCTGCAGCGTCGCGCGGGTGCGCGATACCAGCTGCGCCAGCGTGGCGGCTTGGTGCTGCTGCTGCCATGCGGCATCCAGCGCGGCCAGGCGCGCCGTGGCGCCTTCCACCAGAAAAGCCAGGTTGTCACGCAGGCGGCCATTGCGCTCTTCGTCTTCGCGCGGCATGTTTTTGACTGCCAGCGACACCTGGCCGTAACTGAACACTGTCACCCGGCCCGCATCCACAATCGGCCCGCGCCGCGCTAGGGTGTCGATCAGCCCGATTTCCAGCTGGCCACAGGGCCCCTCGCCATTCACCGTGCTGACACCACGGGCAGAGCGCAGCTGCACGCTGGCATCCAGCCCCAGGTCTTGCAGCGCCTGCAGCATGCACTGCTGCAGGGCCCCGTTATCCGGCAGCACAAAGGTGCTTTTCAAAAACTGCAGCACAATGCCGATCTCGCTGGCGCTGGTCATGGCGGTAAACGCTGCCTGCATGGCATTGGCCACCTGGCCTTGCAGCTGCTGGCCCGTCTGGCGCGCCTCGCCATTACGCAGGGCTACGCCGATTTTGCTCAGCAGCTCGGCATTGACATACGGCTTGGCAATATAGTCTTCCGCACCGGCTTCGTAGCCGGCCATTTTGTCTTCCAGCTCTACCCTGCCAGACAAAAAGATCACCGGCACGTGCGCCAGGCGGGCATCGGCCTTGATCTCGCGGCAGATATCGTAGCCTTCCATGTCCGGCAGGCCCACATCCAGCAATACCAGCTGCGGGCAGGTATGCCCCTGGCTGGCCAGCACATCCAGCCGCGATAGCGCGCTCATGCCGTCTGCGGCTTCTTCTACCGCAAAGCCTTCCAGCTCCAGCAGCTGCTTCAGGTTAAAGCGCAGCGGTGGCTGGTCTTCCACCATGAAAATGCGGATCGCTGGCGCACTGTGGGCAACCGCCACGGCGGCTACACTGTCTTCTTCAAAAAAAATGGTCATGTCGTCACCCTTGCTGTCATCCAGTCTGGCAAATGCTCTGCAACATCCTGCGCACTGAGCGGCGGGCTGAACAGATAACCCTGGTACGCATCGCACCCCATTTGCTGCAATAGCTGTTTTTGTTCTTCCCGCTCTACCCCTTCGGCAATCACCGACATGCCAAAGCTGCTGGCCAGGGAAATCACGGCCTGGGTGATGGCACGATCACCCGCCGAGGTCAGGATATTGCGCACAAACGACTGGTCTACCTTCAGCACGTCCAGCGGAAAGCGCTTCAGATAAGCCAGGCTGGAATAGCCGGTACCAAAGTCATCCAGCGCCAGCTTCACCCCCAGGCTTTTCAGCTGCAGCAAGGTGCCCACCGTGCGCTCGGCATCTACCATGGCGGTACCTTCGGTGATCTCGATTTCCAGCAGCGTGGGGGGCAAGCCGCTAAAGTCCAGCGCCGCTTCGATGCTGTGCAACAAGTTGGCCGCAGCAAACTGCCGCGCCGACAGGTTTACCGCGATGCGCACGCCCGGTGCCACGTGCTGCCAGCTGGCCAGCCGCTGGCAGGCTTCGGCCAGCACCCAGCAACCAATAGAAATGATCTGGCCGTTTTCTTCGGCCAGCGGGATAAAGCGCAGCGGCGACACCCGGCCCAGCCGCGGGTGGTGCCAGCGCAGCAGCGCCTCGAAACCGGTAAGACGGCCGTCGCACAGGGAAATCTGCGGCTGGTAATGCAGCTCGAATTCATTGCGCTCCAGCGCACGGTACAGGTCGTTGCTTAGCCGCAAACGCTCGCTGGCCTCGGCATTCATTTGCGCGGTATAGCCCAGCACCTGGCTGCCACCCATGCCCTGTGCCTGGTGCAATGCCACCTCGGCGCGGCCCAGCAGCTGCTGCGCGTCGGATGCATCGGCCGGAAACAGGCAATAACCAATGCTTACCGGGATAAACATCTCCTCGCCCAGCACGGTCATGGGTTGCAGCCAGGCCTCCTGCAGGCAGGTTGCCAGCAGCTGCGCGGCGGCGGGCTCGCCTACCTGGGCCACCACGGCAAAATTGGGGCCTACCAGGCGGAAAGCGCGCCCCATGTCACCCAGGGTTTGCTCCAGCCGCTGACCACACTCACGCAATGCGGCATCGCCTGCCTGGTAACCCAGCGAGTCATTAATGCGCGAAAAATGATCCACCCCCAGCACCAGCACCAAGACCAGCTGGCCCGGGGTTTCGCACAGCCCGCCCTGCCCGGATAGCGCCTCCAGCAGCGCCATGCGGCTACCCAGCCCGGTAAGCTGGTCCAGATAGCGCAGGCGGTGTGCCTCGGCCTGCAGGCGCTGCGCTTCTACCTGCTGCTGGGCGCTGCGCCCCAGGCGGGTTTCGATGGCGTTGAGCAGGTCTTCGCGCTGAAAAGGCTTGGCCAGATAGTCATCCGCGCCCAGGTTCATGCCCTGGCGCTGGTCTTGTTTGTCGGCCAGTGCGGTCAGCAGGATCACCGGCAGCTGTGCAGTAGCCGGCTGGGTACGCAGCTGGCGCAGCAAGGCGTAGCCATCCATGCGCGGCATCATCACATCGCTGATTACCAGCGCGTAAACATGGCTGCGCAAGTAATCCAGCGCCTCCTGCCCGTCACCGGCGGCGTCGGCTTCGTAGCCCTCCAGCCGCAGCAGCGCCATGATGTTGTTACGGATGGCGATGTCGTCTTCCACTACCAGAATACGCCTCATGTTGGCCGCCCTTTCTGCTGTTCCTGCACCGGCAGGCGCACACAAAAATGCGTGCCACGCCCCTGCTCGCTGCTCACGGTAATTTGCCCGTGGTGCAGTTCGACTGATTTGCGCACAATGCACAGGCCCAGGCCGGTACCGGGTATCGGCCCCACATTCTGGGCGCGGTGGAAGGCATCAAACAGCTGAGGCAGGTCTTCCGGCGGGATGCCTATGCCTTGGTCCTGCACGTCGAAAACGATTTCGCTGCCGTCACAGCGCGCAGAAAAGCGGATCTCGCCCCCTTGCGGCGAGTACTTGAAAGCATTGCTCAGCAAGTTGCCCAGTATTTCGCGCAGCAGCTTTTCGTCCAGCAGCAATACCGGCTGCGGCAGCGCCATGTCTACCGACACGCTGGCCAGCACTTCCTCGCCACGGGCGTGCGAGGCCTGGCTGACTTCGTGCACCAGGTGGTGACAGAAACGCGCCACGTCCAGCGGCTGCGGCACAAACTCCACACGCTCGGCCTCTACCCGGCCGATCAGCAAAATGTTGTCCAGCATGTCGGTCATGCGCTGGACCGAAGTCTGGATGGATTCCAGCAGCGCCTCGCGCCGCTCTGGCGGCAGGCGGTCGTGATAGTGGCGCAGCAGCTCGGCCGACGACAACACGGTGGCCAACGGGGTACGAAACTCGTGCGAGGTCATGGAAACAAAACGCGATTTCAGCACGTTCAGCTCTTGCTGCTTGGCCAGCGCGTCACGGATTTCCTGCTCGGCGGCGTGGCGCTCGGATACATCTACCAGCGTCCAGATGGTGCCCTTGTCCGGCTGGCTTTTTACGATACTGGTGCCGTTCATCTGCACCCAGATCAGCTTGCCGCTTTTGGTTTGCAGCTGCCGCTCGGTAGTAAAAATCTGGCCGGCAGCCAGACAGCCGTAGGCATCGCGGCCAAAGTTGTCGAACTCCTCGTCGCTGCGGAAATAAATGCGGCTGCTCATGCCGATCAGCTCGGCTTCGCTGTAGCCCAGCAGCAGCGAGAAGGTACGGTTGATCCACAGCAGGCGGCGGTTGGTAACAAACGCCATGCCCACCAGCGCCGACTGCAAAATGGCCTCGCGCTCGGTGTGCGTACGCAAGAGCTCGAATTCCAGCTCCTTGCGGCGGCTGATATCCATCATTACCCACACCGTGCCCTGGGCCACCTGCTCGGGGTTGATGGGCTTACCGGATAGCTGCACCCACAATAGTTGGCCGCAAGCGGTGCGCATGCGCATTTCCGTGGCGTAGGCGCGGCCCGCGGCAAAAGCCTGCCGCGCATCCCGCGTGGTACGCAGGTAATCCTGCTGCACACCGTAATAGCGCTCCAGGCTACCGCCCTGCATGCGCTCCGGCGTGGTCTGGAACAGCTCGGCGGCGGTGCTGTTGACCCAGCGCACAAAGCCCTGGCCATCAACAAACGCCATGCCGGCAATGGTGTTATCCAGGATGGATTCGCGCTCGCGCAGGGTGCTGGTCAGGTCTTTTTCCAGGCGTTTGCGGTGGGTGATGTCGGTAAAGAACACCAGCGCCGCCTGGCCGCCATGCCACTCGATCAGCACCACACCGCTGTCTACCCAGCGCACCTCGCCGTTTTTATTCACCACCCGCAGATCATCGCGCGCCTCTACCGGCTCGCCACCTACGCGCCGGCGGTGTATGTCCAGCACACGCCCCTGGTCGTCCGGGTGAATCAGGCTGGCAAAATCAATCTCGGCCAGCTCGGCAATGCTATAGCCGCTGATTTCGGCGGCGCGCGGGTTGGACAGCACAATGCGCATGCCCTGCACCACCACAATGCCGTCGCGCACATTGTCGATCACCAGACGGTAGTGCTCTTCGGACTGGCGCAGGGCGTCTTCGCTGCGCCGGCGCGCGGAAATATCGCGAAAGAATGCCCCGATAAAGCCCTGCTGGCTGGACGAAAACGGCCAGAACGAGGCATCGACATGCTGCAGCTGGCCATCGCGCTGCAGGGTGAACTCCAGCGAGGTGGCCTCGGCCAGCTGCATGCCCTGGTCGCCCAGCAGCAAGCCGACAGGCAGCTGCTCGGGGGACAATGGCAGCACCTCCAGCAGGGGCCGGCCTACTGCCTGTTCGCCATGCAAGCCAAAGATCTGCTCGGCGTGGATATTCCAGTCAATGATCACGCCGGTGTGGTCCAGCACCACCATGGCGATACTGGCAAACTCGAACAACATGCGCGCCCGTTCCATGTGCTCGTACAGCACCTGCTCGGCCACATGCTGGCGCGTCATGTCGCGCAGGGTAATGCCACGGTAAGGCAGGCCGGACAGCACAAACTGCCAGCCAGACAGCTCTAGCGGCACCCGGCTGCCATTGCTGTGCAGAGCGGGTATTTCCAGCGGGCGCATGGTATGTGCCATGGCACCGCCCTCTTCCGCAAACAGCCAGTCGTGAAAACGGTTTTGCAGTGGTGCGGGCACCAGCAGCGCCGACAATGGCCGCCCCAGCGCGGCGCTATCCGGCCAGCCCAGCAGGCGCTCTGCCTCACGGTTCCACTCGCAGACATAGCCTTCGGCGTCCAGCACGATCACGGCAATGGCCGAGTAGGCAAACAGGTGGCGCAGGTTGTCGTCGTTGCTGATGCTGCGCTGGTACAGGCCGGCCAGCTCATCCACGATGTTCTCCCGCCCGGCCAGCCAGTCTTCGGGCAGCTGCGCCGGGTCTGCCGGCTGCTCGAACAACACCCCGGCCAGGCGTGGCTCGCCGCCAAAAGGGGAAATCATGCTGAAAGTGCACTCGGCTACCGCGCGGTAGCTGCCATCCGGCTGGCGCAAGCGGAACAGCCGCTGACGGCGGCCGGATGCAGCAGGCTGCGTGTCGGCAAACTGTGCCAGGTCGTCTGGGTGCACCGCGGCGAGGTAGCGCGACGGGTCTTCGTGCAGTGCAGACAGCGGCCTGCCCCACAGGGCTTCGAAACCCGCTGAAACAAACAGGAAGCGGCTGCGTGCCGTATCTGCCAACCAGTAAGCGCAGGCTAAAGGCTGGGTGTCACCGGCGGGAGCCGACAACGACAGGGTAGACTCAAGCGGCATGAACGGATCCTTGCAAACTGGCTTGCCAGCTTCATTCTTTCTTCATGCCGTTAGGGTTTTCAAGTAATTATTTATAAATATAAACGGTTTACGTAAAAGTAAAATCTATTGCCACAGATAAAAAAGCACCATTTAACCCCGCGGCAACCCGCTAACCCGCCCTAGGCAATGCAGGCTCGTCGCCATATATCACCCGGTTACGGCCCTGCTGTTTGGCCTGGTACATGCGCGTATCGGCCAGTGCCAACAGCGCCGGCCAGTCTGCGGCGTCGTCTTCATGCCATTCGGCCACGCCCATGCTGGCAGTGAGCGGCTGGCCATCCGGGCGCAGGCCCAGGCCACGGCGGCGCACGCGGCGCAACACCAGCCGCGCCTGCGGCAGCGTGGTTTGCGGCAGCAGCAACAAGAACTCCTCGCCGCCCCAGCGGCACAAGATGTCGCTTTTACGCAGCTGCTGCGCCAGGTCTGCGGCCAACCTTTTCAGCGTCTGGTCGCCGGCGGCGTGGCCAAAGTTGTCGTTGATGGTTTTGAAATGATCCAGGTCGATAAACACCACCGCCAGCGGCATGCCGCTACGCTGGGCTTGTACGGCTAGTAGCTCCAGCATTTCTTCTGCGCTGCGGCGCGAAAACACGCCGGTAAGCGGGTCGCGCACGGCTTGCTGTACCAGCGCCATCATGAAAGCCAGCTGGGTGGTACAGGCCAGCGCCGACACCCCGGCAATCAGCACCTGCAGCCAGAAAGCGCCCCAGAATACCGGCGGCACCATGGCGGACCACTGCAGATAGCCGGATAACAAATGCGCCAACAGCGCGGGCAGCGCAAACGCCAGACACTCCAGCAGCGTAAGCGGAAAAATCGCCAGCCCGGCCAGCAATACAAAGGGCAAAAAGGTATAGCCGGCGCTGATAATGCCGGACACCCCTACCAGCGCGTAGTGGCTAAGCAGCAGGTGGGAAAACAGATAAAACAGCGATGGGATAGCAAACAGCATGGCCATGCCACGCCACGCGTGCAGCAGGCGGCCATCGGGGCGTAATGCACGGGTAAGGCTGACAAAGGCGACAGTGGCCACTATGCGCAGGCCAGCCAGCTGCCAGGAAAGCGGCGATGGCAGCGTGTAGAGGTCCACCACAATCCACAAGGGCGTGAGGATGGAAAACAGGCAGGCAAACAGGCGTACGCGGTTCAGCAGCATGTGGGCGCGGCGGCTGGCCAGCAACGGCATATGCCGATGCGGCGACAGCAAGCTGCCGGCATCACCGTGGCCAACTTCGCCTGGCAATAAGCCCAATACTTTTACCCAGAACAGCACAGACAGTCGGCCCATCACATCCCTAGCATTATCGATATTGTGACATTATCAAAAATATACTGATTCGATAGTTTGCTAAAAATCAAGGTAGCCGATATTTGCCATATGGATAGCCATTTTCTGCCGACTTGCAGGCTTGAATGGCAGCACCATGCCCCGAATACCCGGTGCAAGCAGTCCTGCCAGCATGAAAAAACCCCCTTACCATGACTGCCAAGGGGGTTTTATGCAGCACGAAAAGCGCAACATCCTGCACTTCCATGCCATGGCTATGCCTTATTCGTAGTGGAAATGTGCTCGCTTCACATTGCACAACACTTCGTAGCCAATGGTGCCGGCGTGCGCCGCCACATCGTTCACGCTGATGTTGTCGCCCCACAGCTCCACGGTGCTACCGACACCCGCCTGCGGAATATCGGTCAGGTCTACCGTCATCATGTCCATCGACACGCGGCCGATCACGCGGCTGGGCGTGCCGTCGATACGCACCGGGCTGCCGGTGGAGGCCAGGCGCGGGTAGCCGTCGGCGTAGCCGCAGGCCATCAGGCCCACACGGGTTGGCCGCTCGGTATGGAACGATGCGCCGTAGCCCACCGGCTCGCCCGCACCCAGCTCGCGCACGCCAAAAATACGCGTGGTCAGCTGCATCACCGCCTTCAGGCCAACGTTGGCCGCATGGCCGGCCGGCAGTGGCGTGGCGCCGTACAGCATGATGCCGGGGCGGCCCCAGTCACGGTGCGCATCGGCGTGGATCATGATGCCGGCCGAGTTGGCCAGGCTGGTGTCGCCGCCCAGGCCGACGGTGGCGGCATCGAAGGCCGCGATCTGCGCGTCGGTCGCCGGGCAGCCCGGCTCGTCGGCGCGGGCAAAGTGCGTCATCTTGACGATGGCGTCTACCTTGCCGCTCTGTTCCAGTTCGCGATAAGCCGCCGCGTAATCAGCCGGGAAGAAACCGGCGCGGTGCATGCCGGAATCCATCTTCAGCCACACGCGGTACGGTTTGCCCGCCGGTGCGGCCAACAGCATGGCCAGCTGCTCGCGGTTTTGCACCACCAGCCACAGGTCGTGCGCCTGCACCTCGGCCAGCTCGGCCTGCTCAAAAACGCCTTCCAGCAGCAGGATGGGCAGGCGAATGCCGGCAGCGCGCAGCTGCAGCGCTTCTTCCAGGCACGCTACGGCGTAGCCGTCGGCCACGTCGGCTACCGCCTGGGCGCAGCGCACCGCGCCGTGGCCGTAGGCATTGGCTTTTACCACGGCCAGCGCGCGGCCACCGTGCTGCTGGCGCGCCAGCAGGTAGTTATGTCGGAAATGATCCAGGCGGATCGATGCAATCAATGGGCGCATGGCAGTCTCAGGCTTTGGCCGCAGCAGGCTGGAACATCGGCACCACCAGGGTTTCGCCTTGTTTGGCGTAACGCTGCATCGACAGGCCGTCTACCAGGATTTCCGGCTGCGTGCCGGTGATCAGGTCGGCCAGCACCTTGCCGGAACCGGCGCACATCGTCCAGCCCAGCGTGCCGTGGCCGGTGTTCAGCGACAGGTTGCTGTAGCGGGTGCCGCCGATAATCGGCGTGCCGTCCGGGGTCATCGGGCGCAGGCCGGTCCAGAACTCGGCACGCGATACGTCGCCGCCGTCCGGGTACAGGTCGGTGACCACCATTTCCAGCGTGGCGCGGCGTTTCGGGTTCAGGCTCAGGTCGAAACCGGCCAGCTCGGCCATGCCGCCGACGCGGATGCGGTTGTCAAAGCGGGTGATGGCGATCTTGTAGGTCTCGTCCAGCACGGTGGAAACCGGCGCGCCTTTGGCATTGGTGATGGGCACGGTCAGCGAGTAGCCTTTTACCGGGTACACCGGAATGTCGATACCAATGGCCTTGACCATCTCGCGCGAGTAGCTGCCGGTGGCGATAACATAGTGATCAGCGCTCAGCAGCTCACCTTCCACCACCACGCCGGTGACTTTATCGCCGTAGGTCTGGATGCTGTCGATGCTCTTGCCCCACAGGAACTTCACGCCCAGGCCGGCGCACATCTCGGCCAGGCGGGTGGTGAACATCTGGCAGTCGCCGGTATCGTCGTTCGGCAGGCGCAGGCCGCCTTTCAGCTTGTGCTTGGTCTTTTTCAGTGCCGGCTCGATGCGGGCGCAGCCGTCGGCGTCCAGCACTTCGTAGGCCACGCCGCACTCTTTCAGCACTTCGATGTCCTTGCCCATGGCATCCACCTGCTGCTGGCTGCGGAACAGCTGCAGCGTGCCGCCTTCGCGGCCTTCAAAGCCCAGGCCGGTTTCGGCTTTCAGCTCGCGGATCTTGTCGCGGCTGTACTCGGCCAGGCGCATCATGCGGCCTTTGTTCACGTTGTATGCCTGCGGGTTGCAGTTGGCGAACATGCGCGCCATCCATTCCCACTGGTAGGTGCTGCCGTCCACGCGGATAGCCAGCGGGGCGTGCTTCTGGAACAGCCATTTCATCGCTTTGGCCGGGATGCCAGGCGCAGCCCACGGTGCGGCGTAGCCTGGGGAGATCTGGCCGGCATTGGCAAAGCTGGTTTCCAGCGCCGGGCCGGGCTGACGCTCCACCACGGTCACGTCAACGCCGGATTTGGCCAGATACCATGCCGTGGAAATACCGATAACCCCACCACCAAGAACGATGACTTTCATGTTTACCTCCAGGCTACCCTGTTGAAACAGGACAGCGCGGCTGTCCTGTTGTGTGTGCAATCGGCGGCTTTTGCCGCTCAGTGAATTTGCGTAGTATATTGATTAAAACGCAGTTTTTTTCACTTATATTTAATAAACAGCCAGTTGATACCACTGCAAAAAAAGGCATAAATAGTGAAACCGCAACGCACCATGGACAAAACGCGCCAGCTGGACAAACTGGACATCAAAATCCTGCAGCACTTGCAGGCCAACGCCCGCATTGCCATGACCGAGCTGGCGGAAAAAGTCGGCCTGTCCACCACGCCGTGTACCGAACGCGTGCGCCGGCTAGAGCGCGAGGGCGTGATCGAGGGCTACCACGCGCGCCTGAACCCGCAAGCGCTAGGTGCCAGCCTGCTGGTATTTGTGGAGATCAAGCTGTCGGCCAAGTCCGGCGATATCTTCGACGCCTTTCGCCGCGAGGTACAAAAGCTGCCGGACATCATGGAGTGCCACCTGGTATCCGGTGAGTACGACTATTTATTAAAGGTGCGCCTGCCGGACATGTCCATGTACCGCAAGATCCTGGGCGATATCCTGCTGAAACTGCCGCAGGCCAACGAATCGCGCAGCTATGTGGTGATGGAAGAAGTCAAGGAAAGCTGGCTACTGAATCTGGATAGCTAGGGCGCATTGTTACGTGACTTATCCGTGCTTCCTGCTAAGCTGCCGACCATGACAACCGTATCCACCCACCCGCAATGAATACCCTGATCCTGCTGGACCGACTGCCAGCGCTGCCAGACGATACGCAGGCACAGCGCGAAGCCCTGAAAAGCCTGGGCCGCCAGCTGGCGCTACAGGCTGCCTCGCAGCTGATGTCGCTGCCGCTGCGCCACTTCGCCATGGATAGCGATAAGCCACCCTGTCTGCTGCTGGAAGGCGCCCCCGCCCCATTGGGCCTGTCCATCAGCCATAGCGGGCCGTGGGTCGCCGCGGCGGTATCGGTATGCCGCCCGCTGGGCCTGGACCTGGAGCAAACCACGGCCCCCGCGCCCGCCGCACTGGGCGAGCTGCTGGCTGCAGATGAGTCGGCATGGTTGGCCGCACAGCCAGTCATTACCTTGCCCGGCGAACCATTCTGGGCGGTATGGACACTGAAAGAGGCGCTGGGCAAATACCACGGCCGCCGCTGGGAAACACCCGCAGAAACCCGCCATATCCACCAGCTAGACCACTACGCCGCCCACTTGGCGCTACCGGAACAGGGCCTGCTGCTGGCCATCAGCGCACCCACGCCGCTGGACTGCAAGCTGCAGTACGCTGGCCAGCCGGCCCAGCGCGTTAGCTTGCAACGCTGGCCCGGCTACCAGGGGCAAAGCTAGCCTGCTACGGCCAACCATACCGGTGCACACCAGCACAATAACGGTGCATAAAAAGGTATCTGCACCAAACACTTGCAGCCGAATTGCACCAAAGCCCATCACGCCAAACGCATAGCCAGCTAACCACACTGGCTTCTTTACTGCTGCGCACCTAAAACGGTCATCTGGCACTGTTATTGCTCACTCTGCACCATAATATCCATCAGGGAGCAAGAGATGCCTGCCACTACCCCTAACGACGTACTGTTTCTGCTGCTGGGCGCCGTGATGATCCTGGCCATGCACGCCGGCTTTGCCTTTCTGGAGCTGGGCACCGTGCGCAAGAAAAACCAGGTCAATGCACTGGTCAAGATCCTGACCGACTTTGCCGTCTCTACCATTGCCTACTTTTTCATCGGCTACAGCATCGCCTACGGCGTGAACTTTCTGGCCGATGTACAGCACATCAGCCAAGCCAACGGCTACGAGCTGGTGAAGTTTTTCTTCCTGCTGACCTTCGCCGCCGCCATCCCCGCCATCGTGTCTGGCGGTATTGCCGAGCGCGCCAAATTCCACCCGCAGTCGGCTGCAACCTTCCTGCTGGTGGGCCTGGTGTACCCGTTTTTTGAAGGCATTGCCTGGAACGGCCACTTTGGCGTACAAGACTGGCTGGCGGCCAACCTGGGCGCACCGTTTCACGATTTTGCCGGCTCGGTGGTGGTACACGCCGTAGGCGGCTGGATCGGCCTGGCTGCCGTACTGCACCTGGGCGCACGCCGTGGCCGCTACACCAAGGAAGGCCGCGTAGCCGCCCACCCGCCGTCGTCCATCCCCTTCCTGGCGCTGGGCGCGTGGATCCTGATTGTGGGCTGGTTCGGCTTTAACGTGATGAGCGCGCAAAAAGTAGCCGGTATCTCGGGCCTGGTAGCGATGAACTCGCTGATGGCCATGGTAGGCGGCACGCTGACCGCGATGTGGCTGGGCAAGAACGACCCGGGCTTTATCCATAACGGCCCACTGGCCGGCCTGGTGGCCGTATGCGCCGGCTCCGACATCATGCACCCGATTGGCGCACTGGTCGTAGGTGGCGTGGCCGGTGCCATGTTTGTGTGGCTGTTCACCCTCACACAAAACCGCTGGAAGATCGACGACGTACTGGGCGTATGGCCGCTGCACGGCCTGTGCGGCGCATGGGGCGGCATTGCTGCCGGTATCTTTGGCCTGGAAGCGCTGGGCGGAGCCGGCGGCGTGACGCTACTGTCGCAGCTGGCCGGCACCGCTGGCGGCGTGGCCGTGGGCTTTGGCGGTGGCTATATCGTGTACGGCGTGCTGAAGAAAACCGTGGGCATTCGTTTGTCGGAAGAAGAAGAGTTCAATGGCGCCGACCTGTCCATCCACCAGATTACCGCCACGCCAGAGCGCGAAAGCAACTGGTAAGGTTGGCCGCAGGGCACCGCGTCCGACTCCATCAAAAACCGCCCGCCGGCGCTGCCGGACGGGCGGTTTCTTTATGGTGTGTTGCTACCTCAGAACGCCAGCGACGCCTTCACCAGCAGCTCGCGCGGATCGCCCACCCGGACGGTGAGGTTGCTGCCGGCAGTGGAGGTGTAGTAGGTCTTGTCGAACACGTTTTTCAGGTTGGCCTGAATGTCCAGCTTGCGCCCCTGCAAGCGGGTTTGCCAGCCGACAAACAGGTCGGCCACGGTGTAGGCCGGCAGGGTGAAACTGTTGGCGCGGTCGCCCTGACGCTCGCCGACGTAGCGCACGCCGCCGCCGGTACGCCAGGCGTTACCGAAACTGTCCACCCCCAGATCGTAGGCCAACGAGGCGCTGCCACTATGGCGGGCCACGTTGTACAGCTGCTTGCCTACGTAGGCTGCGGCATCCTCCTTCACCACGGCATCGGTGTAGGCCAGCGCCAGCGCGGCGGATAAGCGGCGGCTGAGCGCACCGGACACATCCAGCTCCACGCCTTGCGAGCGCACCTTACCGATGGCGCTGCTCACGTTGTTTTCGGTTACCAGTACGTTGCGCTTTTGCATGTCGAACACGGCCAGCGTGGCACCCAGCCCGGCACCACCCCATTTCAGCCCCGCCTCGTAGGCCTGGCCGGTTTCCGGGGCAAAGCTGCTGCTGTCGCTGGCGGCATTGGGCTCGAACGATTCGCTGTAGCTGCCATACGCCGACAGCGACGGAGTCAGCTTGTACAGCACGGCCAGCTGCGGCAGGCTGGTGCTGCCACTGGCGCGCGAGGTCACCGCGTACGGGCGGCCCACGCCGTCTTCCTGGTGGTAGTGCTGGTAGCGCAGCCCCACGCTGGTGCTCAGCCGTGGCGTCAGCGCCCAGTCGTCCATCAGCAGCAGCGATCGGGTGTCGATGTCGCTGCGGTTATCGCTCACGCTGGTGCTCAGTGCCGTATTGGCCAGCGATACCCGGCCGTAAACCGGCGTGTACGCATTGAGCTGCGTCTGGCTGCCGGCATTGCCGCGATAGGTATTCTCGCGCGCCTCCTGCGAGCGGGTCAGATCGATGCCGGCTGTCAGATTATGCGTCTGGCCCCACAGCGTGATATCGCCGTAGAGCTGGCTACTGAGCCCGGCCTGGCGGTTGTGCACCACATTGCCATCCAGACGGCGGGTCAGCGCACCGGTGCCGGCATTGAAGGCGGTAACGCGCGTCTCGTAGTTGCTGTACTGGATGTCGCTCCACGACAGCTGCGTTCTCCACTGCCAGCGCTCGTCCAGCTGGCGGGTGTATACCGCGCTGGCCGACTGGGTGGTGCCTTCGGCCTGGTCCAGCACGTCGCCCAGCCGGGTTTCGCGCGCCACCCGGATAGCCTGGCCACCGCTGAAGACAGTGCCGCGGTCCCATGGCTGCAGGAAATCGGTGTACTGGTAAGCCAGCAACAGGCGGTTATCGCCGTCGTCCCACAGCAGCGATGGCGCCACCATGCTGCGGCGGATGCTGCCGAAATTGCGCCAGTAGTCGTTGTCCTGGTACTGGGCCACTAGCCGGTAGGCCAGGTTGCCCTCGCCTAGCGGGCCGGTCAGGTCCAGCGTGCTGTCGGTGCCGCCAAAGCTGCTGGCCTGCACGCTGATGCTGCCCTGCCGGGTGAACTGCGGCTTTTTGCTGATGACGTTGATCACGCCGCCCGGCTCCTGGATACCGTACAGCAAGGATGCGGGCCCTTTGAGTACCTCTACCGACTCGGTAGTGGCATCGAAATTCTTCATCAGGAAAGAGCGCGCACCATCACGCAGCACGCTGCCGTCGTTGCGCTCGCCAAAACCGCGCCGGGTAAAACTGTCCTGCAAACCAGCCAGGGTATTGGTTTCCTGTACGCCGCTCACGCTAGTCACTACGTCGGCCAGGCTTTGCGCCTGCTTATCGCGGATTTGCTGGGCACTGACCTGCTGCACCGCACGCGGAATGGCCAGCACATCCTGCTCGCGGCCGGCCACGGCACTGCGGCCGGGCTGGTAGCCATCGGTAGCGGCAGCCGGGCTGGCCGTGACGGTAACGGTGTCCAGCGTGGCTTCATCGGCAGCCAGTGCCGCCAACGGGGCCAGCAGCAGCACGGGAACACAAACCTGACGGGGCAAAGACATGATTTTCCTTGTTGATAATAGTTATCAATATTATCAATAACCCGCGCAAATGCCGTCAATTCGGGTTTACCGCATTGCAACAATCCAGCCCTGCCACCACAAACACGCGGCTTCGCTGCGTTGGCCATGCCAAAACGTGGCAGCTTTGTGCCTGCATGCGACCGTTGCCACAAAAGCAAATAGGAATTATTATCATCAAAGGAGGTGACATCATGACGCAAGCACCCGCACCGCGGCCGCAAACCGCCGCCGACAAGCAGCCCTACACGGTACTGGATACGCGCACCCTGTTTGCGCGCGACCGCCAGCTGCTGATCTGCCACCGTGGCGAGTACTACCGCCTGCAACTGACGCAAAACGACAAACTGATACTGGTGAAGTAACACCGCAACCCACCCCACCGAGCCAGCCATCGCCAGCCACGGTGCCACGCATACAGGAGAAGATCCGTGTCCAAGGATCGTATTACCCTGGCGGGCATCTGTCTGACGACAGTGGCCCTGCCTGTTTTTGCCGACACCCCCACCGTGCTGGAAACCACCACGGTCACCGCCAACCGCATCAGCGAGCAGCTGGCTGATACCGCGCCGAATATCTCGGCAGTTGGCCGCAAACAGCTGGACCGCCAGCACGCCAGCGACCTGGACAGCCTGCTAGCGCAGGAGCCCGGCGTATCGGTGCCGGGCGACCAGGGCCGGCGCGGCAATGCCGGCGTAACCATACGCGGCATCGAAACCAACCGCATCCTGATGCAGGTAGACGGCACCCGCCTGCCCGAAGCCTATATGAGCGGCAGCGGCGCCATCTCCGGCCGCGACCTGGTAGAGCCGGACACCCTGCGCCAGATCGACATCATCAAGGGCCCGGCGTCGGCACTGTTCGGTAGCGACGCCATTGGCGGCGTGATCAGCCAGCACACCTTCGAGCCCGCCGACTTCGTCGACCGTGACAAGCCGCTGCACTTTGGCCTGAAGCAATCGTACGATGGCGCCCGCCACGGCAGCGCCAGCACCGCCAGTGTGGCCGCCGCTGGCGACAACACCGCCGCGCTGCTGATGCTGACCCAGCGCCGCGCGCATGCGCTGGACACCCCGGCCAGCCGCGACATAGAAGGCGGCCAGCGCACCGTGGCCGACCCGCAGCTCACCGACACCCGCAACGTGCTGGCCAAGGTAGCGCTAGGCCAGGACGGCCCGCACCAGCTGCTGCTGGGCGTGGAAAGCTTCGACCGCCAGCGCCAGACCGAGCTGCTCAGCGCCCGTGGCGCCGCCACCGGCTATACCGTGCGCGACCGCGACAGCGACGACGACACCCGCCGCCAGCGCTACAGCGCCGAATACCGCTACCAGGGCGACGGTAGCCTGGCTGCGGCCAACCTCAAGCTATACCAGCAAACACTGCGCAATGAAGACAAGGCGGTAGAGGTACGCAACACCGGCACCCGCTACGAAAACCACCGCTTCGACCAGGACATCAGCGGGCTGGACGGCCAGCTGGAATGGCGCCTGGGCGAACACCGCGTGCTGGCCGGCGTGGAAGCCACCCGCACAGAGACCAGCCGCCTGACCCGCAGCACCAGCGGCAGCACCACCACCAGCAGCAAAACCTTCCCCGATAACCGCAGCGAGCGCCTGGGGCTGTTCGTACAAGACCAGTTCCGCCTGGGCAGCCTTACCCTTACCCCGGCGCTGCGCTACGACCGCTACACCATGACGCCGCAAAGCGACGCCATCTATCAGGCCAGCAGCGGCGGCGCGGTGCCGGTAAGCCGCTTTGAAGACAGCGCCTGGTCGCCACGGCTGGGCCTGAGCCTGCCGCTGGCCAGCGGGCTCACCGGTTTTGCTAACCTCAGCACCGGCTTTCGCGCGCCGCCGTTCGATAGCTCGTTCATGACCTTCAACAACGCGCAGGCTGGCTACCGCATCATCCCCAACGCCAGCCTGAAATCGGAAACCTCGCGTGGTATCGAGCTGGGCAGCAAGTACCAGCAAGGCAGCATCAGCGGCCAACTTACCACCTTCTATAACCGCTACAACCACTTCATCGACACCGTCACGCTGGGTGCCGACAGCGCCTCGCCACGCGGCATCTTCCAGTACCAGAACCTGGACAGCGTACAAACCCACGGCGTGGAAGCCCGCGCCGGCTGGCAGGCCAGCCATGCCCTGCAGCTGGACGGCAGCCTGGCCTGGGCGCACGGCAGCAACCGCAAAACCGGCACGCCGCTCAACAGCATCGATCCGCTGAAAGCCACGCTCGGCGCGCATTACCAGCAGGGGCAATGGGGCAGCGATGCCCTGCTGACCATGGTGGCCGCCAAAACCCGCGCTGCCAGCGCCAGCCAGTTCAAAGCCCCCGGCTACGCCACGCTGGACGTGGGCGGCTGGCTGAAGCTGGCCAAGCACACCACGCTGCGCGCCACCGTGCACAACGTGGGCGACAAAAAATACTGGCAGTGGGCCGACGTGAAAAGCCTCACCGGCAGCGCTGTCGACTTCTACGCCCAGGCCGGCCGCAGTGTGAGCGCCAGCCTGGAAACCCGCTTCTGAAAGGACAGACATGAACGCCCCCCTTACCCTGCTGCAGCGCTACGACGCACTGAAAGCCGAACAAACTCACCTGCGCCAGCGTGACGCCGCCGCCGCGCTAGGCGTGAGCGAGGCCCAGCTGCTGGCCTGCCTGCCCGGCAGCACCCGCCTGCGCTGCAAGCTGCCCGCCCTGCTGCCGCGCCTGGCAGCACTGGGCACGCTCAAGGCCATCACCCGCAACGCGCTGGCCGTGCACGAAAAAGACGGCCGCTACGACAACCTGACGCTATCCGACAAAGTGGGCCTGGTGCTGAACCCGGGCGCGCTGGACCTGCGGCTATTTCCCGCGCACTGGGTACACGCCTACGCCGCCGAACAAGCCAGCCCGCGCGGCACGCTGCGCTCGCTGCAGTTTTACGACGCCGCCGGCCACGCCATCCACAAGCTGTACCTGAAAGACGATAGCGCCGTGCCCGCCTGGCAGGCGCTGGTGGCCGAGTTTGCCGACGCGCACAGCACGCCGCTATTCGATAGCAGCCATACCGAAGCCGCGCCGGCCAGCCAGCCGCTGCCAGATGGCTTCGACGCCGCCGGCTTTGCCGACGCCTGGCTGGCGCTGCAGGATGTACACCACTTCCACGGCCTGCTGCGCAAGCACGGCCTCACCCGCCAGCAAGCCTTCCGCCACGCGCCGGCAGGCCACGCATGGCAGCTGGCCGGCGACGCGGTAGACGCCCTGCTGCGCCGCGCCGCCGACAGCGCGCTGCCCATCATGGTGTTTGTCGGCAACCGCGGCATGGTGCAGATCCACAGCGGTGCCATCCAGCGCGTGCAGCGTATCGGCGAGTGGCTGAACATCCTCGACCCCGGCTTCAACCTGCACCTGCAAGACAGCCAGCTGCACGAGATCTGGCTGGTACGCCGCCCTACCCGCGACGGCATCATCACCGCCATCGAGGCGTTCGACGCCCACGGCCACAGCATTGTCAGCTTCTTTGGCCAGCGTATCGAGGGCGAGCCGGAGCTGGCCGGCTGGCGCGATCTGGCCAAACACCTGCCACGCAAAGGGGCCGAACATGTGGCGTAAACACCTGCCGCTACTGCTGGCGCTGGCCATGGCCCCCGCGCTGGCCGCCGCACCGGCACAGCCCCGCGTAGTGGCGCTCACCGCCGACGTAGCCGAAATCGTGCTGGCGCTAAACGCGCAGCACCTGCTGGTAGGCCGCGACAAGCTGGCGCGCCAGCCGCAGCTGGCCCGTGTGCCCGAGATCGGCAGCTCGCGCGCGCTAACGCCGCAGCCGGTGCTGGCCAGCAAACCCGATCTGATACTGGGCAGCGACCAGGCGCAGCCGCCAGCCATCTACGACCAGCTGCAGGCGCTGGGGCTAAAGGTTGGCCGCATCCGCCACAGCGAAGACCCGGCCGCCTTTGCCGACGGCATCCGCCAGGTAGGCCAGGCGCTGGGGCAGACCGGGCGTGCCGAGCAGCTGGCCGGCAGCTGGCTGCAGGCGCTGCAACCACGCAGCGGCAAGGGCAAGCGTGTGCTGTTCAGCTACGACGGCCGGCTGGTGGCCGGTAGCGGCACCGCGGGCGACGCCATCATCCGCGCCGCTGGCGCAGTGAACGCCGCGGCCGATGTGCAGGGCTTTTTGCCAATGACACCAGAGGCCTGGCTGCGCGCCGCGCCGGATGTGGTGATCGTAGCGGCACACAACGCGCCGGTATTCGGCAGCCTGGCCGCGCTGAAAGCCCGGCCGGAGCTGGCCGCCAGCCCGGCGGTAAAAGCAGGCCGCGTGGAGGCCTGGCCAGCGGCGGACTTCCTGCGCCTGGGCGTAGCCAGCCCGGCCACGGTGCAAAAACTGCGGGCGCTGGCCTCATGAGCAGCAGCCGCACACTGGGTGCCCTGCCCGCCTGGCCGCGCTTGCCGGGGGCAGGCTTAGGGTTGGCCGCACTGGGCGGGCTGGCGCTGATCTGGCTACTGGCCGGCTTTGGCGCCGGGCAATGGCAGGCGCCAGACTGGCACGACCCCATCGTGCGGCAGCTGCGCCTGCCGCGCATCGCCAACGCGCTGCTGGTGGGCGCGGCACTGGCCATGAGCGGCGCAGCGCTGCAGGCACTGTTTCGCAACCCGCTGGCCGACCCGGGGCTGATCGGCACCTCGTCCGGCGCCGCGCTGGGGGTGATCGCCGTGATCGCGCTGGGCATCGGCGGCCTGAGCGTGCCACTGGCGGCGTTTGGCGGCGGCCTGGCCGTTACCGCGCTGATCCTGCTACTGAACCGCCTGCTGCAAGGCGGCCAGGCCGGGCTGCTGATCATCGGCGTGGTAGTGGGTGCCTGCTGCGGCGCCATCGTCAGCCTGCTGCTGTTCCTGTCCGACGACCTGACGCTGCGCGGCGCCATGAGCTGGCTGTCCGGCAGCCTGGCCGAGGCACGCTTTGCCGAGCACGGCTACGTACTGCCAGTGATGGCGCTGGGCGCGGCCACGCTGTTGCTGGTAGCACGCGACCTGGACTGCCTGCTGCTGGGCGACGACACCGCGCGCTCGCTGGGCGTGCACGTTGGCCGCACGCGCACCCTTACCGCCGTGGGGGCGGCGCTGCTGGCCGGCGGCGCGGTGACGCTGTCCGGCATTATCGGCTTTGTCGGCATGATGGTGCCCAACGCCATTGCGCTGCTGGGCGGCGGTACGCGACGCCAGCTGATGCTGTGGTCGGCCTGGGTGGGGGCTCTGTTCCTGCTGTTGATCGACACCCTGGGCCGCGAGCTGGCCTACCCGGTAGACCTGCCGGCCGGTGTGATGGCGGCCTTTGCCGGGCCGGTGTTCTTTATATGGCTGTTCCGCCGCCTGCAAGGAGGCCGTCATGACCGCCCCCGCCTTTGAGCTAGACCACATCGCCGTGCACGCGGGCAGCCGCTGCCTGTTTAGCGCCCGCCAGCTGCACATCCCCGCCGGCAGCCTGTGCGCCATCATCGGCCCCAACGGCGCCGGCAAAACCACGCTGCTGCGCGCGCTGGCCGGTTTTCATGGCCACTGCCACGGCCACAGCCTGGGGCAGCCGCTGCGCGCTGGCCAGCCGCGCCCGCTGGCGTGGGTAGGCCAGCACGAAGGCGCCGACAGCCCGCTGTGCGTGGCCGACTACGTGATGCTGGGCCGCCGCCCGCAGCTGGGCTGGCTGGGGCGCAGCAGCGTGGCCGACCAGCAGGCCGTGGCGCAGGCACTAGGCAGCATGGCGCTGCAAGGCCTGGCCGGGCAGCGGCTGGCCACGCTGTCCGGCGGCGAGCGCCAGCGCGCCGCCATTGCGCGGGCGCTGGCGCAGGACACCCCGCTGATGCTGCTGGACGAGCCGTGCAACCATCTGGACATCCGCCATCAGCAGCTACTGCTGCGCCAGCTGCAGCAGCTGGCGCAACAGGGGCGTACGCTGGTGTGCGTGCTGCACGAGCTGCAACTGGCGGCCAACTACGCCGACTGGCTGCTACTGGTGGCAGACGGCCAGCTGGTCGCACAAGGCACGCCCGACGCGCTACTGCACGGCGACCTGCTCAGCCAGGTGTACCGCTGGCCGATCCGGGCCGAACGCCAGGCGGCCACCGGCCGCTGGCAGCTGGACGTACACGGCCATGGCGCGGTGGCCTGAGCCGCGCCGCACGCTTTAGCCCCAGCGTTAAAACAAAAGCCCCTGTCTTGTGACAGGGGCTTTGGCGTGTACGGCAAACAGCGTCAGATTGGCGCGTAGCTGCCCACGCCTTCCGGCCAGCGCGTCAGCACGTCGTAGCCGTCTTCGGTCACCACCACCATATGCTCCCACTGCGCCGACAGCGAGCGGTCTTTGGTCACCACGGTCCAGCCGTCGGCCAGCTGGCGGATGTCGGCTTTGCCGGCGTTGATCATCGGCTCGATGGTAAAGATCATGCCGGGCGCCAGCGTCAGGCCGGTGCCGGGGCGGCCGTAGTGCAGCACTTCCGGCTCGGTGTGGTACACGGTGCCAATGCCGTGGCCGCAGTACTCGCGCACCACGCTAAAGCCCTCGCGCAGCGCCACCTGCTGGATAGCGTGGCCCACGTCGCCCAGGCGCGCGCCAGGGCGCACGGCGCGGATGCCGGCACACATGGCCTCGTAGGTGGTGTCCACCAAACGCTTGGCCAGCGGCGACGGCGTGCCCACGTAGTACATGCGGCTACTGTCGCCGTACCAGCCATCCTTGATCACCGCCACGTCGATATTGACGATGTCACCATCCTGCAGTTTTTTATCGTTGGGGATGCCATGGCAAATCACGTGGTTTACCGAGGCGCAGATGGTTTTGGGGTAGCCGTGGTAGCCGATGTTGGCCGGCTTGGCCTGCTGCACATTAATGATGTACTCGCGGCACAGGCGGTCCAGCTCGTCGGTGGTCACACCGGGCTGAACGTGCGGGCCGATCATCTGCAACAGCTCGGCGGCCAGCGCACCGGCGCGGCGCGACAGGGCGATTTCTTCGGCGTTGCGTAATACTACTTGTCGTTGGTTCGCCATCAGGCGTGCTCCTGCGTGGTAGGTGGCAAGGCAATACCCGGCAGACGCTCGCCGGCCTCGGCGCGAATCAGCAGCTGGCAAATATCGCTATAGCTCAGCTTGGGGTTGAGCTCGGCCAGCATGCCCACCCGCAGCCAGTGCTCGGCCTGGGCATTGATGGAGCGGCTAAGCGCCCCGCTGGTCTGGCGCAAGGTCTCGTGCATCTGTTCGGAAATCTTGACGATACCCATGGCCACCTCGTTATACGGTTTATATATGCTTCGTATATTAACAGCCGGTAACGAGCGTTGACCAGTCTTGCTGGCAAGGGTAATGGCACGGCCTTAGTCATATTGCTTATTTAAAAAGTGACGCTGTATTTCAAGCACCACAACGAAATCGATAGGAATACCTCTGTTTGTCACGATGGCAGACAAAGAAACCTGCAACGTGCTACATAGAAGCTATCAATAAAAGTGCTGCACCAGACACACCAGGGAGACAACCATGTTCGGTTTTATCAAACGCCAGCAAGCCAGCACCGCCCAAGATGAAGAAATCAACCAGCTGCGCCAGATGCTGGATTGCGTAGACAACCTGATCATGCTGGCCGACACCACGCCGGAAAACACCATCATCTACATGAACAAGACGGCGCGTGACACCCTGGCGCAGCACCGCTCGGCCATGAACCAGAAGTTTCGCCCCGGGGTAGACGTAGACAAAGCCTACCAGCACTCCATCCACCAGTTTCACGTCTCGCCAGACCGCATCCGCGCCATTCTGCAAGACCTGGCCAGCGGCAAGCTAGACGTGCACAAGGCCATGATCCCGGTAGGCAATATCACCTTCGAGACAAAAGTTTTCCCCATCTGGCGCCAGGGCAATAGCCGCGAGCTGCTGTGCTTCATGGCCAGCTTTCGCGATGTCAGCGCCAATGTGATGGCGGAAAAACTGGCCACAGAAACCGCCAGCCGCCGCCAGTTTCTGGAAGAGCGCGTGGGCGAGATTTCGCTGAACATGCAGGCCATGAGCGCCACCATCGAAAACGTGGCGGTGCAGACGGCGTCGGCATCCGAATCGGCAGAAGTGATGCTGCGCGAAAGCCGGCAAGGGGTCTCCATTGTGGACGAGACCAGCCAGAGCATGAAAACCGTGGCCAATATGGTACGCAGCACGGCAGACAGCCTGACCTCGCTGGGGCAGCGCTCCGAGGCCATTGGCCAGATCGTGAACGTGATCAAGGACATTGCCGACCAGACCAACCTGCTGGCGCTGAATGCGGCCATCGAGGCGGCCCGCGCCGGTGAAATGGGCCGCGGCTTTGCCGTGGTGGCAGACGAGGTGCGCAAGCTGGCAGAGCGCACCACCGCCGCCACCCAGCAAATTGGTGGCATGATCAAGGAAATCCAGCAGGACGTGCAGCAAAACGTCTCCGCCATCGAGCAGGGCCGCCAGCAGGTGGCTGCAACAGAAAGCGACTTCCAGCGTGCCGAGGCAGCACTGGAAAAAATCGTGCAGGAGGTAAACCAGATGCGCGATTTCGTGGTGCAGATTGCCGAGGCCAGCGAAGAACAGGCCGCCACCTCGCAAGATATCTCGGACAAGCTGGGCGATATCGCACGCGGTTAGGCTGCTGTACCCCACCACCGTCACGGGCAGCGTACAGCTGCCCGTTTGCATGGTGCCGCCACTAGCCGATAATGGCTTTTTTAACGAAAGAGCCCAGCATGAGCCTGCAATCTGTCCGTGACTTCTTTGCCGCCAGCGGTTTGGCGATCGACATTATCGAACTGGAAACCAGCACCGCGACGGTAGCGTTGGCCGCAGCAGCGCACGGCGTGGAACCGGGGCGCATTGCCAAGACACTGGCGTTTCGCCTGGCCGACGAGCGCACCATCCTGCTGGTGGCGCGCGGCGACGCCCGCATCGACAACAAGAAATTCAAGGCGGCTTTCGGCAAGGGGCGCATGCTGCCCGCCGAAGACGTGCAAGCGCTGACCGGCCACCCGGTAGGCGGCGTTTGCCCGTTTGGCCTGGCTACGCCACTGCCGGTGTATATCGATGTCTCGCTGCAAGACTTTGACGAGGTGCTACCCGCCGCGGGGGATGTGCATACCGCAGTACGCATCCGCCCGGCGCTGCTGGCACAGATTGTAGACGGCCAATGGGTGGATGCCTGCCAGGCACAAACCGCCGAGGCCTGACACGGGCGGCCAGCACGCCAAAGCCCTGCCGACGCTGCCGGCAGGGCTTGGTATTGAGGTAACAAGGTTGGCCGCAATACTTATGCCGCCGGCACCGCCACCCCCACCTGCTGCATGCCGTCACCACCGCGGCTCTGCCCGGGCTGCGGCAGGTTGAAAAAGTCGATGGTGGCTTTCAGCTCGTGCGCCATCTGCTCCATCTGCTCGGCCGAGCTGGCGGTCTGTACGGCGGCGGTGCTGGTTTCTTCCGACATCTGCGCTACCTGCTCGACATTACTGGCCACCATGCCGCTGGCCGACTGCTGCTCGGCCAGCGCAATCGAAATAGCCGCTACCGAGTCATTGATACGCGCCATATTGCCGCTAATGCCGCTTACCGCCTCGCGCGCCTGCAGGGTTTGCTGCAGGCCGGCGTCCATTTCATCCACCGTATCGTGAATGGTTTTCACCACTTGCTGGCTGCTGCTGACCATCTCGTTGATGATCAGGCTGATCTCGGCCGTGGACGACGCGGTGCGTTCCGATAGCTTGCGCACCTCGTCGGCCACCACGGCAAAGCCACGCCCCTGCTCGCCGGCACGCGCCGCCTCGATAGCTGCATTCAGCGCCAGCAGGTTGGTTTGCTCGGCCACATCGCGGATCACCTGTATCACATTGGAAATCTGCTGCGATTTGGCGCCCAGCATGTCGGCCTGCTGCTGCGAGCCGCGCGCCATATCAGCCACGGTGTTGATGGTACGCAGGGTGTGATCGATGATGCGCTCGCCATCCCGCGCCAGGGTGCCGGACGCTTTGGCGTCTACCGACACATCACGCGCATTGTCGCTGACCGAGCTGATGCTCACCGACAGCTGCTCCACCGACGCCGACATGGCCGCTGCCGCGCGGGTTTGCTCCTCGGTGCTCACTGCCACCTGCTCCGACGCCGCCGCCAGCTCGCTGGCGTTCACGCTCAGGCGGGCGATGATGCTTTCCAGGTTGCGCACCAGTGCAATCAGCCCGCTTTGCATCGCGCCCATGGACGCCACCACACTGCTGCTGTCACCCGCACGAATCTGCAGCTTCTGGCTCAGGTCGCCCTTGGCAATGCGCTGCGCCAGCGCCACCACATCCTTGGGCTCGCCGCCCAGCTGCGCCAGCAGGTTACGGATGATCTGCCAGGCCAGCAGTGCGCCAAACAGCACGCCGGCCACCATCAACATGGCAGACAGGCGGGCGCTGAAATTGGCGCTGGCTTCGGCCTCGGTGTATTCCTGGGCGGCGACTTTCAGCTGCAGGTCAATCAGCGCCGAGATGCTGCCGGATACCGGGTCCAGCGCCGGATAGAGCTGCTTGTTATTGAATACCAGTAGCGGCGCTTCGTCGCCCGCCTCTACCAGGCGGCGCAGCTCGTCCACCGCGCCATCTGCACGCTTCATGGCCTGCTCGGCCTGGCCGGCCAGCGCCAGCTCCTGGTCGGTCAGGTAGGTAGAACGGTAAGCGTGCCACTCGCGGCTGATGGTGCCACGCGCCGCATCCAATTCTTTCAGGAAGGTGGCCTTGTCCATCGCCCCCGCGTGCACTTTGTGCGCCGCGTCCACGATGCTTACCGCGTAGCCATCGCTGACTTTTTTCAGCTGCTGCAGCGGCACCACCCTGTCGTTATAAGTGCTTGAAAAATCCTGCAAAATGGCCGACTGGGTATGCATGCCATAGCCACCCAGCGTCATGGCAATGGCGATTAACACAATCACCAGCACGGTCAGTCGCTGGCCGATAGTCAGGGCAGGCAGCATGGCAACGCTCCTAATTTCGATAAGTTTTGCAACGGTATTTTGCAAATTAAACTTATTGATATGTAGCGCCCTGCGTGAAGGCCGTCAATCGCAAACATGCGCTATAGGTATTTCTACCTAGCAGGCCGGCACGCCGGAAAACCGCAGTAGCCTGCTACCGGCCAGGCTGCAAAACCCGATGTGCGGCAGCTTGTGCCAGCACTTTGCCACGCGAAACATAAAATACCAATCCAAAACCAATAGCATGCCAATCACGCGCATCGCCAGCAGGGGACAAAATACGCCAAAAGCATGCTGCCGGCGCAAAAAAACCGCCACAGGGGCTAATGCCAGTCAGTTAAGCGAATATGCTTGGCCATCAAGCGGGAGGGTGTCAGTGAAGCGCCCCATCCCGTTGGCGCGAGCCGGTCAAAATGGTGCGCCCCAGGTTTTAAGACGCCGATTTGTTTGAGCCCCGAGCCGTTAGCAAGGGGCGAGTTCGGCGGCGCCTGGGGCGTGCCATTTTGGCCGGGGTTTCGAGCAGCCCCGGGTTGCGGGGTCTGCGTGCAAATCTTTAGATTTGCTCAGCGATAGAAAAGGGGGCGGCAATCCGCCCCCTTTCCCGTCTGCCGGGCGGAACCGGCATTTAAGCATTGTCCGCATAGCGGACTCGCAAGCCGCTGTAACGCAACAAACCGCCAGCCAAAAAAATGCCAGTCAGCGTTAACTGACTGGCATTAGCCACAGGGGCGGGCTTGGCTCGCGGCTGGCCGGCTCAGGCGTAGTTGGCCGGAAACAGTGCGCGCTCTACCGATTCGATCAGGATATGAATCACCTTGATGTGCAGCTCCTGCACGCGGTCGGCGTACTGGCCGCCGGGGGTGCACACATCGATATCGGCCAGGCCGCCGATCACCGAGCCGGGGCGGCCGGTGAGCGCCACCACCACCATGCCGCGCTCCTTGGCGGCTTTTACCGCGGCCAGGATGTTCTTGCTGGTACCGCTGGTGCTGATGGCCAGCAGCACGTCGCCGGCGCCGGCGTGTGCTTCCAGGTAGCGCGAGAAGATGGCTTCGTAGCCGTAGTCGTTGCCCACGCAGCTGATGTGGCTGGGATCGCTGATGCTGGCCGCAGGCAAAGCGCGGCGGTCGTTGCGGTAGCGGCCGGACAGCTCTTCGGCAAAGTGCATGGCGTCGCACATGGAGCCGCCGTTGCCGCAGCTGAACACGCGCCGCCCCTGGTTGAAGGCGTTCACCAGCGCATCGCCGGCTGCCTCGATGGCAGACAGCGCCTGCGGGTTGGACAGCAGGGCATCCAGCGCGCTGCGGGCTTCGGTAAGGGTGGCAACAATATGCGGTTTCATAGGCGACGTCGTTCTGTATAGCGGGTTGATGCGGCATTTTACCTGCGCTTGGCGCTGGCTTCACCCTTCATCTGAACACAAAATGGCCACAAGGCGAAAACACTGCTGACAGTACGCTGGCAAGACCGTGCTGCATGCTGGCTACACAGGCCGCGTATTGCGGCCTTTTCCGGAGCCTTGCCATGACCCACCCTGCCCTGCCGTTTGCCGGCTGTGAGTTTGCCACCTTCCGCGCCGCCGATGGCATAAGAGCCTGTTCAAAGTCTTTTCACGGCTGCGGCCGGTGACTGCCGGATGCAGCGCTAGGAGAGGTGCCCTGGCAGTGTCATTCACTGCCAGGGCGCTTCGACACCGCGATGCGCCGGCAGCAACCGGCCCCGCAGGGCTGGCCTGGCAAACCGCCATCTGCGGCGTTGGCCGCTTTGGCCTTGGAATGACCAAGGCCGGCAGCGTCCGCCTGGCATCTGACCCTTTGCCGGGCCAGCGCAGTCGCTAAAAGACCTTGAACAGGCTCTAACACCCAATCAACTGCTGGCGGCCAGCCAGCACATGCGCCAGCAGTTTCTGCTGCAGCAGCCCGGCTTTATCGAGCACGCCTTGCTACAGGGCGACGACGGCCTGTGGGCCGACATGGTGCTGGCGGACAGCCGCGCCAGTGCCGAGGTCATCTGCCAGCGTTTTATGCAGCACGAAGCCTGCCTGGCCTACCTGGCGCTCATCGCCCCAGACAGCGCCAAACTCACCTTCTGGGCCCGGCACGACACTACCAGCGCAGCAGCTGGCGGCGATCCAGCCCGATAGCCAGCTGCTGGCCTGGCTGCGGTGCGCCCTGCCCGGCCAGCTCGCGCACGCCCAGCAGCAGCTGCCAGGGTTGGCCGCCGTCGCCCGCTACGGTGACGCGCCAGCCATCGGCCTGTGCCTGGGCGGCCACGATATCGCGCCGTGGCTGGCCGGCACCCAGTACAAAGGCCTGTGGCGGGATGGCGTGGTCATCAAACACGTTATCGAGGCCGACAAAACGCGCCACCCAGGCGCTGGCCGGCGCCTGCAAAATGGCCTGCGGCGTGCCCTGCTGCACGATGCGCCCGGCTTGCAAAATGGCCACGCGCTGCGCCAGCGCAAAGGCCTCGTGGCGGTCATGCGTGACCAGCAGCGCCGGCACCTGCAAGGCCACCAGATGGCGGCGCACGTCGGCCAGCAGCTGCTGCTTCAGGTGGGTATCCAGGCTGGAAAACGGCTCGTCCAGCAGCAGCAGGCGCGGCTGGCACACCAGCGCCCGCGCCAGGGCCACGCGCTGGCGCTCGCCGCCAGACAGCGTGTGCACGGCCGCTTCGCCACGCCCGCCCAGCCCTACCGCGTCCAGCATGTGCAACGCTTGCTGGCGTGCGGCCTGCTTGCCAGCGCCGCGTTCTACCAGGCCAAACGCCACGTTGGCCGCGGCGTCCAGGTGCGGAAACAGCGCGTGGTCCTGAAACATCATGGCGATGTGGCGTTGCTCCGGCGGCAGCCGGGTGATGTCCTGCCCGGCCAGCTGCACACGCCCGGCGTCCGGCCGCTGCAGGCCGGCTACCAGCGCCAGCAAGCTGGATTTACCCTCGCCGGATGGCCCCAGTAGCGCCAGCGTTTCGCCGGCGGCCACCTGCAGGCTAACGCCTTGCAGCACGGTGCGTTTGGCGTAGGACAGGGTCAGGTCAATCAGCTCGAGCATGGTTTTTCTCCGGCCACTCGATGGCCACAAAGGCCAGCAGGGCAAACAGCATCAACAGACAAGACAATAACAGCGCCAGCTGCAGGTTGGCCGCACCGGGGCGCCCCAGGTGCTGGTAGATCAGCGTAGTGAGCGTGGCCCACTCCGGCCGCGACAGAAACAGGCTGACGGCAAACTCGCCCACCGCCGTGGCGGCGGCAAAGGCCAGGCCACGGCGCAGCGCCGGGCGCATCAGCGGCAGGCTGACACGGTAAAAACTGCGCCACGGTGTAGCCCCCAGCGTACGCGCCGCCTGCGGCAGCTGCGGCGGCAGCGCGGCGGCGGCCGACAGCACGCCCTTGGCCACAAAGGGGTAAGCCAGCAAGGCGTAGGCGGCAATCAGCAGCCACACGCTGGCGCTGTACTGCGGGTACAGCAACAACAGGCCGAAAGCCAGACACACCGGCGACACCATGAACGGCAAAAACACCAGCGCCCGCAAAGCCAGCCAGCGCTGCGCCGCCCAGCCGTGGCACAGGCCCAGCAGCAGCGACAGCCCCAGCGCGGCGCTGGCAAAGCGCAGCGTGTTGGCCAGCGCATCGGCCACCTCGGGCGTGGCCAGCATGGCCCACACTGCCGCGTCGGCCTGCAGTGCACGCCACGCAATCGCCAGCAGCGGCAGCAGGCAGCACAGCGCCAGTACCGCCAGCGCAGCCGCCAGCAGCAGGCGCTGCGGCCAACCTTGTGCCGGCTGGCGCAGGGTGGGCGCCAGCCGCTGCGGGCGCGCCAGGCCGCGTTCCAGCGCAGCGTAGCCCAGCGCGACCGAGGCACCCACAGCCAGTGCCAGCAGGGCCAGCACGCCGGCGTCGGCCAGGTTCAGCTCGTAGGCCACCAGGGTGTAGATCTCCACCTCTACCGTGGCGTAGCGCTGGCCGCCCAGCAGCAGCGCCAGGCCAAAGCCGGAAAAACAGTACAGAAACACCAGGCACAGCGCCGACGCCAGCCACGGCCGCACCACCGGCCATTCCACCCGCCAGAAGGTGCGCCACGGCGACGCGCCCAGCGTGCGCGCCACCGCCAGCCGGCTGGCCGGTACCTGCTCCAGCCCGTCTACCCCGGCGCGCACCAGCAGCGGCAGGTTGTAAAACAGGTTGCCGTACAGCAGCAGCCACGGTGTGTCCTGCAGATTGATGCCGGCCACACCATGCGGGCCGAACAGCGCCAGCACGCCCATGCCGGCCACCAGCGTGGGCATGACAAAGGGCAGCATGAGCAGCCGCAGCAGCAGGCGGCGGCCGGCAAAATCGAAGCGCGCCAGCACCCAGGCCATCGGCAGGCCAATGAACAAGGCCAGCGCGCAGGTGGCCAGCGCCTGGCCTAGCGACCACGCCAAGCGCCACTGGATGTAGCTATCCTGCAGCAGCGCCAGGTTGAAACCGGCGTGCCCTTCCTGCAGCAGGCGCGCCAGCGGCGCGGCCACCATCAGCAGCAGGAAAGCCAGCGGCAACAAGGCTGGCAGGGTTCGGTAGCGGTTCATGGGCAAAGGTCAGCGTTGAGAGGTGAGGGTTATCGGGCCGGTGGTGGTACAAAGACGCAAGGGCGCCGCAGGCGCCCTTGCGCCGGCTGCTGACGGCGTAGCAGCGAAGGCTATACCGGCCCCAGCTATGCGAGGGTCGCACCATGCTGCTACTTACATCGGCAGCCTTGCTATTTACAAGGCAAACCCTGTCTGCGCCGCAAACAGGGTTTGTCGTCCATCTGTGCCAGGGCGCCGCAGGCGCCCTGGCTACGCGCGACGGCGGCCAACGTTGGCCGCAAGCGCCAGGTACATCAGTTGGCCTGCTTCACCACCAGGCGGTTCCAGCGGCTAACCCAGGCGGCGGTTTTGCTGTTCATGGCGGCTAGGCTGGGGTTGCTGAACTTGGCCGGTTTCTGCGCGTGGGCAAACACCGGGTCGATGACGGTACCGGCCACGGCCGGGTACATCCACATTTTGGTCTGCAGGCCGGTTTGCACGCCGTCGCTACGCAGGAAATCCACAAACGCCTGCGCCGCTTGCGGCTCTTTGCCGCCTTTCAGTAGCGCCACGCCCTCCACCTGCAGGAACACGCCGCCTTTGAGCAGCAGGTTGGCGGTAGGCGATTCGCTGATTTTTTCCTTGCTGTAGAACACCTCGGCTGCCGGGCTGCTGGCGTAGCTCACCACGATGGGGCGGCTGCCGCCGTTGCGGCTGAAGTCGGTGTAGTAGGCCTCGCTCCAGCCTTTGCTGACTTTCAGGCCGTTGTCACGCACCTTTTCCCACCATTTGAAGGCGCCGTCTTCGCCACGGTCGGCGATGGTAGCCAGCATAAAGGCCAGGCCGGTACTGGATGTAGCCGGGTTTTCTACCACCAGCAGGTCTTTGTAGGCCGGCTTGGCCAGGTCGTCCAGCGTGGCCGGCAGCGGCAGCTTGGCCTTGGCAAACCAGGCTTTGTCGTAGTTCAGCGTGACATAGCCGTAGTCCACGGCCACGGCACCCGGCAGCACCGCGTCTTTCTCGGTGCGGCCAACCTTGCTGCTGGTAGGCGCCAGAATACCGGCTGCGCTGGCTTTGGCGATCAGCGTGTTGTCGATGCCGTACACCACGTCGGCGATCGGGTTGGCGCGGGTCAGGATCAGCTTGTTCAGCATCTCGCCGGCGTCACCGCCCTTGATGATGGACAGCTTCACGCCGTTTTGCTTTTCGAATTCGGCAATACGGTCTTTGGGCAGGCTGAACGAGCTGTGCGTCATCACGCGCAGCTCGGCGGCCAGGGCAGACAGGGACAAGCCGGCTAGCGCCAGCAGCAGTACAGACTTCTTCAACATTTCAGACATCCTCTTTTGGTGATGACGCAACCAAAAAAGAAAGCGGGACACGGGCATACACCCATCACGCTCCCTCCGCTGGCATTATCCAGATCAGGTTCTGGGGTATGTCTCAGCCCGCACGCGCAGGCACCCCCGGTGATCGACCCGCGAGTATAGAGCTTTGTGTCACATTCGTTAACACCCTGGCCTCACGTACGCACTCCCTGCCGGTACGGCCATGCCCACCCGATGCCCCGCCAGCCCAGCCGGACATGGCGGTATTCACCCGGTGCCGGCAGCGAAGACAGGCCGCCATGCTGACGCCGGCTACCCGCATGGCAAGGCCCAAGCAGTACACAACTGGGGCGCACCGCACCAAAACAGGGAGCGCCAACGGCTACAGAGGCGCCTTTCGTTAAAAAAAAGCACCGACTTTTCGCTGGCACGATCCCTGCTTTATTGGCAAACGAGAGGGACGAGACATGTATCGTCTTTTCGAATGGCAGCTAGGGTTCCGGTCCCCCGCATCAATGCATCGATGTGGCGTGGATGTCTGGTCCGAGAGCTGCCGGCCATGCGAGCGGCCGCGGCAGGACGCTCCGATGGCTCCACGGAGGGATAAAAGCCCGGGAGGTTCGCTTGAAAAGGCGTCCTCTCGCTTTATTCACCGTCATCTGGAGCCATCCATGAAAGCCATCACTGCCTGTTTTGCCAAGCATCGACACGCCATTGCCTTGGCGCTTGGCCTTGGTCTTATCTGCGCCACACCCGCCCATGCCGAAGTCAAAGTCGGCGTATCTGACTGGACTGGCTGGGTAGCCTGGTACGTGGCCGACCAGAAAGGCTTTTTCAAGAAACACAACGCCGACGTGAAACTGGTCTGGTTCGCCAACTACACCGACTCCATCACGGCGCTGTCCTCCGGCAAGCTGGATGCCAACTCCCAAACCTGGTCCGACACCATGGGGCCTCTGGCGAAGGGCGTGCCTTTAAAAGCCATCCTGGTCAATGACAACTCTGCCGGCAATGATGCCATCATGGTCTCGCCCAAGATCAAGTCCTTCGCCGACCTGAAGGGCAAGACCATTGCCCTGGAAGAGTTCAGCATCTCGCACTTTGTACTCGCTACGGCGCTGACCAAGCACGGCATGGCACCCGGGGATGTCAAGATCGTCAACCTGTCAGCAGGCGATGCCGCAGCAGCCTTTATCGCCGGGCGCGTTCAGGCGGCGGTAGTGTGGAACCCGTGGATACACCAGATCGAAAAGAGCGGCAAAGGGCGAGCGATCTTCTCGTCCAGGGAAATGCCGGGCCTGGTACCCGATCTGCTGGTAGCTCAGGACAAAGCCTTGAAGGCCAAGCGCAAGGACTTCGTGGGGATGGTGAAGGCTTGGTACGACACTGAAAAGTTCATCAGGCAAAACCCCGATGAAGCGGTAAAGATCATGTCCAAGGTAGTCGGCATGAAGCCCGAAGAATATAAGGTCTTCCTGCCTGGTACCCGCTTCTTCGACGAAAAAGCCAACCTGGACGCCCTGGCCGGCAATGGCGACCGGTCATTGGTTGCCGTCGGGCCTGCCATTGTCCAGTTCCTGCAGAAAAACAAGCTGATCGAAGGCTCACCCGACTTCGGCAAAGGCATCGATGCGAGCGTGATTCTGGAAGCTGCCAAGAAGTAAGGAAATCGCCATGAAGCCGGATACCAGCACGCATTTCGACCCGATAAACAGGCCGCCGCGACTTTTCCTTGGCGTGCGTACCCCCATCAAGAAGGGCACGTACTGGTTTCTGGCGGTGGCCAGCTTCCTGCTGCCACTACTGGCCTGGTTCGCCATCGCAGCCAGCGGGGCGGACAAGGTCTTTCTGCCGGCCCCGCAGGACATCATCACCCGCATTGCCACCTGGTGGCATGAAGACAACCTGGCTGCCGATATCGGCATCAGTCTCTACAGGGTGGTGGCTGCCTGGGCGTTATCCGCGCTTTTCGCCATCCCCCTGGGGCTGATGATTGGCACCTTCCGTGGCGTCCAGGCGCTGTGCGAGCCGCTTACCGACTTCATCCGCTACATGCCCGCGGTCGCGTTCATTCCGCTGGTCATGCTGTGGGTAGGCATTGATGAAAGCGCCAGGATTGCCATCATCTTCATCGGCACGTTTTTCCAGATGGTGCTGATGGTGGCGGAGGATGTACGGCGGGTACCCATGACCCAGATCGAAGCGGCGCAAACCATGGGTGCCAGCCGGGGTGAAATTATCGACAAGGTGATCCTGCCATCCGCCAAGCCTGCCCTGCTGGACACCCTGCGCATCACCATGGGCTGGGCATGGACTTACCTGGTGGTGGCAGAGCTGGTCGCGGCCAACTCCGGCTTGGGCTACGCCATCCTGAAGGCACAGCGCTTCTTGCAGACCGACAAAATCTTCGCCGGCATCATGCTGATCGGTCTTATCGGCTTCGTCATCGACCAGGCTTTCCGCCTTCTGCACAGAAAGGCCTTCCCATGGCTTCATTCAAGGAGCTGACCATGCCAGCCAAGATCTCGGTACGCGGCGTCAACAAGGTGTTCGCCACTGGCGCGCAGCCGGTGCAGGCACTGAAAGATGCCCACCTCGACATTGCCGCCAACGAATTTGTCACCTTTGTGGGCGCCTCTGGCTGTGGCAAATCCACGCTGCTGCGCATGATCGCCGGCCTGGAAACCCGCACCTCCGGAGCCATCATGGTGGATGGCCGCACCATGACAGGGCCCGGCATTGATCGGGCCATGATTTTCCAGCACTACAGCCTTTACCCCTGGCTCACCGTACGGGAAAACATCCGTTTCTGCCGGCAGCTGAAAGTGCATACCGACAACCGGACGGCGGCAGACGTGGAAGCCGCTTCCGGCCGGGCTGACGCACTGATCCAGCTCATGGGGTTAAGCCACGCCGAGCAGGCCTATACCCATCAGCTGTCTGGCGGCATGCAGCAGCGGGTAGCCATTGCCCGGGCACTGATGAGCCGCCCGGAGATACTGCTGATGGACGAGCCCTTCGGCGCCCTGGATGCCCAGACGCGCGAGGTCATGCACGACCTCATACGCCATGTTCATCGCATAGAAGGCTCCACCATTCTCTTTGTTACGCATGATGTGGAAGAGGCGATCTATCTGGGCCAGCGCATCGTGCTGATGGCCCCGCAGCCAGGGCGCATCGACACCATTTACCAGGTACCGCTGCCAAAGGAACGCCATCAGGACATGAAGCTCGCCCCGGAATTTCTGGCCCTGAAGAAGGTGATTCTGGAACGGATACGGGAAACCTCGGGCATCAAGACCGACTTGCAGCAGCTGGAAAAACTCTCATCCCTCGCCTCTATCGACAAGGTGCAAGCATGAATTCGCCTATCGCCACCACCACAGCTGTGGATATCGACCAGCGCTGGCAGCACTTCGCCCCGGACCTGCCTGCTGAAAAAGTACTTTTCTCCGATGTGATTCCCGGTGGCTGCCACTGGTCCTGGGCGCTGCCCAGAGGCGTCGCCCTGCGCCTCACGGCCCTGGGCGCGGGGGCCAACCTGTCGCTGGTGCTCTATTCCGCCCGGGAAAAGCTGGAACGCTACAACATGCCAGACTCCCTGAAGGCTCAGCACACAGCGCATTACACCCGCGGTCATGTGCTGATGAGCGATATGGGCCGGGCCATGGCGTCCATTATCCATGATGAACTGGGCTGGCATGACCCCCTGGGCTTGCTGCTGGACAAGCGTCGCATGGACACCAAGTATGGCGAGCACAATTACCAGCAATTCCGGAACGGTATGCATCGGGCCGGTACGGACGGGCTGCTCATCGAAATAGGGAAATACGGCCTGGCCCGCCGGGATCTGGTCACGCCGGCAAACTTCTTTAGCAAGGTGACGGTAGACGAGGAAGGCCGATTCAACTTCACCCCGCACCACGCCCCCGCAGGCGCCAGCGTGGACTTGCGCATGGACATGGACGTGATCGTCGCGGTCAGTGCCGCGCCGCACCCGCTGGACCCCCGCCCCGACTACGCCCCGGCACCGGTAGGTATTGCAGCTTGGCGCTGCGGCCCCGCGCCGGCAGACGACTATTGCCGGGCTTTCTGCCCCGAGAATGCCCGGGCACTGCACAACACCGACCTGCTCTATCTGGCCTGAGGGACACAAAGCATGGAAACCGCCGCCATCAGCATCAAGGAAAGCCATCTCGACCCTGCCCAGGCCATCTACGACACCCGGCTCCCCGCCGGCGAGCCCGGGCTTTACGAAGTAAACAAGGGCCAGACCCTGCGCATCATAGACCTGGAAGGCAACCAGGCCGCCGACGTTGTCTTCTTCAACCGCCACGATACGGACGAGCACTACAGCCTCACCGAGACCATGCTGCACCAGGGTGGCATCTATCTCACCACCGGCTCGGTGCTCTACAGCAGTGATAGCCGCGCCATGCTCACGATCGTGGCCGACACCTGCGGTCGGCACGACACGCTGGGGGGCGCCTGTGCCGCAGAAAGCAATACCGTGCGCTATGCCCTGGGCAAAAAGTTCATGCACAACTGCCGGGACAACTACCTGCTGTGCATCCAGCAGTCTGACTCGGGCCTGAGCAAGGCAGACCTGGTGCCCAACATCAATTTCTTCATGAATGTGCCCGTCAGCGCCGAGGGGCAGCTCAAGTTCGATGACGGCGTTTCCGGCGCCGGCAAGTACGTGGAGTTACGGGCAGAAATGGACCTATGGATGCTGGTTTCCAATTGCCCCCAGCTCAACAACCCCTGTAACGCCTACAACCCGACACCCATACGGCTGCTGATCTGGGACTAAACCCTTGCCCGCTATCGGGTGCCCCCAGGACGACCTGAGTGGATAACGAAAAAGACGGGACGGCCCGTCATGCCAGTGACGCCATCATGCTCAGTAAAATTCTCATCGCAAACCGGGGTGCCATCGCCTGTCGCATCATTCGTACCCTCAAGCAGCTAGGCATTCGCTCTGTTGCCGTGTATGCCGAAGCGGATGCCGGCTCACGCCACGTAGCCCTGGCCGACGAGGCCATCTGCATCGGCACGGCTGCAGCGGCCGACAGCTACCTGCGGGCGGACAAGATTCTAGCCGCGGCCAAAAGTAGTGGCGCCCAGGGCATTCACCCGGGCTACGGCTTTTTGTCCGAAAACCCCGACTTTGCCCAAGCCTGCGAAGAGGCCGGTATCGCCTTTATCGGCCCTACCAAGGAGCAAATGCTGTCTTTCGGCCTGAAGCACACCGCCAGAGCGCTGGCGCAGCAAGCAGGCGTGCCGCTGTTGCCCGGTAGCGGCCTGCTGCAAAACGCCAGCCATGCCCGGGATGAAGCGAAGCGCATCGCTTACCCGGTCATGCTCAAGAGCACGGCGGGTGGCGGCGGCATCGGCATGCGTCTTGTCTGGTCGGAAAGCGAGCTGGACGAAGCCTACGCCGCTGTCGCGCGCCTGGCAGGCGCCAACTTCAAGGAAGCCGGCATTTATCTGGAAAAGTACGTCCAGGCCGCCCGCCATATCGAAGTGCAGGTATTTGGCGATGGCAAGGGGCGCGTTCTGGCGCTGGGGGAACGCGACTGCTCGGTACAGCGCCGCCACCAGAAGGTGATCGAAGAAACGCCTGCACCAGGGCTAAGCGACGCGCAGCGCCAGGCGCTTGCCGATACCGCCATCCGCCTGATGGCCTCCGTGGCCTACCGCTCGGCCGGCACGGTGGAATTTGTCATGGATGCCGATACGGGCAAATTCTACTTTCTGGAGGTCAATACCCGGCTGCAGGTAGAGCACGGCGTCACAGAGGAAGTCACCGGCGTAGACCTGGTAGCGTGGATGGTCAGGCTGGCGGCCGGCGAGCTGACACTGCCCGCTGCTGCCCCGCCAGCGCAGGGCGTCTCCGTTCAGGTTCGCCTCTACGCGGAGGACCCGGCCAAGCAATTCCAGCCCTCCTCCGGCTTGCTGACAGAGGTCAGCTTTCCGGCAGATGTACGAGTGGAAACTGCTGTTTGCACGGGGGTGGAGGTGCCGCCCCACTACGACCCGATGGTGGCCAAGATCATCGCCCACGCGGCCACGCGAGAACAGGCAATTGAAAAACTGTTGGCCGCACTGGCGCAGACCCGTCTGCATGGCATCGAGACCAACCGCGCCTATCTGATGCAGGTACTGGATAGTGATGTGTTCCGCGGCGGCCGCCAGACAACCCGCTATCTCGACAGCTTCCATTACCACCCGGCCACCATCGACGTGCTGGAGGCAGGCGTGCAGACCAGCATTCAGGACTGGCCCGGGCGCATAGGCTATTGGAATGTCGGGGTACCGCCTTCCGGCCCGATGGATGAGCTGGCGATGCGCACGGCCAACCGCCTGGTAGGCAACCCGGAAGGCAGCACCGCGCTGGAGTGCACCATGACCGGGCCTACCTTGCGCTTTAATTGCGATGCGCTCATCGCGCTGACCGGTGCCCGGACTGCGGCCAACCTGGACGGCAAGCCCATTGCCTACTGGCAAGCGCATGCTGTCAAAGCAGGCAGCGTGCTGACCATGGGCGCTGTCGATGATGCTGGGTGCCGCAGCTACCTGGCCGTGAGGGGTGGCTTCGATGTACCTGATTATCTGGGCAGCAAAGCCACCTTTGCCCTGGGTCAGTTCGGCGGCCACGGCGGGCGCTGCCTGCGCCTGGGGGATGTGCTGCACATTACGCCGTGCAATGAAACGCCAGCTGGCGAATCGATAGCCGCACCTGACTATGGGCATCACTGGCAGATTGGTGTTCTCTACGGCCCCCACGGCGCACCGGATTTCTTCACCGCTTCGGACATCGCCACTTTTTTCACGACCGACTGGGAGGTGCATTACAACTCCAGTCGCACCGGGGTACGCCTGATCGGCCCCAAGCCACAGTGGGCCCGAGCTGACGGCGGAGAAGCCGGCCTGCACCCGTCGAATATCCACGATAACGCCTACGCCATCGGCGCTATCGACTACACCGGCGACATGCCCGTCATCCTGGGGCCGGATGGCCCCAGCCTGGGGGGCTTTGTCTGCCCCGCCGTTGTCGTCCAGGCCGAGCTGTGGAAGCTGGGCCAGTTGCGCCCGGGCGATACCCTGCGCTTCATACCGGTCAGCACCACCATGGCGGCGGCGCAACGACGGCAGGTCGACGATGCCATCGCCAGGCTGGCCGCCCCGCTCGCCCCCGCCCTGCCCGCCGGCATTGACGCCGCCATGCTCACCAGCCCGATTCTGGCTGAGTTGGCCGCAGAAGGTGACCGCCCCCAGGTGCGCTACCGGCAGGCAGGCGACGCCTACCTGCTGATTGAATACGGCCCGCTGATACTGGACCTGGCGCTGCGCATGCGGGTCCAGCTGCTGATGGACTGGCTGCACGCCCACCCGCAGCCAGGCGTGCTGGAGCTGACACCGGGCATCCGCTCGCTGCAGGTGCATTTCGATGCCCGCCGCACAAACCGCGCCGACCTGCTGGCCGCGTTACAGCTGGCCGAAAGCGCGCTGCCCGATATCGATGATATGGCCGTGCCCAGCCGCACCGTCTTGCTGCCCCTGTGCTGGGATGACACGGAGACCCGGCGGGCTATCGATAAATACATGCAATCTGTCCGAAAAGACGCGCCGTGGTGCCCGTCGAATATCGAATTCATCCGGCGCATCAATGGTCTGGATGCAATCGATGAGGTGTTCAGTATTGTGTTTGATGCAAGCTATCTGGTGCTCGGCCTGGGGGACGTCTACCTGGGTGCCCCGGTCGCCACCCCGCTGGACCCTCGTCACCGGCTGGTTACCACGAAATACAACCCGGCCAGAACCTGGACACCGGAAAACGCCGTGGGCATCGGCGGTGCCTATATGTGCATCTACGGCATGGAAGGCCCGGGGGGCTACCAGTTCGTGGGCCGCACCGTACAGATGTGGAACCGCTGGCAGCAAACCGCCCAGTTCGAGAAACCCTGGTTACTGCGTTTCTTCGATCAGGTGCGCTTCATCCCGGTCAGCGAAGAGGCGCTATGGCGTTTCAGGCAGGACTTTCTCAGCGGCCGCGCCAGCCTCACCATCGAGGAAGGCAGCTTCCGGCTGGCCGATTACCGGCACTTTCTCTCGCAAAACACCGTCAGCATTGACGCCTTCCGGTCCAGACAGCGCGCGGCCTTTGTCGCGGAGCGGGAACGCTGGGAAACCACAGAACAAGCAGGCTGCGAGCACGAAGCCGACATGGCAGAGATCAACAGTACGCCAGACCTGCCCGAAGGAGCCCGCCTGATAGCCAGCCATGTGCCGGGGAATATCTGGAAAATCCTGGTTGAGCCTGGCCAGACAGTGCGGCCGGGCACGCCACTGGTCATTGTCGAATCCATGAAAATGGAATTCACCATCGCCGCCACAGCGGAGGGCGTAGTGGCGCAGCTGCTCTGCAGCGAGGGTAGCGCCGTCCCTGCCGGCCAGGCGCTGCTGGTTCTGCAAACCGTTTGAGGAGATACGCATGACACCCCACAGCCTCGACCTGCAATCCCTGGCTACCGCTTATCGCCAAGGGCTCAAACCGAGTGATCTGTTTGCCACCCTGCTAGACCGGGCAAGCCGGGACAAGCACAACACCTGGATCAGCCTGTTGCCTGCAGAAAAAGTGCTGGCCATGGCACGCAGCCTGGATGGGCGTAACGCAACAGACCTCCCCCTTTATGGCGTTCCCTTTGCTATCAAGGACAATATCGACCTGGCCGGGCACCCCACCACCGCCGCCTGTCCGGATTTTTGCTACCTACCGGAATCCAGCGCGACCATCGTGGCAAAGCTTATAGCCGCCGGTGCCATTCCGCTGGGCAAAACCAATATGGATCAGTTTGCTACCGGTCTGAATGGTACGCGCTCACCCTACGGTGCCTGCCGAAACGCCTTTCATCCGGCCAGCATTTCTGGTGGCTCCAGCGCCGGCTCGGCGGTAGCCGTTGCCTGCGGGCAAGTCAGTTTTTCCCTGGGGACCGATACGGCAGGTTCCGGCCGGGTACCCGCAGCGTTCAACAACCTGGTAGGGCTGAAACCAAGCGGTGGCCTGCTGTCTACCAAAGGTATCGTCCCTGCCTGCCGCTCGCTGGATGCCGTGTCCATTTTCGCGCTCACCGCCGCCGATGCGCAGCAGGTGTTTGCCGTGGCACAAGGCTACGATGAAGACGACCCCTATAGTCGCCCCGCCCAGCCACACGGGCGCCGCTTCCAGGCGGGGGACCGCTTCCGGTTTGGTGTGCCTGAGCCGGCACAGCTTGCCTTCTTTGGCGATAGCACCAACCCGGCTCTGTTTGCGGCCGCCGTAGCGCGCATGGAAGCGCTGGGTGGAACCTGTGTACCAGTAGACTTTGCCCCTTTCCTGGCAGTGGCACGGCTACTGTATGACGGCCCCTGGGTCGCCGAGCGCTACCACGCTATCCGGTCATTTATCGACAAACAGCCGGAATCCGTGTTTCCCGTTACACGGGCAATCACCTTGGCCGCCAGCAAGGCCAGCGCCGTTGATGCCTTCGATGCTTTTTATGCGCTGAAAAACCTGCAACGGCAATGCGCAGGTGTCTGGGAAGACCTAAGCCTGATGCTGACACCGACTGCAGGGTTCCACCCAAGCATCGCTGCCATCGAGGCAGACCCGATAGGCCTGAACACACACCTGGGTTACTACACCAATTTCATGAACCTGCTGGGTTACTCGGCCGTGGCACTGCCCGCCGCCTTCCGGCCAGACGGGCTACCGTTCGGGGTCTCCATCTTCGCCCAGGCAGACCAGGACATACCGCTACTTGAGCTGGGCGCTCGCTGGCAAGCCTCCACCAATCTGCCATTGGGGGCGAGCGGGCAGCCTCTTCCCCCTGCGGCCAACCTCAGCAGCCCGATAGCGGATGGGCAGATTCGGCTTGCCGTCTGCGGCGCGCACCTCTCTGGCTTACCACTGAACTGGCAATTGGTGGATCGCGGTGCACGGCTGATTGCCACCGTACGCTCCGCCGCCGAATACCAGCTCTATGCCTTGCCAGGTGGCCCGCCGCTGCGGCCGGGCATGGTACGGGTAGACAAAGAAGGGGTAGCAATAGACATGGAGGTATGGGAGATGCCAGGCACTGCATTTGGCAGCTTCGTCGCCGCCATCCCCTCACCGCTTGGCATTGGCAAGATACGGCTAGCAGACGGCAGCGAAGTATGTGGCTTCCTATGCGAAACCGCAGGGGTGGCTGGTGCGCAAAACATTAGCCGCTTTGGCGGGTGGCGGGCCTGGCTCAGTAGCCGCTAAGCCCGCAGCCCACAAGCGCTAGCATGCACGGGCTAGCGAGCCAGCCCCAAACACCAAGAGGCCGCCCTGCCCCAGGGTGCCGGAAGGCGCTAGCCCAGGGCAGAGGCACGCCGCGCGCCGCGCGCCCACTCACAGCAGATAGCGGTCCAATCCCTGGCCCATACCGCGCTCAACAGTATTAGGCCGGCAACACACCCATGCCCTGTAGCAAGGGCAGCTCGGCCTGCAGAAAATGCTGTGCCAAACCCTGCAGATGGGCAAGCTGGGCGGCTTCGCTTTCCATCATCTTGCCTTCGTGCACCACGCGCTCGCGGTTACGCTGCAGCAGCGCGTGTACATATTGCGCCAGGCTATCCGCCGTGCGCTCGCCCGCCAGATATTGCTGGATAAACAGCTGGCTAAAGCGCGATAGCGGCACGCCGCCGCCGGCTTGCGGGCTGGCCAGTGCGGCAATACGCGCACTATGCTGCGCCAGCTGCACAATACGCTGGTTCAGCCGCGCAGCGGCCTGGCCATCGGCAGCCGGCTGCTCGGGCAGTGGCAGCAGCATGCGCGCGCCCACCAGTACGCGTATTACCTCTACCAGCTGGCTGCGCTGCAAGGCGGTGCCTAGCAGCTGCCGGGCCAGCTCGCCCAGCGTGCGCGGCTGGCCATCGGCCAGCGCGTCCAGCACCGGCTCATACAACGCGGGGGTCAGGTTGATGGTGCCTCGCGGCAAGGCCAGCTTCATTTTTACCTGCTCACGCGGCACCGCCAGTGCCACACGCAGGTGCGCCCACTGCGCCTCCTGCTCCGCCGGGGCCGGTTTGCGGGCACCTTTTATCCAGTAATCGCGGCGAAACTGCTGGTTTTGAATGTAGTCGCGCACGGTTTCGCGAAACAGCGGGTCGCTGATACCGTCCAGCAGCGCCTGCTGCTCCGGCGTAAAGTGCAGCACCGATACCTGGTCCAGCGTGCTGGCCTGGCAGGCATAGGACAGCTTGGCCGGGGCGAGCGCGGCGGCCATGTCGGCAAAGTACATGGGCTCCCAGTCACGGTTGAAGTATTCATGCGCCAGATAGTGCGGGTCTTGCTTGGCAATGGTGCCCAGCCTTTCTTTTACCCGGCTATCGGACAGCGCGCGCGGCTCTGCGGCCAACAACTGCTGGCTGAAATCCAGCGCGGCTTTGACCTGCGCTTCGATACCGGCACCGGGCGCGCTCATACGCTCGGCGTGGCTGGCAAACAGTTTGCGCAGCGGGGTAAACGCTGCCCAGCCCGGCAAGGTGTTGTAGCTGATATACAGCACACCGCCCACGCGCAGCTTGCGGCGCACAAAGTCGACGATCAGAGCGCGGTTGTCGGCCGAAATCCAGCTCCAGATACCGTGCAGGCCGATAAAGTCGAACGCTGGCAGGTCGTCGCGGGTGCAAAACTCGGCAAAAGACTCGTCACTGAGCACGGCACCGCTGCCACTGGCGGCGGCCAGCTCCTGCGCAAAGGCGGCGTGCTGCGGGTTGAAATCGTTGGCGTACCACTGCAGGCTGCCGCTGGCGGCGTGCAGGTTGACGCTCATGCCCTGGCCAAAACCCAGCTCGCAGGCGGTATGCCAGGCCGGCAGTGCATAGCCGGCATCCTGCAGCACAAAGCGCGCGTAGTAGGGGTTCAGCTCGCTGTAATAACCGTAGGTGTAATCCACATCCGTGACATAACCGGCAGACCAGGACATAAGGCGCTCCCCTTTGCAGTAATCCGTATCCGGACAAATTAAACCCACCATAGCGCATGGCCCCACTATGCCGCAGCATTCAGCCGCGATATTCACCGACCTGTATAAGACTTGTAGGCAGTAGCGCGACAACTTTCAGGGCACGGCATGACCACTTAAGCCGTCGCTATAAAAATAATTTAGCTATCGTATTTTTATTATCAATTTAACTTTTAAATAAAAATAACGCATGATGGCTTTAACCCATCACACAGCAGGAGCCACCACATGAAACGCCTCTTCCAGCACCGCATCCACCTGGACGAAATATGGGCCAACCTGGTGTGGATGCAGTAAACCCGCCAGCCGCCCCCGTTCTACCTGCATGCATGCAAAAATTTTGCATGCAGGGGCTTGCCAAAGCGGGCGGGCTTGTCTAATATTCGCGTCCTACGCCGGTGTAGCTCAGTTGGTAGAGCAGCTGACTTGTAATCAGAAGGTCGAGGGTTCGACTCCTTTCTCCGGCACCAAGCATTTAGGCCCCTGTCGCAAGACAGGGGCCTTTTGCCTTTTCGGCTACCGCACAGCCAGCGCACGCGCTGTCAGCTGTCACATTGTCATGGTAATGTCGCGCAAATCCTTTTTGCCCGCACACCATGAACAAACGCACCGCCCGCCCCGCCGGCACGCCGCTATGGCTGCAGATCGAAGCCACCCTTAGCCAGGAAATCCTGGCCCGCACCCTCAGCGGCCGCCTGCCCAATGAAACCGCCCTGGCCGAACGCTTTGCCGTGAACCGCCACACCGTACGCCAGGCCATCCAGCACCTGCAAGACAAAGGCCTGGTGCGCATAGAGCGCGGCCGCGGCACCTTTGTACAAGAAGAAATCATTGCCTACCGCCTGGGCAAAAGCAGCCGCTTTTCCCACAGCCTTAGCGACCAGCACCTGGTCAGCGACGTAGACATCCAGTCCTGCCATTTCGAGCCCGCCAGCGACGCCGTCGCGCGGATGCTGGCCGTGCCCACTGGTAGCCAGGTGCTGCGGGTAGAGGCGCTGGACCTGGCCGATGGCAAGCCGGTCAGCGTCTGTACCCAGTACTTTCCCCTGCCGCGTTTCGATGGCTTTATCGAGCACTACCGCCAGAGCCGCAGCACCAGCGAAGCCTTTGCCCGCCTGGGCATCGCCAGCTTTCGCCGCAGCCTGAGCCGCATCAGCGCCCGCCTGCCGCGCCCCGAGGTAGCCGCCGCGCTGGGCCAGGGCAAGCAGCAGCCGGTGCTGTACGTGGAAAGCGTGTACACCGACAACACCGGCACCCCTATCGAATACGGCATCACCCGTTTTGGCGGTGACAGCGTGCAGGTAGAAATCACCCCCGACAGCCTGTAAATCCAGACAGCCAGCTGCTGCGCCAGCGCCACATGGTGTGGCGTAGGGCACACAAATTCATCTAGACATCTAGATGTAAATAGCCTGTAACGTTGGCCGCGTACAGTGCGCCCTGTCTCCCAACCCGACACAAGGCGCACGACATGCTCACCCCTCGCACCCTGCTGGCCGCCGTGCTGGCCACCACCAGCCTGGCCGCCCTGGCCGACACCACCCTTACCGTGTACACCGCACTGGAAGCCGACCAGCTGAAGGCCTACCAGCAAAAGTTCGAGCAGGAATACCCGGACGTGAAGCTGCGCTGGGTGCGCGACTCCACCGGCATCATTACCGCCAAGCTGCTGGCCGAAAAAGCCAACCCGCAGGCCGACGTGGTGATGGGCGTGGCAGCGTCTTCGCTGCTGGTGCTGGAAAAAGAAGGCATGCTGCAGCCCTACGCCCCCAAGAACGTGGCCAGACTCAGCAAAGCCTACGTAGACGACAGCAACCCGCCAGCCTGGGTAGGCATGGATGTCTGGGGCGCCGCCATCTGCTTTAACACCGTCGAGGCCGCCAAGCAGGGCCTGAAAAAACCGGAAAGCTGGAAAGACCTGCTGAAGCCGGAATACAAAGGCAAGATCGTGATGCCGAACCCGGCCTCCAGCGGCACCGGTTATTTTGACGTTACCGCCTGGCTCACGCTGTTTGGCGAAAAAGAAGGCTGGTCCTATATGGACAAGCTGCACCAGAACATTGCGCAGTACACCCACTCCGGCTCCAAGCCGTGCAAACAGGCCGCCGCCGGCGAGTTCCCTATCGGTATTGCCTTTGAATACCGCGCCGCCAAGCTGAAAGACGGTGGGGCGCCAATTGACGTGGTGTTCCCCAAAGAAGGCCTGGGCTGGGATGTAGAAGCCACCGCCATCCTGAAAGGCACGCGCAACCTGGCCGCTGCCCGCAGCCTGGCCGACTGGTCTGCCTCGCAGTCGGCTAACGAGCTGTACGAGAAGAACTTCGCCATCGTGGCCATGCCCGGCATTGCCAAGCCCAACCCGCACATCCCTGCCGACTACGAAAAACGCCTGGTGAAGCAAGACCTGCGCTGGTCTGCGGCCAACCGTGACCGCATCCTGGCCGAGTGGACCCGCCGCTACGACAACAAATCCGAGCCGAAATAAGCCACCCCACGCGGCGGGCCCGCCCCGCCGCCGGAGCACCCCATGCCCAGCACCCCGCTTACCCGCCTGGACGATATCGCCAGCCTGCTGGCCGGCAGTGGCACGCGCCTGTACGGCGGCGAAGCCATCAGCCAGCTGCAGCACGCCCTGCAAAGCGCCCACGCGGCCGAACAAGCGGGGGCCAGCCCGGCGCTGATTACCGCCGCCCTGCTGCACGACCTGGGCCACCTGGTGTGCGAACAGGGCGACGAGGACGTCACAAACGGCATTAACGACCACCACGAAGCGGTGGCCGTACACAGCCTGCAACACCTGTTTGCGGACGAGGTATTGCAGCCCATTGCCCTGCACGTGGCCGCCAAACGCTATTTGTGCGCCGTGCAGCCCGGCTACCACGCCGCGCTATCGCCGGCCTCGCAAGCCTCGCTGCTACTGCAAGGCGGCGTGATGAGCGCCGCCGCCTGCCAGCGCTTTGCCGCCCGCCCGTGGGCAGCCGACGCGGTGTTATTGCGCCACTGCGACGACCTGGCCAAAGACCCTGCCGCCAGCCCGCCGCCGCTGGCGCACTACCTGGCTATTGCGGCCAACGTTTTGAAAGCCACACCATGAAGCTCGACCCCACCACCCTGCTGCACAAAGCGCCGCCAGCCGACGGCGCCGCCACCCGCCCCTACCTGACCCTGGCCGGCATCAGCAAACGCTTTGGCCAGCAACAGGTACTGAGCCAGCTGGACCTCACCATCGGCAAGGGCGAGTTCGTCTGCCTGCTGGGCCCGTCCGGCTGCGGCAAGACCACGCTGCTGCGCCAGATCGCCGGGCTGGATGTACCCGATAGCGGCCAGATCGTCATGGATGGCCGCGACATCACCCTGCTGCCACCGGCGCAGCGCGACTACGGCATTGTGTTCCAGAGCTACGCGCTGTTTCCCAACCTGACCGTGGCCGACAACATCGCCTACGGCCTGGGCGGTGCCCGCCGTGACAAACAGCGCCGCGTCGCCGAGCTGCTGGCGCTGATCGGCCTGGACGAGATCGCCGGCAAATACCCGGCGCAGCTGTCCGGCGGCCAGCAGCAGCGCGTGGCACTGGCGCGCGCGCTGGCCACCTCGCCCAGCCTGCTGTTGCTGGACGAGCCGCTGTCGGCGCTGGACGCCCGCGTGCGCGAACACCTGCGCCGCGAGATCCGCAGCCTGCAGCAAAAGCTGGGCATTACCACCATCATGGTCACGCATGACCAGGAAGAGGCGCTCACCATGGCCGACCGCGTGGTGGTGATGAACGGCGGGCGCATCGAGCAGTGCGCCACGCCGTTTACGCTGTACCGCGAGCCGGCCACGCGCTTTGTGGCCAGCTTTGTCGGCCAGGGCAACTGGTTGGCCGCACGCAGCCGCAGCGCGCTGCACGCCACGCTGGGCGATGTGTCGCTGCTGCTGCCCGCACCGCACGGCACCCCGCCCGGCAGTGCACTTACCCTGTTTGTCCGCCCGGAAGACCTGGTGCTGCACCCGCGCTGGCCGGCCACGCCCGACGCGGTACTGGCCGATATCACCAAGCTGGAGCTGCTGGGCCCCATCTACCGTGTGAGCCTGCACGTACCGGCCTGGGGTGCGGCCAACGTGGTGGCCGACATCACCCACGCCCAGCTGGCGCAGCTGGATATCAGCCTGCAACAGCGCGTACCGGTGTCGCTGAACGCCGCACGGCTGCGCGTGTTTGCCGGCGAGGAGAAGCAGCATGACTAGCCTGAGCACCCCGCGCCGCCTGGCCGCCAGCCGCGACGAAACCCAGGCCGGCGCGCTGCTGTGGCTGCTGCTGGCCCTGCTGGTGCTGGCCGTGCTGCTACCGCTAGCCGCCATCCTGGGCCAGGCCATGCTGGCCGCTGACGGCAGCTTTGCCGGCCTGGCACCGCTGCGCGACACGCTGGCGCAGCCGGGGCTGGCACGCGCGGCGGGCGGCAGCCTGCAGGTGGCGCTGGCCACCACCGCCCTGGTGCTGCCGCTGGCCTACGGCTACGCCGCTGCGCTCACCCGTGTGGCCCTGCCGGGGCGCGGGCTGTTCCGCCTGCTGGCCCTGCTGCCGCTGCTGGCGCCATCGCTGCTGCCGGGTATTTCTCTGGTGTACCTGTTTGGCCACCAGGGCCTGCTGAAAAGCTGGTTTGCCGACGGCAGCATCTACGGCTTTGCCGGTATCGTGCTGGGCGAGGCGTTTTACACCTTTCCACACGCGCTGATGATTCTGCTCACCGCGCTGGCGGTGGGCGACGCCAGGCTGTACGAAGCAGCGCGCACGCTGGGCGCCGGCCCGCTGCGCCGCTTTGCCACCATTACCCTGCCCGCCACGCGCTACGGCCTGGTGTCGGCCGCCATGGTGGTGTTCACCCTGGTGGTCACCGACTTTGGCGTGGCCAAGGTGATCGGCGGCCAGTACCCGGTGCTGGCGGTAGAGGCGTACAAGCAGGTGATCGGCCAGCAGAACTTCCCGCGCGGCGCGGTGATCGGCCTGCTGTTGCTGCTGCCGGCACTGCTGTCGTTTGCGGTAGACCGCTGGCTGCAACGGCGCCAGGGCACCCAGGTGTCAGCGCGCGCACAGCCGCTGCAGCCGCTGCGCCAGCCACTGGTGCGCCTGCTGGCGCTGCTGTACTGCAGTGCGGTGGGTGGCGCGCTGCTGGTGCTGCTGGGCACCGCCATCGCGGCGGCCTTCATACAACAGTGGCCTTACCAGCTGGGCTTTACGCTGCAGCATTTCGACTTTGACCTGGTAGACGGCGGCGGCTGGCTGGCGTTTGCCAACAGCCTGAAGCTGGCGCTGTATACCGCGCTGGCCGGCACAGTACTGGTGTTTCTGGGCGCCTGGGGCAGCAGCAAGCTGCGCACCGCCGGCACGGCGGGGCAGCTGCTGCACGCGCTGGCCATGCTGCCCATGGCGGTGCCGGGGCTGGTGCTGGGCCTGGGCTATATCTTTTTCTTCAACCATGCGGCCAACCCGCTGCACGGCCTGTACGGCACGCTGGCGATACTGGTGCTGTGCTCGGTGGCGCACTTTTACACCACCGCCCACATGACGGCGCGCACGGCGCTGGCGCAGCTGGATGGCGATTTCGAGCCGGTGGCCGCCTCGCTGAAAGTACCGCTGTGGCGCACGCTGTGGCGCGTCACCCTGCCCACCTGCCTGCCGGCGGTGCTGGATATTGCCCGCTACTTTTTTGTGTCGGCCATGACCACCGTGTCCGCGGTGATCTTTCTGTACACGCCAGACACCGTGCTGGCAGCCGTAGCGGTGCTGAACATGGACGACGCTGGCGATACCGCCGCCGCCGCGGCCATGGCCACCCTGATCGTGGCCAGCAGCGGCGCCGCCTGCCTGCTGTTTGCCCTGCTGTCGCACTGGCTGCTGGCGCGTAGCCAGCGCTGGCGCCACCCGCTGTAAACCCTGCCTTACCGGGCTGCGGCCCGGTTTTTCTGACCCCGCAAAGACATCTAGATAAGCAAGGAAACACCATGCGCGAACCGATACTGCTGACCCCCGGCCCGCTCACCACCAGCCTGGCCACCAAAACCGCCATGCTTACCGACTGGGGCTCGTGGGATAGCCGCTTCAACCAGCTGACCGCCAGCGTCTGCCACGACCTGCTGGCCATTGCCGGCGGCCAGGGCAGCCACGTGTGCGTACCCCTGCAAGGCTCCGGCACCTTTGCCGTCGAAGCCGCCGTGGCCAACCTGGTACCACGCAGCGGCAAGCTGCTGGTGCTGGCCGGTGGCGCCTACGGCCGCCGCATGGCCGACATTGCCCGCTATCTGGGGCGCGAACACAGCCTGTACACCACCGCCGACGACACCCCGCCGGACGCCGCCACCCTGGCCATGCTGCTGCAAGACGACCCGGCCATTACCCATGTAGGCCTGGTGCACTGCGAAACCAGCACCGGCATGCTGAACCCGCTGGCCGAGCTGGCCGCCGTGGTGCACGCCGCCGGCCGCCGCCTGATTGTGGACGCCATGTCCAGCTTTGGCGCGCTGCCCATCGACGTGGCCGCGCTGCACATCGACGCACTGGTGGCCAGCAGCAACAAATGCCTGGAAGGCGTGCCCGGCATGGGCTTTGTCATCGTCAACCAGGCCAGCCTGGCCACCAGCCGCGGCAACAGCCACTCGCTGTCGCTCGACCTGGCCGCGCAGCACGACTACCTGCAAGCCACCGGCCAGTGGCGCTTTACCCCGCCCACGCACGTGGTTGCCGCGCTGCGCGCTGCGCTGGACCAATACCTGGCCGAAGGTGGCCAGCCGGCACGCCTGGCGCGCTATGCGGCCAACGCGGCGCAGCTGCAGCACACCCTGGGCGAGGCCGGGCTGGCGCTGTTTCTGCCGCCCGCGCTGCAGGCCCCCATCATCCTGACCTTCCACGCGCCGGCGCACCCGGACTACCGCTTTGCTACCTTGTACCAAGCGGTGCGCGAACAGGGCTTTGTGCTCTACCCCGGCAAGCTCACCCACCAGGAAACCTTCCGCGTGGGCTGCATCGGCGCCATCGACCAGGCCGAAATCGGCCAGGCCTGCCACGTCATCATTTCCACCCTGCGCCAGCTCGGCTGGCTTGCCTGAGGAACACACCATGCACACCTACCAACACCTTGAAGCCGTGATTTTCGACTGGGCCGGCACCGTCGTGGATTTCGGCTCCTTTGCCCCCACCCAGGTATTGATCGACGTATTCGCGCGCATCGGCGTACCGGTCAGCATGGCCGAAGCCCGCGTACCCATGGGCCTGGCCAAGTGGGACCACATCCAGGCGCTGGGCCGCCTGCCGGGCGTGGCCGCACGCTGGCAGGCACGCTTTGGCCGCGCCATGCAGGACAGCGACGTGGACGCGCTATACGCAGAATTCATGCCGCTGCAGGTGGCACGCGTGGGCGAGTACTCCGCCCCCATCCCCGGCGCCATTGCCACAGTAGACAGCCTGCGCGCACGCGGCCTGAAAATAGGCAGCTGCTCCGGCTACCCGCGCGTGGTGATGGACCAGCTGCTGCCGCTGGCCGCCGCCGCCGGCTACGCGCCCGACCACACCGTGGCTACCGACGACCTGCCCGCCGGCGGCCGCCCCGGCCCGTGGATGGCGCTGGACAATGTGCTGGCGCTGGGCGTGGGCGATGTGCGCCACTGCGTGAAGGTAGACGACACCGTGCCGGGCATTGCCGAAGGCCTGCGTGCCGGCATGTGGACAGTCGGCCTGGCCGCCAGCGGCAACGCCGTGGGGCTAACCGCCGATGAATGGGCGGCGCTGAGCCCGGCGCAGCAGGCCGAGTACCGCGCCCCGGCTGAGGCGCAGCTGCGCGCTGCCGGCGCGCACTACGTGGTGGACACCCTCATCGAGCTGCCTGCGGTGCTGGACGCCATCGAGGCACGCCTGGCCAATGGGGAACGCCCGTGAGCCAGCAAGCCTTCTGGCTACAACAGGCGCTAACCGCCGAGGGCCAGCCGCAGCCAGTACCGCTGCAGGGCGAGCTGCTGGCCGACGTGTGCATTGTGGGCGGTGGTTTTACCGGGCTGTGGACCGCCATCATGACGCAGCAGGCGCAGCCGCACTGGCGCATCGTGGTGCTGGAAAAAGACCTGTGCGGCAGCGGCGCGTCGGGGCGCAACGGTGGCTGCATGCTGACCTGGAGCACCAAATACCTGTCACTGTGCCAGCTGTACGGCGCCGAGGAGGCCGGCCGCCTGGTGGCCGCCTCGGAACAAGCCGTGTTCGACATCGACCGCTTCTGCCGCCAGCACGGCATCGATGCCGGCATACGGCTAGGCGGCGCCGTGTACGCTGCCAGCAGCGCCGCCCAGGCAGGCGCGCTGGATGGCGTACTGGCGGCACTGGACAAGGTTGGCCGCAACCGCTGGCAGCCGCTAGGCGCCGCCGCCACCGTGGCGCAGGGTGGCAGCGCGCAGCTGCAGCACGGGGTGTACAGCCCGGCAGCGGGCAGCCTGCAGCCGGCGCTGCTGGTACGCGGCCTGCTGCGCGTGGCGCGCGCCATGGGCATCAGCGTGTACGAACACAGCGCCATGACCACCCTGCAAGAAGGCGAGAAGGTGCGGGTGCATACCGCGCAGGGCTGCGTACAGGCATGGCAGGCGGTGATGGCGCTAAACGCCGCCATGCCGCGCCGCTTTGGCCAGCTAGCCGACAGCGTGGTGCTGGTATCGTCCGACATGGTGGTTACCGAGCCTGCGCCCGAGATCATCCGGCAGCTGGGGCTGGACCGTGGCCAGGCGGTGTGCGACCTGCGCACCTTTGTGCACTACTGGCGCAGCACGCCGGACGGGCGGCTGATGCTGGGCAAAGGCGGCAACCGCATTGCCTGGGGCAACCGCCTGCACGCCTACTTTGACCAGCCCAGCGCCTACCGCGGCCAACTGCAGGCGGCCATCGCGCGGTTTTTTCCGGCGCTGGCCGAGGTGCCGCTGGCGCAAAGCTGGACCGGCGCGTCCGACCGCTCGGCCACCGGCCTGCCGTTCTTTGGCGTGCTGCCCGGCTACCGGCGCGTGTTTTACGGTATGGGGTATTCCGGCAATGGCGTGGTGCAGTGCCACCTGGGCGGGCAGCTACTGAGCAGCCTGCTGCTAGGGCAGGACAACGCCTGGACGCGCAGCCCGCTGGCACAGGGGCCGCTGGCGCAGTTTCCGCCCGAGCCGCTACGCTGGCCCGGTGCCATGCTGGTGCGCCAGGCCATACGCAGCGTAGAGGCCGCACAGGACGCCGGGCGGCACCCGGCCATGCTGGCCACGCGGCTGGCGGCGCTGGCCAGCATGGCCGGCAAGGCCGACCGCTAACAACGGCGCATCAAGGGCGGCATAGCGACGCGCAGGGGATGCCGTCGTGATTGCCGTCCAGCTTTTTCACGCCGCATTGCTGCAGGTAAAACTGCGCCTCGGCACAGTTGGCCATCTGGCTGCAGCGGTTTTTGCTGCCGCACTGGAAAGCCGCTGCCGGCTTGGCGGGGCTGGCTGGCGCACCACGGCCAGGGTTGGCCGCAACGGGGGCATCCGGCGGTGGCAACGAGGTGGCGCGGCGGCTGCCGCGGCGCCAGTCTTGCGGGCGCACCGGGCCGCTACCTGCCCACAAGCCGCGCCCGGCGGCGCGGGCGCTGTTTTCGGCGGCAATATAGTGCCGCTCTTTCAGGTAATCACGGTAGGCCCAGGCCCAGCCGTCCTGCACCTGGGCCAGGTTGATGTCTACGCCGTCCAGCCACAAGCGGCCAACGATGCGGCCGTATTTGTCGGTTTCGTGGCGTTCCAGCTGTACAGACCGGCCAAACACGCGGGCCGCCAGCGCGGCGCGGGCACGCTGGCCGTAGGGCTGGGCTTGTTCCGGCGCGTCGATCTGCCCCAGGCGCACGGTCAGCTCGCGCCAGTTTTGCAGGCACTTTACCGTGTCGCCATCATGAATAGCCGTGACACGACATGCCTGCCCTGCCCCCCAGCTGGCCGCCGCCAGGCACAGGCATAGCCACCCTGCTATGGTTTTCAGCACACGACGCTCCCGCAACATAAAAACGCACTGTAATGGCTGCGCCCGGGGCGGGCAAATTGACCCGGGCTATTCCGTTGCCATACAGTGGCATTTTTCCTTTGCACGAGCCCCGCCATGAAGCCCGCCCACCTAGCCCTTACCGCCGGTGCCGTCCTGCTGGCCACCTTCAGTGGCGCCAGCGCCTATACCGCCTGGCGCAGCCACCAGCAGCTGGACAAGCTAAACCAGGCCATGACGCAGTACCCGCTGCTGAAAGTCATCAGCCGCAGCAAGACCTACAGCCTGTGGCAGAGCCAGGAAACCGTGAGCTACCAGCTAGGCTGCGAAAACGAGATCAACAGCGAGCTGTTTGGCGGCACGCGCCCGGGTATTACCGTGCGCAACACGGTGTCGCACAACCCGCTATCGCCCGGCGTGCGTACCGACATCATCTGGCCGGCCAGCTGGGCCGAGCCGATCAAGCAGCTGTTTGGCGATGCCCAGCCGCTTAGCATCCATACCCGTGCCGGCTGGCTGGGCCAGATGGAAACCCGCATCAGCAGCCCGGGCTTCCGCGCAGAAAAAAACGGCAACCTGCTGCACTGGAAAGGCCTGGACGCCACCTTCCAGTACGACCTGGGCCTGCAAAAGCTGCAGCACGAGCTGGTGCTGCACGGCAGCGATGTCAGCGACGCGCAAGGCCGTTTCAAGCTCACCACCCAGGACCTGCTGCACAAAGGCCAGTACCAGCGCAGTAGCAGCGGCCTGCTGCTGGGCCAGGAAAGCCTGCGCTTTGGCGGCTTGCAGCTTGCCGCCAGCCAGGGCGCCACCCAGCACAGCTTTAGTGCCGGGGTGCTGGAAACCAGCGCGCAAAGCAGCGAGCAAAACGGCATGCTGGCGATTAACGGCAAAGGCAGCTGGGTGGGCCTGCACTACAACAGCAAACCGCTGGGCGACCTGTCCGCCCAGGGCAGCCTGAGCCGGCTGGATGCCAAAGCGCTGGCCGACTACAACAAGCAAGCGCTGACCCAGGGCATGCTGCAATGCCATTTTGGCAACCAGCTGGCCAACCCGGCCAACCGCGCGCTGCTGGTGCGCATGCTGTCGCACAACCCTGCCTTTACCCAGCTGACCACGCTGGCCAACCCGGAAGGCAACAGCACGCTGAACCTCAAAGCCAGCCTGAGCGCGCCTAGCGAAGCCGAGCTGGCCGGCAGCGACGCCGCACTGGCTAAAAAGCTGGCGCTGCAGGCGCTGATCAGCTGGCCGCAAATCCTGCCCGAACGCTGGATCAACGATTTTGCCCCCGAGGCGCAGCGCGACATGCTGGTACACGGCTACCGCACTACCGTGGCCAATATGCTGGCCGCCGGCAGCCTGCAACAGGCCGGCGCGCTGCTGCAAACCCGCTTTGACCTGAGCGACGGCAAGCTGCTGCAAAACGGCAAGCCCTTCCAACAGCCAACCCAGAGCGCCCCAGCGCACGAAGCCAGTGCGCCAGTAGACGAGCCGATAGACCAGGCCGTGCCCGTAGCGCCGGGCGATACCCTTAGCCAGTAAACCGCGCAACACCTGCCCCATGCGGCCAACCTTGCCCAGGTTGGCCGCAGCCGTTTTATGCCCTGCCGGCCAGCAGCTGGCGCCGGTAGCGCTCTGGCGTGATGCCGGTATGGCGGGCAAACATGGCGATAAAAGCCGATGGCGTGGCGTAGCCCAGCTCGGCGGCAATGTCGGCCACGGTGCGCCCGGCCTTCAGCCCGGACAGTGCCTGCAGCAGCCGCACCCTGTTGCGCCAGGCGGCAAAGCTCATGCCGAGCTGCTGCTGAAAGCGCCGCGCCAGCGTGCGCTCGGTGCTGTGCACGCGCACGGCCCAGCTGGCCAGCGTGGTGTTGTCGCCCGGCTGTGCGCGCAGGGCCTGCAACACGGGGCGCAGCAGGCGGTCGTGGCTATCGGGCAGGTAATCGACCTGGCTGCCGGCCTGCACCATGCGCTGCACCAGCAGCTGCGCCTGCATGGCGTCCCATTCGTCCACCATGGCGGTGACGCCGCGCTGGCAAAAATCATCCAGCAAGGCGCGCAGCAGCGGCGTTTGCGGTATCAGGCAGGGCTGCGGCGGCAGCTGTGCGGCCAACGCTGGCGCCACATACACCGACACATAGTCCAGCGCCTGGCGAATGTGCGCGGCGTGCGCCACATCGGCCGGGATCCACACCAGGTACTCGGCCGGGGCGGCCAGCGTGCGGTCCGGCAGCTGCAGCGCCAGTATGCCCAGGCTGATACGGTTGATCTGGCCCCAGGGGTGCACGTGCCATTCAAAATCGGTATTGGCCAGAAACTGCTCATGGCGGAAATACAGCGGCGCCGGGGGCGGCAGGCTGCAGTCGGTAGGGCTGTACGGGTAAGGTGGCATATTGTCGGCAATGGCGTATCGGCTTGTCTGTTTTGCAGTATATGCCAGTAACAGGACAGCGCTACACTGCTGCCATTCTTGCTAACGGAGCCTGCCATGGCACGCTTTTTCCCCTTGCTGGCGGTGCTGATCTGGGCCGCCAATACCGTGGTATCCAAGGCCGCGGCCAACGTGCTGGACCCGGCCGCCATTTCGTTCTACCGCTGGCTGGTGGCGCTGCTGGTGCTCAGCCCGCTGATGCTGCGGCCGCTACGCGCGCAGTGGCCGGCTATCCGCCCCATGCTGCCGCGCTTTGCCGTGCTGGCGCTGCTGGGCATGGTGGCCTACCAGTGCCTGGCCTACTACGCCGCCCACCTGACCAGCGCCACCAATATGGGCGTGATCTGCGCGCTGATCCCCCTGCTGGGCCTGCTGCTCAATGCCGTGGTCTTCCGCCAGCGCATCGGCGCCGGCGCAGCGGCGGGCGTCGCGGTGTCGCTGGCTGGCGTGCTGTACCTGCTGGGTGCCGGTAAGCCGCTGGCGCTGCTGGCGGGCGGCGTCAACACGGGCGATGCGCTGATGCTGCTGGGCTCGGCCAGCTATGCGCTGTACGGCATCCTGTTCAAGCGCTGGGCGCCGCCGTTTGGCCAGTGGCTGAACCTGTACGTGCAGGTGGTGCTGGCGGTGCTGATGCTGATACCGGTCGCGGCCACGGCGCAGAGCATGGCCATACCGGCAGCGGGCGTGCCACTGGTGCTGTTTGCCGGCATTGCCTCGTCCATTCTGGCGGCCTACTTCTGGATGCGCGGCATCCAGACGCTGGGCAGCGACCGCACGGCAATCTTCATGAACCTGCTGCCGCTGTTTACCGCCCTGCTGGCCAGCGTCACGCTGGGGGAAACCATCCACGGCTACCACTGGCTGGGTGGCGGGCTGATTTTGCTGGGCGTCAGCCTCAGCCAGGGGGTGCTGCGCCTGCCAGCCTGGGGCAAACAGCCGGCCTGAGCCGCCATCTAGGCAGGCGGCACGAGCTTAAGCACGCCATAAGCTTGGCAGCACAGCATGCCCGCTATCTATCCGGATAGCGGGTTACCACCATGCAGGGCAATGTACTGACACCACAGCAGGGCGCAGCGGCCCTGGCTACCACGTTCCCCGTGCTGCGCAGGGCAGCCATACAGCTAACGGGCCTGGCGCTGCTGGCTGTGCTGTTTCTGCTGCTGGAATACGACACCACGCTGGACGACACCCTCACCCGCTTGTTTTACAGCCCGGCACTGCAGGGCTTCCCCCTGCAGGACAGCGTATGGCTGGACTGGCTCAACCACCGCCTGGCCAAATACGCCGTGGCGGGCTGTACGCTGTGGCTGCTCTACAGCGGCCTGCGCCGCCGTGACAGCCGCCGCGCCTACACTGCCGGCATGATGATGCTAGCGAGCGCAGCGGTATCCACCCTGAAAGCACGCAGCGCCCACTCCTGCCCGTGGGACATGGCCGCTTACGGCGGCAGCGCCGAACACTTTCCCACCCTGGCCGTGACACCGCTGAACGCCGGCCCCGGTCATTGCTTTCCCGGCGGCCACGCCTCGGCCGGCTTTGCCCTGATGGCGCTGTACTTTTACTGGCAGCCCAGCCACCCCGCCCGCGCCCGCATGGCGCTGTGGGGCGGCGTGCTGGCGGGCATGCTGATGGGCCTGGGCCAGGTAGCGCGCGGGGCCCATTTCCTTAGCCACAACCTGTGGAGTGGCTGGGTGGTGTGGCTGGTATGCGTGCTGGGCTTTGCCGTGTTCGACTACCTGGCCGCCCGCCGCGGCTAGCACCTGGCTGCACTACCCGACACTCGCCCGCCACCAGCGTAATGCCTGTAGTTAACACTGATTGGCATTTTTTGCTGGCAGTTTGTTGCGTTAAAGCGGCTTGCGAGTCCGCTATGCGGACGATGCTTAAATGCCGGTTCCGCCCGGCAGACGGGAAAGGGGGCGGATTGCCACCCCCTTTTCATTCCCCCGCAACCCGGGACTGCTCGAAACCCCGCGCAAAATGATGCCCCCCAGGCGCCGCCGAACTCGCCCCTCGCTAACGGCTCGGGACTCAAACAAATCGGCGTCTTGCGCGTGCGAATCTTCGATTCGCTCAGCACAACCCTGGGGTGCACCCTTTTGCCCGGCTCGCACCAACGGGATGGGGCGCTTCACTCATGCCCTCCTACTTGATGGCCAAGCACATTAGCCTAACTTACTGGCATTACGCCACCGGCGGTTTTTTCACGCCCACTAGCTATCAAGCCACAAGCATAAGCCCACGTTAAGACTGGCTTGCTTTAATGGCCTTGTACCTGCACTGCGCAGGGGTCTACACGGAGCGTCACCATGAAAAAACTGTTTGCTGTTGCCCTGATCGCCGCCTTTGCCTCCAACGTTGCCCTGGCCGATGCCCAGTGCAAGGCCCAGCCAAAAGACAAATGGCAGAAAGAAGCCGACTTCAAGAAAAAGCTGACCGCCGAGGGCTACCAGATCAAGAAATTCAAAGTGTCCGGTAACTGCTACGAGATCTACGGCAAAAACAAAGAAGGCAAAAAAGTAGAAATCTACTTTGACCCGGTAAGCGGCGCCGCCGTAAAAACCGACATCGAAGACTAAACGGCCCTGCCCCGGCCTGCTGGCACCTGCCGGCAGGCTTTTCATTTTATGGAGCCTGTCATGAACACCCTGCCTGCCACACCGCACCGCCAATACATCTGGGACCCGCTGGTACGCCTGTTCCACTGGAGCCTGGTGGCCTGCGTACTGGCCAACTTGCTGCTGCTGGAAGAAGGCGACCCGCCACACCGCTGGGCCGGCTACATCGCCAGCGCCCTGGTACTGATACGCATCGTGTGGGGCTTTGTCGGCAGCCACCATGCCCGCTTTGCCAGCTTCTTCCCTACCCCGGCGCGCCTGCACCACCACCTGCAGCAGCTGCGCAGCGGCACGCTGCCGCATAGCGACGGCCACAACCCGCTGGGTGCCATCATGATGCTGGCGCTGATGGCGCTGGTCCTGTCACTGGGTGCCACCGGCTACCTGATGGGCACCGATACCTACTGGGGCGAAGAATGGCTGGAAGAGCTACACGAAGGCCTGGCCAATACCCTGATGCTGGCGGTAGGCCTGCACGCCGCCGCGGCCATCGTGATGGGCAAGCTGGAAAAGGTAAACCTGGTCCGCGCCATGATCACCGGCTACAAGACCTGGCGGGGCTGAACGCAGTACACTGCCGGCATAAAACCACGGAGGCCGCATGCGCATCCTCATTATCGAAGACGACCCGCTCATTGGCGACGGCCTGCAAGCCGGCCTCACCGCCCTGGGCTTTAGCTGCGACTGGCTGCGCGACGGCAAGCTGGCGCTGCGCGGCCCCGACGCCGCCCCCTACGACGCCGCCATACTGGACCTGGGCCTGCCCGGCGTAGACGGCCTGGACGTACTGGCCAGCTGGCGCCGCAGCGGCCACGCCCTGCCGGTGCTGATACTGACCGCACGCGACGCGGTAGACGACCGCATTCGCGGCCTGGATAGCGGCGGCGACGACTACCTGGTGAAACCCTTTGCCCTGGGCGAGGTGGCCGCGCGCCTGCGTGCCCTGCTGCGCCGCCGTGGCGGCCAGGCCAGCCCGCTGCTGCAGCACGGCCGCATCAGCCTGGACCCTGCCGCCCGCCGCGTGCTGCTGGACGGCCAGCCGGTAGAGTTGGCCGCACGCGAGCTCACCCTGCTGGAACTGCTGCTGAACAACAAAGGCCGCGTGCTAAGCCGCGCCCAGATCGAAGAAAAACTGTACGACTGGGCGCACGAAGTAGAAAGCAACGCGGTAGAAGTACACATTCACCACCTGCGCAAAAAGCTGGGCAGCGAGCTGATCAAAACCCGCCGCGGCCTGGGCTACACCCTGGGTGACGAGGCATGAGCAGCAGCCTGCGCGGCACGGTTGGCCGCAGCCTGCTGAAAACCATCACCCCGCTGTGGCTGCTAGCCTGCGTCGTCGTCGGCCTGCTAGCGCACCACGAGGTCTCCGAGCTGTACGACGAGCAGCAGCAGCTGTTTGCCCGCCAGCTCTACCACACCCTGCCGCAGCTGCGCGCCAGCCAAACCCGTGGCCAGCTACACGAAGCAGACAGTGCCGACCACCAGGCGGTAGCCATCTGGGACAGCCAGGCCAAACCACTGGTGGCCGACAGCGACGGCATGGCGCTATCGCCCCGCCCCGGCTTTACCGGCTTTGTGACCAGCCTGCACCATAACGAAATCTGGCGCGTGTACTACTACAGCGGCGAGCAGGGTACGGTAGCCGTAGCGCAAGAAGAAGGCGAACGCTGGGAGCTGATGCGCGGCCTGCTGCTGGCGCAGCTGCTGTGGCTCATTGTGCTGCCGGTCGCCATGCTGGCCATCTGGTGGGCGCTGGGCCGTGGCCTGCGGCCGCTGGACAGCATCCGCCAGCTGCTGCAGCAGCGCCGCACCGACGACGACACCCCGCTGCCGACTGATGTCCCCACCGAAATCCGCCCGCTGATCGACGCCATGAACCAGCTGATCGCCCGCGTGGCCAGCACGTTGCAGCACGAGCGCCGTTTTACCGCCGATGCCGCCCACGAGCTGCGCAGCCCGCTGGCCGGCCTGCGCGTGCAGGCCGAGCTAGTGCAGCTGCTGGACGACCCGGCCGCCCGCCACGCTGCCATCGACAAGGTGCTGGCCAGCGTAGACCGTGCCAGCCACCTGGTAGACGAGCTGCTGGCGCTGGCCAGGCTGGAACAGCAACACACCCTGCCGTTTGCGCCGCTGTCGTGGCAGGCCATTGCCGAGCAAGCCATGGCCGAGGTGGCCGCCGCTGCCGCGCAGCGCGGCACCCGCATCAGCCTGCAGCTGGATGGCCACGGCCCGCAGGCTAACGGCGACGCCAGCCTGCTGCAGCTGCTGCTGCGCAACCTGCTGGACAACGCCGTGCGCTACAGCCCGCCCGGCAGCCAGGTGCGGCTGATCGTCAGCCCACAACAGCTGCTTGTAGAAGACAACGGCCCCGGCATTGCCGCCGAGCACTTGCCCCGCATTGGCGAGCGCTTTTACCGCCCGGCCGGGCAAGACGCCAGCGGCAGCGGCCTGGGGCTGTCCATCGTTGGCCGCATTGCCAACCTGCACGGCCTACAGGTGCACTGGCAAAACCGCTCTGAAGGCGGACTGTGCGTGACCCTGCAGCCACACCGCCTGCCACCCGCCAGCTAGCCAGGCCCGCTATTGGCGCGGTAAAAACGACAAGCCCCTGTCTGGCAGACAGGGGCTTGTTGCGTGCGGGCCGGTGCGCTGGCGGATTCAGCCGCCGCTGCGCTTTGCCGTATAGCCCAGCGCAGCCAGCTTGGGCAGCACCGTGTCGACGTGGTCGCCCTGGATTTCGATATCGCCATCCTTCACCGTACCGCCACTGCCGCACGCGGCGCGCAGCTGCTTGCCCAGCACCGCCAGCGCGTCAGCGGCCAGCGGCACACCTCGCACCAGCGTTACCGTTTTGCCGCCGCGCCCTTTGCGCTGGCAGCTTACCCGTACCACACCGTCACCCGCTGGCAGCGCGCTGGCGCAGCTACAGGCCGCCTGCGGCTGGCGGCAGCCGGGGCACATCTGGCCGTGCTCGGTGCTGTACACCAGCCCGCCTTCTTTACCGTAGCGCATGTCTGCCCCCTTTATTGAAAGGCCCGCATCACACCACGGGCGGCGCGGCATGTAAAGCGCTGCCGTTCACAAAACCGGCTATGCGCTGGTAGGCGGCGGCGCAGGCCTCCGGCACCAGGGCTTCCAGCAGCATATAGGCGTGAATCTGGTCGGCGGCGCAGTGGTAATCCACCGCCACCCCGGCCGCGGCCAGTTGGCGCGCATAGGCCAGACCTTCGTCGTGCAGGGGGTCGAAACCGGCGGTGAGGATCTGCGTGGGCGCGTGCTGCGCGCCAAGCTCGCCATACAGCGGCGAGGCGGCCTGGCGGTCGCCCCCTTCGCGGAAATAATGGCCGAAATACCAGCCAATGCGCTCGGCCTCCAGCAGGTAGCCCTGCCCCAGCGCCTGGATGGAAGGCTGCGACAGGGTGTAATCCAGGCTGGGATACACCAGCACCAGGCGGCTGATGGCCAGGCTGGCGTCGGCCTGCGCCCACTGCGCCACCGTAGCGGCCAGCGCGGCACCGCCGGAATCGCCCGCCAGCACGGGCAGGCCGTCGGCGATGTTTGCCCCGCACGCCTGCAAGGTTGGCCGCAGGCCGTGCAGCACGGTGCAGACATCCTGCAGCGCTGCCGGGTACGGGCACTCCGGCGCCAGGCGGTACTCCACCGATACCACCACGTGCTGCGTGGCTTGCGCCAGGCGGCGGCATACCGGGTCGTAGCTGCTGACACTGCCCGCCATGTGGCCGCCACCGTGGCAGTACACCAGCACCGGCAGCGCCTGCTCCGGCGCAGGGTGGTAGATGCGCACCGGCACCGGGTAGCTGCCCGGCACCATGGCCTCTTGCACCCAGGGCAATGCCGGGCCTGCCGGCACCATGGCGGCAATCAGCCCGGCTAAAGCCTCGCGCGCGCTGATGGGGGTGGTTTGCTGGCCTGCGGCCAACCTTTGCGCCTGGATGGCGTTCACCTGGGCAAGCCAGGCGGCCACGGCGGGGTGGAGTGTGTTCATGGTTGTACCTCGGTTGACGGGTTGGCCGCCTGGCCGCCCCGGTAATGGGTGATGAACGCTTGCAAACGCTCGCCCAGATAATGGCGCAGCGCCTGCACCACCGGGTTCAGCAAGCGGCGGTCGGCGCACATCATGTGCAGCGGGGCCGGCTCGCCCAGCCACGGCTGGCACAGTGCCACCAGGCGGCCGGCGTGCAGGTCGGGCAGTACGTCCAGCGCCGATTTGTAGGCAATGCCGTAACCGGCCAGCGCCCAGTGCCGCACCGCGTCGCCGTCGTCCGACACGCGGTTGCCACTGACCTGCACGCTGTGTGCCACGCCATAGCGGAAAAACTGCCAGCGCTGATGCACCTGCTCGCCCAGCTGGAAGCACAGGCAATTGTGCTGGCGCAGATCATCCGGCTGCTGCGGCACACCGGCGCGCTGCAAGTAGGCCGGTGCCGCGCACAGCACGCGGCGGTTGTCGGCCGCCAGCGGCACCGCAATCAGGCTGGAATCGCCCGGCACGCCGTAGCGGATAGCCAGGTCCACCGGCTGGCGGTAGACATCGGCCATGCGGTCAGACAGCTGCACCCGCAGCGTCACGCCGGGGTGGCGCTGCTGGAAATCGTCCAGCCAGCCCAGCAGCTGGTGCCGCCCCAGGTCGGACGGTAGCGACAGCTGCAGCGTGCCCTGCAGGCTGCCGTCGCCGGCGATGGCGTCGCGCCCGGCGGTGAGCGTGGCCAGTGCCTGGCGGCAATGCGCCAGGAACAGCTCGCCCTGCGGTGTCAGGCGCAGGCTGCGGGTAGAGCGCACAAACAGCGCCGCGCCCAGCTCGGCTTCCAGCCGTTTCAGCGCCGCACTGGTGGCCGCCGGGGTAAGGTCCAGCCGCCGCGCTGCCGCCGACAGGCTGCCGGTTTCACTGGTCAGCACGAAAATTTCCAGGTCCTGCAGCGCCTTCATTTTCAAAAATCCTTCACAAGTGCTTGCAATGCAGCGCGGTTTTTCAAATTTCCATACAAGGCAATGATAGCAGCACCGTTTTCCTGCCCGGCAGGAAACCCCCAACAGGAGCTTGCCACCATGCCCGATATGTCGTTGTTTTCACCACTTTCCCACCCGGCCTTGCCGCTGCCCAACCGCATCGTGATGGCACCGATGACGCGCTGCCGTACCGACCAGCCCGGCGACGTGCCCAACGCGCTGATGGCCCAGTACTACGCCCAGCGCGCCAGCGCCGGCCTGATCATCAGCGAAGCCACGCAGATTTCGCGCCAGGGCCAGGGCTACAGCTTTACCCCCGGCATTTACAGCCAGGCGCAGATTGACGGCTGGCGCGGCGTGACCGACGCCGTGCACGCCGCTGGCGGGCGCATCGTGCTGCAACTGTGGCACGTTGGCCGCATGTCGCACCCGGTATTCCACGACGGCGGCCTGCCGGTGGCACCGTCTGCGCTGCCGCCGCAGGCCCAGGTGTGGGTAGCCGACGCCAACGGCCAAGGCCATATGCTGGACTGCCCGACACCGCGTGCGCTGGATAGCGGCGAAATCGCCGACATCGTGGCCGACTACCGCCAGGCCGCGCTGAACGCCATGGCAGCCGGTTTCGACGGTGTGGAAATCCACGCCGGTAACGGCTACCTGATCGACCAGTTCCTGCGCAGCACGTCCAACCAGCGCCAGGACCGCTACGGTGGCAGCCGCCGCGCACGGCTGGCCTTTTTGCTGGAAGTCTGCCGTGCGGTAGCCGACGCCGTGGGCGCAGCCCGTACCGGCGTGCGGCTGGCGCCCTACATCACCGCGCGCGGCATGGCCTGCCCGGACATCATCCCCACCATCCTGGAAGCCGCCGTGCAGCTGGACAAGCTGGGCGTGGGCTACCTGCACCTGTCCGAAGCAGACTGGGACGATGCGCCGCAAGTAGACCTGCTGTTCCGCCAGGCACTGCGTCAGCGCTTTGCCGGCACCCTCATCGTGGCCGGCCGCTACGACGCCGCCCGCGCCGAAGCCATGCTGGCCAGCAAGCTGGCCGACCTGGTGGCCTTTGGCCGCCCCTTTATCGCCAACCCCGACCTGCCGGCACGGCTGCAACACGGCTGGCCACTGGCCGATTTCGACCCTGCCGCGCTGTTTGGCGGCCAGGCCGACGGCTACACCCGCTACCCGCCCTACACCCCGCCTGGCCGCCAGGCCTGACACCGAGAACCGCACCATGGACATCACCCCTTACCTGCTCCGCCGCTACACCACCAAGGCCTTCGACCCCGAGCGCCGGCTGGACGCCGCGCAGCTGGCGCAAATCGAAACCCTGCTGCGCTACAGCCCGTCGTCCACCAACGCCCAGCCATGGCATTTCATCCTTGCCGGCAGCGACGAGGGCAAGGCGCGCATCGCGCAGGCCACCCAGGGCTTCTACAGCTTTAACGAAGCCAAGATACGCCGCGCCTCGCACGTGGTAGTGCTGTGCACCCGCGCCCAGATCGACGACAGCCACTTGCTGCAGGTGCTGGCACAAGAAGACCAGGACGGCCGCTTTGCCCATGCCGACGCGCGCGAAGGCCAGCACCGTGGCCGCAGCCACTTTGTAAATGCCCACCGCTTCCAGCTGCGCGACAGCGTGCACTGGATGGAAAAACAGGTGTACCTGGCGCTGGGCATGCTGCTGCTGGGCGTGGCCGCCATGGAGATCGACGCCTGCCCTATAGAGGGCTTCGACGCCGTGGCGCTGGACGAGGCGCTAGGCCTGCGCCAGCACGGCCTGGTGCCGTCGGTGATCGTGGCGCTGGGCTACCGCGCCGCCGACGACTTCAACGCCGCGCTACCCAAATCGCGGCTGCCGGCCGACAGCGTCATCACCCGGCTGTAAGCCACCCTTTGCCCGCGCCCCGCACGGGGTCGGGCCCCTGCCGGGTGCGCGCTGCGGCCCGGCTTTTCACAGGAGCCTGTCATGAGCATCCAGCGACTGGATCATTTCACCTTGCGTACCCCGGCGCTAGCCGCCACCGTGGCTTTCTACCAGCACGTTATCGGGCTGAGCCCAGGCCCGCGCCCGGCCTTCCGTTTTCCCGGTGCCTGGCTGTACGCAGGCAGCCAGCCGGTGCTGCACATCGCCGAAGTGGGCGACAAGCAAGACCAGCTGGAGGCCTATCTGGGCAGCCGCGACACCGGTAGCGGCAGCGGCTGCCTGGACCACGTGTCGCTGCGCGGCAGCGAGCTGGCCGCCACCCAGCAACACCTGCTGGCGCTGGGGCAGCCGTTCCGCGAACGCGTGGTGCCGGAGATCAACGAACACCAGCTGTTTCTGCAAGACCCCAACGGCGTCACCATCGAACTGATCTTCCCCTGCTCGCCCGACGACCACATCGTGGGCGAACCGATGCCGCAGCTGGAGATCGCGCCATGAAGCCGCCACGCCGCCTACCGGCTGCCAGCCGCCGCCAGTGGCTGAAACTGGCCGCCACCACCGCCCTGCTGCCGGCGCTGCCGCTGGCTGCGGCCAACGTCCCGCCGCTGCTGCTGGGCGTCACTGACCTGAGCTTCCACCGCGCCACCGCCGCCGTGGTGGTGGCCGTACTCACCCGGCTGGGCTACCGCGTGCAGCGCAGCTACGCGCTGCATGAGGCCAATTTCGAGCGCCTGCGCAACGGCGATATCGACCTGCTGGCCTCGGCCTGGCTGCCGTTCAGCCACGGCGTGTACCAGAACCGCGTGCACGAGGTAGTGGCCACGCGCGAGCTGGGCCTGCACTACCAGCCGTACGCGCTATGGGGCGTGCCCGACTACGTGCCGGCCAACGCGGCCAGCAGCGTGGCCGACCTGCTGAAGCCCGAGGTACGCCAGCGCATGGCCCCGCTGATCCAGGGCATCGGTCCCGGTGCTGGCATTACCCGCTTTTCGCTACGCATGATGGACGAGTACGGCCTGAGCGCCGCCGGCTACCGCTTCCAGACCGGCACCCAGCAGCAATGCTTCGACGCCTTCGAGCAAGCAGTGGCAGCGCAGCGCTGGGTAGTCGTGCCGCTGTGGCACCCGCAGTTCCTGCACGCGCACTACCGCATCCGCGAGCTACAAGACCCGAAAGGCCTGCTGGGCGGCACCGACCGCGCCGTGCTGCTGGCGCGCAGCGACCGCCTGTCGCGGCTGACACCGGCGCACCTGCAGGTGCTGGACAACATCCGGCTGGATAACCGTATCGTGGCCGGGCTGGACTACGCCATCAACCGCGAAGGGCAAAGCGAAGACCAGGCCGCAGAAGCCTGGCTGGCGGCCAACCCCGACACCCTGGCCGGCTGGCTGCGGCCAACCCTGGGTAGCTAGGGCTGCCCCGCAACACCCCACCACACAGAAGAAACAGGAGGAGAACATGCCACATTCCACCCCCACCCCCGAAGCCCGTCTGGCTGCGATGGGGCTCACCCTGCCCAGCCCCGCGCCGGCGCTGGGCAACTACGTGCCCTGGTGCATCGTGGAGTGCACCTTCATGACCTCGGGCCAGTTCCCGTGGCGCGACGGCCAGCTGCTGTACCGGGGCCGCCTGGGCCAGGAGCTGGACATCGACCAGGGCTACGCCGCCTGCCAGCTGGCGGCGCTGAACGCTATCGCCCAGCTGAAGCAGGCGGTAGGCGAGCTTAGCCGCGTGCGCCGCATCTTCCGGCTGGAAGGCGTGCTGAACGTGGCCGAGGGCTGCACCCAGCACCCGCGCGCGCTGGATGGCGCATCGGACCTGCTGGCCGCCGTCTTTGGCGAACAGGGCAGCCACACCCGCATGATCTGGACCAACCCGGTAATGCCGATGGACGGCTTTTGCCTGGTGTACTTGTTTGCCCACGTGGACACCGCGATGGCAGGAGACCCCGCATGAACGCCACACAACGCCTGTTTCTCGCCAGCTGCCTGTCCATCATGGTGACGTCGATGATCTTTTCCATCCGTGCCGACATCCTGCAGCCGGTAGCGGCCGACTACGGGCTGAACAACGCCCTGATCGGCCTGACCATGTCGTCGGTGTTCTGGGGCTTTACCCTGGGCATACTGGTGTGCGGCCTGATCGTGGATGTGGTGGGCATGAAGCGGCTGCACCTGCTGTCTGGCGCCGGCTACCTGGGCGGAATCGCGCTGATCCTGCTGGCACCGGTACCGGCTGCGGCCAACCCTGGCGGTGGCCTGTTTGCCAGCACCGGCAGCACCGTGCTGTACCTGGGCTTTTTGCTGACCGGCATTGCACAGGGCGTGGTGGAGGGCGTGACCAACCCGCTGGTGGCCACGCTGTACCGCCACGACAAGCGCCGCATGCTGCACAAACTGCACGCGTGGTGGCCGTGCGGCCTGATCGTGGGCGGGCTGGTGGCATGGGGCATGGGCCAGCTGGGGCTGGGCTGGCAGCTGCGGCTGCTCAGCGTGGCGGTGCCGGTGGTGGCCTACCTGCTGCTGATTGCCCCGCTGCACTACCCGCCTACCGAACGGGTCAGCGCCAGTGTCAGCACCGGGCAGATGCTGGCCGAAACCCGCCGCCCGCTGTTCCTGCTGCTGTTTGCGCTAATGTGGCTGACCGCCGCCACCGAGCTGGCACCGGACCAGTGGTTTGCCAAGATCATGGCCGACCTGCTGCCGGCGCTGGGCAGCAATACCATCCTGTTCCTGGTGTATACCGCCGGCCTGATGTTCGTGCTGCGCCAGTACGCCGCCGGCTGGCTGTTCCAGCGCCTGTCACCTTACGCCATCCTCACCGTCAGTGCGCTGCTGTCACTGGCCGGCCTGGCCACGCTGGGGCATTTGTCGGCCGATGCGGCCTGGGCCGGCAGCGCCGCCTTGCTGGGCGCTACGCTGTTCGGCGTGGGCAAGACCTTCTTCTGGCCTACCATGCTGGCCATCACCAGCGAACAGTTTCCGCGTGGCGGCGCGCTGCTGCTGAACCTAATGGGCGGCGCCGGCATGCTGTCGGTGATGGTGGCGCTGCCGGTAGTAGGGCAAATGATGGATAGCAGCGACACCGCCACCGCGCTGCGCCAGCTCAGCCTGCTGCCAGCCATCCTCAGCGTGGTGTTTGCCGTACTGTGGTGGCGCCAGCGCCAGCGCGGCGGTTACACGGTGCAGGCCCTGCCGCACGACTGAGCCCTGCCCGGCCCGGCCGGCTTAGCCTGGCCGGGCTTCCAGCGTGTCGCGCTGCACCAGCGACGGGAACCAGCGCATCCACAGCACCACCACCACCAGGGTACCTGCCCCGCCCAATACCACTGCCGGCACGGTGCCGAACAGGTGGGCGGTAACGCCGGACTCGAATTCACCCAGCTGGTTGGACGCACCGATAAACAGCGAATTAACGGCATTCACGCGCCCGCGCATGTCGTCCGGCGTTTCCAGCTGCACCAGCGTGCCGCGAATCACCACGCTGATGATGTCGGACGCCCCCAGCACCATCAGTGCCAGCAAGGACAGCAAAAAGTGGGTAGACAGGCCAAAGCCGATGGTGGCCAGGCCAAACACCGCCACCGAGGCAAACAGCGTGCGGCCAACCCTGCGCTGCACCGGGTGGCGCATCAGCCATACCGACATGGCCAGCGCGCCCACCGCCGGTGCGGCGCGCAGCAGGCCCAGGCCCCACGGGCCGGTGTGCAGGATGTCGGCAGCAAACACCGGCAGCAGCGCCACCGCGCCGCCCAGCAGCACAGCAAACAGGTCCAGCGAAATGGCCCCCAGGATATCCGGCCGGCTGCGGATAAAGCGGATGCCGGCCAACAGCGAATCCACGCTCACCTTGCGGCTGTCGGCCACGTGCGGCGGCAGCGGCAAACCCAGCACCAGCACCATGCCGGCTACGAACATCAGCGTATTGAGGCCATAGCTGAACGGCGCGCCAAAGGCAAACAGCAGGCCGCCCAGCGCTGGCGCCACGATGGTAGCCATCTCGTTGGCCGACGCCGAGGCCGCCACAGCCTGCGGCAGCAGCGCGGGCGGCACGATATTGGGCAGGATGGACTGCATGGTGGGCATGTCGAAAGCGCGGCAGGTACCAATCAGCAGCGACAGGCCAAAAATCAGCTCGCGGCTGACTGCCAGGCCCGCACCGCTATTGGCCAGCAGCATGGTGGCCGCCGCCAGCGCCTGCAGCAGCATGCTGATGGCCACGATACGCTGGCGCGGGTAGCGGTCGGCCACGGTGCCGGTGACCAGCACCAGCAGGATGCGCGGCAGAAACTGCAGCAGCCCCACCAGGCCCAGGTCCAGCGCGCTGCCGGTAAGGCTGTACATCTGCCAGCCCACCGCCACCCCCATGATCTGGAAGCCGCCGGTCAGCAGCAGGCGCGCACTCCAGAACTGCCAGAACGGGCGATGATGACGCAGGGACAACACGGTAGCAGGCGCAGGGCTGGACATGGCAAGGGCAAGAACGGGGAAAGGCGGACAGGCTACGCCGCCTGCCGCCATCGCACCAGTGGGGATAACAGTACGCTGCGTTCAACGCACCCCGTAGCAACATGCATCGAATAGCGCGCACCAGCTTATACACTGCGGCAGGCAGCGCGCCGCTTCGTTAAAACACGCACCGCCGTCACTCTATGCTGGGCGCCAGCAGGCCACCCCGGCCTGCCTACCCAACAGGAGCGACATCATGCAAAAAACCTGCCTTGCCCTGCTGCTGGCCACCCTGGCACTGCCAGCCACCGCACAATCTGTAGACACCCCCGGCCTGAAGCGTGCCATCGTTGGCCAATGGGCCAGCGCCGCACCGGAAGCCTACGACCACATTTTTGCCACCCGCCAGTTTCACATCACCCCCAAACGCTGGGGCGTGCTGTTCAAGGTGTACGCCGACGCCGCCGGCACCCAGCCACTGTTTCACCTGAACGTAGGCGGGCCCTACACGCTGGGCGGCCCGTCGGCCAAGGTAGACAGTGCCACCGAAGGCATCTTTCCCGCCGACCATCGCCTGATTACCGCCGACTCGCCCGCCGGTGTGCAGCTGTTTGCCAGCCAGGGCTGCACCCTGCAGCAAGGCAAAGCGCTGCCGCTGGTGCAACAGGGCTGCGGCTTTGTCCCGGGGCTGATGCAGAACATGGGCGAATACGACCTGGTCGCCATCAAGAACGGCCAGCTGTTTCTGGGCGACCGCCATGGCGACCTGAGCAAAGCCCGCCCCGACAAGCTCACGCCCTACCCGCTGCTGCGCCAGGCCAGCCGCTAAGCCCGTAGCAGACACGACCAGGCGTGAGACAGCATGAAAAAAGGGGGCCATCAGGCGCCCCCTTTATCACCCGGCCAATGCGGCCAACTAGCGTGGCCAGGCGCCAAAGCCGGCCAGGCGCACCAGGCGGCCGCTGCCACGCTCGGTGACCGTGACATCCCCCGCCGGCACCCCGGCCCCGTGCCACAGCAGCGCCGACGTAGGCTGTGCCACATCCGCCTGGCGCAATACCTGCCCGCTTTCGCTCACATGGCTGATGCGCCCGGCCAGAAACTCTGCCACCACCACGCCATCACTGCTCAGCGCAAAGTCATCCAGAAAACCCCACGAGCTATACAACACCGTGCCATCCTGCGGCCCGGCCGCGCCCAGGGTGTAGCGGCGCAGCTGCGACAGCCCGGCGTAGGTAAGCGGGTTCAGTGACACGTACAGGCGCTGGCCGTCCACCTTCAGGCCGTTAGGCTTGTTGAGCACATAGCGGTAATACACCGACTGGCCATCCACCGCGCCGTGGGCATTGACGGTAAAGCGCAGCAGCTTGCCCGGCAGCAGGGGTGCGCCGCTGTCGGCCAGCAGCAAGCTGCCATCCGGCAGCGTGACCAGGCCGTTGGGCAAGGCCACGTCGGTGGGGTTGAACATCTCGTTCAGCTCGCCCGCCGGGTCGGCCAGGTTCAGCACAAACAACCGCTTGGTGGCAAACGGGTTCAGCGCATTGTCGGTACACACCGTATACAGCCGCCCCTGGCGCTCGGTCATGCCCAGAAAATAGCACTGGTGCGCCTGGCCGTTCAGCAGCCGCGCGGTGAGCCGCTGCTTGCTGTACACCCGCCCGTCGAAACGCCCCTCGAACACGCCGTTTTCACCGCTGACAAACCAGCGGCCAGACTGCGTAAGCAGCTGATTTTCTGCCGACTGCACGCCGTCAAACAGCGGCACGGCGGCCTGTACCGCCAGCGGCAGCAGGCCCAGTAAAGCCAGTATCTTTTTCATGGTGTTGCCCTCCTTATACCCGGCACGCTGCCGGTGAAACAACACCATGTCATGCCTGCGGCCAACGTTAAAAACACGCTGTCGCCACCGTGGCCGCGCTTGCGCGCAAACGCAACAAGGCCCGGGCTGCCTGCAGCCCGGGCCTTGTTGCGTGGCACCCGCCTTAACGCGCGTCGATCAGCGCCTTGATATCCAGCAGCGTCAGCTCGTTGTCGTCCGGTTTGCCCAGCTGGCGGCCAGATGAGTACGGAAAGTTATTGTCGTTCACCAACACGATATGCTGGCCATCCACCAGCGCCAGCCCTTCCGGCCCCAGGTGCGGCAGGCCGAAACGGCCACTGGCATCGCTGTAACGCGACGCACGTTTAGGGTCGGCAATGCGGGTCAGGTCGATATAGGCCACCTTCTTCACAAAGCCGTCGGCGTCCACCTGCGCCAGGTCGATCTTGTACACGCGCTTGAAAGCCGCCGGTTTGTTAAAGCAGTCGGTGCGCGTCATCTCGCCGGCACACACCTGGCCCAGGCCCTCGCTGCTGTCGTCACGCTCGATCAACAGGCCGGTGCTGGCGTCCAGCAGCTGGAAGTCGGCCATCACATTGCCGTCTTGCTCAAACTGGTACTTCCATTGCTTGCCGGTGTAGCGGCCAGCCGCCACGTCAAACTCAAAGATGCGGGTAAAGGTCTTGCCGTTGGCCGCACGCTCGAAACCCTTGCTGGCCGCGTCAAAGGCCGGCCATTCCAGCGCCGGGTACAGTTTGCTGCCATCCGGCGATTTGGCCATCGGCTCGAAGCCGCCAGAGCGGCGCACGTTCCAGCTGCCAATGCTGTCGGTAGGCAGGTTGCCCAGGCGGCCGTTCAGGTAGTGGTCCGGCGAGCGGTAGGCCACGTCGCCCGCTTTCATCTCGTGTACCGCCAGCACCTTGCCGTCCAGGTCGGCGCGAATCAGGTAGGGGCCGAACTCGTCACCGATCCACATTTCCTTGCCCACCAGCTGCAGCGACTCCACGTCGAAATCGACACCGGTGAGGTAGCGCTTGGCGCTGGCTTCGTTCTGGATGGCAAACGGCACCTTGCGATCCGGGTCGTGCAGGAAGGTAGTGCCCTGCAGCCGGGTGCTGCCCTTGGCCCAGTCCACCGCCACGCGGTGCACCATCAGCAGCGCGTCCTGCGAGTTGATCTTGTTGCCAAAGCCGTTATCGGTGAGCGTCAGGTAATGGTTGCGATCCAGCATGGCAATGCCGGAAAAGCCCTGCACCGCCTGCCCTTTTACCGGCAGCGCCCCGCCCGACGCACGCGGGTACTTGGGGTCGCCCACAAAGGTGTTGGCCGCTTCCGACCCCAGCACCTCGTTACGTACGCGCTTGCCGTTGGCAAACTTGCCCGAAGTGGCAAAAAACGCCCCCGCATCCGCCGGCGGCGTAGCCACGGTATTAAACGGCACCACGGCGTGGCCGGCCAACGTGGCCTCCACCGCCTGCTGCGCGTGGGCAGCGGTTACACAACAAGCCAGGGCCAGCGTCAGGCCGAACAGGGGTTTCATTGCAGACAGCTCCGGAAACAAAAAAGGAAGCCGCTACGGTAAAGCGCCACGGTGACGGCAGCGTGACGCGGGTGTGAAGGGAGCAAGACAGGCAGATGAGTGGTAACGGCGGGGTAAAAGACGGGGTTGGCCGCGTGGGGTGGTAGACCCGCCAAGCACTATCATTGACGGCGAGGTGGTACGGCTTACCCTATTGCAACACCATTAGCTACCAAATGCGAGAAGCGTACCGCCCCCTACGAACGAGTTGCTAGACATATGAACACCTCCGGCATTAAGCGATTTTCTATCGCCGAAAATGTTAAAACCGATGGGCCTCAGATCTAACTCTTCTACTTCGGCTTGATCTTCACTTTGTTGCCGCACCCGCAAGACGAGCTTACCCGCGGCATAGATCACCAGTGCTCCATTTTCAGTAGTTACTGACATGGCTGGATGCATTGGAACAGAAGCATTTATCAACACGACAAATGTCTTACCAGAGGCATCAGATGGCGCTTGCAACCAGACTTGGGGAGTAGGGCCTTGACCAATAAGCAAGGGCAGAAATTCACCAATTTTGACTAGATGCCCACCGCCTACCAAGCTGTTTGAACATAGTGTTAGCTGCTGATAAGGCTTGTATGCTTGAGGGAGACTGTCAGTAGTAATCACTTCCTATCTCCAGAATTATGCTGAGTCGACTTGGCAGCCTCGAAATGAGACGATAACTTTTTCATGACTTTCTTGCGTTCACTTGGTAACAGATAGCCCAACCCATAAATCACAAGTGAGAAAAGACCCCACACTGTAATTGTCTTTATCTCAGCACTACTCATGACAGGAGCACTTCCCATTAGAAGCGTTTCCAACTTTGGACCCAAACCGATTACATAGCCGACGACACCGGAAAATATCATCACGGCTGCAGCGTCTGTCTTGGATGCACCGCTGTTGAGACGGACAAAATCAGCCTCAGACAAAGGATAAACTGTCTGAAGCATCGCAATCGTCTGTCCATTCATCAAGTCAGGCACCACGATTGGTTCTTCTATTCGCTGGCTATTGAACTCTTGCTGCATAGGCTCTTTGGTAGATGTAAGTCACCACGAAAAAGTCGCAAGTACGCGACTTGGTGCCCAGTTCCGGCAGAGATACCTACCGCACCAAGCCAACTGATTGCACAAAGACTATCCGATCACTCTAAGAGTATCAATCAGCAAGAATGCCAAAGAAGTAAAAAGAGAAAGTAAGCCGTACTGTTCGGTCTGGCCACTTGAGAACTGGATGCACAGGGCTCACAACATCACGTGAGCCTGATGCACCAAGGAGAACTGAGCATCCACGCACATAGCAGCGCAGATGAGCACCATGAAGGGAACTACAGAAGTGACAAAGGGCGCCGAAGCGCCCTCATTTCACAAACCGGCTTGCTTGTCATCGCATGATGCCGGCTTGGCTTTCTTTTCAGAAAGTCTCACAAGCCCCTTTCGGGTACGCCTCAAATATAACCAAACACATAGATCAAGGCCAATTGTTTATAGCAATTACCCGACGAGAAATAGCTATCTTAAGCGCAACGCACACATGACTGCCACGCGAATGGCCTCAAAGTCCTCATCACCAATCGACGGAGCAACATAGACCCGCTCGCCGGCAGCATCCCGATACTTGTAGCGATCAAGCCTATCGAGTGAAACCGTATACACCATATCGCACTTAGCCCAACAAACCTCTACCTTATCCGGCAATGGGTTTTCGCTCATCTCGTGATGATGCTCTTCAAGCTCCAAAGGTGCCGTCGTACTCAACGGGACCACCGTCACCAGCTTAGAGTTGTGCTTGTGCTTTGCAAGCACAACCACAGGACGCGTCTTCACCATCTCTGGGACAACAAAACCCGAGAAGTCACACATCACAACTACTTTCTCTTTTGGCTGGTACTTGAGCGGCATGACGTTTCAACGTATAGAAAGTGAACTGTAATTATAACAGCATTGAAATGCCAACCGAGGCAAGGGCGGAACAGAACCTCCCTATGCCCTTTTGAAGTTCACCGGCCTTACATTCACGCCCTGCTGAATACCCAGAAAATCAGCCCACAACTGCATCATCTTGCGGCGCTCGTCTAGGTACTCAGCACGATGATACGCAGCCCGCACCTTGTTGCGCTCAGCATGCGCAAGCTGATATTCAATGACATTGAGGTCGAAACCCTCTTCATTCAGCGTGGTAGAAGCCAGCGTACGGAAGCCGTGCGGGGTGGCCACCACTTGATAGCCCATGCGCCCAATTGCGTAGCTCAGCGTGTTTTCACTTATTGGCTTGGCGTGGTCAGTCATGGCCGGGAATAGCAAAGCATCGCGCTCGGTTAGCGGCTGCAGTGTGACCAGCAGGGCCAGCGCCTGACGGGACAAGGGCACGATATGGGGTTGCCGCATCTTCATACGCTCGGCAGGATTCGCCACTCGGCACGCTCGATATCACGCTCTTCCCAACAAGCTGCCCACTACTCACCAGGTCGCACAACGGTAAGCGCGTAAGATGGGTGAAGGCACTTGTGCCGTCACCCATCAATCAACCCCAAAGCGATGATGGGTTGCGCTGCGCGTCACCCATCCTGCGTGCTGAGCCAACTCTTTTTCGTGTCATAGACACGGTCTGGTTTCAGCTCTTGCCGCCTGATCTGAACCTGCCACCGCCCATTAGCTGGTTGTGCGATCGCTACAGGTCGCCTCTGGTGTGCAATGCATGTGCAATCATTTTGCACACGAGACGGTATGGACAGCAATAAAAAAAGGCCCCCAGCAATGCTGGAAGCCTTGATTTATCTGGCTGGTGCCCCGGGCCGGGGTCGAACCGGCACAACCGAAGTCGAGGGATTTTAAGTTCCATGAGTCGCCCGCCATTATCCCCCATTGATCGCCAATGGCTTAGTTTGTGAGGACTTCGTGCAGGGCATGTCGCCATGATCCGCCATTATCCGTCAATGGCGTTGACTGTTGGTTGACACACTAGATTTTATGAAAACATGACCTGATGTGACACTACCTGCGCTTTGTTGTCGTTTCAGAAAAGAAAGTGAAGTAAAAATTCTGGTCAATCTTAGCCTCAGAAAAATTTCTCCTGCTCGGCTGGCAGATTGAGCCCGCAGAATGATTATCAATGTGGGGCGCTCGAACCGGAAGGTCCGAACGCTTCACATATTCGACAGGCCGATTTTTCACCATTCTGATTAATAGTCCGTAAAAATTTTTTTAAGCTCTGCGTCTGTGACGTTTTCCTTACATAGAGTAGTCACTCGACGTTTTTGCCCGCCGTTGACCGATTTGTAGCAGACCGAGTTCCCCTCTGCATCGATCAACAACTCATAAGCTGTCCCATTATCGCTTTTTGTCCAGACCTTCTTATCTGGATGCGTGACCAGGTGCCAATCCAGACAGTTCCCATCGATCCCCGCCATGGCGTTCGCAACATCGATTGCTGACTGATAGCGCTCAGCCGGGTTAACCTCAAGGCACTTTTTGATGACTTTTCGCAGAGCCGCAGGAATATGAGGCAAGAAGTCCGTTCGATCTGGGAATCTAGCATTTCTCAGGTCAAACCTGAAGGCATCTCGATCAAAATTGTGAGAAGGGCCATATTTACCAAATTGTCTATAAAAATGCTCATTACCATTGCACATCCGGTAAAGTGTTAGGCCAAACTGGTAGATATCAAAGGTGCGGTCAAAATGATCCGTAGTCAGGGCTTCGGGAGGGATCATCTTGCCATAGTGTCGATCTTGAGCCGCTATGCCTGAATAGTTCATTTGCTTTGCTTGGCCGAAATCGGAAACGAGTGCATCCCATCGCTGGGAAAAAAGAATATTATCTGGCTTAACGTCGAAATGAATTAGTTTTTTTGAGTGAATATTGTGCAATCCCGCCAAAATCTGCGAGCCGATGGCGACAATCTGGCGAACAGTTAAACTCTGCCTAGAGAGGAGGTCTTTCAACGAACCGTTCTCATAGTAAGGCATTGCCACATAAACATGTTCATCGTCAAAGCAGGCGTAATGGACCTGTACTACATTTGAATGTGCGCTGGTATATAGGGATTGAGACTCCGTGAAAAAATCGCTAGGTGAATTTAGGCGATCCTTCCGAATTTTCTTCGTGACAATCTGCGCATTGAGCTGGTGATCATGTACAACAAAAGTTTGCGAATTCTGTCCATCATGACCAATCTCGCGAATGATGTCGAAGGTAAGCTCTGCTTTTTGGTATGGCTTAATCATCTTTAGCACCTATTGCGCACAGAATGGCTTCCCGTTCCTCCTTACTCATACCCCCCCAATTTTCTATATCTAGATCATTCTCCCCACCAACTATCGGCTTAAACCTGGCACGGTCCAAACCAAGCCTTTTAGATATGGATGATATTTGTCCAATGTAATATGACCTTAAATCACTGCTAGCAAAGGCTTCTTGAATAACACCCTCAATCTGGATTCGCTCAATTCTCATAGACTGAGCATTTGGTTCCGTGACACGAATACCCGCACGCTCCACTTCATATTCTCGAATAATGTCCAAAAGGTTGAGTCTCAAATATTTGAGTGCATCGGGAGTGGAGAAGGCAGCAGGGATTTTGATCTCTTCGACGTTGACAATTGAATTTTGCTCGACATCATAAATGGCAAATGTCACCACCTTTGGTGCAGCTCTAATTCCTATCGTCTTCATACACATCTCCTTATATAGATCAATCAAATAGAGTGCCACTTATCTATAAACAGCGTCAGTGCTAGCCCGCGATCCAAACTCAACCAAGCATCCTCAAAGCATACTTCCGCACAACATCAAGCAGCTTTAGCACCACCCACCAGGACGCTCCGCGATGATGGAGCACTACTGAACACTGGCCGCCATTGGGTCTCCAAGGGATTGCCAGCAGTGAGGCCGCTAGCAACCCCTTGGACTAGCGTACTTTGAATCCGTGCCCGATCAAGGGGCTTTCGCGGCATAAACGGCCTACGCCCCGCCCTTCGGGCGGGTCCCCTCCATTTATTCCACGTCCCCTTGACGGGATGAGACGCTGCAAGTGAGCGACGGGAAAGGGCTAGAACGTGTCTCCAGCATGGCACACAATGTCGCGCTGCAGCATCTACTAAACTAAACAGAAGCAATCTCCAGACCTGAGGTACTGGTGCGTCCAGCCAAAATCGAATAGGCACGACGAAGTCGAGGGATTTTCTTACCACTTCGGCTGTCGCCGCCATCGCTCTGGTGTTCGTGGTCTGGACTTTGCCTTTACCGTAGCGCATGGCCGTCGGTCGGCACCATCAAGTCTCTGCACGTTCCACGGAGGCCGAGGCTTCGCTGAATTTGACGCCATTCACGCGTTCTCTTTCGCCTCCCGGCGCTCAATCTTTAAGTCCCTTGCGTCTACCTATTTCGCTATGGACGCGCTTCCCCATTATCCAGAAATGAGTAAAAACTGTACACCACGCTGAAACACTCACACGTATACTGCGAATACGCCGAATAAAGCCCGCCGGAAATAACGTAACTAAGTCATTGATTTTAATATAATAATACTCGCAACAAAGTCCATCAGACGCCTGCGCTAGGCAACTCTTTCTCTTTAAAGACCGAACAGAGTCTGTCGGCAAAGGATGGGGCCATTCGTGGAAGCCGGCTTGCAGATAGGTCAATCTATCGCACTGCTTTTGGCCACTGTTGCGCAGACAGGCTATCCAGCGGACTGCTGACGCCCCGGCCTTCCTTGCTATGTACATTGGTATAAATCATCGTGGTGCTGACATCCGCGTGGCCCAGTAGCTCCTGCACCGTGCGAATATCGTGGCCGGACTCAAGCAGATGGGTGGCAAAGCTGTGGCGCAGCCTCTGACGTAACATATCAAGCAAGTGGGGCGCAGCAGTTCTATCTAACTATGTACTTTTAAGCATTGGCAGTTCCAATGACTTGCTAAACAATGTATAATTCGCTTGGCATTTATTTTCACGCGCACATACAAACCAAATATACACCTGCAAAGGTATATAGTCCACGTTATAGCTAAAGGAGCATCGATGGTAGGCTTTTCTTGGGAAACTAGTTTTGGATTAATACTTTCATTATTCGCTATCTTGTTAATTTCACCAGCAGGAATAAAAAGAGCAGCTGAACAAGTCATTTCCGCTCAGGTTTTTTATGGCGGAAGTTATTTAACCTTCTGTTCCTTGCTTCTCAACACAATCGCGTATATATGGCTTTTCAATAACACATCAACGACTCACTCAGTAAACCCGCATCTTCTTAACCTTTGGTCTGGCTTCGTAAGCAGTACGTTTGGGACAGTTTATTGGGTAATTTTATGCTTATTCTTCATTAAAAGACAAGTAAACCCAGCAGGGTTTATTAGCATAATCATGCTACCCTTACTCATGTTATTTCAAAACTACCTCCCAGAAATACATAATTGGATTACAACCTATTCTAATATTTATCAGCTTCAAGTTGAAACAATAGACTACATCGTAACAATTTTTCTCTTAGCAATTATTATTCTTTTGACCTTTTTATATTTCACCAAAAAACATATATGGGCGGGGCTATAAGAGGTCATTCAAGCCGACCGAGCTACGCTCGGCGGCTTAACTCCAGCCCTAGGCCACAAAACATGCCTTCAGCATATCGCCACGTGCACAGATACAGGCTCATATTAGAAGGCGTGCGATCGCCTAGTGAAGTGGGAGCCAGGCTATCTGCTCCAATTACGTTTTCAACCTTCAATGTCCTACTTGAGCACTTTCATCAACAGAATATACACAGCCAAGGCAAACCTTCTTAACCTAGTCATCCGCCGATGACTGGCACCAAAGCTGAGTATCTCCGGAATCCTGTGTAAACCAGCTGTTCCGCATCCAAGTGTCGAAAAGCTACTTCGGCCGAGAAGCACCCTCCACACAAGGGCTCACCTTCGGTACCCCGGCACTTACGCCAGCTGAAAAAGTAGAAGGGGCCAACGGCCCCCCTCTCTTCACTCAGACTCCGACGAACTTTATTCGGATCTGACAGACTTTATTCGGCGTAGTCAACTCCCCGTTTAACTTGAGTGATTCCCTGTGTGGCTCGCGCAGTCAAAACTATGGATTAGAATCACGATGAACGCCAATGACATAGCCTATCTGCGCGATAGACACAAAATCCACGCTGAAACACTCACACACGTACTGTCAGTACGACTTTAGCCGATTGACCAAGGTACAAGACGTGCTATGTTGATCGCGTCAGCGAGAGCACTATGATGCTGGCCCTCAATCGTAAGTCCGACGATTTTTAACGCTGTGGCCATACCCACCTGCTTGATCTTCCTACGCTTTGCAAAAGCCGCTTTCAGGTTTTGGTGTGGCAACCCTGCAAGTGGCTCAGCGAGGTCATGCCGGGCAGTCTCTCGCTCGATCTGGCGGGCGTCATACATCCCCCAACTACCCCAGTACTGGCATTTGTGCTGTAAAGCAAACGCCGCTAGCTCCTCGGCAACAGAGGGCCAGCTCGATGCAGCGTCGATCTGAGTTTGTTGGATGTGGGTTAGCGAACGGCAAAAGGGCGTGAGAGTTGGTCGCTCGGTTGGGCGTACAAAGCGCTGCAAGGAGCAAATGACTTCACCTCTAGGAGTGGCCCAGACAGCTCCTAGCTCGATGATTTCCATGGCCTCAGGCATGATGCTTCCATCATCGGCACAAGTCGCTTCAAGATCGATAACGAGGATCATTTTCTCCCCAATGGGTCACCCCGTCTGAGTCCAAGAAAACAATCTCTAGTCCGTGACATACTGGCGGCACTCTTCGATCAACCCGGCCAGCTCGGCCGCATCCGGTCGGGCCTCCAAAATGGCTTTGACTTGGCTGATTTGTGCCGCGCTGGGAATCAGCTCTGACGGGCTTTCGTGCAGCCAGTCCATCAGGATCAGGCGCAGGGTTTCCGGAGCCATATAGGCGACTTCGCCACGGGTGGGGACATACATCCCAGCCCGCACCGTGCGGGCGCTCCCGTGAGACTTCCGAGCTGCCAGAAAAGCGCTTTGAGGTACGCCAAATCGATCTTGGTCGTCTGTCATCGCTATGAATACCCATGTTTTTACGATAATTACCGTAATTACGGTAATTATTACGGTGATGACAGCCTTGTCAACTGCAAGACCAACAATAACTCAGTCCGGGATTTATCGCTCGATCTCGAATTTAACCAGCGCGGCAGGAATGACAAACCACTGCTGCCATCGGTTTCCTTGTCTTCCGTCAGCCCGCCCAGAATAATGATTTCCCCGTTTTCCACGTTGACGCTGGTTTTCAGCTCGCGCTTGATGAGGGTCGGGCTATCGTTAACGCCGGTTTCCGTCTTCACGAAGTTTGATAGCTGCTGGCCGACATCAAGCTCGATCGTTCTGTCTCGAATGGTCGGCATCAGGTCGAAGATGATGCCCGCGCTGCGATACTCGACGGACTGGACTGGCGTCGGATTCCCCTGAGCGTAGCTGACTGAGCCAAGTGTCGGCACGTCCTGCCCGACTATGAGCCGAGAGGTTGCGCCGGAGCGCACCCGCAGGCGCGGGGCTGTAACCACCTTGAAGCGCGTATCGGTCGCCAGCGCGGAAAGCACCGCGTCAATGCTCGCATTCGAGAATTTGATCGAGTTGTCCAAGGTTTTGACACCGAAATTCACTGACAGCTTGCCGCCAAGCAGGCTCATTGCAAGAGAGAACGCCGAGCCATCGGTCTGCTTGGTTGAGACCTCATACACCACGCCGGAGACCATGACCTCGCCCGGCGAGACATCAACCTGCGGCAAAAGCTGCTTGAGTTTTGTCACTTCTTCAGGCGTCCCCTGAAAAATCAGCGTGTCAGCGTCCCTGCTGATCCTGTCGCTTGCCGAGCCGGAAGGCGGGTTGCTGCTTCCCTTCTCGCCTTCGACGGGAGAAACCGAGCGCTGGACAGTGAAAGCGCCTTGGCGAAACAGCGCTGACAGCAAATCAACCAGATAGGATGCCGACCGGTAACGCGGGCGGTAGACCATGTGATCGAATGCCGCCTTCGGCCCATCCTGCTTTTTCTGCACGAAAACGAAGTCGATACCGTTACGGGTTTCGAGGGTGAAGCCCAGCGAATCGAGGAAGGCTCGCCAAAATGCGCGCAAATCGCCTTTCGAGGAATCGAAACGGAAGGAGACGAGCCGGTTGTCCTCCAACACGGCGGGGTCGATAACGTAAGGCTGGCGCAACGCCTCCATGTAAACCAGTCCAATGACCTGGGCGACCTTGGCGGCCTGAAAATCGAATCTGACCGGACGCTCGGCGGAAAAGGTCAGGGATGACCAGACAAGGAGTGCGGCAGCAAGAAGATGCTTCATTTTCCGACTCCCATGGGCACGCTCGGCGAACCTTCCGCGGCCCCCGACCAGTAAGCGACCCGCTCGCCGTCGATTTCGCCGATGGAGGCAATGCCCATCGAATGGAAGACGCTGGGCGACTCGACACGCAGACGGCCTTGCGCGTCGGCGATGACTACCCAGCGCTCGCTTCCGAGCATATAGGAACCAGCAATGCGCCAACCTTGAGAAACAGGCGGCGTCTCTCCCGGCCTCGCCACCGACGGCGCTGAGGCAGCTCTGCCCTGCTCTGTAACGGTCTTTGGGACATCAGGCTTGCCTGCGCCTGCTGACTCTCCACGATGGAAAAACCGCCAGATGCCAAAGCTAGAGACCATCGCAACCACCACGGTAAGCCCCACATATACCCACAGCGTGCGCTTGGCGAGGATGTTCTGGCGCTTGTCGATCTGGTTTTCCTGCCCCGCACCTCCGGCATAGGACTGGTACAGCGGAAAAATCTTCGGGTCGTAAGCTTTCTGGCGCTGGTCGATCCGGGTCTTGCTGTTGAGCTTCCACCCCTCGTGGATATCGACACGGTAGCGGCGATTGAGGCCCAACGATTTCAGCTTGTGCATGCGGAAAACGAATTCGACCACGTTCTTGACCGAGCGATGCAGGCCGGTGATGTCCTGCGTCATCAACACGACGTCACAGGCGACCCGGGTTTCCTCATGCACATAGTGGCGGTGCATGCGAAAGAACTGCATGTGCTCGTGAGAAAGCTTGCCGTTGTCCGTACCCCAAAAGCGCCAAGCCTCGTCGATGGCGACCAGATCGCCGCCCTTCACCACGGATTCGGTCTCTGGCTTTTCCTCGTCGGGGAAGAACGCCGGTTGCATGATCCGGTCGTTGCCAACGTGGACAATCGCGCCAAGCTTTTCCGGGTCGGCATCCCGCGTGTTGACGAGGTATTCGTGAATCCTGTCCTCGTCGATGCCATCAACGTTGGTCACTACCCGTCTGCCGTGGGAAACGGCGTCGATGATGACGGACGACACGACCTCGTAACTTTTGCCAGAGCCTTGCAAGCCGACATATGCGTTGATTGCCATTAGCCGATCACCGGGATGCGTCGAATGATGAAGCGGGTCGCATAGGCCGAGAGAATCAGCGGAATACCCGTGGAAACATTGAACAGCTCAAGGAAATACCAGACCGAGGCTGGGATGCCGCCCAAGGCTGAACCCAACGCATTGGCCTTTGGCAAAATGCCGGCGGAAACCAGCACGCCGACGAATTCAGTTGTTATGAAGAACAGGGCAAAGAAAGTCGCGAACTTGACGATGACCGACCGCAGCACAAAGGCAAAGACGGCATTCAATGCGGACAGGACGATACCGAACATATCAGGCCCTCAGGATGATGAACGCGGCAGCCAGTCCCCAAACCGCCACCATGACAGCCTGCAATGCGGCGCGCTGTTCTTCGGAAATTTTGCAGTGCACATCCATGGTCATGCTTCTGCCAAAGGCATCGAATGTCGCCTTCGGGCAAGCGGCTTGATGCGACGGCATGACAAACGAGCGAAAATCCGGGAGCAGATCGAGAATAGGTTGCAATATCTGCTGTGCGGTCGGCGTGGTCTCAAGGTTCGGTGAACCGATGCCGGGGTCAGAGCCAAGGTTTTGCTGCGGGTTGTTAGCGGCAGGATTCGTGCTTGGCGAGGTCGCGATGGTCGGGTCTTGTGTAGTCGCGGTTGGGGTGGCTGGCAACTTCCATGGCGAATTGCTGACGGGTTGCGGCGCGATGAAGTCCGACACCGAAGGCCAGCCTTGCGGATTGGCCTGACGCCACGCCTCGACATCGGCGGAGGTGATGGGATCATTCGCCAGATAGGGAACGCCGCTATAACCGGGCTGCGCCGCCGCATCGCGCCAAAGCTTGTCAGCGAGTGGCGCGACGATTTCAGGATTGAGCGGCTTGGCGCGCTCTTCTGATGACAGGTTGTCGATTGCCTGCTGAATGCTGACCTTCGATTCCTGCGGGGCGGCATTCAGCGCGGGCACTGGAATACAGCTTGAATTACGAAAAACGTAACCTGGCTGGCATGTACCCGGTGCGCCAGACGGGTAATAGGTCGCGCCGATTGCTGCATAGCCGGTCTGCTTGTACCCGGTTGACTTATTTATACGCGTAATCAGGCAGGTTGTTTTGGTCGGGTTCGACGTGCTTGTGCAGGTGCCGATTTCGTAGGTACTCGTCACGTCGGCAGGCCAGTTGATGGCGACCGCTGTTTGAATCGGGGACATTGCATCGGAACCATATATCCCCAAGATAGAGCTTTGCCAGTATGGGCCACCAGCAAGTAGCCCTTTCCCGACAGGCTGCTGCTTGACCTTCTGGATTATCGGCGTCGAGTCTGTTGGATTGTCCGAAAACAGCCAATCAACCACGCCATTGATGGCGAGACTAACCGCAGCAGTAACAACAACCCCCACCCCAGCAGCAACCGCCACGCTAACCCAGGCAGGGGCTGTAATAGCTCCGGCCACGACGGCAGCGGCTGTAGCGCCTGCAACAGAAGCAGTACCGGAAGAAACCAGATCAATTGTCGCGCCAAATCGCGGATCATTTGCGGCAAACCCCCTCTTGAACATTTTTTGCTGGATCACACCGCTCAAGGTGCGCTGCATGGGCGTCACCGGCAGCGCCTGTCCGGCGAAAGCCGAATGGCAGCAGACAAGCAGGACAAGGAGCAGGGATAGCAGGCGCTTCATTTCACGCTCCTTTGTTGAAGGCCGAGGTCACGGCCATGCCACAGACCGCGCCCCAAGCGAAAATGAACAGATACCAGAGCTGCACGATGGTCATCCTTACAACCCCTTGTGCTTTTTCCACTCGCGGTATTGCCGCGAGCGCTGTTCGCGCTTGTAACGGTTCTTGAACTGACTTTCGCGATAAAGCCTATCGAGGAAACGAACCTGATCCGCCACCGTACCGCCGCGGATCGTCACCAGCACCGCAATAACCGCGAAGCAGACCACGTACAACACGGCGAGCAGGCCAGCAACGGACAGGGCAACGGAAACGATGTTGTCGGGTACGAAGGCTGAGACGATGGGAGTAAAATCAATCGCGACCACGGCAGACTCCTGTTTTGTTCAGGGGTGAAGAGGAAATGGGACGGGACATGCCCGCCCCAGCAGGCACCAGAGGATTAACCGCCGCGAATCATGCCCAGAACGATCTTGGCACCACGAATCGCGAGATACACAGTTGCGATAGAGCCTGCGATGGCGAGTACAGCCGTGATAACCGTATCGAACTTAACCGAGTCAGTAAGACTGGTGAGGTCGGGACCAGCAGCCAGAGCAAGACTCGGAGCGGCGACAGCAGCGACGAAAGCAGCTTTTTTCAGGAAAGACATGGTGAACTCCTTGAGTTGAATAATCCGGGAAAGCGCCCGGCCACATTGCTAGGCCCGGCGGATGAAGCCGAGCACCAGTGCAATTCCATAACTGGCGAAATAAAGGGCGACAACAGTCGAGAAGGCCAAAGACCAAAGGCCCGCCGCGTAGGCGTAATCGAAGGGTTCCAGCGCGGCATCAATCTGTTGTTGAGAATCCGGGTTCAGCAAATACGCCTGCATCGGCTGTGACCTGTAGTACTGACCGCCGACGCGGGGGCAAAGCTGCTGCTGCACACTGCTTGGTGCGGCGCTAACCGGCACGCAGACCAGCACTTGCTGAATGCCACCGCTGCTCATGTGCCACCTCCTGCGAACGGGCCTTGCTCGATGGCAGAAGCCGTCACGGGCCGATAGCCATGTCGCTGCTCGCGCAGCGAGTGTTGATCGACCGGAGGGGAAAGACGCGGCGTTCCGCCGCGCCGGGCGGTCGTACAGTTATTGACACGAGTCCAAGGCTCGCTGCGCTCGCGGTCGGGGGCGAACTCCACCGTCCACTCATGAATCCGTGATTTGACGAAAACACCGTCATCGGCATCGACCACCCCGAGAATGCGCACGCCGACATGCTCGCCGTAGCGGTTGGTGCGCCCGGTTTCGCGGCCAAGACGGATGGGAAGGTCGGCGAGTTTCAGGCCGGTGCCACCAAGCACCTTCACGAACTCTGCCCAGTCGCCAGCGTCGGCGGCTTCGGCGGCGCGGCTGATTACATCGCTGCCAATCTCGATGCCCTCATTGGTGGCGATGCGGCGCAGTTCGCGCCATAGGGTCACGGGAGCGACGCCGACCTGCTGAAACTGGCGGACTCCCCAGACCGAGGCCCACGCCAGCACCCGCTCTGCAGCGGTCGCTGTATCGACGCCATCAAAGTTAATGCCGATGGACTCGCCGTCGCTCTTGCGGCCATCTATGTTCTTGCATACATACTTCGCCACGTAGCCCGCTGCCGTGCCTCGCTCCCAGTCGATTTCAACGCACTTGAAGCGAGGTCCGTCCCCACCAGCAAGCTCCTCGCGATCCTCTCGTGTCGCGTAGTCGCGGAAGATAGCGATCATGTCGGCGGCTTGACCTTGGGGAGCAAACAGCAACAAATGCCAATGCGGACAGCCGTCGTGGTGTGGTTCGGCGATGCGGAAGCCATAGGGGCTGATGCCACGACGGTGTAGCTCCGCGCGAATGCAGGCATACATGCCGGAAAGGTATTGCTGGGCTTGACGCGGCGTGCTGCCGCAATACTTGGTGTTGGCAATCACCTTGCCCTTGCCCAGCTTGCGGAAAGCATGAAAGCGCGATGGGCAGGTTATCGTCAGGAAAAGCGCCGCATGCTCCAGCGAACGAGCAATCGTCTCGAATCCGGCAATTCGAGTCATTAGTTCGGCGCGTCGATTGTCGGAATTGGACACCGACAGGTCGGACAGCTCGGCCAGCGTGAACTCGTCGCCCAGTTCGTTGAATGCCACCAGACTTTCCAGCAAGGCCCGGTTGCGGCAGCGATGGGCGCGGAAACGGGACAGAGTGTCATCGCTGACGTAGAGCCCTTCTCGCTGGTTTACGAGTCCGCAGCGGATGGCTTCGGCCTCGACCTTACGGGCTACGCCACGGCGTAAGACCTTGCGCCAAAAGCCTTCGTCAACAAGGCGCTTGAAAAGCGTTTCATGCGTCACACCGCGCTTTTCTGGCTGAGGAAGTCGCGTGCAGCCTTCCGGGGCGGCTTCGTCGTCGTAGAAGAAGACATCACGCTCACGCAGATAGTCTGCAAGCAGGGTAAGCAGCCACTCGAAGTCGGCGCTGCGATGCAGGCGCTGGATGGACTCGACATGCTGCACGGCCTGCCTGGCCGCTTGGCACAGTTCGTCATCCGATGCAGCCAGATTGAGGCGACCGCCGATTTCCTTGAAGTGATCGCGACGATCCTGCACATAGAGATTTGCGGCACGGCGGGCGTCGCCGTCGTATCGGAACTCCTCGGAAAAAAGCAGCTTGTTGTGCTGTCGCCGAATCCGCTTGGCGAACTGAGCCGGCACGGTGCGAAGCCAGTTGTCTACCCACTCCTTGTCGTCAGTGAGGCAGGCGCGGCGATATTCAAGCGACAGCGGGTGCAGCATGCTCAATCCTCGATGGCTTGGTAGGAGTTGACGACGGGGCGGCGGGTGAAGCGCTCGCCGGTATCCTTGTCTGTGTACTGAAAACTCTTGCCACGGTAGCCACCGCAGATCACCGGAACCTCGATGGTCTCGCCGACCTGACCCAAGCGCTTACGGCTGCGAATCTCCACGGTTGCGGGCGGACTGTATTGATCCGGTGCGGGAAGGGTCACTTCCGTGAAAACGGAATCGTCGGCTTTGCGGACGGCGTTGACGCGGCCTGCAAGAGTCGCTTGGTTGAAGCGGGTCTGATTTTTGGAATCGGCAGCTGTGGGAGTGCTCATTGGATAGTCCTCGTGAGGTCAGGGAAATGCGTTCAGCCTGCAACTACGGCGCTCCTCGCGCTTGCGCGCTGCGGGGCGGCCGCAGTAACAGGCTGAACAGGGAAAGCCATAGAGTCGTCAGAGAGCGGTTTGAATTCTTTTTCGAGGCAGCGAACGGTCAAGAGCGCGACGTTAACAAGTGACCAACGACCAACATTGACAACGGGGATGTAGCCCCTATCAATCCACTTACATACTGTGTCGCGAGAGACGCCAACCATCTCTGCGAAGCGCTCTCGACTTACAAGAGGGCTTGTTGAGAGGCTTGAAAGCTGCGTCGTATGGATCATAATGTTCTCCATGAAGACCGTTAATCGTCTTGCCAAGACGAAATGTAGTCTTGTAGAGATTTTCATGTCAAGACCAACTTCTATTGAAACAAGATTGGCTGTGACTCTTTCGGTACTTGCCGGAGAGCACGAACATGGGTTCTATGCCCAGCTTGAACGCGAAACAGGCGTGTCTGCACAACGCTGGCGGAAGGTTGAGCGTGGATTGCAACGACCAACAGCAGACATGATCGAGGCCGCAGCTAAAAAGTGGCCTCAGTACGTGCTATGGATCACAACAGGCATAACTTTCGCGGAGGTAGGGCAGATTCGCCCTGCTTTGAACGAGTATCGGAAAGTGCCGAGGGATAAGCCTTGGACGTCGAAATACATGAAGGCACGGGTGGCCTTACTCGATTACTGCTTGAAAAATGGAATTGACGAAGAGTTCGTCAAGGAAGGGGATGTTCCGAGCCCTATTCTCGAAGCTATCGGTAGCTCCCGCAAGATGTGCATAAAGGAAACACTGGCATCCTTCGACGATCCGAGCCTGAACTGGGAAGTATTTGACAACAATCCTAATGATGAAGAATGCAGCGCAGAACTAATAAGACTACCGAACTTCATTCCAAATGAGCATAAAAAAGACTGAGGCTGGCTGGCTAGTTGACATCCAGCCGGGAGGACGCGGCCACAGGCGTTTCCGAAAAACGTTCCTGACCAAACGCGAGGCGCTGGAGTGGGAAACGTGGGTCAAGGGACAAACACAGCAAGAGCCCGAGTGGTCGCCCAAGTCTAAGAAAGACAGACGGCGACTAACTGAGTTGGTCGAGCTGTGGTGGCAGCATCACGGGCAACAACTGCGAGATGGAGAACACACGCGCAACCGGCTAAGGCAGCTTGCCGACATGATGGGCAACCCGCTGGCAACGGAGGTCACAGCTGAGTCATTTGCAGCCTACCGAAGCCTTCGGCTTGATGCTGGCGTCAAAGCAAACACCGTCAACAGGGAACATGCCTATCTTCGAGCGGTATTCAATGAGCTAAAGCGGCTCGGTCACTGGAATGGCGAAAACCCTCTTTCGGCAGTTCGACAGTTCAAGATCGTGGAGAGCGAATTATCTTTCCTCACAATTGAACAAATCAAAACTCTACTGACTGAACTGGATCGTAGCCAGAATGCCCATGTCGGGCTTGTGGCCAGAGTCGCGCTAGCTACTGGAGCACGGTGGAGTGAGGCTGAAGGGTTGCGTTCGAGCCAGCTTAGGGAAAATGCAATCGACTTTAGCAGGACAAAATCAGGGAAAAACAGGACGGTTCCCATCTCGGCCGACCTGGCAAGCATGCTGCATGCGCAAGCTTGCCAGCACACGGGAGCACTATTTGGCCCGTGCTATGAAGCATTCCGGGATGCCGTAGCCAGGACAGACATCGAACTACCCAAAGGGCAAATGACCCATGTGCTGAGACACACCTTTGCCAGTCACTTCATGATGAATGGCGGCAACATTCTGGCACTACAACGCATCCTAGGCCATAGCACGCTGACCATGACTATGCGTTACGCGCATCTATCACCAGACCATCTAGCAGAAGCAGCGGCACTTAACCCTCTATCGCGGTTGACAATCGGTTGACACTTCACATTTGCCAGATAAAGAAAAAAGGCTTACCCAGCAGGTAAGCCTTTGATTTCTTTGTGGTGCCCCGGGCCGGGGTCGAACCGGCACAACCGAAGTCGAGGGATTTTAAGTCCCTTGTGTCTACCAATTTCACCACCGGGGCACAGACAGGGTGCGGATTCTAGCCGAAAGCGGGCCGGGCGGCAATGCCGGCGGCGTGGGCTGCGGCCAACCCTGGCTGCGCTGCCCACCCTGCCCTGCTGCCGCGCGTGGCGGCTTAGCGTTCCAGAATGGCGGTAACGCCCTGGCCGCCGGCGGCGCAGATGCTGATGAGGCCACGGCCGCTGCCTTTTTCAGCCAGCAGCTTGGCCAGCGTGGCCACCACACGGCCACCGGTGGCGGCGAAGGGGTGGCCGGCGGCGATGGAGCTGCCGTTTATATTGAGCCGGCTGCGGTCGATGCTGCCCAGCGCGCCAGGCAGGCCTAGCTTGCTCTGGCAAAACTCGGCGGATTCCCACGCGGCCAGCGTGCATAGCACTACGGCGGCAAAGGCTTCGTGGATTTCGTAGAAATCAAAGTCTTGCAGGGTCAGGCCATGCTTTTGCAGCATGCGCGGGATGGCGTAGGCCGGGGCCATCAGCAGGCCTTCGCGTTCGTCGATGTAGTCTACGGCGGCCACTTCGCCGGCGGTGATGTAGGCCAGGATGGGCAAATTATTAGCGCGGGCCCAGTCTTCGCTGGCCAGCAGCACGGCAGAGGCGCCGTCGGTCAGCGGCGAGGCGTTGGCTGCAGTGATGGTGCCACCGTTGCGGGCAAAGGCTGGCGCGAGCTTGGCCATTTTGTCCAGGCTGCTGTCGGGGCGCAGGTTGTTGTCGCGCTGCAGGCCGTGGTAGGGCATGACCAGGTCGTCGAAGAAGCCGCGGTCGTAGGCGGCGGCCAGCTTCTGGTGGCTGGCCAGTGCCAGCTCGTCTTGCGCCTGGCGGGTGATGCCGTAGCGCTGGGCGGTGATTTCGGCGTGCTGGCCCATGCTTTTGCCGGTGCGCGGCTCGGCGTTGGCAGGCAGATCGGGCTTGAGGTTGGCCGGGTTGAGCAGGCGCGGCAGCAGCTTGAGCTTGTCGGCGGTGCTGCGGGCGGCGTTGATGTCCATCAGCGCGCGCTGCAGGCCACGGCTAACGGCTACCGGCGCGTCGGAGGTGGTGTCGGTACCGCAGGCAATGCCCACGTCGATCTGGCCTAGCGCGATTTTGTTGGCTACCAGAATGGTGGCTTCCAGGCCGGTGCCGCAGGCTTGCTGGATGTCGTAGGCCGGGGTGTGGGGGTGCAGACCGCTGGACAGCACGCATTCGCGCACCATGTTCCAGTCGCGGGCGTGTTTCATCACTGCGCCGCCCACGACCTCGCCAAGCAGCTTGCCTTGCAGGCCGTATTTGTCCACCAGCCCTTTGAGGGTGTCGGTGAGCATGGTGCTATTGGATAGCTGGCTGTAGGCGGTGCCGGAGCGGGCGAAGGGGATGCGGTTGGCGCCAACGATGGCGACTTTGCGTGGGGTGCCGTGCAGCATGGGGGATTCCTCGTGTTGGTGTGTGCGGGGCGGCTCTGCGGCCGCTGCCTGCTGCCGTGGCGGCAGCGCTGGCACACAGTTAAACACGCGTTTTAATTTGCCTCAAGCCCTGCTGGCCACAACGCTGCGGCCAACCTGCCTCGCCCTGCCCGCGCGCGCACGGCTAGGCGTCTGGCACGGGCAGGCTGCTACTGCCCAAACGATGCAGGATGGCAATGGCCTGGCCGGTGGGCTGGGCGACGACGTCGGCCAGGGTGTAGTGGTCCAGCACGGTAAAGAAGGCGCCCAGCGCCTCGTCCAGCACGCCTTTCAGCCGGCACTGGCCACGCAGGGCACAGGGTGGCTGGGCACAGTCTATCAGGGTGGTGATGTCTTCCAGCTGGCGGATGACCTGCCCTAGCCGGTACTGGCTGGCGGGCATGGCCAGAGCCAGGCCGCCGCCCTTGCCGCGGGTAGTGGCCAGCCAGCCTTGCTGCGCCATGGCGTGTACCACTTTTACCAGGTGGTTGCGCGAGATGGCAAAGCGCTCGGCGATTTCACTAATGGTGACAGGCTGCTCGCGTTCCTGGTAGCTGAGGTACATCAGTACGCGCAGGCCCAGGTCGGTAAATTGGGTGAGTTGCATGGTGGTACGCAGCGTGGAAACAGTGCGCAGCATACGCTGCCCGCAGCAGGCTGACAAAGTGCTGCAGGCAGCGTGGCATCAGATGCCGTTGCCGCCGGTGCCAAAGGCTTCGGCATGGATACGTGCGGCGGCGACACCCAGTGCCAGCAGGCTGGCTTTCTGCGCCTGCATGAAGGGCAGCGGGCCGCACAGGTAGTAGTCGGCGTCGGGCAGGGTATGGGCTGCGCCAAGCTGCATGCGGCCAACATGCTGATGCAGCGCCGTCGCCGCCGCGCCCGCAGTGGCTTCTTCATGCCAGATATGCGCTGCCAGCTGCGGGTGTTCTGCCGCCAGGCTGGCCAGGTGCGGGCCAAAGGCTTGCACGGACGGGCTGCGGCAGGCATGCAGAAACTGCACCGGGCGCGGGCTGGCAGCCTGCAGCAGCGCGTTCAGCATGGCGATCATCGGCGTAATGCCGACACCGGCACTGATGAGCACCACCGGCGTGCTGGCTGCCGTATCCAGCCAGAAATCACCCATCGGCGGGGTGACATCAATGACCGCGCCCTCGGGCACATCGGCGTGCAGGGTGTTGGACACCATACCGGCCGGGCTAAGGTCGGACGCGGCCTCGCGCTTTACCGAAATACGCAGGGCGCTGCCACCGGGCGCGGCAGACAGGCTGTACTGGCGCGGCTGCATGATACCCAGCTGCGGCACCATCACCCGCACGGTGACATACTGGCCCGGCAGGTAGGCCGGCACCGGGCCACCATCGGCAGGCTGCAGATAAAACGAGGTGATCTCGCTGCTTTCTGGCACCTTGCGCACCACACGGCAGGCGCGCCAGCCGCTCCAGCCACCTGGCTGGGTGGCGGCCTGCTGGTACAGGCCCGCTTCTTCGGTAATAAGCAGGTCGGCGAGCTGGTCAAAGGCCGCAGCCCAGGCCGCCAGCAGCGCATCGTTGGCCGCATCGCCCAATACCTCGCGAATGGCTGCCAGCAAGTGGCGCCGGCCTATCGGGTAGTGTTCGGGGCGAATGCCGATACTGGCGTGCTTATTGGCAACCAGCGTCAGCACCGGGGCCAGCACGGAAGGATCATCAATGTGCTCGGCGTACGCCGCTACCGCCATGGCTAGCGCCTGCTGCTGAGTACCGGCCTGCTGGTGGCCCTGATTGAAGATCTGTTTCAGCTCCGGGTTGTGGTGGAACATGAGGTGATAAAAAACGCGTGTCAGTGCCACGCCGTGCTCTTTTAGCACGGGGGCGGTAGCTTTTACCAACTGGCGGGTGGCGAGGTCTAGCATGATGGTTCCAATAGATGAGTTAAAAATGCATCTTTAAGATGAAAAGCCAGGCGTCGTGACAAAACCACCGCGCCTGCTCTTTAAGATGTGCAAAATATACATCTTAAAGATTGCACGGGCAAGCCATGATTGCCAGATGTGTGTCGCACCCTGTGCGGCCAACCTTGCCCTACCGGGCGGTGTCACCGCAAACAGGCCAAGCACGCAGCGCCCGCGGCCAACGTGGCGAGCTGACGGGCAGTGCTATCTGGAGAGGGATGAAATGAGAAAAGCCCGACAGATCATTGATCTATCGGGCTTTATCTGGAGGCGCGGTCCGGAGTCGAACCGGACTGACCGGATTTGCAATCCGGGGCATAACCGCTTTGCTACCGCGCCAAAACTTGATTGCCTGAACATTAAACTATTCAAACAATTTGAACAATCTGTGGAGCGGGAAACGAGGCTCGAACTCGCGACCTCAACCTTGGCAAGGTTGCGCTCTACCAACTGAGCTATTCCCGCGTCGCATGGTACTGCTTAAATTTTGTGGAGCGGGAAACGAGGCTCGAACTCGCGACCTCAACCTTGGCAAGGTTGCGCTCTACCAACTGAGCTATTCCCGCGTCGCATGGTACTGCTTAAATTTTGTGGAGCGGGAAACGAGGCTCGAACTCGCGACCTCAACCTTGGCAAGGTTGCGCTCTACCAACTGAGCTATTCCCGCGTCGCATGGTACTGCTTAAATTTTATGGAGCGGGAAACGAGGCTCGAACTCGCGACCTCAACCTTGGCAAGGTTGCGCTCTACCAACTGAGCTATTCCCGCGTCGCATGGTGCTGCTTAAGTTTTATGGAGCGGGAAACGAGGCTCGAACTCGCGACCTCAACCTTGGCAAGGTTGCGCTCTACCAACTGAGCTATTCCCGCGTCGCATGGTGCTGCTTAAGTTTTATGGAGCGGGAAACGAGGCTCGAACTCGCGACCTCAACCTTGGCAAGGTTGCGCTCTACCAACTGAGCTATTCCCGCGTCGCATGGTGCTGCTTAAGTTTTATGGAGCGGGAAACGAGGCTCGAACTCGCGACCTCAACCTTGGCAAGGTTGCGCTCTACCAACTGAGCTATTCCCGCATAAAACTTGGTTTTTCTTAATGACTGCTGCGTCGTTTCCGTCGCTGCGTCGTTAAGAGAAGGCGAATTATAATGATCTTTTCGGGGGTGTCAACACTCAAACATCAATTTTTTTGCCTGAGAATTCCCGCGCTGCCATCTGCAGGTAATAAACCATTGACCACAAAGTCAATATGACAGCGACAATCATGAATAATTTTCCTGCCAGCACGGTGCTTAGCCCCGGCACCAGCGGGCCGGCGTACAGCAGCAGCAAAATCGCCACCATCTGGGCGGCAGTTTTCAGCTTGCCGATATACGCCACCGCCACACTGCCACGGCGCCCCATCTCGGCCATCCACTCGCGCAATGCCGAAATGGCGATCTCGCGGCCAATGATGATCATGGCCATCCAGCCTTCCAGCCGGCCCAGCTCTACCAGCAGGATCAGCGCGGCGGCCACGATGAGCTTGTCGGCTACCGGGTCCAGAAACGCGCCAAAGGCCGAGGTCTGCCCCAGGCGGCGCGCCAGGTAGCCATCCAGCCAGTCGGTGGCGGCGGCCAGGCCAAAGATAAAGGCCCCCAGGCTATTACGGTGATGCTGCAGCAGCACGCTATCCGGCAGAAAGAACACCGCCACGCAGACAGGGATAAGGGCTACGCGCAGCCAGGTTAATAGAATGGGCAGGTTAAAGGGCATGTGTCGGCTCTGGTGTGCTAGTGCAGTGCATTATGAATTTTTTCGGCCAGCGCACGGCTGATGCCGTCTACTTGGGCCAGGTCGTCGATACTGGCTGCCACCACCCCGCGCAGCCCGCCAAAACGGGTAAGCAGGCGCTGCCTGCGCGTGGGGCCCACGCCCGGTATGTCTTCCAGCGTGGACGAGGTACGCGCCTTGGCCCGTTTGGCGCGGTGGCCGGTAATGGCAAAGCGGTGCGCCTCGTCGCGCACGGTTTGTATCAGGTGCAGGGCGGCATGATCGCGCGGCAATTGTAACGTCTTTTGCAGATGCGGCACGATCAGCGTTTCCAGACCCGGCTTGCGCTCCTCGCCCTTGGCCACGCCGACAATAGGCACATCCACCCCGACTTCGGCCAGCACTTCCAGCGCCACCCCCACCTGCCCCTTGCCGCCGTCGATCAGCAGCACGTCTGGCAGCTTGCCTTCTTCTGCGGCCAACCTGCTGTAGCGGCGGGTCAGTGCCTCGCGCATGGCGGCGTAATCGTCGCCTGCGGCGGCGGTTTCAATATTGAAGCGGCGGTATTCCGACGGCTGCATGCCGCCACGGTCGTACACCACGCACGAGGCCACCGTGGCCTCGCCCAGCGTGTGGCTGATATCGAAACACTCCAGCCGCGCCACCTGCTCGACTTCCATCAGTTCGGCCAGTGCGGCCAACCTGCTCTGCTGGCCGGCCACGCTGAGTATTTTCTGGCCAATGGCCAGCTGGGCGTTTTTCTCGGCCATTTCCAGCCACACGCGGCGCTCGCCGATAGGGTTGCCCACAAAGGCCAGGCGCTTTTCTGCCTGCTCGATCAGCAGCGCTTGCAGCTCGGGCGATACTTGTTCGTTATGGATAATGACGGCAGGCAGCGGCACGCCCAGATAATGCTGCGCCAGGAAGGCTTCCAGGTTGGCCGCCAGCGAGGCTTCATCGGCGTTTTGCGGAAAAAAACTCTTGTCGCCCAGGTGGCGCCCGCCACGGATCATCACCAGGTTCACGCACACCAGGCCGCCGTGCGCGGCAATGGCCACTACGTCGGCGTCCAGCTGGCTGGTATTGCTGCTGATGAACTGTTTCTCTTGCACCCGTGCCAGCGCCTGGATCTGGTCGCGCAGCTCGGCGGCCTGCTCGAACGCCAGCGATTCGGATGCGGCCAACATGCGCTCGGTCAGCGCGTCGATCAGCTCGTTCTGCTTGCCCTGCAGGAAAGCCACGGCGCCGCGTACGTCTTCGCGGTAGGCCTCGGCGCTGATTTCGCCGGTACAGGGCGCGGTGCAGCGCTTGATCTGGAATAACAGGCAGGGCCGCGAGCGGTTGCTGAACACGCTGTCTTCGCAGCTACGCAGGCGGAATACCTTTTGCAGGATCTGGATGCTCTCGCGCACGGCGTAGCCGTTGGGATAGGGGCCAAAGTACTGATGCGGCTTTTTCGGGTCGCCGCGGAAATAGGCCAGCTGCGGGTAGGCGTGGCCGGACAGCATCAGGTAGGGGTAGGACTTGTCGTCGCGAAACAGGATGTTGTACTTGGGCGCCAGCGCCTTGATCAGGTTGTTTTCCAGGATCAACGCTTCGGCTTCACTGCGTACCACCGTGGTTTCGATGCTGGCGATCTGCGCCACCATCAGCTGGATGCGCGGGCTCAGGTCGTTTTTCTGAAAATAGGAGCTAACGCGCTTTTTCAGATCAATGGCCTTACCCACATACAGCACATTGCCCGCTGCATCGAACATGCGATACACCCCGGGCAAACCGGGCAGGCTGGCCAGTACCGGCCGGTAATCAAAAGCAGGTTGCATTATTTACCGCACCAGATCTGCACTTCCTCGCGCGCACGCTTGAGCATGTCTTCACGACCCGCCTTGGCACCAGGGCGGTCCAGCGCGGCCAGGTTGGCCTGGGCGGTTTTGCAGTTTTGCGCTTTCACGTCGCGGTTGTGCTTTTCGATGCGCTCGTTCAGCGCTTTCACATCCGCGTCCAGGCCGGCGGCACCCTGCGCGGCAGCCGGCGCAGAGGCCGCCTGGCGTGGCACCTGCACCCCACCCGGGTAGACTTTGATCTTGTCTACCTTTTTGCCTGGCGGCGGCTGGTCGGAAAACACCACGCGGCCGTTGGCATCTACCCATTTGTAGACCTCGGCCTGGGCCATGCCGCAGGCAGCCAGCAGCAGCGCTGCTATCACTATGTCTTTTCTCATGAAAACCGTCTTTGCAGTCAGCAGCAAACGGCCACTTTATACACTGCATGCACACTATAGGCAAAACCGCCATCACATTTTGCACTTGGCGCGGCAGGTCGGTATAATGCGTTTTTGCCGCCTAAGGAAACGCGAAGATGCGCATCATCGAGAAAGCCTACACTTTCGACGACGTTCTCCTCGTCCCGGCCCATTCTGCAGTACTGCCGCGTGACGTTGCCCTCCACACCCGTCTTACCCGAAACATCAGCCTGAACCTGCCACTGGTTTCCGCCGCCATGGATACCGTGACCGAGTCGCGCCTGGCAATTGCCATGGCCCAGGAAGGTGGCATCGGCATCATCCACAAAAACATGAGCGCCGAAAAACAGGCCCTGGAGGTATCCAAGGTCAAGCGTCATGAAAGTGGTGTGGTGAAAGACCCGATCACCATCGCCCCGGACATGCTGGTACGCGACCTGGTTCTGCTGACCCGCCAGCACAAGATCTCCGGCCTGCCGGTGATCCAGGATGGCAAGGTAGTCGGCATCGTAACCAACCGCGACCTGCGCTTCGAAACCCGTCTGGACCAGCCGGTAGCCAGCATCATGACCCCGCGCGAGCGCCTGGTGACGGTAAAAGAAGGTGCCAGCATCGAAGAAGCCCGCGAGCTGATGCACACCCACCGCCTGGAACGCGTGCTGGTGATTGGCGATGATTTCGAGCTGAAAGGCCTGATCACCGTCAAGGACATCATCAAGACCAGCGAACACCCTAACGCCAACAAAGACAGCCAGGGCCGCCTGCGCGTAGGCGCTGCTGTGGGTACTGGCGGCGACACCGACGAGCGCGTAAAAGCGCTGGTGGCTGCCGGCGTGGACGTGATCGTGGTGGATACCGCCCACGGCCACAGCCAGGGCGTGCTGGACCGCGTGAAGTGGGTGAAGGAAACCTACCCGCAGGTAGACGTGATCGGCGGCAACATTGCCACTGCCGACGCAGCACTGGCGCTGGTAGCAGCAGGTGCTGACGGCGTGAAAGTGGGCATTGGCCCAGGCTCCATCTGCACCACCCGTATCGTGGCTGGCGTAGGCGTACCGCAGCTGACCGCCATCCACAACGTGTCCGAAGCCCTGAAAGGCACCGGCGTACCGATGATCGCCGACGGCGGCATCCGCTTCTCCGGCGATATCTCCAAGGCACTGGCAGCCGGCGGCAACGCCGTAATGCTGGGCGGCATGTTTGCCGGTACCGAAGAAGCCCCGGGCGAAGTAGAGCTGTTCCAGGGCCGCTCTTACAAATCGTACCGCGGCATGGGTAGCCTGGGCGCCATGAGCCAGGGCTCGGCCGACCGCTACTTCCAGGACAGCTCCAACGCTGCCGACAAGTTCGTACCGGAAGGTATCGAAGGCCGCGTACCGTACAAGGGCCCGATCGCCCAGGTTATCCACCAGCTGGTGGGCGGCCTGCGCTCGTCCATGGGCTACCTGGGTTGCCCTAGCATCGACGTGATGCACGAAAAAGCCGGCTTTGTGGAAATCACGTCCGCCGGTATGCGTGAATCGCACGTGCACGACGTACAGATCACCAAAGAAGCACCCAACTACAACGTGGGCCGCTAAGCCCGCGCCAAGGTTGGCCGCAAAAAACCCCGCAGCGCGCTGCGGGGTTTTTCTTTGGGCGCTCGCCCGGCCATCACAAACGGGGCGGGCGGCGCAGCGCCCATGCGGCCACCTGCAGAACACGCTGTACATGGCGCTGGCGGGTGTCGCTACTCGTCATCTGCGTCCTCCTGTGCGTACACTAGGCGCCTCCGATTGATTCAGGTTGCGATTCTGCATGCACCCCACCCTGCCCTACCAGCCACAGCAGCCGCCACGCAGCGAGTGGCACACCTTTAATGGCCACGCCTACCACATTCGCCGCTGGGGCCAGCCCGATGCGCCCCTGCTGGTGATGCTGCACGGCTGGATGGATTGCGCCGACACCTTCCAGTTTGTGGCAGACCGCCTGGCTGGCGGCTGGCAGATCGTGGCACCCGACTGGCGCGGCTTTGGCCACAGCGCGTGGAACCACGGCAGCTATTACTCGCCCGACTACCTGGCCGACCTGGACGCACTGTTACAGCACTACAGCCCGCACCATGCGGCCAACCTTATCGGCCACAGCATGGGTGCCATGGTGGCCGGCCTGTATGCCGGCATCCGCCCCGACCGCGTGGCGCGGCTGGCGCTGGTAGAAGGCTTTGGCCTGACCGCCACCCGCCCCGCCGAGGCACCCGGCCGCTACGCACGCTGGCTGCGCGAAAAACAGCAAGCCCCCGCTTTTGCCGCGCTGGCCAGCCTGGACGAGGTCGCCGCCAAGCTGCAAGCGCGCAACCCGCGCATGGCGCTGCCTTACGCGCAGCACATGGCCGCTGCACTGTGCCATCAGCAGGATGGCCAGCTGCAATACCGCGCCGACCCGCGCCACAAGATGGTGAACCCCGTGCTGTACCGGCTAGAGGAAGCCAAAGCCTGCTGGCAGCGCATCAGCGCGCCGGTGCTGTGGGTAATCGGCGGCGATATGTGGGACCACCCCATGGCCAAGGGCGTGTTCGATACCCTGCCCGAGCGCCGCGCCTGCTTTGCGCAGCTGACGGAAACCACCATTGCGGACGCTGGCCACATGATCCAGTGGGAGCAGCCGGCCGCGCTGGCCGATACGTTGGCCGCGTTCTTTACTTATAAATAAGCGGCATGGCACGCCGCCGCGTTTTGCCTTAGTGTCATGCCATCAGTTTTTATGGATACCACCATGCCACGCTACGCCCGCCACCTGCAAGACGTCACCATCAACAACCCTTTCCCCGGCCTGCCACGGCTGGAAGCCCTGATAGGCCGCCGCATTGACAGCCGCATCGGCTCCAATGAAAGCATGGCCATTGCCGGCCACACCGTCAGCCAACAATGGGGCGAAGCGCTGTACGAGCTGGCCCGGCTGTACCCGGACCCGTACGCTGGCGCCATCCGGCAGCGCGCCGCCGCGCTTAATGGCGTGGAAGCGGCCAACGTGGTGGTAGATGCCGGGGCCGATAGCCTGATCGCGCTCTTCCTGCGCGCGCGGGTATCGCCGGGCGATGTGGTGGTGTGCACCGCCGGCACCTACCCTACCTTTCGTTATTTTGCCGAAGGCGTAGGTGCGCATATCGTGGAGGTACCGTACGCACAGCAGGGCGATAGCCTGGTCAACGACCTGCCCGCGCTGCTGGCCGCCGCGCAGCAGCACCAGGCCTCACTGCTGTACCTGGCCAACCCCGACAACCCCACCGGCAGCTACCTGCCCCTGGCCGACATCACCGCGCTGCGCGCCGCCCTGCCTGCCGACACCTTCCTGCTGCTGGACGAAGCGTATATTGATTTTTGCGACCAGGCCGAGCGCCAGGGCACGCTGCCCGACACCGCCCGCCTGCGCACGCTATCCAAAGCGCACGGCCTGGCCGGCCTGCGTATCGGTTACGCGCTGGCACCGGCAGAATGGGTGGCCAAGGCCGACCAGATCCGCACCCAGTACGGCACCTCCAGCGTGGCACAAGCCGCCGCCGTGGCCGCACTGGACCAGCCAGCCTGCAGCCAGCAGCTGATTGCCGAGACGCTGACCCTGCGCGACGCACTGCAGCAGGCGCTACAAGCAGGTGGCTTGCGCGTCGTCCCGTCGCATACCAATTTCCTGGCTATCGTCTATGCCGATGCCGACGCGGCGCTGGCGCGGCAAAAAGCGCTGTGGCTTCAAGGCGTTGCCGTACACCGCCCGCCGCACCCGGCCATGCAGCACATTCTGCGCATTACCGCCCATCCCGACTCGCTGACAAAAAAGGTGCTCCAGACACTGATTTCGCCATGAAATAGCCGGCCTTCACTGCTAGAATGAGTTGAAATTCCTATAACCCAGCCTATACCGGATCCTTAGCAATGAAGGTCCCTCAATTCGACGCCAGCACCACCGCCGACCTGGTGCGCAACCTGGTTATCCCGCCCCGCCCGGAGATTCTGGACAAGCTGGTAGCCCTGCGCAGCAATGCGGACATGAGCCTGATGGATGTCGCCGACATCATCGGCAGCGACCTGGGGCTGTCTGCCGCCATCCTAAAAGCGGCCAACAGCCCGTTTTTTGGTAGCGGCCGCACCCTGACCTCCATCCTGCAAGCCGTCAACCTGCTGGGCGAACGCAATATCGTTCATCTGGTGCACGGCCTGTTGCTGCGCCTGACGCTTACCAGCCAGAACCCGCCGGTCATCGAGCAGTTCTGGGAGCGCACCATGCACGAGGCATCCATCGCCGCCAGCCTGTGCGAAAAGCTGGGCCGCCCGGCAGACGAATGCCAGAGCTTTGCGCTGTTCCGCAGCTGTGGCATTGCCGTGATGCTGATGCGCTACCCCAACTACGAACGCACACTGCGGCTGATTACCCAGGCACGCGACCGCCAGATCAGCAAGATCGAGCAAGAATTCCATGGCACCAGCCACGATGTGGTGGGCTACCTAGTGGCACGCACCTGGCACATGCCGGAAGACTTTGGCCAGGCAATTTTGCTGCAGCACAACCCCGACCTGTTCCAGGACAGCAACGACGAGCTGCTGGACCATAGCCACAAGATGATGATTGCCGTCGCCCGTGCCTCACAGCACATCTGGCGCACCAGCACCGACCAGAACGGCGACCCGGGCTGGAAAGACCGCTCGGAAGAGCTGATTGCCTACCTGGGCATGCACGAGGTGGAGTTTGAAGACTGGGTAGACGAGATGCACGACCGCATCCACGCTGGCCTGTAAGCCAGCGCGCACAAAAAAACCCGCCACACGGCGGGTTTTGTTTTTACGGCAGCAGATATTAGTGGCGCTGCTGTTCGGCGCGCACGGCGGCCACCACGTCCATGCCAAACAGGGTGTTTACATCTTCGTCGTCAAACACGTAACGTTGGCCGCAGTATTCGCAGCCCACTTCGATACTGCCCTGCTCCAGCACCACACCAGCCACCTCTTCGCCACCCAGCAGCTTCAGCATGTCGCCTACGCGCTCCGTGCTGCAGTTGCAGGCAAAGCTGACCTGGGCCGGGTCGAAGATACGCACGGCGTCCTGGTGGTACAGGCGGTACAGGATGTCCAGCGCGTCCAGCTGCAGCAGCTCGTCTTGCTGCAGGGTTTCCGCCAGCGCCTTCACGTGCGGCCAACCTTCGGCATCGCCATGGCCGTCGGGCAGGCGCTGCAGCAGCAGGCCGGCGGCGGTGTCGTCGTTACAGGCCAGCACCAGGTGGGTTTCCAGCTGCTCGGAACGCTGCATGTAGTTTTGCAGCATGGCGGCAATGCTGTCGCCCTCCAGCGCCACAATGCCCTGCCACGGCTCGCCGTCTTTCGGCTCCAGGGTCATCACAAACGTCCCGCCCTCGCCCAGCAGCTCGGCCAGCGGGGCATCGGTAATACCGTCGTCAAAACGGGCGGTGGCACGCACGGTGCGGTCGTTGGTGCATTCGGCCACGGCCAGGCGCAGCGCGCCTTTGCCGTGCAGCTGCATGATCAGTGTGCCGTCAAACTTCAGGTTGGCCGCCAGCAGGCTGCTGGCCGCCAGCATCTGGCCCAGCACATGGCGGATGGCGGGCGGGTACTGATGGCGTGCCACCACCTCTTGCCAGGCGCTGTCCATGCGTACCAGTGCGCCACGCACGGGGATGCCGTCAAACAGAAAGCGTTGCAAAGTATCGTGTTGGCTCATGAGCGGGTGTCCTTTTCTTGCTGAATAGTGTGAATCGTCAACGGCAGCGCGGAGCTGGCGTCGAACTCGCAGCCGGCGCGGATGGCCGCTTCGGCAATCTGGCTGGCTGTCATGTCGGTATCAAACAGGGCGTGCATGGCGCCCATGGCAAACTTGCGCCCCGAGCCGATGGCCCAGTAGCGGGCAAACTGGTACACCTCGCGCATGGGGTACACGCCAAAGATGCCGTGGGCGTTGGCCACCAGCACCATCATCTGGCTGGACTCGTACGGGTCGTCTTCTTCCTCTTCCGGGCGCAGGTAGAAATGGTCTTTCAGCTTGGGGTGAATCTTGCGAAAGGTTTCGAACAGGCCGGCACGGCTGCTGAAGTCGCGCGACTTCATGCCTTTCAGTGCCGATTGCAATACCAGGTCGTGCGCGGCCGAGCCGGCAATGGCCAGGTAGCTGTCGCCCAGCTTGAAGATCTTGTTGCTGTGCACGTCGTAGGCTGCCAGCAGCTTCTGGTCGTCGCCAAACGTGGTCTGGCTGTCGGCCGCAATGGCAATCTCTGCCCCTTTGCTTACAACAACGATGGTGGTCATGCCTGCCTTTCGGTTACGTCGGGCCGGTCGCAGCACTGCTGCCGGCCGGCCCCGGAAAACACATATCGGGATTTTCTCATAAATCACAAGCCCACCCCAAGGCAGCCGGTTGGCCGCATGGCGCTTGGCGCAGCCGCCCCTGCATGAAACAATAGGCCATCTATTGAACACGGACACCCCCATGTGCCAGCTTTTGGGCATGAACTGCAATACGCCCACCGACATCCTGTTTTCCTTTGAAGGCTTCCACCGCCGTGGCGGGCTCACCGACCACCACGCCGACGGCTGGGGCATTGCCTTTTTCGAGGGCAAAGGCGTGCGCCTGTACCTGGACGACAAACCCTCGGCCGATTCGCCGGTGGCGGCGCTGGTACGCCAGTACCCCATCAAGTCGGAAAACGTGATCGCGCACATCCGCAAGGCCACGCAAGGCGAGGTGAACCTGGCCAACTGCCACCCGTTCCAGCGCGAGATCTGGGGCCAGTACTGGATTTTTGCCCATAACGGCAACCTGGCAGGCTTCCAGCCCGACACCGGCTGCCACTACAACCCGGTAGGCAGCACCGACTCCGAGGCCGCCTTTTGCTACATCATGGAACAGCTGCGCCAGCGCTGGTGCCAGCCGCCGTCGCTGGACGAGCTGTTTGACGCCATCGAAGGGTTGGCCGCCACGCTGCGCGGCTACGGCGTGTTCAACTTCATGCTGTCCAACGGCCAGTGGCTGTTTACCCACTGCTCCACCAAGCTGCACTACATCGTGCGCAAGGCGCCGTTCCCCACCGCCCACCTGGTGGACGACGACGTGACCGTGGATTTTTCCACCGTCACCACGCCGGACGACCGCGTGGCGGTGATTGCCACGGTACCGCTAACCGACAACGAAACCTGGACCGCCATGCAGGACGGCGAGCTGGCACTGTTTGTAGACGGCGTGGTACGGCGTAGCAGCATTACCCTACCCGCCACACGCCCGGCCAACTGCTGCGGGAATGACGCAGCATCTTCTGATCCAGCGCAAAGCTAACCACATTGCACCGCGCAGGTCTGGTCAGCCATTTCGATAGCACCGTATGCTAAAGAAATGAGCCACCCACCGGACCTGCCAGCATGAGCCGCTTCGACTTTACCCACCCGCCGTTTACCCACCTGAGCCAGCAAGAACGACTGGCACTGGAGGGCGCGGCCGATATCGTGTTTTTTGATAACGACGAAGTGATCATGGCGCCCGGTGACAGCGTGGACAGCCTGTACGTGCTGATCAAGGGCGTGGTACGCGAAATGGCGGACGACGAAGTGCTGGCCGTCTACCACGCGCAAGACACCTTCGACGCCCGCGCCATGGTGGCCGGGGTGGCCACACAGCGCTTTGTGGTGCACGAAGAGGCGCTGGCCTACTGCCTGCCCCGCGCCGTGGTGATGCAGCTGACCGAAAGCAACCCGCGCTTTGGTGCCTTCTTTTACGCCAGCGTGTCGCAGAAATTTGGCGCCCTGGCGCAAAACGCCGGCTCGCGCGAGCTGCAAACCCTGCTCACCGCCACGGTACGCGATGCCTGCAGCCGCCTGCCGGTATTCGTGGATGGCCAGGACAGCGTGCTGGACGCCGCCCGCATCATGAAGCAGCGCAAGAGCAAATCCATTCTGGTGCGCCACCGCGGCCAACTGGGCATGTTCACCACCACCGACTTTCGCGACACCATCCTGAACGAGCTGCCGCCCAGCACACCGCTGTACCAGGTATGCCATTTCAACCTGATTACCACCGATATCGACGGCTTTCTGTTTGACGCCCTGCTCACCATGACGCAGCGCAATATCCGCCGCCTGGTGGTGATGGACCAGGGCGAGCCGGTGGGCATTCTGGCGCAGGTGGATATCCTGTCCTATTTCTCCAACCACTCGCACCTGATTGCCCACAAGCTGGAGCGCGCCGACACGCTGGACGAGCTGCAGGACATTGCCGGCCAGATCACCCGCCTGGTGGGTATCCTGTCCAGCCACGGGGTAAAAGCCCCGCAGCTGGGGCGGCTGGTACAGGCGCTGAACGCCCGGCTGTTCGAGCGCACCTGGCAGCTGATTGCCCTGCCCGAGGTGGTGGCCAACAGCTGCCTGGTTGTCATGGGCTCGGAAGGCCGCGGCGAGCAGATCCTGAAAACCGACCAGGACAACGCACTGATCATCCGCGACGGCTACGACCACCCCACCATCGCGGGCGCCTGCCAGGCCTTCAGCGACGCGCTGGCACGCTTTGGCTACCCGCCCTGCCCGGGGCGCATCATGGTGAACAACCCGCAATGGTGCCAGCACGAACAAGGCCTGCGCGACCAGCTGTACCGCTGGCTGTACCTGCCGGACGGCGACGCGCTGATGAACCTGGCCATCTTTGTGGATGCCGAAGCAGTAGCGGGCGACCACGCCCTGCTGGCGCAGGGCAAGCACTACCTGCACAGCCTGCTATCGGACGACGAAAGCTTCTACGCGCGCTTTGCCCGCGCCATCGAGCAGTTTGATACCCCGCTGGGCTTTTTTGCCCAGCTGCTCACGCGCGAACAAAATGGCGAGGCCACGCTGGACATCAAGAAAGGCGGCATTTTCCCCATCGTGCACGGCATACGCTCGCTGGCACTGCGCCACGACATTGCGGCCAACAATACCTTCGAGCGCCTGCAGCGCCTGGCCGAAAACGGCCATCTGGAGCGGGATTTTGCCAACGATATCAACGAAACCCTGGCCTTCCTGCTGGGCCTGCGCCTGAGCCACGGCCTGGCCGAGCTAGAAGACGGCCGCCCCGCCAGCAACCTGATCCGCCCGGGCAAGCTGTCCACCCTGGAAAAAGACCTGCTGAAAGACGCACTGGCGCTGGTGAAAAAGTTCAAGAGCCTGCTGCGCCACCAGTTCCGCCTGGGGGCCGTGGCATGATAGGCGCGCTGAAAAAACAGTGGGCGGCCCACCGGCTGAAAGACCCGCGCTTTGCCATGCTGCTGCAAGAGCAGAATGAAGAGCTGGTGAGTGTGGACTGCGAAACCACCAGCCTGAACGTGCGCGACGCCGAGCTGCTGTCCATCGGCGCGGTGAAGATACGCGGCCAACGTATCCTGAGCAGCGAAGCGTTTTACGTACTGGTGCGCCCGGAACGCAAGCCGGACGCCGGCAATGTACGCATCCACGGCCTGCGCCCGCGTGACGTGTCCGACGGCCTGGCGCCGCAAGACGCCATTACCCGCCTGCTGGATTTCATCGGCGGCCGCCCGCTGGTGGGCTACTACCTGGAATACGACGTGGCGATCCTGAACAAATACGTACAGCCGCTGACCGGCATCAAGCTGCCGAACCGGCAGATCGAGGTATCCGGCCGCTATTACGACTACAAGCTGCGGCAAAACCCGGACAGCAACGTCGACCTGCGCCTGGCCACGCTGATAGACGACCTGCGCGTCCCCGCGCTGCCACGCCACGACGCGCTGAACGACGCCATCACCGCCAGCATGCTGTACCTGGCGCTGAAAAAACGCGGCTTCGGCTAGGCGCCTGTCGGCCAGTCAGCATGTCCATGCACGACAGCATGCGGCCAACCTGCAAAAGGTTGGCCGCATGAAAAAAGGGCGCGCTCGCGCACGCCCTTCAAGCCAGCCAGCGCAGTCGCGCACCGGCTGTTTACTGCATCGATCTTAACGGCCCAGCAAAAGCCTTCAGTAGCTCAGCGAGTCGTGGCGGGTTTCCACCAGCTCGCCCGCCGACAGCGACATCATCAGCAGCGCAATACGCTCGTGCATGATGACCGTGTGGGCATTACCGGCAAACTGCATGAAACGGCGCAGGTCTTCGCGCACTTTGCGCGAGCCGGTCAGGTCGATAATGATATCCACCCGCTCGCCCTGCTCGGCCAGCTCGATAAAATTGTCGGTTACCGGCACACCACGCTCGCGCGCCAGCGCCACGCCGGGCAGCGCCAGGTTCAGCTCGGCCACACCGATCAGCTCCACATAGGACGCGTCCAGCAGCTGCCGCAACAAAGGGGTAGCCGTTTCACCGGCGCCCACCATGGCAATACGAATCTTGTTCATGTCCATCCTCGCTTGCGCCTTATGAAACACGCATTGAAGCATGTACTTTATCAAGCCGGCCCTGGCGTGATTTGCGCCAGATCAAACCAGGCCATATTGCGTGCCAGCCGGAGTCATTGCGCCGTTTAATTGCCCCAAAAGTCCATAAAAAAAGCATAAAAAAACACCGGAAGCGCAGCCAGGCGGCAGGCTTCCGGTGCTGTTGACTGGCGCTTAGTGCAGGGCGTGGCGGCCAAGAAAACGGATATAACCGACACGTTCTATCCAGTAGGCCCCATCGGCCAGCGGTGTGGCGTCTTCCAGGTCGGCCACGGTCAGCACCAGGTCGGCTTCGTTGATATGCGCCTCCAGCGCGATATCGTCGTCATCGGCGTAGTCTTCGCTGGCGTACATGAATTCCGGCTTCACCAGCTGGTTGTTGACCTGGATGTACTCGGACTGATTCATCAAACGCAGGATGTTCATGGCTTGCTCCTTTCGACCCGGCCACCCGGCAAGGTTGGCCGCACGACCACAGCAGGGGCAGCCACCTGGCTGCCGCTACACCCAACCACGCGCCGCCAGTGACTCGGCGTGCTCGCCCGTTACCACAAAATGATCCAGCAAGTTGATATCGACCAGCTGCAAAGCCTGCTTGAGCGTGGTGGTAAGCTGCCAGTCGGCATCGGAAGGCTCGGCCAGGCCCGACGGGTGGTTATGCGCCACGATCACGCTGCAGGCGTTGTGCTGCAGGGCCCGCCGCACCACCTCGCGCGGGTAGACCCGTGTTTCGGTGAGCGTGCCTCTGGCCAGTTCTTCGACCGCCAGTACGCGGTATTGTGCCGTCAGGAAAATCACGCTGAACACCTCCACCTCGCAATACCCTATCGCCACACGCAGGAAACGCTGCACCGCCTCCGGGCTGTTCAGCACATCGCCGCTGGCCATTTCCTCGGCCAGCAGCCGCCGCGCCAGCTCGTGCATGGCCATGAACTGCACGTACTTGGCCGGGCCCAAACCTGCCTGCTGCTGAAACTCGTCGGCCCGCGCACCCAGCAGGCGCCCCAGGCTGCCAAAACGCTGCATTAATTGGCGTGCCATATCGACAGCAGAGCAGCCTTTTATACCTGTTCTTAGAAATATCGCCAGCAATTCGGCATCTGACAAGGCTTGCGCACCCCGCGCCAGCAGTTTTTCACGCGGGCGCTCGGCCTCTGGCCATTCTGTGATCGGCATAATCCCTCCTGCGGGCTGGCTAAGCCTGCATCATCGGGTATGGCGCGACCTCCATAAAATGCATTTTTCATGACACCAACCATCTACCCATGCAGCACGACGGCCTGCGTGCAGGTGCAGCATTACGCTACAATCATGCCTCGCACGACACACGGCAGGCTGTGACATGACGCAAAAGCGCATTCTTTTAGGCATTACCGGCGGCATAGCCGCCTATAAATCGGCAGAACTGACCCGGCTGCTGGTCAAGGCTGGCCACCACGTAGAAGTGGTGATGAGCGAAGCGGCTACCCGTTTTGTCACCCCCGCCACCTTCCAGGCCCTGTCCGGCCATGCGGTCTACAGCGATATCTGGGACCCGCGCCCGGACAACGCCATGGCGCATATCGAGATGTCGCGCCGCGCCGATGTATTCCTGATTGTGCCGGCCACCGCCAACTGCATTTTCAAGCTGGCGCACGGTGCCTGCGACGACCTCATCAGCACCATGGCGGCGGCGCGCACCTGCCCGCTGGTGGTGGTACCGGCCATGAACCGCCAGATGTGGGAAAACCCGCCCAATCTGCGCAATATCGCGCAGCTGCAAGCCGATGGCGTACAGGTATGGGGCCCGGCGCACGGCGTGCAGGCCTGCGGCGAAACCGGCCCCGGCCGCATGCTGGAGCCGGAAGAAGTGTTCGACCTGCTGGGCGGTGTCTTCAGCGCCAAACTGCTGGCCGGCAAGCGGGTGCTGCTGACCGCCGGCCCCACTTACGAGCCTATCGACACCGTGCGCGGCATCACCAATATCAGCTCCGGCAAGATGGGCTACGCGCTGGCCCGCGCCTGCCGCGACGCCGGTGCCGAAGTCACACTGGTCAGTGGCCCTACCGCCCTGACACCGCCGGCCACCGTACGTACCATTGCTGTGCAAAGTGCGCAGGACATGTACCAGGCTGTGCTAGCCGAAGTTGGCCGCAGCGACGTGTTTATCAGCGTGGCGGCGGTAGCCGACTACCGCGTGAAAAACCGTGCCGAACACAAGATCAAGAAAGGCGACAGCCTGCCGGTGATCGAGCTGGAAGAAAACCCGGATATCCTGGCCACCGTGGCCGGCCTGCCGGCCGCACCGTTCTGCGTGGGCTTTGCCGCAGAAAGCCAGAACCTGCTGCAGTTTGCCGACCAGAAGCGCCGCCGCAAAAAAGTCCCCTTACTGGTGGCCAACCTGGCACAACACGCCATGGGCGCCGACACCAATAGCGTGACGCTGCTGGACGACAGCGGCGAACACCCGCTGCCGGACATGCCCAAGGCCGATGTGGCCCGTGCCATCGTTCAACACCTGGCCCAGTGCCTTAACCTGAAAAGCTGACAACGCATGAAACCTGTTATCGACGTACAAATCCTGGACCCGCGCCTGAAAGACAACCTGCCCGCCTACGCCACCAGCGGCTCTGCCGGCCTGGACCTGCGCGCCGCCACCGAAGCCGACATGGTGATCCAGCCCGGCGAAACCGTGCTGGTACCCACCGGCATGGCTATCCACCTGGCCGACCCGGGCCTGGCCGCCATGATCCTGCCGCGCTCCGGCCTGGGCCATAAACACGGCATCGTGCTGGGCAACCTGACCGGGCTGATCGACTCCGATTACCAGGGCCAGCTGTTCGTTTCGGTGTGGAACCGCGGCAACATGCCTTTCACATTGGTACCCATGGAGCGCATTGCCCAGATGATTATCGTGCCCGTGGTGCAAGTAGGGTTTAATATTGTAGATAGCTTTATCGATACCGAGCGCGGTAGCGGTGGTTTTGGTAGCACAGGCCGCCAATAACGACGGTTGATACGGATGAAAATGGACCAGCACCTCCCCCCCACCAGCATCGCCACCCTGATGGAACAGATGGCGAAAATGACCTCGCAGCGCGAGCAGCGCGAGCTGGAGCGGGCATTGCTGGAACTGGTAGGCGCGTTTTTGCAAAGCGAGAGCATCAGCCTGTACGGCGTGCGGCACGCCGAATCACTACCCGAGCTGAAGCTGCTACAGGTCAGCGGCGAAGACGACAGCCTGATCTCGCCCGAGGGCTGCGGCTGGCTGCCAGCCGGTGACGATGCGCGCAAAGCCATTGCCATTGGCCGCGAAAACCGTGGCCCCTGGCAGTACGGCGGCCATATCTGGCAGGTGATTTACCAGAAAAACAACATCATCGCGCTGCTGCAGATCGAGCATGGCGCGCTGACGGATGACGAGCTGGGTTTTCTCACCGGTATGGTACGCATCCACGAAAACTACCTGCGCCTGCTGTACGACGCCGAGCGCGACATGCTCACCGGCTTGCTGAACCGCCGCTCTTTCGACGCCCGCCTGTACGAGCTACTGGACAAGCCGGATTACCAGCACACCCTGGCACTGGTAGATATCGATCACTTCAAGCTGGTAAACGACCGTTACGGCCATATCGTGGGCGACGAGGTACTGCTGCTGGTAGCCCACCACATGGAGCAGGTACTGGGCCTGCACGCCCAGCTATACCGCTACGGCGGCGAGGAGTTCGGCATCATCCTGCGTGATGAGCCGCAGCTGGCCATGACCCGGCTGGAGGCGCTGCGGGAAAACATTGCCACATTCAATTTCCCGCAGGTAGGCCAGGTCAATATCAGTATGGGCTATGTGCTGATAGGGGGGCAGATGCTGCCGGCCAACGTGGTAGAGCAAGCCGACCGTGCGCTGTACTACGCCAAGGAAAACGGCCGCAACCAGACCTGCGCCTATAGCCAGCTGCTGCAAGATGGCCAGATCGTGGCAAAAGTGGCGCACGAAGGCGATATCGAGCTGTTCTGACCCTACTGCGGCCAACCTTAGCCAGCAAAAAGCCCCTGCCAGATGGCAGGGGCTTTTTTATGCGGCTAGCGGGGGTCAGGCAGCGCTGGTGCGGGTTTTCTCGGCACGGCCACGCAGCCATTCCAGCGTCAGCAGCAAGGCGATGGAGAACAGGATCAACACGGTAGCGGCAGCCGCAATGGCCGGGCTGATGTTTTCCTTGATACCGCCAAACATCTGGCGCGGCAGCGTGGTTTGCTCCGGGCCCGCCAGGAACAGCGTGACGACGACTTCGTCAAACGAGGTGGCAAAGGCAAACAGCGCACCCGAGATCACACCTGGTGCAATCAGCGGCAGCACGATGCGGCGGTAGGTGGTGATCGGGTTGGCACCCAGGCTGGCGCTGGCGCGAATCAGGTTGGCATTGAAGCCGCGCAGCGTGGCCGACACGGTAATCACCACAAACGGCACGCCCAGCGCGGTGTGCACCAGAATCAGCGCAAAGTAGCTGTTGGACAGACCCAGCGGGGCAAAGAACAGATAGGCCCCCACCCCCACGATCACCACCGGCACGACCATGGGCGAGATCAGCACGCTCATCAGCACCGACTTGCCGGGGAAATCCGACGACGTCAGGCCCACTGCGGCCAGGGTACCCAGCGTGGTGGCCAGCAGTGTGGCGGCAGGCGCCACGATGAAGCTGTTCTTCAGCGCGGTGAGCCATACGCCGTTACCAAAGAACTCCTCGTACCAGCGCAGCGAGAACGACTTGATCGGGTACAGCAGGAAGGTATCGGCCGAAAACGACAGCGGCACGATCACCAGCAGCGGCGACACCAGGAAGATCAGGATCAGCACGCAAAAGATGCGGAAGCTCCAGAACCACAGGCGTTCGATGGGCGAAGCATAAGTTGGCAGCATGGCTTACCCCAGACTCAGTTTGTTGGCGCCAACCAGCTTGCTGTACAGGCCATACAGCGTCATGGTGGCAATCAGCAGCAGGCTGCCCAGCGCGGCGGCCATACCCCAGTTGATGGTGACGTTGGTGTAGAACGCTACGTAGTAGCTCACCATCTGCTCTTCCGGGCTACCCAGCAGTGCCGGGGTAATGTAGTAGCCAATGCACATGATGAACACCAGCAAGGCACCGGCAGCCACACCGGCCACGGTTTGCGGGAAGTAAATCTTCCAGAAGGCGGCAAACGGGTGGTCGCCCAGCGAAATGGCGGCACGCATATAGGTAGGCGGAATGCTCTTCATCACGCTGTAGGCCGGCAGAATCACGAACGGCAGCAGGATGTGCACCATGGCGATGTACACGCCCACACGGTTGAACGCCAGCTGTAGCGGCTCGCCGATAATGCCCAGGTTCATCAGGGCGCTATTGATCAGGCCTTCACGCTGCAAGAGCACGATCCACGACGCCACGCGCACCAGCACCGAGGTCCAGAACGGTAGCAGCACCAGAATCATCAGCAGGTTGCTTTTGCGTGCCGGCAGGTTGGCCAGCCAGTAAGCCAGCGGGTAACCCAGCAGCAAGCAAAACACGGTGACCCAGAAGCTGATCCACAGCGTGCGGCCGAAAATGCTGATGAAGGCACGTTCTTCCTCCGGCGCCAGTTCAGGCGTACCGGCCTTGGTTTCGCGCAAATCCAGCGAGCTGTACAGGTAGTACGGCGTCCAGCTCTTGGCATTTTTGGCAATCACATGCCAGTGGTCCGGGTCGCCCCAGCGCTCGTCCATCTGGATAAAGCGGTCACGCATGCTTTCGCCTGCGGCCAACTCCAGCGGCATCTTGCGCGCGGTTTTCTGGATCAGCGAACGGAAGCCGCTGATATCCATATTCAGGCGCTTGGCGACTTCGGGGACGGTCTTGGCTTCTTTGGCGGCGGTCAGGTCACGCGCCATGGCCTGGAAGACTTCTTCGGATGGCAGGGCGCGGCGGTCCCAGCTGGCAATCAGCTGGCTGGTAGCCGGCAGGTGGGTGACCACTTCGGGGTTATCCACGCTACGACCCAGCAGCATGAAAATGGGAACCAGAAAAGTCAGCAGCAAGAAAATGGCCAGCGGGGCCACCAGGGCCACGGCTTTCAGCTGCTTGTTGCGGTGCTCGCGGGCCAGCTTGACGGTGAGCAGCTCGCCATCGGCTGCGGTCAGCGGCGCATTCTCGGTAAGGGTTTGGGACATGGTGGGCATCACTTCCAGCAAAGTCCCGCCAGCCGGGGGGCATGGCGGGACGGTTCAGGCAAGGTGGCTACTTAGCGGGCAGCCCAGGCGTTGAAGCGCTCTTCCAGCTCTTCACCATGCTCAACCCAGAAGTTTACGTCCAGGGCCAGCGCGTTTTTCAGGTTGGCCGGCCAGGTTGGCAGGTTGGCCGCAGACTTCGGGTCTACCTTCTGGATGGCTTTCAGGTTGGTCGGGCCGTAGGCGATCTTGTTGGAGTACACCGCCTGGTTTTCCGGCTGGCTGGCGTGCTTGATGAAGTCCATGGCTTCTTTCAGCTTTGGCGAGCCCTTGGGCACGGCCCAGGAATCCACGTCGTACACGCTGCCAGTCCACACCACTTTCAGGTTTTTGCCTTCTTTCTGCGCGGTATCGATACGGCCGTTATAGGCCGAGCTCATCACCACGTCGCCAGAGGCCAGGAACTGTGGCGGCTGGGCACCGGCTTCCCACCACTGGATATTCGGCTTCAGCTGGTCCAGCTTCTTGAAGGCACGGTCCACGCCGGCCTTGGTGGCCAGCAGCTTGTACACGTCGGCCGGCTTCACGCCGTCGGCTTGCAGGGCAAATTCCAGGGTGTATTTGGCACCTTTACGCAGGCCGCGTTTGCCCGGGTATTTCTTCACGTCCCAGAAGTCGGCCCAGCCTTGCGGGGCAACCTTGATCTTGTCGGCGTTGTAGGCCATGGCAGTGGACCACACAAAAATGCCCACGCCACACTCGGAAACCGCCGGCTTCACGAAGTCAGGCTTCTTGCCCACCTTGGACCAGTCGATCTTCTCGAACAGGCCTTCCTCGCAGCCGCGCAGCAGTTCTGGCGACTCGACCTCTACCACATCCCAGCTCACCTTCTTGGCATCGACCATGGCTTTGATCTTGGCCATTTCGCCGTTGTAGTCACCGGCAATAATCTTGTGGCCGGTGGCTTTTTCAAATGTCTGGTAGTAGGCCACGGCTTGCGCGTCCTTGTTGGCACCACCGAAAGAGATCACGGTGATGTCTTTGGCCATGGCCGGGGCGGCCAGGGCTACAGCAACAGACAGGGCCAACAGGCGCGGGGTGTTTTTGTTCATAGTCATACTCCTCTGGGGATATCGCTTTGCAGGACGTTGAAAGCGCCCGTGTGGTCGGGCTTTTTATCTAGTGTGTGTAAACCGAGGCATCCAGCGCGCGAATGTCGCGTGCCATCCAGCCAATATCCAGCTTGTCGCCTACCTTCCAGCTGCTATCGAGCTCGCCGGCAGGCACTTTCACCATGAAGCCGCTCTGCCCTGCTACATCCAGGCGCAGGCGGACGTGGTCGCCGAAATAAATGAACTCTGCCAGGCGGGCCTGCAGGCGGTTTTCGCAGGCTTCGGCGTGGCGGTTCAGGCGCACGCGCTCGGGGCGAATCGACATGGAGGTGGCTTCGCCAGCCTGGCCAACGCAGACGGCTGCGGCCTGTACGGTGTCGCCGTTACCCAGGCGTACGGTGCAGTGCTGGTCGTGCAGGGCAACGACTTCGCCGTGCAGGGTGTTGTTCTCGCCAATGAAGTTGGCCACAAACGAGTTCACCGGCTTTTCGTACAGCACGTTGGCCGCATCGATCTGCTGGATGATGCCGTCCTTGAACACCGCTACGCGGTCGGACATGGTCAGCGCCTCGCCCTGGTCGTGGGTCACATACACCACGGTAATGCCCAGGTTTTCGTGGATATGCTTGATCTCCAGCTGCATGTGTTCGCGCAGCTGTTTGTCCAGCGCGCCCAGCGGCTCATCCATCAGCACCAGCTGCGGCTCGAATACCAGCGCCCGCGCCAGCGCCACGCGCTGTTGCTGGCCGCCGGACATCTGGCCGGGGTAGCGGTTGGCCAGCGCATCCAGCTTGACCATGCCCAGCGCTTTTTTCACGCGGTCGGTAATCTCGGATTTGCCCATCTTGCGGATGGTGAGCGGGTAGGCCAGGTTTTCTGCCACGGTCATGTGCGGGAACAAGGCGTAGTTCTGAAACACCATGCCGATGTTGCGCTTGTGCGGCGGCACGTGGTTCAGCAGCTTGTCGCCCAGGCGGATCTCGCCGTGCGTGGGGGTTTCGAAACCGGCCAGCATCATCAGGCAGGTGGTTTTGCCGGAGCCGGACGGCCCGAGCATGGTGAGGAATTCGCCTTTGCGAATATCCAGGTCCAGATTCTTGACGATCAGTGACGCGCCATCGTAGCTCTTCTGTACACCGCGAAAGCTGACAAGGGTGTCGGAGGCCGTGTGTTTCTCGCTCATCATGTCCTTCCTGATAGTTCCGCTTAGCGGAATGTTGTTTCAGTTTTTATCAGATTAACCAGCATCAAAACCGAAGTAAAGCGCATTGGCCTATGTCAGCCGGCTGGTTTGTCCCCCTGTCTCTGTGTACAGGTGTCCATTAATTTAATCGCCCCGTTTAATAAAACAAACTACCAAAGTGTGCTTTTTCAAAAAATGAATACGTATTGAAGCAGGGCAAAGACATGCAGCACTCTTACGGTGCATGCAAACGGGATTTATTGAGAGGATTATGCGGCATTCACTAGGCAGGCCGCATGGAAATGCACCAAACGGCAACATCATTGCACCGCTATGTCAAACGGCCGTTTGTGGCATAAGGGCAACAAAAAAAGCCGACCTTGCGGTCGGCTTGAAGGGAGTAATGCGAAAAAGGGAACTTAGGCGAGCAGGTGGTTGTTCAGCTCGCGCATGCCGGCAGACAACATGGCCAGGTCCAGCGTCTCGAAAGACTGCAGCTCGGCAAACATCTGCTGGCAAGCTTCTACCTCGGCAGCACGCTGCTGCAGCCACTGGCTGACAAAGCCCGCTTCTTGCGACACGGACAGCGCACGCTGGGTCAGCGAGCGGTGCTGGCGGTACAGGTCGTCACGCAGCGCGCTGCGTGCCAGCGACTGCCAGCGGTTGTCGCGCGGCAGCTGGGTGATGGCGGAGCGCAGCCAGTCCAGCTGCAGGTCGCGGCCCAGTTGCAGGTAGTTGGCCGCAATGTCTTCCAGCGCCAGCTCGCCATCCTCGCCGATCTCGATCAGGTCCATCAGCGGCACGGCAAACTCCAGACGCGCCAGCACGCTGGCCAGCTCGGCCGGTACGTTTGGCTGGGTCAGGCGTGTTTCCAGACGCGCTACCTGCGGGTAGGTGTCGGCGCTGATCAGCTGTGGCAGCTGGGCCAGCAGGGCTTGTACCTTGTCGGCAAACTGCGCGATGGTGGCCTCTACCGAGCCGCTGGCGCGGCGGTTGCGCAGTACCCAGCGCACCACGCGCTCTACCAGGGTACGCACCATCACCATCATTTCTACTTGCAGGTCGGCCGATACCAGGTTGTCCAGGCTTTCGATGCGGGTCCACAGCGCTTCGGCATCAAACACGCGGCTGGCAATCCAGAACGCGCGGGTGATGTCGGCAGCCGAGAACGACGACTCTTCCTGCATGCGGAACACAAAGGTGGTGCCCATGCGGTTGATGATCAGGTTGGCCAGCTGGTTGGCGATGATCTCGCGCTTCAGGTGGTGCTTCTGCATGGCATCGCCAAAACGCTGCTGCAGCGGTTTCGGGAAGTAGTTCACCAGCACCGGCAGGAAGTCGGCGTCGTCCGGCACGTCGGTCTTCAGGATGGCCTGGTCCAGCGAGATCTTGCTGTAGGCCAGCAGTACGGCCACTTCCGGCGGGGTCAGGCCCTGGCGTGCCAGACGGCGCTCGTTAATCTGCGTGTCGGACGGCAGGTACTCGATCTCGCGGTTCAGCTCGCCGGTTTTTTCCATGTGGGCAATCATGCGCGAGTGGGTGCTCAGCATGGAAGCGGCATGGCTGCGGTTGACTGCCAGGATCTGGGTCTGCAGGTAGTTGTTGCGCAGTACCAGGTGACCCACTTCTTCGGTCATCTCGGCCAGCAGGTCATTACGCTGTTTCAGCGTCATGTCGCCGGCTTGCATCACCGCGCCCACCAGGATCTTGATGTTCACTTCGTGGTCGGAGCAATCCACACCGGCCGAGTTGTCGATGGCGTCGGTGCAGATACGGCCGCCAGCCAGGGCAAATTCTACGCGGCCCAGCTGGGTGCACGTCAGGTTACCGCCTTCGGCTACTACTTTAACCTGCAGCTGGTTACCGTTGACACGTACCGGGTCGCACGCGCGGTCGCGGGCGTCGGCGTGGCTCTGGGTAGAGGCCTTCACGTAGGTACCGATACCGCCGTTGTACAGCAGGTCGGCCTTGGCCTTCAGCAGCTCGTGAATCAGCTCGTTCGGCGCCATGCTGTCTTTGTCGGTTTCCAGCCAGGCTTTCACCTCGGGCGACAGCGGGATGGATTTGGCCGAGCGCTCGAAAATGCCGCCACCTTGCGAAATCAGCTCGCGGTTGTAGTCGGTCCAGCTGGAACGCGGCAGGTTGAACAGGCGCGCACGTTCGGCAAAGCTGGCCGCCGCGTTGGGCGTCGGGTCCAGGAAGATGTGCAGGTGGTTGAACGCGGCTTTCAGGCAGATGTGCTCGGACAACAGCATGCCGTTACCGAATACGTCGCCAGCCATGTCACCAATGCCGATCACGCTGAAATCCTGCTCCTGGGTATTGATGCCCAGGTGACGGAAGTGGCGTTTTACCGATTCCCACGCGCCGCGGGCGGTAATGCCCATGCCTTTGTGGTCGTAACCGGCCGAACCACCCGACGCAAACGCGTCGCCCAGCCAGAAGCCATACGCCTCGGAAATGCTGTTGGCGATGTCGGAGAAGGTTGCGGTGCCCTTGTCGGCAGCCACCACCAGGTACGGGTCATCCGGGTCCAGGCGGCGCACGTCCAGCGGCGGTACCACCTGGCCGTTTACCAGGTTGTCGGTTACGTCCAGCAGCGCGGAGATAAAGGTCTTGTAGCTGGCGATACCTTCGGCCATGAAGGCTTCACGGTCGCTCGGCGCTGGCAGCTGCTTGCCAACGAAACCACCTTTGGAGCCCATCGGCACGATCACCGAGTTTTTCACCATCTGGGCTTTTACCAGGCCCAGCACTTCGGTACGGAAGTCTTCCATACGGTCGGACCAGCGCAGGCCGCCACGGGCAACCTTGGAACCGCGCAGATGCACGCCTTCCACACGCGGGCTGTATACCCAGATCTCGAACAGCGGGCGCGGCTGCGGCAGGAAGGAAATCAGGCTGGATTCCAGCTTGAACGACGCGTACGACTTGAACTCGCCGGTTTTGTCTTTCTGCCAGAAGTTGGTACGGCGGGTAGCCAGAATCACTTGCAGGAAGCCGTTCAGGATGCGGTCTTCGTCCAGGTTGGCCACGCCGTCCAGCAGGTCTTTCAGCTCTTCTTGCAAGTTGGCCGCCAGTGCGTCGTCAAACGCTACCGGGTGCAGACGGGCAGCAAACAGCTGTACCAGGCGACGGGTGATTTCCGGGTAGTGGGCAACGCAGTTTTCGATATAGGTCTGGCTGAACGTCAGGCCGCCCTGGCGCAGGTATTTGGCCAGTGCGCGTACCAGGGTGATTTCACGCCAGTCCAGGCCGGCGACTACGGCCAGGCGGTTGAAGCCGTCGTTTTCGCAGTCTTTGGCAAACACGCGCGACAGCAGTGCCTGGAAGTTTTTCTGTACGGCTTCGTCCTGCATGGATTCGGCAGCGCCGCCCAGCTCCAGGCCAAAGTCGCTTACCCACACGGTGCCGTCGTTCAGCTCGATCAGGTACGGGTGCTCGTCGCGTACCTGCACACCCATGTTTTCCAGGATAGGCAGGCTGGCCGACAGGCCCAGCGGCTCGCCACCACGGAACAGCTTCAGGTTGAAGCCCTGGCCACGGTGGAAGGCGCGGTACAGCTTCATGGTCAGGCCATGGCTGGCGGCGGCGTCTTCGATCAGCTGGATATCCAGTACGGCGTTACGCGCGGCAAACTCTTCGCGGTAGGCTACCGGGAACGCGCCACGGTAACGGTTGAACAGCAGGTTGCCCTTCTCTTCACCGTGCGCTTCGATCAGCAGGTGGTGCAGCTCTTCTTGCCAGCCGCGTACTACGCGGGCGATATCGGTTTCCAGCTCCTGGGTACGGAACTGCGGCAGGTGGCCGCCCTGGGTGCGGATGATGTAGTGCACGCGCGCCAGGGTGCTGTCGCTGATCTGTACACTGAATTCGGCCGAGGCGCCATTAAAGGCATTCATCAGCACGCGCTCGATCTTGAGGCGGATTTCGGTATTGAAGCTGTCACGCGGCACGAATACCAGGCAGCTCACATAACGGTGGTAGCGGTCGGTACGGGTGTACAGGCGTACGCGCGGGCGCTCCTGCAGGTTCACGATACCTTCCACGATCGGGGTCAGCGTTTCGGCCGGGATCTCGAACAGCTCGTCGCGCGGGTAGCTTTCCAGCACAAAACCCAGGGTCTTGGCTTTGTAGCTGTTGTCTACGTAATCGCAAGTGGACACCACGTGGGCCACTTTTTCGCGCAGCAGCGGAATGTCTTTTGGCGACTGCTGGTACGCGCTGGCGGTATACAGGCCCAGGAAGCGGCGCTCGCCGATGACCTCGCCCTTGTCGTTAAAGCGCTTGATACCGACAAAGTCCATATAAGCCGGGCGGTGCAGGATGGAGCGCGACTGCGATTTGTTCAGGATCAGCAGGTGAGGCTGGTGCGCCAGCTCGCGCAGGTCTTGCGGCAGCGCCTCGAAGCTTTCGGAATACTCTTTGTCGCCCTGGTCTTTCAGGAAGCCCAGGCCGGCGTGTTTCACGATCTTCAGGCTGTCTTTGCCGTCACGCTTCACCAGGTCGTAATCGCAGTAACCCATGAAGATGAAATGGTTGGCCGACATCCAGTCCAGGAAAGCTACCGCTTCGGCGGCTTCGCGCTCGCGCTCGCCTTGAATGGCAGCCAGCTCGGCGCGCAGGCCGGCCAGCACCTGGCGCATTTGCGGCTCGTCATCCACCACACGGCGCAGGTAGGACAGCACATTGTTCAGGTCGGCTTGCAGTGCCTTCAGTACGGCAGGGTCGCTCACGCGGTCTACCTGTACATGAATGAACGATTCCAGCGGCAGGCTGCGGTCTTCGGTGCGCTTGAATTCGGCAATGATGCCGTCTGCGGTGCGGCCAACCGACAGCACCGGGTGCACCAGCAGGTGCAGGTTCAGGTTGTGGCGTGCCAGCAGCATGGCCACCGAGTCGATCAGGAACGGCATGTCATCGTTCGCGATCTCGATCACGGTGTGGGTGCTCTGCCAGCCGTCACGCTCGAAATCAGGGTTGTAAATACGGGCCTTGGCCTGGCGTGGTGCGCGCTTTTTGGCGAATTCGAAATGCGCCAGCGCTGCGCCGAACAGGTCCAGCGGCGAGAAGCTTTTCAGGTCTTCGTGTTCGGTTTCTTCAAAGTAAAGCGGCACAAAGGACCCCAGACTTGCGGCGTCCTGGCTGGACAGCTTCTGCTCTGCTACAGCCTGGATATCCGCTATCAGGCTCAGAAATTCAGTCTTGTTGGTAAGCGACATGTTGCTTCTCGTATTTGTTTTGGGAACACAGGTGTTGTGTGAGCGCATTGTAAGAGCGCCTACACCCTAGGGATTTCCTTATTGCGACATGCTCGTACACATTCAATAACCGCACTGCACAATGACAAAAACCTGCGTGACGGAAAATTGACAATTGGTGCACTTTTTGCCTTATAGCAATGCGACGGCAAATTACAAAATGACTATGCGTAAAAAACAGGCTTTACGCCAAAAAAATATTGCAAATCACTGTATATAAAGACATTTCCCTACTTAACAAAAAGACAGTAGAATTCGCCCCCCGCACGCAAGCTCCGGCAACCGCGCAGCTGGCGCATTGTGCCTGCTGCCGCTTGCGTGCAAAGATTTCGCCGTCCCCCACAGAGGGGATGCGAAAACAACAATATTGCAAACAAGGTAAGGCCTGCACCGGGCCTGTACCGCTGCCACGATGCGGCAGCGGTGCTCCCTCCCCGGCGTGCCGGGGTTCACCATCTTCAAAGAGAGTTATAGCAGCATGAAAAAAGCGCTCATCCTGGCCGCACTGGCCCTGTCCGCTGCCGGCATGTCGGCACAAGCTGAAACCATCCGCTTTGGTATCGACGGCAACTACCCGCCGTTTGCCAAGCAAGGCGCAGACGGCAAGCTGCAAGGCTTTGACGTGGATATCGCCAATGCGCTGTGTACTGCCATGAAAGTAACTTGCCAGATCGTGCCGCAAGACTGGGACGGCCTGATTCCGGCACTGAATGCCAACAAGTTCGACGCCATCCTGTCTTCGATGTCCATTACCGAAGAGCGCATGAAGGCGGTGGACTTCAGCAACAAGTACTACCACACCCCTAGCCGCATGATTGCCAAGAACGGCACCAAGGTAGACCAGCAAAGTTTCAAGGGTAAGAAGATTGGCGTGCTGCGCGCGTCCATCCAGGAAAAGTTTGCCAAAGACTACTGGGCCAAGAATGGCGCCAGCCTGGTGGCCTACGGCAAGGTGCCGGAAGCTTTCCTGGACCTGAAATCCGGCCGTATTGACGGCGTATTCGTGGATTCCGTGGTGGGCGATACCGACTTCCTGAAATCGTCGCAGGGCAAGGGCTTTGCCTTCGTGGGTCCGGACTACAACGACCCGAAATACTTTGGCCGTGGCGCCGGCATTGCCGTGAAAAAAGGCAATGGCGCGCTGACCGAACGCCTGAACAAAGCCATCGAGCAGATCCGCAAGGATGGCAGCTACAAGAAAGTACAGGACAAGTACTTCAACTTTAACGTATACGGCAACTAACCCTGCCAGCCCCGCCCTGTCTCTGCCCGGAGACAGGGTTTTTCATACGTAAAACCAGAAAAAACATCACCGTGCCGGAGAGAAACATGAAGAAACCCTTGCTTGTGCTGGGTGCGCTTGCACTCGCCCTGACCACTGCCGCCCACGCAGACACCCTGCGTTTTGCAACCGACGCCAGCTACCCGCCGTTTTCCAAACAGGGTGCCGACGGCAAGATGACCGGCTTTGACCCCGACATCGCCCAGGCGCTGTGCGCGGCCATGAAGGCGCAGTGTGAAGTGCTGCCACAGGATTTCGACGGGATTATCCCGGCGCTGAACGCCAAGAAGTTCGACGCCGTGATCGCCTCGATGAACATCACCGAAGAGCGCAAGAAGGCGGTGGATTTCTCCGACAAGTACTACAACATGGCCAGCCGGCTGGTCGCCCGCGAAGGCAGCCAGGTGAATGATGCCTGGTTCAAGGGCAAGAAAATCGGCGTGCTGCGTTCGTCCATCCAGGAAAAATACGCCCGCGAACATTTCGTGAAGCGGGGTGCCAAGCTGGTGAGCTATGGCAAGGCGCCGGAATCCTTCCTGGACCTGAAAGCCGCCCGCGTGGACGCCGCTTTCGTGGATGCGGCCGTAGGTGACGTGGATTTTGTCAAAACCGCCAATGGCAAAGGCTTTGCCCTGGTGGGCCCGGACTATAACGACCCGAAATACTTCGGCGTGGGTTCCGGCATTGCCGTACGCAAGGGCGACAAGGCCCTGCTGGCGCGCATCAACCAGGCGCTGAAACAGATTCGCGCCGACGGCACTTACGACAAGATCCAGAAGAAGTACTTCAGCTTCGATATCTACGGCAAATAAGCAGCACATAACACCCGCCGTCTGGCAATACATGCGGCCAACCCCGGGTTGGCCGCCTGCCGCATCAAGCAGGAACGATGGAGTAAAACAATGTTTCTACAGGGTTACCTACCCAGCATTCTGGAAGGCACCATACTGACACTGCAGGTTGCAGTGGCATCGCTGGCTGTTTCCGTGGTGCTGGGCCTGATTGGCGCCATGTTCAAGATGGCCCCCTCCAAGCCGCTGGTCTGGCTGGCCGAGCTGTATTCCACCCTGGTACGGGGCGTGCCCGACCTGGTGTGGATGCTGCTGCTGTTCTTTGGCGGCCAGATGCTGATCAACGATTTCTGTACCCGCATGGGCTGGCAGGCGCCGGAGATCAACTCTTTCTTTGCCGGCGTCATGACCATTGGCTTCATTTTTGGCGCCTACATGACCGAAACCTTCCGCGGCGCCATCATGGCGGTACCCAAGGGGCAGATGGAAGCCGGCCTGGCCTACGGCATGAGCCCGCTGCGCGTGTTTCTGCGCATTACCTTTCCGCAGATGGTGCGCTTTGCCCTGCCAAGCTTTTCCAATAACTGGCTGGTACTGGTGAAATCCACCGCCCTGGTATCGGTGATCGGCCTGAACGACGTGATGTACCGCGCCGATACCGCCAAATCCATCACCCAGGAACCCTTTACCGTGTACGCCGTGGTGGGCCTGATTTTCCTGGCCATTACCAGCGTGTCCGACTTTGCCCTCAAACGCCTGGAAAAACGCTACTCGCTGGGCGTACGGGAGACCGAGCTATGATCGACTTCAACCTGATCGTGGAAAAGCTCCCCGCCTTTCTGGGCGGGACCGACGGCGCCCCCATGATGTCCACCAGCGACGGCCTGCAGCTGACGCTGGAGCTGCTGTTCCTGTCGCTGGCCTGCGGCCTGCTGCTGGCGGTGCCGCTGGCGCTGATGCGCGTGTCGAAAAACCGCGTGGCGTCCAGCCTGGTGTGGCTGTACACCTATGTATTCCGTGGCACGCCGCTGCTGGTACAGCTGTTCATCATTTATTACGGCCTGTCGCAGTTTGACTGGGTGCGCGACAGCTGGGCGTGGGAATACCTGCGCGAAGCCTACGCCTGCGCCATCCTGGCCTTTACACTGAACACCGCCGCCTACACCACCGAAATCATCGCCGGCCAGATCCGCAATACCCACTATGGCGAGATCGAAGCGGCCAAGGCCATGGGCATGAGCAAATGGCTGATGATGCGCCGCATTGTTATCCCGTCGGCACTGCGCCGCGCCCTGCCGGCCTACAGCAACGAAGTGGTGATGATGATGCAGTCCACCTCGGTAGCCGGCCTGGTGACGCTGGCCGACTTGACCGGCGTGGCACGCCGCGTGTTCAGCGACACCTACATGCCGTTCGAGCCCTTCATTACCGTGGCCTGCTTCTACCTGGTACTGACCTTTGGCTTCGTGTGGCTGTTCAAGCTGGCCGAGCGCCGCTGGCTGGCCTACCTGGCCCCGCGCAAGCACTAAGGAGCCACCATGCAACGCATAGACCATCCCCTGCTCTCGCCCAGCCTGACCACCGGGCGCAGCATCAGCAGCTTTCACTATGGCCAGCCCGGCCAGGGTGAAAAGGTGTATATCCAGGCCAGCCTGCACGCCGACGAGCTGCCCGGCATGCTGACCGCCTGGCACCTGAAGCAAAGGTTGGCCGCACTGGAGGCCGCAGGCCACATTGCCGGCGAGATCATTCTGGTACCGGTAGCCAACCCCATCGGGCTGGACCAGAACCTGAACGGCGTGGCACTGGGCCGTTTCGAGCTGGGCAGCGGGCAAAACTTCAACCGCCACTACCCGGCCTTTGCCCGCCAGCTGTTCGAGCTGCTGCACGCGCAACTGGGCACGGACGCGGCGGCCAACACCCGCCTGGTGCGCCAGCACCTGCGCCAGATGGTGGCCGCCATCGAGCCGGCCAGCGAGCTGGCCTCGCAGCGTAAAACCCTGATGCTGCTAGCCTGCGATGCCGACGTGGTGCTGGACCTGCACTGCGACCTGGACGCCGCCTTGCACCTGTACACCGGCACGCCCTTGTGGCCGCAGTGCGAGCCGCTGGCGCGCTACCTGGGCGCCGCCGCCACCCTGCTGGCCGAAGACTCGGGCGACAACCCGTTTGACGAAGCCTGCAGCCAGCTATGGTGGCAGCTGCGTGACCTGGCGCGCGACGCCGGCCTGGATGCCGCCATCGACATGGCCTGCCTGTCGGTTACCGTGGAGCTGCGTGGCCAGGCCGACGTCAGCCACGAGCTGGCCGCCGGCGACGCCGACAGGCTGCTGGCCTTCCTGACCCACCGCGGCATTATCCGCGGTGACGCCCCGCCGCTGCCCGCGCTGGTCTACCCGGCCACCCCGCTGGCCGGCTCGGAAAGCCTGTTCGCCCCGCACGCCGGCGTGGTGCACTACTACGTGCAGCCCGGCACCCAGGTAGAAAGCGGCCAGCACCTGGCCGATGTGATCGACCCGATAAACGACCGCGTTACCGCGCTGCGCGCCCACCGCGCCGGCATGCTGTACGCCACCGACAGCCGTCATTACGCTACTGCAGGCCAGTGGCTGGCCAAAGTAGCCAGTGCCGACGCCTTCAAAACCGGAAAGTTGCTCTCAGCATGAACCAGACACCCAATATCAAACTGCAAGTGCAAGACCTGCACAAAAGCTACGGCAGCCACGAAGTGCTGAAAGGCGTATCGCTTACCGCCCACGCGGGCGATGTAATCAGCATCATCGGCTCGTCCGGCTCGGGCAAAAGTACCTTCCTGCGCTGTATCAACATGCTGGAGCAGCCCCATAGCGGCAGCATTGCCGTCACCGGCGAGCAGCTGGCGCTGACCACCGACAAGCGTAACGGCGCGCTGAAAGCCGCCGACCAGACACAGCTGGCGCGCATCCGCACCAAGCTGGCCATGGTGTTCCAGCACTTCAACCTGTGGGCCCACATGACGGTGCTGGAAAACATCATCGAAGCCCCGGTACACGTGCTGGGCGTGCCCAAGGACGAAGCCATCGCCCGTGCGCGCAAATACCTGGACAAGGTTGGCCTCAAAGGCGTGGAAGACAAATACCCGTCGCACATGTCCGGCGGCCAGCAGCAGCGCGTGGCCATTGCCCGTGCGCTGGCGATGGAGCCCGAGGTGATGCTGTTCGACGAGCCCACCTCGGCCCTGGACCCGGAGCTGGTAGGCGAAGTACTGCGCGTGATGCAGGACCTGGCCAAAGAAGGCCGCACCATGGTGGTGGTGACACACGAAATGGGCTTTGCCCGCGAGGTGTCCAACCACGTGATCTTCCTGCACCAGGGCCGTATCGAAGAGCAAGGCAACCCGCGCGACGTGCTGGCCCAGCCCAAGAGCGAACGCCTGGCGCAGTTCCTGTCCGGCAGCCTGAAGTAATCCCCCGGCTTGCCCTACCGGCGCCATGCAGGCTACAAAACCTGCATGGCGCCTGTTTTTACACGGCCACCCAAAAAGCCGTACGTTTTTTATACGGCGGCATATTGCCTGCCACCCGCAAGCACGACACAATGCGCGCTTGATTCACCCCGCTGCTACAGCACCTGGAGCACCCGGCTACCGGATATGGTCAACATCGCCCCACATCACAAACCCGTTCGCTTCGGTTTTCTGCTACTGCCCCACGCCTCGATGGCAGACCTGGCCATTGCCACCGAAGTGCTCACCCGTGCCAACCAGCTGGCCGAACGCCGCGCCTACGAGTTTCTGCCGCTCTCGCTCAGCGGCGAAATGGTGACCCTGAGCAACGGCATGCGCATGCCGGTAGACCTGCCGCTGGCGCACGCCCCCAAGCTGGACGTGCTGGTGGTACTGGCCGACGAAATCGGCATCGATGTCTCGGCCGACGAGCTGGGCAAAGCCATCGGCAGCCAGCTGTCCGACCACACCCAGCTGGCCGGCATAGGCTGCGGCAGCTACTGGCTGGCCCGCGCCGGCCTGCTGGCGGGCCACCGCGCCACCATCCACTGGCAGGAAATCAGCCGCCTGACCGACGAGTTCCCGGACGTGATCGTGTCATCCAATCTTTTTGAACTGGATGGCAACCGCCTGACCAGCGCGGGCGGCGCCGCCACCTTCGATTTCATGATGGCGCTGGTAGCGGCCAACCTGGGCCAGGAGTTTGTGGCCACGCTGTCCGAGGTGTTCAGCATGGAGCGCCTGCGCCCCGGCAGCGAGCGCCAGCGCATACCGCTGGCCACGCGCATCGGCGGTAGCCAGCCCAAGCTCACCGAGGCGGTAAGCCTGATGGAAGCCAATATCGAAGAGCCGCTGACCACCGACGATATCGCCTATTACGTGGGCGTATCGCGCCGTCAGCTGGAGCGCCTGTTCAAACAGCACCTGGGCACCGTGCCGTCCAAATACTATCTGGAGCTGCGCCTGAGCCGCGCCAGACAGCTGCTGCAGCAAACCAGCAAATCCATTGTGCAGATCGGCCTAGCCTGCGGTTTTTCCAGCGGCCCGCATTTTTCCAGCACCTACCGCAGCCACTTCGGCATTACGCCGCGTGAAGAGCGCGCCCAGCGTGGCACGGCCGCCTAAGCCACCTTGCTAACCGCATGAAGCCACCGCAAGGTGGCTTTTTTACTGCTACTTTTGCTGACGCAGACCGCAGCGGTGTTCATTCAGTTTTACTGAAATTGTTTTACAGAAAAGATTGATTTTTTTTAGTACTAACTGGAACTATCCTAATCACAACTTACTCGGAGACACAGGCATGCCAGACCAGCCCGGCAAACACCGTTCCATACCACTGGTAAGAGAACTGGTGCGTACTTATCAGGCGTTCGAGCAGCTTAGCAGCCAGCGTATTCGCCAGCATGGCCTGACGCACCCGCAGTTTGATGTCATTGCCACGCTGGGCAACACCCCCGGCATGAGCTGCCGCGAGCTATCTGAGCGCACGCTGATTACCAAAGGCACGCTCACCGGCGTGCTGGACCGGCTACTGGACAAGGGCCTGATTACCCGCACCGTGCCGGAACACGACCGCCGCAGCCTGTTTGTGGCCCTGACTCCGGCAGGCGAAGCGGTATTCGATAGCGCTTTTCCGGATGTAGTAAGCCATTGTGGCGAGGCGTTTGCCCACCTGGACGACGCCAGCCTGAACCAACACATCGCCATGTTGGCCGCATTGCGCGCCGCCATAGGCCAGAAACTGGAGCCAGCAGAATGAAGCAAGCCAACCGTTACCACCCGCTGCAGGTCGTGCTGCATGGCCTGATGGCCGTGCTGATGATCGCCACCTTTGCCTTTGGCAAATACGTGCACAGCCTGCCGCTGTCGCCAGCCAAATTCCAGCTGATGAGCTACCACAAATGGGCCGGCATGACCGTGCTGGCACTGGTGCTGGTACGCATTCTGGTACGGCTGGCCAAAGGCGCCCCGGCACTGCCGGGCACCATGTCGCCCGCCGCGCGCCTGGTTGCCCACGCCGGCCACCTGCTGCTGTACGTACTGATGGTGGCGATTCCGCTGTCCGGCTGGCTGATGAGCTCGGCCTACGGCATCCCTGTGGTGATGTTCGGCCTGTGGCAGCTGCCAGACCTGATTGCGGCCAACCCCGAGCTGGCGCCACAGCTGGGCCAGCTGCACGGCCTGCTGAATACAGCCCTGCTGCTCGCCGTACTGGGCCACGTAGCCGCAGCACTGAAACACCATTTCATCGACAAGGACGGCCTGCTGAGCCGCATGAGCCTGCGCGGCTGAACCCGCCTGGCACACACAGGAACCCACCCATGAAAAAAGCACTGCTTCTGCCGCTGGCCGCCCTGCTGGCCGCCCCCGCCTTCGCCCAGCCGGTAGACCTGACCAAAAGCCAGCTGGCCTTTACCCTGAAACAGATGGGCGTGCCGATGTCCGGCAGCTTCAAGAAGTTTGCGGCCAACGTTGACTTCAACCCGGCGCAGCCAGAAACCGGCAAAGCCGACATCACCATCGACACTGGCAGCATTGCGCTGCCTACCGGCGAAGCCAGTGCCGAAGCACGCAAAAAAGAATGGTTCAATGCCGCCCAGTTCCCGCAGGCGCGCTTTGTGTCCAGCAGCATCAAGGCCCTGGGCAATAACCGCTACCAGGTTGCCGGCAAGCTCACACTCAAAGGCATCAGCCGTGACGTGAGCGCCCCGTTTACCGCCACCGCACAGGGTAAAACCCTCACCGTGGACGGCATCCTGCCCGTATCGCGCCTGGCGTTCAAGATTGGCGAAGGCAGCTGGAGCGATACCGGCACCGTAGCCGACAACGTCGACCTGAAATTCCGCCTGGTGCTGGTTAACTCCTGACCCGTCGGCTTAGTACCAACCGTATTCACACCGTCAGACCCACCCTACTCCGGAGAGAGAACATGATCCGTACCGCCCTGTTTGCTGCCCTGTTTGCCACTGCTGGCGCCGCCTTTGCCGCCCCCGTGTCCTACAACATCGACCCTACCCACACCTACGCCAGCTACGAAGTAAACCACCTGGGCCTGTCGGTACAGGCTGGTACCTTCAGCAAGATCAGCGGCAAGCTGACCGTGGATGAAGCCGCCAAAACCGGCGCCGTAGATGTCACCATCGATGCCGCCTCGCTGCAAACCTTCCTGGGCGACCGCGACAAGCACCTGAAGAGCGCCGATTTCTTCAACGTGGAAAAATTCCCTACCCTGACCTACAAGTCCACTGCGGTTGAATTCAAAAACGGCAAGCCAGCTGCGGTAAAAGGCAACCTGACCCTGCTGGGCGTGACCAAGCCGGTAACCCTGAAGCTGGTAAACGTGACCAAGGCCAAGCACCCGATGACCGGTGTAGAAAACTGGGGCGCCAACGCTGTCGCCACCATCAAGCGTAGCGAATTCGGCATGAAAACCTTCCTGCCAGCCATCAGCGACGACGTAAAACTGAACATCGTGCTGGAAGCCGCCAAGGCCGAGTAAGCACCCGCAGCGCGCCCCGTCTGTTTTGACGGTGCCTGGTAGTAAAAACCCTCTGTTTGCACTGGCAAACAGGGGGTTTTTATCTAGCATCCAACCCAGCTGCGTGACAATCGCACTGTAGCGCAACAGCACGCCATTCAAAAACACAGCCCCAGCTGGCTGCCACCCAATTTATAAAACATTATGGCAAATAGCTAATTTTGCCACCAAAGTGCTTTAGGCCAGCCCAGAATAATGGCATAGTCCCGCTTTTACCTGCCGGACTGCCGCCATGGCCGATATCGCCACCCTCCTGGCCAGCTTTGCCAGCGCCTTCACCCAGCACACGCGCCAGCTTACCCTGCAACTGGGCGATAACCTGCAGCAGCAAC
>NZ_VMTV02000564.1 GCF_007644035.1 Vogesella mureinivorans | reverse complement strand
CGGACAATCCCCTGCTCAATCTGGTGTTCCAGATCCGCACCCTGGTACACAACGCCGAACCTGATCGGCTGCGCGCCTATCTGGTCGACGAGGTCCGCCGCTTCGAGGCGACCGCCAAGGGGCTTGGCGTCAGCAACGAGCACGTGCTGGCCGCGCGCTACTGCCTGTGCACCGTGCTCGACGAGACCGCGGCGCAGACACCCTGGGGCGGCAATGGCGCGTGGTCGCGCAACAGCCTGCTCGTTACCTTCCACAACGAAACCTGGGGCGGTGAGAAGTTCTTCCAGCTCCTGGCCAAGCTGGCGCAGGCGCCGTCGCAGCACATCGATCTGCTGGAGCTCATGTACTACTGC
>NZ_VMTV02000516.1 GCF_007644035.1 Vogesella mureinivorans | reverse complement strand
ATTCGAAGGCATCAAAATCACTGACTGGTCAAAATGGGAAGACCCGTTCCGTTTAACCATGGATGCCTATTGGAAATACCAAGCTGAAAAAGAAAAGAAACTGTATGCCATTTTTGATGCGTTTGCGCAAAACAATGGACAAATGAATGTTTCGAATGAACGTTATGTCAATGCCATCAACACGTGCTTTGACCTCAGCATCTAAACCTTGAACATTGAAGTATTGTCTTGGAATACCAATACGTAAGCCTTTCACTGCTGTTGCGTTTAAGTTTGCAACATAGTCATCTACTTCTTTGTTGATTGATGTCGAATCTTTTGCATCATGACCTGCGATGGTGTTCGTTATGGCT
>NZ_VMTV02000200.1 GCF_007644035.1 Vogesella mureinivorans | reverse complement strand
GTCGCCGACCTGGCCCAGAAGCTCGCGCTGAAGGGCGCCGAGGTGGTCAAGGCCCTGTTCAAGATGGGCGTGATGGCCACGATCAACCAGACCATCGACCACGACACCGCCGTGCTGGTTGTCGAAGAGCTCGGCCACACTGCGGTGCGCGCCAGCGAAAACGATGTGGAAGACGCGCTGATCGCGCACGTCGAGCAGACCGGCGAAGGCGAGCTGCGTCCGCCGGTGGTGACCATCATGGGTCACGTCGACCACGGCAAGACCTCGCTTCTGGACCACATCCGCCGTACCCGCGTGGCTTCGGGCGAGGCGGGCGGCATCACCCAGCATATCGGCGCCTACCACGTCGAGAC
>NZ_VMTV02000414.1 GCF_007644035.1 Vogesella mureinivorans | reverse complement strand
CCGACGAAGCCGACGAAACCGTCAAGCTGAGCATCGGCGGCAAAGACGCCACCGGTACCATCCTCGACAACGACGGCACGCCGACCATCGAGTCGATCGGTAACAACCTGGGCACCGGCGACGTAAGCGCCACCGAAGGCAGCGATCTGGCCTTCACCGTCAAGCTGTCCAACGCATCGTCCAGCGCCACCAGCTTCGACTTCGCGCTGCAAGACGGCACCGCTACTGCTGATGACTACGGCACCGCCACCTTCAGCAATGGCGTGAGCTACGACCCTGCCACCGGCAAGATCACCGTGCCGGCCGGCGTCACCAGCTTCACCGTGACTGTGCCGACCAGCAATGACACCACC
>NZ_VMTV02000760.1 GCF_007644035.1 Vogesella mureinivorans | reverse complement strand
GTGATCAGGCTTGGCGTTTAGGTTTAAACTGCATTCAACATACCGATGCCCTACAGTTGGTACAGCATCGAATTTATGAATTACAAAATAAAATTGGCTGTGGTATTCAAATCAGTAAATGGTCACCTAAAGGTCCTTTGGTTGTACAATCGATTGAATCTAATCACCCAATTTCAATTGTCACAAAAGTCGGTTCAATTATGCCATTGGTCAACTCAGCTGCTGGGCGAGTTTTTGCAGCATATTTACCTGAGCCAATCATTTCTGTCCCTGAATCCATGGCGGACCAGGAATCGCGTCCTACCTCTATTACGGAGTGGGGACCAGGGAAAACACCGCAGGGCAGGGCTCGTC
>NZ_VMTV02000864.1 GCF_007644035.1 Vogesella mureinivorans | reverse complement strand
CGATCAAGATCTTGCGCCAGTTGCATTTGATAATGGTATCCATCCAATCCACTTCTGGATGATTGTATTGGTTGCATTCGAGTTCGGTTATGTGACGCCACCAGTTGCACTGAATCATTTGCTGAAACAGCCAATGCATATTGACGGCGTGCACCAGAATTCCATACTTCTTTATAGATGATCGCACCCGCGGCAACAACGAAGATACCCGATGCGCCAGTATAGGCTGTAGGAATTGCAGCACCAATCAAAATGATCCAAGTCAATGTTTCTGGCGCCAAGTTCCAAGGGCGTAAAATCGCCAAGAACAAGTCCATGACTCGGGTTTGAGTCAGTAACATCCCCGCCCAAATA
>NZ_VMTV02000031.1 GCF_007644035.1 Vogesella mureinivorans | reverse complement strand
CTGCACGCGGTTCTCGTTGAGCGCTTCCACGGCCATGGCTACGGCGAGAAAGGTCTTGCCGGTGCCGGCGGGGCCGATGCCGAAGTTGATGTCGTGGGTGGCGATGGCGTGCAGGTAGCGCGCCTGGTTCGGGCCGCGGCCCTTGACCACGCCGCGCTTGACCTTGATCGCGACTTCCTGGGCGCCGCGCGCGGCGTCGGCGATCGTGCGTTCGACCAGCGCGTCGACGCCCGCATCCTGCAGCCGCAGATGCACCGCGCCCGCGTTCAGCACTTCCTGCCCGGTGTCGGCGTAGAGATCGCGCAGCAGCAGCTCGGTCTTCTCGGCCAGGGGTTCTTCACCAATCACCCGGAA
>NZ_VMTV02000834.1 GCF_007644035.1 Vogesella mureinivorans | reverse complement strand
AGCGCGCGGCCACGCTCGGCAGCATGGCCAGCGACGCACCGCTGTTCCTGATCGGCCGGCTGGAGGCGATGGTCGTCGACCTGCCGGTGTTCGGCGCGGAGGCGCTGGCGCTCGGGCCCGGCGCGCCGGTGCGGCTGAAGCGCCTGATCGATGGCCGCGAAGTCGAGGCCGAGCTGCAGGCGCTGCTGCCGCAGGCCGATGCGGCAAGCCAGGGCCTGATCGCGCGCGTGGTCCTGCCCGCCGATGATGGCCAGTGGCGGCCGGGCATGGCCGTCCAGGCTTCGCTGCAGCTCAGCGCCGACGAGGTGGCGCTGCGCCTGCCGCTGTCCGCAGTACAGCGCTTCCGCGACTGGCAGGTGGCCTTCCTCCGCGTTGGCGAGGACTACGAGATCCGCCCACTCGAACTCGGCCGCAGCGACGGCGACTGGGTCGAGGTGCTGGACGGCTTGAACGCGGGCGACGAAGTCGTCGTCGAGCAGAGCTTCCTGATCAAGGCGGACATCGAGAAGTCCGGCGCCGGCCACGACCACTGAAGGAGCACGGACCATGCTGGATTCACTGATCCACGCCGCCATCCGGCAGCGCTGGCTCGTGTTGGCCGCGGTGCTGGCGCTGGCCGCTTTCGGCGCCTGGAACCTGCGCCAGCTGCCGATCGACGCCGTGCCCGAC
>NZ_VMTV02000448.1 GCF_007644035.1 Vogesella mureinivorans | reverse complement strand
CGAAGGCGATCTGTGTGAAGTCATCGCGCATACGATCGACGATCTGGCGTGCATCCGCCGGACTGCAGTCATCTAACACCAGCACGAATTCCTCGCCGCCCAGACGCCCTGCGAAATCCGAGCCGCGGATGCGATTGCGCAGAAGTGCCGCGAGCGCACGGATCACCATGTCCCCAGCGGCGTGCCCGTGTGTGTCATTGACCCGCTTGAAGTGGTCGATGTCCAGAAGGGCAATGCTGAGTGCCCGGCCGTTCATGCGTGCTTGAGCAGCAGCGGCTTCCAGCCTTCGGCGCGCGTCATCCGGGCGGAGCAGCCCTGTCAGTCCGTCGCGACTCAGGCCCGAAGCCAGTGCCCT
>NZ_VMTV02001127.1 GCF_007644035.1 Vogesella mureinivorans | reverse complement strand
CCCGAATCCCGGCTCCAAACTCAATCCACCTCCAGCTCCAGCGTTTCCTTGACCTCCTCCATCACCGCATAGCTGCGTGAGCCGGAGACGTGGGGCAGGGTCAGCAGGGTCTCGCCCAGCAGACGGCGGTAGGCAGCCATGTCGGGCACGCGGGCCTTGATCAGGTAATCGAAGTCGCCGGAGACCAGGTGGCACTCCAGCACCTGCGGCAGTACGACCACGGCGCGCTTGAACTCCTCGAACACGTCCATCGCCGTGCGCAGCAGGCGGATTTCGACGAAGACCAGCAGACCGGCGCCCATGCGGCCCGGGTCCAGCCGGGCGTGGTAGCCGCGGATATAGCCCTCGTCTTCGA
>NZ_VMTV02000050.1 GCF_007644035.1 Vogesella mureinivorans | reverse complement strand
CCATCTCGACCGCCGCCGTGTTTGCGCACTACCTGCTGCTGCGCTCGCCGATGCAGCTGCTCGACTTCGCCCCCGCGGCCTACGGCTGGGCGCTGGCCAACGCCTTCTTCTGCACCTTCCTGCCGGTCACCTTCACCATGGCGGCGGTGCGTCGGGTCGGCCCCGGCACCGCGGCCCAGCTGTCGGTGCTCGGCCCGGTCTCGCTGGTCTTTCTCGGCGCCTGGCTGCTGGACGAGACGATCACCCTGACGCAGCTGGTCGGCACCGGGGTGGTGCTGGGCGCGGTCTACCTGCTGACGAAGACGCCTGCGGCCAGCGCGGCTTCCCGCGTCGATGGCCCGCCCGCCAATGCGCA
>NZ_VMTV02000613.1 GCF_007644035.1 Vogesella mureinivorans | reverse complement strand
GAGGGCAGCGGAGCGCTGCCGGCCGGCACGTACAGGCCGACGCGCTCGATCGGACGGATCACCCGCTCGCAGTTCAGGCCGGGCGCGGTCTCCAGCGCATAGCCGCGCGGCGCGCCAGCCTCGTGGAACTTGACGAGGCGCTCGATGGCATTGGTGATGGCCTGCTTCAACGCGGGCGACACCTGGGCTTCGGCCGCCTCGAACTCGTCTTCGCTTACGCGGAAGCTGCCCAGCTCGCAGCCGTCGAAACGGCGCGTCAAGGCACGCAGGGTGCTGTCGCCGTCGGCGCGCACCTGGCTGAGGATGCGTTCGACGTTCTCGGCCAGCACGGCGCGCGCACCCTGCGCTGGCCGGC
>NZ_VMTV02000814.1 GCF_007644035.1 Vogesella mureinivorans | reverse complement strand
GTCCTGGCTGGGGCTGATGGGTCGCCTGGGACGCGGCGTGCTGTGGCTGGCCGAGCGCGGCCGCAAGCAGGTGCACGCGGCCAGCGAGTACCGCGTCGCTCGCGCTGCGATCGCCGAGCGCGAGGAAGTGCGCCGCGAGGAGAAGGTCAAGCGCGCCAAGCGCGAGCCGGTTCGCATCGAGCCGCAGCCGCCTGCGCCCGAGCGCAGCGAGCGTGCGCAGCGCGAGCAGCAGATCCCCTTGTTCACCGTCTCGCTGGGTGAGAACGGTGCGCTGCCGCCGCTGTCGCTGCTGGACGATCCCAAGCCGCAGCCCAAGGGCTACTCGGACGAGGCCCTGGCCACGCTGTCGCGGCAG
>NZ_VMTV02000053.1 GCF_007644035.1 Vogesella mureinivorans | reverse complement strand
GCTCGCCCGCCAGTTCGACCGCATCCAGCTGCGAGGCGCGCAGCGCCGACAGCCGCGCCTTCTGCGCGGGTGTCGCCGGCGCGCTGATGCGATCGGCATGCGGGCAGCCGAGCGCGTCGGTCAAGGCGCGGTAGCAGGCACCCGGGTCGCGGCCGCTGCGGGCCGTGATCTCGGCCGCCAGCAGCGCCGGCGCGAAGCCGTCCTTGTCGGTGGTCCACACGCCGCCACCGCGGCGCTGGAAGCTGATGCCGGCACTCTCCTCACCGGCCACCGCCAGACGACCCTCGAGGAGTCCGTCGACGAACCATTTGAAGCCGACCGGCACATCCACCACCCGGCGTCGCAACCGGTGCGCAA
>NZ_VMTV02000308.1 GCF_007644035.1 Vogesella mureinivorans | reverse complement strand
ACCTGATGCGCCTTTCGGGCAATGCGCGGGCGATGCTGACCGCCGAGCGGTCGGCGCTCAACACCGTCCAGCATCTGTCAGGCATTGCGACGATGACGCGAAGCTATGTCGATGCGATCGCCGGCACCGGCGCGACGCTGCTCGATACGCGCAAGACGATCCCCGGTCTGCGCGTGCTGGAGAAATATGCAACCCGCATGGGCGGCGCGACCAATCACCGCATGGGCCTGTGGGACGCGGCGATGATCAAGGACAATCATGTCGCGGTCGCGGGATCGGTCGAAGAGGCGGTGCGCCGCGCGGTGGCGGCGGGAATCGCCGATATCATCGTCGAGGTCGACCGTATCGACCAAGTCG
>NZ_VMTV02000728.1 GCF_007644035.1 Vogesella mureinivorans | reverse complement strand
CCTCCAGCGTTTGCCCCGGCAGGGCGTACATCAGGTCGAGGTTGATGTTGTCGAAGCCGGCGGCGCGCGCGAGTTCGAAAGCGCGCTTGGCCTGGCCGCTGTCGTGGATGCGGCCCAGTGCCGCCAGACGCGCGTCGTCGAAGCTCTGCACGCCGAAGCTGATGCGATTCACGCCGGCCGCGCGGTAGGCCTCGAAGCGGTCGAACTCGGCGGTGCCGGGGTTGGTTTCCAGCGTCACCTCCAGCCCTGGCATCAGCCGCAGGCGCGCGGAGACACCCTCAAGAACCTCGCCGATGGCCGCGCCCGGGAACAGGCTGGGTGTGCCGCCGCCGAAGAAGATGCTCGACACCGGCCGGC
>NZ_VMTV02000507.1 GCF_007644035.1 Vogesella mureinivorans | reverse complement strand
CCTGCATCTTTGGCAGAGTCAGAGTAACCAATCATCACCTCATGTTTGCCTTGAATATGCTGTTTATACCAATGCATATTGAATAAGGTTGTCATGGTACTTGCAGCACCATCTAAATCCTTCAAGGTTTCAAATAATGGCACTACACGTAAGGGATGTTCAATTCCCGCTTCTTTTTGAAGTAACAGTACCGCCAATACATCACTCGGATATTCAGCCATCGAAATGATATAAGCACCTAAACTTTCTTTAGGCTGCTCTGCCAAAGTACGCATCGTAGCAAAGACTTCTTGAACATCAGGATGTTCAATCAGGCTATTGGCTGGCTCGTTTAAGTGTTTTGGTAATAATGGGCGC
>NZ_VMTV02000894.1 GCF_007644035.1 Vogesella mureinivorans | reverse complement strand
CGACCGCGCGCTGGATGATCAGCGGGATCAGCTTTTCGGGGAACTGGAAGGGGCCGTAGTTGTTGCTGCAGTTGGTGGTCAGCACCGGCAGCCCGTAGGTATGGTGGTAGGCGCGCACCAAATGGTCGGACGCCGCCTTGGAGGCCGAGTAGGGCGAGTTCGGCTGATAGGGCGTGGTCTCGGTGAACTTGCCGGTCTCGCCCAGCGAGCCGTAGACCTCATCGGTCGACACATGCAGGAAACGGAAGCGTCCGCGCGTGGCCTCATCCAGCTCGGCATACCAGCCGCGCGCGGCTTCGAGCAGCTCGAAGGTGCCGACGATATTGGTCTGCACGAAGGCACCAGGGCCATCGATGC
>NZ_VMTV02000874.1 GCF_007644035.1 Vogesella mureinivorans | reverse complement strand
CCGCGAACACCAGTTCGGCGGCAAGGATGATCGCGACGAGCGCGCCCAGCGGCAGATAGCGCACGAAACCGGCGCGCAATTCGGCGAAATCGATGTCGAGCATCATCACGACGAACAGGAACAGCACCGCGACCGCGCCGACATAGACGATGACGAGCAGCATCGCGATGAATTCGGCGCCCGCGAGCAGCATCAGCCCCGCCGCGTTGAAGAAGGCGAGGATCAGCCACATCACGCTATGCACGGGATTGCGGGCGAAAATCACCATCGCGGCCGACGCGATCGCGATGGTCGCGAACAGGTAAAAGGCGATCAGTTGAATCATGTCCGCGCGCCCTTACCGATAGGGCGCGTCGGC
>NZ_VMTV02000721.1 GCF_007644035.1 Vogesella mureinivorans | reverse complement strand
CTGGGGTGAAGAGGTTTTGAGCCAGATTGAAGAAGTCAGTATCGACTTGTGGAAACCCTATAAAAAGGTAATTGAGAAACTCATGCCACAAGCCGAAATAGTAGCCGATAGATTTCATGTGATGAAGCAAGTCAATAAAGAGTTAGACACTAAAAGAAAGAAAATCAAGAAAGAAGTAGAGAAAGTTAAAGATAAAACTGAAAGAGAGAAAATGCTATTAGCATTAAAAAAAAGTAGATATGTGTTACTCAAGAATGAAGAAGATTTAAAAGAATCAGAAAAAGAAAAGCTCGAATTAATCAGAGATATGCTGCCAGAATTAGCGAGACCACACCGACTGAAAGAGGAATTTAGAAAC
>NZ_VMTV02000947.1 GCF_007644035.1 Vogesella mureinivorans | reverse complement strand
AGCACCCGCTGTGGATGCTGTTCTTCCTGGTCATGACGGCCGCCAGCTTCTCGCTGTTCGGCTTCCTGATCGGCCTGTGGGCGAACGACTGGCAGAAGCTGCAGGTGATCCCTCTGATGGTGATGACCCCGCTGACCTTTCTTGGCGGCGCCTTCTACTCGATCAGCATGCTGCCGCCGTTCTGGCAGACCGTGTCCCTGTTCAACCCCGTCGTCTACCTGATCTCCGGCATGCGCTGGGCCTTCTACGGCCAGTCCGACGTGGCCCCCATGCTCTCGGCCGCGATGATCGGCCTGTTCTTCCTCGTCTGCCTGGTGGCTGTGACCTACATCTTCCGCAGCGGGTGGCGGCTGCGGAG
>NZ_VMTV02000842.1 GCF_007644035.1 Vogesella mureinivorans | reverse complement strand
AATTTATCGCATCGAGCCCGCTCGCGGCGCCCTCCGGCTTCGTCGCGGTCGACGAGGCGACGCTCCGCCATAGTGTGTACGCCAATGTCTTCGCGCTCGGGGATGTCGCTGCAACCACCAACGCCAAGACTGCGGCCGCCGCGCGCAAACAGGCGCCTGTCGTGGCGCTCAACGCGCTCGCCGCGCTCGATGGCGCTCCGCCAGTGGCAGCTTATGACGGTTATGGGAGCTGCCCGCTGACCGTCGAAGCGGGGAAGATCGTCCTCGCCGAATTCGGCTATGGCGGGAAATTGCTCCCGACCTTTCCCAAATGGATGATCGAGGGCACGCGGCCGTCGCGCATCTCCTGGCTGCTCAAG
>NZ_VMTV02000625.1 GCF_007644035.1 Vogesella mureinivorans | reverse complement strand
ACCGTGTCCTCGCTCGGCAACGCCGGCAGCCTGCGCGGTGGCTCCCTGCTGATGACGCCGCTGAAGGGCGCCGACGGCGAGGTGTATGCGATCGCCCAGGGTAATCTCGTGGTCGGCGGATTCGGCGCGCAGGGCAGCGACGGCTCGCGGATCTCGGTGAACGTGCCCAGCGCCGGCCGCATTCCCAATGGCGCCATCGTCGAGCGCGCCGTGCCCGACGGCCTCAGCAGCAACGGCGAGGAACTGGTCCTCGACCTGCATCGCGCCGACTTCACCACGGTCCAGCGGCTGGTCGATGTGGTCAACCGTACCTATGGCCCGGAGACCGCCCGCGCGGTGGACGGCGGCAGCGTGGCGGT
>NZ_VMTV02000285.1 GCF_007644035.1 Vogesella mureinivorans | reverse complement strand
GGAGATGCTGATGCGGGTTGCACCGGCGTCAAGGGCGTTTTCCGCTAATTCCCGCACCACAGCCGCCAAAGAGTCAATAACCTCTCCAGCTGCGATTAAATTTACTACCTCTGCCGGTAGAGTTTGAATACTAGACACCATGAGATCCAGTTTAGTTTAGGCGAGAGTTGCTGTTTATTTGCCGCAATTTTGCCGAAAATATTTGTCAATTGGGATAGGAATTCTAACACTTTACTCTGCCTAAAGAAGGATTATTTAAATGTTCTTTCTCCAGAAAGAGAAGTTAAATATCAAATTTTGATTAAATTTCCATTGAAGAGATCAATTACTTAGAGTTTTTTTATGAGTGACATTCAAAAC
>NZ_VMTV02000843.1 GCF_007644035.1 Vogesella mureinivorans | reverse complement strand
GTCTCGGCACAGAACAGACGATGATGCTTACCTATGATTTCATCCCGCTTATAGCCAGTGGCATTGACGAAATTTTCATTTGCTTCAAGCACGATCCCTTCAGGATTGAAGGTGATGATGGCCATAGAACGGTTTATGGCATTTACGACTGCTTCCTGCTCAAGAGCAGAATGCACGCGCTCAGAAATATCGGCAGCAATTTTAATGACTCTGATAACACGGCCGCGCCTGTCAGAAACGGGGATATAACTGGCTTCAAGCCATACGGAACGATTTCCCTTTGCCAGCCGCAGGTACTTGCCACTAAAGCTTTCTCCCCTGGCAAGGCGCTGCCAGAACTGGCTGTATTCCGGTGAACTTACCAGCGAGGGCGGGCAGAATATACGATGGTGGTGACCGATTATTTCATCAGCCCTGTACCCCATAGTGGAGAGAAAAAGCGGGCTGGCTTTATTTATCACCCCCTCCGGACTGAACTCAATGACAGGCTTATTCTGACAAATTGCGTCATACGAAATGGCTGATCGCTGGAGGTTCAGGGAGAACATATATTTAAGTGAAAACATATGAATCAGATTGCCCGGATAATGTAAGTACTGCCATGGTTATCGGCTACTCCTTATGTAGCTTTATATATTACTGCGACAGGGCGGGAAAAAGCCCGCTCTTCAGCCATGCCGG
>NZ_VMTV02000913.1 GCF_007644035.1 Vogesella mureinivorans | reverse complement strand
GAAGTACCTTCGGTAAACGTGAGCGCATACGCGTTCCTTTACCCGCCGCAAGAATGATCACAGTTGTAGACATATCACACCTAACAGATCTGGCTTAAGCCATTTTAAAATATAAATAAATCATGATACATATTGCTGCCCAGACCCCTGCAATAATGTCGTCGAACATGATGCCAAAACCGCCATCGACTTTTTCATCAATAATGCGAATTGGCCAAGGTTTCCAAACATCAAATAAGCGGAACAATGCAAAGCCAACCACCACCCATATCCAATTCATTTGTCCAATATAGATCAAGGGAAGAAATGTAATAGATTGCCCTGCAAACTCATCCCAAACGATTCGACCATCATCATGCA
>NZ_VMTV02000260.1 GCF_007644035.1 Vogesella mureinivorans | reverse complement strand
TCTGCGCCGATCTGATCCCCGGCGCGCCCTGGGTGCACCTGCCCGTCACCATGGGCTACGACCGCTACCCGGAAATGCTGATCGACGAGAAGCGCGCCTTCCTCGACGACATGCGTGCCCGCGGCGTGCGCCTGTACTTCACCCACGACACCCGCTGCGCCATGGCTGAGGTCGCGCTGGACGACAAGGGCCGCTACGGCGTGGCCCACCCGCAAGCCGATCTACAGGCACAGCCCTTGGCGGCCTGAGCCCCGCCTGCGCTATCGTGCGGGCTCCTTCACACGCGGCCTGCGCCGCCCGGAGCCCCGCCATGCGCACGACCCTGATCGCCTTCTGCCTGTCCGCCCTGTTGCCCGCACT
>NZ_VMTV02000449.1 GCF_007644035.1 Vogesella mureinivorans | reverse complement strand
ACAGGTACGTACCGCACTATTGGCATCAAAACAACCTGCGGTATTTGGAAGGATGGTATATTTCTCAGCTGGAATCAATTTACTGACAAATGGCAGTCCAATTGGGTTCATCACAGCAATTTGACGATCAGGGTTCAGTGATAAACCGCCCCATTCAAATACACCTAAATTACCTGGGAAAACGAGCGTGCCATTTTCTGAAGGTGGTGTATAAATGCCATCATAATTTAAACGATGGAATGAGACACGACAGATTAACTGGTCAAACATGGTTGCGCCCCACATTTGTTTATCTGTCAATTTATCTTTAGGCGCTAAGTTGATGTGGGAGTGGAATTCGACTTCCGCGAGTGGGGCAAA
>NZ_VMTV02001059.1 GCF_007644035.1 Vogesella mureinivorans | reverse complement strand
AACGCCACCCGCTCCGCGGGATCCGTGCTCAAGCCACCGTGGTCGCGCAGGGCTTCGATCATTCGCAGCCGATGCAGCAGCCCGTTGCCATTGGCGATCTGGATGGCCAGGCCGGGGCGCGCGTTGAGCTCCAGGATCATCGGTCCCTTGTTCTTGTCGAGAACGAAATCGACGCCGATGTAGCCAAGCTGGGAAAGTTCATAGCAGCGCGATGACATCTCCAGCAGCTCCGCCCAGCGCGGGATCTCGAGTCCGACGATGCTGTGCTCGGTGTCGGGATGCTCCTTGACTGGCTCGGTGCCCCAGACACCCCTGCGGGTCAACCCGGTGGGAATGTCGATGCCAACGCCGATGGCGCCC
>NZ_VMTV02000164.1 GCF_007644035.1 Vogesella mureinivorans | reverse complement strand
GGCACATTTCGCAGCCTGATTTGCTTTTTAGCCGTAAAGGGCTATGAGCGGTAACGCTCTGTTCGAGATAATTAGTGCTTTGCAAGTAAAAAGACGGTTAGCGATAAGCGTATTTTTCGCCTGATTATTATGTATTAGATAAAACAATGCGGAGTTTATAAAACAATGCCTAAAATTAAAACAGTACGTGGTGCTGCTAAGCGTTTCAAGAAAACAGCTTCAGGCGGTTTCAAACGTAAACAATCTCACTTACGTCATATTTTGACTAAGAAAACCACTAAACGTAAACGTCACTTACGCCACAAATCAATGGTAGCGAAAGCAGACCAAGTATTAGTAGTAGCGTGCTTACCATACGCA
>NZ_VMTV02000042.1 GCF_007644035.1 Vogesella mureinivorans | reverse complement strand
ACAAGACCTTCCTGATGCCTGTGGAAGACGTGTTCTCGATCTCGGGCCGCGGCACCGTGGTGACCGGCCGTATCGAGCGCGGCATCATCAAGGTGGGTGACGAAGTCGAAATCGTGGGCATCCGCCCGACGGCCAAGACGACGGTCACCGGCATCGAGATGTTCCGCAAGCTGCTGGACCAGGGGCAGGCGGGCGACAACGCGGGTCTGCTGCTGCGCGGCACGAAGCGTGACGACGTCGAGCGTGGCCAGGTGCTGTGCAAGCCGGGTTCGATCAAGCCGCACACCCAGTTCGAAGCTGAGGTGTACGTGCTGTCGAAGGACGAGGGTGGTCGTCACACGCCGTTCTTCAAAGGCTACCGTCCGCAGTTCTACTTCCGCACGACCGACGTGACGGGTGCCTGCGAGCTGCCCGAGGGCGTCGAGATGGTGATGCCGGGCGACAACATCAAGATGGTGGTGACGCTGATCGCCCCGATCGCGATGGAAGAGGGCCTGCGATTCGCGATCCGCGAAGGCGGCCGTACCGTCGGCGCCGGTGTTGTCGCCAAGATCATCCAGTGATACGATAGCGGGCTTGCACCCGGGGGGTGGGACCTATGCTCCCACCCCCGACGCTCTTTAACGAAACCCAAGGACCAGGCCCAGGGCGGACCAGAAGAATCGGATCCGGCTCAAGGCGA
>NZ_VMTV02000906.1 GCF_007644035.1 Vogesella mureinivorans | reverse complement strand
ATATGCACGCTCACCCCGGCCTCAAGGGCCAGTCGGGACACTGTGTAGGCGTTCATCGAACACCTCCTTTTCCTTATCCGGCGCAGCAGGACAGTTGCTTCACGTCCTTGCTGAAGGTCTGCGCCGCGAGCTTCAAGCCCTCGACCATCGTTAGGTAGGGGAACAACTGGTCGGCTAGTTCCTGCACCGTCATGCGGTTGCGAATGGCGAGAACAGCCGTCTGGATCAGTTCGCCCGCTTCCGGGGCCACCACCTGTACGCCAATCAGCCGTCCGCTGCCTTCCTCGATGACCAGCTTGATGAAGCCGCGGGTATCGAAGTTGGCGAGCGCACGCGGCACGTTGTCGAGCGTCAGCGTGCG
>NZ_VMTV02000977.1 GCF_007644035.1 Vogesella mureinivorans | reverse complement strand
AAAGGGCGCGAGGCAGTTGGTGGTGCAGGACGCGTTCGAGATGATCCGGTGATCGGCGGTGATCTGGCTGTCATTGACGCCGTAAACGACGGTCAGGTCGACCTCCTTGGCGGGCGCCGAGATCAGCACGCGCTTCGCGCCGGCGTCGAGATGCTTCTGGCCGCCGGCCTTGTTGGTGAAGAAGCCGGTGCATTCCATCACGATGTCCACGCCGTTGGCGGCGTGCGGCAGGGCGGCGGGATCGCGCTCGGCGGTGACCTGGATGCGCTTGCCGTTGATGATCAGGTCGTTGCCATCGACTTCGACGGTGCCGTTGAAGGCGCCATGAACCGAGTCATGGCGAAGTAGGCGGGCATTGGCC
>NZ_VMTV02000734.1 GCF_007644035.1 Vogesella mureinivorans | reverse complement strand
ACAGTATGAAGGTGGCGCAGGTGCTGTATAAAGAGCTGGATATCGGAGCCGTGGCGATTACCGATCGCGAGAAGCTGCTGGCGTTTACCGGTACCGGCGACGACCACCATCTGCCGGGCAAACCGATCTCCTCGGCCTATACCCTGCGCGCTATTGAAACGGGTGAAGTGGTGTATGCCGACGGAAATGAAGTGCCGTACCGCTGTTCCCTGCATCCGCAGTGCAAACTCGGCTCTACGCTGGTCATTCCCCTGCGGGGTGAAAACCAGCGCGTCATGGGCACTATTAAGCTTTACGAAGCCAAAAACCGCCTGTTCAGCTCCATCAACCGCACGCTGGGGGAGGGGATCGCCCAGCTGCT
>NZ_VMTV02000949.1 GCF_007644035.1 Vogesella mureinivorans | reverse complement strand
GGCGGCGGTCTGCGCGCCAGCATCGCGCTGCCCATCGGCGCGGCAGAGGTCGGCCCATGAGCAAGACTCTGCTGATCGTCGAGGATGACGCCCGTGTCGCCGACTTCCTGCTGCGCGGCCTGCGCGCGGAGGGCTATACGCCGACCGCCGTCGGCAGTGCCGAAGACGCCCTGCCGCTGCTGCGGCAGGGTGGCTTCGAGCTCGCGCTGTTCGACGTGATGCTGCCTGGGCAGTCAGGCATGGAGCTGTGCCAGCAGATCCGCGCCGAGTGCCTCGCCTTGCCGGTGCTGATGCTCACCGCCATGGGCAGCGTGCAGGAGCGCGTGGCCGGGCTGCGCTGCGGCGCCGACGATTACCTCAC
>NZ_VMTV02000908.1 GCF_007644035.1 Vogesella mureinivorans | reverse complement strand
CGCAGGCCCGGGTGGCATCGAGCGCGGTGATGAGGCGCGCGATCAGGACGCGAGCGTCCCCGGGTGCATAGGACTGGCGCGCGCCGCTGCCCCAGACCGGCCCGGGCCAGGCAGCGTCGTCGCGCTGGCGAGCGATGAGGTGCACGTGCAGCTGCTCGACGATATTGCCGAGCGCACCGATGTTGAGCTTGTACGGTGAAGCGACGGCATTGAGCGCGCGCGCGGCATGGTTGAGCTCGATCAGCAGCTCGGCCTGGTCGAAGGCGGACAGCTCGAACAGCTCGCGCACCGCTGCGCGCCGAGGCACCAGCAGCACCCAGGGGAAGCGCTGGTCGTCCATCAAACGCAGACTGCACAGGCC
>NZ_VMTV02000399.1 GCF_007644035.1 Vogesella mureinivorans | reverse complement strand
AAAGGCCATGCCGAAGGCCAGCAGCACGCCGAATACGCCGCCCGAGGCACCCACGGTCGGATAGGGTTCGCCGCCCTGCGCGGCCAGGGTCGACACCACGAGTTGGATCAGGCCCGCACCGACGATGCAGGTGAGCACGTAGAGCAGATAGCGGCGCGGCCCCAGCACGCGCTCGACATCACCACCGAACATCCACAGCGCCAGCAGATTGAACAGCAGGTGGGTCTCGCCACCGTGCATGAAGCCGTAGGTGAACAGCTGCCAGGGCAGGAAACCGACGGTAATGATCTGCCCCTGATGCATGCCGAGCGCGTAGTCTCCGGCAGGCCAGAGCATGAAGGGCAACATCGCGACCTCGCCC
>NZ_VMTV02000616.1 GCF_007644035.1 Vogesella mureinivorans | reverse complement strand
CCCGGACGTCGATCCGCACCGGCACGCAGGCCATGCAGGTGTCGCACTGCGGACGATAGACATGGCCGCCCGAGCGGCGGAAGCCCTGCGCCAGCGCCGCCGGATAGACCGCCGGCAGTGCGCGGCTGTCGGGGTCCAGCACGATGTCGCGGGCGCGACGATCCGGCCAGTAGCCGCAGGGATGCTCGGCGGTCTGATAGATGCGGATCGAGCTGGCGGCGGTCATGGCGGGGGCGAAGTCTCCGGTCAGCCGGGCGGCGCTGCGGTCAGGATGCCGATCGCCAGCGCCAGCAGGCCCAGCAGCATGCCGGCCAGCATGCTCCAGATCGCGTAGCGGCGTTCCGCCATGCGTTCCAGTTCC
>NZ_VMTV02000519.1 GCF_007644035.1 Vogesella mureinivorans | reverse complement strand
CGATGTGCATGCTCTCTGCCTTCGGCGGCATCTGGGTGCTGAACCTGATCAACGGCCTGTGGTTCGGCGCACAGATAGGACTCGGCTGGATCAATCCGATGACGGCGGCACCACCCACCATCATCGACATGAACGTGTTCACCCAGATCGGACTGGTCGTGCTGATGGGCCTGGCCTGCAAGAACGCGATCCTTATCGTCGAGTTCGCCCGCGACCTGGAAGCGCAGGGCCGCAGCATCGTCGATGCCGCGGTCGAGACCTGTCGCCTGCGCCTGCGCCCGATCCTGATGACCAGCTTCCCCTCCTGCGCCGGCGTCCTGCCGCCGGCGGTCGCCCGCGGCGCCGGCGCCGAGGTGCGCGCC
>NZ_VMTV02000909.1 GCF_007644035.1 Vogesella mureinivorans | reverse complement strand
CTTGAGGCTTCCAAGGCAATGAGGTCAGTGCAGTATGGGTCAGCTGGTATTGCATCCGCACTTGAGGCTTTTAGGAGTAAGGATCTCGCGACGGCACTTGAGGCTTCCAAGGCAATGAGGTCAGTGCAGTATGGGTCAGCTGGTATTGCATCCGCACTTGAGGCTTTTAGGAGTAAGGATCTCGCGGCGGCACTTGAGGCTTCCAAGGCAATAAGGTCAGTGCAGTATGGGCTGGCCTTGGATACGTTGAAACCATCTGCTGGTGTTGCATCCGCACTTGAGGCTTTTAGGAGTAAGGATCTCGCGGCGGCACTTGAGGCTTCCAAGGCAATGAGGTCAGTGCAGTATGGGTTGGCCTTGGATGCGTTGAAACCATCAGCTGGTATTGCATCCGCACTTGAGGCCTTTAGGAGTAAGGATCTCGCGGTGGCACTTGAGGCTTCCAAGGCAATGAGGTCAGTGCAGTATGGGTTGGCCTTGGATGCGTTGAAACCATCTGCTGGTGTTGCATCCGCACTTGAGGCTCTTAAGAGTAGGTATGGATTGGCGCTGGAAGGTTTTGCACAACCACCGGGTTTATCAGCAGCAACAGAGCTATCAGGTGGGATGTCAAACGGGAGATATGGCCTGCCGTCAGAGATGTTTCATGCCAATGCAATATCCTCATTTGGCAGGGTAGCAGACCTAGCCGAACCTGTAAAAAGGCTGGCTGAAAGAGACGCTGCATATCATGAATGGAAGGAATTTTATAATAAATCTATCCGCTCAGATGGATTGTATGGGGATTGCGAAGTAAATGCGGAGGCAGCTGTTGCTAACTTTTTTAACTTTATCTTTGGCAGGCCAAATATCTCTGATTTATTCAATATTTTATCGGATTTGTCTTGGTTTGTGAGTTTAGATCTTAGATCTCGGCTCTCTAAGATATCATCGCTTCTAGCTAGGCATGATCAGTCGATGGATATCGTATCTTATGTTGGCGCTGCCTTTGAAAGTGTGTACGAAGAGTCAATTTTAGATCTGTCGCACGTTTTAATGAAAAGACATTCACATCGTGCGGAATTTATACAATCAGCGGTGCGAGCCCATAAAAATGGAGATTATGAACTCTCAGTGCCTATTTTTCTAATCCAGGCTGATGGCGTAGCTCATGATGTGGACCATGAATTGTTTTCTAATTTCAAGAATTCAAAGAGAGAAGGCTACAGGCCTAATGTAAATAAAATTGGTGAATCTGAATCAGGTAGGTCAATTGTGGACAGGATTTTATGGTCCCCACTCTCAAGCGAGCTGCCAATTGTGCTACCTGGGAAAAAGTGGAAGGGTGGATTAAATAGAAATATGGTTTTGCATGGGCACGATTGTAGCTATGCAACCAAAGAAAACAGCCTTAAAGCGTTCTCATTCCTTTCGTACGTTTCCTCACTGTTATCTCGTGTAACCCACTGAACCCCATCAGCTAATCCCCCCTCACCATGCCCCGCACAATGCGGGGCATGGCACATCAAACCTCCCACATCGCCGCCCTGACGGTAGACCTCGCGCTGATCAGCACCGCTGACGGCCAGGCACCGCGCACGCTGAAGCTGCTGCCCGCCGGCAACTTCAGCGCCCGCGACGGCCGCCCAGGCAACGTCGCGGATGCCAGCTGCAGCCACTGGACGCTGACGGCCGCGTTGGCCGCACCGCTGGTGGCCGAGGCCAGCCGGCGTGCTACCCGTTACGTGATCGACTACGAGCACCAGACGCTGCGTGCCGCTGACAACGGCAAGCCGGCACCGGCGAGCGGCTGGTTTGGCTCGCTGGAATGGCGGCCCGACGGCCTGTACGCCACCGATGTGGAGTGGACCGCCGCCGCCGCCGCGATGATCGTGGCCAAGGAATACCGCTACCTGTCCCCGGTTTTTACCTACGACAGCCAGGGCCGCGTTACCGGCCTGCTGCATGTCGCCCTCACCAACAACCCCGCGCTGGACGAGCTACCCGACATCGGGGTGGCAGCCTTGTCGCGCCTGTTTCCCGCCGCCACCCCGTCCAAGGAGGACAACAACATGGAAGAACTTGCCGAGCAGCTGCGCTGGCTGCTCAACCTGCCCGTCGGTGCCACCGTCGACGACATCAAGGCCCAGCTGACCAAGCTGGTAGAGAAGCTGTCTGCCGGCCAGGGCACGGCCGCTGCCAGCGTCAACCTGCCGGCCATGCTGGCAGAGCAGCAGCAACGCATTGCTGCACTGTCGGCCAACCAGGCAGACCCGGCACGCTTTGTGTCGGTAGACACCATGCGCGAGCTGCAGAACCAGGTCGCCGCCCTGAGCGGCCAGCTGGCCGGCCGCCAGGTAGACGAGCTGGTGGTGGCTGCGCTGTCCGACGGCCGCCTGCTGCCGGCACAGGAGCAATGGGCGCGTGAGCTGGGCCAGGGCAACCTGCCGGCGCTGCAGGGCTATCTGGACACCGCCCCCAAAATCGCCGCGCTCAGTGGCACCCAGACCGGCGGCCAGGCACCGGTAGCCGCCAACACTGCCGCGCTGGACGACACCACGCTGGCGGTATGCCACATGTTCGGTAACGACCCGGCTGCCGTGGCTGCCGCTTTCAAGGAGTAAACCCATGGCTGCAACCAACCAAGACCGTAATACACCGCACAAGGACGGCCAGCTGCTGGCCGTGCCGGTGGCGGCCGGCGTGAAGATCCCGGCCGGCACGCTGGTGGTGGCCAACGCCAGCGGGTTTGCCGCCCCGGGCATCACCGCTGCCACGCTGGCTTACCTGGGCATGGCAGATATCAGCATCGACAACAGTGCCGGTGCCGATGGTGCCGCCACCGTGCTGGTACAGCGCGGCCGTGCCTTCAAGTGGCTGAACGACGCCGGCGACCCGGTGACCCAGGCCAGCCTGGGCCGCCCTTGCTACATCGTCGACAACCAGACCGTTGCCCGTACCCACGGCACCAACACCCGTTCGCCCGCTGGCCTGGTGGTCGGTGTGGACACCGACGGCGTGTGGGTCATCTAAGGAAACCACCATGATCGTGAATGCCTCCACCCTCAAGGCGATCTTCGTCAACCTGAAGACCACCTTCAACAATGCTTTCGATGCGGCACCCAACCAGTGGCAGGACGTAGCCATGGTGGTGCCGTCCACGGCACGCTCCAACGACTACAAGTGGCTGTCCGGCTTTCCTCGCATGCAGAAATGGATAGGCGACAAGGCCGTCAAGGCGCTGTCGGCATCCGGCTACAGCATCACCAACGACGACTGGGAAGCCACGGTCGAGGTAGACCGTAACGACATCGAAGACGACAACCTGGGCATCTACGCGCCGCAGGCGCAGATGGCCGGCTTTTCTGCCAAGCAGCTGCCGGATGAAATCGTGTTCGACCTGGTCAACAAGGCGTTCAGCACGCCGTGCTACGACGGCCAGTACTTCTTCGACACCGACCACCCGGTCAATGGCCAATCGGTATCCAACAAGGGCAGCAAGAAGCTGTCGGCGGCCAGCCTGGCAGCAGCCAAAGCCAGCTATGGCGCAGGGCGCACCACCATGAAGAAGTTCAAGGACGACGAAGGCCGCCCACTGAACATCACCCCCAACATCTTGCTGGTGCCGCCCGCGCTGGAAGACGAAGCCAACGCGCTGATGACGGTAGACCGCCTGGAAGACGGCAAGGCCAACCCGTACAAGAACACCGCCAAGGTGGTGGTGGCACCGTGGCTGACCTCGGACGACGCCTGGTTCCTGCTGGATACCACCAAGCCGGTTAAACCGTTCATTTACCAGGAGCGCAAAAAGCCGGTGTTTGTAGAGCAGACCGACCCGCAGGCCGACAACGTGTTCAGCCGCAAAAAGTACCAGTTCGGTGCCGAGGCCCGCGCCGCCGGTGGCTACGGCTTCTGGCAGCTGGCCTACGGCTCTGACGGTAGCGTGGCATAAGGGAGCGTCATCATGCCTGAAAGCAAAAGCAAGAAAGACGGCACTGCCGGTGCACCGCAAACCACGGCTGACAGCGCGGTGCAGCAGGGTCAGCCGCCAGCTGCCGACCCGGTACTGCTAACCACTGACGGTGGCGATACGGTGGCTGGCAGCTTTAGCCCCGACGCCATCCAGGTGGTGGCCAAGTGCGACACCTTCCGCCGCGCCGGCTTCGTGTTTACCCGCAGCGCCACCACGCTGCCGTTGGCAGAACTCAGCCAGCAGCAGCTGGCGCAGCTCTGCCAGGAGCCGATGCTGGTCGTGCAGGCCATCCGGCTGGATGCGGAGGGCTGACCATGTACGCCACCCGCACCGACATGGAAGCCCGCTTCGGCCTGAACGAAGTGGTGATGCTGACCGACCGCAGCCGCAGCGGCCAGGCGGACGACAGCGTGCTGGCCATCGCGCTGGCCGACGCGGCGGCAGAGGTGGACGGCTTTCTGGCCGGTCGCTACCCGCTGCCGCTAGCCCCGGCACCGCGCATCCTCACCGGCTACACCTGCGACATTGCCCGTTACCGTCTGTGCGGTAGCAGCACCCTGGTCAGCGACGACATCCGCGACCGCTACCGCGACGCGGTGCGCTTTCTGGAGCACGTGGCCAGCGGCAAGGTCAGCCTGGGCGGCATGCCGTCCGGCGAGGTGGCCGCCACCTCGGACAACAGCGTGCAGCTGTTGTCGGCCGGCAGCGTGTTCAGCCGCGCCTCGGGGGCGTACTGATGATTACCGCCGTGGAGCGCGCCATCATCACCCGCCTGCAGGCTGGCCTGGGCCGCATGGTGCGCCAGGTAGACAGCTACAGCGGCGAGCTGGACGACGATCTGGCCCGCGTCATCCGCGCCTTCCCGGCGGTATGGGTCACCTTTGGCGGCATTAATGACACGCGGCAGGCCAGCACCAGCCGCAGCCAGCAAAAGGTTGGCGCGCAGTTTGTGGTGATGGTGGGCGAGCGCAACCTGGTGCAACAGGCCGGGCGCCAGGGTGGCAGCCTGCCAGGCCAGGTGGGCAGCAACCAGCTGGTGAAAGCCGTGCGCCGCCTGCTGTCTGGCCAGGACATGGCGCTGGCGATATCGCCGCTGCAGGCGGGCAAGGTACGCACTTTGTACAACACCCGCCTGAACGATGACGCCTTCAGCGTATTTGCCTGCGAGTTTGCCACCAGCTGGGTGGAAGACATCCTGCCATGCGGCCATTGGCCCGAAGTCACCACACCCGATAGCCCGGACGCCATCTTTGGCCAGTTTGGCGGCCAGCTGCAAAACCCGGCACCGGCCTGGCTGCGTACCGGCCTTACTTACCACCTCGCCCCGGACGACGGCCAGCCCGACGCCCAGGACCTCATCGACAGGAGTGAAGCATGAAAGTCATTGCCGCCAAGGGGCTGCAGGTGCCCAAGGAAGAGCAGCCGCGTGAGTACATCACCGACCAGGCCGCGCAGGACGTGCAGCCCAGCGCCTATTACCTGCGCATGATTGCCGATGGTGACCTGCGGGACGTCACGGCAGAGCAGGCCAAAAGCCCCGCCAAAACCAAAGGAGCCGCCTGATGGCCAGCGCCAATATCGCCTTTGATGGCATCCCGTCCAGCATTCGCAAGCCGGGCAAATACTTCGAGTTCAACACCAGGCTGGCGGTGCGCACGCTGCCGGGCAACCCGCAGCGCTTGCTGTGCCTGGCACAAAAGCTGGCCAGCGGCAGCCAGCCGGCCCTGATGCCGGTGGACGTATTCAGCGACGAGCAGGCAGCCCAGCTGTTTGGCCGTGGTTCCTACGCCCACCGCATGGCCCGTGCGGCCATTACGGCCAACCCTTATCTGCAGCTCACCCTGCTGGCGGTAGAGGATGCGCCGGGCAGCGTGGCAGCCGTGGGCGGCGTCCTGCTGGCCGGCACGGCCACGTCCAGCGGCCAGATCCAGGTGGCGGTAGGCAATAACAGCGTCAGCCTGGGCATCAGCGCCGGCATGCTGGCCAGCGACATCGCCATCCAGCTCACCACGTTGCTGAACGCGCAGGACCTGCCGGTGCTGGCCACAGCTGTGCCGCTGTCGTCGTCCAGCCTGCCGTTTAACGTGCCGTCACAAATCACCAGTTCCGGCCATTCGGTGGTCCTCACCGCCCGGCACAAGGGCGCGCAGGGCAACGCCATTCCGGTATCCACCTGGTGCAGCGCCGGCGGTATTACCCACCTGGTCAACGCCATGGTGGGCGGGGCAGTCGACCCCGACTACGCCAGTGCGCTGGCGGCGGTGGCTGGTGCCGGTCATCACATTATCGCTGCGCCGCTGTCTACCCAGGCGCACCTGACCGCGCTGCGCACGCACCTGGACTTTGTGTCCGGCCCGCTGGAACAGCGTGGTGCTGTTGGCGCGTTTGGCTGGCCCGGTACGCTGGCCACCGGCACCACGCTGGCCGGCCAGATCAACAGCGGCCGCATCAGTGGTGCCTGGCACCGTGGCAGCTTGTGCCTGCCCTGCGAGATTGCCGCTGCCTACGCCGCCGTACTGGCCAGCGAGGAAGACCCGGCCCGCCCGCTGAATACCTTGCCGCTGGCCGGCCTGGACGTAACGGCGATCACCGCGCAGCCCATGCGTACCGAGCAGGAAAACGCGCTGGCCAACGGCCTGACGCCGCTGGAAGTCGGCCCCGGTGACAAAGTGCAGATCGTGCGCGCCCTCACCACCTATACCAAAGACCCGCAAGGTGTGGCCGACGTATCGCTGCTGGACGTCACCACCATCCGCACGCTGGATTACGTGCGCAAGGCAGTGCGTGAGCGCATTTCGCTGCGCTTCCCGCGTGAAAAGCTATCCGAGCGCACACCGGCCAAAGTACGCAGCGAGGCGCTGGACGTGCTGGTGAAGCTGGAAGAGCTGGAGATCGTGGAAGCGGTAGAGGCCAACAAGGACGGCCTGCTGGCCGAGCGCGACAGCCAGGACGTGAACCGCCTGAACCTGAAGATTCCGTGCGACGTGGTCAACGGCCTGCACGTGATTGCCGGCCGCATCGACCTGTTGCTGTAAGCCCAAGGGGTGGCCGTGCCACCCCGTACCAGGAGAACCCGCCATGTTGGAAAAATACGCCGATGCCAGCGTGAGCCCGGCACCGTTGCAGGGCAGCACCTCGCCTGCGCCGTGCATCACGCTGGCAGATATCGAGGCCGGCATCCTCAGCGAGCATTACTTCATTGCCAGCGACGCCATGCAGCACGGCAATAGCGTGCACGTGTGCCCGGAGGGGGGCTGGTTTCTGGCCAGAACCCAGCTGCTGACCTTCTGCGTGCTGCAGCTGCGCAATGGCTTCATCGTCACCGGCGAGAGCGCCTGCGCCAGCGCACAGCAATTCAAGCCAGAAGACGGCCGCCAGATTGCCCGCGCCAACGCCATCGCCAAACTGTGGCCGCTGATGGGCTATGCCCTGTGCAGCCAGCTGGCCAAGCAGCCATAAAAGGAGCCAACCATGTTGGAAGAATACGCCGGTGCCATCGTGCTGGAGGTAGACGGCAAGGAAGTAGAAGTCGTCGACCTCAACGTCACCACCAAAACCGGCCGCAAGCTGGTGAAAACCATGAACAAGACCGGCCGTGCCAAAGGCTTCGCCAAAGGCATTGCCGAATACGAGCTGTCCATCACCGTGGTCATCCCGCTCACCGGTGACATCGACTGGGACGCCATCGAAGGTGCCAAGCTGGTGATCTACCCGGCCAGCGCGGGCGGCAAGCGCGAAAGCTACCGCGACTGCTTCACGCTGGAAACCGGCGAGAAATACAGCGTGGACAACGAAGCGCGCCGCGACATCAAGATGGCCGCACTGAGCAAAGGCAAGGAGTAAACGATGATACGTACCGAAACCGGCAGCCTGCAGTACGGCGTGGAGTACCCGGCCGACAGCGGCCAGCTGCACTACGACTTTGCCCTGCGCCTGCCCACCGTGGCCGACAACATCCAGGCGCTGGAAACGCACGGCAGCGGCAGCATGCTGCGCCTGAACACCGCCATGCTGGCCAGCTGCCTGGTGAGGCTGGGCGACATCCCGGCCGAGGCCATCGACTTTGCCCTGCTGGAAAGCATGGTGGACGAAGACTTCGATACCCTGGCCGCCGCCCGTGACGAGCTTAAAAAAAAGCGCAAACGGCCGAGCGACAGCTTGCCGGACTCCGGCTTGCCATCCTCGCCCTTGGCAAACACGGCATCAGCGAGCAGCACGCCCGCGAGCTGAACGCCGTCGAGCTGGAAGCATATCTGGACGCCCTGGGCAGACTGTATGGCAACACGCAGCCTGCCCAAACTACGTCTGGCACGTCTGACGGCACCAGCCGCCGCATCAAGAGCCAGCGCAAGAAGAAAGGTCAACGCGAATGAGCCGACAACTGGAAGCCGCCCTGGTACTGCGTGCCAGGGACGAAGCCAGCCGCCCGCTGCTGCGTGCGCTGCAACAGATAGACCGGCAAGCCGGTGCTGCCGGGCAGGCTATTGGCCAGGCCGGTAAAGCGGGTGCCAGCGCACTGGCAAAGATGGCCACCGACGCCAACGTAGCCGAACGCGCCGTGGTGGGCCTGTCGCGTGAAAGCCAGCGCATGCACGCCGCCCGCCAGCAGCTGGGCATGCGTGCCGAGCAGACCATACAGCGCGAGATCCGGCAGACCGAGGCGGCCTATAGCCGCCTGCTGCGCACCGGCCAGCTGACGGCATCCGGGCAGGCCCGTGCTTTTCAGGCCATGCGCGACAAGGTGGCAGGGCTGCGCCGCGAGCTGCAAGGCGTGGCCGAGCAGGAAAGCCGCCTCGGCAAGGTTGGCCGTGGCACTGCCGCTATCGGTGGCGGTGTGGCAGCAGCGGCCTATGTGCTGAACCGCCCGCTGGCCAGTATCGAAGACTACGACCTGCGCCTGCGCAATATGACCAACACGGCCTATGCCGACCGCGACTTGGCTGGCCGCCGAGCTGGCATGGACGAGATGCGCAACGTCATCCGCCATTCTGGTGGCAACCGCGACGCAGCGGCCGAGGCACTAGACAACATGATAGCCAGCGGTAGCCTGGGCGAAGGCGACGCCGGCCGCAAAGCCGCATTCGACATGCTGCCGGTGGTGATGAAGTACGCCACGGCCGGTAACGCCAACCCCAACGAGCTGGTAGATATCGCGCTGAAGGCACGCAAGACCTTCAACATCCAGGACCCGGCGCGGGCGCTGGAAATGGCGCTGCTGGGCGGCCAGCTGGGCGGCTTCGAGATGAAAGACATGGCCAAGTGGCTGCCACAACAGATGGCCAACGCCTCCATGGCCGGCATGAGCGGTGACAAGGGGCTGGCCAAGCTGGTGGCGCTGAACCAGAGCGCGGTGGTGGCCGCTGGCAGCAAAGACCAGGCCGGTAACAACGTGGTCAATTTTCTGGCCAAGCTGAACGCCAGCGAAACCGCCGGCGATTTTAAAAAGGTGGGCGTCAACTGGCGGCAGCAGCTGATTGATGGTGCCAAGAGCGGTAAGGACGCTGTAGACGTGTTTGGCGACACCATCAATGGCCTGCTGAACCAGAACACGGCCTACCGCAAGCTGCAGGCGCGGCTGGAAACCACCACTGGCGAGGAACAGAAAGCCACGCTGGCCAGCATGGCCCAGATCCTGCAGGGCGCGGTGGTGGGCAAGATTTCGTCCGACCAGCAAGAGCTGATGGGCGTGCTGGCCTACCTGAACAACCGCCAGCAGCAGGCGGAGAACGAACGCAAGATTATGGCTGCCAAGCCCGGCCAGGCATCGGATACCAATTTTGCGCTGATCAATGAGAGTGCGGCCTACAAGGGGCAGCAGGCCAGCAACGCGTTTGCCGAGGCACAGTTTGACGCACTGAAAGGCCTGTCCGAAACCGTGGGCGATACCAAGCTCAAGCTGGTGGACTACGCCAAAGAGTATCCGGGCTTATCCACCGCGCTGGTGGGGGCGACGACGGCCATCAGCGCTTTGGCAGCAGCGGCCGGCGCGGCAGCACTCCCCATGCTGATGATGGGCAAAGGCGGTGCGGCAGGGCTGCCAGGAGCCGGTCGTCTGGCCGGTATGGGTAGCGCACTCAAAACCGGAGGCAGCGTTGCCCTGGCCGGTGTGGCGGGTTACGCGACTGGCACCGCAATCAATACAGGTATCACGGGGGTGTTGACCGCCACCAATGGCGGCAAGGAGCGCACGCTGGGTACCTGGCTGTACGACATCACCCATGGCGGGCAGGACGAGAAAGCCCTGGCCACCACGTCACCGATAAAGCGCAATGCCCCGACAAGCGCAGCCCCCATCCCGCAGCTTGGCCTGGTGCAAAGCGCCGTCAGCGCCGGTAACAAGCTGGATGCAGCAGCCCTGAAGATGCAACAGGCGGCTAACCAGCCCGTGCAGGTACAGCTGCAGGTAAAGGGCGATTTCCGCATCCAGGGCAATGACCTGGTGGCCACCGTCAACCAGCAAAACACGCTCACTGCGAGGAGGAACTGATGGCCTGGAAAGACAACTTGCTGGACGCCAGCTTTCGGGGCGTGGTGTTCGACTGCCAAGCCACCCAGGACGGTGCCAGGCGCGATATCGCCCAGCACGAATACCCGTACCAGGACGGTGCAGACCTGGAAGACCTGGGCCGCAAGCCGCGGCAGTTCACCCTGCAGGCGGTGTTCTTTGGCGACGACTACGACACCCGCCTGCAGGCGTTCTTGGCGGTGCTGGACCAGCCCGGTGCTGGCGAGCTGGTGCACCCGGTATACGGCAGCATCCAGCAGGCGCAGCTGTTGGACTACCAGGTAGAGCACAGCGCCGACGAGGTAGACAGCTGCCGCGTGGCGCTGCAGTTTGCCGAGCACACCACCAGCCAGCCGTTCTTCAGCCGCCAGCTGCCTGCGCAGCAGGCTGCCCAGGTGAAGCTGCCGGCAGCGGCTGGCATGGTGGCCGCTACCGACGCCTTCGCCAAGGCCACGGCGGCAGCTAAGGCGGCCGGCCAGTTTGACCGAATCAATGCACTGCGCAGTGTGCTGACCAGTACGCTGGGCGGCCTGCGCAGCCAGGTGCAGGGCTATATCAGCGCCGGGCTGGAACTGATCGACTACCCGCGTGCCTTTGCCGCCGACGTGGTGGGCCTGCTATCCGGCATGGCCGACCTGCGCGGCTTCGACGTCGGCGTGATCATGTCTGATTGGAAAAGCCTGACTGGCCAGCTGGGTACCGTGGTGCAGCTGCCCGGTCGCGTAGCCAGCGGCAATGTGCAGCCGGGCAGCCTGTTTGCCGGCCAGCCTGGCCAGGTTGGCAACAGTACGGCCGACAGCGCGACCACCACCACGCCGGTGGCCATTGCCCCGGCCGACCTGCAGGCAGTCACCGCACTACTGCAGGCGGCCGCTGCCACCACGCTGGCCCAGGTGGCGGCCGACGTACTGGCGGCCGAGGTCGAGCAGCCCACGCTCACCCCGTCGCAGCTGGAAACGCTGGCAGGCGACGTGCGTGGTGCGCTGCAGCAAGCCATCGACAGTCATCGCGCTGCTTTTGATATAGAAACCGCCCGCCCGGTGACCGAGGCGTTAAAAAGCACCGCCTACGCGGTACAGGCCGCCACCGCCAGCGTGCTGACGCTGCGCCCGCCATTGATCCAGCGCCGGGTAGACGCTGCGGCCAACCTGCACCTGCTGGCGTTCCGCTGGTACGGCGACTACACCCGCGCCAGCGAGCTAGCCAGGCTGAACCCGCAGCTGGTGCACCCCAACTTCATCCCGGCCGGCGAGGTGCTGAATGGCTACGCAGCATAATGACGTCACGCTGCTGATAGGTGGCAAGGCACACAGCAAGTGGCAGCACTACGACATCGACAGCGATCTGCTGCAGGCCGCCGACGCCTGGCAGCTGCAGCTGGGCCTGCCCGATGGCCAGCTGCCGGCCGGCGTAGTGGAAGGGGCCGAGGTGGTGCTGATGGTTGGCCGCGACGTGGTGCTAACCGGCCGCATCGACGATATCGACGAGCTGGTCAGCAAGACCAGCCACACCCTGGCGCTGGCTGGCCGCGACCATGCGGCGGTGCTGGTGGACTGCAGCGCCCCGGTGTTTACCGCCCGCCAGGCCACGCTGGCCGAGGTGGTGGCCAGTGTGGTGAAGCCGCTGGGCATCAGCCGGGTACGCATCGCCAGTAGCCAGGCCGGCCGCGCCCGCGACAAGGTCAGCATCGAGCCGGGCGATACCGCCTGGGACGTGCTGGCCCGCGCCGCCGAGGCTAACGGCCTGTGGCCGTGGTTCGACCCGGACGGCACGCTGGTGGTGGGCGGCCCGGACTACAGCGCGCCACCGGTCGCCAGCCTGGTACTGCGTCGAAACGGCAAGGGCAACAATGTGCAAAGCCTGCAGCGCCGCCGCAGCATGGCCGGCCGCTATTCGGACATCACCGTGCTGGGCCAGGCGCACGGCACCCACGCGGAAGCCGGCCGCCACGCCTTGAAGTCGGCGGTACGCGACCCCGGCTGCGCGGTGTACCGCCCGCGCATCGTGCAGGACGGCGACGCCGACAGCCTGGCCGACACCCGCGCCAGGGCGCGCAAGCTGCTGTCCGATAGCCGCCTGCAGGGCATGACGCTGACGGCAGTGGTAAAAGGCCACCGCACCAGCGACGGCGTGCTGTGGCAGCCCGGCCAGCGTGTGCACGTGGTCAGCGAGCCGCACGGCATCGACGGGGTGTTCTTTCTGATGGCGCGCAAGCTGCAAGGCGGCGAAGGCCAGGGCAGCCGCACCACGCTGACGCTGAAAGAAGACGGCGTATGGGTGCTGGACGCCCACCCGGACAAGCGTGACAAAAAGCGCACCAAGCGCAAGAAGAAGGACGATGGCCTGGACGCCATCGACGTGGACTAAGCATGATCAGCGATATCGACAAGCGCATCCGCCGCGCCCTGTCCGGCATCCGCCAGGCGTTTCGTGGCGTGCTGCAGCGTAGCGGCGAAGGTGCCGGCAGCCAGCTTATCCAGGGCGAAGGCCTGGCCGGGGAGCCGCTGCAGGATCTGGAGCTGTTCCAGCAGTTCGGCTTTACTAGCCGGCCGCCGGCCGGTACCGCCATCGTGGTGCTGCCGCTAGGTGGCCGCACCAGCCACGGCATCATCATCGCCACCGAAAACGGCCAGTACCGCGTCAAGGAGCTGCAGCCAGGCGAGACCGCCATCTTTAACGCTTTTGGCGATACCTTCGTGTTTAAAGACGGCCAGATCGACGGCACCACCAAACGCTTTACGCTGACCGCCACCGAAAGCATGCAGTTCGACAGCCCGCAGGCCCACTTTACCGGCGCGGTCTCCGTGCAACAGCAGCTATCCGGCAACGGCGGCTTGGCCATCCAGGGCGGCAGCGGCGCGACCTTCAGCGGCGATGTGCAGCAGACCGGTGGCAGCTACAGCACCGACGGTGATGTGGTGGCGGGTGGCAAGAGCTTCCTGGGGCACCAGGGGGTACTGGGTGGTGTCCAGTAGTTGCCCTGCATGCAGTGTTCTGCGTATAGTGACTTTGTCATTTTTTTGCAGGAGCGGTGAATGGGAGACCTCTTTGATCAGGACGGCACGTCCTCTCGCGGCGTTCGGGAGAATACGCCGACTATTGATGATATGCGCAACTGGTTTCTTTCAAATTTTGAAGATCCTGCTAATAGCTTGCCCTACATTACGGCAGAAGGCGGTTACCAATGGATTTTTGGTGGCCCTTGTAATGCAGACGAGGAACTTCAGCATCACTTTGGCGGAGTTGCCTCAGAAGAAGACATTGAAGAGTTGGTAAGTGAGCTTGAAAAGACATGTACAGACTGGACGCCGATTTATGATCACAATGCTGATTACGAGGATTATCTTTCTGTAGAAGATCTTCACTATTCAAAGGCAGAAGCTAAGCTTAAGGAACATCTAGAAGATGTTCTCCAACTTGAATCAGTGAGCTTTACTGAAAGTCTTTCTAATAAATACAGGCAAATGCTTTATGCTAATGTGATTGGTGCGCTTGAGGCATATCTATGTGAACGCTTTATGCAACTTGTCTTTTCTCATCACGACAGTTTCAAGAAGTTCGTGTCTACCTATCCGAAGTACAAAGATGAGAAGGTTGGTCTCCGTGACATTTTCATCAAGGTGGATAATTTGCGTGAAGAAGTTAGAAAAGAGCTTCTTGACTTCGTATGGCACCGACTCTTTGCTGTCAAAGCAATGTTTAAAGATACATTAGACGTCGATTTTGCTGATATCGATCCTTTGAGAGAAGCAGTTGCTATTCGCAATGATATTGTTCATCGCAACGGAGTTAATAAAGAAGGCCAGGATGTCGTTGTCAGATCAGAAGCACTTTTGGCCCTGATTAAGGACGTAACTGCTTTAGTGACTCATCTGGAAGAGCAGCTTGCTAATAAATTCACCCCACTGAACCCCATCAGCTAATCCCCCCCCCACGCCATGCGCTGCGCCCAGCAGCGCATGGCTGCCCTTATCCTTCTCCAATCTGTCGACTACACCGGCTAGACTTTGTTTGACGGCTTGCTCGGTTGCTCTTTGAGCATCATCTTAAGAAAAGATTCTTTGATCTGTTTAGCCTCAGGGCTTTCATTAACAAACTGCATCCAAAATTGGTATGCTTCGGTTAGCGACTGGATCCACTCTGCCTTGACAGAAGGGTTGTGCAGCTTTCCCTGTAGGCCGTACTCATTGGCATAAGCCTCAAACCAGCCGGGATTTACTAGCTGGGAAGCCTTTGCGAGTGATGGGTTTGTAGCCTTCTTACCATTGCGCTGGGCATGTTTGTATGCATTCGCAATGTCAGCTAAGGTGGCTAATTCTGGGTACTGCTTCCGTGCACTCTTAAAGAACTTATCATCGCTCACATGCTTGTCTTTATCGAAATGCTCCCAATAGAAATAATCTAGAGAATTGTTCAGGGCTTCTGCCGCATTGACGAAATATCTGATTAGCTCTTCTTCCGATTGGCTTTTCTGATGCCCCTCAGCGCGCCGTTTAAGTGCTGGAAAAAAATCTGCAGTACAGTTTGGTATTGCTATGCGAACAAGATACCAATAGTGTGAATTGAATGGGTTGGGGACAATTTCAGCCATTTTTCCTCCATGATTTTCAGAAAGAATCGCTACAAGGACACCTCCTGCAGCACCATCCTGATTATGATCATGCAATAAGTAACTGAAGTCCATCAAGCATCATCCCCATGCCATGCCCTGCACACTGCAGGGCATGGACGCTTTCATCTCCCCCCAATCGGCCGACTACAGCGGCAGCCGCACCGACACGCTGGCTAACGCGGTGTACCTGCGCCTGGTCACGCCGCTAGGCAGCTACTGGCAAGACCCGACGCTGGGCAGCCGCCTGCACGAGCTGCAGCGGCTGAAAGACGTGGCCAGGGTGGCGGTGCTGGCGCGTCAGTACGCCGAGCAGGCGCTGGCGCCGCTACTGGATGACGGCCGCGCCAAGCGCATTGCCGTGACCACCGAGCGCCAGCCCGGCCGCCTGGCCTTGCACATCGAGGTGCTGGACGCCAGTGGCCGCACCCAGACCTTCCAGCACCCGGTGAAGGTGGCCTGATGCCGTTCGCCATTCCTGCCTTCGCCACCCTCCGCGACACCATGCTGCGCGACCTGGTGAACCTGCTGCCCGATGCCGACACCGGCCCGGACAGCGACTTCTACCTGCGCGCCAGCAGCGTGGCCAGCGCGGTGGAAGGCCTGTACCAGCACCAGGCGTGGATGGTGCGCCAGATCTTCCCCGACACCGCCGACCGCGACTACCTGCTGCTGCACGCCCGCCTGCGCGGCTTGCAGCCCAAGCCGGCGGTGGCCGCAAGCGGCCTGCTGCAGTTAAACGGTGTACCTGGTAGCGCGGTACCGGCTGGCCTGGCGGTAAAGGCCGGCAGCCAGGGCTACACCACCAGCGCCAGCGCGGTGCTGGATGCGGCCGGGGGGGCCACGGTGGCCATTGCGGCCAACGTAGCCGGTACGGCGGCCAACCTGCCAGCCGGCAGCCAGGCCACGCTGATGGCCGCACCGGCAGGCGTCAGCAGCCAGGCGCTGCTGGCCAGCATGAGCGGTGGCGTGGAGGCAGAGAGCGACGCCGAGCTGCTGGCGCGCCTGCTGGAGCTGATCCGCCGCCCGCCGGCCGGTGGCAACCGTTACGACTACCGCCGCTGGGCGCTGGAGGTGCCGGGCGTGTCGGCTGCCTACGTGTACCCGCTGCGTCGTGGCCTGGGCACGGTAGACGTGGTAGTGACCTCGGCCGGCGGCTTGCCGTCGCCGGCCACCGTGGCGGCGGTACAGGCGTATATCGACGACGTGCGGCCGGTCACGGCCAAGAACGCCCTGGTGCTGGCACCCACCGAGAAACCGGCCAACGTTAGCGCGCAGGTGCAGCTGGCCGGTACCACGCTGGCGGTGGCTACCCCGCTGATCCAGGCCGCCATTACCGGCTACTTTGCCAGCTTGGCGCCGGGCGAGCCTGCCATCAAAAGCCGCATCGAAGCCTTGGTGTCGGCGGTGCCTGGTGTGGTGGACCGCAGCGTGTCGCTGCCAGCTGCCAACGTGGTGCCAGTGGTGGACGCCAGCAAGGTGGAATGGGTGCGCCTGGGTAGTGTCACCCTGGGCTTGATGCCATGAGCCACGCCAACCTGCTGGCCCTGCTGCTGCCGCCGGTGAGCTACACGCCCAGCGCGCCGACGCTGGCCGGCGAGCTGGCAGCCGAAGGCCAGGCGCTGGACACCGCCCAGCACAGCGCCAACAGGGTAACGGCGGCGGTGACTCCGTATTTTCCCGAGCAGTTGTTGCCGGACTGGGAGCGGGTTTGCGATATCACCCCGCCGGCCGACGCCGGCTACCAGCAGCGCCTGCAGGCTGTACTGGCCAAGCTGGCCGAAACCGGCGGCCTGTCCATTCCGTACTTCACCCGGCTGGCCGAGGGGATGGGCTACCGCATCACCATCCGCGAGCCGCAGCCGCTACGGGCAGGTACCGGCCGTGCTGGTGACATCGTATGGGTGCCCGACATTGTGTGGGTCTGGCAGGTCATCGTGCATGGCGCTAGCAGCCAAGCGTTCCGTTTTCGTGTGGGTCAGTCTGCTGCAGGCGAGCGGTTGACTGTGTTTGGGGATGTGCTGGTGGAGGCGCTGTTCAAGGACCTGAAGCCCGCACACACCTTTGTTTATTTCGCTTATCAGGAGGTTTAACCATGCAGCACAAAATGCCCCCCGTTGCTACAGCCGACGGGATGTTCCATGACGGTAACCCGGCCACGGGTGAGCCGGGGACAATCGTTTCGGCTTTGTGGCTAAACGCATTGCAAAGCGCTACCCGTAATGTGCAGGCCGAGCTGTTATCTGTTCTGGAAGCTGCCGGGGTTGAAGCTGATCCAGACGAAATCAACCAGCTGGAGGCGGCCATCAAGCAGCTGGCCTGGGGGGCGCTACAGCGGCCAAGCACCGTCAGTGGCTATGGCATCACTGATGCCCTGCGCGGACAGGTGCAGCACATTACGGCAACAGGCCAGTTTGTTGTCCCAGCGGGCGTGCACCGAGTTTGCGTCACGCTTGCTGGCGGCGGTGGCGGTGGCGCGGGTGCCATCATGGGTACCCCTTATTTGCCAGCTGGTGGTGGTGCCGGCCAGGTCAAGTACCGCGAGTTTCTGGATGTTGTGCCGGGTCAGCGCATCACGGTCACAGTCGGTACTGGCGGGCAGGAGGGAATAGGTTCTGCCAGTGGGGGGAACTACACGAACAGTAATGGTATGCCTGGTGGGGTCAGCAGCTTTGGAGCGCTACTATCGGCTGCTGGTGGTGCTGGCGGTGCATGCCAGCCTTCGCACAGTTATGGGGGGGCGGCGGGTGGTGGGCCATTTGCCGAACGGGGGGCGGATGGGGATGTGAGTACTGCGCAAACGCTGGGCGCGGTGGGTGGTGGCAATATCCTGGCACCGGCCATGCATGCCAGTTATCACGCCAGTGGTACTGCACTGGGGTATGGGGCGGGTGGTTGTGGCGGTCGGGCGGCGGGTTATTGGCAGAATGGCGCAGCCGGCGGGGCCGGTGTGTGCATCGTGGAGTGGTGAACATGGCTAAAGCAAAATCGGGCGTAACTTATGCGCAAGTAGTGGGTGGCAAGGTGCATTGGCTATTTACACGTGCAGACCTTGCCGAATGGGATGATGGGAGTATCCACGTGGTGGAGGCTGTCGGGCAGGTTGCCATCGGCGATACCTACGATGGGGAGCTGTTTTTACCGGCTGGGACGCCAGAGCCGCAAGCGCTGCGTCTGGCTGGGGTGGCATTGATCAATGCCGCTAGTAATAACGCATTGCAGGCATTGACGGCAGCCTACCCGGAGCGTGAGATCAACAGCTGGCCACAGCAAGAACGCGAGGCACGCAGCCTGGAGCAGGATGTATCAGCGGCTGTGCCATTACTGTCTGCCATCGCTAGTGCACGCGGCCTGGACGTGGCAGAGCTTGCCGCAAGGGTGCGGGAGAAATCCGACGCATTTGCCATCGCCAGTGGAGCCATTATTGGCCGCCGTCAGGCACTGGAAGATGTGCTGGCTGCTATCGACCTGGACGCGCCGGATGCGGCAAGCCAGATTGAGGCCGTGCAATGGGGCGATTGATCCTGCTGGGCTTGTGGCTGGCGGCCCTGACGGCAGTAGCGTTGGCGTTGGCGATGGCACTGCTGCAGGTGCTGGCGGGTAGCACCCGTGCAGTACGTGTATTTGTCGGGGCGGACCAAACCTTGAATGCCGCCATGGGCGGCAGCGAGGACGAAACCATCAGCAGCCGTGCAGGTAAAGGCGCAAAGCAAGGTGTGTGGCGCTACTGCTTGCTGTGCCGGCTGCTGGAGCAAATCGACCCAGGCCACTGCGCACGCAGCATCGAGCCAGACGAAGGTGTAGTGAAATAATCAGAGAACAGCAACCGGCCGGGTGCTACGAACACCCGACCGGCTAGCTGACCCGCAGATGTAGCCTGCAAGTCACCCCTAGGCTGCCACTTTCAGCGCTGAAAGCCCGGCAAGTTTAGCGGTATTTTTGACACTTGCAGATGAAAAACGACATGCGCTGCGATGCCTGCCATCGCAAGCTGGCCGAAGGGCTGGCCATCAGACTCACGATCAAATGCCCGCGTTGCGGTGCAATCAATCACTTTTCAACGACAGAGCGCCCGCGAGCGCCAAGCCAAGGACACACCGATGGATGCGAATCCGGTCATCCCCTGGCTGGGCGGCAAGCGCCGTCTGGCTGACAAGCTGTTCCCGCTGTTCCCCAAGCATGACTGCTATGTGGAGCTGTTCTGCGGCGGTGCCGCGCTGTACTTCCTGCGCCATAGCCGCGCCCACTGCGAAGTGCTGAACGATGTAAACGGCGAGCTGGTGAACCTGTACCGGGTGATCCAGCATCACCTGGAAGAGTTCGTGCGGCAGTTCAAATGGGCACTCAGCAGCCGCGAGGTGTTCAAGTGGCAGCAAATGACGCAGCCGGAAACCCTCACCGACATCCAGCGCGCTGCGCGGTTCTTCTACCTGCAGCACCATGCCTTTAGCGGCAAGGTAGAAGGCCAGCATTACGGCACGGCCACCACCGCACCGATGGTCAACCTGTGCCGCATCGAAGAAAACCTGAGCGCCGCGCACCTGCGGCTATCCGGTACCAATATCGAGCACCTGCCGTGGCAGCAGTGCCTGAAGCGCTACGACCGCCCGCATACCTTCTTCTACGCCGACCCACCGTACTGGCAAACCGAAGGCTACGGCGTACCGTTCGACTTTGACCAATACCAGCAACTGGCCGAGGCCATGCGTAGCTGCAAGGGCAAGGTGATGGTGAGCATTAACGACCATCCGGACATACGGGAGGCGTTCAAGGGCTTCTGGATGGAAGGGCTGGATATCAAGTACAGCACCGCCAACACGCACGGCGCGCCGGAGACCAGCAGGGAGCTGGTGATACTGAACTGGGAGCCGGATGCGATGGGGGGATTGTTCTAAGGTGTGGCACCGGCTAGCTGTGCCAATACCCTAGCAAAGCGACCGGCGCGGCAGGTGACAAAAGCGGCGTGAAAATGTGCCAAAATGCGCGCGACGCTACATAATGTCAGTGTCGATGTCAGTATTTGCGAGAATGTCGGACTAAAAGAAAAAAGCCCTGAAAAATCAGGGCTTTTGAGTGTTCTGGTGGAGGCGGCGGGAATCGAACCCGCGTCCGGAAATCCTCTACGAAGAGATCTACATACTTAGTCGTGTCATTTGGATTTAACCGCTACCACGCCGACGGACAGGCTGGGTATTGGCGAGTTACCTTAAGTTTAGCCTCTGATCAAGTAACCCGGTCAAAGGCGATCTGATGTGAAATGACTCTACCGGGGTTGCCCCCACAGCCCATCAGCAAGCTGCTGTAGAGTCTAGCTGCGATTAAGCAGCTAGAGCGTAAGTTTCGTCGTTTGCGACTAAAAAAATTCAGTGTTTAACGGGATGACTGAAATCCCGGTATGCCCTCATCCGCTTCGCAACCCCCGTCGAAACCAGGTCGCCCCCAGATAAGAGTGCAGAGTATAGCGCCATTCCCGCACGGGCGCTAGCGTGCGGGGCTTATTGTACGGGGGACAGCGCTTCGATCAGGGCCACTTCCTGGGTGTAGCTCAGGGCTTTCAGGCGCTCCAGCAGGGCGTCGCCGTCGGCCTGGTGTTTTTGGTCCAGCTCGTCGTGCAGGATGCGGCTTTCTACGGCCAGCCACAGGCCGCGGCACGATTCGGCAGTTTCAAAACGGGTGCTGCGCAATACTTCGGCTACCAGGCGCAGCTCGTTGTCGCTGAAGCGGCGCGACAGCATGGCTTGTTCGCGGCGGATGATTTCGGCGTAGCGGTCACACATTTCCTGGATGCGCGCGTCGAGCGGCGGCTCGGCCGGGGCGTCTTCCAGTGCTTCGGCGTTGTACCAGGCGGCGGCGTCCAGGGTGAGGCTTTCGGCGGCTTCTTGCCAGGCTTGCTGCAGGGCTTGGGTAAATTGCGGGTTGGCCGCAAAGCTCAGATTAAAGGCCATGGCGGGCGGCTCGTCGGGGTGGAGCAGGGCGCCGTTGGCGGCCAGCTCGCCGTCTTCCGTGCAGCTGACTTCGGCGCGCCAGATGCCTTCTTCTTCGGTGGCCAGGTTGTCTACCAGCACTTCGAGGTAGGGCAGCGCCAGTGCCTGGCCTTCGTCGGCGGTCACCAGGCGGATGGCGATGTCGAACAGGTGCTGTTTGGCCAGGGTCATGATCTGCAGGCCGTTGTCGTGGCGCAGCAGGGTGTAGCTGCTGCCGGTGTCGTACACGGCCAGGTCGTGTGCGTCGCGCGCGCTCTTGCTGAGTATGCCGTTTAGCTGGCTGGCCAGCTGGTTTATGTCGGTGTCTGGCGCACCGTAGCTGGTGCGATAGTCAAGGTGGGCGTGCCACAGTGCGTTCCAGTCGTACATATGTGTTCTTTCTTGCTAGAAAACGGCGCCAGTGTACAGAAAAAATCACGTGAGAACTGTAGAGTTGGCCGCGGCATGGTAGAATCCGCGCGACTTTTTAAAATGACGTATCCCCATGACCCGACAAATTCGTAACATCGCCATTATTGCTCACGTTGACCACGGCAAGACTACGCTGGTTGACCAACTGCTGCGCCAGTCCGGCACATTCCGCGAAAACCAGCAGGTTGACGAGCGTGTAATGGACTCCAACGATCTGGAAAAAGAACGCGGCATTACCATTCTGGCCAAGAACACCGCCATCGATTACGAAGGCGTGCATATCAACATCGTTGACACCCCGGGCCACGCCGACTTCGGCGGTGAAGTAGAGCGCGTTCTGGGTATGGTGGATGGCGTACTGCTGCTGGTGGATGCTGTAGAAGGCCCGATGCCGCAAACCCGCTTTGTTACTAAGAAAGCCCTGGCCCTGGGCCTGCGCCCTATCGTGGTAATCAACAAGGTAGACCGCCCGGGCGCACGCCCTGACTGGGTGGTAGACCAGACTTTCGACCTGTTCGACAAGCTGGGCGCGACCGACGAGCAGCTGGACTTCCCGATCATCTACGCTTCCGGCCTGAACGGCTTTGCCAAGCTGGAGCTGGAAGAAGAGTCCGACAACATGCGCCCGCTGTTCGAAACCGTGCTCAAGCACGTGCCTACCCCACCGGGTAGCCCGGACGCGCCGCTGCAGCTGCAGATTTCTGCACTGGACTACTCTACTTATACCGGCCGCCTGGGTGTGGGCCGCGTACTGAACGGCCGTATCAAGCCAGGCCAGGCTGTGGTGGTGATGAACCATGACGACCAGGTGGCTTCGGGCCGTATCAACCAGGTGCTGGGTTACCAGGGTCTGGACCGCGTACCGGTAGAAAGCGCCGAAGCTGGTGACATCATTATTATTTCCGGTATCGAGGATATCGGTATCGGTGTGACCATCTGCGACAAAGAGCAGCCAGTTGGCCTGCCTATGCTGTCGGTGGATGAGCCTACCCTGACCATGGACTTCATGGTGAACTCGTCCCCGCTGGCCGGTACCGAAGGCAAGTTCGTAACTAGCCGCCAGATTCGCGACCGTCTGACCAAAGAGCTGCTGACCAACGTGGCCCTGCGTGTTGAAGACACCGAAGATTCCGACGTGTTCCGTGTATCCGGCCGTGGCGAGCTGCACCTGACCATTCTGCTGGAAAACATGCGTCGCGAAGGTTTTGAAATGGCTGTAGCCAAGCCGCGCGTGGTGTTCAAGGACATCGACGGCGAGAAGAGCGAGCCGTACGAAAACCTGACCATCGACCTGGAAGATTCGCACCAGGGCGGCGTGATGGAAGAAATCGGCCGTCGTCGTGGCGAGCTGACCAATATGGAATCGGATGGCCAGGGCCGTACCCGTCTGGAATACCACATTCCGGCACGTGGCCTGATCGGCTTCCAGTCCGATTTCATGACCATGACCCGCGGTACCGGCCTGATGAGCCACGTATTTGACGACTACGGTCCGGTAAAAGCCGACCTGCCAGGCCGTCACAATGGCGTGCTGATCTCGCAGGATAACGGCGAAGCCGTAGCCTACGCACTGTGGAACCTGGAAGATCGCGGCCGTATGTTCGTGTCCCCGGGCGACAAACTGTACGAAGGCATGATCATCGGTATCCACAGCCGTGATAACGACCTGGTGGTTAACCCGCTGAAAGGCAAGAAGCTGACCAACGTTCGTGCCTCCGGTACTGACGAAGCCGTGCGTCTGACTACCCCGATCAAGCTGACGCTGGAATCGGCCGTAGAGTTCATCGACGACGACGAACTGGTGGAAATCACCCCGAAATCCATCCGTATCCGCAAGCGCTTCCTGCAAGAGCACGAGCGTCGCCGTATGTCCAAGCAAGAAAACTAAGCAGCGTTTAGCCTGCTAGCCATGCCGCCCCGGTGCAAGCCGCGGCGGCATTTTTCATGGTGGTGGCGGGTAAAAGGTTGGCCGCAGGCCGTGGCCGGCTGGGTGAATTAGACGCGGGTGGCCAGCAGGCCGTCGGCTACGCAGGCCTGGTCGCGGCCGTTGCGTTTGGCTTGGTACAGGGCCTGGTCGGCTTGCTCGAAGATGCTGCGCACGGTGGCGTCCGGCTCGGGTGTGCCGGCATAGATGCCGATACTGCAGCTGACGCGGCCAAGCGGGCTGCTGTGATGGGGAATCTGGCGGCTGAGCAGACGAAAGCGCAGCTCGTTGGCGATGGCCTCGGCTTGCTTTTGCGAGGTATCGGGCAGCAGCAGCGCAAATTCTTCGCCGCCAATGCGCGCCACGGTGTCTTGCGGGTTGCGCACCATGCTGGCAATCACCTGGGCGATCTGGCGCAGGATGTCGTCACCGGCGGCGTGGCCGTAGTGGTCGTTGTAGCGTTTGAAATGGTCTACATCCAGAATCAGCAGCGCCAGTGCTTGCTGCTCCAGCTGGCTGTGCTGCAGTGCCATCACAATGCGTTCGTCAAAGTGGTGGCGGTTGGCCAGACCGGTAAGCTTGTCGGTAAAAGCCAGCTTCTTGAAGTGGCTTTGCAGCAGGAAGAAGTTGCTGGCGGCGGCCAGCAAGATCAGCAGGCCGAGTGTGGCGGTGCCCAGCTCGATGTGCAGCAGCTGGTAAAGCAGGGTGTCGCCCAGCAGCATGGCGCCAACAAACAGCGCGGCCTGGCGGATGGGGTGCTGGCTTTTGCGGCGGCTGGCCAGTAGCTGCCAGCCTAGCGCCAGCCCGAGTAACAAGCCGGCACGCCAGGCCGGTGACAGGGGGCTGGCCAGGCGGTTTTGCTGCAGGCCTTGTGCCAGCGCGGCGTTGATGAAGACGCCGCTGGTTTTGGGCTGGCTGCGCTGGATGGCGGTGAAGTGCTCGTCGCCGCTGCCCGCGGCAGTTACGCCGATAAACACGGTTTTGTCTTGCAGGCGCGGGTCTGGCTGGCTGGACGATAGCAGCACCGTCATGGAAAGGGTGGTAAAGCCCGTGTCGCTGGCCAGATAGGGCAGCAAGCGGGGCTGGCTGCGGCTCCAGTCGCCTTGCCCGGTGCCTGTGGTGGTGGCAACTGGCTGGCCGGCCACCAGGGCGGCAAACGAGGCTAGCCGCGTGTCGCCGGGCCCGCTGGCCAGGTAGGTGCGGCGGATTTCGCCATGGCTTTCTGGCGGAAAGTCGCTTATGCCTACGCCGCGGGCAGCGTGGGCCAGCATAGGCAAGGGCAAGGTTGGCCGCAGGGTGTTGCCATCCGGCTCGGGGAAGGCGGGCAGGTAGACTTTGCCGTTTTGCGCAATGGCCTGCGCCAGTACCTGGTCGGATTCCGGGTGTTCGGAATGCTCGGCCAGCAGCAGGTTCAGCCCCACGGCCCGGGCGTGGCCCAGTTTACCGATGGCGTCGGCCAGCAGCTCGCGCGGCCAGGGCCAGCGCCCCAGCTGGGCCAGGCTTTTTTCATCGATGGCCACAATCACGATCTGTTCGCTGGCGTCCGGTGCCAGGGCCTGGTTGATCAGGTCCTGTACGCGGTAGTCCAGTGTCGAGGGGGCCATGCCTAGCCAGACGGCAGCGAGTGGCAGCAGGATGCCAGGCAGGGTGCGTGATGTGGGGGTGGGCATGGCTAGTCGACCAGCAGAATGTCTTCCAGTTCGGTGGCCTGGTAGCCATCTGGCGTGCTGACTTTGTAGCTTACCCGGTAGCGGCCACTAAACAGGCGTTCGCTGTCTTGCCATGCGGGCTTGTCGTTGCTGTAGACAAAGGCCTGGCTGTCGCGGCCCAGCAGCTGCAGCGTAAGCTGGTAGCGCGCATTGGCCAGCGGGTAAGGCCGGCCGCTGATCTGCATGCCGCGCTGGTAGCTGGCGCGCCACAGGCCGGCATCGGCTTGCAGGCTGTAGGTCTGGCTATAGGGGCCGGGCTTGCCTTGCTTGTCCAGGCGGGCTACCTGCCAGTACCACTGGCCACCGTCTTCCAGCTGGCGGGTGGTGTCGGGCTGGCTGATATCCCAGCTGGTAGCCAGTTGCTGCATGTCTGGCTGGCGCGACAGCGCTACGCGGTAGCGTGTGCCGTTGTCGCCACTGAAGCGGAAGGTGACCTGGCGGCCCGCCAGGCGGCTGCCATCTGCCGGGCTCATGACCAGCGGCGGGGTGGGGTGGGCGTGTACGACAAAGTCTTGCTTTGCCGGGTAGCCCTGCAGCCCGTTGGGCAGCTGGCTGCGCACGGTAAGCTGGTATTGGCCGTTTTCCAGTGCGGGGTACCACTGTGCGGTTTTTAGCAGCTTGTCGTCCACCATGCGGCGGCCAGGCTGGGTGCGCATCAGGTTGGCCTGGTAGGCGGCCATGCCTTCGGCAGGCACCCATTGCAATATGGCGGGCGAAAAGGCCTGCACGGCTGGCAGCGGGCTCAGGTCGGGGGCGGCGGGTAGTTTGATGCTACCGCTGGGCGCTTCACCACGGCGGGTAACGCTGCCGAAGCCTGCCGCCACGGCCTGGCTGCCGCTGTGGCCGCTCACTTCTACCTGGCCTTCTACTACCTCGGTGGCCGAGCTGTCGCTATCGGCCACATTCACACGAAACCCGGTGCCACGTACTGCAGTGATGGCGCTGGGGGTCTGGATGGTATGCCGGTTTTGCATGAGCGGGTTTTTCACCACGCTATTGTCCAGGCTGCCGCTTTCTATGCTGAGCCAGGTGGTGCTGGCGCCGGTGCTGGGGAAGTGCGTGGCTTCCTTGATAATAAAGCGGGCATTGGGGCCAATGCTCACCAGGCTGCCTTCTTCCATCAGCAGCTTCAGTGCGCTGTTAGGGCCGGTGCGGATAATCTTGCCGGCCTCCAGCGGGTAGCGCCTGCCGGCGTCCAGTACCTGGCCGTCCAGTGTGGCCTCGCCGACCAGGTCGGTGACGGTGGCGCTGGCGCCGTGCTGGCGCATCAGCTGCAGCGGGATGCGCAGCGTGGTGTCCGGTTTGAGTGCGTACGGGTTGCGTATGGCGTTCAGCTTTTGCAGTGCGGGGGCATGCGCCAGGCTGCCCAGGTGGGCGCGGGCAATGCTCCATAGCGTATCGCCTGGTTTGATGATGTATTGCCAGTCGTTGCTATCGGCATGGCTGGTGCCGGCTAGGCAGAGTGTCAGGGCTATCAGGCGTTTGGCGTGCATGGCGGGCGGTGGCGGATGGCCAAAATTGATTCGCTGCAATTATAAAATGACAATTGTAAAACTTGTAACTGCTTTGTGCAGCAAAGGCTCGGCTTGCTGTGGCATGGCGGTGGCGCGGGTGGTGTGCGCCGCGCCATGCTATCTGTCGGGTGCTTACAGGTGAGCCAGTAGCTCGCCTGGCTGGTTGATGGTGATATCGGCCTGCCAGCTGGCGGTGTCGTCGCTGTCGGCAATATAGCCCCAGTTCACCAGCACGGTTTTCATGCCCACGGCGCGGCCGGCCTGGATGTCGCGCTCGGCGTCGCCCACGTACAGGCAGTGGCGCGGGTCGGTGTCGATCAGCTGGCAGGCGTGCAGCATGGGCGCCGGGTCCGGCTTGGCGATGCCCACGGTGTCGCCGCTGACCACTACGGCTGGCGGGGTGGCAAACGGTAGTACCGGCACCAGGCGGTCGGTAAAGCGCATGGGTTTGTTGGTGATGATGCCCCACTGCAGGCCGCGTGCCTCCAGCGCCAGGATCAGCTCGTTGATGCCGTCAAACAGCGTGGTGTGGCTGGAAAAATCGTGGTCGTACTGCTCCAGAAAGCGCAGGCGGTATTCCTCGAAGCGCGGGTGGGTTTTGTCTATGCCAAAACCCAGGCTCACCAGGCCGCGCGCGCCGTGGCTGGCGATGGGGCGCACCGCTTCGTAGGGCTGTGGCGGCAGGTTTTCTTCGGCCAGCAGGCGGTTAAGGGCGGCGCCCAGGTCGCGGGCGGTGTCGGCCAGGGTGCCGTCCAGGTCAAACAATACTGCCTTGATCATGCAAGCGTTCTCCAAAGAAATGCGGCCAACCTTTAATAAAAGGTTGGCCGCAAGTTTACGTGAGCCTCAGCGTACTGTCTTGCCGAGGAACAGCTTGTAGGCCGGGTTGTCGGTTTCTTCTACCCACGGGTAGCCCAGCTGCGCCAGGAAGGTCTGGAACGCGGCGTTGTCTTCGTGCGGTACCTGGATGCCGATCAGCACGCGGCCGTAGTCGGCACCGTGGTTGCGGTAGTGGAACAGGCTGATGTTCCAGCCGGTCTGCATGGCTTCCAGAAAGCGCATCAGCGCGCCCGGGCGCTCGGGGAACTCGAAGCGCAGCACGCGCTCGTCTTTCAGCTGTGGCGCATGGCCGCCTACCAGGTGGCGGATATGCAGCTTGGCCAGCTCGTTGTCGGTCAGGTCCAGGCCGTCCAGCTCGTTGGCCTGCAGGTCGGCCACGATGCGGCCAACGTCTTCGCGGCCGGTAATCTGTACGCCCACAAAGACATGCGCGGTGCCGGGGTCGGCAAAGCGGTAGTTGAACTCGGTAATATTGCGGCTGCCGATCACGCTGCAAAACTTCTTGAAGCTGCCCGGCTTTTCGGGAATGGTCACGGCAATCACCGCCTCGCGGCGCTCGCCCAGCTCGGAGCGCTCGGACACGTGGCGCAGGCGGTCGAAGTTCATGTTGGCGCCGCAGTTGATGGCCACCAGCGTTTTGCCGCTGCAGCCCTCGCGCTCTACATAGGCCTTGGCCGCTGCCACGGCCAGTGCGCCGGCCGGCTCGGTAATGGAGCGGGTATCCTCGAAAATGTCCTTGATCGCGGCGCAGATGGCGTCGGTATCCACCAGCATGATTTCATCCAGCAGCTCGCGGCAGATACGGAAGGTTTCCTCGCCCACCAGCTTTACCGCCACGCCATCGGCAAACAGGCCCACGTCTTTCAGCTCCACGCGGTAGCCAGCGTCGATGGACTGCTTCATGGCGCTGGAATCCACCGGCTGCACGCCGATGATCTTGATCTGCGGCTTCAGGCGCTTGATGTAGCTGGCCACGCCAGCGGCCAGGCCGCCACCGCCGATGGCGACGAATACCGCCTCGATATCGCCCGGGTGCTGGCGCAGGATTTCCATGCCGATGGTACCCTGGCCGGCAATCACGTCCGGGTCGTCAAACGGCGGGATATAGGTCTTGCCGGTTTCTTCCACCAGCGTCATGGCGTGCTGGAAGGCATCGCTGAACGATTCGCCAGCCAGTACCACCTTGCCGCCACGGCGGGTAACACCGTCGATCTTGATGGCCGGGGTAGTGGCGGGCATCACGATGGTGGCTTCACAGCCGAGCTTGCTGGCCGATAGCGCCACGCCCTGGGCGTGGTTGCCGGCGCTGGCGGTAATCACGCCGCGCGCGCGCTGCTCGGGGGTAAGCTTGGACATTTTGTTGTAAGCGCCGCGCAGCTTGAACGAGAACACCGGCTGCAAGTCTTCGCGCTTTAGCAGAATGGTATTGCCGGTACGGCGGCTTAGGTTGGTGGCCAGCTCCAGCGGGCTTTCGATGGCAACGTCGTAGACGTTGGAAGTAAGGATGCGCTCCAGATAGTCCTTGGGGTGTGGCATGGCGATATATTCCGAGTAATTTTTTTGTCCCTGAAAGGGCAGAGTAACAGGAACTAAGCGAGCTGCGAAGGGTATAAAAGGCTCTGTAGTGCGGGCTGCCACCCGCTGGCGCCGGTACTATGCGGGCAATATTTTGTATCCCGTGGCGCAACCTCCGCTGGCCCGGCGTGTATAATGCCCGGCTGTTTTGCGACAAACCCACCGTCTATTGTTTCAATGAAAAAAACCACCTCGCTTTTGCTGACGGCAGCCTTGTCGCTGTCCACCCTCGCACACGCCACCACGCCGTTTGTGCCCCCTGTGCCGGAAATCGCCGGCAAGGCCTACTTTATTACCGATTTTTACAGCGGGCAGGTTGTTGCCGCCCGCGACCCGGATACCCGCATCGAGCCTGCGTCGCTGACCAAGCTGATGACGGCGTACCTCACCTTCAAGGCGCTGAAGGAAAAGCGCCTGACGCTGGACCAGATGCTGACCGTGTCCCAGGTGGGCTGGAAGCAGGAAGGCTCGCGCATGTTCCTCGACCCGAAAGTGCCGGTGTCGGTGGACAACCTTATCAAAGGCATGATCGTGCAGTCCGGCAACGATGCCTGCGTCACGCTGGCCGAAGCCATTGCCGGTAGCGAAGAAGTGTTTTCGCAGATGATGACAACCGAGGCCAAGCGCCTGGGCATGAACGCCAGCAGCTTCAAGAACTCCACCGGCCTGCCGCACCCGGAGCACTACACCACCACGCGCGACCTGGCCACGCTGTCTACCGCCATCATTCATGACTTCCCCGAGTTCTACCCCATCTACTCGATGAAGTCGTTCAGCTATAACAACATCACCCAGCCAAACCGCAACCTGCTGCTGTACCGCGACCCGAACGTAGACGGCATGAAAACCGGCCACACCGCCAGCGCCGGCTACAACCTGATTGCCTCCAGCAAACGCGATGGCCGCCGTGTGGTATCGGTCGTGGTAGGCACCACCAGCCCCGAAGCCCGTGCGGTGGAAAGCTCCAAGCTGCTGAACTACGCACTGCAGTTCTTTGAAACGCCCAAGCTGTACGACGCCAAAAAGCCGGTATCGGAAGTAGCCGTCTATAAAGGCGCCAGCAGCAAGCTGCCGATAGGCTTTGCCAGCGACGTGTACATCACCGTGCCCAAAGGCCAGGCCAGCCAGCTGAAAGCCGACCTGACCACCACGCAGCCCATGATTGCCCCGGTAGCCGCCGGCCAGACAGTCGGCAAGCTGACCGTGAGCCTGGCAGGCAAAGTGGTGCTGGAGCGCCCTGTGGTCGCGCTGCAGGCAGTGGAAGAGGGCGGTTTCTTCAGCCGCCTGTGGGATAGCATCAAGCTGTGGCTGGGCTGGTAATTTGAATGGTTGGCCGCATGTATGCGGCCAACCCTTTTTGTATTCAGGATGTGCATATGAGCAACCCGACAAGCGATATCAAAGACCTGCTGGAATTCCCGGCACGCTTCCCCATCAAGGTAATGGGCGAGCGCACCGACGCCTTCCTGCCTACCATCTTCGACGTCGTGCGCCTGCACGCGCCAGACCTGGAGCAGGCGCATATCGTGTCGCGCGACAGTTCCAGTGGCAAATACGTGTCGCTGACCGTGACCGTTACCGCTACGTCCAAAGAGCAGCTGGACAACATCTACCGCGCGCTGTCCGGCCACCCGCTGGTGAAGTGGGCCCTGTAAAACATGAGCCGCATCGTCAAACACCTGGGGCAGGTTGACTACACGCCCACCTGGCACGCCATGCAGGCGTTTACCGAAGCCCGTACCGACACCACGCCAGACGAGCTGTGGTGCCTGGAGCACCCGCCGGTATACACCCTGGGTCTGGCCGGCAAGCCGGAACACCTGATCATGCCCAGCAGCATCGAGGTGGTAAAGTGCGACCGCGGCGGCCAGGTCACCTACCACGGCCCCGGCCAGCTGGTGGTGTACCTGATGATCGATTTCAAGCGCATGGGCATTGGCGTGCGCGAGCTGGTGCGTCGTATCGAGCAATCGGTCATCGACCTGCTGGCCGAACTGGGCATTACCGCCTACGGCGACGTCAACGCGCCGGGGGTGTATGTCGCGGGCGAGAAAATCGCTTCGCTGGGGCTAAGAATCAAAAACGGTGCGGTGTACCACGGGCTAAGCCTGAACGTGGACATGGACCTGACACCGTTCAGCTGGATTAACCCTTGCGGCTATGCCGGCCTCAAGGTGACGCAACTCAAACACCACGGAGCCACCCTTACCGTGGCAGAAACCGCCGCACAACTGCTGCCCCATCTGGAGCGCAACCTGACGGTGATGAAGGAGACAGCATGAAACTGGACAACCAGGCAGGCGTAAAACACAAAGGCGCCGACAAGACCGCACGCATTCCCATCAAGATCGTGCCGCTGGACGAAAAGCTCAAAAAGCCGGAGTGGATTCGCGCCAAGCTGCCCAATGGCCAGCGCTTCAACGAGATCAAGCAGATCCTGCGCGAGCAGAAGCTGCACACTGTCTGTGAAGAAGCCACCTGCCCGAATATCGGCGAATGCTTCAGCAAAGGCACCGCCACCTTCATGATCATGGGTGACATCTGCACCCGCCGCTGCCCGTTCTGCGACGTAGGCCACGGCCGCCCGAACCCGCTGGACGTGAACGAGCCGCGCCATCTGGCCGAAACCGTGGCCGCGCTCAAGCTGCGCTATGTGGTGATTACCTCGGTAGACCGCGACGACCTGCGCGACGGCGGTGCCCAGCACTTTGCCGACTGCATCAGTGAAATCCGCAAACTGTCGCCCGATACCCAGATCGAAGTACTGGTGCCGGACTTCCGCGGCCGCCTGGACGTAGCGCTGGATATCCTCAGCAAAACCCCGCCGGACGTGATGAACCACAACCTGGAAACCGCGCCGCGCCTGTACAAGCAGGCTCGCCCGGGTGCCGACTACATCCACTCGCTGGAGCTGCTCAAGCAGTTCAAGGCCCTGTGCCCGGACGTGCCGACCAAATCCGGCATCATGGTCGGCCTGGGTGAAACCGACGAAGAAGTGTACGAAGTGATGGCCGATATGCGCCGTTACAACATCGACATGATCACCATCGGCCAGTACCTGCAGCCTACCGACGGCCACCTGCCGGTACTGCGCTACGTACACCCGGACCTGTTCAAAGCCTTCGAGAACAAGGCTTACGACATCGGCTTCAAACACGCCGCCGTCGGCGCCATGGTGCGTTCCAGCTACCACGCCGACGTACAAGCCCACGAAGCTGGCGTGGTGGATGCCAGCGCGATCGTCGGTTAATGCCCGCTAGCCAGGGCACTGCGTAGCCGGTGCCTGGCCCGCCACAGCCCCCCTCTGGCCACGCCAGACGGGGGCTGTTTGCATGTGGGCGGGTCTTTCTGGTGGTGCAGCGTACTGGGGTTGCGGGCAGGGGCAGCCTGCCTTAGCGCAGCTTTTCCAGCATCTGGTAGTACCACATGCCGGCGGCCAGTAGCGGGTTGCCCAGCTTGCTGCCTAGCGGTACGCGGATGTGTTTGCAGGCGGCAAAGGTGTCGAACTGGCCCAGGGTGCCGGTGATGGCTTCGGCCATGATTTCGCCCATGATGTGGCTGGTGGCCACACCGTGGCCGGAGTAGCCCTGGCAGTACCATACGTTGTCCGATAGCTTGCCCAGCTGCGGGATGCGGTTCACCACAATGCCCATGGCGCAGCTCCACTGGTAGTCGATTTCCACCCCTTTCAGCTGCGGGAAGGTGCGCTCTATGCAGGGGCGCAGCTCGGCGGCGATGTCGCGCGAGTCGCGGCCGCTGTAGTTGGCACCGCCGCCAAATAGCAGGCGGCCGTCGGCGGTCATGCGGTAGTAGTCCAGCACAAAGCGGCAGTCGTATACCGCCAGGTCGTGCGGGTTCAGGGTGCGGGCCAGCTCGCCCAGCGGGCGGGTGGTGACGATACCGCCCATGGCGGGGAAGATCTTGCCGCCCAGCTTGTCTTGCGCCAGCTTGTGGTACACGTCGCCGGCCAGCAGGATGTGGCTGGCGTTGACGCGGCCTTGCGCGGTGACGATGGCGGGGCGGCTGCCGTGCACGATGTCCAGCACTTCGGTGTGTTCGTATAGCTGTGCGCCCAGGCTGGCGGCGGCGCGGGCTTCGCCCAGGCACAGGTTGAGCGGGTGAAGGTGCAGGTTGCGGCGGTTTTTCAGGGCGCCGCAGTACAGGTCGGTGGCCAGGTGTTCGCGCACGCCGGCGGCGTCCAGCAGGGTCACGTCGTCGCCCATGCCACGGCGTTGAGCCTCGTGGTAGCTGGCTTGCAGCTCGGCCATGTGGGCGGGCTTCATGGCGGCGTGCAGGTGGCCGTGCTTGAGGTCGCAGGCAATGCCGTAGCGCGCCACACGCTGCTGGATGATGTCGTGGCCGCGCCAGCGTAGCTGCCAGATAAAGTCGTCTACGTCCTGGCCCAGGGTTGGCCGCATCTGCTGGCGCATGGCGCCGTCGCCGGACAGGCTGCCGGTCACCTGGCCGCCGTTACGGCCGCTGGCACCCCAGCCTATCTTGTTTTGCTCCAGCAGCACCACGCGCAGGCCGCGCTCGGCCAGCTCTACGGCGGTGGCCACGCCGGTAAAGCCGCCGCCGATAATGGCCACATCGGCGTCTACGGTGCCTTGTAGCGTGGGGTAATCGCTTTCCTGGGTGAGGGTGGCGCTGTAGTAGGAGGGGCTGCGTGGCTGGCTGGCGGGCTGGTGGCGTGCGTTCATGGTGGTTCCTGTGGCGGTGGTGCGCTGTGCGGCAGGCGGGCGCTCGTCATGCGGGGCAATGCTTTGTCAAACGGTGCTGGCAGGGGTTGCCCTGCTGCGGTTTTTCGCATATTGCCGCCTGACAGGCGCCGCCGTATCAAAAATAGCGTTAACAGGCCCTAGCTTGCGACAGGATGATGTGTGAGTTAAATCATCACTTTCTTATGTAAACTTTTACTTTTTCTCAACTGATGCGCTGCGCCCTAGCGTACCCGTGGCAGCTCGTCCCATTGCGTGGTCCAGCGTGGCGAGCGCAGCTCCTGGCGCATGGCCCAGCCGTCGTGCAGGTTTTCTGCGGCCAACCTGAGCGTGCCATGGCCAAACTGGCGGTTGATGCGGTCCAGCGTGTGCATGAGCTGCTGGCGGCGCGGGTTGGCGGCGCTGCCCAGCAGGCTTTGCTGGCCATGTGTGGTGCTGCCTAGCCCCATCAGTACCACGCCAGCTTTTTTGTAGCTGCAGTCTTCTCGATAAATCTGGCGCAGGCCGGCCAGCGCCGCGCGGGTGAGGTCGGCACTGTCGCTGCTGGGGCCGGGCAGGGCGACCACAATCCAGCCACGGTATTGGCGATCTTGCTCGCGAAAGCGGTTGGTACGGATGCTGACGCCTACCAGGTTGGCCAGGCCGTGCTGGCGGCGCAGCTTTTCGGCGCAGCGCGCGGCGTGGTGGCTGATGGCGCTGGCCAGGGTGTCGAAGTCGCTTACCTGCCGGGCAAAGCTGCGGCTGGAGATGAGCTGCTGTTTGTCGGCGTGAATGTCGTCGGGGCCGATGCAGGCTTCGCCGTTGAGCTCGGCCACGGTGCGGGCTACCACCACATTGAACTGGCGCTGGATGTTGGCCGCATCGGCGTGTTTGAGCGCCAGTGCGCTGTGTATGCCGCAGGCGGCCAGGCGGCTGGCCAGCTGCCGGCCTATGCCCCATACCTCGCCCACGGCTAGCCGGCTCAGCAGCAGGTCCTGGTAGTGCGGTGTCAGCCAGTCCCAGCCGAATACCCCTTGGCATTGCGGCCGTGTCTTGGCTACGTGGTTGGCCAGCTTGGCCAGCGTTTTGCTGCGGCCTATGCCCACGCAGCAGGGGATGCCGACGCGCAGCAGGACGTCGGCGCGAAGGTTGGCCGCATGCTGGCGCTGATCGGTGATGCCATCCAGGCCAAGAAAGCATTCGTCGATGCTGTATACCTCCTGGCTGACGCCCCAGCGTGCAATCACCTGCATCATGCGCCGGCTCATGTCGCCGTACAGGGCGTAGTTGGAGCTGAACACCGCTACGCCATGGTGGCGGCATAGCGCCTCTACCTGGTGGTAAGGCGCAAAGCCGGGGATGCCCAGCGCCTTGGCTTCGGCGCTGCGCGCCACCACGCAGCCGTCGTTATTGCTTAGCACGATGATGGGCTTGCCGGCCAGGTCGGGGCGGAACACGCGTTCGCAGCTGGTATAGAAGCTGTTGCCGTCTACCAGGGCAAGGCTGCTCATGGCAGCAGGCGCCGCACGCAGGCGCTCACCACGCCCCAGATGTGCAGCTCCTGGCCGGGGCCGATGTCGATGGGCGGGTAGGCGGGGTTGTCCGGTAGCAGCGCGGTGCGGCCGCCCTGCTGGTGCAGGCGCTTCACGGTAAAGTCGCCTTCTACCACCGCCAGCACGATGTGGCCGTGGCGGGCGGCCAGGCTGCGGTTGATCACCAGCAGGTCGCCATCGAGTATGCCTGCGCCCTGCATGCTGTCGCCGCTGACCCGTACCATGAAGCAGGCCGCGCTGTCGTCTATCAGGTAGCGGTTCAGGTCCAGCTGGCCTTCCAGATAGTCGTCGGCAGGCGAGGGGAAGCCTGCCGGCACCCGGCTGCCGTATAGCGGCAGGGGGCAGGCGGTGGCGGCGGGGTGGGGCAGGTAGCAGGCGGGCATGGCGATCTCCTTTTGTTGATTATGTACAAAATCAAAAGCCGCGCCAAGTGCCCGTTAACTAGCCTGTGCACCAAAGGCAGTACGCTGCGCTATTGATAAATGCCACCGCCGCTTTGTTGCTGTGGGCGGGCAAATACTGGCCGATTAGTGCAAATGACGCTGGGTGGGCTGCGTGTTACAGTACAGGCAAGCAGATTGTGGGGCGGCACCGCGGCCGCCCCTTGTTCATGGCGCACAAGGCTGTGAGCTGTCCCCTGAATACCGCAAAGGAGCTTGTTGTCGTGGTAAACATTGCCGAATTCGAACCCCGTGTCGTCTGGGAACACTTCCAGACCCTGTGTGACATCCCGCGCCCGTCCAAGCACGAGCAGGCGCTGCGCGACTACCTGAAAGGCTGGGCCGAGCTGCGTGGCCTGGACACCGCCGTGGACGAGGTGGGCAACCTGGTGGTGCGCAAACCCGCCACGCCCGGCATGGAAGACCGTATCGGCGTGGTGCTGCAGGGCCACCTGGACATGGTGTGCCAGGCCAATACCGGCACGGTGCACGACTTCTTCAACGACCCGATCCGCCCGGTGCTGAAAGACGGCTGGCTGATCGCCGAAAACACCACGCTGGGCGCCGATAACGGCATTGGCGTGGCGCTGGGCCTGGCCGTACTGTCGGCCGACGACATCGCCCACGGCCCGGTAGAAGTACTGATGACGCTGGACGAAGAAGCCGGCATGGGCGGCGCGCTGGGACTGTCGCCCACGCTGCTGCAGGGCCAGATGATGATCAATATCGATACCGAAGAGTGGGGCGAGTTCTACATGGGCTGCGCCGGCGGTATCGATGTGAACGTACGCCGCACTTACGCCGCAGAGCCGCTGCCGGCTGGCTACACCGCGCAGCAGCTGGTGGTATCCGGCCTGGTGGGTGGGCACTCCGGTGCCGATATCCACCTGGGGCGCGGTAACGCCAACAAAGTGCTGGTGCGCCTGCTGGCCGAGCTGGCCGCCACGCTGCCGCTGCGCCTGGTGTCGTTCAACGGTGGCACCGCCCGCAATGCCCTGGCGCGCGAAGCTTTTGCCGTGGTGGCCTACCCGGCAGCGCAGGCCGAGCAAGTGGCCGCCGCGATCGATGCCTACCAGGCGCTGATGCGCTTCGAGCTGGCCGGCGTGGACGAGGGCGTTACCCTGGCTACCCGGCCCGCCGCTGCCAGCAGCATGATGGCGCAAGCCGATCAGGACGCCATTCTGGCCGCGCTGCATGCCGCACCGCATGGCGTGAAGCGCATGAGCCAGCGTGTGGCCGGCGTGGTGGAAACCTCCAACAACCTGGGCGTGATTGCCATCGACGAGGGCAAAGTGTTTGCCAACCTGATGGTACGCTCGCTGCTGGACAGCGGCTTCCGCAACCTGGCCGCCGAGATCGTAGCGCTGTTCCAGCTGGCCGGTTTTGCCACCGAAACCGAAGGCGGCTACCCCGGCTGGGCGCCGAACCCGGCATCGCCGCTGTTGGCGCTGTGCCAGCGCGTGTACCAAGCGCAGTTTGGTGCCGAATCGGGCGTGCAGGTGATTCACGCCGGCCTGGAGTGCGGCATTATCGGCGCCAAGTACCCGCATATGGATATGGTGTCGTTTGGCCCCAATATCCGCGGCGCGCACGCCCCGGGCGAGCGCGTGGAGGTGGCCTCGGTCGGCCACGCCTGGCAGCTGCTGAAAGCGGTGCTGGCGGCGGTACCGGCCAAAGCCTGAGCGTAGCCTGGCCGTCTTCTCGTGCAACACCCCCTTGCTATCGTGGCAAGGGGGTGTTGTTTTTGGCGGGCGCAAGGTTGGCCGCAGGCGTGAAAAAGCCACCCCGTGGGGTAATGCCAGTCAGTTAGGCGAATAGGCTTGGCCATCAAGTGGTAGCGCGCGAGTGAAACGCCCCATCCCGTTGGCGCGAGCCGGGCACAATGGTGCGCCCCAGGATTGTGCTGAGCGAATCAAAGATTCGCACGCGCAAGCAGCCGATTTGTTTGAGCCGCGTGACGTTAGCACGCGGCGAGTTCGGCGGCGCCTGGGGCGTGCCATTTTGGCCGGGGTTTCGAGCAGCCCCGGGTTGCGGGGGAATGAAAAGGGGGTGGCAATCCGCCCCCTTTCCCGTCTGCCGGGCGGAACCGGCATTTAAGTATCGTCCGCATGGCGGACTCGCAAGCCGCTTTAGCGCAACAAACCGCCAGCCAAAAAAATGCCAGTCAGCGTTAACTGACTGGCATTAACCCCGTGGGGTGGCTGTGTATTGGCGGCCTTGCGGCCAACCTTAGTTGGTGCGGAAGCGGCTAAAGCTCTGGCGAATTTCTTCGGTGAGCTCGCTCATGCGCGCGGCGGCGCGGGCGGCTTCGTCGGCGGCTTCGCGGTTACGGTGGGCAATGCTGGTAATGCGCTCGACTTCGCGCGATACCTGCTCGCCGGAGCGGGCCTGCTCGGACAGGGCGCTGGCAATGGACAGCACGCTCTGGCCCACGTTTTCGGTGCCGTCCTGGATGGCCACGATGGACTCGCCAGCGCGCTGGCCCTGGGTGGCGCTGGTATGGGCGCGCTCTACCGACTGGTTCATGGCCTCCACAGCTTGCTGCGAGCTGACGCGGATGGCGCCGATCATCTGGGCAATTTCGCCGGTGGCCTTGGTGGTGCGCTCGGCCAGCTTGCGCACTTCGTCGGCCACCACGGCAAAGCCACGGCCTTGCTCGCCGGCGCGGGCGGCTTCGATGGCGGCGTTCAGGGCCAGCAGGTTGGTCTGGTCGGCTACGTCACGAATCACCGAGACAATGTTGTCGATGGTTTGCGACTGGCGGCCCAGCTCGTGGATGCTGCCTGCGGTGCTCTGGATCAGGGTGCTGATGGCGTCCATCTCCTTCACGGCGCCTTTGATAACCTCTACGCCTTCGCGGGCATCGCCGCTGGCGTTGCGGGCGGCCATTTCGGCACTACCTGCACTTTGGTGCAGCTCGCGCACACCCACGGCCATTTGCTGGATAACGGTGGCCATTTCGTCCGCGGCGCGGTTTTGTTCTTCGCTGCGGCTCATCAGGCGCTGCATGGTGTCGCGCAGCTCTTGCGAGGCATTGCCGCTTTCCTGCACGCTGCGCTCCACGGTGCGTAGCGCGTCGTTCAGCTCGCGGGTCATGCGCGACAGGTTGTACAGCAGGGAGCTGTTGTCGCCCTTGCTCAGGTTGACCTGTACGCCCAGGTTGCCGTGAGCGATTTCTTTCATCACGGTGGCGGCGTAGTCCGGCTCGCCGCCGATCTGGCGGGTAAGGGTACGGGCAATCAGCAGGGCCACGACCACGCTGGCGCCCACGCTAGCGATGATGGCAATGATGGCCGCCACCATGGTGTCGCGCAGGGTGCTGGTGGTGGACGACTTTTGCTCTTCCATTACTTTGGTATGGTGCGCAATCAGCTTATCGAGCTGCATGCCCAGCAGGCCTTCTTGTGGCTCCATTTTTTCGCTGACAATAATGGAGGCATCCCATTTTTGCTTGGTAATCATGGGGATAAGCTTATCGGTGAGCCGGTTGAATTCGGCTAGCGATTTGCCGATTTTCTCTACCAGTACCAGTTCTTCCGGGTCGGACGAGATTTCCTGCATCAGCTTGAACTGCTGGTTGGCGGTGATCACGGATTTTTTCAGGATCGCCATTTTTTCTTCTACCAGCTTGTCGTCACTTTCCAGCAGGATGGTGCGTGCCGCGTTGGTAGAGGCCAGCAGCGAGCCGCTGAGCGTACGCGAGTACTGGATCACCGGAATGCGGTGTTCTACCAGCTCGGAAACGCGGGTCTGGATCACGGTAAGGCGGTAGAGCGTGAAAGCGGAACCCAGGACCAATAGCAGAATGACAGCGCCAAAGCCTAAGCCCAGGCGCTGTGCCAGCGTCAATTTCCCCATGATTTTTATCCTTGCAGATGTGCTTTGATTGGGTGACGGCGGCTATCGTTGGGCCGCCTGTTTTTTATGTGTTTTGATATTAAAACGACTAGGGCGGTTTTTAAAGGACTGAGTAGAAAATAGCGCGGTGCAGATAGCATTTTTTAATAGAAAAAGCCATGTGCTGAACATGGCTTGCGGGGGGCGGGGGGCTGGTGCGTTACGCTGCCGGCTGGCTGCGTAACTGCTGAATGTGTTCTGTAATCAAAAAGTAAGCGATGGAGCGTTCCGGCGGGATGACAGGGAGCGCATCAATATCGAACCAGGCGGCATCTTCGATTTCGCCGGGCTGCGGCGTGATGTCACCACTGTGGTATTCCGCCACAAAGGCCAGCATCAGCGAGTGCGGAAAGGGCCACGATTGCGACATGGCATAGCGCGGCGTGTGCAGGCGTACGCCTACTTCTTCGAAGGCCTCGCGGTGTACGCAGGCTTCCAGCGTTTCGCCAGGCTCGACAAAACCGGCCAGCGCGCTGTACATGCCGGGGGCAAAGTGCGGGCTGCGCGCCAGTAGCACCTCGCGGCCACGGGTAATCAGCACCATCATGGCGGGCGACAGGCGCGGGTAATACACCTCGCCGCAGGCCGGGCAGTGGCGGCCTTGGTCGTGCAGGTGTGCTTGTAGCGGGCCGGCACAAGCGCCGCAGTAGCGGTGGGTCTGGTGAAAGCGGCGCAGCTGGGCGGCACGCGCCAGCAGCGCACTGGTGTCGGCCGGCAGGGCGTAGAGCGCCTGGCGCAGGGTGACTTTCTGCCAGCCTGCCGGGGCAGGGCCAATCAGCTCGGTGCTGTACAGGTTGGCCGCATCGTTATGGCCGATATAGCAGGGCGGGCTGTGCGGGCCGGGCGGCGTGGCCGGCAGCTGGTTGTCTTGCAGGTACAGGCTGTTACCGTCGAACAGGCACCAGCGGGTGGGTAGGTGCGGGTCGGGCTGGGCGGGCAGGTGCAGGCTCATGGGCAAAGGCAGGCAGAGGGCTGGGGCGGCCATTCTACGCTGCACGGCAGCGCCTGCCCACTTGCTGGCGTATGTCAGGCCGCCAGTGCCGGTGTGTGCTGCTGCGTGGGTACGCCTTGTCGTGCGTGGCCATCTGCATGGAGTTGTATCAGCCAGTGGGCGCATGCCTGGCTGGCCTGGCTGCCTTGCAGTGTGCAGATAATGGTGCGGCCACGTAGTGCCAGTGCGGCCAACTTGCGTAGCAGGATGTCGCGGCTGGCGGGTGCCAACAGGCTGGCAGGCTCGTCCAGTAGCAGCACGGGGGCATGGCCGGCCAGGGCTTGTGCCAGGCAGGCCAGCTGGCGTTGCGCTGCGTTCAGGGTGTGGAGCTTGTGCTGCGCCAGCTCGCTGATGCCCAGGGTGTGCAGTGCGTGGCTAACGGCTTCGTGGTCGATGGCGTGCGGCCTGGCCAGCCAGTGCTGGCGGCGGGCTTGCATCACGAAATCACCCAGCCGCAGCCGGCTGTGGGTGGTGGTCTGCGCGCCCAGGCGGGCGATGGCCACGCGGCCGTGCGATAGCGGCTGGCCGAAGAGTTGGCCGCATAGCTGCCCCTGGCACCCGGCTAGCGTATCCAGTACGGCGCGGCTGTGCTGGCTGTCCGGGCTGCTAATGAGGGTGAGCCGGTTGGCGGGTATGCGCAAACCATGGCATGGCTGCTGGCAGCCTGGCGAGGGCGTGCAGGTATGGATGTGTTGGATGTCGTAGGCAAGCTCGATCATGGCGTTTTCCTGTGCAAGGGGTGCACGGGCGCTTGCCATGCTGTGGCAGGCGCATTGCTATTTGATAATAAATATCATTTGCAAAATAAGCAATGCGCTGCCGTCAGGCAATCAGAAGCGGGGCAGGTTTTGCTGGCAGCGGCGTGCCTCGTCTTGCAGGCGGATAAATAGCTCGGCCACGGTAGGTACGTCGTCGATCAAGCCTTGTACCTGGCCAATCAGCTGCACGCCTTGCTCGTGGTTGCCTTCCTCGATAGACAGGCGGATGGATTCGGTAGCGGCGCCAAACTGCGCCAGCTGGCGCAGTGACTGCGGCTGGGTGAGCAGGCCGCCAACGACTACCTTGGCCACTGGCATGTGCATTTTGCGGCTGATGCGCATGGCACGCCAGGCGGCGGTAAGCAGGCCCAGCGGCTTGCGGGTGGCTTTGCGGGCGGTGGCAGAATCCATGACCCGGCACCACAGGCCGTCAAAATTCTTGGAATAAATAGTATCGGCCACGCTGCGCTCGCGAATCATCTCTTTGGTGCGTTGGTGTACCGGGCTTTCGCGGGTCATGGCCAGGCGGCTGCCCATGGCAATGCCGTCTGCGCCCAGTGCCAGTGCGGCCACCAGCCCGCTACCGGTGCCAAAACCGCCGGCGGCGATAATGGGCAGGCTGCACACCTTGCGGATGGCGGGGATCAGCACCAGCGAGGTGACTTCGCCACCGTGCGCGGCTGCTTCGTGGCCGGTTACCAGCAGGGCGTCGACGCCGGCTTTTTCTGCCGAGATGGCGTGCTTTTCGGTAACCACTGTGGCGATGACCTTGCCGCCGTATTCACGCGCGCGCTTGACGATCCAGTCGCCCTTGCCCAACGAGAAGTTGATCACCGGCACTTTTTCTTGCAGTGCGACTTCGGCGTTTTCCCGGGCGCCGGGCATCATCAGCGTACAGCCGATACCGAATGGCTTGTCTGTCAGCTCGCGAATGCGGCGGATGGCGGCGCGGGTTTGTTCGGCGCTAAGCGGGCCGGTAGCCAGGATGCCCAGGCCGCCTGCATTGCTGGTGGCGGCCACCAGCTCGGGCACGGCAATGTAGCTCATGCCGGGGCAAACCAGGGGGAGGGTAATGCCGAAGGTGTCGGTGAGGCGGGTTTGCATGATGTGTCACTCTGTCTGTGCGGTGCGGTATTCTTGTCAGAATTCCGATAATTTTTCAAACGGACGTTTGATATGTACCTCGTTCTGATAGGTTGGCTGTATGTGGTGCTGATGTTGGCCGTGGCGCAAGAGAGCGCAATCCGCAGCGGCATCATCGTGTTTTTTCTGGGGGTTTTGCCCACTTGGCTCATTTTGTGGATAGTGCGCCGCCGCCATCTGCGCAAGCAGAACCCGGATGGCGATATCTGAACGGCTTGAAGGCTGCGGTTCGATAGTGCTAGAATTGCGAGTTCCCTCAATTTTTGGGGGATATCACGCACATCCGTACCAAAGGGTGCCCGCTAGCGGGTTGTCTGTACGGATGGAGGCATAACCCTTTTGGAGATTCAGAATGTCCACCAATGTGACCATGCGTCAAATGCTTGAGGCCGGCGTACACTTCGGCCACCAAACCCGCTTCTGGAACCCGAAGATGGCTCAGTACATCTTTGGCAGCCGCAACAAGATTCACATCATCAACCTGGAAAAAACCCTGCCGCTGTTCGTGCAGGCTCAGGAATATGTGCGTCGTCTGACTGCCAACAAGGGTAACGTTCTGTTTGTGGGTACCAAGCGTCAGGCGCGTGAGATCGTCCGCGAAGAAGCCACCCGTGCAGGTGCGCCGTTCGTGGATCACCGCTGGCTGGGCGGCATGCTGACCAACTACAAGACCGTGAAGCAGTCCATCAAGCGTCTTGAAGACAAGCGTGCTCAGCTCGAAGCTGGCGATCAGTCCGGTTTCAACAAGAAAGAACTGCTGGACCTGCAACGCGACGTTGAAAAACTGGAGCGTTCGCTGGGCGGTATCAAGGATATGAAAGGTCTGCCGGACGCGATCTTCGTAATCGATACCGGCTACCAGAAAGGTGCTGTTGTTGAAGCCAAAAAGCTGGGTATCCCGGTAATTGGTGTTGTTGATACCAACAACTCGCCGGAAGGCATCGACTACGTTATCCCGGGTAACGATGACTCCAGCCGCGCTATCCGCCTGTACGCTCGCGGTATCGCCGATGCTGTTCTGGAAGGCCGCGCTCAGGCAATCCAGGAAATCATCGCTGCTGAACCGGCTGCTGCCGAGTAAGCAGAAAAGGGGCGAAAGCCCCTTTTTTTAGACCTCAGTTTCAACGTATCCGAATATATTCAAGGAGTTCACCATGGCGGAAATCACCGCAAAGATGGTATCCGACCTGCGCAATGCGACCGGTCTGGGCATGATGGAGTGCAAAAAAGCACTGGTAGAATCTGAAGGCGACCTGGCAAAAGCAGAAGAAATCCTGCGTATCAAGTCCGGTGCCAAAGCCTCCAAAATGGCTGGCCGTGTAGCCGCTGAAGGTATCATCGGTTCTTTCGTAGCTGGTGGCGTTGGCGCCCTGGTTGAAGTGAACTGCGAAACCGACTTCGTTGCCAAAGACCCTACCTTCATCGCCCTGGTTACTGCTGCAGCCCAAGCTGTTGTAGAAGCCAACCCTGCCGATGTTGAAGCGCTGTCTGCTGTTGTGATCGACGGCCAGTCCGTAGAAGACATCCGCAAGGCTGCTATCGCCAAACTGGGCGAAAACATGACCATCCGCCGTTTCGTACGTTACGAAACCGACGGTGCCATCGCTACCTACCTGCACGGCGCGAAGATCGGCGTGATCGTTGACTTCAAAGGCGACGAGCAAATCGGTAAAGATGTGGCCATGCACGTTGCTGCATCCAAGCCTATCTGCGTATCCAAAGCCGAAGTGTCTGCCGACACCCTGGAACAAGAGCGCAAGATCTACACCGCACAGGCTGCCGAATCCGGCAAGCCGGCTGATATCGTTGCCAAAATGGTTGAAGGCCGCGTGAACAAGTTCCTGGCTGAAGTGACCCTGCTGGGTCAGCAGTTCGTCAAGAACCCTGACATCACCGTAGAAAAACTGCTGGCCGAAAAAGGCGCTTCCGTAAAAGCATTTGCCATGTTTGTTGTTGGCGAAGGCATCGAGAAGAAAGTGGTTGACTACGCTGCAGAGGTTGCTGCTGCTGCCAAGCTCTGATCGCTAGCTTAAGCTGATCGAATCAACGGCACCCTGCAAAACAGGGTGCCGTTTCGCAAATTAAAGAATCCCCAACCGCATGCCAGAGGTAATCATGAGCCAATCCCCCGCCTATAAACGCATTCTGCTGAAACTTTCCGGTGAAGCCCTGATGGGTGATGACAGCTACGGGATTAACCGCAACACCATCCAGCAGATCGTTGGCCAGATCAAAGAGGTCGTCGACCTGGGTGTGCAAGTAGGTATCGTGATTGGTGGCGGTAACATTTTCCGCGGCGTAGCGCCTGCAGCGGCCGGCATGGACCGTGCCACGGCAGACTACATGGGCATGATGGCCACTGTCATGAACGCGCTGGCGCTGAAAGATGCCATGACCAAAGCGGGTCTGATTGCCCGCGTGCAGTCCGCACTGACCATGCAGCAGATTGCCGAGCCGTATGTGCGCGGCAAGGCCATGCAGTACCTGGAAGAAGGCAAAGTTGTGATTTTTGCTGCCGGTACCGGCAACCCGTTCTTTACCACCGACACCGCAGCAGCGCTGCGCGGTATGGAAATGAACGTGGACATCATGCTGAAAGCCACCAAGGTCGACGGCGTATACACCGATGATCCGAAAAAGAACCCGGACGCCGTGCGCTACCAGACCCTGACATTTGACGAAGCCATCTCGCGCAACCTGAAAGTCATGGATGCAACGGCCTTTGCCCTGTGCCGTGACCAGCAGCTGAATATCAAAGTGTTCAGCATCTTCAAGCAAGGCGCGCTGACCCGCGTGGTGCTTGGCGAAGACGAAGGCACGCTGGTACACTGCTGATTTTAACGAATCCTCATAGGCGGAAACGGCTCAGAGCCGCTTTCCGCCTTGTTTTTCAGAAAGACAACGGGAGTAATCATGATCAATGACGTGAAGAAGTCAGCCGAGCACAAAATGCAAAAAACGCTCGAAACCTTCAAGACCGATCTGGCCAAAGTGCGCACAGGCCGCGCACACGCCGGTCTGTTGGACCACGTTATGGTGGACTACTACGGTAGCGATGTGCCTGTGAACCAAGTGGCCAACGTTACCAATATCGATGCACGTACCCTGGGTGTGCAAGCCTGGGAAAAAAGCATGGTTGCCAAGATCGAAAAAGCGATTCGCGATAGCGATCTGGGCCTGAACCCGTCCTCTATGGGCGAGCTGATTCGTGTGCCGATGCCAGCACTGACCGAAGAGCGCCGTCGCGACCTGATCAAGGTGGTGCGTGGCGAAGCCGAAGGCGCACGCGTAGCCGTACGCAATGTACGCCGCGATGCCAATAACGACTTTAAAAACCTGCTGAAAGACAAAGCCATTACCGAGGACGAAGAGCGCCGCGGTCAGGACGACATCCAGAAGCTGACGGACAAGTTCATTGCCGAAGTCGATAAAGCGCTTGCTACCAAAGAAGCTGAACTGCTGGCCGTATAAGGGGTAGCCCTTGTTTGCAAGCTCTACTCAAGATGTGACCGGGGCGCCTGTGGTGCCTCGGCATATCGCCATCATCATGGATGGCAACGGGCGCTGGGCCAAAAAGCGCTTCCTGCCCCGCGTAGCCGGGCACAAGCGTGGCCTTGATGCCGTGCGCGATACGGTAAAAGCCTGCAGCGAGCTGGGGGTGGAGTTTCTTACCCTTTTTGCATTTTCCACCGAGAACTGGCGCCGCCCGGAAGAAGAAGTCAGCTTCCTGATGGAGCTGTTCTTTGTCGCGCTGGAGCGTGAGGTGGAACGCCTGCATCGCAATAATATCCGCTTGAAAATCATTGGTTCTCGCGAGCGGTTTTCCACTGCGATTCTGGCGCGTATCGATGCAGCCGAAAGCCTGACGGCAGCCAATACCGGCTTGACGCTCACTATCGCCGCCGACTACGGCGGGCGCTGGGATGTCTTGCAGGCTGTGGCCCGGCTGCAGGCGCAGGGTGTGGCGCAGATAGACGAAGCCGCGCTGGCGGCCAACCTGTCTACCGCCTACGCCCCGGAGCCTGACCTGTTCATCCGCACGGGTGGCGAGCAGCGTATCAGTAACTTCCTGCTGTGGCAGCTGGCGTATAGCGAGCTGTATTTTACCGACCTGCTGTGGCCGGACTTCGACCGTAAGGCGCTACACGACGCGCTGGCATCTTTTCATTCGCGTGAGCGCCGTTTTGGCCGCACCAGCGAACAGCTGCCCGAAGCGCAACGCCGAGGCTAATTCATGCTGAAAACGCGTATTCTCACGGCGCTCGTCCTGCTTCCATTGATGCTGGCGGCGCTGTTTTTCTTTCCTCCCCACGCCTGGGCGGCTTTTTCGTGGCTGATTATTGGTTTGGCGCTATGGGAATTCTGCCGTATGGCGGCCATCGCTGGCGTGCAACAATGGGCCTATCTGGCTGCCTGTACAGCCTTGGCCGGCTTGGCTTGGTGGGCGGGCTATATGCCAGGTGCGCTGACGATGAGTATCTCGTTGCTGGTCTGGCTGGTGCTGGCACCTATGTGGCTGCGCAAACGTTGGCCGATTCCCACGGGTATCCCGGCCATGCTGCTGGGGGTGTTGCTGATGTTTCCGGCCTGGTTTGCCTTTCTGGCCTGGCACCCGGATAACTCGGCCATTAGTGGCAAGCAGCTGCTGGCGGTGATGGGTTTGGTATGGGTGGCCGATGTGGCCGCTTATTTCGCCGGCAAAACTTTTGGCAAGCATAAACTGGCACCCGCCATCAGCCCCGGCAAGAGCTGGGAAGGTGTCATTGGTGCCATCGTGGGTGTGGCCGCCTATGTCTGGTTTGTTAACGACCTGGGCTGGCTGAATATCCCGCTGCCGCTGGCGGTGTTGTTGCCATTGGCCATGGGCCTGACCGCGGTGAGCGTGGTGGGCGACCTGCTGGAATCCTGGTTCAAACGTAGCGCCGGCATCAAGGACAGCAGTAGCCTGCTGCCGGGCCACGGCGGTGTTTACGACCGTATCGATAGCCTGATTGCCGTTCTGGCCGTATCGCACGCACTGCGTTTGCTGCTTGCATGAGTACTGCATGACTATTCAACTGATAACTGTACTGGGCGCGACCGGTAGCATTGGCACCAACACGCTGGACGTGGTGGCCATGCACCCGTCGCGCTATCGTGTTTTTGCCCTGGCGGCACATAGCCAGGCCGACAAGCTATTCGCCCAATGCCTGCAACACAACCCGCGCTACGCCGTGCTGGTGGACCCGCAGGCAGCGCACCGCCTACGCGGCCTGCTGGCCGACGCCGGTAGCCAGACCCAAGTACTGGACGGCGAAGCGGCATTAACCGAGGTATCTACCGCAGTCGAGGTAGATATGGTGATGGCGGCCATCGTCGGTGCGGCCGGCCTGCGGCCAACCCTGGCGGCTGCGCGGGCGGGTAAGCGCATTCTGCTGGCCAATAAGGAATCGTTGGTGGTGGCTGGCGACCTGTTCATGCGCGCCGTGCAAGAGGGTGGTGCGACGCTGCTGCCGGTAGATAGCGAACACAATGCACTGTTCCAGGCCCTGCCTGCCGGGTTTGACGGTGACTTGGCCGCCGCGGGCGTGGTAGAGCTGATCCTTACCGCGTCTGGCGGCCCTTTCCGTCACCATACGCTGGCGCAGCTGCAACACGTTACCGCCGACGATGCCTGCAAGCACCCGAACTGGGTGATGGGCCGCAAGATTTCAGTAGACTCTGCCAGCCTGATGAACAAAGGGCTGGAAGTGATCGAGGCGCACTGGCTGTTCCGTACGCCGCCCGAGCAAATCAAGGTGGTGGTGCACCCGCAAAGCGTTATTCATTCCATGGTGCGCTATCACGATGGCAGCATTCTGGCGCAGCTGGGCTCGCCCGATATGCGTACGCCCATCGCCTACGCTATGGCCTGGCCGCAGCGTATTGCCGCGCCGGTACAGCCGCTGGATTTTCTGGCCATGGGCGCACTGACTTTCGAAGCGCCCGACCTGCAGCGCTTCCCCTGCCTGAAATTGGCGTTCGACTGCCTGAAAGCAGGTGGCGATGCCTCCGCCGTGATGAATGCGGCCAACGAGGTGGCGGTAGCCAGCTTTCTGGCCGGGCGCATCGGCTTCCTGCAGATTCCGCAGCTTATCGAGCGGGCGCTGGCGCAGAGTGACCTGGCGCTGAGCCATGACCTGGAAAGCCTGCTGGCCAAGGATGCCGCTACGCGCGCCCTGGTGGGCGAATGGGTGGTGGCATGACCATCCTGGCCTTCTTGCTGGTTATTGGCGTGCTGGTCACCTTTCACGAGTTTGGCCATTTTCTGGCCGCGCGTTTGTGTGGCGTGAAGGTGCTGACTTTCTCCATCGGTTTTGGCAAAACCATCTATGCCCGCACCGTGGGGGACACCGAGTGGCGTCTGGCGTGGATACCGCTGGGCGGCTATGTGCGCATGCTGGACGAACGCGAGGCGCCGGTAGAAAGCCAGGATCGCCACCGCGCGTTTAACCAGCGCCCGGTGTGGCAGCGCATGATCATCGTGCTGGCGGGCCCGGTAGCCAACCTGCTGCTGGCAGTGGTGCTGTTTGCCATCACCATGAGCGGCGAGCAAACCCGCTTGCAGCCATTGGTGGGTACCGTGGCGGCGCAAACCGCGGCCGCTGCTGCCGGCGTGCGTGCGGGTGACCGTATCGTCAGTGTCAATGGCACACCGGTGGCAGACTGGGCGGATGCCCGCCAGGCCATGGGCATGGCCATTGTGAATGATGGGCAGCTTGCCTTGGGCCTGCAGCGGGCAGGGCAGCCGCTGGTGGCCCGTCTGGACCTGCCAGCATTCGGGCTGGAAAAATTCGACCAGGCCACCATGGGCAAGCTGGGCGTGATGCCTGCGCGCTATCTGCCGCAAATCGGCGCCGTGCTGCCGGATGGTGCGGCAGCGCGGGCCGGATTATTGGCGGGTGACAAGCTGATAGCGGTGGGCGGCAAGCCTATAGCCAGCTGGGAGGCCTGGGTGCTCTGGGTGCACAACCACCCGGGCGAACAATTTGTCCTGACCGTGCAGCGTGCGGGCAAGCAGCTGCAGCTGCCGCTGCGCCCGGACAGTATCGATCAGGATGGCGTAAAGGTTGGCCGCATCGGTGCCGCCCCGGCAGTGGACGAAGCCTGGCTCGCCGGCCTGCAGCAGCGCGTGCACGTGCCTGCCAGCGATGCGGTGCCGGCTGCGTTGGCGCGCACGTGGGCGCTGTGCCAGAGCACGCTGGGTACGCTGGGCGCCATGCTGACTGGCGGTGTGTCGCTGGACGCCTTGAGCGGCCCGATCACCATTGCCGAGTACGCGGGCAAAAGTGCCGATATCGGCATCATTGCCTTGCTGGAATTCATGGCGCTGATCAGTGTCAGTCTTGGGGTATTCAATCTGCTACCCGTGCCAGTGCTGGATGGTGGGCACTTGCTGTATCATGTGGCAGAACTGATTCGGGGGCGACCGCTTCCCGATCGCGTGTACGAAGTCGGTCAGCGTCTGGGGATGGCTTTCATTCTGATAGTCATGATGCTGGCCCTGTTTAATGACTTCGCCCGGTTGCTGGCCGGCTAGGATCATAACAACTATGAACAAACGCTTTCTTGCAGCCGCTGTTGCCGCTGCCTTTTTGTCCCCGGCCTGGGCCGCGGACAGTTTTGTTATCAAGGACATTCGTGTTGAAGGCCTGCAGCGTACCGAGCCGGGTACCGTCTTCAACTACCTGCCGTTGAAAGTGGGGGATACCTTCACCCAGCAGCGCGCATCAGAGGCCATCAAGGCCCTGTTTGCTACCGGTTTCTTTAACGATGTGCGCGTCGAGTCGGATGGCGATGTGCTGGTGCTGGCGGTAAGCGAGCGCCCGGTGATCGCACAGTTGCAAGTCAACGGCAGCAAAGAGTTTCCGAAAGAGCAGCTGATCAAGGCCATGAAAGACAACGGCCTGGCCGAGTCGCGCATTTTCGACCAGGGCCTGCTGGACCAGGCGGTGCAAGAGCTCAAACGCCAGTATTTCAGCAAGGGCAAGTACTCGGCCGAGATCCAGACGCAGATTACCCGCCTGGAGCGTAACCGCGTGGCGGTGACGCTGGATATCGTGGAAGGCGTGACCGCCAAGATCAAGGATATCCGCATTGTAGGCAACCGAGCTTTTGACGAAGATACCCTGCTGGACGAAATGTCGCTGACGCCATCAGGCTTCATGACCTGGCTGTCGCGCTCGGACCGCTACTCGCGCCAGCAATTGTCGGCCGATCTGGAAAAACTGCGTGCCTACTACCTGAACCAGGGCTACGCCGAGTTCAATATCGAATCCACGCAGGTAGCCATCAGCGCGGACAAGCAGGCCATGTACGTTACGGCCAACCTGTCCGAAGGCAAACAGTACAAGATTTCCGATATCCGTCTGGCGGGCGACCTGCGCGTGCCAGAAGCAGAGCTGCGCCAGCTGATTACCATCAAGCAAGGTGCGCTGTTCAACCGTGAAGAAATCAATGCTTCCATCACGGCACTGACCGAGCGCCTGGAGGCAGACGGCTACGCTTTTGTCAGCGTGAACCCGGTGCCGGAGATCGATCAGGAGAAAAGCACGGTTGCGCTGACCTTCTTTGTCGACCCGGGCCGCCTGACCAGCGTGCGCCGCGTGAGCATTTCCGGTAACACCCGCACCCGCGATGAAGTGATTCGCCGCGAGCTGCGCCAGCTGGAAAGCGCGCAATATAACGGCGCCGCCATCAAGCGCAGTAAAGAGCGTCTTGAGCTGCTGGGTTACTTTGAAACCGTGAATATCGAGACCCCGGCTGTGGTAGATACCGCAGACCAGGTCGATATGAATGTGGTGGTAAAAGAGCGTGCTACCGGCTCGATCAATGCCGGTATCGGCTATGCCCAGGGCGATGGTTTGCAGCTGAGCGCCTCGGTATCGCAAGCCAACGTGCTGGGTTCGGGCAAGTCTTTGTCGTTCAGCTTTTCCACAGGCAAGACTTCCAAAAATGCAACGCTGTCGTTTACCGACCCGTATTACACGGTGGATGGTGTCAGCGTAGGCTACGACGTGTACCGCCGCGTGTACAACCCGTCGGCCACGGATACCAACAAGTACAAGACCAGCACGACCGGTGCAGCCGTACGTTTTGGTGTGCCGGTAACCGAATTTGACCGCATCAACTACAGTTTTGGTGCGGAAAATACCGCTATCACGCTGTTTAGCGATAGCCCGCAGCGCTACAAGGACTTTGTTAACCAATACGGCCGCTCCAACATGACGCTATTGTCGTCGGCCGGCTGGTCGCGCGACACCCGCGATAGCGCCTTGTGGCCAACGCGTGGCTACAGCATGGGGGTTTACCTGGATGCCGGCGTGCCGGGCGGGGATATCCAGTACTACCGCATGTCGCACAACCAGGCGTGGTTCTGGCCGCTGTCGAAAAACTTTACCCTGGCCGCCAGCGGTGAAGTAGGGTTCGCCAATGGTTATGGCAGAACCAAGCGCCTGCCGTTCTTCCAGAACTACTATCTGGGTGGCCTGGGTTCGGTGCGCGGCTATGAAAATGGCAGCATGGGCCCGCTGGACACCAACGGCGATGCACTGGGTGGTACACGCAAGATCACCAGCTCGCTGGAGCTGCTGTTCCCCTTCCCGGGCATGCGTGATAACCGTAGCTTGCGTACCAGCCTGTTCTTTGATGCCGGTACGCTGTGGGACCCGAAAGAAGCGTCGGTGAGTGCCTCGGATGGCCTGCGTTACTCTGCCGGCCTGGCCATGACCTGGCTGTCACCTATTGGCCCGCTCAAGTTCAGCTATGCCTTGCCGCTGAAGAAAGAAAGTGGCGACCAGCTGCAGCGCTTCCAGTTTACGATTGGTCAAGTGTTCTAAGGAGTTAGCATGCCATTCAAACGCCTGCTGCTGGCACTGCCCCTGGTGCTGGCATCGATCAGTGCCACCGCAGCCGACATGAAAATCGGTTACGTCAACACAGAACGCGTCTACCGCGAAGCCGCCCCTGCGCTGAATGCGCAGAAAAAGCTGGAGCGCGAGTTTGCCAACCGCGAGGCCGAGCTGAAAAAGCTGGCTGCACGGGGTAAAGAGCTGGAGTCGCAGCTGGCCAAAGGCAAGCCTAGTGATAGCGAGCGCCGCGCCATAGAGCGGGAGCTGGCATCGGTAGACCGCGAGTACCAGGCCAAGTCGCGCGATTTTCGCGAAGACCTGAACCAGCGCCGCAACGAAGAGTTTGCTGCGGTGCAGGAGCGGGCCAACCGCGTGATCAGGCAGCTGGCCGAGCGCGAGCAGTTTGACCTTATCCTGCAGGACGTGGTGTATGTAAGCGGCAAGCTGGACATTACGCCCAAGGTGCTGAAAGAGCTGGAAAAATAAGCCGGAAGGCTTCTTACAACACTCGAAGCCGACGCCAAGTCGGCTTCGTCATTGCTAGAACCCATGAAACTATCGCACATTGTGGCCGCCCTGGGCGGTGAGCTGCGCGGCGAAGACCGCGATATCGACCGCCTGGCCTCCATGGAAGAGGCCGGCGCTGGCCAGATCACTTTTCTGGCCAACCCCAAATACCGTAGCCAGCTCGACAGCACGGCTGCGGGTGCCGTTATCGTCAAGCCTGCACTGGCAGACGCCGCCAGCAAGGTTGGCCGCAGCCTGATCCTGGCTGCCGACCCGTACCTGTATTTTGCCCGCGTGGCCACGCTGCTGAACCCGCCGCCAGCGGCCGTGCCGGGTGTACACCCGCGTGCCGTGGTGGGCGAGGGCAGTGTGGTGGCGGCCAGCGCCGAGGTGCGCGAAATGGTCAGCATCGGTCGCCATGTCACCATTGGCGAGCGCTGCATCATTCACCCCGGTGTCGTCATTGGCGATAACGTGACCATTGGCGACGATGCGCTGATTTACCCCAATGTCAGCCTCTACCACGGCTGCCGTCTGGGTAGCCGCGTTATCCTGCACGCCGGTGCCGTGATTGGTGCCGACGGCTTTGGCCTGGCATGGAACACCGACCGCTGGTTCAAGATTCCGCAAACCGGCGTGGTGGTGATTGGCGACGATGTAGAGGTCGGCGCCAATACAACCATCGACCGTGGTGCGCTGAAAGACACCATTATTGGCGAAGGCGTGAAGCTGGATAACCAGATTCAGCTGGCGCACAACGTCCAGGTGGGCGCGCATACCGCTATGGCCGGTTGCGCTGCGGTGGCAGGTAGCACCAAGATTGGCGCGCGCTGCACCATTGGCGGTGCCGCCCGCATCATTGGCCACCTGGATATTGCCGACGGTACCCACGTGGGTGCCGGCACCCTGATTTCCAAATCCATCCGCCAGGCCGACGCCTACACCGCGGTGTACCCGATGGCTACCCACAAAGAGTGGCTGGCCAACGCGGCGCATCTGCGCCACCTGGGCGAGCTGGTTACCCGTGTAAAACAACTTGAAAAAGCGCTGCAACAAGCGCAAGACAATAAGGATTCCCAACCATGACCGAAGCCGTGAGCACCGACGCAGCCGTATCCATCGACGTACGCGAGATCATGCGCTACCTGCCGCACCGCTACCCGTTCCTGCTGGTAGACCGCGTGACCGAGTTTGTGGCCAACCAGCGTATCAAGGCCATCAAGAACGTGACGATCAACGAGCCGTTCTTCATGGGCCACTTCGAGCAGTACCCGGTGATGCCGGGCGTGCTGATTATCGAGGCGCTGGCACAGGCAGCGGGCATTCTGTCGATTCGCAGCGAAGGCGAGCGCCCGGAAAACGAGCTGTACTTCTTTGTGGGCATCGATAACGCCCGCTTCAAGCGCCAGGTGGTGCCGGGCGACCAGCTGACCCTGGAAGTGGAACAGCTGGCCATGAAGCGCGGCATTGCCAAATATAGTGCCCGTGCGCTGGTAGACGGCCAGGTGGCCTGTGAAGCGCAAATCATGTGTGCCAAACGCGAGGTATAAACATGGCCATTCATCCTACCGCCATCATTGCCGATGGCGCGCAGATTGCCGACGATGTTGAGATCGGCGCCTACAGCATTATCGGTGCCAATGTCAGCATCGGCAGCGGCACCTGGGTAGGGCCGCACGTGGTTATCGAAGGCCACACCAGCATTGGCAAGAACAACCGTATTTTCCAGTTCTGCTCGCTGGGCGCCGTACCGCAAGACAAGAAATACGCCGGTGAGCCTACCCGCCTGGAAATCGGCGACGGCAATACCATCCGCGAGTTCTGCACCTTCAATATCGGCACCGCGCAAGATATCGGTGTGACCCGCCTGGGTAACAACAACTGGATCATGGCCTATGTCCACCTGGGCCACGACTGCCAGATTGGCGATAACACCATTTTTGCCAACAACGCCACGCTGGGCGGCCACGTGCACGTAGGCGACTGGGTGATTCTGGGCGGCTTTACCAGCGTGCACCAGTTCTGCCACATCGGCGACCACGCCATGACGGCTTTCTCCAGCGCCGTGGCGCAGGATGTGCCGCCGTACGTGATGGCACACGGCAACCGCGCCGTACCGGCCGGCATTAACGCCGAAGGCCTGAAGCGTCGCGGCTTCAGCCCCGAGCAGATCCGGAGCATCCGCAACGCCTACAAGGCGCTGTACCGCAAAGGCCTGCCGTTTGACGATGCCCGCGCCGAAATCGAAACCGACGCCGCTGCCGGCAAGGACGAGTTGGCCGCATTTGTGCGTTTCTTTGCCGCCGCCAGCCGCGGCATTATCCGCTAGACCATGACAGACAAGCTGTTTACCCGCCCGGGTGCGCTCAAGGTGGCCATGGTCGCCGGCGAGGCCTCGGGCGACCTGCTGGGCGCCCATTTGATGGACGCGCTCAAGGCGGCGCACCCCGATGTCGAGTTTGCCGGCATCGGCGGCCCGCGCATGCTGGCGCGCGGTTTCACCAGCCAGGTGCCGCAAGAGCGCCTGGCGGTGCGCGGCTACGTGGAGGTGCTGTCGCGCCTGCCCGAGCTGTTGCGCATCCGCCGTACGCTGCGCGACACGCTGCTGGCCGAGAAGCCCGACGTGTTCATCGGCATCGACGCACCGGATTTCAACCTGGGGCTGGAAAAGTGGCTAAAGCAGGCCGGCCTGCATACCGTGCACTACGTCAGCCCGTCGGTCTGGGCGTGGCGGCCGGAGCGCGTGGTGAAAATCGGCGACAGCGCCGACCAGGTGCTGTGCCTGTTCCCCATGGAAAAACCGCTGTACGACGCCGCGGGCGTGCCGGCCACCTTTGTCGGCCACCCGCTGGCCAGCGAGATCGACATCGCCCCCGACCAGAACGCCATGCGCGAACAGCTGGGCCTGCCCAAGGCTGCGCCGGTGTTTGCCCTGCTGCCGGGCAGCCGCAAGAGCGAGCTGGAGTTCATGGGTGGCCTGTATCTGGACGTGGCCCGCCAGCTGCTGGCGCGCTATCCGGACGCGCAGTTTCTGGTGCCGCTGGCCACGCGGCCAACCATGGACCAGTTTGACCAGCTGCTCACCCGCCACAAGGCCTGGGACCTGCCCATCCGCAAGCTGTTTGGCCACGCCCAGATGGCGATGATTGCCGCCGACGTGGTGCTGGTGACCAGTGGCACCGCCACGCTGGAAGTGGCGCTCACCAAAAAACCGATGGTGATCAGCTACAAGCTGTCTTGGCTCACTTACCAGCTAGTGAAGCGCAAGCTCAAGCTGCCGTATGTGGGCCTGCCCAATATCTTGGCCAAGCGCTTTGTGGTGCCCGAGCTGCTGCAAAAAGACGCCACAGTCGACAAGCTGACCGCCGCCGTGGCCGAGCTGTACGACAACCAGGACAGCCGGCAGGACATCATCGATACCTTTACCGCGCTGCATCACAGCCTGAAAGCCGACTCGGCACGGCTGGCGGCCGAGGCCATCCTCAAGGTGGCGCGATGCTGATCTGCGGTGTGGACGAAGCAGGCCGCGGCCCGCTGATCGGCTCGGTGTTTACCGCCGCGGTCATCCTGGACCCGGCTCGGCCCATTGCTGGCCTGGCCGACTCGAAAAAACTGAGCGAGGCTCGGCGCGCGGCGCTGGCGCTGGAGATCAAGGAAAAGGCGCTGGCCTGGCACATTGCCCACGCCAGTGCTGCCGAAATCGACCAGCTCAATATTTTTCAGGCCACCATGCTGGCCATGGTGCGTGCGGTGGATGGCCTGGCCATCACCCCCGGCAAGGTGCTGATTGACGGTAACAAAATCCCCAAGACGCTGACCTTGCCCGCCGAGGCCATTGTGAAGGGCGACGCCAAGGTGCAGGAAATCTCCGCCGCATCGATTCTGGCCAAGACCGCACGCGACGCCGAAATGATCGCGCTGGACGCGCTGCACCCGCAGTACGGTTTTGCCCGCCACAAGGGCTACCCCACAGCCGAGCACATGAAGGCACTGGCGCAGCACGGCGCACTGGCCGAGCATCGCCGCAGCTTTGGCCCGGTGCGCCTCCAGCTGGCCGCCGAGCAGGGCAGCCTGTTTTAAAGTTGGCCGCATGCGTAAAGCCAGCTTTGCCCCGGTAGTCGATCCCGATACCCGCATCCTGATCCTGGGTTCGCTGCCCGGCGACGCCTCGCTGGCGGCCGCGCAGTATTACGCGCACCCGCGTAACCAGTTCTGGCGGCTGCTGGGCACGGTGGCGGGCAGCGAGTTGGCCGCATTGTCTTACCCGCAGCGCCTGGCGGCCATGCAGGCATTGGGCGTGGGGCTGTGGGACGTGGTGGCCGAGGCCACGCGCCGTGGCAGCCTCGATAGCGATATCCGCGACGCGCGCGCCAACCCGCTGGCCGAGCTGGTGGCCACGCTACCCGCCTTGCAGCTGGTGGCGTTCAATGGCCAGACCGCTGGCAAAGCAGCGCCCACTTTGGCGGGCTGTGGGGTGGATGTATTGGTGCTGTCATCCAGCAGCCCGGCGCACACCTTGGCTTTCGATAAAAAACTTCAAGAATGGCAGGCACTGCGCCGATATATGGTTTAAGCCTATTTCGCCGGTGCCTGTCATGAATCGCTATTGCATCTGGTTTGTTACGCCGGGCAACCCGGTAAGCCGTCATGCCGAAATCACCCTCGGCGGCACGATTCATAACCACCATGTGCTGGAAGACATCGAAAAGCGCCTGGCCGCCAGCTTGCAGCTGCCGCACATCCTGATTACCGACTGGAAGCGTTTCGAAGCGCCGCCTGCGGCCAACCCTGTGGCCGCCTAGCCCGCTAGCCGCCTTACCGTACAAGCCGCGTCTGTGAGAAGATGCGGCTTTCGTCATTCATGCTATCCGACTCATGCAAACCGTAGAGCAAACCCGCGACTGGCTGCTGGCGCGCGCCCGCGTACCGGCCCGTACCGACAGGGTCGACCTGCTGGCGGCCGCTGGCCGTGTGCTGGCGCAAGACCTGGTATCTACCCTGGATGTACCCCCTTGTGACAATAGCGCCATGGATGGCTACGCCGTGCGCGCCGCCGACGCCGCGGCCACGCTGCCGGTGAGCCAGCGCATCCCCGCCGGCAGTGTGCCGCAGCCATTGCTACCGGCCAGCGCCGCACGCATCTTTACCGGTGCCCCGCTGCCGCTGCAGGCCGACGCGGTGGTGATGCAGGAGCAGGCCGAGCTGCAGCCGGATGGCAGCGTGGGCTTCACCGCGCCGGTGCTGGCCGGGCAGAACATCCGCCGCCGCGGCGAGGACATTGCCGAGGGGCAAACCGTGCTGGCCTGCGGCCAACGTTTGCGCGATGCCGACCTGGGTCTGGCCGCATCGGTAGGTGTGGCGCAGCTGCAGGTGTACAGCCAGCTGCGCGTAGCGGTGTTCTTTACCGGTGACGAGCTGGTGGAGCCCGGCACGCCGGCCGGTGCCGGCAAAATCTACAACTCCAACCGCTACTGGCTGGTGCCGGCGCTGCGCGCGCTGGGCTGCCAAGTGCTGGACCTGGGCATCATCCCCGACACACTGGCCGCCACGCGCCAGGCACTGCGCGATGCCGCATCAGAGGCCGACGTGGTGATGACCTGCGGTGGCGTGTCGGTCGGCGAGGAGGATCACGTCAAAGCAGCGGTAGAAGCCGAGGGCGAGCTGCAGCTGTGGAAAATCGCCATCAAGCCCGGTAAGCCGCTGGCCAGTGGCCGCGTAGGCGAGGCCGACTTTATCGGCCTGCCGGGCAACCCGGTATCGGGCTATGTCACCTTTGCCGTGCTGGTGCGTGATTTCCTGCGTGCGCGCATGGGCGAGGTGGTGCCGGCGTGGCAGCCGCTGTACTACCTGCCCGCCGCGTTTGACTGGCGTAAACCCGACACCCGCCGCGAAGAATACCTGCGTGTGCGTGTGGCACAGCAGGGCGGCCAGCTGGTGCTGCAGCGCTACCCCAATCAGGGCTCTGGCGTGCTGACATCCTGCGCCTGGGCCGACGCGCTGGTGCGCCTGCAGCCAGGCCAGCAAGTGCAGCCCGGCGACGTGCTGCCGGTGTACGCGCTGTGACACGGCTGGTTTTCGCGCGCGGCGGGCAAAGCATTGCCGAGCTGGACGCCAGCCCCGGCGACGCACTGATCGACGTAGCGCGTTTTCATGATGTACCGCTGCACTGGCGCTGCGGCCAGGGCACCTGCGGCACCTGTGCCGTGCGCCTGCAGCACGCCGCGCAGCCACGGCAGGTGCAGGTTGGCCGCAAGGAGCGCAATGTGCTGCTGCGCGCCGGGCTGTGCAGTGCCAGCGCCGCCGCCAGCGAGCAGTGGCCGGACGCGCCGGAAACGGTGCGCCTGGCCTGCCATTTATACGTAGGCGACGTGCCTTGGCACATTACCCTGCCAGACGATTAACCCGCTTTAGCCGAGGTAAACCATGCCCAATAAACTGTCCGTCAATGCTGTCAGCCTGGCGCTGGATAGCGCCCAGCTGGTGCACGATAACCTGTCCGGCGCCGTGGCCATCGGTGACACGCTGTGGGTGGCCGGCGACGAAGCCTGCGGCCTGGACCGCCTGCTGCGCGACCGCACAGCAGAGGGCCTGCACTTTGTGGCAGACCGCCACTACCCGCTGGCCGATTATCTGCCGCTGCCGGACAGCGCCGATATCGAGGCCGACCTAGAAGGCCTGGCCGTGGCCGATGGCTATCTGTGGCTGGTAGGCTCGCACGGGCTCAAGCGCAAGGCGCCGCAGCCGGCGCGCGACGCTGCGGCCAACCTCAAGCGCCTGGCCACGGTAACGCACGATGGCAACCGCTGCCTGCTGGCGCGCATTCCTCTGCTGGACGAGGGCGACGGTGTGTAGTCGCTGCAAAAAACCACGGCAGACGGGCGCACGGCAGCTACGCTGAAAGGCAAGAAGAAATTTAACGAACTCACCACTTTGCTGGCCGATGACCCGCAGCTGGCACCGTTCATGGCCATACCCGGCAAGGACAACGGTTTTGACGTGGAAGGCCTGGCAGCGGTAGACGGCAAGCTGCTATTGGGCCTGCGCGGGCCGGTGCTGCGCGGCTGGAGCTGCCTGCTAGAGCTGCGTCTGGAAGAACGCAAGGGCGAGCTGCGCCTGGCACCGCTGGACGACAGCGGCCAACTGTACCGCAAGCATTTCCTGCCGCTGGCAGGCCTGGGCGTGCGAGACCTGCACCTGGATGGCGACGATCTGCTGCTGTTGGCCGGCCCCACCATGGTGCTGGATGGCGCTGTGCGGGTGTTCCGCTGGGTGGGTGCGCGGGCCGCATTGGCTGGCGTCACGGCAGGCGAGGGCGCCGCGCTGTGGTGGGAAGGCGTGGCCGAGCATATGGTGTTGCCGCACGGCAAAGGTACCGACCGCGCCGAGGCGCTGTGCAGGCTGCCGCCACACTGGGCCGGGCCAGACGCCTGGCTGGTGCTGTACGACGCGCCATCGGCCAAGCGCAAGCCGCAGCCGGGCCTGGTGTACGGCGACCTGATGACGCGCTAGGGCGCGGCAGGCAAAAGCTGCGTACAATGCGCGGCTGTTAAATGACGAAGCAAGTAAAGGAAAACACCATGTCGCGCAAGAAAAACGAAATCGACGAGCTGGACGACGAAACCCTGGCGCTGCTGGCCTGGTGTACCGAGGTGGAAACCCACCTGGTGGCGGCGGGTGCCACCGAGGCAGAAGCGCAAGACCATATCGAAGAGCAGGCCGAGTGGTATACCGATATGTTCTACGATGGCCTGAGCCCTGCCGAGGCAGCCAAGCAGGCGCTGGCATGAGCCAAAGGCTGGCCGTTATCGACTTCGAGACCACGGCCATCGGGCCAGGCCCCGATGGCCGTGCCACCGAGATCGGCATTGTGCTGCTGGAAAACGGCCAGGTGGTAGACCGCTATCAAAGCCTGATGAATGCCGGCGTGTGGGTGCCGCCGATGATCCAGCAGCTCACCGGTATCAGCAACGCCATGCTCAAGGCCGCACCACCGGCCGCGCAGGTCATGCGCGAGGCAGCGGCGTTTGTCGGCACGGCACCGCTGGTGGCGCATAACGCCAGCTTTGACCGCAAGTTCTGGGACTACGAGCTGGGTTTGCTGGGCCTGCAGCGCCAGCAGGATTTTGCCTGCACGCTGCTACTGTCGCGCCGCCTGCTACCTACGGCGCCGGATCACAAGCTGGGCACGCTCACGCGCTGGGCTGGCCTGCCGGCCACGGGGCAGGCGCACCGGGCCTTGGCCGATGCCGAGATGGCGGCCAACCTGTTGCAGTATTTGCAGGCGACCTTGCGGCAAAAGCACGGTCTGGCGCAGGTGAGCCATGGCTTGCTGTGCAAGCTGCAGAAAGTGACCGCGGCCAAAGTGCCGCAGTATCTGCGCGAGCTGACGGTAAGCGCCTGAGCGCTGGCGCGTAGCCATCAGCAAAAAGCCCCGCATCACAGTGCGGGGCTTTTTGTTGCCTGCTGCCGGTTTTATGTCTGGCCGCTAACGGTATCGCCGCTGACAAAAAAATGGCCACCGGCTACGTGGTGCAGGCTGCGCAGCGCGTCGTGGCCGTCAAAATGCCAGCGCCCGTTGCTGAATACGCGGCTGTCGGCCTGGGCGGCGACCACTTCGGCAATAAACAGGTCGTATTGCTGCTGGTTATGCGGCTCCTGGATGATGCGGCATTCCAGATAGGCGCTGCAGCCTTGCACCAGCGGGGCGGCAATGCGCTGCGCCGGCATGGCCTGCAGGCCGCTGGCGGCAAACTTGTCGCAGTCGGCACCGCTGGCGCTACCGGCGGCTACCACTGCCTGTGCCTGGTAGCGGCAGGGCACGTTCAGGGCAAATTCGCCGGAGGCTTCCATCAGTTTGCGGGTGTGGGTGGCCTTGTCGATCACCACCAGTATCTTGGGCGGGTCAAAATCCAGCGGCATGGCCCAGGCGGCGGCCATCACGTTTTGCTGGCCGGCGTGGGCGCTGCTCACCAGCACGGTAGGGCCGTGGTTGAGCAGGCGGTAGGCTTGCGCTAGCGGCACATCTTGCAGTGTATTCATCATTCAGGTTCCCAAGTGGTCGTGGTCGCCAGCGTGCCAGTGCCCGCTCTTGCCACCCTGTTTTTCCAGCAGCCGTACCCCGGCGATCTCCATGCCGCGATCCACCGCCTTCAGCATGTCGTACACGGTAAGCAGGCCGGCCATCACGGCGCTGAGCGCCTCCATTTCCACGCCGGTGCGGCCAACTGTTTCAGCGGTCACGGTGATGTGCAGGCGGCAGGCGGCGTCTTCGGGGTGGAAATCCACTGCCACACGGCTCAGGGCCAGCGGGTGGCATAGCGGAATCAGGTCGGCGGTGCGCTTGCTGCCCTGTATGGCAGCGATGCGGGCAATGCCGATTACATCGCCTTTTTTACTGTTGCCGGACTGCAGCAGGGCGTAGGTGGCGGGCTGCATGGTGATGTGGCCGGTGGCGACGGCTACGCGCCGGGTTTCTGCCTTGTGGCCTACGTCAACCATGTGCGCCTGGCCATGGCTGTCAAAGTGCGTGAGGGTGGACATGGTGTCTTGCCTGTATCAAGGTGCAATCGCCGGTACGATACCGGCACGGCAAGCCGGCGGCAATGAAGGCGTGCGGCATGGCCTGTTGGTGGCAGTTTGGCCTGGCGTGCCGTGCAGGCTATGTGCCGCCATGGCTGGCAGGACAGGGCGCTGGCATCACGCACTGTTCAATTTGACGCTGCATGCTATACTCGCCCCTTGCTTTAGCCGCCTGGTTTCGCCTGCCCTGCAGGTAGACACGCTGCTTAACAATACAAAATTCATGGCGCAGGAAAGCAAAATCAGCATGGTTCCCCGAGCATTTCTGCTCAACCCGTTGGGCTTTCCCGCTTCTGGCTTCAACCCCACACCTTTTGAATCTAAGGATTGGACATGCAAGTACAACTGGAAACGTTGAGCGGCCTCGAGCGTCGCATGAGCATTGCACTGCCGCTGGCTGCAATCGACGCACAAGTAGCCGAGCGCCTGAAGCGCGTTGCCCGCACTGCCAAAATTCAGGGTTTCCGCCCAGGTAAAGCACCGGCCAAAATCGTTGAAGCAAACTACGGCGCACAAGTGCGCGAAGAAGTGCTGGGCGAACAGGTTCAGCAAAGCTTCTACAAAGCTGCTGTCGAGCAAAAACTGCGCGTAGCTGGCTACCCGCGTTTTGAACCGGCACAGGGCGATGCAGAAAGCTTCAAGTTTGCTGCTGCTTTCGAGGTTTACCCGGAAATCACCATCGGTGAGCTGGCTGGCAAAGACATCGAGAAGCCAAACACCGAAGTGACCGACGCCGAAATCGACAAGACCGTTGATATCCTGCGCAAGCAACGCACCCGCTTCAACCGTGTAGAGCGCGAAGCTGCTGACGGCGACCGCGTCATCATCGACTTCAAAGGCACCATCGACGGCGTAGCCTTCGAAGGCGGCAGCAGCGAGAACTTCCCGTTCATGCTGGGCCAGGGCCAGATGCTGCCAGAATTCGAAGCCGGTGTGATCGGCGCGAAAGAAGGCGAAACCAAGACTGTTGCCGTGAACTTCCCGGCTGACTACCACGGTAAAGACGTAGCCGGCAAAACCGCCAGCTTCGAGATCACCGTGAAAAACGTTGCCGCTGCCGAGCTGCCGGAAGTGAACGAAGAGTTCGCCAAGTTGCTGGGTATTGCTGATGGCGACGTGGCCAAGATGCGCGCTGAAATCCGCAAAAACGTGGAGCGTGAAGTAAAACGCCGCCTGTCTGCCCAGGTGAAAGAAAACGTGATGCAGGCGCTGATCGACGTGACCCCGATCGACCTGCCTAAAGCTCTGGTAGAGCTGGAAGTTGGCCGCCTGATGGACCAGGCCCGCAAAGACCTGGAACAACGTGGCATGCAGCTGAAAGACATGCCGCTGCCGGCAGACCTGTTCACCCAGCAAGCCGAGCGCCGCGTAGCGCTGGGCCTGATCCTGGCCGAAGCGGTAGAAGCCAACAAGCTGGAAGCCAAGCCGGAACAAGTCAAAGCCCTGGTAGAAGAATTTGCCGAGAGCTACGAGCAGCCACAAGACGTGATCGACTGGTACTACGCCGAAGCCGGCCGCCTGGAAGGCCCGACTTCGATGGTACTGGAAGACAATGTGGTTGAATTTGTGCTGGGTCGCGCCAATGTTATCCAGAAGGACGTTTCTTTCGAAACCCTGATGGGCAACAACGCCTGATCTGTTTAACTGATACCGGAGAGGTCGATGAAATCGATGTTTGAACCGCAAGGTATGGGCCTGGTGCCCATGGTGGTGGAGCAAAGTGGCCGTGGCGAACGCGCCTACGACATTTTCTCCCGCCTGCTGAAGGAGCGTATCGTGTTCCTGGTCGGCCCTGTTACCGACGACTCGGCCAATCTGGTGGTAGCACAGCTGCTGTTCCTGGAATCGGAAAACCCGGACAAGGACATCTATCTGTATATCAACTCGCCAGGCGGTTCCATTACCGCCGGCATGTCGATCTACGACACGATGAACTTCATCAAGCCGGACGTTTCCACCCTGTGCATTGGCCAGGCAGCCAGCATGGGCGCCTTCCTGCTGTCGGCAGGCGCCAAGGGCAAGCGTTTTGCGCTGCCGAACAGCCGCGTGATGATCCACCAGCCGCTGTTGTACGGTGGCGGCCTGAGTGGCCAGGTGACCGACATCGAAATTCATGCCCGCGAACTGGTGAAAACCAAGGCGCACATGAATAAGCTGCTGGCCAAGCACACCGGCCAGACCATGGAACAAGTACAAGCCGATACCGAACGCGACAACTTCATGTCTGCCGAACAGAGCCGTGAATACGGCCTGATCGACAAGGTGCTGAGCTCGCGTCTGGATGCGGCCGTTTAATTCGGGATGTCTATCTGATGGCAGATAAAGGCAGTAAGGACAAGCTGCTGTACTGCTCTTTTTGCGGCAAGAGCCAGCACGAAGTGCAGCGACTGATCGCCGGCCCGCAGGTCTACATTTGTAACGAGTGTGTAGATCTGTGCGGCGATATCATTCGCGATGAAACAGAAGCGACAATCGGTGCTGCAGACGAGCAGGGCGAAGCACCAGCCCTGCCGACACCGCAGGAAATCCGCGCCTCGCTGGACCAGTACATCATTGGCCAGGACCCGGCCAAGAAGTCGCTGGCCGTGGCGGTGTACAACCACTACAAGCGCCTCTACACGCCCAGCACCAAGGACGACGTAGAGCTGTCCAAGAGCAATATCCTGCTGATCGGCCCTACCGGCTCCGGTAAGACGCTGTTGGCGCAGACGCTGGCCAGGCTGCTGGACGTGCCGTTTGTCATTGCCGATGCCACCACGCTGACCGAAGCCGGTTATGTGGGCGAGGACGTTGAGCACATCATCCAGAAGCTCTTGCAAAAGTGCGACTACGATGTGACCAAAGCCCAGCGCGGCATTGTGTACCTGGACGAAATCGACAAGATTTCCCGCAAGTCGGAAAACCCGTCGATTACCCGCGATGTCTCCGGTGAAGGCGTACAGCAGGCCCTGCTGAAGCTGATCGAAGGCACGGTAGCGTCGGTACCGCCGCAAGGTGGCCGCAAGCACCCGAACCAGGAATTCATCCAGGTGGATACCACCAATATCCTGTTCATTTGCGGTGGTGCGTTCGATGGTCTGGAAAAGATCATTCGTCGCCGTTCCGAAAAAGGCGGGATCGGCTTTGGTGCCGAGGTGATGTCCAAGGAAGATGGCAAATCCATCAGCACCCTGTTCCGCGAAGTGGAGCCGGAAGACCTGATCAAGTTTGGCCTGATTCCCGAGCTGATCGGCCGCCTGCCCGTGGTGACCACGCTGGAAGAGCTGGACGAAGAAGCGCTGGTGAGCATCCTGACCCAGCCGCGCAATGCCCTGATCAAACAGTATCAGCGCCTGTTTGCCATGGAGCAGGTAACACTGGAGGTGCTGCCTTCCGCGTTACGTGTGATTGCCAAGCAAGCCCTGATCCGCAAGACCGGTGCGCGTGGTTTGCGTTCCATTCTGGAGCGCTCGCTGCTGGATACCATGTACGAGCTGCCGTCCCTCGAAGGCGTCAGCAAGGTCGTGGTAGACGAGAAAGTGATCGAGCTGGGCGAAAAGCCTGCCTACATCCTGCAGCAGGAAGACGCTGCGCCGGATACTGCCCAGTCCGCCTGAGCCCGCCCAGGCAGTGAAACAAACCGCCCGTGAGGGCGGTTTTTGTTTGCAGCTACTATTAAGTGCTTTAGCATGCTTGATATGGATGAATTTGCCCTAATTTGTCCTGTTAACTGAATTCCACCAAGAGCAAGGTTAGGTGATATGCCACAGCCCGCCGAACTAAAAGATCAAACCACACTGGCCCTATTGCCGCTGCGCGATGTCGTTGTGTTCCCGCACATGGTGATTCCGCTGTTTGTTGGCCGCCCCAAATCCATCAAGGCGCTGGAAAAGGCCATGGACGAAGGCAAACAGATCCTGCTGGTTGCCCAGCGTGCTGCCGACAAGGACGAACCCCTGTCGGAAGACCTGCACGAGATCGGCACCATTGCCAGCATCCTGCAAATGCTGAAGCTGCCCGACGGCACCGTGAAGGTGCTGGTAGAAGGCCGTCAGCGTGCCAGGTTGGCCGCAGTGCAGGACCACGAAGAATACTTTACCGCCACCATCGACCCGCTGCCGTTCGACAGCGAGGATACGCCCGAGGTGGAGGCGCTGCGCCGCGCACTGCTGGCGCAGTTCGAGCAGTTCGTCAAACTGAACAAGAAAATCCCGAGCGAAGTCCTGTCGTCGTTGTCTGGCGTGGACAAAGCCGGCCGCCTGGCCGACTCGGTGGTAGTGCACCTGCCGCTGCGTCTGGAAAACAAGCAGGAAGTGCTGGAGATGTTCGACATCAAGGCACGTATCGAGCACCTGCTGGCCATGATGGAAAGCGAGATCGACATCCTGCAGGTAGAAAAGCGCATCCGTGGCCGCGTGAAGCGCCAGATGGAAAAGAGCCAGCGCGAGTACTACCTGAACGAACAGGTAAAAGCCATCCAGAAAGAGCTGGGTGAAGGCGAAGAAGGCAACGATCTGGACGAGCTGGAGCGCAAGATCAAGGTAGCCGGCATGTCCAAGGAAGGCCGCGAGAAAGTCACGGCCGAGCTGAAAAAACTGCGCATGATGTCGCCCATGTCGGCTGAGGCCACCGTGGTGCGCAACTACATCGAAACCCTGATCGATCTGCCGTGGAAGAAAAAGACCAAGGTCAGCAAGGATATCGATGGGGCGGAGGATGTGCTGGACGAAGACCACTTTGGCCTGGAAAAGGTCAAAGAGCGCATTCTGGAGTATCTGGCAGTGCAGCAGCGTGTCGACCGCCTGAAAGCGCCTATTTTGTGCCTTGTCGGGCCGCCAGGCGTGGGTAAGACCTCGCTGGGGCAGTCGATTGCCCGTGCTACCGGCCGCAAGTTTGTGCGCATGGCGCTGGGCGGTGTGCGCGACGAATCCGAAATCCGCGGTCATCGCCGTACCTATATCGGCTCCATGCCGGGCAAGGTGCTGCAGAACATGACCAAAGTGGGCGTGAAAAACCCGCTGTTCCTGCTGGACGAAGTGGACAAGCTGGGTGCCGACTTCCGTGGCGACCCTTCCGCTGCGCTGCTGGAGGTGCTGGACCCGGAGCAGAACCATGCGTTTGCCGACCATTACGCCGAGGTGGATTTCGACCTGTCCGACGTGATGTTCGTGGCCACGGCCAACTCGCTGAATATCCCGGCGGCGCTGCTGGACCGGATGGAAATCATCCGCCTGGCCGGCTACACCGAAGACGAGAAGGTCAATATCGCCACCAAGTATCTGCTGCCCAAGCAGATAAAGAACAATGGCGTGGTAGAAGGCGAGCTGGTAGTGCAGGAAAGCGCGCTGCGCGACATCGTGCGCTACTACACCCGTGAGGCAGGCGTACGTAGCCTGGACCGCGAGATCGCCAAGATCTGCCGCAAGGTGGTGACCGAGCACAGCAAGAAAGCCAGCGCAGACAAGGCGGTGAAAACCACGGTAAACGGCAAGAACCTGGAGAAATATCTGGGTGTGCGTCGCTTCGACTTTGGCCTGGCCGAAGAAGAAAACCGCATCGGCCAGGTCACCGGCCTGGCGTGGACCGAAGTGGGCGGCGAGCTGCTCACCATCGAGGCCGTTGCGCTGCCGGGCAAGGGCAACATCATTCGTACCGGCCAGCTGGGCGAGGTGATGCAGGAGTCCATTACCGCCGCCATGAGCGTGGTGCGTAGCCGTGCCCGTTTGCTGGGCATCAAGCCGGATTTCTACGAAAAGCACGACATGCACATCCACGTACCGGAAGGCGCCACGCCAAAAGATGGCCCATCCGCGGGTATCGCCATGACCACGGCGCTGGTTTCCGTGCTCACCGGCATCCCTGTGCGTGCCGATGTAGCGATGACCGGCGAAATCACCTTGCGTGGTGAAGTACTGCCCATTGGCGGCCTGAAAGAGAAGCTGTTGGCCGCCCAGCGTGGTGGCATCAAACGTGCGCTGATCCCCAAAGGCAACGTCAAGGATCTGGCCGAGATCCCGGCTAACATCAAGAACAAGCTGGAGATTTTGCCAGTGAAGTGGATTGATGAGGTTTTGTCATACGCGCTGGAACGCGAGCCGCAAGCGCTGTCAGAAGAGGCTGTGGCTGTAACGCCCGCCACTGCTGAACTTGCGACAAAGTCCGCGCCAATGACACATTAATGACTCATTGTTTTGATTTGCTGGTAAAACCGCGCTAGCATCAGCTTTCAGGAGGGGGTGAAAACATGAGCTCCCCCGCTGAAAGCCGCTTGACACAAGGATTTTGCCCTTGCTATAAAGCTAGCGGTTTTATTCAGTACTCCGTACACCGAGAACGACGAAAGGGGACTTAACGTGAACAAGTCTGAACTGATTGACGCTATCGCCGCCAAGGCAGACATTTCCAAAGCAGCTGCCGGTAAGGCACTGGATGGCATGATCGATGCTGTAACCGATGCGCTGAAGGCTGGCGACACTGTCACTGTTGTGGGCTTTGGTACTTTCTACGTAGGCGAGCGCGCCGAGCGTAGTGGTCGTAACCCGAAGACTGGCGAGACCATTACCATCGCTGCTGCCAAGTCTCCGAAATTCCGTGCTGGTAAAGCACTGAAAGACGCACTGTAATCAGCACCTGCCCGGTGCTTGCACCGGGCGTTTGCTTGCCAGTCACTCTGTATGGGTTTGCGAAAGCAGGCTCCACCAGACAATCAACAAGGTGAACGGCCAACGTTCACCTTGTTTCTTTGGTAGACCCCGAACCTCATGTTTGATTTCGTTCAGAACAACAATCTTGCCATCAAGATCATTCTTGGTGCCGTGGCGCTCACCTTCGTGGGTTTCGGCGTCGGTAGTTACAGTGCCGCTGTGGAAGACCCGTATCTGGCCAAAGTGGGCGATGCCAAGATCTACCAGAAAGACGTGGAGCGCCAGCTGGAAGGCCAGCCTACCAACGCCGCATCACGCCAGGCGGTGCTGGAAAACCTGATCCGCCAGGAAATGCTGCTGGCCGAGGCCCGTGGCCACCATCTGGCTGTCGCCCCGCAGCAGCTGCGCAATGTGATTGCCGGCATTCCTGCTTTCCAGGAAAACGGCAGCTTCAGCGCGGCACGCTATACCGAATTCCTGCAGGGCCGTTACATGACGGCCGATGCATTTGAAGAGCAGATCAGCCGTGACATCCTGCTGCAAACGCAGGTGGCACCTTACCTGAACGGCAGCTTTGTTTCCCGTACCCTGGCAGAGCGCATGAGCGCCCTGGTGTCCGAAGTGCGCGATGTGCGCGCCTACACCCTCAAGCCAGAACAGTTTGCTGCCAGCGTCAAGCTGGACGATGCCATGATCAAGGCCTATTACGAGGCCAATCTGAAGCGTTTCAAGACCACTGACCAGGTACGCATCGAGTATGTTGCCTTGTCGCAAGATGCCATGGCGCAGGCGCTGACCATCAGCGATGCGGATGCCAAGGCCTATTACGACAAGAATGCGGGCGAGTTCTCGTCCGAAGAGCGCCAGGTGGCACACATCCTGTTGGCCGTCGACAAGAGTGCACCCGCCGCCGACAAAGCCAAGGTCAAGGCACAAGCCGACGCCATCCTGAAAGAAGTGCGTGCCAACCCGGCCAAGTTTGCCGAGCTGGCTAAAGCCCGCTCGCAAGACCCGGGCTCTGCGGCCAACGGTGGCGACCTGGGCTTCTTTGGCCGTGGCGTGATGACCAAGCCGTTCGAGAGCGTGGCTTTTGCCATGAAGCAAGGCCAGATCAGCGAAGTAGTCGAAACCGAATTCGGTTATCACATCCTGCAGCTCAATGCGATCAAGGCCAGCGATTTCGAATCGCAAAAAGCCGCCGTGGTAGACAAGTTGCGCAAGCAAAAAGCCGCCGCTGCCTACCGTGCTGCCGCCGAGAAAATGGGCGAGCTGGCTTACCAGCAGGGTGATTCGCTCAAAGCGGTAGAAACCGCGCTGAGCCTGAAAGCCCAGCAAAGCGAGCTGCTGCCACGCACCGGCAAGCCGGGTGATGCCGTACTGGGCAATGCCAAGCTGCTGGAAGCGGCATTCAGCGACGACGTGCTGAACAAAAAGCACAATAGCGAGCCGGTAGACGTGGGTAACAACACGCTGGTGGTGGTGCGTGTCGCCGAGCACCAGCCTGCGCGTCAGCGCACGCTGGCCGAGGTGCAGGACACCATCCGGGCCGAGCTGGTGGCCAAAGAGGGCGCCAAATTGGCAGCGCAGCGCGGTGCGGCCATGCTGGCCGAGCTGAAAGCGGGCAAAGCTGCCGCTGTTGCCTGGGGCGAGGTGAAGAACCTGTCGCGCCGTAACCCGGCGGGTACGCCGGTAGCCGAGCTGCGCGCCGTGTTTGCGGCCAACCCCAAGCAGCTACCTGCTTTTGCCGGGGTCAAGCGTGACAATGGCGAGTACGTGCTGTACAGCGTAGACAAAGTACAGCCCGCCCAGGCACTGGCCCCGCAGGAGTCGGCCCAGCTGGGCATGCTGCTGGGCGAGATGTCGTCGCAAAGCGTGATGGCCGCGTATCTGGAGCAGCTGCGCCAGAAACACAAGGTGATGATCAGCCAGACGCCGGCCGAGCAGTAAGCACACGCCCGCCTGCGGGTGGGCAGTGCGCTGTGGCAGGCAACAAAAAAGGCCCCGCAAGGGGCCTTTTTCATCACGATGCTGTCAAAAATCAGGCAGCAAAGTTTTCGGCAACAAAGTTCCAGTTCACCAGCTTCCAGAAGCCTTCCATGTAGTTCGGGCGGCTGTTGCGGTAGTCGATGTAGTAGGCGTGCTCCCATACGTCGCAAGTCAGCAGTGCCTTCTTGTCGGTAGTCAGCGGGGTAGCGGCGTTGCTGGTGGACACCAGGTCCAGGCTGCCATCGGCATTTTTTACCAGCCAGGCCCAGCCGGAACCGAAGGTGCCAACGGCACAGGCGGCAAAGGCTTTCTTGAACTCGTCGAAGGAGCCCCATTTGGCGTTGATGGCATCAGCCAGCGCGCCAGTCGGTTCGCCGCCGGCGTTCGGTGCCAGGCCAAACCAGTAGAAGGTGTGGTTCCACACCTGGGCAGCGTTATTGAAGATGCCGCCGGAGGATTTTTTTACGATCTCTTCCAGGGAGGCATTTTCGAACTCGGTGCCCTTGATCAGGTTGTTCAGGTTGGTGATGTAGGTCTGGTGATGTTTGCCGTAGTGGAATTCCAGGGTTTCCTTGGAAATGATCGGCGCCAGGGCGTCCAGTGCGTACGGCAGTTCGGGCAGTTTGTGTTCCATCGTGCTCTCCAGAGTTAACAAGCAAAACAGCATGCGCTGTTCGACTGCTACAGTTTACTGTAATTGGCCAGCATCGCCAATTGTTGACCAAATCACTACACTATATAAGCTCATTCTTTTTGAGGTTCGCCACGTGCAGTTTGATGTAATCGTGTTAGGTGCCGGTGCTGCCGGCATGATGTGCGCCGCCACCGCCGGCCAGCGTGGCCGCAAGGTGCTGCTGCTGGACCACGCCAGCAAGCTGGCAGAAAAAATCCGCATCTCCGGGGGCGGGCGCAGTAACTTCACTAATATCCATGCCCGGCATGACTGTTATGTGTCAGACAACCCCAATTTCTGCCGCTCGGCTTTGTCGCAGTACACGCCGCAGCACTTTATCGAGCTGATCGCCAGGCACGGCATTGCCTATCACGAGAAAAAGCTGGGCCAGCTGTTTTGCGATGACAGCAGCCAGCAGCTGATCGACATGCTGGACGCAGAATGCCAGGCCGCCGGGGTAGACCGCCGCATGGGGGTTACCATCGAAAAGGTTGGCCGCGACGGTCTTTTCCAGCTGGCGACCAGTGCCGGCAGCTTTAGCTGCGAATCGCTGGTGGTGGCCACCGGCGGGCTATCCATCCCGCAAATCGGCGCCACGGCCTTTGGTTACCAGCTGGCCGAGCAGTTTGGCCTGCCGGTAACCAAGCTGGACCCGGCGCTGGTGCCGCTGACTTTTCACGTGGACGACGCCGCGCGCTTTGCGCCGCTAGCCGGCGTGTCGCTGGATGCCGAAGTGCGCATCGGCAAGGTGCGTTTTCGTGAAAACGTGCTGTTTACCCACAAAGGGCTGTCCGGCCCGGCCATCTTGCAGATCTCCAGCTACTGGCAGCCGGGGCAGGAAATCATCATCGATCTGCTGCCCGATACCGACGCCGAAGCCTGGCTGGAAGCGCGTGCCGGCAGCGATCAGCTGCTGGCCAATGCCATGGGCGAGCTGGGCTGGCCCAAGCGTTTTGCCGAAGCCTGGCTGGAAGGCCAGGGCGCCAATGTGCGCGGCCGCGACCTGTCACCCAAAAAACGCCGCCAGCTGGCCGAGGCGCTGCACCACTGGCGCGTGCTGCCCAATGGTACCCAGGGCTATAAAAAAGCCGAGGTCACCCGCGGTGGCGTCTCCACCAAGGCGCTGTCGTCCAAGACCATGATGGCCAACGACGTACCGGGGCTGTTCTTTATCGGCGAAGTGGTGGATATCACTGGCTGGCTGGGTGGCTATAACTTTCAGTGGGCGTGGTCTTCCGGCTTTGTAGCGGGTAAAAACTGCTAGAATCACAGCCAGATCAGGCAGGGGCTTTGGCCACCTGCACCCAGGGTTGGCCGCGGCCAACCTTTGTTGTCTTGTCGGGTAAGCCAGGATTTATGAGCGATTTTGATATCAACGACGCCTCTGTGGCGGCCATTCGTACACCACCACACTCTATCGAAGCCGAGCAATCGGTACTGGGCGGCCTGCTGCTGGATAACAGCGCCTGGGAAAAAGTAGCCGACTTGCTGACGGACAGCGATTTTTACCGTCACGACCACCGCATCATCTTCCGCCACATTGCCCGCCTGGTGGATATTGCCCGCCCGGCCGATGTGGTCACCGTGTCGGAAAGCCTGGACAAAAACGCCGAGCTGGCCAGCATTGGCGGCCTGGCCTACCTGGCCTCGCTGGCGCAAAACACGCCGTCTGCGGCCAACATCCGCCGCTACGCCGAAATCGTGCGCGAGCGCTCGGTGATGCGTGCCTTGGCGCAGGTGGGTACCGAGATTGCCGAGTCCGCCTACAACCCGCTGGGCCGCGATGCCGCGCAGCTGCTGGACGAAGCCGAGGGCAAGGTGTTCCAGATTGCCGAATCCACCGCCAAGTCCAAACAAGGCTTTCTGGAAATGCCGGCGCTGCTGAAAGAGGTGGTCGAGCGCATCGACATGCTGTACAGCCGTGACAACCCGGACGAAGTCACCGGCGTGCCCACCGGCTTCCACGACCTGGACGCACGTACCTCTGGCCTGCAGCCGGGCGACCTCATCATCGTGGCGGGGCGCCCATCGATGGGTAAAACCGCTTTCTCCATGAACATTGCCGAAAACGTGGCCATCGAAACCGGCCTGCCGGTGGCGGTGTTTTCCATGGAAATGGGCGGTGCACAGCTGGTGATGCGGATGCTGGGCTCGGTAGGGCGCCTGGATCAGCACATTCTGCGTACCGGCAAGCTGGGTGACGAAGACTGGCAAAAGCTGACCTACGCCATCGGCAAGCTATCCGACGCGCCGATGTACATCGACGAAACCCCGGCGCTGACCGCGCTGGAGCTGCGCGCCCGCGCCCGCCGCCTGGCGCGCCAGCACGGCGGCAAGCTCGGCCTGATCGTGATCGACTACCTGCAGCTGATGAGCGGCTCGGGCCGTAACGACAACCGTACCGCCGAGCTGGGCGAGATCTCGCGTGGCCTGAAAGGCCTGGCCAAAGAGCTGCAAGTGCCGGTGATTGCGCTGTCGCAGCTGTCGCGTGCGGTGGAGCAGCGTACCGACAAACGCCCGATGATGTCCGACTTGCGTGAATCCGGCGCCATCGAGCAGGACGCCGACTTGATCATCTTCATGTACCGCGAGGCGTATTACAAACCCGATGAAATCGACCTGAAAAACCAGGCCGAGGCCATTATCGGTAAACACCGTAACGGCCCCACCGGCCGCGTGCGGCTGGCGTTTATCGGCCAGTATGCCAAGTTTGATAACGCTGCCAGCATCGGCATTGCCGGCTGGGCAGATTCTGACGAATAACACCCCGGGCCAGCCCACCAGGCTGGCCGTCTACCTGCAAGAGACAAACATGAGCTACTTCGACAAACACGTATTCATCTGCTGCAACCAGCGCGCCGAAGGCGAAATGTGCTGTAACAACCATGGCGCCAGCGAGCTGCTGGGCTATATGAAAGACCAGATCAAGGCGCGTGGCCTGGCGGGTAATGGCCAGATTCGTGTCAACAAGGCCGGCTGCCTGGGCCGCTGCGACGAAGGCCCGGTGATGGTGGTGTACCCGCAAGAGACCTGGTACACCTTCATCGACAAAGAAGATATCGATGAAATTGTGGAAGAGCACATGGTAAACGGCCGCATCGTGGAAAGGCTGAAAGTCTGATGCTGAAGCAGCCGCACAAACTCGACATTGCCGGCCCGGTAGGCAAGCTGGAAACCATCTTTGTGCCGGCGGCGGGCGACACCACCGGTATCGCGGTGATTTGCCACCCCAACCCTACCCAGGGCGGCACCAATACCAATAAGGTCATCCAGACTGCCGCCAAGTCGCTATCGCAGCTGGGCTATGCCTGCTACCTGCCCAACCTGCGCGGTGTGGGCCAGAGCGAAGGCACGCACGATTACGGCGTAGGCGAGGTGGACGATGTGCTGGCGGTGGTAGCGCATGCCCGCGCCGAGCAGGGCGAGCTGCCGCTGGCGCTGGCCGGTTTCTCGTTTGGCGGTTTTGTGGCCGCGCGCACGCGTGCTGTCATCGAGGCAGACAAGCTGTTGCTGATGGGCGTGGCGGTAGGCAAATACGAGATTGCCACGCCCGATGTACCTGCCGAAACCCTGGTGATCCACGGCGAGGAAGACGAAGTCATCCCGCTGGGTGCGGTGATGGACTGGGCGCGCCCGCAGCAGCTGCCGGTGCTTGTGCTGCCTGCGGCTGGCCACTTTTTCCATGGCAGGCTCATCCAGCTGGGCGCCTTGATCAAGCGCTGCTGGTAAGGTTGGCCGCAAGCGGGCAAAAACACCGTACGCAGTAAGCGTGCGGTGTTTTTTTGGCTCAGGCGGGCTGTTGTTCACTGGCCAGGCGCAGCTGGCAGTTTTGTAGCGCGGCACGGGTGAGGGTCAGCAGGATGCGCTGCTGGCGGCGCTGCTGCGCATTGCGCCATTGCCAGACCGGCCCTGGCAGCGGCAGGCCATAAGCCTGGCTCCAGTGGCGGTATACCTGGTCGTACTCTTGCTGCAAGGCGACGGTGTCGTAGCCTAAGGCCGCCTGGTCGGCAATCAGTCGCAGCAGCAGCCGACGATAGTGTTCGGGCTGGTTGCGGTCTTCTTTCAGCAGGTGGGTGTTCCAGCGGTTTTGCAGCTGTAGCAGGGCAGCCAGCAGCAGCTGGTGGCTGTGCCAGGCAGTTTGCAGGGCGTTCAGGGCCGGGTCTGGGGTGGGGGTAGCAGGGCGCATGGCGATCTCCTTTTGTGCAGTGCACAATGCCATTTATAAGCTTTGTCTTTTATCGATGGCAAGCGTCATGGCTGTGGTTTATGTGGCGCGGCACAGAAGAAAAGTGTTTTACAACAGTAGTTTGTTATTGAATGTGGTGGGGTTGCCGCTAGAATAAATTATCAGTAGCCGAGGTGTGTCACCATGCCACTCAGCATCAATAGCAATCTTTCTGCCCTGAACAACCAGGCCCAGCTGCGGCAAACCGAGCAAGCCAAAAGGCAGGTGCTGGCCCAGCTTGCCTCGGGCAAAGGCATCAATAGCGCCGCCGATAACGCGGCCGGCCTGGCCGTGGCCGAAGGGCTGCGCAGCCAGCAGCTAGGGGATACCCAGGGCATCCGCAATGCCTACGACGGTATCTCGCTCACGCAAACGGCCGACGGTGCGCTGTCGCAAATTACCCAGAACAGCCAGCGCATAGAAGAACTGGCGGTGCAGGCTGGCAACGGCATACTCAGCGCCGATAACCGTGCGGCCTTGCAAAAAGAGGTCGATCAGCTGACCCAGGCGAATTCCCGGATTGTCGAAAGCACCACGTTTAACGGGCAGCAGCTGTTTAACGGCGGGAACACGGCCACCTTTCAGGTAGGCGGGCAGGGCACGTCTACGGCGCAGCTGAGCGTAACGGCACCCGACCTGGCCAACGGCGCCAGCAAGCTGAACGCTTACAGCAGTAACGCCAATGCAACAGGCACGATCGATTTGTCCAACCCCGGCGCGGCGCTGTCGCAGATACAGTCTGATCTCAAACAGCTGGGCAACTACCGCGCAGACCTGGGGGCTACGGCCAACCGCTTTGGCAGTGCCATCGACAACCTCACCACCTCGTCCATCAATACCGAAGCGGCGCGCAGCCGCATACAGGATGCCGATTACGCTGCCGCCAGCAGCGAGCTGGCGCGGCAGCAGATTCTGAGCAGTAGCAGCCAGGCCGTGCAGGCACAGGCCAACCTGACGCCGCAGTACGCCATCAGCCTGTTGCGCTAAGCGGGTAGCGGCAAAAAGCCCCTTGTCTGGTGCAAGGGGCTTTTTTTGTGGGGCTTACAGGGCTTGCGTGCTGCTGCGCACGCAGTTACGGCCGTGCTGTTTGGCCTGATATAGCGCCATGTCGGCCTCCATCACCAGCTGGCGCAACGCGCCTTGGGCCGACGTGCCGCCAGCGATGCCGATGCTGGTTGTTTGCAAGACCTGCTGGCCATCGCTGGTCTGGATGGCATAGGCGGCCAGTGCGCTGCGGATACTCTCGGCAATGACGGGCGCCAGGTTGGCCGCATTGCCCGTGAGCATCATGACAAACTCTTCGCCACCGCTACGGGCATACAGCGCATCAAACGGGGCCAGCTGGGCGTGCAGCAGCCTGGCCAGGTGTACCAGCACGTCGTCGCCTGCCTGGTGGCCGTAGCGGTCGTTTACTTGCTTGAAGTAATCCAGATCCAGCACCAGCAAGGCCACGGTCGCGCCGGCCTGTGCGGCCAGCCTTTGCTGTGCCTGCTCGTGAAAGGCCCGCCGGTTATACAGGCCGGTGAGCGGGTCGCGCATGGCCAGCTGGTACAGGCGGATTTCCAGGCCTTCGAAGCAGACAAAAATCAAGGCCAGGATTTTGGCGAACTCCAGCAGGATCAGCACAAAGTTGGCCAGCGCAAAGTACGGCGAGCCGGCCAGCCCGCCATGGCCAAAGTACATCGCCAGCGTGATGCGGGCTATCTGGCCCAGCATCAGTAGCAGCACCAGCGTGCAAATCAGCCGGTAGCCCAGGCGCCGCCGGTGCGGGCTGCTGATGAATACTTTCAGGGTGAGCAGGTTGAACAGCATATAGCAGGCGCTGTATAGCGCAGCGCGCTGTTCAAAGTAGGCCGGGCTATTGGATATGCCTACCAGCAGCACGCTGGCCAGCAGCACCAGGGCCAGCTGCACGCGCCAGCGCACCGGGCGCTGCTCCAGCGCCAGTGCACCGCTCCAGGTAAGCGATAGCGCCACAAACAGTACGATATTGGCAAGGTCTACTGACAGCCAGGCGGGAATCACCGGGCGTAGTGCAATCAGCAGCATGCTGATACTGGCCAGCACGCCGCCTATGCCCCAGTGTCGTAGCGCCTGCTCCTGCGGGTAGCGTAGGCCCATCAGTAATACGGCCAGGGTCAGGAGCGAAAAGGTGGTGAGTTGCACCACGTACAGCGTGCCTAGATGCAGTTGCATTGCCTGCTTTGCTTGAAGCCGGGGGGCTTAATGATAAGCAATGCTTACGACGGCGTCGACTATACGGCTAGGCGGCGCTGACAAAATGTTGCAGCGCACCTGAGCCCAGGCGTGCCGACGCAGACCATGCCCGTAGTACGGCAAGGCGACTCAACGCAGGGTAGGAGTGCTGTCAGCGGCGCCTAGCCCGCGCGGCAGAGGCCCCGCAGATAGCTGCCGGCTGTGCGCAGGTCTTGCTCGATAGCGGCGCGCACGCCGTCGGCATCGTTGGCCAATAGCGCTTGCAGCAGGGCGCTGTGCGCGTCGTTCATGGTTTTCCACACCGCCAGGTCTTGATGCAGCTGGTTGGAAATGGGGCCCACGTACAGCCACACGGTTTCGATAAGCGACAGCAGCACCGGCGAGCCGCTGGCCTGGTACAGCAGCAGGTGGAACTGCTCATTGGCGTCCAGGTAGGCTTTTACGTCGTCCGCGGCGATGGCGGCGTCCATGGCGTGGCACAGCGCGGCCAGCTGGCTGCGCTGTGGCTCGCTGAGCTGGCGGGCGCCCAGCCAGGCAGCCTGGCCTTCCAGCAGGATACGGTTTAGCAGGATGTCGTCAAACTGGCTCACCGTCAGCTGCGGCACGGCCACGCCGCAGTTGGGGATGTTCACCAGCGCTTTTTCTGCGGCCAACCTTTGCAGGGCGGCGCGCACCGGCATCTGGCTCACGCCCATTTCATCGGCCAGGTGTTTGATTTTCAGGCGTTCGCCGGGCAGCCAGCGGCCCAGCATCAGCCAGTGGCGCAGCGTGTCGTAGGTTTCGTCTTGCAGGGTAGAGGCGTTGGCAGTCTTCATGGCGTCTTACAGCTGTAGCCGGCGGGTGGCACGCTGCAGGGGCAAGGAACTGCTTGCGGTGTGTGCTGCGCTGGCGTGTCAGGCTCACAGGGCGATTGGCGCCCGCCAGCATAGCAGAAAGGCGACAGCCTGCGCTGCCAAGATTTGATCAAATGTTGACATTGATATTTGATCAAATTTATATTGCCAGCCATCACGCCTGCATTTGCTGCGGTTTTCTGTTTTGCAAGGGATGGATCGCTGGGCAAGGACGGGAACCTACGGGCTTACCAGAGGAGAACGACCATGAACGAGACACTGGCCGCGTTTATACGCCAGCATCAGATACACGAAATCGAATGCGTGATACCGGACATGACCGGCGTGGCGCGCGGCAAGATCGTGCCCAAGAACCTGTTTCTGGCCGAAGACAGCATGAAGATGTCCAAGGCGGTGCTCACCATTACCGTCAACGGCGAGTTTGCCGAGTTCGAGCGCTTTGCCGGCGCCAATGACCCGGACATGGTGTGCCGGCCCGACCCGGCCACCATCCGCCTGGTGCCGTGGGCCATCGAACCGGTAGCGGTGGTGATTCACGACTGCGAGGATTTTGACGGTAAGCCGGTGGGCATTTCGCCGCGTGCCGTGCTGCGCAAAGTGCTGAAACTGTACGAAGACAAGGGCTGGCGCCCGGTGGTGGCACCAGAAATGGAGTTCTACCTGATCCGCCAGAACAACAACCCGCACGAGCCGCTGCGCCCGCCGTCGGGGCGGGCAGGGCGCTCCGAGGTGGGCCGCCAGTCGTTTTCCATCGATGCGGTCAACGACTTTGACCCCTTCTTCCAGGAGCTGTCCACCTTCTGCCAGGCCGCCCAGCTGAATGTGGAAACGCTGATCCACGAAGTGGGCGCGGCGCAAATGGAGATCAATTTCAGCCATGGCGACGCCATGTCGCTGGCCGACCAGGTGTTCCTGTTCAAGCGCGCCGTGCGCGAAACCGCCTACCGTCACAATATCTTTGCCACCTTCATGGCCAAGCCGATGGAAGGTGAGCCGGGCAGCGCCATGCACATCCACCAGAGCATCGTTAGCAGCGACACCGGAGACAATATCTTCTCGCTGCCCGACGGCAGCCCCAGCCCGCTGTTCTTCCACCACATTGGCGGCATGCAGCGCTACCTGCCGCAGGCCATGCCGATGTTCGCACCCTACGTTAACAGCTACCGCCGCCTGAGCCGCCACACCGCCGCGCCGATCAATGTGCGCTGGGGCTACGACAACCGCACCTGCGGCATCCGCATACCGCCATCCGGCCCCGCTGCGCGGCGGCTGGAAAACCGCGTGCCCGGCGTGGATGTGAACCCCTACCTGGCCATGGCCGCCACGCTGGCCTGCGGCTACCTGGGCATGGTGCAGGCCATCGAGCCATCCGCCCCCATGAACGACAGCGCCTACGACATGGACTACGAGCTGCCGCGCAGCCTGGAAGACGCGGTAGAGCTGATGCAGGCCTGCCCCGAGCTGGCCGACATTCTGGGCAATGATTTTGTGCAGGCGTTTTGCGCGGTAAAAGAGAAGGAGTTTGAAACCTTCAACCGCGCCATTACCGCCTGGGAGCGCGAGCACCTGCAGCTGCATGTTTGACCCTCTGGATATCGATAAAACACTGGCTGCGCAGCCCAAGGTTGGCCGCAGCATGGGCAAGACAAAGGAGCACACCATGACCCCATCCCGCCACGGCATAGACTGGGACAAAGCCCAGACCCTGATGGCCGCCGAACGCGATGCCTTTATCGCCCGCATGCCGCGCTCGCGCGCGCTGTCTGCCGATGCGGCCAACCATCTGCTCTTTGGTGTGCCGCTGCACTGGATGAACGACTGGTCCACGCCGTTTTCGCTGTATGTCGATGAGGCACGCGGCGCACGTTTTCGCGATGTGGACGGCCACGACTACGTGGATTTTTGCCTGGGCGACACCGGCGCCATGTTCGGCCATAGCCCGCAGCCGGTGGCCGACGCCATCGCCCGCCAGGCGCAGCGCGGCTACACCGCCATGCTGCCCAGCGCCGACGGCGTGTGGGTAGCCGAGGAGCTGGCGCGCCGCTTTGGCCTGCCGTACTGGCAGTTTGCGCTGTCGGCGTCCGACGCCAACCGCTTTGCCATCCGCTGGGCACGTGCCATCACCGGCCGCAGCCAGGTGTTGATCTTTAATGGTTGCTACCACGGCACGGTGGACGACGTGTTTGTCGACCTGGTAGACGGCCAGCCGCAAACCCGCGACAGCCTGCTGGGTCAGGTGTACGACATTACGCAGCACACGCGCAGCATCGAATTCAACGACCTGGCCGCGCTGGAAGCCGCGCTGCAGGACGGGCAGGTGGCCTGCCTGCTGGCCGAGCCGGCCATGACCAATATCGGCATGGTGCTGCCCGCGCCCGGTTTCTGGCAGCAGGCGCAGGCGCTGTGCCGTCAGTACGGCACGCTGCTGCTGATAGACGAAACCCACACCATCAGCAGCGGCCCCAGCGGTTACACCGGCGCCCACGGCCTGCAGCCAGACCTGTTTGTGGTGGGCAAGCCGGTCGCCGGCGGCGTGCCATGCGCGGTGTACGGCTTTACCGAAGATGTCGCACGCCGCGCCGAAGCGGCCAAGCGCCAGGCACCGGCCGGGCATAGCGGCATTGGCACCACGCTGACCGCCAACCTGCTGGCCATGGCCGCCATGCGCGCCAACCTGGCCCAGGTGATGACCGATACCGCCTACCAGCATATGTTCGGCCTGGCCGAAAGGTTGGCCGCAGGCCTGCGCGACGTGATCGCCCGCCACCAGCTGCCGTGGTGTGTGACCCAGGTGGGGGCGCGTACCGAGTTCCAGTTCACCGCCACGCCCCCGCGCAACGGCAGCGAAGCCGACGCCATTCTGGATGGCGAGCTGGAGCACATCGTGCACCTGTTTCTGCTGAACCGCGGCCTGCTGATTACACCGTTCCACAACATGATTCTGGTGTGCCCGGATACGCGTGTGACCGATGTGGACCGCCTGGTGCAGGCGGTAGACCAGTTTGCCACGGCGGTGTCCATGCGCTAGCTAGCTGGCCCCGGGCCGGCACGCAGCCCGCTGCCAGCTTGGGGCTATGCTATTGAAATGTGGTGTTTTGCCGCGCGTTTGCTACACTATTGCACCCCCACGCCGGCTGCACGACATGAACGCACAGCACACTACAGACGAACACACCCCCGCCAGCCGCTACGACCTGATCGTCCGCCTGCCCGAATCCCCCGACATGGCGCAGCTGCAGCAGCAAGCCAGCACCCACCTGCAGCTGGGTCAGGAAAAAGCAGCACGCCTGATGCAGCACCTGGAGCAGCGCGGCGCCACCCGTATCAAGGCCGACATCCCGCAGGACGAAGCCGAGCGCACCGCCCAGAACTTCCGCGATGCCGGCTTTCAGGTAGAAATGAAACCGGCGCTGGCGCTGCTGGACAAAAACGCCACCCTGGCCGACAGCGAATGCCCTGGCTGCCAGCGCATGATGCGGCCAACCCCACAGCGCCAATGCCCGTATTGCCATATCTATCTGGATAAGATCGACCCGGAAAAGCTGCGCCTCAAGCAGATACGCGAGGAAGAACTGCGCAAACTGAACGCCCGCTTGCAGCGCGAAGGCGAGCTGGGCAGCCGCCAAAGCCAGGAAGACAGCGAGCGCGCGCTGCGTAACCGCATCCGCGCCGAGCTGGAAAAAGAACTGGGCCTGCACCAGCCGTGGCTGGCGTTTTTCCGTGGCAGCCGCGGCGTGTTGCGCGCTGGCAGTATCGTCGTCTTGCTGGGTGCGGCGTTTTTTGGCGGCTACCGCCTGGCTGCGCCATCCGGCCAGGCGCTGGCGCCCGAGCAGCGGGCAGCGCTGGCGCAGGGCATGCTGAACCAGATCATGGGGGGCGGGCTGGCCGGCCAGCCGGCCGACCTGGAAGCCTTCGCCCAGTCGCCGGACGGCGCGGCGCTGGCGCAGGGCAGCAGTGATTCGCTGCTCACCACGCCGGTGGCGGGCGTAGCGGGCGGCAGTGGCGAGTGGCAAGGGGTGGCCGCCAGCGTGCAGAAGGTGTCGGCTCAAACCGGTGCCGCATTGGGCGAAAAACAAAATCTGGCGCTCGCGCTGGTGGTGGCGCTGGCCGAAAGCGGCCAGGCGCAGCGCGCCAACGAGCTCTTGGCCCGCCTGCAAGCCACGCCTGGCTACCAGGCGGGCAGTGCCCGCAGCGCCGAGCTGCTGGCCAGCGCCTGGACACTGCTGCAACGCCCTGGTGGCATCAGCACGCAAGCGCTGGACGAGCTGGCCACCGAGGCGGGCCAGCTCAAACCACAAGATGCCGCCCTGTTCTATGCGCGGGTCGCCAGCATGCTGGCAGCCAGCCCGCAGCTATCTGCCGCCGCCTGGCAAGCCTGGCTGGATAAAGCCAAGGCCCAGCTGCCGCAGCTGTCCGGTGCCGTCATGCGCGATTACACCACCAGCCAGCTGCAGCGCTGGCACGCGCAAGCGCTGCTTAATGCCCTGCAGGCCAATGCGGCCAAGGGGCGCTGGGCCGAGGTCAAACCCCTGCTAAGCCAGCTGCAGGCCAGCCACGCTGCCACGCCCGGGCCGGTGTTTGGCCTGTTGCGTAGCCAGGGCGAGTTGGCCGCAGGCAATGCGCCGGCCGCGGCGCAGCAGCTGCAGCAGGCGTATGCACAAACCGTGCAGGCCGCGGCTAAGGGTGATACCGCACTGGGCGCGCTAGCCGACCACCAAGGCGCGCTGGCGGTAGCGCCCTTGCTGACACAACTGGACGCCACCGTGGCCGCACAGCAGGCCAGCATGCAGGCGCCGCTATACAGTGCCATGGCGACCATGGCCGCGGCGGCAGGCATGGCAGACGCCAGCACGCTGTACCAGCAGCGCGTGGCCGCCGCACTCACCGGTAGCGAAGGCCGCGACGAGCAGATGCTGGCGCTGAGTGTGGCGTGTAGTACGCGGCTGGCACAGTATTACCTGCGCGCCCGCCAGCCGGCGCTGGCAGAGCAGCAGCTACGCAAGGCCGCCGCTGTGGTGGTGCCACTGCTACCTGCTGTACCAGCGGCTGGCTGAGGCGCTTGACGGGGTGATCCCCAGCAAAGCCCAAGGGCCTGTCGCATGGCGACAGGCCCTTGGGCTTTTGCCTTGCGCGGCGTGCTCAGGCGTTGCTGTCCAGCATCTCGCTGGCGTGCTGGCGCGTGGTGGCGGTAATGTCTTCGCCGCCCAGCATGCGGGCAATTTCCAGCACACGGCCTTCGCCGTCCAGCGGGCTGATGCGGCTGACCGTGCGCCCGTCAGCGCTGCTTTTGCTCACGCGCCAGTGCTGGTCACCACACGAGGCAACCTGCGGCAGGTGGGTGACGCACAGCACCTGGTAGCGCTGGCCCAGCTGCTTGAGCAGCTTGCCCACCACCTCGGCTACGCGGCCGCCTATACCGACATCCACCTCGTCAAAAATCAGCGTTGGTACGCTGGCCACCTGGCTGATCACCACCTGCATGGCCAGGCTGATGCGCGACAGCTCGCCGCCGGACGCTACCTTGGCCAGCGGGCGTAGCGTGCTGCCCTGGTTGGCCGCCACCAGGTATTCGATGGTTTCCAGGCCGTGGGCGGTGGGCTCGCTGGCGGCGGAGAGCTCGATGGCAAAGCGGGCGCCTTCCATGGCCAGGCGCTGCATCTCGGTGCTGATGCGTGCCGATAGCTCGCTGGCCGCCTGGCGGCGTTTGCCAGACAGGCTTTCGGCCTGCGCACGGTAGCGCGCCAGTGCGGCGGCTTCGGCGGTGGCCAGGGCTTCCTGGTCGGTGGCGGCTTCCAGTGCGGCCAACTGTGTTTCCCAGTCGGCCAGTTTTTTGATCAGGTCTTCCGGCTGGCAGCGGTACTTGCGCGCCATGCTCATCAGCGCGTCGATGCGCGCTTCGACCTGCACCAGCTGCTGCGGGTCGTCGTCGAAGCTGCTGCCGTAGTCGCGCAGGCTGTACACCACCTCGCGCAGCTCGGCGTCTACCGAGTCCAGCAGCGCCAGCGATTCGGCCAGGCGCGGGTCGAAGCCGGACAGCTTGCCCAGCCGGTTTTGTACCTGCGATAGCAGCGACAGGCAGTTGCCGTCCATGTCGGACAACACATCCACCGCCGACTGCGCCGACTGCGCCAGCTCGGCCGCGTTGGCCAGGCGCGAGTGCTGCTGGTTCAGCTGCGGCCATTCGTCGGCTTGCAGCGCCAGCTCGGCCAGCTCGCCGATCTGCCAGGTCAGGCGTTCGCGTTCCACTTCGGACTCGCGCAGGCGCTTTTCGGCGTCTTCGCGCGCTTTGCGGGCGTGCTGCCAGTCTTGCCAGGCGGCGCGCACGTCCCGCGATAGCTGGCTGGCGCCGGCGTAGGCGTCCAGCAGGCCGCGTTGCATCTCGGGCCGTACCAGCGACTGGTGCGCGTGTTGGCCGTGGATGTCTACCAGGTATTCGCCGATGGCCTTGAGTTGGGCCTGGGTAGCTTGCTGGCCATTGATAAAGCTGCGCGAACGGCCATTGCGGTCTACCAGGCGGCGGATCAGCAGCTCGCTATCGTCGCCGGACAGGGCGTTGTCGGCCAGCCAGGCTTGCAGGTCGGGCTGGCGGGCGATATCGAAGCTGGCGCTGATTTCGGCACGGTCGGCGCCGTCGCGTATCTGGCCTGCCTCGGCGCGGTCGCCCAGCAGCAGGCCCAGCGCGTCCAGCATGATGGATTTGCCGGCGCCGGTTTCACCGGTCAGTACGGTAAAGCCGGGCTCGAACTCCAGCTGCAGCTGGTCCACGATGACAAAGTCTTTGACGTTGAGCGTAAGCAGCATGGTGTTATCTCACAGCAGGCGCTCGCCCCAGTGGAGCTTGTGCCGCAGCATGTCGTAGTAGTTGTAGCCGATGGGGTGCAGCAGCTTCAGCGTGTTGCGGTAGCTGCGCACGATGACGCGGTCCATTTCCATCAGGTCGCAGTGCGACTGGCCGTCGAAATGCACGCGGGCGTCCAGGCCGCGCGTGAGCATGAAGGCCACCTCGCAGCTATTGCTGATGGCAATAGGGCGGTTGCTGAGAGACTGCGGGCAGATCGGCACCAGCGCTACCGCTTGCAGGGTGGGGTGCAGGATGGGCCCGCCGGACGCCAGCGAGTACGCCGTGGAGCCGGTAGGCGTGCTGATGATCAGGCCATCGGAGCGCTGGCTGTAGACAAACTGGTTGTCCACAAACACCTCGAACTCGATCATGGCGCCCAGCGCACCGCGGCTGATCACCACATCGTTAAAGGCCAGCGCGCTGGCGATTTCGGCGTCTTCGCGTATCACCGAGGCCTGCAGCAGGATGCGCTCTTCGGGCACGAACTGGCCATCCAGAATGCGGTCGATGGCGTCCAGCATTTCGTGCAGCGAGATATCGGTCATGAAGCCCAGCCGCCCCTGGTTGATGCCAACCAGCGGTACGCGATAGGGCGCCAGCACGCGGGCGACCGACAGCATGGTGCCATCGCCGCCCAGCACGATAACCAGGTCGGCCAGCTTGCCCAGGTCGACACGCTCTACTACCGGGTAGTTGCCGCTTTCCAGCCCGGCGCAGCTTTCGGCGTCTACGACGATATGAAAGCCACGGCTGGTCAGGTGTGCGGCCAACTTCAGCAGCGATTCGATGATCTGCGGCTTGCTGTGGCGTGCCACCAGGCCGATTTTGTTGAACAGACGGGTCATGGTGTAGTGTCTTGCGCGGGCACGGGTTGTACGGCGTCCAGTGCCTTCAGGTAAAAACGCACCAGCTCGGCCAGCGAGTTGATGTCCAGTTTTTCAAACAGTTTGGCGCGGTGGGCTTCCACCGTGCGCGGCGACAGCGCCAGCTCGCGGGCGATTTCCTTGCTGGAGCGGCCTTCGGCCACATAGCGCAGAATCAGGCGCTCGCGCTCGGTAATGCGCTCCAGCTTCTGGCGCACTTCCTGGGTTTCTGCTTCTTGCTTTTGCTGCTGGATGCTGATGCGGATGGCTTTTTTCAGGCTTTCCAGCAGCTGTACGGCGTTAATCGGCTTGGTCAGGAAATCGACCGCACCACCGCGAAACGCGCGGCGGCATTCTTCCAGGTCGCCATGGCCGGTAATGAAGATGATGGGCATCTGGATGTTTTGCAGGTTCAGCATGTCCTGCAGCGCCAGGCCGGAGGTTTGCGGCATGCGGATATCCAGCACCAGGCAGCCGATTTCGTCCGGGCGGAATTTGTCCAGAAAGGCTTCGGCGTGCTCGAAGGTTTGTACGCGCAAGCCCTGGGTGCCGATGAGCAAAGCGAGCGAGTCCCTTACGGCCGGGTCGTCATCGATGACAAAAATCGTTGGGGTCATGGATGCCATTACACGCTTACTCCTTCGCTTTCATAGGGGGTAGTCATTACCGGTAGTTCAAAATAAAACTCTGCGCCGCCAGAGGGCAGGTTGTCCGCGCACAGCACGCCTTCCATGTTTTCAATGATGGTGTGGCTGATGGTGAGCCCCAGCCCCATGCCCTGCGCCTTGGAGCTGAAAAACGGCTGGAATATGCGCTTGAGCACGTCTTCCGGCATGCCGGGGCCATTGTCCCGCACGCCAACGCGTACGCGGTTGCCACGCTGTTCGCTATACAGGAACAGCCGGTGCTCGCCCGGGGTTTCCATCATGGCTTCCATGGCATTTTTGCACAGGTTCAGGATGACTTGCTCTACCTGGATGGTATCGGCAAACACCAGTGGCAGGGCGCTGGCCAGGTCGGTTTTTACCTGTACCTGATGGCCGCGCAGCTCGGGCTCGATCAGGGTCACAATGTTCAGCACCGCCTGGTTCAGGTCTACCGCCGAGAACTCGGCCTGTTTGCTGGCCACGAATTCTCTTAGTTTTTTCACGATATGCCCAGCCCGTTGCGCCTGCTTTACCGATGAACGCAAGGCGGTAATGAGCAGGATGCGGTCTGGCTCTTCGTCTTCCAGCATCCCCAGGCAGGCTTCGTTGTAGCTGACAATGGCCGACAGCGGCTGGTTGATTTCGTGGGCAATGCCTGAGGTCATTTCGCCCAGGGTATTGATACGCGCCACGCGGGCCAGCTCGGCTTGGTGCTGCTTTAGCCGCTCTTCGCTGCGTTCCAGTGCCTCGGCCATGCGCTGGCGCAGTGGTGCCATGTCGCGAAAGGTAATCACCAGCCCGCGCATGAGGCCATCCGCGCCTGGCAGCGGCGAGACGGTACCTTCTACGTAGAACACTTTGCCGCCCTGGTCGATGTAGGCGTTTTCTGGCAGGTCGACTTTTTGGCCGCTGGCCAGGCAGCTTTGCAGTGGGTCCAGCATGGCTTCCCTGGCCAGGTCGAAGCGCAGGCGCCATAGCTCGCTCATTTGCCGGCCAATGGCCAGCGCTGCGGCCGTATTCAGTAGCAGTGCCGCCTTGGGGTTCAGGTATTCCACTTGCAGGCCGCGGCTCATCACCAGTACGGCATCGTCAATATTTTCCAGCGTCACCATGGCCTGCTGCCGTTCGCGGTGCAGGGTGTCGTGATAGTGCTCGCGCTGCATGCGCTCGTTGTGTTGCGAGGCGGCGATCAGCATCAGCAAGGCGTTGATCAGCGCCGAGGCACCCATGGCCAAGACATACAGAGACCAAGGGATGTGCCCCGGCGAGGTTGGCCGCGTAATGGAAAGCTTGTACGGGAAGTAGTCGCGGTCTATCGAAACCTCGGTGTAGCGGGCCGGAAACAGCCATGCGCTGAGCCAGCTGCTATTGTGCGCGGCTTGCGGCGGGCGGATGTTGATAGCCGGGCTGGTCTGCGTGGGCAGGGTGGGCAGCAGGCGGATGCTGAGCTGCTGGGTGTTGCCGCTTTGCATGGACAGCAGCGTTTCGGCCTTGATGCCTACCGTAATCACCCCGATGGCGGCGCTGATACGTTCGTCGGGCGATGGCGGCGCTACGCCTTCGGCGTAAATGGCTTTGACAAAGCCAAAGCCGTGGCCGCCTTCGCGCATCTGGTAGGGCTGGGTGATTTCAATATCACTGCTGCGGATGGCCCGCTGCACGGCGGGGCCCAGAATGGCATCCTGCAGGATGTCCAGGCCTTGCATGAAGCTGTACTGGTTGGCGGAAGGGGGCTCGGCATCCACGAGCGGGATGTAAAACGGCCTGGCGGTGGAAGGGCGCCATAGCTGGTTATTCAGCCAGCCCGGGTCGCCATTGCCCTGGTAGTCCTTGATGAAAAACGGCTGGTAACGCTGAAAGCTGATCGAGGCTTCGTAGTTTTCGCGCTCGGCCAGGCTGACTTTGGGCTGAAAACCCATCAGATAGATATACGGGTAGCGGTTGCCTATGCCTTGGGCGTACTGGCGAAAACGCAGCTTGTCCATGCCGTAGTTGGCCGCAGACAGCTCGGTAAAGCCGTACACGGCGGTTTCGCAGATCAGCAGGCGTTCTTCCAGCGTTTTCTTGATATGCAGGCTGGCCGCATCAAACTGCTGTTGCCGGCTTTCTTCGGTCAGCAGGATGGCTACCACCAGAATGGCGATGGACAACAATGCCCACAGTAACAGGAACGCGCCTTTTACCCGCCAGGGCAGCTCTTTGACAAGGTGTGGCCATTGCCGGATGCGAAAAAAACCAGTGTTGGCCGGGGCGTGCTCGCTAGGGGTCATGGTGGCCGCTACGGTATCGGGGGGCTAATTGTAACGCAGGATAGCCATAAATCTGCAATTGGCATGCGCCCGGCCGGGGCGCTCGGCCAGGCTTGCCTTGCATCACAGGCGGTTTTTTAGCTGCTTTTCAGCAAGGCCGGTGCGCTGCGGTACAGCTTGTGCAGTTTGGGGGCGATGACTACCTGGCAGTAGCCCGCGCTCTGGTTGCGCGCATAGTAATCGTGGTGATAGACCTCGGCCGGGTAAAAGTGGCTGGCCGGTTTGACCTCAGTGACGATGGCGGCGGGGTAATCGCCGCTGGCGTCCAGCTGCTGGATGAAGGCCAATGCTTGCTGCTGCTGGCTGTCATCGTGGGTATAAATGGCCGAGCGGTACTGCGTGCCTACATCATTGCCCTGCCGGTTGAGCGTGGTGGGGTCGTGCGTCAGGAAAAACACCTGCAGCAAGGTGGCATAGCTGATGGTATCGGGCTGATAGTGCAGCTCGATGGCTTCGGCATGCCCGCTGTCGCCACGGCATACGCTTTCGTAGTCCGGTTCGGCCAGGTGGCCATCTGTATAGCCGGGGATCACGGCGGTCACGCCTTGCAGCTGGCGGAATACGGCTTCGGTGCACCAGAAGCACCCACCGGCAAACGTGGCTTTGGCGGTATTCATCAGCAAGTTCCTTTCAGGCTATGGCGTGCCAGCAGGGCACGCACGGTTTGGCAATGTATGGCGACTGTATCACCGATGGGCACGGCATAGCCGCCAGCCATCATCACGGCCAGTGGCCATTGTTTTTGTTCGCACAAGTCAAAAACACGGGCATCGCGCTGCAGCAGGCCGGCCTGGCTCAGGTTTAACCTGCCCAGGCGGTCGCCGCTGTAGGGGTCGGCGCCGGCCAGGTAAAACACGATATCCGGCTGGAAACGGGCCGCCAGCGTAGCCAGTGCCTGCTCCAGCGCAGCCAGGTAGTCGGCATCGCCGGTGCCATCCGGCAGGTTGACATCCAGCGTAGAGGCCACGCGGCGGAAGGGAAAGTTCTTTTCCCCGTGCAGGGACAGGGTAAACACGCGGGCGTCGCCGCTAAACAGCTCGGCGGTGCCGTTGCCCTGGTGCACGTCCAGGTCGATAACGGCAGCGCGGCGGATCAGGCCCTCTTGCTGCAGCACGCGAATGCTCACGGCGACATCATTAAATACGCAAAAACCGCCACCCTTGGCGTGGCCTGCGTGGTGGGTGCCCCCCGCCAGATTAACGCCGGCACCGTATAACAGGGCGCTGCGGGCGGCGGCCAGGGTGGCGCCCACCGAGCGGCGGCTGCGCTCCACCAGACCAGCGCTCCAGGGCAGGCCGATTTCACGCATGATGGCCGGTGCCACGCTGCCATCGAGCATGCGGCCAACGTAGTCGGCATCGTGCGCCAGCATCAGCTCGCCCGGTGTGGCCGCGGGCGCTTCCGCCAGCCGGTCTGGCGCCATGTCGGCTACTGCTTGCCCCAGCAGGGCGTATTTTTCTGCCGGAAAGCGGTGGCCGGCCGGCAGTGGCATGGCGAACTGGTCGGTACGGTAGATCAGCACGGCGTGTCCAGCAGGCGAAAGCGTGGCTGGGTCACGCCATCAATGGTGACCTGTTCGCAAAACATGGCCAGCGGGCGCACCCATAGCCCCATGTCACCGTATAGCGGGCGATACACCGCCATCAGCTCGTGGCTTTCACTGTGGCGGGCAAAGTCGATCAGCTGGTAATGGTTGCCCTTGTAGTGCTGGTAACGCCCCAGCGGGGGCAAGGTGATGTCGGTGGTCATGGCGGGCTCCTGCAAAGTTGGCCGCATTGTGCCGTGTTGCGGGCGGCTTCACAAATCAGCCGGGCGCTGCCAGCTCATGGTCAGAAAAGCGCTATCCGGTACAAAGCCCAGCCCCAGATAGAGTGCCTGCGCGCCGTGGTTGCTGTGCGCGGTTTCCAGCCACAGGCTGCCACCTGGCGGAATGCTGTGCTGGATGGCCTGCAGCAGTGCGGCGGCAATGCCATGCCTGCGCCAGCCGGGGTCGACATACAGGTCATGCAGCAGATCGTTACGCGCCAGGCTGAGGGTGGAGTAACCGCGGTAGCACAGCGCCACGGCTACCGGCTGGTCAGCTTGAGTCGCCAGCCACAGCGTAGCCTCGCCGGCGCTCAGGCGTGCCTGTAGATAAGCAGCCAGCGCCGTGCTGTCGGTGGGCAAGCCATAAAACGCCCGGTATGCCGCCAGCAGGGGCAGGGCAGTAGGGATGTCGCTGATACCGCCCTGGCGCAGGTGGATGCCTGCCGGCGTGGTGTCGGGTGGCGTGCTTGTATACAATGCGCTGCTCCTTAAGTACTGGCGGTAAACATGAAAATTGTACTAGCCCCCATGGAGGGCCTGGTAGACGACATCATGCGTGATGTCCTGACGCGCATTGGCGGCATTGACCTTTGTGTGACCGAGTTTGTGCGCGTCACCAACTCGCTACTGCCGGTGCGCACGTTCGAACGGCTGGCCCCCGAGCTGCAAACCGCCTCGGCCACGCGCTGCGGGGTGCCGGTGCGCGTGCAGCTGCTGGGCTCCGAACCAGAGTGGTTGGCACAGAATGCCGTGCGGGCGGCCGAAATGGGGGCGGTGGGCATAGACCTGAACTTTGGCTGCCCGGCGCCTACCGTGAACAGGCACCGTGGTGGTGCGGTATTGCTGAAAGAGCCTGACGTTCTTTATAGCATCGTGCACGCGGTGCGCAGCGCGGTGCCCGCCAGTACGCCAGTCACCGCCAAAATGCGCCTGGGCTACGAGGACACCAGCCTGACACTGGAATGCGCCCATGCCATCCAGCAAGGCGGTGCACAGGAGCTGTGTGTGCATGCGCGTACCAAGGTAGAAGGCTACCGCCCGCCCGCGCACTGGGAATGGCTGGCGCGCATCCGCGAGGCGATGACCATACCGGTAGTGGCCAATGGCGAGGTGTGGACACTGGAAGACTATCAGGCCATTCGCGACATCAGCGGCTGCGATACGGTGATGATCGGGCGCGGCCTGGTAGCCAGCCCCGACCTGGCCTGGCGCATCCGCCATCTGCAGCAAACCGGCGAGATGCTGCCACCGGCAGCGTGGCCGCAGGCGCTGGCCTGGCTACGCGATTTGACTGAACAATGTCAGTTGCGTGCTGATGGCGGCCGCTATGCGGTCAGCCGTAGCAAGCAATGGGCAAAATTGCTGCAGCGCACCTATGGCGAGGCGGAAAATTTCTTTAATGAAATCAAAAGAATAGAGAGCGACGAGCAGTTGATGGCGGTGTTTGATCGCCACATGGGTGATGCCTAGGTATTTTTACGCATAGTCACACAGCCCCATGAGCCTATATCATTCAACCATCTTCTGACATTACTGCTTCCTCGCAGCCTGTTCAGAGGCGGGCCACGGCCCGAACTTACAAAACCTCCTGACTTGTGACGATTCAGGAGGTTATTTTTTTGCCCGCCCACACGTCATAAGCCCATTCCGTATGGGTATTCACGCCTAGTGCCCGCTCGCCGTACTGCAATATGTATCTAGCGGTATCCTGTCGGGGTAAAATCGCCCCATTGATGACACGCTTTATTTCTTCGGCATTATCCATGCGTATTTTTCATACCTCCGACTGGCATTTGGGCCAGCATTTCATGGGGAAAAGCCGGCAGGCAGAGCATCAGGCTTTTCTGGATTGGCTACTGCAGCAAGTCGCAGTGCAGCAAGCCGATGCCGTGCTGGTGGCGGGCGATATTTTCGATACCGGCGCACCACCCAGCTACGCCCGCGAGCTGTACAACCGCCTGGTGGTGGCGCTGCACGAACTGGGTGTGCAGCTGATCCTGCTGGCGGGCAACCACGACTCGGTGGCCACACTGGCCGAGAGCCAGCCCCTGCTGGCACGGCTGAATACCCTGGTGGTACCCGCCATCGACCCAGACCCCGCCCGCATGGTGCACGTGCTGCGCAATAAACAAGGGCAGCCGGCAGCGCTGCTGTGCGCGCTACCGTTTATCCGCCCGCGCGACGTGCTGCGCAGCGAGGCAGGGCAGAGCGCCGAAGACAAGCAGCGCTCGCTACAGCAGGCCATTGCCAGCTATTACCAGCAGGTCTACGACGCCGCGTGCGTGCAGCGCCAGGCATTGGGCCAGCCGCTGCCCATCGTTGCTACCGGCCACCTCACCACGGTGGGGGCCAGCAGCAGCGAAGCGGTGCGCGAAATCTATGTGGGCGCACTGGAAGCCTTTCCTACTGCGGCCTTTCCGCCTGCCGACTACATCGCGCTGGGCCACATTCACCGCCCGCAGGCAGTGGGTGGCTTGGCGCATATCCGCTACAGCGGCTCGCCCATCGCCCTGGGTTTTGACGAGTGCCGCCAGCAAAAAGAAGTCTTGCTGGTAACGCTGGGCAGCCAGGGCGTGCAGCACATTACCCCCTTGCCCGTGCCGGTGTTCCAGCCTATGGCCCAGCTGCGTGGCACGCTGGCCAGCCTGGGCCCGCAGTTGGCCGCAGCCGCGCAGGCCGGCAGCGCCGCACAGCCGGTATGGCTGGAGGTGTGCGTACAAGCCGACGACTACCTGGCCGACCTGCAGCAAAGGCTGGCGCAGCTGTGCGACGGCTTGCCGCTGGACATATTGCGCCTGCGCCGCGAGCGCCCGCAGCTAGCCGCCAGCCTGGCCGGCAACCCACGCGAAACGCTGGACGAGCTCAGCCCGCAAGAGGTCTTTGCCCGCCGCCTGGCACTGGAAACATTTGATGAGGCGCTGGCGGCCGAGCTGGCCACCCGCCACCAGCACATCCTGCAGCAACTACAGGCAGGGCAAGCATGAAAATACTGAGCGTACGCCTGAAAAACCTGAACTCTCTACAAGGCGAGTGGCAGATCGATTTCAACCAGCCCCCCTTGGCCGATTGCAGCCTGTTTGCCATTACCGGTGCCACCGGCGCCGGCAAATCCACCCTGCTGGATGCCATCTGCCTGGCGTTGTACCACGAAACGCCGCGCCTGAAGAGCATCTCGGCCGGGAGCAACGACATCATGAGCCGCCACACGGCAGACTGCCTGGCCGAGGTGGTGTTCGAGGTAAAAGGCCAGAGCTACCGCGCCTTCTGGAGCCAGCGCCGCGCGCGCGATAAAGCCGACGGCGCGCTGCAGGCACCCAAAGTAGAGCTGGCACACGCCGATGGCCGCATCCTCAGCACGCAGGTTAACGACAAACTGCGCCAGACCATTGCCCTCTCCGGTCTGGACTTTGCCCGCTTTACCAAATCCATGCTGCTGGCACAGGGCGGCTTTGCTGCCTTTCTCAATGCCAGCGCCAACGACCGTGCCGAGCTACTGGAAGAGCTGACCGGTACCGACATTTACGGCCAGATATCGCAGCGCGTATTCGAGCACACCCGCGAGCAGCGCCAGCTGCTGGCCCAGCTGCAATCGCGCGCCAGCGGGGCAGACCTGCTGGACGATACGCGCCGGCAAGCCATGCATAGCGAGCTGGCACAGTGGCAACAGCAGGCGCACGACAGCGCGCAGGCAGGCCAGCTGCTCTCGGGGCAGATACAGCAGCAGCAAGCGCTACTCGCTGCTCGGCAGGACGCCACAGAAGCTATGCAGCAGCTGCAGCACGCCACGCAAAGCTGGCAAGCCGCCGCGCCATGGCAGGCCAGCCTGGCTGCGCACCAGCCTGCCGCTGCCATCTTGCCGCTGCAGCGTGCCCACCAGCACGCCGCCGAACAGCTGGCACAGCAGCAACAGCACAGCCTGGCCCTGCAGCAAGAGCTGGCGCAAGCAGAGCAAAACCTGGCAGCGGGTAAGCGGCAGGCACTGGCGCTGGCGCTGCAGCAGCAGATGCAAGCCGATGCGGCCTTGGCGCAGGCAAAAGACCAGCACCAGCAGCTGGCACATAGCCTGGCCGAGCGCAGCCAGCACGCCGAACTAGGCCAGTGGCTACCCCTGTGGCAAAGCCAGCTTGGCCAGCTGGCACAGCAGCGCGGCGCACTACACGCCGAGCAAACCGCGCAAACGCATAGCCAGCAACGCCTGCAGCAGCAACAAGCCAGCGCCGCCACCGTGGCCGCACGGCTGGCCGCCACGCAAGCAGGGGCACAGCAAACCGAGTTGGCCGCACAGCAGGCGCAAGCCCGGCTACAGGATCTGCTGCAAGGCCAAGACCTGGCCGGCCTGCGCCAGCAGTGGCAGCTGGCGCAGCAGCACAGCACGCAGCTGGCCCAGCTGGCCAGCCAGGCTGCCGAGCTGCGTGCCCAAGCCGCCAGCCTGCAACACACACAGCAACAGCAGCAGGCGCTGCAAGCACAAATAGACGCCGTACAGCAGCAGCTAGACACGCAGCGCCAGCAGTACAAAACCACGCGCAGCATGCTGGCCGACCAGCAACGCATACTGGCGCTGGAGCAGCGTATCCAGAGCCTGGAAGCGCACCGCCAGCAGCTGCAGCCGGGCGAAGCCTGCCCGCTGTGCGGCGCGCACGAGCACCCCGCCATTGCGCATTATCAGCAGCTGGACTGTGGCCCCACCCAGCAAGCCATTGCCCGGCTACAAACCGAGCTGGAGGCACTGGAAGACAGCGGCCGTGCGGCCAACCAGCAGCTGGCACAGCTACAAGCCAGCCAGCAGGCAGCCCTGCAGCAACAGCACAGCCTGGCAGCCAGCCATGATGCCTTGCTGGGCAGCTGGCACCTACTGGCGCAGCACCATGGCCTGCCAGGCGACAGCTGGCAGCAGGCCGATGCCTGGCCCGCGCGGCTGGCTGCGGCCGACGCCACCTTGGCCGCCTGTGCCCGCCAGCTGGAGGCGGCCGACGCTGCCAGCCAGGCCAGCCAAGCGGCACAAGCCAGCGTGGCGCATGCCCACCAGCTGCAGCAGCAGGCAAGTAGCGAGCACGCACTGCTGCTGCAAGCCATGCAAGACAACCAGCAACAATGCCAGCAGCAAGACGTGCGGCTGACGCAGCTGCAAAGCGGGCTTACCCAGCTGGAAACCACCCTGGCCAGCAGCCTGGCCGACGCGGGCTATGCCATGCCTGCCCAGCCGGACAGCTGGCTGGCACAGTGCCAGCAAGAATGGGCGCAGTGGCAGGCCGATCAAGCCACCCTGCAAACACTGGCGCACAGCCTGCAGCAGCACATACTGCAGAGCCAGCAGGCACACAGCACGCTCGCGCATTGGCAGGCGCAGTGGCCTGCGGGGGCAGCACCCGCCCATGCGGCCAACCCTGCTGCCGAGCTGGCAGCGTTGGCCGACAGCCTGCCACAGCTGGCGCAAACGGCCAGCCAGCTGCAGGGGCAGCAAGCGCAGCAGCAACAGCAGCTGCAGCACGCCGCCAGTGCGGCGCAACAAGCCAGCACGCAGTGGCTGCAGGCCTTGGCCGATAGCGGCTTTGCCGATGAAGCCGCCTGGCAGCATGTACTGCTGGATGACGCCACCGTGCAGCATTACGAAACCCGGCTAGCCTTGCTGGCTAGCCAGCTGGCACAGCGCCAGGCGGTAGCCGATAGCGCAGCGCACAGGTTGGCCGCAGCCCAGGCCCAGGCCACCAGCCTGCCAAGCCTGGCCGAGCTGGAGCAGGCACTGGCCACGCACGACGCCAGCCGCCAGCAAGCGCTGACACGGAAAGGCGCCTTGCAAAGCCTGCTGGACGACGACAAGCGCCGCGCGGCCGAGCACCAGCAGCTACTGGCGGACATGGCACGCCAGCAGGCCGAGCTGGACATCTGGCTGCGGCTCGATAGCCTGATCGGCTCGGCCAAAGGCGACAAATACCGCAAGTTTGCCCAAGGGCTGACACTGGACCACCTGGTGCACCTGGCCAACCGCCAGCTGGGCCGCCTGCATGGGCGCTACCTGCTGCAGCGGCAGCTGGGGGGCGAGCTGGAGCTGGATATTGTGGACACCTGGCAGGGCGACACCCGGCGCGACACCCGTACCCTGTCTGGTGGCGAAAGCTTTCTGGTGAGCCTGGCGCTGGCGCTGGCGTTATCAGACCTGGTAAGCCATAAAACATCGATAGACTCGCTGTTTCTGGATGAAGGCTTTGGCACACTAGACCCGGAAACACTGGATGTGGCCCTGGATGCATTGGACAGCCTGCACGCCAGTGGCAAAATGATCGGCGTGATCTCCCACGTAGAAGGCCTGAAGGAACGCATACCGGTACAAATACGCGTTCATAAGGGCAGTGGCGGTTTATCTACGCTTTCCCTCGCTAGCCGTGGCGCCTGAGGCGCTGCAAACAAGGACACGCATGAAGACTCAACGCCAAGCGCCATACCGGCTGAGCCTGCCCGCCCTGGCCGCCAGCCTGCTGGCCGGCTGCGCCAGCTTGCCACCCGAAGCGCCGGGGCCGCTGCGCACCGAGCAGCTGTATGTGCTAACCCAGGACATGGTGCTGATCCGCATCAATGCCAGCCAGCCCTCGCGTGAGCTGTCGCGTCAGCCACTGGCCGGCCTGCCGGCGGGCGACACGCTGGTCGGCATCGATTACCGCGTAGCACGTGGCGTGCTGTATGGCCTGTCACGTGCTGGCCGTATTTACACCATTGCCCCCGAAACTGGCCAGCTTACCCAGGCAGGGCCCCCGCAGGCGCTGCCGCAGCTTGCCGGGCAGCGTTTCGGGTTTGATTTCAACCCGGCGGTAGACCGCATGCGCATCGTGAGCGACAGTGGCGCCAACCTGCGCATGCACCCGGATACCGGCGCGCAGATCGATGGCAACGCGGCGCAAGACGGTGTACAGGCCGATAAGGCTTTGCACTATGCCGACGGCGACAGCCAGGCTGGCCAACAGCCTGTGATTCTGGCGGCGGCGTACACGTATAACGCCCGTAACGACAAGATCACCACGCTGTACACCATCGATGCGCTGCGCGGCACACTGGCCATGCAGGGCTCGAAAGAAGGGGTGCAGCCATTCGTGTCGCCGGACGGCGGCCAGCTGCGCACGGTAGGCAGCCTGGGCTTGTCGGCGGATATGCTGGGTATACAGCCTGGCGGGGTGGGTTACGGTGACTTGCAAGCGGCATCGCTGGATATTTCCGACGTCAAAAACACGGCGTTTCTGGCGGCGCGGCAAAAACTGGGCGCCAGCCAGCTGTACGAAGTGAATCTGCAAACCGGCAAAGCCAGCCGCCTGGGGCGCATTGCCCAGGGGCAGCCGCTGGCCGGGCTGGCGATCATTCCCTAAGCCATTGGCGATCGCGTATTGGCTCGCCCGCGCCAAACAAAAAGCCGCCAGAGCAAGGCGGCTTTTTTCATGAGGCTTACGATTTGTCAGGCACCAAACCAGCCTTGGGTTTCGGCATAGGCCAGGCGTTCGGCCAGATAGGCCCACAGCGCCGGGCAGCCTGTTTCGATAGGTTCGCGGATGCGGCCAACCACACGCTGGTAGCTAATGCCGTTTTCACGCCAGCTCTGGCCGTTATTGGCCAGGTTCAGCAGTACGGGCATGGCACGGTCAGCGGCATTGGCAAAGCGTGACTCGGCGCTTTCGGCAGCGTCGAACTCTTGCCATAGCGCCAGAAACGGCTCGCCCTGCGCGGCGGGTAGCAGGCCAAAGATACGTTTTACGGCGGCCAGCTCGGCAGCCTTGCGCTCTTCCCAGCCTTCGGTGGCGTAGACGATGGTGTCGCCGGTGTCGATCTCGCCGATATCGTGCACCAGCAGCATGGCGATGACGCGGTTCATGTCCACAGGCTCGGGCGCGTAGGGGGCGAGCGACGCGGCCAACATGGCAATTTGCCAGCTGTGTTCGGCCGAGTTTTCCTGGCGGTCCAGCCCCAGTGGCCGGGTTTTGCGGGTGACGCCCTTGAGCTTGTCCAGCTCCAGGATAAAGTCAACGATCTGCTGCATGATGGCGCTTTCTGATGAGAGGCGCCTATTTTAGCCTAGGCATCGCTGACACCCCCCTGATTCTGCGCTGCGCCTCTTTGGGGTAATACTTGTACTGTCCTGTGGCGGTGCGCCTTGGCGCAGGTGCTTTGTGAGGTTTTGTTAGCGGCGGTAAGCCGGCCCCACCGACAGTCATGCGCCCGGTTCGCTATCCAGATAACCCAGCTTTACCGTGCGCGCCAGCAAGTCATTGGCCTGCTGCATGGCGGGCGATTCGGCCAGGTTGACTTGCTGCTGCAGCAAACGCAGCACCAGACGCAGGCAGCCATACACCTGCTGGGCTTCGGACTGGCTCACTGCATCCAGCCGGTTTTGTCGTGTCGGTACGTGGCGGCGCTCATGCAGGCCACGGTGGCCGCTTGCCTTGCTGGCCGAGCCTGGTGTGTTTTCCGGCGCATAGAGGCGCACCGGCAGTGGCCACTCGTCCGCTGGTGGCATCACACGGCCGGTCAGCTCGCCTATCACCTGCTCGAACTCCTGGCACAGGGCTTGTGCCTCGGCCAGCTGCGGGTGGTGCAGCTGGCCGAGCATGGCCTTGTCGCGTAACAGGCTGCTGCGGCGCAGGATAAAGCGCAGCTTGCCTTTGGCTAGCGCTTGTACGGCGGCGTACTCGCCGCCTCGGGCCGAATCGCGCAGGGTGTCCAGCCAGCGGGCCCAGTTCAAAAATTCGCCAGACAGGGCAGACGTGTCTGCTGCCGGTGGTGGCATGGTGCTTACTTTGCCTTGATGAGTGGGGCCCCAGGGGCTTGGCTCGTGCTGCAAAGCCATAAATGGTTTGCGTTGTATTCGATTCATTGTGCGCTCCCGACATGCCTGTACGTGTTAATTATCATGCCAAATCAGGTAAATCTTTAGCCTGCCAAGTCATATTGATGGTGCGCCCCATGTTTTATTAATCAATTCGATAATTAATTTTGTTTTTAATGGCATTTCCTGCTGATTTTAGCGGCCGGGCAAAAAAGGCGAAACGTGATGTGCCATATTCTTTGCGGAATATATAGATATAAAAATTGTTTTTATAGGTATTGTTTCCTGTTTTATGCCGAGAATGGATGCCTGTGTATCAGGCATGGGTGATGTGATATTGCTGCGGGCAGCCCGCCGGCATTAACAACGGGGAACCACATAATGAAGCGTATCGTACTGGGCATTGGGTTGTGCTGCTGTGCCATACAGGCGTTGGCCATGTCAGTTGTTTTTATCAATCCGGGAAAAAGCGACGAGCTGTACTGGCTCAGTGCGGGGAAAGCCATGCAGGCCGCAGCAGATGATCTGGGGGTGACGCTGGAGGTTCGCTATGCCGAACGTAACCACGCCCAGGCGCTAGCGCAGGTGCGGGAGATTATTGCCAGGCCCTTATCAAATCGGCCTGAGTATGTGATTTTTTCCAATGAGAAAGGCACTGGGCCCGAGCTACTAAAGCTGCTGGACGGTGCGGGTATCAAGACCTTCATGGCATTTAATGGTCGCCTGCCTGGTGTGGGTGATATTGGCCAGCCCAGGCAGCAATACAAAGGCTGGCTGGGCTCATTGGAGCCGGATGCCGAGCAGGCGGGCTACCTGACTGCCAGATCCTTGATCAATAAAGCACGCCATGCTGGTGTGCCGCGCGTACACGGCAAGCTGCAAATGGTAGCCATCAGTGGCGACCCGGCCACCCCGTCTTCTTTACGGCGCAGTGATGGCATGCGCCGCGCCATTAAAGAAGCGGGTGATGTAAGGCTGGTTGATGAGGTTTACGCCAGCTGGTCGCAAGAACACGCCCTAGCGCAGGGTGGCTGGTTATATGTGCGCTACCCGCAGGCCCGTATGGTGTGGGCAGGCAATGACCTGATGGCCATGGGCGCCATGCAGGTGTGGGGACACCGCGGCAAGCAGGCCGGCAAGGATGTGTTTTTCAGCGCGGTCAATACTTCGGACGAGGCCCTGCAGGCAGTGCGGGATGGCCGCTTGAGCGCGCTGGCAGGTGGGCACTTTATTGCCGGTGCCATGTCGCTGGTGCTGCTGTACGACTACGACAAAGGGCGGGATTTTGCCAGCGAGGGGCTGGAGCAGCGTTGGCCGCTCTTCATGCTGTTCGATGCCAATAGTGCACAGCAGTTTATGCGCCTGTATGGCAAACAGGATTTTTCCCGCATCGATTTTCGCCGTTATAGCAAGGTGCTGAATCCGGCGCTGAAACGCTACAGTTTCAGCTTTAAACCCTTGCTGAAATAAATGGCTGCTGCAGCAGTGGCATTGGGCGGGTGGTATTCAGGCCAGCTGCGCGGCCAAACCGTATTCATCGATAAAATCCAGCAGGGCAGTCAGCGCTGCAGGGCGGTGGCTGCGGCTGGGGTAAACCGCGTAATAGTGGTTTTCCGGCACGGGGTTTGCAGGAAGCAGGTGTTGCAGGCTGCCGTTGGCCAGGTCGTGGCGCACCATAAAGCGCGGTAGCAGCGCAATGCCGGCCCCGGCTAGCGCCAGCTGGCGCAGGGTATTCAGGTTATTGGCGCGTAGCCCGGCATGGCTGGCGTCTATCAGCATCACGTCGCCGTCCTGTTGCAGTGGCCACTGCGGCAGCACGGTATGCAGTAGCAGCTGGTGTCGGGCCAGCTCGGCTGGCTGTTGCGGCCAACCTTTAGCGGCCAGATAGCCCGGTGCCGCTACCAGCACCCGGCCTACGGCGCCGACCTTGCGTGATACAAAGCTGGAATCCGCCAGCTGCCCGGTGCGTAGCGCAAGGTCGATGCGCTCGGCAACCAGATCCAGCTGTGCATCGGTAATGAGGCAGGCCACCTGTACGGCGGGGTAACGCTCGGCAAAGGCTGCCAGTAATGCTGGCAGCAGCAGGGTGCCGGATGCCTCTGGCGCGGTAATGCGTAGCTGCCCGCTGGGGGCATCGCGCAAACGCGAGATAGCCGCCTCGGCTGCCTCGGCCGCTTCCAGCATGGCCTGGCAGTGCACCAGATAGGCCTGGCCGGCAGTGGTAAGGCTTAGCCGCCGTGTGGTGCGTTGTAGCAGGCGCATGCCCAGCTGGCTTTCCAGCTCTGCTATACGCTGGCTTAGCGTGGATTTGGGCAGGCCGCACACGCGTGCGGCGGCGGTAAAGCTGCCTTCGTTCGCCACAACGGCAAACAGGGCCATGGCATCCAGTTTCATGTCTAGCCTTATTGTCTGGCTGTACGGATAGTATTTCCTGATTGTAGCGGCTAATCGTATCAATATAAACGCGGCACACTGTCTGCCTGCTTACCAGAAAGGACAGACCATGAAAGCCATCGCCGCCTTTGCCAACCTGCCAGCCACGCACGAGCTGGCGCTGCAAGACATTACCCTGCCAGCCCCCCAGGCCAGCGGGCACGACCTGCTGGTGCGGGTAGAAGCCATCTCGGTAAACCCGGTGGATACCAAAATCCGTCGAAGCCTGCCTGCCCAGGCGCAGCAACAGCCTAAGGTGCTGGGCTGGGATGCCGCCGGCGTGGTAGAGGCGGTGGGCGAGCAGGTTACCCTGTTCCGCCCCGGCGACCGCGTGTGGTACGCCGGCGCGATCCACCGCGATGGCAGTAATAGCGAGCTGCAGCTGGTGGACGAGCGTATTGTTGGCCGCATGCCGGCTACACTGGGCTTTGCCGAGGCCGCCGCGCTGCCGCTCACTGCCATTACCGCCTGGGAGCTGCTGTTCGACCGCCTGGGCCTGCAAGAGGGCGCCCATCACGGCGAGCGCTTGCTCATTGTGGGGGCGGCCGGTGGCGTGGGCTCCATCCTGATTCAGCTGGCGCGTGTGCTCACCGGCCTGCAGGTCATTGCCACAGCGTCCCGCCCGGAAAGCCAGGCCTGGGTGCGCGAGCTGGGCGCCCAGCACGTTGTCAACCACCAGCAGCCGCTTGGCGAAGGGTTGGCCGAACAGGGTATCGCCGAGGTGGATTACGTGATCAGCCTGAACCAGACCGACCGCCATTTCGATGAAATCGTCAAAGTATTAAAGCCGCAAGGCAAGCTGGCGCTGATTGACGACCCCGAGCCGATTGATATCCGCCAGCTCAAGCGCAAGAGTATTTCGCTGCATTGGGAGCTGATGTTCACCCGCTCGCTGTTTGCCACGCCAGACATGATTGCCCAGCACCATCTGCTGTGCCGTGTGGCCGAGCTGGTAGACGCCGGCCGTATCCGCAGCACCTTGTCCACCAGCCTGGGCAGTATTAATGCGGCCAACCTGCGCCGCGCCCACGCGCTGCTGGAAAGCAATAGCGCCACCGGCAAGGTGGTGCTGGCCGGCTTTGGCGACTAGCACCTGATAGGGTGGCTGGCGGCCCGGCATGATCTACCGCGCTAGCGGGCGGGTTGATGTCGGGCTGCCACCGGCAAAGCCGGGCTGTTATAATGCGCGGTTTGCTAATCCCCAGGGTGTCATCGTGCGCTACCGTCTAGCTGTGTTGCCGCAATACTTTCTGCCAAAACAGGCGCTCACCTTGCTGGCGGGCCGCATAGCCAATACCGAAGCAGGCGAAGCCACCACCCGTCTTATCCGCTGGTTTATTGGCCGCTACAACGTGAATATGGCCGAGGCGGCCAACCCGGACCCGGCCAGCTATAGCAGTTTCAACAGCTTTTTCACCCGTGCGCTCAAACCGGGTGCCCGCCCGCTAGCAAAAGCGGCCTTTATCTGCCCGGTAGATGGTGCCATCAGCCAGTTTGGCCCTATCCGCCAAGACCAGATATTCCAGGCCAAAGGCCACGACTACAGCACCACCGCGCTGGTAGGCGGGGATACTGCACTGGCTGCCAAGTTCGATAACGGCCACTTTGCCACCATCTACCTCAGCCCGCGCGACTACCACCGCATCCACATGCCGGCAGATGGCCGCCTGCTGCGCATGATTCACGTGCCCGGCGACCTGTTTTCGGTGAACCCCACCACCGCGCGTGGCGTACCGGGCCTGTTTGCCCGTAACGAACGCGTGGTGTGCGAGTTTGAAACCGATAGCGGCCCGTTCGTGCTGGTGTTGGTGGGGGCCACCATTGTCGGCAGCATGGCCACCGTCTGGCACGGCGTCGTAAACCCGCCACGCAGTGGCGAAGTGCGCGAGTGGCGCTACCACGACCAGCAGATCGTGCTGAAGAAGGGCGAGGAAATGGGCCGCTTCCTGCTGGGTTCTACCGTGGTATTGCTGTACCCCAAAGACACCGTCCGCTTTGACAGCAGCTGGGTGGCAGCCAAACCCGTACGCCTGGGCGAGGCGATGGCAGAGCACGCCAGCGCCTAAGCACTGTGTAAGCCCCATCCCAAAAGCCGCCCGCCAGGGCGGTTTTTTTATGCCTTACCACACCACGCATACATGCCAAACGGGCCGGCGTGGTGATGCGGCAATGCAACATGGCATGCCATTTGTATTTATAGATATGCTGAGCAGCGCAACATTACTTGTTAAGGTGCGATTTGCTGAATTGTTGAAAATGTCATTCAACAATATTTATCGAATACAGCCGGCGCATCCCAGATGCTGGCAGCACCACGGTGAATGTCGACATGCCCGCACCACGCCTTACCCAATGCCCACGCCCAATAGCGTTTAGTAGCCTGCTCTGGCTTGCCTGCCCCTTAGCCCTGGCCCAGACACTGCCAGATAATGCACTGGACCAGCGCGAGCAACAGCTGCAACAACAGCGTGCCTTGCAACAGCAGGCACCCGCCGCCCCCGATGTGCGCCTGGAGTCCGCCACCCAGCCCGATATGCCACGCTATCCACATGGCGAGCAGCCCTGCTTTGTCATGGGCGAGCTGCGGCTGGCAGGCGAGGGCGCCGAGGATTTTCAATGGGCACTTGGCGCGGCAGACCGCGATGGGCAGGGCCAGCCAGACGAACTGGTAGGCCATTGCACCGGGACGCAGGGCATCAACCTGGCCGCCAGCCGGGTACAAAACGCCATCATGGCACGGGGCTTCATTACCACCCGCATTTTGGTACAGCCACAAAATCTGGCTACCGGCGTCCTCACCCTCACCGTCGTGCCTGGCCGCATCCATGCCATCCGTTACGCCCAGCCAGCAGACCCGCGCCTGCATGCGGCCAACGCTTTACCCATGCAAGAGGGTGATCTGCTGAACCTGCGGGACATCGAGCAAGGCCTGGAAAACCTCAAGCGCGTCCCCACCGCCGAGGCGGATATCCGTATCGAGCCGGCTAGCGGCCAGGGTAGCCGCCCCGGGGATAGCGACCTGGTCGTGCAATGGCAGCAGGGCAACCCCTACCGCCTGACGCTTACCGCCGACGACGGCGGCAGCCAGGCCACGGGCGTCTACCAGGGCAGCGTGACGCTATCGTACGACCACCTGTTCACCCTGAATGACCTGTTCTACATCACGCACAACCAGGACATGGGGGGCGGGGCAGATGGCGAGCGCGGCAGCGAAAGCAACGCCTGGCACTACAGCATCCCCTTCGGCTACTGGCTGCTCGCCTACAGTGGCAGCCGTAACCGCTACCACCAGCAAGTCGCCGGCGCCAGCCAGACCTATCGCTATAGCGGCAAAAGCGACAACAGCGACATCAAGCTCACCCGGCTGGCCTACCGTGATGCCGTACGCAAAATCAGCCTGTCACTAAAAGGCTGGGAACGTGGCAGTAGTAATTTCATCGACGACACCGAAATCCAGGTGCAGCGCCGCCGCATGGCCGGCTGGGAAGCCGGCGCCAGCTGGCGTGAATTCATCGGCCCCGCCACGCTGGACCTGAACCTGGCCTACCGCCGTGGCACCGGCGCCCGCAACGCCATGCCGGCACCAGAAGAAGCCTTTGGCGAAGGCAGCTCGCGCCCGCGCTTGTATCTGGCCGATGCCCAGCTGGATGCCCCGTTTAGCCTGGGTGGGCAAAAGCTGCGCTACGGCCTGGCGTGGCGGGCGCAATGGAACCGCAACCCGCTGGTGCCGCAAGACCGTTTTGCCATAGGCAGCCGTTACACCGTGCGCGGTTATAACGGGGAAAGCCAGCTCAGCGCAGAACGTGGCTGGTTTGTGCGCAACGAGCTGGGCTGGCAGCTGGCCGGGCAAGAAGTGTATCTGGGCTACGACTACGGCCGTGTAGCCGGCCCCAGTGCCAGCATGCTGCTGGGGCAGCGCCTGGCCGGTGCCACGCTAGGGGTGCGCGGCAAGGTCATGCGGCTAGGCTACGAGCTATTTGTCAGCCAGCCCTTCGGCCAGCCCGAGTACATGCGCACGCCCCGCACCACGGGTGGTTTCAGCGTCAACCTGCAGTACTAAGGAGCCTGCCTGTGCAACAGCTCCATATTCTGGCGCCCGCATTCATACCGGGCCAGTGGCAGGAAACCACGGCGTTTGGCGCAGCGGTATGGCTATTCATGCATAGCCCGCAGCATATCGATGCGCCGCTGTACACCCTGCAGCGCCTGCTGCTACCGGCCATACGCCAGCAGCAGTTTGTCTTGCTGTTTCAAGGTAGCAAGCCCGTGGCCTACGCCGCCTGGGCCAGGTTCAGCGCCGAGGCAGAGCAGCGCTACCTCACCGCCCACCCCGCCACCATGCCAGAGCAGGACTGGGCCAGTGGCCCCCGCTACTGGCTGCCCGATTTTATCGCCCCCTTTGGCCATGCCCGGCAGCTAAGCCGGGTACTGCGCCAGCTGTTAGCCGGCCACTGCTTGCGCTCGCTGTACCACAAAGACCGCGCAGCTGGCCCGCGCATCATGCAGTTTCGCACTGACCACCTTAGCGCACAGGCGGCGCGTGACTGGTTCCACCAGCACCCGGCTGCGCTTGCCCGCACAGAAAGATCATCATGAACCAGCACTGTTATCGTCTTGTTTTCAACCGCCGCCGCGGCATGCTGATGGCCGTAGCCGAAACCACCCCGTCACAAGGGCAAGCAAGCGCTAGCACCCAGGGCAGGCCCGCCCGCCGTGCCGCCTTCAGCCTGCGCCACTGCACCCTGGCGTTATGGGCGGCATTTTGCCTGCCGCTATGCCACGCCCAGATCGTGGCGGACAAACAAGCACCTGGCCAGCAGCAAGCTACCGTACTGAATGCGGCCAACGGTGTGCCCCTGGTCAATATCCAGAGCCCCAGCCCGGCGGGCGTATCGCGTAATACCTATAGCCAGTTTGACGTGCAGCAGCAGGGCGCCATCCTCAACAACAGCCGTGGCCATGCCCAAACCCAGCTGGGTGGCTGGGTACAAGCCAACCCATGGTTGGCCGCAGGGGCGGCCAGAGTCATTCTGAACGAGGTAAACAGCAGCCAGCCCAGCCAGCTGCGCGGCTATATCGAGGTAGCTGGCCAGCGCGCCGAAGTGATTATTGCCAACCCGGCCGGCCTGCATCTGGATGGCGCAGGTTTTATCAATGCCAGCAAAGTCACGCTCACTACCGGCAGCCCGGTATGGCAGGGCGGCAACCTGGATAGCTACCGGGTAGCCGGTGGCCAGGTCAGCGTAGCGGGTGCCGGTGCAGACCTGGCACAGGCAGACCAGGCCAGCATTCTGGCGCGTGCCGTCCAGATTAATGCAGGCCTGTGGGCAAAAGACCTGAAGCTGGCTACCGGGGTAAACCAGATCAGCCCGGACGCAAGCCAGGCTACTGCACAGCCAGGCGCGGCAGCTGGCACAGCGCCGGCCTATGCGCTGGATGTGGCAGCGCTAGGCGGCATGTACGCAGGCAAAATCCATCTGATCGGCACCGAAGCCGGCCTGGGGGTGCGCAACGCCGGCGCCATCATCAGCAATGCCGGAGACCTCACCCTGCAAGCCGATGGCCAACTGCTGAATACCGGCCATCAGGCCAGTCAGCAGGGTATGCGGCTGCAAGGACAGTCGCTGGATAACCAAGGCACCAGCTATGCCGCCGGTACCCAAACCATCTCGGTAAGCCAGGTGCTAGCCAACAGCAGCCTGTTGGCCGCAGGGCAGAACCTGTCCATACAGGCAAACCAGATCACGCAGCCCGCCAGCGGCACCATGGTGGCCGGTGTACTAGCAGACGGTAGCCTAAGCGGCCAGGCGCAATTGTCCGTGCAGGCCACGCAAGCCATCGACATCATCGGTGGCAAGCAGTTTGCCAGTGGCTTGTTGCAGCAGCAGGCGGCCACGCTGAATCTGGCAGGCGCACAGCTACAAGCCAGCAGCATCCAGCTGCAAGCCAGTCGTGGCGATACCAGCCTGCGCAACGCAACCGTATTGGCCAGCGACCAGCTCATCATCCACAGCCAGCAAACCCTGGACACCACCGGCGCCACGGTAGAGGCCAGCCAGCACATGCAGCTCAAGGCCACCACGCTGAGCAACGGCCTGCAAGGCAGCCTGAAAGCCGGGCAGCTGCAGGCCGAGCTAAGCGGTAGCGTAGAGAACCGGGGCCTGATAGATGCCAACATCACCACCATCCGCACCGCCACACTCACCAACACCGGTACCGGCAGAATCTATGGCGACCACCTGCAGCTAGCGGCCACCACACTGCAAAACCGCGAAGAAAGCGGCCAGGCAGCCGTCATAGCAGCCCGTGAGCGCCTGGATATCGCGGCCGGCGATCTGGAAAACCGCGAGCACGCCTTATTGTTTAGCGCCGGGGATCTGCACCTGGGCGGCCAGCTCGACCAGCAAGGCCATGCCACCGGGCAGGCCGGCGCACTCATCAACGCCAGCGCCACGATAGAAGCACTGGGCAGCATCAGCCTCGACGCCCGCACCATCCACAACCTCAATCAGCACTTTTCCCTGACAACAGAAACACTGCCTATCGAGCAAATCAGCGAATATCAAGGCAGCGGTGCAGCCCGGCGCTACACCCCTGGCAGTGAAGGCGTGTACATCTACAACGATGAATCCGACCACCTGCATACGCCGGAAGGTAATTACGAAACCTGGCTGGCGTACCAGTACAGCCGCACCACCGTGGTGCCCAAAATCGCCACCAGCGACCCCGCCAAGATCCATGCCGCAGGCAATATCAGCCTGAAAGCGGCATTACTCGAAAACCAGCATAGCGAGATCATGGCCGGCGGTGCCCTGGCCATTCAGGCCAGCGTGTTCAATAACCCGCAAGCCTACGGCACGCAGACTGTCACCGAGCTGGGCGGCGTCACCAACTACTGGCGCGATCGCAAAAAAGGCCGGGATAGAACCGGCAGCGCCTGGGCCGCCTACCAGCCACCTGCCGTAGAAACCCAGGTACCGCTATCGCCATCACGCGTGCTGGCATACCAGACGCTAGCCCTGGCTGGCGGGCCAGCCGCACTGGGCCTCAGCACCCCGGCCAACCCTGGCTGGCCAAGCAGCAGCCTGTACCGCCAGGCGCCCGCCACCACCAGCAGCTATCTGATAGAAACCGACCCGCGCTTTGCCAGCTATCGGCGGTGGCTCAGCAGCGACTACATGCTAGCCGCCATGGGTAGCGACCCCGCCACCGCCCAAAAACGCCTGGGCGACGGCTTCTACGAACAAAAGCTCATCCGCGACCAGGTCGCCCAGCTCACCGGGCGCCGCTTCCTCACCGGCTACGCCAGCGACGAAGCGCAATACCGCGCCCTGATGGATAGCGGCGTCACCTTCGCCCAAACCTATGGCCTGCGCCCCGGCATCGCGCTTAGCGCCGAGCAAATAGCCCGCCTCACCAGCGACATCGTCTGGCTGGTGGCCCAAACCATCACCCTGCCGGACGGCAGCCAGCAAACCGCCCTGGTGCCACAGGTGTACGTACGCGCCCAGCCCGGCGACCTTACCGCCGGTGGCAGCCTGCTATCCGCCGACACCCTGCAGCTCAACGTCAGCGACACCCTCAATAACAGCGGCACGCTAGCCGGCCGCCAGCTGGTCAGCATCCAGGCCGGTACGCTGGACAGCATCGGCGGGCGCATCCGTGGCGAAGCCGTCAGCCTCACCGCGCGTAACGACATCAACCTGACCGGTGCCGAAGTACGCGCCGGCAGCAGCCTGGCCATCAATGCCGGGCGCGACCTCAACATCGCAAGTACCACCGCCAGCAGCAACAACGCCCAGGGCAGCCGCACCGTAGTGGACCGCGTCGCCGGCCTGTACGTAGAGGGCGGCGCCGGCCAGCTGCTGGCCAGCGCCGGGCGTAACCTCACCCTTACCGCGGCCAACTTGCAAAACGATGCCACAGGCGGCCTCACCCAGCTGCAAGCCGGGCAAAACCTCACCCTGGCCACCGTCCAGACCGGCAGCAGCAACCAGCTGCAATGGCAAGGCAACAACGCCCGCAGCGATAGCCAAAGCCAGGACGTGGGCAGCAGCATTGCCAGCGCGGGTGACATCACGCTGAAGGCAGGCGACAACGTGCACACCACTGCGGCCAACCTCAGCAGCCAAACCGGCGCCATCAGCCTGCAAGCCGCCGGCAATGTACAGCTGGACGCCGGCCAGAGCCGCGTGCAAGTAGACGAAAGCCACCAGTACAGTGGCAGCAACGGCGCGCTGTCCCGTAAAACCACCACCACCCGCGACACGCTGGACCAAACCCAGGCCATCGGCAGCCAGCTCTCCGGCCAGACAGTCACCATCAACGCCGACAAGGACATCAACGTCATCGGCAGCAGCATCGCCAGTGACCAGGCCACCACCCTAAAAGCGACAGGCAACGTCACCCTCGCCGCCGCACAGAACAGCAGCAGCGAAAGCCACAGCCGCGACGAGAAAAAATCCGGCCTGATGAGCAGCGGCGGCTTGGGCTTTACCGTCGGCAAAGCCCAGCAAGGCAACGCCAACACCGTCACTACCACCCAAGCGGTGGGCAGCACCGTGGGCAGCGTGCAGGGCGATGTGTCGATACAGGCCGGCCAGGCCTACCGCCAGACCGGTTCCAGCGTGCTGACGCCACAGGGCGATATCGATGTACAGGCGCAAAGCATCACCATCGAAGAAGCGCGCCAGCAAACCCGCGTTGACAGCAGCAGCTACAGCAAGCAAAGCGGCTTGACTGTAGGCTTGGGGGGCGGGGTGCTGGATATGGCGCAGAACACATTGCAGGCTGGTAAAGCAGCAGCCAGCGCCGGCAACCAACGGAACCAGGCATTGAATGCGCTAATGACTTATGCCGCAGGTGCCGATCTGATTGAGCAGGGTAAGGCAGTGTCGCAAGCGGCAGAGCGCAATGGCGTGATGGGGAGTGATGGCCAGCCCGGCGCAGCGGCTGCCAGCGGTATCAAAGTCAGCGTAAGCGTAGGATCTAGCCAGAGTCAGAGTCACAGTCTGAGCAACAGTGATACTGCCGCAGCGTCCATGCTCAAAGCAGGGGGTGATATCAGGCTGAATGCAACGCAAGCCGACCTTACCGTGCAGGGCAGCTCGGTGCAGGCTGCGCAAGTGCTGGCGTTGAAGGCCGCACAGGCCATCAACCTGACAGCCAGTGCATCCACGGAAAGCAACCGTAGCAGCAATAGCAGTAGCGCTGCCAGCCTGGGTGTGAGTGTGGGGATAGGGGAAGGTAGTGCGGGTTTGAGCGCAGACGTGGCCGCCAGCCGTGGTAAGGGCCAGGCTAATGCTGACAGCACCACCTATAACAACAGCCATCTCAGCGCAGGCCAGCAGCTCACCCTCGATAGCGGCAGCGATACCACCGTGCGTGGCGCCACCATCAGTGCACCGCAAGTGGTGGCCAACGTTGGCCGCAACCTCAACGTAGAAAGCCTGCAAGACACCGCCACCAGCCAGGCAACACAACGTTCGACAGGCATCACCGCCAGCGTGCCACTGGTGGGTAGCGGTGGTAATGCCAGCATCAATCTGGCCAAGCAGAACAGTGATAGCCAATACCGCAGCGTGTTTGAGCAAAGCGGTATTCAGGCAGGCGATGGTGGCTTCCAGATAACGGTACAGGGTAATACCGACCTTAAGGGTGCAGTCATCGCCAGCCAGGCCGACGCTAGCCGCAACACGCTACAAACGGCCACGCTCACCACCAGCCATATCAGCAACAGCATGAGCGCCAGTGCTAGCAGCAGCGGGTTGAGCGTGGGCACGGGCATGCTGGATGGCAAATACGCAGCCAGCAAAGCCATTGCCGGCAACCTGCTCAACCAAGGGGGCGCCAGCCAGAGCGATAATAGCACGACGCACAGTGCCATTAGTGCTGCGCAGATCAGCGTAGCGGGCAAGACTACCGATAGCAGCCAGGCCACACTGCTGGATAGCCAGGGCCAGACGGTGAGTACGGATACCGCCGACGCACACCGTGCGTTGGCTAAGCCGGATGTGGCCGCGCTGGAGCAACAGGCACAGCAAAAGCAGGCAGACAATATGCTGCTGTTCAAAACAGCGGTGGCGTTTACTGATGGCGCTTTCAAGAAGATGTTTCTGACCGAAGCGAAGATGTATACCTTGGTAACAGATAAAGAGGGAAATGTGCTTTTGGATGAAAACCGTAAACCAAAATTTCGGGAGCTTAGCGCTGAAGAAAAAGCCAATCTGAAGCCAGGTCCGGATGGCAAGGTGCATATTGCCAATAACGGCATCTTTAACGGTAGTGAGTTGGACCCGTCGGCGGCAGCAAAATATGCCGATCAAAACAATGGTGCGACGTATTTCATTCACTTTCCCGAGGCCAATAACATAGTGTCAGAGCTGTTGATTGCCGCGTATCAAAAACATCTGGAGAGTGATGTATTCGGCCTGACCAATGCTACGCAGGAGGTGAAGAACGCGATGCAGCAATACGGGCAAAGCGGCTTGCAGCTAGACGGCCATAGCCGTGGCACCATGACAGTGGGTAATGCCATGACGTTCTTGACCAAAGAGCCGGAGGCGCAAGGTGCATTAAACAAGACCAACGTCAATTTCTACGGGCCTGCGTATAACGTGCGCCAAGCCGATGAACTGCTGGCCTGGCTACAAAATCGGGACAGCATGAGCCCGGAGGAAAAGAACAAAGCCATGCTGATGTTCCAGAACCACAATGTCGACCCGGTAGGCGGCTGGCCGGTTGTTGGTAATAACGCGGGGACGGGTGGGAGTATTCCTGATGGTTCTAATATTTTGCTGGAGCAGATAAAAGCGGTGACCGGGCAGGAGAATACCGTGCATAATTGTTATGGAACTGGCAGTAAAGATGGGGCTTGTGTGAACTTTTGGAAAGATACTGGAGGGAAGCCGGTTTCTCTGCCAGCAAGACCTGATTTATTGAATGAGGGAGTGGTCAAATGATTTTGTTAGCTTTGCGGGTGTCGCTGTTCTCGTCAATTTTTTTGTTGTCTGGCTGCCGTAGTGCATTTCAGCCACCTCCTGAGTCTTTTGAGCGTTGGAAGAAAGATGGTGCTTCGGTTCAGTATGTGATAGCTGCACTGCTGGAGTGCGGTTATCCATGGCCAGGTCCGACTGTCGATCAATGGATTGCTGTTTATGGACCTAACTGGGAGGCAAATAAATTGTTAGCGATGAAGTGCATGGAATCCAAGGGCTTCGTTGAGAAGTATGATTACGGCAGTATTGCAGCGTGTAGGTATTACTCCTATGCGAAAACACAGAAGTATCAGACAGAAGAGCAAAACCTTGCGATCGCTAAAGCCTGTCATCCTGATACGCCACCCACAGTGCCTAGCGTTGAAAGGCGGCTAAGCAGCCGATATTGCAAAACGGAATGGGCAAGTAAATTTTCAGAGTGTCAGCCGGCGGTGGTGCCGAGTGTGAAAAAATAAGGAGAAATCTGTCTTTTATTTTCAGCTTCTGAAAGGGCTATTTTTCAAATGAGGCCTGAAAGGTTGTGGAGGTTGTTAGCCGTAATGATCTTTTTAGTGTCAGGCTGCAGAAGTGCATTTCAACCACCTCCTGATTCTTTTGAGCGTTGGAGAAAAGAAGATACTTTTGTGCAGCAGGTCATGGCTGTATTGTTGGAGTGTGGCTATCCGTGGCCGGGATCTTCTGTGGGGGACTGGGGGAAAGCATATGGGGTAACATGGGAGTCAAATATGATATTGGCGAAAAGGTGCATGGAGAAACAAGGATTTGTTGAGAGGTATAACAATGGTAGCGCCGCAGAGTGTAAGTACTATTCATCCGAGCAAACAAAAAAGTATCAGACGGAAGAGCAAAAGCTTGCGATCGCTAAAGCCTGCCATCCTGACACCCCAGCCACAGTGCCTAGTGTTGAAAGGCGGCTAAGCAGTCGATATTGCAAAACGGAATGGGCAAGTAAATTTTCAGAGTGTCAGCCTGTGGTAGTGCCGCGTGTGAAGAAATGATGGCAGGCTGTAAAGCGGGTGCAGTCTTGGCAAAGTGAGCTTGTTTCAATATCTGGAAAGGATTTTCCTATGAAAACCAAAGTGAAATATACGGTGTGTCTTGCATTAGCCTTACTATTAACAGCGTGTGCAAGCATCTCGCCAGAGCAGGCCATCCGAACGGCTCAGGCCAGGTACGCAGACAGCAACCTGCTGTATGTGGAGGCATCCGGCAATGAGCTGACCAATGCCCTGATGGTGGCGGCCTTGGGCACGTCAGCCTCGACTAGTTCTACTGCACTGGTGACGCTGCTGCAACGTAGTAGTCAAAAACCGGTGGTGGTTGCGGGGCAATCGGAACGCGTTACGGCAGCTACCATCCGTCGGGCCATCAACGATGCTGGCACCAGTTTGCCAAGCAGAGGCAAGCTGGTGATTATCGGGGATGCCAACGCTTTTGCAGAGGTTGTGACTACGGCACAAAGCCGGGGGCTGGCAGTCGAAGTGATAGCCCCTTCACCGTAAGCTCCCCAGCAACACCCGCGTCAACGCCGGCCAGCAACTCACGCTGAGCAGCGCTGGCGATACCACGCTACAAGGCGCCGTCGCCAGCGGGCAACGTGTCACTGGCGACATCGGCGGCCAACTACGCATCGACAGCCTGCAAGACAGCAGCCGCTACGACAGCCGCCAGCAGAACGCCGGCTTTAGCGTCGCCGCCGGGGTTGGTAGCGCCAGAGGCAGCGTTAGCGCCGGTAAAACCCGCATCGATAGCGACTACCTGAGCGTGACCGAACAAAGCGGACTTAAGGCCGGCGACGGCGGTTTCCAGCTCACAGTAAAAGGCGACACCACCCTCACCGGCGGTGTCATCGCCAGCACCGCCGCCGCCGTGCAAGCCGGTGTTAACCGGCTGGATACCGCTGCCACCCACCTGAGCGACCTGCACAACCAGGCCAGCTACAAGGCCAGCGCCTACAGCGTCAACGTCGGCGTCAGCAGCGGCAAGCCCAACGGCAGCGCCGGTATCGGGCAAGACAGCGGCAGCGCCGCCTCCGACACCCGCGCCGGTATCAGCGGCATAGCCGGCAACAGCAGCGTGCGTAGCGGCGACGCCGAAACCGGCATTGCCAACCCGTGCGACGCCCAGCGTGTTGCGGCCAACGTGGGTGCCCAGGTAGCCATCACTGCCGAATTCGGCCGCCAGGCCCCGCGCGCGTGGGCCGACTACGCGCAGGCGCAGTACAAGGCAGCGCAAGCGAGTGGCAACGCCGAGGACGCAGCCAAATGGGCCGAAGGCGGCGCCTACCGCGTTGCCGGCCATACCCTGCTGGGCGGGCTGTCCGGCGGGGTGGCAGGGGCGGCCGGTGCCGCCAGCAGCGCCAGCCTGGTGCCCAAGCTGGGCGAGCAGCTGGACAGCAGCAACCTGCCCACCGCCGTCAAGCAAGCCATCGGCATGGTAGCCAGCACCACGCTGGGCGCAGTCAGCGGCGGTGCCGCCGGCGCCGGCAGCGCCCCGCTCATCGCCGCCACCTTGGCACAAAACCTGTACGGCAGCGATGCGGCCAATCTGAGCGAAAGCCAGAAAGACACCGTAGCCGCCCTCACCACACTGGCTGGCAGCCTGGCAGGCGGTATCGCCGGCGGCAACACCGCGTCGGCGCTAGCGGGCGGGCAAGGGGCGAAGAATGAGGTAGAGAATAACTCGCTCAACACCCGTGCTGCCGCCACCCTGATGCAAACACTGCGCGCCTGCGCGGGCCGTTGTGATGTGGCGCAGCTCAGCCAGGAGATACAGCAGCAGGAACAATACTGGGATAAGGTCGTGGCCGAGCGTTGTGGCGGCGGCGGTGCCAGCCTGGCTGTGTGTGCCAGCACGTTGAATGGCTTGCAGGAAAGCCTGTCCTTTATCTCCAGCGCGCTGGGCATGGCCAAGACCCCGCAGGAGCGGGCGCTGCTGCTGGCCACTTACAATGAGCAAGTACGCGACATCAACACAGCCACGGCGCAGTTTGAGAAACTGGGCGCCTCGGCGAGCGTCATCGATGTGTTCATGACGCAAACGGCGCTGATTCTGCCGGATCTGGCGTTGTCGGTTGGTGGTAACGGCCGGCCCGCACTGGCGGTGAAGCCGGCAGAGACTGTAAGAAGTAGCCCTCTGCCAGTTGCCGAGAGAATAGTTGCCAGCAATGGTTTGGCATATCAGTCAAATCCTAAACATACATTGGGTGCTGCTGGAAATAGGCCCAATGCTGGTATAGAGCCTAAAAATTCATTGTATCTTTTCGAAAACTCAATTCCGGGTAGGCGTAATGATCGTTATGCGCTTGATGCCAATGGACAAGTGCATAGGTTTTATTCCGATCATGGCGGTGTTTATCACTGGTCTGGTAGTACTGGACAAGGGGCGAGCTCACTGAGTGGGCGCGACGTTCCCAACGAAATTAAGGATATTTTTAATCTTCCGAAGAAGGGGTGGTGATTATGTTATTTGGTGATCCATATAAGGCGGCCTTCCTTTTAGAAGTTGTTGATGAATGGAGTGATGATTATTTCAAGAATGGATTGCTATTTCTGTTTTTGAATGGAGAAGCTTTCTCATGCCGTAAGGATAAGGCGAAAGAAGAGGTTCTGAGTGTAAGCCTGGCCACAGAAACCATCCCGATGTTGTGCAGTGGGGGGGTGTCAAGTTCATTCGATTTTATTGAAAGTGATTTCTTATTTGCTCTTGAGCCTGCTGCGGCATTTATTTTCATGCTTGAAAAGCACTTTGGAATAGAGGCTGATGAGGATGATTGGTGTTATGGTGATTTGCATGACCATTGCTTTGTTGATAATTTTTATGGGTATACTCTTTCACCGCAATCATTAATGGAGAGTGGTTGTTTTGTATTTGCAGTGGCCAGTGGTGGTAAGGTTAGGATTTTGGCTTGCAATGTTTCGCTGCGAGATGGTGATTTCAAATCTTCTAATGTTAAAAATACGCGCGTAAGAGAAATTGTGCTTGATAGGAATTATTTACACTCTGTGATTGGTGACTTGCAATTTTATGCTCTTGGATTGTGCTGATTTTCAAATCGCCGGCGCAAATTTTTTGGAATTCTGAATTTAAGGGGTTGTTTTTGTGCGAAATGGGTGGTTTGCGGTGGGTACATTTCTTGGGGCTGTAAAATGAATGAATCAGATTTCATCTCTATTCTTCAACAGTATGGCTGGAAGTGTAGGGCAGATGAGGTGGGAGTGTGTGTTTGCTTTTTTGATATTAATGAGAAAGTGGTGGCAGTGATTCCTACTATCGGTAAGCGAGTTGATCATTTTAGAGTTAGCTTAATGCCTTCGATTTCATCTGTTGATTTTTCCAGTTGCGTGGCATTCATTGCTGGGGAGGAAATCGCATATGAGCCTATATTTTCTCTGAACGAATCTCCAGAGAAATTATCTAGCCTTTTGGTGGAGGATGTTTTGCGGCTTTCTGAGAAGGCTATTACTTGGGCTGATACGCAGAGTCTTGAAGATGGGCTGGTGGCTTATCGTAATTTACCAACCAACGCCAAAGGTGCGATGCCCCTCCGCCATCTGGCAGCGTTGGCAGTGGCAGGAGATGTGGCCCGCCTGGTGTACTACCGTAAAAGTTTTGAGCAGGGTGATCGGTTGGGTTTTGTCCCATACATCACTTCTGAAATGCTGGATCGTGCGATAGAGCTGGCAAAGCAATATCAGACTTGACCGAGTGGTCAGCAAGCCTGCGTGGGCAAGTGTGGGCAGGCTGGTGATGAAGGTGGCCATCTGGTAGCGGCTAGCCTGGGTGGCGCCGGTGACCGCATCAACCTGGTGCCACAATCGTCAACGCTGAACCGCAAGGACTGGAGAGCCATGGAAAACTATCTGCGCAAAGAGCTGGAGGCGGGCAAGACGGTCAGTATCAAGATCGATGTGGGTTATTCTGCGAGTGGTGGGGTGAGACCGAGTGGGTTTGGAGTGACAATTGAAGTGAATGGTATTCGCCAACCACCGCGTTATTTTATTCAGTGAGTGTGCGTATGATTGGACTAGATAATTTATTTGGTAATTTTGAAAGATTAGTTCATTGGTATGTTGCCGATGATGATTGGCAGTATGTAGTGCTTGAGTCCTCGATTTGGGAGGAGTCGACTCAAACAAGTCTGACAAGAGTTGTAGATGGCTTTGCTATTGTGAATGACAAGAGCCCTCCCTTTGACTTGGGGATAGTATGTTCCCGTTCATTGGTTTGTTTCCGCGACGAACACTTAGGCACCACGGGCCGCCGTATCTGGGGCCTCACCTTCACCCTGTACCCCGACGGCACATACCACATCGAATACGACTACCAGAAACCGGCCGATTACGAAGATGACCCGGACGACACCATCGATGGCGATGAGATCAACCAGCGCCTGCAGCAGCTGCAAGCGCCCACAGCTGTCATGCCGGCAGAGCAAGTCTATCAACAGATAGGCTATTGCTTGCTGCAAGGCGCCGTCGCCAGCGGGCAACACATCACCGGCTGCGGCCAACTACTTAATGCCCTGGCATGTCGGATACGGATGGCTATTTCACCGGAGCAAGCCCCCCGATTTGCTCAACAGAACCCCTTGCAAGACAACTCTCTGCAAAGCAAGACCTGGATCTATTGCAAAATAAGCACAGATTCACTTGTATATTCTGTAAGGATGCGCAGCCTATCAATAATTTAAAAATTGAAATGGACAATTCATGCTGTGCGCATTTTTATTCTATGCGATAGTTGCTTGGCATTTATTTTTGATGCAATTAACCAATCACAACGGAGTGAAAATGAACAGGCGTCCTTCTTCAAAATATCTGGGGCTGATTCTTTGTGTTGCCTTTAGCCATGCAGCAATGGCTGGTGATGGTGCATGGTACGCTGGCGCTGCCGTAGGTAGCGGCTATGTAAAAGATGATGCACCTGATAGCGGGTTGGCAGTTACACGGGATAGCACTACCACAGGTTATAAGCTGTACGCTGGATATCAGATCATGCCCAATATGGCGATAGAGGGTGCCTATACGGATGTAGGTAAAGAGAAGTTTGCTTGGCGATATAGTGCAACAGAAAGTGGGGCCGGCACCATTAAGGTGAAAGCGCTATCGCTATCTGCTATTGCTATTGCACCGCTATCGGGAAATTTTTCCGCATTTGCCAAGCTGGGCGTAGCAAATCTCAACACGAATTACAATGAAAGCTGGTCTCAGACTGGTTATGCAGCAACTTTAAGCGAGAAGAAATCTAAAACCGTGGCGCACTACGGGGCTGGCATTACCTACGCACTGCAAAAAGGGTTGGCTATTCGCGCAGAGTTTGAGGCGTTCGGTAAAGGCAAGGTAGGCGATACTGCGATCAAGTCACGTCTGCTGTCTTTGGGGTTGCAGTCTCAATTCTGATAGCAGCACAGTATTAAAAAAGCGCTCTAGGGTGCTTCTGGCTGCTGACAAAGTACTGGCGCTGGTTTGGCCGGACCCGGCAAAGCCGGGCCGCTTCATGTAAGTATTTGAATGCGCGGGCCCTCTACTTACAAAACAAACCCGGCTTGCATTGCAAGCCGGGTTTGTCATCAATCACAAGCGCCCTAGGGCGCTTTTTTATTACTGTGCAGCAGAGGCTGTTTTGGCTGTATCTGGTGTCAGGCCTTTCCAGCTACCGGCTTGTAGCTGGTACAGGCTCACTGCACCATTCTTGATATCGCCATTTGGTTCGAATGCAATCTCGCCCGTTACCCCTTGCAGCTGGGTTTTGGCAATTTCTGGCATGAATTTTTTCGGGTCTGCTGACTCTGCGCGCTTCATGGCATCCAGCAGAACGCGAGCTGCATCGTAGGTGTAAGGGGCGTACGCCTGGATGTCGGTCTTGAAACGGGCTTTGAATTTGTCATTAAAGCTGGCGTAGCCTGGCATGGCTTCTTTTGGTGCGCCGGCGCTGGAGGCGTAGGCACCTTCTGCGTCTTTACCTGCCAGCTTGGCAAACTCTGGCGTATTCACGCCATCCGCACCCATGAATGCGGCTTTCATGCCCAGTTTGCGTAGCTGTTTCACCATTGGGCCGGCTTGGGCGTCCATGCCACCGTAGAAGATCAGATCCGGGTTCTGCGCTTTGAGCGAAGTCAGAATAGCCATGAAGTCGGTAGCACTGTTAGTGGTGTACTCGCGCTTCACAACTTTGCCGCCCGCGGCTTCTACCGATTTGGCAAAATCGTCTGCCAGGCCTTGGCCATAGGTGGTGCGGTCGTCAATGACGGCAATGCGCTGTGCTTTTAGCTGGCCAACCGCAAACTTGGCCAATGCCTGACCTTGTTGCAGGTCATTGGCAATGATGCGGAAGGTGTTGTTGTAGCCTTGCTGGGTGAATTTCGGGCTGGTGACCGAACCCGCCACCATCGGCACGCCTGCATCGTTGTAGATGCGCGATGCGGGAATGGCTGCGCCAGAGGTCAGGTGGCCGACGACTGCCACAACACCGCTGTCGATAAAGCGTTGCGCTACTTGCGTGGCGGCTTTGGGGTCTGCCTGGTCGTCTTCGGATACCACTTCGAATTTTACTTTTTGGCCACCCAGGGTTACACCTGCGGCATTGGCTTCTTCAATCGCCAGCTGAACCCCGTTATCTGCGTCACGACCCCAATGGGCAAATGGGCCGGTGAGCGGGTTGGCCGAACCGATTTTTACAGTCAGCTGGTCTGCACTAGCGGCAGGCGTGCTGCTTTCTGTGGTCGCGGCTTTGTCGGAGGCGCCACATGCGGCCAGAGCAGCAGCCGTGGCGGCTACCAGCGAAGCATTGATGATTTTGTTCATGGTAAAGCTTGTCCCTGCCCCTGCGCGGGGGCATTGTTTTATAGGTGATGGCAGGTGGATTTCAGGCGTGATACCGGCCCTGTTGGGGCGGGTAATACAGCGGGTGCGTTTTCAGCAGGCCCATGGGTGGCGGGCTGCAAGAAAAGCGGGGAGTGGCGAAAGGATACAATCGGCACTGCAGCGCAACATATTAGCCAGCCATGTATTGTTGTGCAAGTGCAAATAAAAAACGGCGCCCGAGGGCGCCGTTTCATGGCGGTGTCAGTAAGAATTACTGAGCAGCGCTAGCAGCTGGGGCGGCAGAAGCCGGGCCGCCTACAGTGGAAACCACTTCCCACTTACCGCCTTTAACCTGGTAAACGGTCACGGCGCCGTCTTTGATGTCACCTTTCTCATCAAAGGCGATCGGGCCGGTTACGCCGGTGTAGTTGGTTTTGCCAACTTCAGCCAGGTAGGTTTTCGGGTCGGTGGAGCCTGCACGTTTCATGGCTTCTACCAGTACGCGAACAGCATCGTACTCGTATGGTGCGTAGATCTGTACTTCGGTGTTGAACTTGGCCTTGAACTTGTCATTGAAGGCAGCGAAGCCAGGCATCTTGTCACGTGGCATACCGCAGCTGGAGGAGTACTGGCCTTCAGAGGCTTCGCCTGCCAGCTTGATGAACTCCGGGGTCTGCCAACCGTCACCACCCATCAGCTTGGCTTTGATACCCAGGCGCTGCATTTGCTTGGCCAGCGGGCCTGCTTGTGCATCCATACCGCCGTAGAAGATGACGTCCGGTGCGGAGCCTTTGATCGAAGTCAGAATGGCGTTGAAGTCAGTGGCGGTGTTGGTGGTGAATTCGCGTTTAACGATGGCGCCACCTTTGGCTTTGATCGCTTTTTCGAATTCATCAGCCAGACCTTGGCCGTAAGCAGTACGGTCATCAATGATGGCTACTTTTTTGGCTTTCAGGCCGTCAACTGCAAACTCGCCCAGTGCTTTACCTTGCTGTACATCGTTAGCGATAACGCGGAAGGTAGTTTTGTAACCCTGCTTGGTGTAGTCAGGGTTAGTGGCGGATGGGGAGATTTGTGGCAGGCCAGCGTCGGAGTAGATTTTGGAAGCCGGGATGGTGGTGCCGGAGTTCAGGTGGCCTACTACGCCAACGACGCCTGCATCAACCAGGCGTTGAGCAACCTGGGTGCCGATTTTCGGGTCGGCCTGGTCATCTTCGGATACCAGTTCGAATTTGATTTTCTTGCCACCGATCTCAACGCCTTCAGCGTTCAGGTCTTCGATAGCCAGCTTGGCGCCCAGCTCGTTGTCTTTACCCAGGTGGGCAATCGGGCCAGTCAGCGGCGACACTTGACCGATTTTGACAACGGTTTCACCGCCAGCTTCAGCAGCTGCGGCGGATGCTTCGCCAGCCGGTTTTTCTTCCTTGTTGCCGCAGGCAGTGAGTGCAATGGCGGCAGCCGCAAAAAGGCTCAGACGAGCAAATTTATTCATCTTGTGTTTCCCCTGATCTTAAGTCTGTGACTTGAAAAACCTGCGTTACATCTTTTGGATGAGCAGATGGCAGGGATTATGCGGAGCCGTTTCTTTCAGTGTCAACGAAGGTCGCAAACAATGTTTTGAATATTGTTCGACATAAATTTGTCTCATGCCTCTTTATGGTGTGCTGCACCATGCACTTATTGAACAAAGTTTTCACAAATGAACAAAGGCGCACCATTGAGGTGCGCCTTTGTGAAAAAAATTGGCCTTTTTCTAGCTTTTTGCGCCACAGCTGCGGGCACGTAGTTGTCGCATTTCTGCATCATCCGGTGTTGTTATCCAGCCACCCAGGTTGGCCGCAGCGATTTCTGCCAGGGCGGTAATCCATGCCGGGCGCTCGTTCAGGCAGGCTATATAGCGGTACTCCTTGCCGCCGTGGGTCAGGAAATCTTCTTTTCCTTCCATGGCAATTTCTTCCAGGGTCTCCAGGCAGTCGCCCACAAAGCCCGGGCACATGATGTCAATTTTCGATACGCCATCGCGCGCCAACTGGCTGAGTACCTCGGTGGTGTAGGGTTTGATCCATTCTGCTTTGCCAAACCGGCTCTGGAAGCTGACCACGTATTCCGCCTTGCTCAGCCCCAGCTCTTCGGCCAGCAAACGGCCGGTTTTGAGGCATTCGCAGTGGTAGGGGTCCCCTTTGTCCAGCGTGAAGCGTGGCACACCATGAAAGCTCATCACCAGTTTTTCTGCCCGACCGTTCAGGCGCCAGTGTTCGCGCACGCTATCTGCCAGTGCCTGTATATAGGCGGGGTGATCGTGAAAGTGGCGTACGGTGCGCACTTCCGGCATGTTGCGCATTTTTTGCAGGGTGCGGAACACGTCGTCCAGCGCGGTGGCGCTGGATGAGCCAGCGTATTGCGGGTACAGCGGTATCACTAGCAGGCGCTCTACGCCGGCTTCCCGCATCTTGATCATGGTTTGCTCGACAGATGGCTGGCCGTAGCGCATGGCGTAGTCCACCACCAGGTTGCGCATGCCTTGCTCGCCCAGCAGGCCTTTTAGCAGCGTTGCCTGCTTTTGGGTGTGCACCAGCAAGGGGGAGCCATCCGGTGTCCAGATCGTGGCGTATTTCGCCGCACTTTTTGCCGGGCGTACATTCAGAATGATGCCGTTAAGAATGAACCACCAGATCGCCTTGGGGATTTCAATGACACGGCTATCGGACAAAAACTGCTTTAGATAGGGGCGGAGTGCTTTGGCTGTAGGTGCCGTTGGCGTACCCAGATTAATCAGCAGAATGCCTGTTTTCGGGGTGTAATCGTGGCGAAACGCGGGTTCTTTCAGTAGTGCGGGCATGATTTGTCCAGTACAAAGCGAGTGCGCCTAGCTTAACCGGCTAGCGATAAAAAGCAATGGCCGCAAGGCGGCCATTGTAGATAAAAGAGGGCAGGGGCTTACTCTTCGCGCATGGGCACCAGCACGCTGCGGTTACCGTTGGTTTCCATGGCAGAGACAATACCCGTGGCTTCCATTTGTTCAATCAGCCGGGCCGCGCGGTTATAGCCGATGCGTAGCTGGCGCTGCACGGATGAAATGGACGCTTTGCGGGTTTTTATCACAATCGCCACGGCTTCGTCGTACAGCGGGTCGGCTTCCATATCGCCACCGCCACCAGCAGCCCCCGCATCACCACCCGCTTCATCGCCCTCGGGCGTGCCGGTGAGAATGCCGTCTACGTAGTCTGGCTCGCCCGTGGTTTTGAGGAACTCCACCACATGATGCACTTCTTCGTCGGCCACAAAGGCGCCGTGTACGCGCAGCGGGTAGTTGGTGCCGGGGGGCTGGTACAGCATATCGCCCTGGCCTAGCAGGGTTTCTGCGCCCATTTGGTCCAGAATGGTACGGCTATCTATCTTGCTGGATACCTGGAAGGCAATACGGGTAGGAATGTTGGCCTTGATCAGGCCGGTGATCACATCCACCGACGGGCGCTGCGTGGCCAAAATCAGGTGGATGCCGGCCGCCCGCGCTTTTTGGGCTAGGCGGGCAATCAGCTCTTCGATTTTCTTACCCGCTACCATCATCAGGTCGGCCAGCTCGTCGATGACTACCACGATCAGCGGCAGCGTTTCCAGCGGCTCTGGCATGTCGGGCGTCAGGCTGAACGGGTTGGGTATTTTCTCGCCCGCTTTTTCGGCGTCACGAATCTTCTGGTTAAAGCCGGCCAGGTTGCGTACACCCAGTTTGGACATCAGCCGGTAGCGGCGCTCCATTTCGCCCACACACCAGTTCAGTGCGTTGGCCGCTTGCTTCATGTCGGTTACCACCGGGGCCAGCAGATGCGGGATGCCTTCGTATACCGATAGCTCCAGCATTTTCGGGTCCACCATGATCAGGCGGGCTTCTTTTGGCGTGGCCTTATATAGCACCGACAGAATCATGGCATTGATGGCCACCGACTTGCCGGATCCGGTGGTGCCCGCCACCAGTACGTGTGGCATCTTTGCCAGGTCGGCAGAGACGGGCTGCCCGGCAATGTCCTTGCCCAGTGCCATGGCCAGCTTGGATGGCATGTTCTGGTAGCTTTCCGAGCCGACGATTTCAGACATGCGCACGATCTGGCGCTTGGGGTTCGGCAGCTCCAGGCCCATATAGGTTTTGCCCGGGATGGTTTCTACTACGCGAATGGATACCAGGCTCAGGGCGCGGGCCAGATCTTTCATCAGGTTGACGATCTGTGCGCCCTTTACCCCGATGGCGGGCTCGATTTCATAGCGTGTAATCACCGGGCCGGGGTAGGCGGCAATTACCTTCACATCTACGCCAAAGTCGGCCAACTTGCGCTCGATCAGGCGCGAGGTGTATTCCACGGTTTCTGCAGAAACCGGTTCGCCTTGTTCTTTGGGTGGTGCCAGCAGGGTCAGACCTGGCAGGGCGTCGTCACCCGGGGCGGCAAACAGCGATTGTTGTACCGGCTTCACCGCCTTGGGTGATACCGGTACTTCCAGCACCGGGGCTTCTATGCGTACCGGGGGTTTCTCGTCGATCTTTTTCTTTTCCTGCACCACTTTTTCTTCGCGCTGCTTGGCCACCTCGCGGCCGATCTCGCGGTCTTTACTAGCCTGCCAGGCTTGCCAGGCGCCTACCGTGGCATCTTCGATCTTGCCACCCAGGCTTTCCATCAGGTTTAACCAGGACAAGCCGGTAAAGAGTGAGGTGCCAATGGCCGCCAGCACCAGCAATAGCAGGCCCGCGCCGGTACCGCCGAAAGCATGTGCGGCGGCATAGCCCAGCGACTTGCCCAGCATGCCGCCAGCACCGGCCGGCAGTGCCAGTACCTTGTTGCCCAGTATCAGCGCTTCGATGCTGGCGACGCTGGTGAGGGTGACGAGAAAGCCCAGCAAGGCGGCCCAGGTCATGGGGCCGGTTTGGAAATCGGCTTGCTCGATCTTGCGGTAGCCCCAGGCAATGGCAAACAGGCAGAAGCCCACCAGCAGCCATGCCGCATAGCCAAACAGATAGAGCAGGATGTCGGACAGCCAGGCACCAAAGGTGCCGCCGTAATTACGCACCTGCGTGTCGGCGGAGCTGTGCGACCAGCTAGGGTCGGCCGGATTGAAGCTGGCCAGGGTGATAACCAGATAAACAGCCGTCACGGCCATGAGTAGCCACCACGCTTCGCGCAGTAGCGCGGTGAGCTTGGGTGGTAGGGGTTGGGTATTGCGTACGGCAGCTTTACGCTTGAACAGGCGCATTGTTATTTAATGTATGAAGTCAGCCATGCATTATATCGGCAATTTACCCGGTATTTTATCGATCACTTTACATTTACCTCGGATAAAGTGCGCCGAGTACGCGTAAACCGCGCGCGCCGGTCACTTCTGGCAGGTTGGCCGCATGGCGGTGGCTGAAGCACCAGCCCAGCCAGGCAAAGGCAGCCGCTTCGACTTGCTGCGGGCCCAGGCCCAATGCCTCGGTAGTTTCGATATAAATACCTGCAAGGTTGGCCGCAAGGCTGGCCATCAGCACCGGGTTTTGCGCCCCGCCGCCGCAGACATACAGCTCGCGGCAGCATGGCGCAAAGCGCTGCACGGCCGCCGCAATACTGTGGCTGGTGAGTGCCAGTAGCGTGGCTTGCACATCGGCATCGCGCACCGGGCCGTGTAGCCGGGTATGCGCGGCTAGCTGCGCATCCAGCCAGGGCAGGTCAAACAAGTCCCGCCCGGTGCTTTTGGGCAGGTTGGCCGCAAAGTAGGGCTCCGCCACCAGGCGGTCCAGCAGTACGCCCTGTACCTGGCCACTGGCAGCCCACGCGCCGCCCGCGTCGTAGTCCAGGCCGCGATGGCGGCGTATCCAGGCGTCCAGCAGCATATTGCCCGGGCCGGTATCAAAGCCGATTACCGGCAAGCCCGGGCTCAGGCGGGTGAGGTTGGCAATGCCGCCAATATTCAGAATGACGCGCGACACGCTGGTGCTGGCAAAGACGGCCTGGTGAAAAGCCGGTACCAGTGGTGCACCCTGGCCGCCGGCGGCGACATCACGGCTGCGCACATCGCCGATGACATCGATGCCGCATAGCTCGGCCAGCAAGGCGTGGTTGCCGATTTGCAAGGTATAGCCATGCTGCGGAGCGTGGCGGATGGTCTGGCCGTGGCACAGCACCGCCCGTATGTCACCAGCAGCCAGGCCGCTGGCCTGCAGTGCCTGCTGCACAGCCTGGGCATACAGCGTGGCTAGTGTATTGCCCAGCAAGGCACTGCGCGCCAGCTCATCATGGCCAACCGGCTGCAGGGTAAGCACCTGCTCGCGTACGTCTGCGGGGTAGGGTACAAACGCCTCGCCCAGCACGCGCATGGGCTGCGTGGCAAAGTCCACCACAAGGGCGTCGACACCATCCAGACTGGTGCCCGACATTAAACCGATATAAATCTCAGACATAAAAAAGCCCTGGCAAAGAGTGGCTGCCAGGGCGGTGCATGGGTGCGGCCGGTTTAGTCCAGCTGCGCCACGCTGACCGGGATATCCCTGAGCAGCTGAAGGTTGGCCGCCAGCTTAACGCTAGCCTGGCGGAAGGCCAAGCGCTGGCTGGGCGCCAGGCCCGGCACCGGCAGCGCGGTGGTGGCCGGATCGACTGGCTGGCCGTCGATCATCACCTCCATATGCAGATGCGGGCCGGTGGAGCGGCCTGTACTGCCGACAAAGCCGATGACGTCGCCGGCTTTTACCTTGTCGCCAGGGCGCAGGCCTGCCTGGAAGCTGCTCATGTGGGCGTACAGCGTAGACAGCTTGCTGCTGTGCTTCAGCACCACCACATTGCCATAGCCGCTTTGCTGCGCCACGGTGGCCACAGTGGCATCAGATGGCGCCACAATGGGCGTGCCGCTGGCCGCCGCGTAATCCACACCCTCGTGCATGCGCAGCGAGCGCAGAATAGGGTGGAAGCGCATGCCAAAGCCGGAGCTGATGCGGGCGTTAACCGGCTGCATGGTAAAGCCCTTTTTCAGCGGCTTGCCGGCTGCGTCGTAATAGCCGCCAGACTCGCTGTCGTGCTCAAAGTAAAATGCCTGGTAGACCTTGCCTGCCCGAACAATCTCGGCCCCCAGGATATTGCCACTGGCCAGCGGCGTGCCTTTGTACTGCAGGGTCTCGTACACCAGGCTGATCTTGTCACCCGGGCGCAGCGCGGCCAGCGGTAGCTGGTCGGCAAAAATCTCGGACAAACTGGTGCGAATCTCCACCGGCACTTGTGCCTGTGCCAGTGCACCGGTAGCGCTGGTTTTGACCAGCACCGACCTCACCGTCTGCACGGTTTGCATCTCGGGCGCATCGGCACTGGCCTGCCACTGGTCACCGTTTTTCTCGATCACCACCAGCACTTTTTCGCCGTTTTCATCATCATTCAGAAAGCGCAGGCCAAACAGCTCGCCTTGGTCGTTCAGCTCCACCGACAAGGTGGCGCCAGAGCGCAGCTTCAGCAGATCACGCGATAGCGGGCTGGCATGGATAAAGCGCGTGGCTTCGCCGTCGTCCACGCCCAAGCGGTTCAGCAGGCGGGCAATGGTGTCGCCACGCTGCACCGCTTCGTCACGCCAGTAACGCAGGCCAGAAGACTTTGCGGCGGGCAGGGGGGGTAGCACCAGCTGTTCGGTAAACTGCTGTGCCAGCGGCGCCGCTGGTTTGGGCAGCGCCTGCTCCTGGGTAATCGCCAGCGCCGTCACAGCGCCCATAAACGGCAAGCAGGCAGTGGCGCCCAGCCAGGTCATGGGGTTGTTGATCAGCCGTGCTACCCACTTTTGCGGGAAGGCCAGCAGTTTGCGATAATCCATATTCTGATGACTCGTGTGGCATAAGCCTTCATCGCATGACGAATCAGCTTAAATACTGCGCCGCTAAAGTGCTACTTTGGCAGCAATAAATAACAAAGCAGGGCATGCTAGCAAAAACACGGCACCACTGCAAACCAGAAACCCCTGCCAAATCAATCTACTAGTCAAACGGCCAGGGCAACCTGCACCAACAGACAGCGCGCGGGGGCGGATGGTTCTACATACCCCACATTTGTTTTGTTAAGAAACAAAAACAGCCTGGCACTTTTATGAAACTCACCCTGCACTTGCCCGGCCTGGCCTGGTACGACGCTTATGATGGCGCAGACGTCTGCCGTGACCTCGCCACCCCGGCACTGTCGCTGATGCTAGCCCGCGGCCAACGTAGCGCCCGCCCGGCTCTGCCAAGCCAGCACCTGCTGCAAAGTTTTAACGTGCCCGCATTGGCCATCGCCGCCACCCTGGCCCGCCAGGCCGGGCTGGATACTACCGGCCGGCACTGGCTGATTGCCGACCCGGTCAATTTGCGGGTAGACCGCGATCGCGCCTTGCTGGGCGATGTAGGCATCATGAACCTGGCGCAAAGCGAAGCTGACCAGCTTGTCGCCAGCCTGAACCAGCTCTTTGCCGAAGATGGTTTTACGTTCCACGCCCCGACACCGGCGCGCTGGTTCATTTCATTACCGGCAGCCACCGGCGCCAGCTTCACCCCCTTGCCCGATGTCATTGGCCAGGACATCAACCACCATCTGCCAAGCGGGCAAAACGGTATGCGCTGGAGCCGTTATCTGAACGAAATGCAGATGCTGCTCTACACCCATGCGGCCAACGATGCGCGTGAGCTGCGTGGCGATACGCCGGTTAACAGTGTGTGGTTATGGGGAGAGCAGGGTGCCAGCAGCCCCGCGCCGCAAGCCTTTGCCCCGCTGCTATATAGTGACAACCCGCTTTATCAGGCACTGGCCGCAGAGTGCGGCATGGCTATTGAAGCTGCTCCCTATCAGTTTTCCGGCCTGCAGGGCGAGCACGTGCACCTGGTGATGGACCAGCTGGAGGCCGCCGCACAGTTTCGCGACGCCTGGGGCTGGCGCGAAACACTGAAGCGGCTGGAGCAAGACTGGTTCGCCCCCATGTTGGCCGCACTCAAGGCCGGCAAACTACAGGTGCTCGAACTCAGCTGCGATGGCGATGCCGGCTTCACCCTGCGCATCACCCCGCGCCAGCTGTGGAAATTCTGGCAATCCGGCCAACCTCTCGCCACTCTGTACCCGCAATGACCCAGATCACCACCCGCAGCTACCCGGCCAGCCGGCAACAAACCCTGTGCGAGCAAGGCATCCACCCGCTGATGGCACGCCTGTACGCCGCCCGCGGCATCGACAATGCAGGCGACGTGGACTACGCACTCAAAGGCCTGCTGCCGTACCACAGCATGAAAAACATCCTGGCCATGGCAGCCCGGCTGGCCGATGCCATCAGCCAGCGGCAGCGCATGCTGGTGGTGGCCGATTACGACGCCGACGGCGCCACCGCCTGCACCGTGGCGGTAAAAGGCCTGGCGGCCATGGGGGGCGTGATTGACTTTATCGTGCCGAACCGTTTCGAGTACGGCTACGGTCTCACGCCGGAAATCGTTGCGTTGGCCGCACACAGCCAGCCGGACATCATCCTCACCGTCGACAACGGCATAGCCAGCGTGGCAGGCGTAGAAGCAGCCAAAACACTAGGCATAGAGGTGCTGATTACCGACCACCACTTGCCCGGCGACACCTTGCCCGACGCACTCATCGTGAATCCCAACCAGGCAGGCTGTGATTTCCCCTCCAAAAATCTGGCCGGTGTCGGGGTCATGTTTTACGTGCTGATGGCCCTGCGTGCCGAGCTGCGCCAGCGCGGCCACTTTGCGGCCAACCCTGAACCCAACCTGGGCGAGCTGCTCGACATCGTCGCCCTGGGCACGGTGGCCGACGTTGTCCGGCTGGATAGAAACAACCGTATCCTGGTCGATAACGGGCTGCGCAGAATGCGGGCAGGGCGCATGGCCCCCGGCATTGCCGCGCTGTTTCGCGTCGCCGGGCGCGCAGCGCACAAAGCCAACACCTTTGATTTGGGCTTCACGCTGGGCCCCAGGCTCAACGCGGCAGGGCGCCTGGACGATATGAGCCTGGGCATTGCCTGCCTGCTGGCCAGCAGCGAAGACGAAGCCATGCGCCTGGCGCAAGAGCTGGACCGCCTCAATCGCGAACGCCGCCAGATAGAGCACGGCATGCAAGACGAAGCCCTGGCAGCACTCACTGCCATCGATGCCGACAAACGTTACACACTGGCGCTCTATCGTGACGACTGGCATCAGGGCGTAGTGGGTATCGTAGCCTCCCGTCTGAAAGAAAAATACCACCGGCCAACCATTGTTTTTGCCCCGGGTGACGAGGGCGAAATCAAAGGGTCAGGGCGCTCCATACCCGGTTTCCACCTGCGTGACGCACTGGACCTGGTGTACAAACGCCATCCGGGCATGATCCTGAAATTTGGTGGCCACGCCATGGCAGCAGGGCTAACCATCGCCGAACAGGCGTTATCGACATTTCAGCAGGCATTCGAAGATGTAGCGCAAGGCTTGATGGATGAAAGCGCCTTGACACGCACCCTGGAAACCGATGGCAGCCTCAGCGCCAGGGAGCTGAACCTGCCAACGGCTGAAACGTTGGCCGCAGAAGTATGGGGCCAAGGCTTTGCGCCGCCCACATTCCAGGACAGGTTTCAGGTCATCAGCCAGCGCATGGTGGGCGACAAGCATCTGAAGCTGCGCCTGGCCAAAGACGGTGTGCAATGCGACGGCATGATTTTCAACCGCACCGACTGGCTGCCAGATGAAATCCATGCCGTCTACCAGCTAGCGGCCAACGAATGGCAAGGTCGCAAAGAACTGCAGATTTACCTGCAGCACGTTGCGCCATAGATTTGAGCGTGAGTGTGACGCTACGTGGTGGTGCAAGTGCCTCGCCACGTAGCCGTTGCGGTACGTTGGATTAACAAATGATAGGAAATCGATGTAGAGGAGTGGCGTGCAGTACCGTTTTTGCTCCTAAATTTGACATAATAAACATTTGTCATTTGCTCGCCAGCGACGGTGTAGGCCTGTGCCGTGCTAGGCGCTGCCATCGTCGTTGCCCCCAGTGCTGCCGCTATCGCTAGGCCGCTGAGGGTTTTTCGAAAATCCCGCCAAAATTCTTGTTTTTCCTCGCTTTTTGCCCTTTCTTCTTCGCATGCCGCCATGATTTTCATGGGGTCAATCCCTAGATATCGGCCAACCATGATGCATGCAAAGTTGTCCATACGGCTTACGCATTTTCTGTAGTTGCTTAGGGCTTGAGGCGTCATTTTTAGCCTTTCGGCCTTCTTCTTGTCCGTCTCGTCTCCCATTCGCTCTAGTGCTTCTTCTAGGTAGCTGATTGAAGTTCTCATAAATTCACCTTGAGTAATACAAGCGCTTGTAGTTAGGATTGCCGCTACAAGGTCTTGTAATCTGCATGACCAGATGATTCTAGCAGGGGCAACAGCATGGCACGCAAGCCTAATCAGCAAAAGCAAACACTGCCGCCTTTCGATGAGGTGCGCGGCGCTCGTGACCGTTCCGAGTTCTTCATGAACTTCAATGCCGTTGAACTTGCATCGCTCGTTGTTGACGGTGCGCCCCTTCCTGAGCAGCTCGAACTCGTCAAGCAGCGGTTTGCAAGGGCGCGTGACGCTTTCTTGGTAGCGGATGCTGCTTATGAAGACTGGTGGGTTTGCTATCGCTCCCTGTCTTTTCCGGTTTCTGAGGGCTCTTGATGCATATCGAACTCGCGGCAGTGGTTGGGCTTCTTGCCTTGTCGCCGCTTCTCGGTCGTGCTGTTGCCGTCTTTCTCCACCGTCTTTTTGCCGCCTGACGTCGGCTTTTTATTCGGAGTACATCACATGATCGTTATCGAAGTTGAAGACAAACCCGTCACAGAAAAGGCATGGCAACGTGATGGCCGTTCCGGTGTAAGCCGTAGCCAAACCGCCTATGCCGCCACCTACGATCAGGAAACCGGCAAGCTGAAACGCTACCCCGTTGAAACCCGCATCCGCCTTGCTGCCGATCAGGTGCCGTACGCGCCGGGTATGTATGTCCTTTCCCCGGTGTCTGTCTACGTTGGCGAGTATGACGCCATGACGCTTGCCCCTAAGCTGGTTTCGGTCGAAGAGTTCATGGCCACGATTGCCCCGGCCATGGCCGCTCTTAAAAAGGCGCCCTAATCATGTTCGCCCCGAACCTGCCCGAGCTCATCCCGTCACAATTCCCCGGCTATAAGCGCGTGGCGTTTGACGATTTGACCCTGTCGGAAAAGCACCACCTCCGCAAGCTCGGGGCGCAACACATGCCGGAATACACCGTCGAGCAGCTGTCTATCTACCGCTGCCCGGAAGGTATTACTTTCCTGTCGCCCCTGACTGCTGAAAAAGGTCTGGTGCGATGAACCCGCTACGCACCGTTACCCCATTGTTTGCGCCTGTTAAGGGTCGCCACGCTCCTGCGCTGGCTGATCAACAGTGGGCAATGCGCCGTATCAAGTCGGCTGACCTGTCCCCGGATATGTCGTCCGTCCTGCTTCGTGCATGGTCACGCAAACATGGTAGCGGTGCTGGCCGTTCTTGGATTGATGCCAATGACTGGCTTAAACGATTCGTCCATGGCGGAACTGTGGCCGGGCTGCCCCGTGATATTTGCACAGCAGCTAGAAAACGCCATGTGTACCTTGATCACGACGAAATCAGCGCGGCCGCAGAAAAACTTGCTGATGCTGTCATGCGTAGCAGCTGGCCCTATCACCCAGCGCCTGAGGTCGATGAGCTGGCAGCTGCCGCGCTACTTCCTTTGCCGCCCTCCGACATCTCAAGGGCAATCGACAAGGAAACCGGCGAGTGCGACCGGGACAAAATCGTTGCCATCAGAAAAGCCGCAAGGCTCCGCGGATGCGACCCGATCTATTGGAAGCGTCAGATTAGGGCGGTACACGGTAGCGCTTTCGAGCGTCTCGCTGTCAATGCCGGACTCGTCAGCCGCAATAGAGCTTTGTACGTCTCCGATAGAACCCATGCCGTAGTACAGGCGCGGCGCCGCCGTTCCGCTGACATTCTGGCCAACCTCGTTGCCACCAATGAACAGGGCGACCAATTCACCCTGCAGGAACTGGCCGACAAGTCCCCGGCCAACCCGGTGATAAAACGCGCTGAACTCATGGTTCGGGCGCGTGGCCTTGAAGAGTATGCAAAAGAACAGGGCTGCTCCGCTGTTTTCGTGACGCTCACAGCCCCCGGCCACATGCACCCACGCCTGAGCAAAGGCGGCGGGGAAAACCCAAATTACACGGGCGAGGATGGCCGCCAGGTTCATGAGTACCTGAACACCGTATGGCGTCGCACCCGTGCACAGTGGGCGCGTGATGGCGTCCAGTTCTTCGGCGTCCGCACTGTTGAGCCGCATCACGATGGTACGCCGCATTGGCACATGCTCTTGTTCGTCCAGCCCGGCCAGATAAAGACCGCGCTCCGCACCTTCCGCGCTTACTCCCTGCAGGACAGCCCGAACGAAAAGGGCGCTTGGCTGCGTCGCTTTACCTTCAAGCGCATTGACCCGGCTAAAGGCTCCGCTGTTGGCTACCTCGCAAAGTACATCAGTAAAAACATTGATGGCGGCTGCGCTGATGGCTCCAGTCTGACCGGCGTAGACCATGAGTCTGGCAAATCCTCACTGGTGGAATCTGCCGCCCGTGTTGGTTCGTGGGCTTCTACAAATCGCGCCCGGCAATTCCAGTTCTTCGGCACTGCCTCTGTCACTGTCTGGCGTGAGCTTCGCCGCCTGACTGCAGATCAGGTTCAAGAGGGCTTGCGGGATCTCTTTGCAGCTGCTGACGCCTCTGATTGGGCGCAATTCATGCGCCTGTCGCTTACCGCTGACGTGCTGCCATACCGCGAAGAACGCACAAACCGCTATGAAGAGCCGGTAAAGGTGGTACGCGGTATCACCTTCAATGGCGAAGCCATCATTACCCGTGTTCACCAGTGGCACATCGAGAGCGCAAATAGCGCGGGGCGTGCCGACAAGCGGCTTGCCGCTGGCGGCGCGTCCGCGCCTTGGACTCGTGTCAATAACTGTACGGCTCCGATTACTTACACCGGCAGGATGCCGGAAGTAATCCCCCCGGATACACCCATTACACCCATTCCCCCGTTAACTATACCTGCTGGTCGGATACATCCCGATTGGCACGCTTTCATAATGGGGAATGCATAAATGCCGCAATGCGTAGAGTTTAAAACGCCAACATATGGCGGTGATCCTATAGATCAGCCTGTTTTGGTTGCTTCATCTGCTGACCTGGCTAATTGCCCTGGCTATGTCCTGGTGACGCAACAAGAATATAGCAGCATGAATACTACGTTTTTCGTGCCGCTTTCTATTACTGACGGTGCATCTATTGCCCTAGGTATAGCTGCCCTTTGGGGCTTGGCCTTTGCATATCGCAATATTGGCCGTTTTATTTCTCCATCCACAAATGAGGATTAATCCCATGAAATCGAAACTTCAACTGCTGAAACGCGTCGCTCTGGCTTCCGTAATTGGTGCTGCTGCTGCATCCGCTCACGCTGCTGCGCCTACTATCGACATCACCCCCGTGACTGATGCAATTCAGGCGGGTGGTGTCGCCATTGCCGCTATCGGCGCTGCAATGCTGGGCTTCTTCGCCATCAAGAAAATGTGGCGCATGGTTCGCCCGTAACCCTGTCACACAAATAAGGGGGAAGGGGGCTTATTGCCCCCTTTTTGCATATGGAAGGCTATATTGTTCTGTTTGCCCTGGTCGGGGCGTTTTGGATTCTATTTAGGTGACGCCATGAAAGCTCTGCGGGTTATTTTCCTGTCTTTATTCATGCTCTGGCAGTTGATATTTCCTGTTAGGGCTTATGCCTTCGCGCCTCTTATCGGCTTGGCCATGGGGGCTGGTGCCCGTTTTACGCTTACTCAAGCTGGCCGTTACCTTGCACCCATCATCGGGCTCACTATTGCTGGCCTCATATACCCTAGGCTTGATGGCAATACACAAACCCCAGTACCTGACTGGCCCACAAAGCCTGATGCTGACGGCAAGCCTGTATCTGTTCCTCCTCCTGTATCGCCCTCCTCAGATCAACTTATCTGTGAGGGTGGCAGGCCATGCTTGGAAGTTATTTATGAAGACTGGCCTTTTGCGCGTCCTGAGCATGGTGGCCGCGTTGAGGGTGCTTGTGCTTGGAATGCTGCTGGTGCTTTTGGCGGGTGCAAGTCTGTTATTGAAACCAAAAAGACTTGTCCATCTGGTTATGCTCTGAATGGTGACTCTTGTGCTTTGGCAACGCCTGCGGATGTTCAAAAGCCTGCGGGTCTTGAATGTGAAATTGTTTTCCGTGGTGGTTCATTCTCTGCTGATCCGTCAAACCCTGCTTGCAATGGTGTTACCAGTTTCGATCGCGGGGGTTGTACTTTTTCCATCTCTGGTGGGTCTATGTCGGCATCTTGTCAGGGTGGTTCTGAGTCTATTTCCATAGGTGGTGGCAATGTTACCTATAAGACGCCTTCAGGCACGGTAACTGGCACGCTTGAATCAAAAGGTGATGGTCAACCTCCTGTAATTAGCCTTCCACCTGGCGCGCTTGGTGCTCCCTCATCTACTGGCGGCACTGGCACTGGTACTGGCACTGGTACTGGTACTGGTACTGGTACTGGTACTGGTACTGGTACTGGTACTGGTACTGGTACTGGCACTGGCTCCGAAGAAGTCCCGCCCTTAGATCTCTCGTCCATTACTACGGCTATTTCTAGTGCCGTATCAGCCATAAAAGCGACTATATCTAATGCCGTTACATCTGTGGTTAATGCCGTTCAGGCTTCAGCCACGGCCATTTCTAGTGCGGTAGCTTCTGCCGTTTCTCCTCTGACTGGTGCTGTTGCCTCTATCAAGGATTTCTTATTCTCTACTGATATGCCAGATGTGGAAAAAAAGGCCATCAAGACTGAGGATGTAAAATTGACCCTGGATGCTAAAAATAAATATTTCACATCCAATTCGTGCCCTGAGCCAAAAAAGCTGCCTATCAATATAATGGGCACTGATACAGAGCTGGTATTTACTTACAAGCCGTTTTGTGACCTGTCCATAATGATTAACCCGTTCTTTGTCTTGCTCGGTTATTTCATGGCTGCCAGGACTATATTTAGGGGTGCGCAATAATGTGGAAAATACTAGGCGGTTTATTGCTTTACCTGGTCGAACCGATTATTGCCAAAGTGGCAGGGGCGTTTACATTTGGCTTGGTTTCTTATACTGGTATAAAGATAGTTTTCGAACAGCTAGATAGTATGCTTGTCGGTATGGCTGGCTCTATCGGTCATGATATATATTCGATTCTTTCCCTTATGGGATTTGGTGACGTCCTGGCTATCAATATGGCAGCTTTACTTATCCGCTCTTATCTTGACGGCGTTAATAGTACTGGCTCAATGATTCGCTCTCGTTTTGGTTCTAAGGATTAATCCATGCTTAATCTGATTACTGCTGTGCCTGGTAGTGGCAAGACCCTTTATGTTATCGACACTGTTAGAAAAGAAGCCCAGGTAGAAATTGAAGGTATTGGAAAGCGCCAGGTCTATTATCACGGCATTCCATTAACTGAGCTTGGCAAGGCCAAATTAGACTGGATAGAGCTGGAAGACCCTAAGCAATGGCATGACTTGCCAAAGGGCTCAATCATTGTGATTGATGAGTGTCAAAAGCATTTTGGGGTGCGTAGGTCTGGTTCTGAGGTGCCTAAATATATTGGTGACTTTGCCGTCCATCGTCACAAGGGTTTCGATGTCTGGCTGATAACCCAGGGGCCAAAGCTGCTTGATTCGTTCATTCGTGAGCTCGTCAATAAGCATCATCATTTGCGCCGAATTATGGGCGCTCCTGCGGCTGACTTGCTCAAGTGGGATTGCTGCGAGATCAGCCCGAACAGCACGGGCGCGGCGTCCAGGTCGGCTGACAAGAGGGTGTTTGCCTACCCAAAGGATGTATACCCGCTTTATAAGTCGGCTGAGGTGCATACACACCGCTTTCAGCTGCCGAAGGGCGTCCGTAATATGCTGCTGATTTTCCTGGTGCTGCCTGTCCTGGCTTTTATCGGCTACAAAGCATTGTCACGATTGGGCGGAACTGCGCCAACTGGTGAGGTCGCCGGTCAGGTTGCGCCTAAGGGTTCGGCTATGGCTCCTGAGGCTAAAACGGTGGCGCTTAAGTCGGCGTCTGACGTGGTGGCCGCGTATACGCCAGCCGTACCGGATAGGCCGGAAACGGCTCCTAGGTATCAGGAAATAGCTAGGCCCGTCACGTTTCCGCGCCTCCAGGGCTGTGTTGCATCGCGTACCAGGTGCACGTGTTACACACAACAGGCCACTGTCTTAGAAGTCCCTGAGGATGTTTGCCAGGGCGTGGCAAGCAAAGGCCGGTTTGATGAGTTTGCACAGCCTTCCCAGGAAAGGCAGGCGGCTGATTCAAGCCAGCAAGGGCAGGGCGGTGCTGCCTCTCCTGGTGGCGCGTCGGTGGTCACTATGGGCGATGCTACGGGCGGCATGCGTATGCCTGGTGGATCTTCGTCATCTAGGTTCTTGAAATCGGATGGATAGGCTAATAGCATGCTCGCATGAGCATCTATCTTTTCATCACACTGGCCTTTCTGGTCATCCTTGTTTTTGCCATGTCTCTAGGTCACGACAGGCGAAGCCGCTGGTTTTCTCGCCTTGGTGCGCGGGACAGGAAGGCGTTTGACCGCCTCGTGGCTGCTTGCGGTGGCAATGAGCAGTTAGCCAGGAAAATGCTTGCACATGAGCGATTGCTTGATGAGCGAGCCACTGAGCATCAAGCGATTATGCGTGCGGTAGGAACTATAGAGAACTACAGGCGGCGTGGCATAAAGTAGGGCGTCTTTCGGGTGTGACTGAGCTGGAGTCCATCACGCCCGGGCTGTCACACTTGCCGTGATTCACCAGGGCTAAATCATCGCCATATTGTCACAGCCGCTCCTCGTGTTTGTTTCTGGTTGTGACTAGTCGGCCGTGACTCATTCTGGACAAGTCACACCAGGTCGGTCACACTTGTTCTGTGACTTACCAGGAGTGAATCATGACGTTACCGTCACAGCTTCTACTTTCATTGTTTCCGGGGATTGACTTGCTTGGTCGTGGTTTTGAGGCTGAGGGTTTTTCTGTTGTTCGTGGTCCAGACCTTATTTACGGCAGCGATATACGCGATTTTCACGTCCCGCCTGGTCGCTTTGATGGCGTAATCGGTGGTAGCCCGTGCCCTGATTTTTCAAAAGCAAGGCGTACAGCACCTACTGGAAATGGCCTTGAGATGCTTGATGAGTTTCAGCGTGTTGTGCTGGAAGCTCGTCCCACTTGGTGGCTACTCGAAAACGTTGCCCAGGTGCCAGATTTGGTCATTGATGGCTATAGCCATCAACGTATTGACATCAATGCTTCTGAGTGTGGCTTGCCACAAAACAGGCTTCGCCATTTCCAGTTTGGTCACAGAGATGGACACGTCATCTCTGTAAGTCGCCAGCCTCGTATCGTTGACGTTGAGCCCTGTTGCACAGCGTCCGAAGGTTCAGACCAGAATCGCCGTGACTATCGGCGTTTTTGCCAGCTTCAAGGCTTACCCGGCGCGCTTGATTTGCCTGCTTTTACGTTGTCTGCCAGGTATCGTGCAGTTGGTAATGGCGTCCCGGTTCCTATGGCACGCCTTCTTGCCTCTGCCATTCTTCATTCGGTCCCTGCTGATTCTGTTCGCTTGTGTTCTTGTGGTTGCGGCAGGCCTGTTTATGGCAGGGCTTCGTTTGCTGAGCCTTCTTGTCGTAAGAGAGTGCAGCGAAGGCGTGAGCGATTAGATGTGATTGACCAGGTGTGACTGAGCTGGAACCTGTCACACCTGGTCAATCACTGTGACACATCCATCGCTAACAGCTGCCGGCTGGTCACGATTGGGGGCTGACCGTAAACGGCGGGGTAGGGTGCTCCTGCCGGGTCAAGGCCAGCAAAGCTGCCCGTAGGGTTTAGCCTTGATGCGGCCAACCTGCAAATAAGCTCACGGCTGTTTCGGGGGTTTGCAAAGCACACCCCCGGAACTGCCAAGCGGCGAGCGTGCCTTTAGGCATTAGTCAGGGAATAGGGAATTCAGCACCATGCCAAAGCGGGCTTGTTTGTGGCATTGGGCTTTGAAGTAGTCGCGTTCTATCAGTAGCTGTTCAATCAGGTCTGTCTGCTTGCTGTAGAGGTGGTATAGCTGGCGGTAGCGTGGCAGGCGTTCCAGCTCGGCAAAGTCGATGGACAGGCTTACGCCGGGGTCGATCACAAGGCGTTCGCCGATTGCTTCTGTGCCGTTCCATGGGCTGTCTGCCTCTATTGTGTTCCGGCGTTTCCACCGTTGCAGATATTTAACATAAATGCCCGGTACGGCTTCCTTGCCGTTTTTCCAGCGTTGTATCTGTGCAATCGTTACGCCCAGCTCTGCGGCTAGCTCGTTTTCGTGCATGGAAAAGTAAAAGAGCCTGACAAGTTCGTCAGGCTCTGTGTGTTTGTATCTGGTGTGTATTGGGAAGTCTCTACGCATAGGTAAAGCGGGTAGTGTATCGAAACTGCAACAGGCGAGAGAGTAGGTAAAAGCGGCGTTTCTGGCGTCTAAATTTGACATAATAAACATTATACGACGTAAATACTAAACCCCTTGGGGGGCTTTCGAGCCTTCAACTGGGCTCATTAACGTCGTCAGAATCACCAGACCGGCCACGGCCAATGTGCCGATTTTGCTTCAAAATCGATGCTGGCACGCATGGATTTTGGCAGCGATCAGGCTGAAACTATTGTCCCGCTTAGGTTGGCCACATGATGTGTAGCGGCATCATTATTTGACTGATTTTGTGGCCAATGTAGCCCTGAATGACGTGCTTGCCCGTCTGAAATCTGTGCAAAACTACGTTTAAAAGTCAAGTTACACCGCAGCATTGCAGTGCATTTTGAAATTGTACAAATTCAATTTGGGATGGTAATGCTCGAAGGAGCTGCTGAGCCATTGCACATGAGACATAACCTGGCCGTCAAAGGCCGCTGTGAGGGCATGCGTGCTAGCTGCGGCGTACATGACAAAGCCGGCCTAGGGCCGGCTTTGTGTTGGGGTGAGTAAAACTAAAGGTTCGTCTGACTAAACACTACTTCAAACTACTTCATTCCAAACACCACAAACAGGTATCAAAACAGGTTGGAGCGTTGCCGGCGGGAGGCCGGGTGCTGCGTGCGCACGGCAATGCGTGCTCGCTTCTGGACTAACGCTTTACGGCTAAAGAACGCAACAAATCCAACTGCAACAACGAGTAAAACCAGCGATTCCAAGATTTGCTCCCTCCTTTCTGTTACCTGAATTTTTTATAGATGACAGGTAATGGCAGTGCAAGAATTATTCTGCGGTTTCTGCTTCATTTTCTGCCGGGGTGTCGGCCAGCAGGTGGCCTGGCAGGCTTTTGCTGCTTTTGGCACCCAGCTTGCGCAGCTTTTCGGCGCGGCCTATCAGGTTGCCGCTGCCGCTGCTGAGCTGGCGCATGGCTTGCTGGTGGCTGTCTTGTAGCTGGCTGATCTGGCGGCCAACCTTTTCCAGTGACTCGGCCAGGCTGGCCAGCTTGTCGTACATAGCGCCGCCTTGGCGGGCGATTTCTTGTGCGTTCTGGTTCTGGTATTCGTAGCGCCAGATGCTGGCCACGGTACGTAGCGTAGCCAGCAGTGTGCTGGGGCCGACGATCATGATGCGGCGCTCGAAGGCTTCGTTGAACAGGCTCATGTCCTGCTGTACGGCCAACAGGTAGGCAGGCTCAACCGGGATGAACATGAACACAAAGTCCAGCGTATTGAGCTTGTACAGGTCCTGGTAGCGCTTGTCCGACAGCGTGCGGATATGCTGGCACAGTGCGGCGATGTGGGCTTTGAGCTCGGCCTCTTGTGTGGCGCGGTCCTCGCTGGCGGTGTAACGCACGTAGGCGTTGAGCGACACTTTAGAGTCGATGACCAGCTGTTTGCCTTCCGGCAAGTCGATGACGACGTCTGGCTGGTAGCGCCGCTGGCTGCCGTCTTCCTGCTCGACACGGTCGGACACCTGTACGCGGTACTCGCGGTTGCGCGTGAGGCCGGAGCTTTCCAGCACTTTTTCCAGCACCATTTCACCCCAGTTGCCCTGGGCTTTGTTGTTGCTGCCGGTTAAGGCATTGGTCAGGGCGATGGCGTCCTGGTTGAGCTGGGTATTGAGCTGCTGCAGCTTGCGTAGCTCGTGCTCCAGCGTCAGGCGCTCTTTGCTGTCTTTGTCGTAGGTATCTTGCACCAGTTTGCCAAAGGCTTGCAGCCGCTCGCCCATGGGTGCCAGCAGCTGGTCGAGGTTTTGCCGGTTTTGCTCGGTAAAGCGCTGGCTTTTTTCTTCCAGGATGTCGTTGGCCAGTACCTTGAATTGCTGGCTCAGGCTTTCACGCGCGTTGGCTAGCATGGCCAGTTTTTCTGCGGCCTGCAGGCGCTCTTGCTCCAGTAGGGTTTGCAGTTGCTGCTTGTCTACTTGCAGCTGGGCGCCCTCTTGCTGCATGGCGGCCAGCTGGGCGTGTAGTTGGCCGCGCTCTTGCAGCAGGCGTTCCATTTGCCTGCCCTGCTCTTCGCTGGCAGCCAGGCGCGCGCCCTGCTCTGCGGCCAACTGCTGCTGGCTTTGCAGCTGCGCTTCGCGTGCTTGCAGCCGGGTTTCCAGCTCGGGGATACGTTGCAGATGGCTGGCGAGGCTGGCGAGCTTTTGCTGGCTTTCGGTGTATTGGGCGTGCAGGGTTTGCAGGGCGTCTTGTGCCTGCTGTTCGCGCTGCTGCAGCGCTTGCCATTGCTGGTTCATGCTGTGCCACTGGCCCTGCAGCTGCGCCAGTTCCAGCTGCACCTCTGCCCTGCCCTGTTGGTAGGCCGCATCGCTTTTGCCGCGCAACAAGAGCCATGCCAGTGCACCGCTGCTGCCTGCCGCCAGAATGGCTGTAATGAGGATGTCTAGCATGTGTCATGGCCTGTGATTTTTGCTTTTTTGATTATGTACATTTTCAGGCGCCAGCGCCAGCCCGCCAGATACAAAAACGCCGGCACAAGGCCGGCGTTGATCAGTTTGCGCTATCTATCAGGGCTTAGTCGCGGTCACCGGCAAATGCCATCAGCAGATGCAGCAGGCTGGTGAACAGGTTGTAGATGCTGATGTAGATACCCAGCGCAGCGGAGATGTAGCTGGTTTCGCCGCCATCTACCACGTTCTTGACTTCCCACAGGATCATCAGCGAGCTGAAGATCACAAAGGCTGCGGAGATGGCCAGGGCCATGGCAGGCAGCTGCAGGAAGATGTTGGCAACGATGGCTACCATCAGTACCACGGCGCCGACCGTCAGGAATTTACCCATGCCGGACAGGTCACGCTTGGTGGTGGTGGCAATGCCCGCCATTACCGCAAACACGGCTGCGGTACCGCCGCCGGCAACCATGATCAGCTGCGCGCCGTTGGACAGCTTCAGTGCGACTTGCAGCAAAGGCCCCAGCATCAGACCCATGGCAAAGGTGAAGACCAGCATCAGCGGTACACCCAGCGCATTGTTGCGGTTGGCCTGTACGGCAAACATCAGGCCGTAGATCACAGCCATCATGGCCAGTACGCTCATGATGGGGCTGGCTGCCATGAAGGCAAAGTTCATATTGGCACCGACGGCAGCGCCAATCACGGTAGGCACCATGGACAGGGCCAGCAGGCCATAGGTATTACGTAGAACCTTATGGCTTGCGCCGCTGTAGGCGGTGGTTTTGTAAGCAGTGTGAAGGTTCGGTTGCATGGCGACGATTCTCCTCGCGCGTGTTATTCGGGACGGCAATGTCATGGACAACATATTGTTACACAAGTTTCTGCCGATGCCTATTTTGATCAGGATGCTTGCCAAAAAAAGCTGATTGGTCTATTATCCGTCTCCTCAAAGCAGTACTGATGTCGTGGCGAGAGTGGCGGAATTGGTAGACGCACTGGATTTAGGTTCCAGCGCCTCGCGGCGTGAGAGTTCGAGTCTCTCCTTTCGCACCACACAGCAGTACAGCATGCATAAGCGCCTGCACCGTAATGGTCTGGCGCTTTTTGCATTGGTATTGCCCTAGATGGTGGCAACGCCGCCCGTTTCAAGCGCAGCCATGGCAAACATGAGCGCCCTGCCTGCTGCCGATGGCTCATAAAAAAACGCCCCGACTCGTCGGGGCGTTTTGCTGTCAGCTTGCGGCCAACCTTAGCCGATCCAGCGGCGTGCGCTGGCAAACATGCGGAACCAGCCGCCGTTTTCGCCCCAGCTTTCCGGGTGCCAGCTGTTCTGCAGGGTACGGAACACGCGCTCCGGGTGCGGCATCATGATGGTGAAGCGGCCATCCGGCGTGGTGACACCGGTGATACCTGCCGGCGAACCGTTCGGGTTCATCGGGTAGGTTTCGGTGGCCTGGCCGTGGTAGTCCACATAACGCAGTGCGGTCAGCACCTGCGCTTGTGCGCCCGGGGCAAACACCGCGCGGCCTTCGCCGTGCGATACCACTACCGGCAGCTTGGAGCCGATCATGTCTTGCAGGAAGATGGATGGCGATTCGGTCACTTCCACCATCGCGAAGCGGGCTTCAAACTGCTCGGACGCGTTGCGCTTCAGCTTGGGCCAGTGCTGCGCGCCAGGGATGATGTCCGACAGGTTGGACATCATCTGGCAGCCGTTACACACGCCCAGGGCGAAGGTGTCGCTGCGGCCAAAGAAGGCTTCAAACTGCTCGCGCGCCTGGCCATTGAACAGAATGCTCTTCGCCCAGCCTTCGCCTGCACCCAGCACGTCGCCGTAGCTAAAGCCACCGCACGCTGCCAGGCCTTTGAAGTCGGCCAGCTGTACACGGCCGGCAATCACGTCGGACATGTGTACGTCCACCGCCTCGAAGCCAGCACGGGTAAAGGCTGCACCCATTTCGATCTGGCCGTTCACGCCCTGCTCGCGCAGGATGGCGATGCGCGGACGCGCGCCGGTGGCGATAAACGGAGCTGCCGGGTTGTCTTCGGTATTGAAGGTCAGCTCGGCAAACAGGCCACGCGAGGCGTCATCGGCAATCTGCGCGTACTCGCTGTCGGCACCTGCCGGGTTGTCACGCAGGCGCTGCAGGCGGTAGCTGGTTTCCGACCAGGCCTGCTGCAGGGCCACGCGGCTCTGGGCAAACAGCTCGTCTTCGCCATGCACCAGGCGCAGCACGCCATCGGTAGCCGGCATGCCGATCACCGATACGTTGGCCGCCAGGCCCATGATCTCGAAGCGCTTCAGCACGTTGTCGATTTCATCGGCGGCTACTTGCAGCACCGCACCCAGCTCTTCGTTGAACAGGACGGCGTTCACGTTGGCCGCATCGCCACCGGTCAGCATGGACAGCTCGACTTGCGCGCCCAGATGGCCGGCAAAGCACATCTCGGCCAGCGTGGCGAACAGGCCGCCGTCGGAGCGGTCGTGGTAGGCCAGCAGCTTGCCGTCTTCTACCAGCGATTGCAGCACGGTAAAGGCGGAAGCCAGCTTGTCGGCGCCGTCTACGTCCGGCGCCTGGCCGTTCATGTCGTTCCACACCTGGCCGAAGATGGAGCCGCCCAGGCGGTTTTTGCCTTCGCCCAGATCCAGCAGCAGCAAGGCGCTATCGGCAGCGCGCAGCTGCGGGGTTACGGTCTTGCGTACGTCGGCTACCGGGGCAAACGCCGAGATGATCAGCGACAGCGGTGCGGTCACGGCTTTTTTGTCGCCGCCCTCTTCCCAGACGGTTTTCATCGACAGCGAGTCTTTACCCACCGGGATGCTCACGTCGATGGCTACGCACAGGTCGGAGATGGCTTTGACGGTGGCGTACAGTTTGGCGTCTTCGCCCGGGTGGCCGGCAGCGGCCATCCAGTTGGCAGACAGCTTCACATTGCCCAGCTCGCCTACGTTGGCCGCAGCCAGGTTCAGCAGCGATTCGCCTACCGACACACGGCCGGCGGCCGGGGCGTCGAACAGTGCCGCCGGGGTGCGCTCGCCCATGGACATGGCTTCGCCCAGGGTGGTGTTGAAGCCCATGGCAGTGACTGCCACGTCGGCTACCGGCACCTGCCACGGGCCAACCATCTGGTCGCGCGCGGTCATGCCGCCTACGGTACGGTCGCCAATGGTAATCAGGAAGCTCTTGTCGGCCACGGTCGGGTTGCGCAGCACGCGGTAGGCCGACTCTTTCAGGTCGTACTGGGCGGCGTTCAGCGCAGCGGTGCTAACCGGCACGGTTTTCACGTCGCGGGTCATGCGTGGCGGTTTGCCCAGCAGCACTTCCAGCGGCATGTCTACCGGGCTGTTGTCGAAGTAGTCGTCGCGCACTTGCAGGTGGCCGTCGTCGGTGGCGACACCCATTACCGCAAACGGGCAACGCTCGCGCTCGCAGATCTCGGTAAAGGTGGCCAGGTCTTCCGGCATCACGGCCATCACGTAACGCTCTTGCGATTCGTTGGACCAGATCTGCATCGGGGTCATGCCTTTTTCTTCCAGATGCACTTTGCGCAGGTGGAAGATGGCACCACGGCCGGCGTCGTTGACCAGCTCGGGGAAGGCGTTGGACAAGCCGCCGGCGCCCACGTCGTGAATGGACACGATAGGGTTGGCCGCACCGCGCTGCCAGCAGCGGTCGATGACTTCCTGACAGCGGCGCTCGATTTCCGGGTTGCCGCGCTGTACCGAATCAAAGTCCAGGTTTTCGCTGTTGGCGCCGGTATCCATGGAGGATGCCGCGCCGCCGCCCAGGCCGATCAGCAAGCTTGGGCCGCCCAGCTGGATCAGCAAGGCGCCTTCAGGAATCTCGTTCTTGAAGATTTGCTGTTCCTGGATGTTGCCCAGGCCGCCGGCGATCATGATGGGCTTGTGGTAGCCACGGCGCTCGCCCTGGAAGGTGTCTTCGAAGGTGCGGAAGTAGCCTGCCAGGTTCGGGCGGCCGAATTCGTTGTTGAACGCGGCGCCGCCGATCGGGCCCTCGATCATGATGTCCAGCGCGGAGGCGATGCGGCCTGGCTTGCCGTACTGCTGCGCTTCCCACGGCTGCTGGAAGCCAGGGATGTTCAGGTTGGATACGGTAAAGCCGGACAGACCGGCTTTCGGGCGCGAGCCACGGCCGGTAGCGCCTTCGTCGCGGATTTCGCCGCCGTTACCGGTAGACGCGCCGGGGAACGGGGAAATCGCGGTGGGGTGGTTGTGGGTTTCCACCTTCATCAGGATGTGGGTCGGCTCTTCGCTGTAGGCATAGGTGTGGCTGCCTGGCTGCGGGTAGAAGCGCTCGATGGTGGCACCATCGATCACCGACGCGTTGTCCTTGTAGGCCACGCGGGTGCCCTGCGGATGGGCGTCGTGCGTGTCGCGAATCATGCGGAACAGCGACTTACCCTGCTCTACGCCGTCAATCACGAACTGCGCGTTGAAAATCTTGTGGCGGCAGTGCTCGGAGTTGGCCTGGGCAAACATCATCAGCTCCACATCGCTAGGATTGCGCTGCAGCTTGATGAAGTTTTCTACCAGGTAGTCCACCTCGTCCGGCGACAGGGCCAGGCCCATGTCGGCGTTGGCCGCATCCAGCGCAGCCTTGCCACCGCCCAGGATGTCCACGGTGGACAGCGGCTGAGGGTCGACATGCACGAACAGGCGGTCCGCGTCGGCCAGGCTGGCCAGCACGGTTTCCGTCATGCGATCGTGCAAGAGGCCCGCCAAACGCTGGCGAGCCTCTTCGGTAAACGGTGTGGTGGTCTGGATGTGATACGCAATGCCGCGCTCGATGCGCAGGACATTTTCCAGGCCACAGTGGCGCGCGATGTCAGTCGCTTTGGACGCCCACGGTGACAAGGTGCCCAAACGGGGCGTAACCAGGAAAAACTCACCTGTTGGTTCCTGTGCCAGCGGCGGTTCGCCATAGGTCAGCAGTTTTTCCAGCACGGCAACTTGTGCCTCGGATAGCGGCGACTCGCTTTCGGCGAAGTGCCAGTATTCGGCGGCGACAGTCAGGTCTGGTAGACCCGCTTCGCGCGCATTGGCCAAGAGTTTATCAAGTCGGAACTGGGACAGGGCGACGCCGCCCCGCAGCTTAAGAATGTGCGACATTGTATACCCGCAACAATGGAGACAAGGATCAGGAAAGCGCGTAATAATACACGTAATCCCCCGCTTTTATAAGGCCGCAGGTGGAATATTGCCAGACAATCATGCTGCCAACAGCCCGCTTTGCCCTATCTATACAAGGAGTTGCGATCCATGAAAAAAGTCGAAGCAGTCATCAAACCGTTCAAGCTGGATGAAGTGCGCGAGGCTTTATCTGACATTGGCATCAACGGCCTGACCGTTACCGAGGTAAAAGGCTTCGGCCGCCAGAAGGGCCACACCGAGCTGTACCGTGGTGCCGAGTACGTGGTGGACTTCCTGCCCAAGGTGAAAATCGAAGTGGTTATCGCCGACGATCTGGTAGACCGCGCTATCGAAGCCATCATCCAGACCGCGCGCACTGGCAAGATCGGCGATGGCAAGATCTTTGTCTACCCGGTAGAGCAAGTGGTGCGTATCCGCACCGGCGAAACCGGCGAAGACGCAGTGTAAGCACACACCGTCTGCCCGCCCTGCCCCAAAAAAAGACCGTCTGTGCGACGGTCTTTTTTTGCTTGTGCGGTAAAGCGCCAGGCTGCAGATGCAATGGCTTGCGTGGTGCCACCCAGCCTTGCCACATCCATTACAAGCTTGATCTGTGCTGCTTTGGCAGCCTGAAAGACCGTTTGTACAACGGTCTTTTTTCTTTCCGGCTTAGCCCCAGAACTTCCACCAGGGTTGGCCGCGGTATTCCCACGGCTGTGTCAGGTAGGCGCTTTGCGGGAAATTCAGCGCCAGAATGCGGCGGGTATCCGCCTGCAGCGTGCCCATGCCCAGCTTGCCGTAAGCCTGCACCATGATGGCCAGCGCTTCTTCGTTGTGGCCGGTATTGGCGTATGCCTGCATCACGGTCTGGGCGCGGTTGGCCGCAGCCAGCCAGGCTTCGCGTTTCATGTAGTAACGGGCCACGTGCATTTCGTGCCCACCCAGCGCGGCGGCCAGATGCTGCATTTTTTGCGTAGCGTCTTCGGCGTAGCGGCTGGCCGGGTAGCGGGTAATCAGCTCGCGAAAATCGTTAAACGACTCACGGGCGGCTTTCGGGTCGCGTTCGCTAATGTCCTGGCCGGTAGCGCGCGCCAGGAAACTGGTGTCGTCGTTAAAGTGCACCAGGCCTTTCAGGTAGTACATGTAGTCGGCACTGGCGTGCGCCGGGTACAGGCGCAGAAAGCGGTTGGCCGCAGCAATGGCCAGCTCCGGCTCGCTATCCTTGTAATGCGTATAGGCTTGGTCCATCAGCGCTTGCTGCGCGTGGCGGCCATAGGGAAAGCGCGCCTGCAAGGTTTCATAAAGCTTGAGGGCGCGGGTGTAGTTGCCGCCATTCAGCTCGTCGCGGGCTTCGCTGTAGATCTGGTCTACCGTCCAGCCACGGGTTTCGTCCTGCGGCTCCACCGAGGCACAACCTGCCATCAGTACGACGGCCAGCAAGGCTACAAAGCTTTTTTTCATGAGGTGTCCTTGTTTGACTGCGCACGATTATAACCAAAACTGCTGTTTGCGCACGCCCGGCGGCGGTTTCTTGCTGCCATCTGCGCCGTTGCCATGAAAAAACCGCCTGCCGGGCGGGCCGACAGGCGGTGTGGCTAGCCCAGGCCGGGCTTAGGTACCGATACGGCCACCGTCGTTCTTGGTGATCATCACCGTAGCCGAGCGGGGGCGCTTGCCGGCGCCGTAGCCGCTATTGGACGGCCACTGGCTGACATACTTGCTCGGGTCGCCCAGGTCGCTGACCGCCGTGCCTTCGCCCGGGTGCTGGATGTTGACGAACATCACCTTGCCATCCGGTGTTTCTGCCACGCCGGTTACCTCGCAGCCTTTCGGGCCGACCAGGAAGCGCTTCAGCGTATCGGTGGTGGGCTTCTTGCCGACATAGGTATCCACCAGCACGCTACCGTTGGCTACCGACACCTTGCCGCCGTCCCCTACGCGGCCTGGCAGTGCGGCCAGCATCTGGTCGTTGGTCATGTCGGTGTAGTTGCCATCGTCGGTCTGGATCCAGCAAATGCCGGTGCTTTCGGCAAACTGCAGGCCATCCGGGCTGGAGAAGTCGTTTGCGTCGATCAGGCCGGACAGGTTGATGCTGGCAATAGCACCGGCTTCGGAGCCAAACAGATAGACGTCCCACTTGAAGGTAGTGGCATTGGCATCGCCCTGCTCGGCCAGGCGCAGGATATGGCCGTTCACGTTGCCGCGCTGGGTGGTGGTGCCATTTTTGATATCGGTGTAGCTGCGCGGGTTGGCCGCATCCACCACTTTGCTGGCGTCGCTACCGCTGGTCACGCGGCCGCTGTTATTGGTCAGCGTAAAGTAGATGTCGCCGGTAGTCGGGTGGGTGGAGCTCCACTCCGGGCGGTCCATCTTGGTGGCGCCGGCGGCATCGGCCGCTACGCGGGCGTTCACCAGAATATCGGCCTGGTCGGCAAAGGTGTAGGCCGCGTAGCCGGCGATCCGCGGGTTGGCCATGGACAGCTCCAGCCAGGTGCCGCTGCCGTCGGCGTTGAACTTGGCCACGTACAGCTTGCCGTTATCCAGGTATTTGTCGCCGGTGGCCATCGGGTCAGCCGGTTTGGCATCGGCCGGGTCCCACACGGCGTCCGATACATACTTATAGATATATTCGAACTGCGAGTCGTCACCCATGTAGATCGCCAGCGGCTTGCCGGTTTTCAGCAGCGAGAAAGCGGCACCTTCGTGGGCAAAGCGGCCGGTGGATGTGCGCTTTTTCACCACGCTATTGCGGTCGTAGGGGTTGATTTCAGTCATATACCCCTGGCCGTTGATCTCGTTGCGGTAGTCGGCGGCGGCGGTGCTGGCCGCATTGGCGGTGATATCCCAGCGCACATAGCGGTCGTCGCTACCGGCGGTTTCCCAGCCGTAGCGGCTATTGGTACCCGCCGCGCGGCCATAGCGTGTCAGCGCGGCGATTTCTTTGGCGCTGCGGGCGGCGGCATCGCTACCGCGCTTGAAGTAGCCGGACCAGTTTTCTTCGCCGGTCAGCAGCGTGCCCCACGGGGTTTTGCCGGTGCCGCAGTTATTCAGCGTGCCGCGGGTGCGGGTGCCATCGGTCGAAAACTTGGTCACCATCAGGCTGCTGCCGCGTGCCGGGCCGGCCAGCTCGATGGTGGTGTCGGCGGTAACGCGGCGGTTAAACGGGCTGGCTTGCACGGTGGCAAAGCGGCCGTTACTGCCTTTGGCAACCTCCACTACCGATACGCCATGGCAGGCGATCTCGATATCTGCCTCGGCGGCCGGGCGTGGCAGCGCGGTGGGGCCGGCGGCAAACAAGGTGGTCTGATCGATGTACTCGTGGTTCATGGCCAGCAGGCCGCGGCTGGCGCCTGCCTGGTCAGCTTTGCCGGCGGCGTTCAGGCCAAAATACTGCATGCCGTCGTGGTGGTCGCCGGCCCGCTGGTCGTAGCCGGTGTCGGTGCCATCGTTCTTGAATGCGGCTACGCCGGCAAACAGCGGGTCACCTTTGGCGTAGATCACGCTGGCGGTATAGCCCTCTGGCACGATAAAGGCATCGGCCAGGCTCTTGGCTACCGGCTTGAAGCCCAGCAAGGTTTCGCTGGCGGCGGCCGGTGCGCTGCTGCCAGAGCCACCCAGGCCCAGACAGCCGGTGAGCCCCATGCTGCCAAACACGGCAGCACCGGCCGAGCCCAGCATAAAGCTGCGGCGGCCCATGCGCGCGGCCAGGATGTCCTGCATGGTGGGGTTGTTCGAGGTGTTGTTACCGATATCGTCCGGGTCGGCGCCGTTGGCCAGCGGGGTGAAGTTATTTTTGCTCATGGCACTTTTTAATAGGTAGTTGATTGGTTTGAAACAGCCGTTTAATGGTATTGGCTAATGATTACCCCACCATGAAGCGCCAGTTTCATACCAGTTACCTGTCATCTAGCCGCCACGCCAACAGGACAAGCAGGCCAGACTGCTTTAAAATCGCCCGATTTACCTCACGCCACAAAGCCATGAACGAACAAGACATTCTCGCCGACGAACTGCTGGACGACGATATTGCGGACAGCGAAGGGGAAAGCGGCGCCGGCGGCGAGGCGCAGCAACTTTCCGTACCTTACGAATTTTCCGGCGATCGCCTGGATGCGGCGCTCACCAAACTGCTGCCCGACTACTCGCGCAGCCGCATGACCCAATGGATCAAAGACGGCAAAGTGCTGCTGGACGGCAAGCACATGCCCGGCAAGACCAAGCTTTTGGGCGGCGAAGTCATCACCGTAGAGGTGATCCCGCAGCCCGAGGCGCTGGCCTACACTGCCGAGCCAGTAGATTTCCCCGTGGTGTACGAAGACGAACACATCATGGTGGTGAACAAGCCCGCCGGCATGGTGGTACACCCTGCCTCCGGCAACTGGACCGGCACCCTGCTGAACGGCCTGCTGCACCGCAACCCCGAGCTCACCCACATTCCGCGCGCCGGTATCGTGCACCGCCTGGACAAAGACACCTCCGGCCTGATGGTGGTGGCCAAGACCCTGCTGGCACAAACCGACCTGGTACAGCAGCTGCAGGCACGTACCGTCAAGCGCATCTACCGCTGCGTGGCCACCGGCGTGGTGCCCTACGATGGCAAGATCGAAACCCTGATCGGCCGCGACCCGCACAACCGCCTGAAAATGGCCGTGCTGCGCTTTGGCGGCAAACCCGCCATTACCCACCTGCGCGTGCTGGAACGCTACGAAGACTTCAGCTACGTAGAGTGCAAGCTGGAAACCGGCCGTACCCACCAGATTCGCGTACACATGCGCGAAGCCAAGCACCCGCTGGCCGGCGACGCCACCTACGGCAACCCGCGCCACCACGGTAGCGAAGCGGCCGACGCCGCCGTCAAGGCCCTGGCGCGCCAGGCGCTGCACGCCTACTCGCTGGCGCTGGTACACCCGGCCACCGGCAAGGAAATGGGCTGGAAAGCCCCGCTGCCGGACGACATGAAACAGCTGCTGGCCCTGCTGCGCGCCGAACGCGACGAGAAATTTGCCGCCGCCAACGCCAAAGCCGCGGCCAAGGCCGAAGCGCTGGACGAAGAAGACGAGGATGACTGGGACGACGACAACTACGACGTCGAAGTGCACTATGTTCGCTAAGCCCGTGCACACGCCCGCAGCAGACACCGGCTGGTTCACGCCAGACTGGCCCGCTGCGGCCAACGTGGGCAGCCTGGTCACCACCCGGCACGGTGGCGTCAGCCCCGCGCCCTACGCCAGCCTGAACCTGGGCGACCACGTGGGCGACGACGCGGCCAACGTCGCGGCCAACCGCGCCCTGCTGCGCGCCGCACTGCCTGCCGAGCCCGCCTGGCTGCAGCAGGTACACGGCATTGCCGTAGTGGACGCCGCCACGGTAGCGCCGGGTAGCGTACCGGTAGCCGACGCCAGCTTTAGCCGCACCCCCGGCGCCGTGTGCGCCGTGATGACCGCAGACTGCCTGCCCGTGCTGCTGGCCGACCGTGCCGGTACCGTGGTGGGCGCCGCCCACGCCGGCTGGCGCGGCCTGTGCGGTGGCGTGATCGAGGCTACCATCGCCGCCATGGGCGAGCCTGCGGCCAACCTCATCGCCTACCTGGGGCCGGCCATTGGCCCCGAGGCCTTCGAGGTCGGCGCCGAGGTACGCGCCGCCTTCATGGCGCACGACAGCCATGCCGCTGCCGCATTCGAGCCCATTGCCGATGGCAAATATCTGGCCGATATCTACCTGCTGGCGCGGCAAAGGTTGGCCGCAGCCGGCGTGACCGCCATTTACGGCGGCGACGCCTGCACGGTGATCGAGCGCGAGCGCTTCTTTTCCTACCGGCGCGACCAGGTAACCGGCCGCATGGCCAGCCTGATCTGGCTTAGCTAAACACAAGATATAGTGTTGCAGGGCGGTGAAAACCGCCCTTTTTGCTTTTTGGGCGTCGCAGCAGCGCAACAGCCGTCATAAAACCGCCGCTGTGGCAAAACTGCCGCAGCCGCAAACCCTTGTTGTAGCTAGCCCCGCCGCACGGCCCCGGCAGGCCGCAAAAATAAGTTTGCCGCGCAAAGCCAATACTGGCGCGGCTTTCAGCTTTTTGCCGTAGCTGTCAAGACTTGTCCCGCACACACTTCACCACTAGAATTTGCGTCACTTTCCGGTCAAAACAGCATATATTGTGTTTGTGCACAGCTGGCGCACAGCTTTTCAACAGAGTTGTCCACAGCCCGCCTGCCACCACCGCTGCGCGACCCCTTCCGCCCGCGTGCCGCATGCCAAAAACACATGCCCGCCGCCGCCGGAAGCATCGAATAACCTACCCATCACGAGGGCAATGACAATGCCACTGACCACTACCGACGCCAACACCGCCGCCGAACTGGGCCGCGCAGCCGCGCCACAAGCCGACTACAGCCAGTACAAGACCATTCGCCGCAATGGCGCCGTGGTGGCATTCGAGCCGGTAAAAATCTCTATCGCCATGACCAAAACCTTCCTGGCGGTAATGGGCTCGCAAAGCGTGAACTCCGCCAGCATCCGCGACAAAGTGGCACACCTTACCGAGTCGGTGGTCAGCGCCCTGATGCGTCGCAAACCGGAAGGCGGCGCCATCCACATCGAAGACATCCAGGACCAGGTAGAGCTGTCGCTGATGCGCGCCGGCGAGCACGACGTGGCCCGCGCCTACGTGTTGTACCGTGACCAGCGCTCGCAAGAACGCGCCGCCCGTGGCGAAGCCCTGCACCAGATCCAGATCAACGTGATCCGCAAAGATGGCCGCAAGCTGCCGCTGGATATCGCCCGCCTGCGCGCCACCATCGAATCCGCCTGCCAGGGCTTGGCCGCCACCGACGTGGACGCCATCCTGTCCGAAACGCTGAAGAACATCTACGACGGCGTACCGGAAGAAGAAGTCAACAAATCGTCCATCCTGGCTGCCCGCGCCCTGATCGAACAAGACCCGGCCTACGACTACGTGACCGCACGCCTGCTGCTGGGCAATATCCGCCTGGAAATCCTGGGCGAAGCCATCAGCCAGGAAGAAATGGGCCAGCACTACCCGCTGTACTTCCCTAGCTACGTGAAAAAAGGCATTGCCGCCGAGCTGCTGGACGAAAAGCTGGGCGAGTACGACCTGAAAAAACTGGGCGCCGCGCTGAAACCGGAACGCGACCTGCAGTTTGGCTACCTGGGCCTGCAAACCCTGTACGACCGCTACTTCCTGCACATCGAAGACACCCGCATCGAAATGCCGCAGGCTTTCTACATGCGTGTAGCCATGGGCCTGGCACTGAACGAAGTGAACCGCGAAGAAAGCGCCATCGCCTTCTACAACGTGCTGTCCAGCTTCGACTTCATGTCGTCCACCCCTACCCTGTTCAACGCCGGCACCCGTCGTAGCCAGCTGTCCAGCTGCTACCTCACCACCATCGCCGACGACCTGGACGGCATCTACGAAGGCATCAAGGAAAACGCCCTGCTGTCCAAGTTTGCCGGTGGCCTGGGTAACGACTGGACCCCAGTACGCGCCATGGGCAGCCACATCAAAGGCACCAACGGCAAATCGCAAGGCGTGGTGCCGTTCCTGAAAGTAGTCAACGACACCGCCGTGGCCGTGAACCAGGGTGGCAAGCGCAAAGGCGCCGTGTGTGCCTACCTGGAAACCTGGCACGCCGACATCGAAGAATTCCTGGAGCTGCGCAAGAACACCGGCGACGACCGCCGCCGCACCCACGACATGAACACCGCCAACTGGATCCCGGACCTGTTCATGAAGCGCGTGATGGAAGGTGGCGAGTGGAGCCTGTTCTCGCCTAGCGAAACGCCAGACCTGCACGACATCTACGGCCAGGCCTTCGAAAAAGCCTACACCGCCTACGAGCAAAAAGGCCGCAACGGCGAGCTGCGCGTATTCAAGCAGATCCCGGCCCTGAGCCTGTGGCGCAAAATGCTGACCATGCTGTTCGAAACCGGCCACCCATGGGTTACCTTCAAAGACCCGTGCAACATCCGTAGCCCGCAGCAACACATGGGCGTGGTACACAGCAGCAACCTGTGCACCGAAATCACCCTGAACACCAACGACGACGAAATCGCCGTGTGCAACCTGGGCTCTGTGAACCTGGCACGCCACCTGAAACAAGGCGCCAACGGCCCCGAGCTGGACACCGAGAAGCTGCAACGCACCGTACGCGTCGCCCTGCGCATGCTGGACAACGTGATCGACATCAACTTCTACCCGGTGAAAAAAGCACGCAACTCCAACCTGAAGCACCGCCCGGTAGGCATGGGCATCATGGGCTTCCAGGACTGCCTGCACCAGATGCGCGTACCGTACGCCAGCGACACCGCCGTCGAGTTTGCCGACATCTCCATGGAAGCCGTGGCCTACTACGCCTACCTGGCCAGCACCGAGCTGGCTGAAGAGCGCGGCCGCTACCCATCGTACAAAGGCAGCCTGTGGGACCGTGGCATCCTGCCGCACGACAGCATCAACCTGCTGGCAGCCGAGCGCGGCGGCTACCTGGAAATGGACCGCAGCGAACGCATGGACTGGAGCAGCCTGCGCAAGCGCATCGCCGAACACGGCATGCGTAACTCCAACGTGCTGGCCATTGCCCCTACCGCCACCATCGCCAACATCATTGGTGTGTCTGCCTCCATCGAGCCGACCTACCAGAACCTGTTCGTGAAATCCAACCTGTCCGGCGAATTCACCGTCACCAACGAATACCTGGTGCGCGACCTGAAAAAACTGGGCCTGTGGGACGAAGTGATGGTTGCCGACCTGAAATACTTCGACGGCAGCCTGGGCCGCATCGACCGCGTACCGGCCGAGCTGAAAGCCATCTACGCCACCGCGTTCGAAGTAGACCCAAGCTGGCTGGTAGAAGCCGCCAGCCGCCGCCAGAAATGGATCGACCAGGCACAATCGCTGAACCTGTACATGGCCGGCGCATCGGGCAAGAAACTGGACGAGCTGTACAAGCTGGCCTGGGTAAAAGGCCTGAAAACCACCTACTACCTGCGCACCCTGGGCGCCAGCTCCGCCGAGAAATCCACCGGCCGTGGCGGCGAACTGAACGCCGTACCGGTAGCAGGCGGCGCAGCCGCAGCACCCGCCCCGGCAGCCGTGGTAGACACCACCCCGGCCACCGATGCCAAGTTCTGCAGCATCGACAACCCGGACTGCGAAAGCTGCCAGTAATAACCCGCGGAGGCGAACATGCCGTCAAAAGCAGATCGCCTCGTGAGATTTATCTGGGTTACTACTCTTGCTACGCTTCTGATTTTTGGATTTGTCACTGGCAGTGTTTTGTTGATCACTAACCATTTTGACAAAAGCCGATTTGATGATTTTAGTGCTGAGCTTTCTACCTCGACTCAGGATGGGGTGAAGCTCAAATTGGCAGCAAAAGACAACCAGATAAAACGGTAAGTTACGAGGCATGGCGGGGTATGCCCCCGCCACTCTTCCCCAAGTTGCCCACCATACTTTGGAAAGAGTGCCAAGACTGTAGCCCGGATAAGGCGCCAGCCGCATCCGGGGAATCAGATAAAAAACAAGCCCACAGGTTGGCCGCATGCGGCCAACCCATCCTCAAGCCGGTTGCCCCCAGCCGGTTTCGGGATGCCACGCGGCCCTGCCGCCAGCCACACCGGAGACGCCATGAAACGCCTGCTTATCGCCTGCGCCGCCGCCCTGCTCACAGGCTGCGCTACGCTGGCCGACCAGCTGCAAGGCAGCCTGCAGCCAGCGCCAGACAGCGGCCACGCCATCCTGGCCATGACCGTGCGTACCTACGCCCCGGAAAACGCCACTGCCATGGTGTACTGGCACGGGCTGGACAACGGGCTAAAAGGCGTACTGCGTGCCAACTTTGGCCTGGACAGCATCTTTGGCCCCGCCGGTAGCGACCCCGTTATTGGCCGCCTGCAGCTGCTGGCCCTGCCACCAGGCCGCTACATGCTGGACAAAGCCACCGCGCGCTGGGCAGACGACGCCGCCGGCGACAACTTGGCCATCAACACCCAGCGCAGCGCCAGCTTTGCCCTGGGCCAAAGCTTTACCGTTACCGCCGGGCACAGCGTGTACCTGGGCGATATCCGCTTTAATCTGGACTACCGCCCGGACCTGAGCTACCTGGACTCGCACCCGCGCGACTACGCCCACATGCAGCGCGTGTGGCATATAAACGATAGCGACAGCGTGCAGCTACAGCTGCTGCCAGGCACACAGTAACAACAAGCCGTACAGCAAACAGGTTGGCCGCATGCGGCCAACCCATCCTCAAGCCGGTTGCCCCCAGCCGGTTTCGGGATGACGCGGCGCCCTCCCACCGGACGGCGCGCCAGAAACACGAACAAACCCATACAGAATCCGGAGCAAGAATAATGAGCCTGTCCTTCGACGACACCCCCGCTACCGCCACCCCAGCCGCCACCGCCGCCGGCCGTGTAAACGCCCTGGACAAACGCGTAATCAACGGCAAAACCGACGTGAACCAGCTGGTACCGTTCAAACACAAATGGGCATGGGAAAAATACCTGGCCCAGTGCGCCAACCACTGGATGCCGCAAGAAGTAAACATGCAGCGCGACATCGAACAGTGGAAAACCGGCCAGCTGTCCGAAGACGAAATGCGCATCGTCAAACGCAACCTGGGCTTCTTTGTTACCGCCGACAGCCTGGCCGCCAACAACATCGTCCTGGGCACCTACCGCCAGATCACCAGCCCGGAATGCCGCCAGTTCCTGCTGCGCCAGGCCTTTGACGAAGCCATCCATACCCACGCCTACCAGTACATCGTAGAAAGCCTGGGCCTGGACGAAGGCGAAGTGTTCAACGCCTACAACGAAATCAAATCCATCCGCGACAAAGACGAATTCCTGCTGCCGTTCATCAACGTGCTGTGCAACCCCGAATTCAAGACCGGCACCCTGGAAACCGACCAGACCCTGCTGAAATCGCTGATCGTGTTTGCCTGCATCATGGAAGGCCTGTTCTTCTACGTAGGCTTCGTGCAGATCCTGGCGCTGGGCCGCCAGAACAAGATGACCGGCGCCGCCGAGCAGTACCAGTACATCCTGCGCGACGAGTCCATGCACTGCAACTTCGGCATCGACCTGATCAACACCATCAAGCTGGAACAGCCGGAAATCTGGACCGACAGCTTCAAGGCCGACATCACCGAGCTGTTCAAACACGCCGTAGAGCTGGAATACGCCTACGCCGAAGACACCATGCCACGCGGCGTACTGGGCCTGAACGCCAGCATGTTCAAGGAATACCTGCGCTTCATCGCCAACCGCCGCATGCAGCAAATCGGCCTGGACCAGCTGTTCCCCGGCGTAAACAACCCGTTCCCGTGGATGAGCGAGATGATCGACCTGAAGAAAGAGAAAAACTTCTTCGAGACCCGCGTGACCGAGTACCAGACTGGCGGCGCGTTGAGCTGGGATTAAAACAAAAGGGTGCTACGCACCCTTTTGTTTTTTCGAAACCTTACTGGCGTCATATTGGCTATGAGAAAAAACAACGAAACAATTTCCAAGCTTTTCCTTGCAAGACAAGAATTTATTTTAGTTGGATTGACGGGGCGAACTGGATCGGGCTGCACAACCGCCGCAAATATTCTTGAGTCCGACGCTAGTTTTCCTGACGTTTCGTCCGTTCGAACTGAGGGTGAGCCTTTTTACAAGGGAAATGACGCGAGGCGTTATTCCATACTAAAAAAATATGCACAGCAAAATTTCAAAAAATTTTATTCAATAAAAGTTAGCGATCTTATATCGGCATACTTTCTCTCCCGCGACCCGCCGGAGGTGGCAAAATTTATTGCCCAGTCACATCCTGGTGGCATAAATGAAAACATGATTCTGCAGTCACTATTGGGCGGCTCATTTTCCAAAATGAAGAAGGCTCCAAACTTTCAATCCGTCCTCGGAAAGATATTGAATCACGACGCACCAATAGCACTAACCGAGAGCGAGAAGAAAAAATTTCTTCAATTTCTTGGAATGGCCAGATCGTTTACTCAAAAATTCAAAAATGAACTAAACACCATTGATTCTGATCTTTATATTTACACCTACCAAGCAGCTGGAAACTCAATCCGCAGGCGCGGGTATATTGATGTAAATTACAAAGAGAGGGAATTCATCCCAGACAACATTTATCACTTACCCGAAACAATAAATAGAATAATAAAATTACTACGGAAAATAAAAGGTGATGTTTTTATAGTAATCGATGCCATCAGAAACCCCTACGAGGCCAGGTTTTTTAAGGATAGATATGCTGCATTCTATTTGATATCAGTCAACGCCCCAAACGATGACCGAAAAACATACCTGCAAAATGTTCACAAGTTTTCGGTAGAAAAATTTGACGAAATCGAGAAGAGAGAGTCTGGAAAAACAAAAATAAGCAATGCCGATTTTGTAAGTCAGAACGTAAAAAAATGTATTGAAATGGCTGATATTCACTTGTTTAATCCAAGAAACGAACTGGAGAACAACAACGTACTAAAAGCTCAGCTTGCATGGTATTTTGCGTTAATGCTCCATCCAGGGTTGGTGTCGCCACGAACAATAGAAAGGGTGATGCAGGTCGCTTATACAGCCAAATCCAATTCTGGCTGCATTTCCCGTCAAGTTGGCGCAGTGGTCACTGATGAGAATAACTCGATCAAAGCAATCGGATGGAATGATGTTGCAAAAGGTCAAGTGCCCTGCTCGTTAAGATCCCTCAAGGGTCTTCTAAACGACTTTGATGAAATCGCCTATAGCCGATACGAACGAAACTCCGAAGAATTTCGGACAAGAGCCAAAGATCAATATATTGCCATCACAACAGCAGACAAAAGCAGCGGAAGAAATCATGCATACTGCTTTAAGGATATAAAAAATAACATTGACTCCAAGGGAAATCAGGTACATACCCGTGCCCTTCATGCAGAAGAAAATGCATTCCTTCAGTTGACAAAGCATGGCGGCATGGGGGTAATTGGCGGCAAGCTGTACACAACTGCAAGTCCCTGCGAGCTTTGCGCTAAAAAAGCCTATCAACTCGGGATAAAAGAAATAGTTTATATTGACCCCTATCCAGGAATTGCCACAGATCACATCATATCTATTGGGGAAAATCCTCCTGGCTTAATTCAATTTATGGGAGCTGTCGGAAAAGGGTATCATCAACTGTACGAGCCAATACTTCCATACAAAGATGAGTTAGATTACTTGCTGAGTAACGACTAGTAATTAGCACGTAGATTGGGTTGCGCGTAGCGAAGCCCAACGTTCACCGCGAAGCCTTCAAAGGTTGGCTGCATCACCCTTACCCGGTATGCAGCCAACCTTTTGCCTCTACCCTCGCCCACTACTTGCTTGCCGCTGGTACACCCTTCCCCGGATGCGCCGTTGGCTTATCTGGGCTACCTGTGACACACCACAAAGGTTGGCCGCACACCCCCTACCCGACAGGCTCCAGCTCGTAGCCCGGATAAGGCGCAGCCGCATCCGGGGAACTACGCCACCGCTTCACCACAAAAGGTTGGCCGCATCACTCCTTACCCGGCATGCGGCCAACCTTTTTGCATCCACTCTCTCCAGCTGCCTGTTTACTGGCGCTACGCCCTTCCCCGGATGCGCCGTTGGCTTATCCGGGCTACCTGTTATGCACTGCAACCATTACCCATCCCACGTTTGGCCTGATTGACGTTTTTAATGCTATGCCCTGTTGCGGGATGCTGCTGGCAGCTCGTAGCTCGTAGCCCGGATAAGGCGCAGCCGCATCCGGGGAACGACGCCACCGCTTCACCACAAAAGGTTGGCCGCATCACCCCTTACCCAGTATGCGGCCAACCTTTTCGCATCCACCCTCGCCCGCTGCCTGTTTACTGGCGCTACGCCATTCCCCGGATGCGCCGTTGGCTTATCCGGGCTACCTGTTACGCACCGCAACCATTACCCACCCCACGTTTGGCCTGATTGCCGTTTTTAATGCCATGCCATGTTGCGGGATGCTGCTGGCAGGAGGTGTGCGATGGTGCAATATCGGCGAAACCGCGTGGCGGGTGGCAGCTACTTTTTTACCGTAACCCTGCAAGACAGGCGGCAGTGTTATCTGGTGGAGCATGTGGCGTGGCTGCGGGAGGCGTTTCGGGTGACGATGCGACGGCGGCCGTTTGTCATCGACGCCATTGTGGTGCTACCGGATCACTTGCACTGCATCTGGACGCTGCCATCAGGGGATGATGATTACCCGGCACGTTGGCAGGCCATCAAGGCGCACTTCGTCAAACGGCTGCACCGGCTGGGCATACGCGGCAAGGCCGGGCCGGATGGGGCGGCGGGCATCTGGCAGCGCCGCTATTGGGAGCACACATTGCGCGACGAAGCCGATTTTGCCCACCACGTAGCGTACATCCACGGCAATCCGGTGAAACACGGGCTGACCGCTACCGCACAAGACTGGCCGTTTTCCAGTATCCATAGCCGTCGCTGGCGGGAACAAAACCGTAGCCCGGATAAGGCGTAGCCGCATCCGGGGAATAACGCCCTGGCCGAGCCATAAAAAGGTTGGCCGCATCACGCTTTACCCGGCATGCGGCCAACCTTTTTGCATTCACCCTCGCCTACTACCTGTTTACTGGCGCTACGCCATGCCCCGGATGCGCCGTTGGCTTATCCGGGCTACGGATTACACACCGTAGCCGTGGGCTGATGCCGCCCGCCACCCCGCCAGCAGTTGACACGCCCCCGCCTAGCTGCCACCCTTCCACCCTCATTTTTTTCTGCCCCCTACCTGCCATGAACATTACAAAAGACACCGCCGTTACCCTGCGCATGAAAGTTACCGACAGCCAGGGCAATATCTACGACGACGGCAAGAAGCCGGTTTCTTACCTGCACGGCGATTACGACAACCTGTTTGCCAAGCTGGAAGAAGCGCTGGAAGGCCAGGAAGCCGGCTACCAGACCACGCTGGAGCTGAGCCCTGCCGACGCGTTTGGCGAGCGTGATGAAGCGCTGGTCACTACCATGGCCAAGGTGGATTTCCCGCCCGGCGTGAAGGTAGGCGGCCAGATTCAGCGCACCGGCCCGGACGGCGAGCCGCGCTACTATTTTGTGACCAAGATCAAAGGCCCTACCGTGCTGCTGGATGGTAACCACCCGCTGTGCGGCAAAACCCTGCGCTTTGCCATCAAGGTGGTAGACGTGCGCGCGGCCACCGCCGAAGAGATTGCCCACCAGCACGTACACGGCGAACACGGCCACCAGCACTGATCGCCCGCTGGCCGGTACGCACACAGCCCTCCCATGGCGGATGGCTGCGTGGATGACAAGCCCTGCTTGCCCGGCAAGCAGGGCTTGTTTTATTAACAGCACGGCCCAGGCCGCTACGTTGCCAGCAGCCAGGGGGCTCTGCTTTCCCTGCGCTACCGGGCTGGCGCCACGCCCGCTGCGCTGCCGCACAGGGCGCGGGGGCGGAAAGGTTGGCCGCATGATGCTTCCCTGCCCGGCTGCAGCGGCCTATCATCCACCCCCCGCTCTTGTTGCGAGTTGCCATGCCTTATTTATTGATTGTTACCGCCCTGTGGGCGTTTTCTTTTAGCCTGATCGGCCAGTACCTGGCCGGGCAGGTGGACAGTGATTTTGCCGTGCTGCTGCGCGTGCTGATTGCCGCCGCGCTGTTTTTGCCGTTTACCGTGTGGCGCGGCCTGCCTGCGCGGCTGATAGGCGGCTTCTGGCTGGCCGGGGCGCTGCAGTTTGGCGTGACTTACCTGTGCCTGTACCGCAGCTTTCACGTGCTGACCGTGCCGGAGGTGCTGCTGTTTACCGTGCTGACGCCGCTGTATGTCACACTGTTTGACGATGCGCTGGCGCGCCGCTTTAACCCGTGGGCGCTGCTGGCCGCCGCCGTGGCGGTGGGTGGCGGGGTGATCATCCGCTTTCAGCCACTGACTGGCGACTACCTGACCGGCTTCCTGCTGCTACAGCTGGCCAACTTTACCTTTGCCGCCGGCCAGGTGCTGTGCCGCCGCTTGCTGCAGCAGTACCCGGTAAGCCAGCCACTGCACCGCTACTTTGGCCATTTCTTTCTGGGCGCGCTGCTGCTGGCGCTGCCGTCTTTCCTGCTGTTTGGCGATATGCAGCGCCTGCCGCACACGGCCCTGCAGTGGGGCGTGCTGGCGTATATGGGGGTGTTTGCCACGGCGCTGGGCATGTACTGGTGGGTAAAAGGCAGCACGCAGGTCAGCGCCGGCACACTGGCCATCATGAACGAGCTGCACGTGCCGGCCGGCCTGCTGGTGAACGTGCTGATCTGGAACCGTGACGCCGACCTGCCCCGCCTGGCGCTGGGCGGCGCGGTGATCATGGCGTCGCTGTGGATCAACCGCTGGGGCCGCGCGCGGCTGGCCACGCAGGCTTAGGCAGGCTTGCGGCCAACCCTGTAGCCCGGCGCCCTGCCGGGCTTTTTGCTGCCTGGCAGGGCAGCGGTGCGTAGCAATATTAAATTCATCTAGACGTCTAGATATTGACACGCCACTGTCTTGCACCATGCTTAGCATGCTGCGTTCCACCACCAAAGGAACCACCATGCAAAACACCCTGAAAGGGCTGGCCGGCACGGCGCTGTGCCTGGCGCTAGCCAGCGCCCACGCCGCGCCCAAGGCCCTGCTGATCGGCATAGACGGCGCACAGCTGGAAAAAGTGCAGGCGCTGAACCTGCCCAACTTCAAGCGCCTGAACATGGCCAAAGGCTATACCGGCGGCGTGGCCGGCAGCGCCAGCGAGCAGGAAACCTACAGCGGCCCAAGCTGGGCCACCATCCTGACCGGCGTATGGCGTAACAAACACCAGATCAGCAGCAATAGCGACGGCCTGGCCAACCCGGCCTTCCCCAGCCTGTTCAAGCGCCTGCGCGATGCCTACCCGCAGGCCTACCTGGCCAGCGTCACGAACTGGGGCAATATCAACAAACAGTTCTTTGCCAATGATATCCGCCGCAATAACTACAACGCCGAAGGGCTCAGCGACGAGGCCGTGGTAGCCAAAACGGTAGAGCTGATCAACACCACGCCGGCCGATTTCATCTTTGTGCACCTGGACGACCCGGACCACGTGGGCCACGACAGCGGCTTTGGCGCGGCGTACGACAAGGCACTGCGCCAGGCCGATGCCCACCTGGGCCGGCTGCTGGACGCGGTCGCCACGCGCCAGGGCGCCAGCGGGGATAACTGGCTGGTACTGGCCACCACCGACCACGGCCGCGACCCGGTAAAAGGCCAAAACCACGGCGCGCAGACCCGTAGCGAAAAAACCGTGTTCATCGCCAGCAACCAGCCGATGAATGCCGAGTTCACCAGCCCGGCAAGCACCGTGGCCAACCCGGCCTTTGACGGCCTGTACGGCCACATCGCCCAGACCTGGATCGCCCCGACCGTGCTGCGCCACATGGGTATCGAGCCGCAGCGCAGCTGGCTGCTGGACGGCGCACCGCTACAGGGCAGCGTAGGCGTGCGCAAGCTGCTGCCTGCCAGCGGCGCGGCCAATGGCTTTAGCTGGGCCGCCAGCAGCGGGCAGGTAGAGATTTACCGCAACCAGCAGCTGCTGGCCACGGTGCCGGCCAGCCAGCAAAGCTATGTAGATACCAGCAGCCCGGCCGGGCTGCAGGACTACACCCTGCTGCTGGGTAGCGTGCCGGTCAGCCTGCGCATGGGCCGCCCCGGCCTGCGTACCGCGCTGGACTGGAGCGCCAGCCGCAGCTATTTCTTTCTGGATGACGGCAGCTATGTCCGTTACAACCAGACGGATGACAAGGCAGATAGTGGCTACCCCAAGCGCACCAATAACAGCAGCTGGCCCGGGCTGGGCAGCTACGCCGGCCAGCTAGCCGCCAGCTTTAGCAAAGACGCCAATACAGCCTATTTCTTTCTGGGCAATGGCCAGTACGTGCAGTACGACAAGGTGGCAGACAAAGCCCTGCCCGGCTACCCACAGCCGGTAAGCGAGCAAAGCTGGCCGGGGCTGGCGGCCTACGCCACCCAGATCAAGGCCACGCTGCGCCTGCCGGGTAACAAGGTGGCGTTCTTTCTGAAAGATGGCCGCTTTATCCGCTACGACCTGGCGGCCAACCGTGCCGATGGCGGCCCGCAAGCCATGGACAATGCCAGCTGGCCACAGCTGGGGGTGGACGCGCGCCGCATCACGGCGGCCTTGAAATGGGACGACAGCCGCGCCTATTTCTTTCTGGATGATGGCCGCTATATCCGCTACAACCTCACGCAAAACCGCGCCGAGGCCAACTTTCCCAAACCCATAAACAGCCAGACCTGGCCAGGCCTGCTGCCCTAAGCCGCCCCAGGGTGCAGGCTGCGTGAGCCTGCCATTCGCCGCCAGCCTGGCGGCCACCAGACACCCCCCGTTTGTGCTGCACACGGGGGGTATTTCATTGCTGCCCGGTTGGCGCAGGGCTGTGGCTTGGCTGCCGGGTGGTGTGCGGCCAAGCTGGCTTAGCCACGGCCCCAGCGCTGGCGCAGCAGGGCATCCATGGCAACCAGATGGGCCGGCGTATGCTGCAGTTTTCGGCGCGGCGCGGGCAGCGCGGCCTGGCTTTCATGCAGCCATTTGTAAAACGTGCCCCGCGAAATGCCGTGCTTGCTGCACAGCACCGACACATTTCGCACGGTTTTGTAGTCGTTCAGTACGTCCAGACGCTTTTTATCCGGGTAACACATCAAGCCTCCTCGGGCGGTGGGGGCGCTGGCGGGCAGTGACAAGCTGCGGTGCCAGCGTGCAGTGTTGCCACATGGTTTAAAGTGATGTTTGAACAGCTTATTCATCAAGCCATTTCAAAGCACAGGCTTTAATAAAAACCAATTGCTTTTCAAGCGCATGCATTGTAATAACGCCATTTTTTGGCCGGCTTGATGCAGGTCAAATGACAAGATCCTGCTTGCCCGGTGGTGCCGCCTGCCGAATGCCGGGCGCCTTACCGCCAGCGGTGCAATTGCCCACCCGGCCACCCCGGCCTTGCTGTACCCTGTGCGCCGTTGCCAACCCTGCGGCCAACGTGTCGCCGCCATACCGAAGCACCCATGCGTATTCAGGACTTACACCAGATGCTGGCCGCCATTGGCGCCCGCCCCTGCCACATTGGCCGTATCAACCGTGCCTGGCTAAAAGGCCTGCCGCTGGATAGCGGCACACGCCACCAGAAAAGCGAGCATTACTTCCCCCTGCCGGTGCGCGAGGGCCTGCCTGCCATTACCGCGCAGGTGGAGGCACTGGCGCGTATCCAGTCACAACACCCTGGCGCCGATGGCTCGCTGCGCTTGCTGGTGGCGCTGGCGGATGAACAAAGCGTGGAAAGCGTGCTATTGCCGCGTGACGGGCTGTGTGTGTCTAGCCAGGTAGGCTGTGCGGTGGGCTGTACCTTTTGCATGACCGGTAAAAGCGGCCTGCTACGCCAGCTGGGCAGCGCCGAAATCGTGGCGCAGGTGGTGCTGGCGCGGCGGCTGCGCCCGGTCAAAAAGGTGGTATTCATGGGCATGGGCGAGCCCGCGCACAACCTGGACAATGTGCTGGAGGCGATCCACTGGCTGGGTACCGACGGCAATATCGGCCACAAGAACCTGGTGCTGTCTACCGTGGGCGACCCGCGGGTGTTCGAGCGCCTGCCGCAGATGCAGGTCAAGCCCGCGCTGGCGCTGTCGCTACACACAAGCGATAGCGCCCTGCGCGCACGCCTGCTGCCGCGTGCCCCGCGCTACGACCCCGCCGAGCTGGTGGCGCTGGGCGACGCCTACGCCCGCCAGGTGGGCTACCCTATCCAGTACCAGTGGACACTGCTGGCTGGCATAAACGATAGCCAGCAGGAAATGGACGGCATTATCCGCCTGCTGAAAGGCCGCTTTGGCCTGCTGAACCTGATTCCGTACAACAGCGTAGAAGGCGACCACTACCAGCGCCCGCCCGCCGAGGCGGTGGCCGATATGCGCCGCTACCTGCACAGCCACGGTGTGCTGACCAAGGTGCGCGACTCCGCCGGGCAAGACGTGGATGGCGGCTGCGGCCAACTACGCGCCAGGGCGGCGGATATCATCGACCACAGCCGGCTGCTACGCCGCGCAGGCGCACCCAAGCAGGATTGATCCGGCAGACGGCGCTTCAAAAAAACCGACACAGCCCATCAGCTTTCTTCGCCATGCGGCGGGCGGCAATGCGTGACAATACGCCCCTGACCAAGGAGGCATCATGCTGATCAAACGCCCCGCCGCCGAGCGCGGCCATGCACACCACGGCTGGCTGGAAAGCCACCACAGCTTTTCTTTTGCCGGCTATCACGACCCGGCGCATATGGGCTGGGGCAATCTGCGCGTGCTCAATGACGACCGCGTGGCTGCCGGTGAAGGCTTTGGCCGCCACCCGCACCGCGATATGGAAATCATCAGCTACGTGCTGGCCGGCGCACTGGCGCACGAAGACAGCCTGGGCAACCGCAGCACCATCCTGCCTGGCGAAGTGCAGCGCATGAGCGCTGGCACCGGCGTGCTGCATAGCGAGTTCAACCACGACAGCCACGCCACCACGCACTTTTTGCAGATCTGGCTGTACCCGCACACAAGCGGCATGGCGCCCGGCTACGAGCAAAAGGCTATCCCGCCGGCCAGCAAACGCGGCCAACTCTGCCTGATCGCCAGCCCGCAGGGTGACGGGCACGCCGTGCAGCTACACGCGGATGCGCGGCTGTACGCCGGCCTGTTTGACGGGCAGGAGCAGGCCACGCTCACGCTAGACCCGCAGCGCAAAGCGTATGTGCACCTGATAAGCGGCACGCTGCAGGTCAATGGCGAAGCGCTGCACGGTGGCGATGCATTGAAAGTGGCGGGGGAAAGCCAGCTGCATTTCAGCCAGGGTCAGGCCGCCGAAGTGCTGGTGTTCGACCTGGGCAACTAGCCAGTGTGGTAAATATTGCTGCACATAAACAGCTTGTAGCCAGGTGCATTGACACCCCTGCTACAGGCTGGCCTGGTTTTGGTGGGCGGGCATGGTGTGGCGTGAAATACGCCTTGAAAATTTAAAACAAACGATTTATTGGCAATAATTTGTTTTAAATGGCAATTAATATCATGCCAGCCATGCCGTATGACTTGCCCTGAGCAAGCGCCCCGCGCCTGGCTGCCCCCTTGCCTGGCCGTATTGCCAGCCTGCCCCGCCTGGGTATATGCCTATTGATGCAGCCCATTGGAATATATAGCCATTCTACATTTCTATAGATTAGCGTTGCAAAGCCGTGGGCGCATATAATACAGCCGTGCCTGCCCGGCAAACGCCACGACCACCCCGAGCAGGCAGCTATTTCCCCGTGCTTCTATCGCAGTACGCCTGCGTGCGCAGCGTACGAAGCCGTTCTTAGCCAGGACATCATTTCTTTGCACAGCCCCACTCTCGTTGCCATCGCGGCCATTCTGACGGTGCTCATGACATTCATGCTGCTGGCAGCCTGGCGCTTGAACCCGCACATTCCGGGCCTGAAAGGCTGGACGCTGGCATATGGCTGCAGTCTGCTGGTCTGCCTTAACCTGCTGCTGCGTAATAGCGGCCATGAATGGCTGATGGTGATCATGACCCAGATGTCATCATTCTTGCTGGCCTGGTTTAACCTGGCTGCGGCACGGCGCTACCTTGGGCGGCGGTCGCTACCAGTGCTGGCAGGCGTGGCCTGCGCCGTGATCGTGCTGGCCTGTGCCTTGTACTTCACCCTGCTGCAGGTAAACCAGGGTGCCCGTTTCCTGCTGCAAAGCTATACCGCCGGCGTGCTGTTCGTGATGGCAGCCGGCCAGATGGCCACCGGTGGCGTGCGCGAGTACCCGGCCCGCTACCTGTTTGCCGCTATCAGCGGCAGCCATGGCCTGTTCTTGCTGCTACGCCCCTGGCTGTTCAGGCTGGGGGAGCACGGCATGTTTGATCGCCACGGCACGCTGGTGGTTTCCCACCTGGCGGTAGTGGAATCCATCATTGCCGTCGTAATGCTGGGGTTTAGCGTGGTGATGCTGGCCAACGAGCAGGTAACGCAGGCACTGAAACACATGGCCGACCGCGACTCGCTGACTGGTGCCTACAACCGCCGCGCTTTTATGGCCATGCTGGAAAAAGCCACGCTCTACGCACCCCGGCTGGGTTTCCCGGTATCGGTACTGCTGATCGACCTGGACCACTTCAAACGCATCAACGACACCTGGGGCCACCAGCGCGGCGATGATGCCCTGCGGCACGTGGTAGGCGTGGCGCAAGACTGCCTGCGCGAGGGCGATATTCTGGGCCGCCTGGGGGGCGAAGAGTTCGCCATTGCCCTGCCCAATGCCAACCAGCACGAAGCCGAGCAAATCGCCAGCCGGCTGCGCCAAGCCATTGCCGCCCAGCCGCTGCAATACACGGGCACCATCCTGCCGCTTACCACCAGCATTGGCGTGGCCGCCTGGCGGCCGCCAGAAAGCCCTGATGGCCTGCTGCACCGCGCTGACGAAGCCATGTATCAGGCCAAGCGCCAGGGGCGTAACTGCGTGGTGCTAGCCCCGCAGGCAGACTAGCGCTGCCGCTGCACAGTGTGTTCTGCCCTGTTTCGCCTGGCCGGGCTTTAATACAGCCCGGCACGCCCCATCTAAGAGCTATGCCGTGCGCACGCGGCCAACCTTACGCTGCCCCGCGCAGCCAGATACGGAGCGTTTCATGAGCGATACCACCCCGCAGTACACCCCGCCACGCATCTGGGAATGGAAGCAGGCCAATGGCGGCCAGTTTGCCAATATCAACCGCCCTATTGCCGGCGCTACGCATGATCAGCCCCTGCCGCGCGGCGAACACCCGCTGCAGCTGTATTCGCTGGCCACGCCCAACGGCGTGAAAGTCACCATCCTGCTGGAAGAGCTGCTGGCACTGGGTCACGCTGGTGCCGAGTACGATGCCTGGCTGATCCGCATCCAGGAAGGCGACCAGTTTGGCAGCGGCTTTGTGGGTGTGAACCCTAATAGCAAGATTCCGGCGCTGCTGGACTACAGCGGCGAGCAGCCGGTGCGCGTGTTCGAGTCCGGTTCCATCCTGTTGTACCTGGCCGAAAAGTTTGGCGCGCTGCTGCCGCAAGACACCGCAGGCCGCACCGAAACGCTGAACTGGCTGTTCTGGCAGATGGGCAGCGCACCCTATCTGGGCGGTGGCTTCGGTCATTTTTACCAGTACGCGCCGGTAAAAATCGAATACGCCATCGACCGCTTCAGCATGGAAGCCAAGCGCCAGCTGGACGTACTGAACCGCCGCCTGGCAGACAGCCCTTATCTGGGCGGCAGCAGCTACAGCATTGCCGACATCGCCGTGTGGCCGTGGTACGGCGCGCTGGTACTGGGCCAGCTGTACGGGGCGGCCGAGTTCTTGCAGGTAGACGACTACCCGCATGTACAACGCTGGGCACGCGAGATAGCCGAGCGCCCTGCCGTGCAGCGCGGCCGACGCGTTAACCGCACCTGGGGTGACGAGGCCGAGCAGCTGGCCGAGCGCCATAGCGCCGCCGACCTGGACCGCTAAGCGCCAAAAGGCCAAGGCCGCTGCAGATGCAGCGGCCTTGGCCTTTTTACACCGGCAACAACACGCTTAGTCGCGGAAGTTGTTGAACTGCAGCGGGAAGCCGTTTTCCATATCGCCGGCAATTTCCTTGCGCATCAGCGCAATCACGTCTTGCAGCATGTCGCGCTTGGCACCCGATACGCGTACCGCCTCGCCCTGGATGCTGGCCTGTACTTTCAGCTTGCTGTCCTTGATGAGCTTGACGATTTTTTTCGCCAGCTCGGTTTCCAGGCCCTCTTTCACGGTAATGGTTTTCTTGACCTTGTTACCGCTAACCTTCTCCAGCTTGCCGTATTCCATGCAGCGCACGTCTACGCCGCGCTTGGCCAGCTTGGCCACCAGAATGTCGTTTACCTGGTCCAGCTGAAACTCGCTGTCGGCAAACAGGGTCAGCGTCTTGTCGCCGGTTTCGATACGGGCATCGCTACCCTTGAAGTCATAGCGGGTGGACACTTCCTTGTTGGATTGGTCTACCGCGTTGCGTACTTCGATTTTGTCCACTTCGGACACAATGTCAAACGATGGCATATCGCCCTTCCTTTCGTGTTATGGCGCGTATTCTAGCCCAAGTTGGCCGCAGTCAGCAGACCATGGCTGGCCAGCCAGGCCAGGCCGGCCACATTCAACGCCACACTTAGCCAGTAGTAGCGACGAAACGCTGGTTTGGTGGATTTATGGTTAAACACATACTGCGCCAGTGCCGCCCCCGGCCAGCCACCCAGCAGCGCCAATGCGTGCAGCGTGCTTTCCGGCGTGCGCCACTGCTGGCGCTGGGCGGCGTGTTTGTCGCGGCCATAGGCCAGAAACAGCAGCACGCTCAGCAGGCCATACGCCAGCAGCACCCACATCGCCACCTGCCCCGCCAGCCACAGTGCGGCCAACATCAGCACCATCACCAGTGCGGGCCACGGCCGTGGGCGGCGATCCGGCTTGAGGCTGGCCAGCACGTGCAGGCCGGACAGTGCGGCGTAGTTGGCCCACACAGCCACCGGCTTGCCCTGCTCGTTATGGCCTGCCTTGTAATACACCTCGTCGCCGGCTGCCGGCCGCCTGGGCGATACCGGAAACGCCGACACGTGCACAAACAGCGACTGGCCGTCTGCTGTGCCGATAAACCCGAAGCCACGGCTATCGTCCCAGCGCAGCAGCGTGCCTTTATGGCGGGTGCTGGCGGCCTGCCTGGCGGTGGCTACCTGCGCCCATACCGCCTGCGGCCGGCCATCGCGCCCTGGCCCTGCGCGGTAGCGCACCGGGTCGCCCGCTGCCGGCAGCACGCCATCGGCAAACACGCTGGCGTGGGCAAACAGCCGGCTGCCGTCGGCCTGGCGGATAAAGCCGAAGCCGCGCGCCGCGTCCCAGCTGGCCAGCGCGCCTTCACTTGTGTTTTGCGGCGTGCTCATTTCAGCAGCATGAACTCCACCAGCACGTTCTTGAACACAAAGCCCACCACGCCGAAGCCCAGTACGACAAACAGCGCAATCATGCCGGTTTTGCCGGCATTGGATTTCTTGCCCAGGTCGTAAATGATGAAGCCCATGAAAATGATCAGGCCGGTCAGCAGGATACCCATGGACCAGTTGGTAAATTGTTCTTCGCTCATGATGTCTTTGCGCTAAAAGGTTGGCCGCCATTATAGAAGCGACAACAAAAAACCGCACCCCGTGGGGCGCGGTCTGGCTGTATCACTTCGTTGCAACAGCTTACTTGTTCATGCGGCCGGCAATGCGCATGCGCAGTGCGTTCAGCTTGATGAAGCCGCCAGCGTCGGCCTGGTTGTAAGCACCGCCGTCGTCGTCGAAGGTGGCGATGTTCATGTCGAACAGCGAGTTGGTTTTGGAGTCGCGGCTCACCACGATCACATTGCCCTTGTACAGCTTCAGGCGTACCCAGCCGTTCACGGTTTGCTGGGTGTAGTCGATCAGGGTTTGCAGCGCTTTGCGCTCCGGTGCCCACCAGTAGCCGTTGTAGATCAGGCTGGCGTAGCGTGGCATCAGGTCATCTTTCAGGTGGGCGACTTCGCGGTCCAGGGTAATGGACTCGATCGCGCGGTGCGCCTTCAGGATGATGGTGCCGCCCGGGGTTTCGTAGCAGCCGCGGGACTTCATGCCCACGTAACGGTTTTCCACCAGATCCAGGCGGCCAATACCGTGCTTGCCACCCAGCTCGTTCAGCTTGGCCAGCACGTCGTGGGCTGCCAGGCGTACGCCGTTCAGCGCGACGATGTCGCCTTTTTCGAACTCTACGTCCAGGTATTCTGCTTCATCCGGTGCCGCTTCTGGCGACACGGTCCAGCGCCACATGGCTTCTTCGGCCTCGGCGGACGGGTTTTCCAGATGGCGGCCTTCGAAGGAAATGTGCAGCAGGTTGGCGTCCATGGAGTATGGCGCGCCACCGTTCTTGTGCTTCATGTCCACCGGAATGCCGTTTTTCTCGGCGTAGGCCAGCAGTTTTTCGCGGGACAGCAGGTCCCACTCACGCCACGGGGCAATCACTTTTACATCCGGCTTCAGGCCGTAGTAGCCCAGCTCGAAGCGCACCTGGTCGTTACCCTTGCCGGTCGCGCCGTGCGATACCGCGTCGGCACCGGTCAGGTTAGCGATTTCGATCTGGCGTTTGGCGATCAGCGGGCGGGCAATGGAGGTGCCCAGCAGGTATTCGCCTTCGTAAATGGTGTTGGCGCGGAACATCGGGAACACGAAGTCGCGTACAAACTCTTCGCGCAGGTCATCAATGAAGATGTTTTCCTGCTTGATGCCGAACTGCAGCGCCTTCTGGCGTGCCGGCTCCAGCTCTTCGCCCTGGCCCAGGTCGGCGGTGAAGGTCACCACTTCGCATTGATAGGTGTCTTGCAACCACTTCAGGATCACCGAAGTATCCAGGCCACCGGAATAGGCCAATACCACTTTATTGATGTCTGCCATCGTCTTCTCTCTCAGTCTACAAGCCGGGTCAGTCGTGTACACGACCCAGCATCAGGTATTCAATCAGGGCTTTCTGGGCGTGCATGCGGTTTTCTGCTTCGTCCCATACTACGCTTTGCGGGCCGTCTATCACCTCGGCAGCCACTTCTTCGCCACGGTGGGCAGGCAGGCAGTGCATGAACAGCGCGTCCGGCTTGGCTTGCTTCATCAGCGCTTCGCTCACCATATAGCCTTCAAACGCGTCACGGCGTGCTTCTGCTTCGCCTTCGAAGCCCATGCTGGTAAACACGTCGGTGGTCACCAGGTCGGCGCCGGCCACGGCAGAGGCCGGGTTGTGGAAGGCTTCGAAACAGTCGCTATCGTAGTGTTGGCCGTCCAGTACCTGCAGCTCGTAGCCCACTGGCGTAGCGACTTTCAGCTTGAAGCCCAGCAGCTTGGCGGCCTGCAGCCAGGTGCGGGCCATATTGTTGCCATCGCCAATCCAGGCCACGGTCTTGCCCGCTATGCTGCCACGGTGCTCGATATAGGTCAGGATGTCGGCCAGAATCTGGCACGGGTGGTATTCGTTGGTCAGGCCGTTAATCACCGGCACGCGGGAAAACGCGGCCAACCTTTCCACCATGTTTTGCTCGAACGTGCGGATCATGATGATGTCCGCCATGCGCGACAACACGCGGGCGGTATCTTCTACCGGCTCGCCGCGGCCGATCTGTGAGCTCTTGCCGTCCAGGAACATGGCGTGGCCACCCAGCTGCGACATGCCGGCTTCAAACGATACGCGGGTACGCGTGGAGTTCTTTTCGAAGATCATGGTCATCACCCGGCCTACCAGGGGGCGGTACAGCTCGCCGGACACCTGTCGTCGCTTCAGTACCTGTGCTCGCTCGAAGATGTGCTGGTACTCCGCGGCGGAAAGGTCTGTGAACTGGAGAAAGTGTTTGGGCTGCTTCATATCGGGTTCCGAAAAAAATTAATGCCACGGCGCTGTGAAAACGTGGCGTTTTCATGCGCGGCGGCACATTACTACACGCAAACCATCTGTCATCGGGTTGATAAACGCAATTTTGTTCATGATGTATTCATGATTTACAAAATTGCGACATGGTTATATGTATACGAAATCCACATTGGTGACAAGCCCAAGCCGGTTTCAAGCCGCCACCATCCGGCAATAAAAACGCCGATACACTGCAAGATCAATCACTTGCGGCGTACCGGCATTTTTTCAGGCTTTTAGCGAAGCGGCACAGCTGTTTAACAAAACACTAAGCGCTGGCCATAAGGTCAGTTGAACCAGGCGCGGCTGGGCAAGCCTGCCAGCTCGTCAGCCCGCAGCACCCGCACGCAGAACTCGCCGCCCTCCTCGGCCAGGCCGTGCATTTCTATGCTCTTTTGCGTTTTCAGCAGCCGCGCCATATAGGCCACGATATTGGCCTCAATCACCTGCCCCGGCACCAGCACCGGTATACCCGGCGGGTACGGCACGATCTGGTCGCAACACACGCGGCCGGTCAGCGCGGCGTTGGGCAGGCCATCGTCGTCCAGCAGCGGCAGGCGCTCGCCCGCCTCGTAAAACGCGTCACGCGGCAGGCAGGCCAGGCGCGAGAAGCCGGGGATTTCCGGCATTTTGCCCAGCGCACGCGGCGGGCGCTGTTCTTTGGCCAAGCGCAGCAGCGCGTCAAACAGGCGCGACATCTTGCTGCGCGTGGTACCCACAGTCAGCAGCAGGGTGATGGTATTGAAGGTGGATTTTTCGATCTGGATATTGAAGCGCTCGAACAAGGCGCGCTGCAGCTCGTCGGCGGAGTAGCCGCTTTGCGAAATATCCACCGTCAGCTTGGTGGGGTCCAGCTGCACGCCGTCGTCGCGTACCGACTCCGGCAGCAGGTCGTCCAGCTCCAGCACGCGGAAGGCGCCGGTGGAGTTGATCTTCTGCCGCAGCTCCTGCGCCAGCTTCAGCGCACGGTCCAGCAGGCGGAAGCCTTCTGTCACCGCCTGTTTGCGCGCCACATCCAGGCTGGCAATCAGGTTGTATTGCGGGCTGGTGGAGGTGTGCATATTGAAGTTTTCGCGGAACAGGTGCTCGTCGAACGTGGGGTCGTTCACGTGGATCATGCTGGCTTGCGAAAAGGCCGACAGGATCTTGTGCGTGCTCTGGGTCACGTAATCCGCGCCGGATTCCAGCGCGGTGGGACGGAAGGCGTGGTGGAAGCGTGCGTGGCCGTACCAGGCCTCGTCCACAATCACCTTGATACCGGCGGCGTGCGCCGCCTCGATGATGGGCTTCAGGTCGTAGCGCAGGCCGTCGTAAGTGCAGCTGGTCAGAATCAGTACGCGGGCATCAGGGTTGGCCGCAATGGCGTCGAAGATGACCTGCTTGGGCACCGGGCCGAAAATACCGTACTGGCGATTCACCGACGAATCCAGGTACACCGGCTGCGCACCGGACAGAATCACGCCGTGGTGCACGGATTTATGGCAGTTGCGGTCCAGCAGCAGCTTGTCGCCCGGCGCCAGCAGGGTCTGGAAGATCACCTTGTTCGAGGTGGAGGTGCCGTTGGTGGCAAAGTAGGTTTTACGCGCGCCAAACGCTTTGGCGGCCAACGTTTGCGCCTCGGCAATCACGCCGGTGGGGTGCAGCAGCGAATCCAGCATCGGTACCGATACCGACAGGTCGGCGCGCAGCATTTCTTCGCCGACAAAATCGTAAAAATCGCCCACCCACGGGCTGCCTTTCAGCGAGTCGCCACCAGCGTGGCCAGGCGTATGCCACGAATCCTTGGCCATGCGTACGTATTGCTTGAGCTTGTCGTAAAACGGCGTGGCGGCTTTTTCGCCCATTTCGGCCGCCAGGATACGGAACCAGCCGTTGAAATCGCGCTCGTCACGGTAGAAGTAGCCGTCAATGGCGTGGCTGGCCAGCTCCTCCATCAGCACTTTTTCGTCGTCATCCTGCAGCAGGATGTACAAGGACAGCTCGGGGCGCAGCCGGTTGATCTGGTTGGCCAGCTGTACCGCCGGCTGGGTAGCGCCCTTCTCTTTCAGGCCCTTGTCTACCAGCACGATCTGCACTTCGCCGTCGCTGCCGGCACGCGCCAGCGCGTCGCTGCTGCGGCCAACCCCTTCAAAACACAGGCCAAACGGGTTGGCCATCTTGGCCGCTACGGCAGCCAGCTCGGCCAGTACATTAGCCTGCCAGGCGGCATCATCGCTTACCACCAATACTCTGCTCACCGGATTCATCGGTGCTCTCCTCTGGATACAGCGTGTTTTTATAATGTCTGTCGTACTGTTATGGCCGCGGCACGGTGCGGCTTTGTTTGACGCTATCGTAAGCACAGCTTGGCCACAATGTCATGCTGCAGGCGCAAAACTGCATGGTCGATGTCGCCTTGGCAGCAGGGGGGGCGCCAATCCGTTACAATGCCGCCCATGCTGACCGACATCGAAAAAAACCTGCTGCGCGACCACTATCGTGCCATTTCCGAAAACCTGCCCGGCTTCCGCCCGCGCGCGGCGCAGCGCCGCATGCTGGCCGAAATCGCCAACGCCTTTGGCCGCTGCAGCATGCCGCCCACAGACAGCGAGCAGGAGCCGGAAGACAATAGCGGTGACAGCATTGTGGTCGTCGAGGGCCCTACCGGTGTCGGCAAAAGCCTGGCCTATCTGCTGGCGGGGGGCGTAATGGCCAAATCGCGTGGCAAAAAACTGGTGGTGACCAGTGCCACCATTGCCCTGCAAGAACAGCTGGTCAACCGTGACCTGCCCTTTGTCATAGAAAAAAGCGGCCTGCCGCTGACCTTTGCGCTAGCCAAAGGCCGTGGCCGCTACCTGTGCCCTTACCGCCTGTACCAACTGACAGCCGACACCGCCCAGGGCGAGCTACTTGCCATGGACCCGAGCATGGCGCTGTGGGAACGCAAGCCCGAGCAAGCCGAGATCGACGCCCTGCGTGAGCTGGCCGACGCGTTTTACTACCGCCGCTGGAACGGCGACCGCGACACCTGGGCCGAAAACATCCAGGACGACCTGTGGCGCCGCGTCACCAACGACCGCCACGGCTGCCTGAAAGCCGGCTGCCCCAACCGCGCCGAATGCCCGTTCTACCTGGCGCGCGACACGCTGGAAAACGTCGACGTGGTGGTGGCCAACCACGACCTGATGCTGGCCGATGTGTCCATGGGCGGCGGCGTGATTCTGCCCGCACCGGAACAAAGCCTGTACTGCATCGACGAGGCGCACCACCTGGCCAAAAAAGCAGTCAACCAGTTTGCCGCCGAGCACAGCCTGGCACAGGCCATGGCCTGGCTGGAAAAAGTGCCGGCGCTGGCCACCCGCGTGCAAACACTGATCGACAAGCCCGAGCTGTGCGCCAACGCCATGGACGCCGCCGGCGCCTGCATGGAAAGCCTCACCGAATGGCTGTGGCTGCTGCAAGGCGTCACCGAGCTGGAAGCCAATAGCGACAACCTGGAGCCTAGCTGGCTGGTAGAAGACGGCGTGCTGCCGGAGCACATGAAGATCCCTGCGGCCAACATGGCGCTATCGGCCCGCGCACTGTACAAAAACCTTACCGGCATGGCCGACGCCATCGGCGCGCTGCGCAAGGACAAACAGCAAGACGCCGTGCTGCTGGACAAGCTGAACTCGGATGCCGGTTTCTTTGTGGGCAAGGTCGAGCCGCTGGTGGCCCTGTGGGACCTGTACGAGCGCGAGCCGGACGACAACGCCCCGCCCATCGCCAAATGGGTCACCCGCCGCGCCGACGGCAAGGGCGACTATATTTTCTCGGCCTCGCCGGTGAGCGCAGCCGGCAGCCTGGCGGCCAACCTGTGGCGGCGCGCCTCGGGTGCGCTGCTCACCTCGGCCACGCTGCGCTCGCTGGGCAATTTTGATTTGCTGCTGTCGCAAACCGGCCTGAAATGGCTGCCGGATGTGCAATGCGTGGCGCTGGACTCGCCGTTCAATTTTAGTGAACAAGGCGAGCTCTACCTGCCGCCGCTGCACGCCACACCCAAAGACCCGGCCGCCCACACCCGCGAAATCATCGAATGGCTGCCGCGCCTGATCGACCTGACCCAGCCGCTGGGCACGCTGGTGCTGTTTACCTCGCGCCGCCAGATGCAGGAAGTCGCCGAGGGCATCCCTGCCGAGCTGCGCCAGTGCGTGCAAATGCAAGGCGAGCTGCCCAAGGCCGTGCTACTGGCCAACCACTACGCCGCGCTAAAAGAACAGCGCCCCAGCGTGCTGTTTGGCCTGGACTCGTTCTCCGAAGGGCTGGATTTGCCGGGCGAAGCCTGCGTGCACGTGATTATTGCCAAGCTGCCGTTTGCCATGCCGGACGACCCGGTTGGCCGCACCCTGTCACGCTGGATAGAAAAGCGTGGTGGCAACCCGTTCATCGAGCTGACCGTGCCCGAGGCGTCCATCAAGCTGGTGCAGGCAGTAGGCCGGCTGATTCGCACCGAAAGCGACTACGGGCGGGTGACGATTCTGGACAACCGCATTGTGCGCCAGCAGTACGGCAAACGCCTGCTAGCGTCACTGCCAGCATTTCGCCGCCTGTAACATTAGGGAAAACCGCTTGCGCAATGATGTGGCTAAAACGTGATGCACAAGCGATTTTAGGCTAGAATTAGGGTCAACCCGAATGACCTGCTGAGCAATAGAATGCTCATTTGATAAAACAGGCTACGGGCTGAGACCACACCCACAAGAACAAGCGCCCGGTTAAAGCCATGATCTGCAACCCGTATGAAATCGTAATACAAGGCCTCACCTCTGAAGGCCGTACCTTCCGCCCCAGCGACTGGGCCGAGCGCCTGGCCGGCATTCTGGCGTCGTTCGGCGACGATCAAAAGCTGGCCTACCACCAGTTTGTGCGCCCCATGATGCTGGACAATGTCCGCTGCGTGGCGGTGGACAAAAAGCTGGAAAAAATCCAGCCGCCGGTTTACCGCTTCCTGATGGACTTTGCCAAAGACAACGATCTGCGCATCGTAGACTGCCGCACCCTGATCGACGAAGTTTACCCCAACCAGTTTCTGGCCTGATTTATCAGATTGGCTAAGGGCTAATCTGATAAATCACTGCCATGTGCGACGCATGCGAAGCGCTGGCTAGCCAACACACCGCCAGGACCCCTGCCGGCATAAACGGGCCGCAAGCTTTGCCTTGCTGCCCGTTTGTTCTGGATTTGCTACCATAGCAACTTAACCGATCAAGCGACCCCACCCAGCAATGTCCATTGTTATCAAAAACCAGCAAGACATCGAAAAAATGCGCATCGCCGGCCGCCTGGCTGCCGAAGTGCTGGACTACATCACCCCGTTCGTCAAACCGGGCGTGACCACCGAAGAGCTGGACAAGCTCTGCCATGACTACATGGTAAACGTGCAAGGCACCATCCCTGCCCCGCTGAATTACGCGCCGGATGGCACCAACCCGTACCCGAAATCCATCTGCACCTCGATCAACCACGTGATCTGCCATGGTATTCCCGATAACAAACCGCTGAAAAAAGGCGATATCGTGAACCTGGACATCACCGTGATCAAAGACGGTTATCACGGCGACAACAGCCGCATGTACTACGTAGGCGAAGTCAGCGAGTTTGCCCGCCGCCTGTGCAAGGTAACCTACGAGTGCATGTGGAAAGGCATTGAAAAAGTCAAACCGGGCGCCCGCCTGGGCGATATCGGCTACGCCATCCAGCGCCACGCCGAAGCCGCCGGCTACAGCGTGGTACAAGAGTTCTGCGGCCACGGCATTGGTACCAAGTTCCACGAAGAGCCACAGATACTGCACTACGGCCAACCCGGCACCGGGCTGGAAATCAAGGAAGGCATGATTTTCACCATCGAACCGATGATCAACCAGGGCAAGCGCCACCTGCGCCTGCTGGCCGACGGCTGGACCGTGGTCACAAAAGACCGCAGCCTGTCCGCGCAGTGGGAACACACCATTCTGGTGACGGCAACCGGCTACGAGATCCTGACCACCTCGGACGGCACGCCACCCAAGCCAGTGTGGAAGCAATAACATCCCGCCCTGCCATGAAAAACCCCGCTACAGGTAGCGGGGTTTTGTTTTGCGGCCAAGCTTGGCAGTAGCTTAGAAGTCGTCGTCGGCAAAATCGTCGTCATTCATCGGGTCGCCCATGCCGGCAGCCACCAGGTCTTCGCGTGTCAGCAAGAACACAAAGCCATCGCCACTCTGGGTTTCCATCCACATGAACGCCAGGCTGGGGTAGGCCGCTTCCAGCACATCGCGGTTATGGCCGATTTCTACCAGCAGCACGCCACCCGGGGTCAGCAAGCGCGCAGCGTTCTGCAGAATCACGTGGGTAGCATCCAGGCCATCTTCGCCCGAACCCAGCGCCAGCTCCGGCTCGTGCAGGTATTCCTGCGGCAGCGCTTCTACCGACGGCGCATCCACATACGGCGGGTTGGAGATGATCAGGTCGTACGGCTCTTCCAGGCCTTCTACCAGGTCGCTGTGAATCAGCTGGATACGCTCTTCCAGGCCGTAGTTCTGGATATTGATGCTGGCCACTTCCAGTGCGTCCAGCGAGATATCCACCGCATCGATCTCGGCATCCGGATAGTGGTGCGCCAGCTGGATCGCCAGGCAGCCGGAACCGGTGCACAGGTCCAGTGCGCGGTGGACGAGTTCGGGGTGCTCGATCCACGGCGCCAGTGGCTCGCCCATCAGCTCGTAGATGAAGCTGCGCGGCACAATCACGCGCTCGTCCACGTAGAAATTGAATTCGCCCTGCCAGGCTTCGTTGGTCAGGTAGGCTACCGGCACGCGCTCTTCGGCACGGCGCTGGATGCGGCCAACCACGTCTTGCACTTCCGATGGCAGCAAGCGTGCATCCAGATACGGCTCCAGCTGCTGGATAGGCAGCTTCAGCGTAGACAGGATCAGGTAGGCGGCTTCGTCGTAGGCATTGCTGGTGCCATGGCCGTAGGTCAGCTCGGCTTCGTTGAAACGCGACACGGCAAAGCGCAGCAGGTCGCGTACGGTATGGAAAGCACTGGCGGCTTCAGCGTACATCGGGTGTCCTTTCTGTTCGGCAGCGCGCTATGGGCGCTGCCCATGATAAAAGGTTGGCCGCAGCCAACCTTTTGGTCTTTCATGCATGCCCGGGGGCAATCGCGGCTAGGCCGCGATTATCGCCTAGAACGGCAGCGTTGCGCTGGTTTCCTGCGCCAGAACGCGGCGGAAATCGTTCTGGATGCGCGCCAGCGCGGCTTCGTTATCGGCCTCGAAACGCAGCACGATCACCGGCGTGGTGTTGGAGGCACGCATCAGGCCAAAGCCATCGGCGTATTCCACCCGCAGGCCATCGATGGTGATGATGTCCTGCGCGCCGTCAAACTGCGCGGTTTCCTGCAGCTTGGCGATCAGGCTGTGGTTTTCGCCCTCGGCCGTTTTCAGGTTCAGCTCGGGGGTGGACAGCGCGTTAGGCAGCGCATTCAGCACGGCGGACGGGTCGGCCACCTTGGACAAGATCTCCAGCAGACGCGCGCCGGTGTACAGGCCATCGTCAAAACCGTACCAGCGCTCTTTAAAGAACACGTGGCCAGACATTTCGCCTGCCATGCCGGCGTCCGGGTTGGCCTTGAGCGCGGCTTTCATGAAGCTGTGGCCGGTGCGGTTGATCATGGGCACGCCACCGGCGGCCTCGATAGCTGGCGCCAGCAAGCGGGTGCATTTCACGTCGTAGATGATCTTGGCGCCGGGCTGGCGGCTGAGTACGTCCTGGGCAAACAGCATCAGCTGGCGGTCTGGCCAGATGATGTTGCCGTCTTTGGTGACCACGCCCAGGCGGTCGCCGTCGCCATCAAACGCCAGGCCGATTTCCGCATCGGTTTCCTGCAGGGCGCGAATCACGTCTTGCAGGTTTTCCGGCTTGGCCGGGTCCGGGTGATGGTTGGGGAAGTGACCGTCTACCTCGCAGAACAGCTCATGCACCTCGCAACCCAGATCTTTAAACAGGCGCGGGGCAAAGTCGCCCGGCACGCCGTTGCCGCAATCCACAATCACCTTCATCGGGCGCGCCAGTTTGATGTCGCCAATGATGCGCTGATGGTAAGCCTCGGCGATATCGTGCGTACGGTAGGCGCCCTCGCCTTCGGCAAAATCGTTATTCACGATGCGCTGATAGAGGGTCTGGATCCAGTCGCCGGCCAGGGTATCGCCGTCCAGCATCATCTTGAAGCCGTTGTAGTCCGGCGGGTTGTGGCTACCGGTGACCATCACGCCAGAGAAGGTTTCCAGCTGGTACGCCGCGAAATACAGCATGGGCGTGGCCACGCGGCCCACGTCGATCACATCAACACCCGCGGCACGGATACCGTCGGACAGGCGGCCGGACAGCTCCGGGCCGGACAGGCGGCCATCGCGGCCAATGCAGATGGCGGACACATTGCGCAGGCGTGCTTCACTGCCAATGGCGCGGCCAATCAGGAAAGCAGCGTCGGCGGTGAGGGTGTCACCGACCACGCCACGAATGTCGTAAGCCTTGAAAATGGATTGGGCAATAGTCATGAAAGTAATGGCATCTATAGGGCAAGGTTGGCCGCAAGCACTGTGCTAGGGCTTGCGGATGGCATTAATCGATATTTTGACTCAGCTTCACCAGCGCGTCGAGCTTGGCACGCGCTGCGCCGTTATCAATCGCCGCCGCCGCAGCCTGCACGCCATCGGCCAGTGAGCCGGCCACACCCGCGGTATAGATGGCGGCGCCGGCATTCAGCAGCACGATATCGCGTGCGGGGCCGGGCTCGCCTGCCAGCACATCCAGCAAGAAGCCGCGGGAGGCATCGGCGGTTTCGGCGCGAATGGCCGACAGCGGCGCCGTCGACAGGCCAAAGTCTGCGGGGTTCAGCGTGTAGTCCATGATCACGCCGTCCTTCAGCTCGGCTACACGGGTGTCGCCAGACAGGGTGATCTCGTCCAGGCCATCGCAGCCATGCACAATCATCACGTGCTCGCTACCCAGCTCGCGCAGTACGCGCGCCTGGATGCCCACCAGGTCGGGGTGGAACACGCCCATGACCTGATTGGGCGCACCGGCCGGGTTAGTCAGCGGGCCCAGGATATTGAAGATGGTGCGCACCCCCAGCTCTTTGCGCACCGGCGCCACGTACTTCATGGCGGTGTGATGGTTGGGGGCGAACATGAAGCCCACGCCGATGTCGTCGATACAGCGCGCCACCTGCCCTGCATTCAGGTTCAGGTTCACACCCAGCGCCTCCAGCACGTCGGCACTGCCTGAGCTGGACGACACGGAGCGCCCGCCATGCTTGGCCACCCGCGCACCGGCAGCGGCACTGACAAAAGCCGCGGTGGTAGAAATATTGAAGGTGTGGCTCTTGTCGCCGCCGGTACCGCAGGTATCCACCAGGTGCTCGCACTGGCTTACGGGTACGCGGGTAGCAAACTCGCGCATCACCTGCGCAGCCGCGGCAATTTCCGACACGCTTTCCGTCTTGACGCGCAGGCCGATCAGGATGGCAGCGATCAGCGGCGCGGGCACTTCGCCGCGCATGATCTGGCGCATCAGGTCCAGCATTTCGTCGTGGAACAGCTCGTTCTGGTCGATCAGGCGATTCAGGGCGGCCTGCGGTGTAATCATGCCTTTATCTCCGGCAAAAGGGTCATTAACGACTCAGGCAAATTCTTTCAGGAAGTTTTGCAGCATCTGGTGGCCGTGCTCGGTCAGGATCGACTCGGGGTGGAACTGCACACCCTCGATCGGCAGCGTCTTGTGGCGCACGCCCATGATCTCGCCGTCTTCAGTCCATGCAGTGATTTCCAGGCAATCCGGCAGTGTCTCGCGCTCGATCACCAGCGAATGGTAACGGGTGCAGGTTACCGGATTAGGCAAATCACGGAACATGCCTACATTATGGTGCGACACCGGCGACACCTTGCCGTGCATTAGCTGCTTGGCGTGAATGATCTTGCCGCCAAAGGCCTGGCCAATACTCTGGTGCCCCAGGCACACACCCATGATGGGCAGCTTGCCGGCAAAGTGGTGGATGGCCGGCACCGAAATACCTGCCTCGTTCGGCGTGCACGGCCCGGGTGACAGCACCAGATACTGCGGATTCAGTGCCTCGATTTCTGCCAGCGTAATTTCGTCATTACGAAACACCTTTACCTCTTGCCCCAGCTCGCCAAAGTACTGCACCAGGTTGTAAGTAAAGGAATCGTAGTTATCAATCATGAGTAACATAATATAGCCCAAAGCCTTGATTTTATTAGGTTGCAGTCTGCGGAAGTTATGATGTTACTCACAATCTTACTCACGCCGCGTTTTGCAGGCATTTTGCGCGCCATGCATCGAAGTCTTCTTTTGGCCATCGAGAGGCCACGCCGATCTTAACCGGCTTAGGAAATTCGTCGCGCGCAATCATGCGATAAATGGTTGAGAAATGATAACCCGTCAGCTTGCAGATGTCTTTCAGTGTGTAGAGCTGTCCATCCATGATCTTCATCCCACAAAAAAGGCCACCATCAGGCGGCCAACTTCATTTCATTCTTCAGCCTGGCTTGGGCCAGACCCTCTTCAACTACCTGCGCAGCTTCATGCAGCACGGTCACCAGTTCGCCCCGCGTAAGAACCGGTATCACTGCGGCCAACATATCCAGCGCGTCGCTGATGTTCCTGTACTGGCCTGCCGTTCCCACAAAGCGACCGGTCTTGCCCTGGTGTATCCCGACTTCTTCCAGACTCTGCACGGCCAGCTTTCCCGTCATGCGGTAGGTGCCGCCCAGCTCTTGCGTGCCAGGCGAGGCCCCGCGCTCGATGAGCAGCTTGCCGGCCATATACGCCGCGACAGCGATCTCCGACAGCCGGACAAAACCGTTTACACACAGCTTGCCGGCCAATAACGCCGCGTAGTCCTCGCGAGGCTGGTCAAGCAGGTCTACGTCATCGGTGGGCGTCAACAGCGCCATGCCCAGGGCAAGCTTGATGCTGCCGAATTCGCGGCGATGCCGGTGCGGGTTGTACTTCTTTTGTCGTTTAGCGTTCGCCATGGTCGGCTCTATGAGAAAGGCCAGCGCTGGGCTGGCCTTGGGGTTCGCTCTCTTCATGGCCAAGGCAATAGCCCTTGGCGTCGTAGTTGTCGCAGCCGGCGCTGGGTATCACCTCCATACCCTTGGCCTTCATCACCGCCAGGCTGGCGCGGATTTCGTGCGCATTGCCGCTGAACAGGCGCTCCAGCTGCTTGTCGGTCTGCTGCTCGGCTGCGGCGATGGTCATGTGAATGTGGCGGGTGGTCACGCTGCACCGCCTTTCTGCGCGGCGGCGAGTCGTGCGCGGCGTTGCTCGATGAACTCAGCGCCAGCCTTCCAAGCTATCTGCTCCCACACATGCGGCGCGGCGCTGCGGGTCAGCTCACCCGTAGCGCGTTCCAGCAGGTGCCAAAGCTCCAGCTCCTCCAGCTGTGTTGCAGCTGCCGGCCCGTGCGCTTGATAGAAGCCACGATTGAACGCCAGCTGCATGTGCCGCAGGAACCAGTCGGCCAGCTCATCAGCGATGTGGGTGTGGTAGTTCATGCGCTCCAGCGCCTTCACGATGTCGCTGCGCTTGTACCAGGTCGGCGCTTTCGGCACGGCCACGGCTGGCGGCTGGGCGACGGCGGGCTGCGACGACATATTTGCCAGCAGGCACGATGCCTTTAG
>NZ_VMTV02000886.1 GCF_007644035.1 Vogesella mureinivorans | reverse complement strand
CCTCGCTGGCGTTCTCCGGGCAGTTGTCGAACAGTTTGTATTTGTCATACAGCCTGTTTAGTTCCCCAGCATAAGACCCGCCTGAGCCGGTTAACAGATCGTTTAAGGAAATCCCCCTGTTTTTCAGATTTTTAATGTCAGCCGTCAGGTTTTTTGCCTGATTCAGGAATGCCTGGACGTCCCGAATACCGGTGGCCGTTGCCAGCTGTTGTTTATAAGCGTTCATCTGCGACTGATAATGTTGAACCGTCTGCTGCCACTGCTGGAGCTTCTCCGCCCACTGCTGGATGTTGCTGGCGTTGGCTACTTCATCAAAAACGGGAATACCGGCCTGAGCCGGGACGTGAAAGAGACACAAGGCGA
>NZ_VMTV02001079.1 GCF_007644035.1 Vogesella mureinivorans | reverse complement strand
CAAAAGGCTAAGCATTTTTTATTGCCACCGACTGATCAGTGAATGGAAAATGCTTAGCGCCAGTGACTTATTTCAATTATTTATCATCTAAAATCGTTGAAAGTGGAATAGATAATTTGGCTGTAAATGCAATTGGTCGTGGCTTCGCAACAATTTCTGAAACGATTTTTGAAAATCGTTTTATGCATGTTCCTGAATTGGCTCGTATGGGTGCAAATATTCAGGTTGAAGGTAATGATGCTATTGTGACAGGTGTAGAAAAACTATCTGCTGCACCTGTAATGGCAACTGACCTGCGTGCTTCATTTTCGATGAAATCGTAAAGTTCTTTAGCAATCGCTAACTTGCCTTTTTGAATACGTG
>NZ_VMTV02000978.1 GCF_007644035.1 Vogesella mureinivorans | reverse complement strand
TGGCCCACACCATCGTGGTCGCCGCCACCGCGTCGGAGTCCGCCGCGATGCAGTTCATCGCCCCGTACTCCGGCTGCTCGATGGGCGAGTACTTCCGCGACAACGGCGAAGACGCGCTGATCATCTACGACGACCTGTCCAAGCAGGCCGTGGCCTACCGCCAGGTGTCCCTGCTGCTGCGCCGCCCGCCGGGCCGAGAAGCCTATCCGGGTGACGTGTTCTATCTCCACTCGCGCCTGCTCGAGCGCGCCGCGCGCGTCAACGAGGAATACGTCGAGAAGCACACCAATGGGCGCGTCAAGGGCAAGACGGGTTCGCTGACGGCGCTGCCGATCATCGAGACCCAGGCCGGCGACGTCTCCG
>NZ_VMTV02000798.1 GCF_007644035.1 Vogesella mureinivorans | reverse complement strand
GAACAGTTGCTGCGTGCGGAAGACGTAGATCAGGCCGGTATCGCTGTGCTCGCAGTCGAGACCGTGACGCACGACGGCTTCGGCCAGCAGCTGGCGCGAAGCGTTCAGCAGCACGGCGCGCTTGGCCGTGGAGTCGCGCCAGTCGCGGCGATTGCAGCGCGCCGAGAAGCGCAGCAGCCAACGCCACAGGGCGGGATCAATGCGAGGCTTGATGTACAGCGGCGCATCCGGCTTCAGCATCCAGCGCAGTCCCTTGGCGATGACCCCGGGCGCGGCCAGCGGTGGCGCATGGCTGGGGGTGAGCGTGCCGCAGTTGCCGTGCGAGGCGCCAGCGCCGACGTGCCGGCGCTCCAGCACGCGTAC
>NZ_VMTV02000458.1 GCF_007644035.1 Vogesella mureinivorans | reverse complement strand
CGACGCCTTCAATTCCCGTGGTCATCCTCGGTCTGTCCGGCGTGCCGGATGCGGGCGACGATTTCGTGGTCGTCGAGGACGAGCGCCTGGCGAAGGACGTCGCCCAGCAGCGCGAGGCCAAGAAGCGCGAGTCGCGCCTGGTCAAGCAGGCCGGTAACCGCATGGAAGACATCATGGCCCAGATGGGCCAGGGTGAAGGCCAGCAGACCTTGAACCTGGTGGTCAAGGCTGACGTTCAGGGCTCGGTGGAAGCGCTGCGCGACTCGCTGACCAGCCTCTCCAACGACATGATCCGCATCAACGTGATCGCGTCCGGCGTGGGCGGCATCAACGAATCCGACGCCACGCTCGCTGCGGCCTCGAA
>NZ_VMTV02000007.1 GCF_007644035.1 Vogesella mureinivorans | reverse complement strand
GGTGCTGTCCTGTTCGGGGGCCGCATGAAGGCTCTGGCTGGACCCCAGCAGCAGCACGCCCGCCACCGCCAGGCAACAGATCCATCGTTCGATCCACGCGCGCCGGCGTCCCAGCGCGCGCGCAGCTGTTGCCACTGTCAATCCGCCTCCGGCCGCATGTACGGAAACAGCAGCACGTCGCGGATCGAGGCGCAGTCGGTCAGCAACATCACCAGGCGGTCGATGCCGATGCCCAGTCCGCCAGTCGGCGCCATGCCGTATTCGAGCGCGCGGATATAGTCGGCGTCGAAGTGCATGGCCTCGTCGTCGCCGCCCTCCTTCTGCTCGACCTGGGTGCGGAAGCGCGCGGCCTGGTCCTCGGCGTC
>NZ_VMTV02000708.1 GCF_007644035.1 Vogesella mureinivorans | reverse complement strand
CGGTAAAGTATCTGCATCTACTTCAAAACCATGATTCTGACTGGTAATCACAACCCGGCCGGTATCCATATCCTGTACCGGATGATTGGCTCCGTGATGACCAAAAGGCATTTTGCGGGTTTTCGCCCCTAAAGCCAGACCAAGCAGCTGATGTCCCAGACAAATACCGAATAGTGGCAGTTTATGTGCCAGAATTTCCTGTACAGCTTTGATGGCATAATCACAAGGTTCCGGATCACCCGGCCCGTTAGACAAAAATACGCCGTCAGGATTCAATGCTAGTACTTCAGCTGCCGGTGTAGTAGCAGGAACCACAGTCAGACGGCAGCCCCGTTCCCTCAGCATACGCAAAATATTGGTTTTTA
>NZ_VMTV02000378.1 GCF_007644035.1 Vogesella mureinivorans | reverse complement strand
ACCGGCCGGGTTGTTCTCGCAAGGGGTCGTGAACACCCCCTCGCAGAGGCGATCGCGGGTGTCGGAAGGCGTCATCAGCAGGGCAGCGGCACGATGACCGAGGGGATCCGATGGCGCCTGCGCGCGGCGGCCCCAAGGGAAGACCAGCAGCCACAGCGCCCAGCCGACCGGGCGGATCGGAAAGTTGCGCAGCGCGGCGGACAGGGCGAGCTCGATGCGGTGGTTGATGTCGAACATCGCCCAGGCCAGCAGCGGCTGGTCGCCTGCAGGTTGGCCGTTGTCCTCGTAGCGCTTGAGGATGGCCGAGCCGATATAGAGCAGGCTCAGCACGTCGCCCAGGCGGCCTGACAGGCTTTCCTTGAACT
>NZ_VMTV02001045.1 GCF_007644035.1 Vogesella mureinivorans | reverse complement strand
AGGCGCTCCAGGGCTCCAAACACGTTGCCGTCCGCTTCGTAGTACGCTTCCTGACTGGTGGCAAAGCCCGCTTTGTAGACGCCGTTGTTGACGTTGTCGTAGATCCAGCCGTTCAGCTCGTCAATTTTCTCGCGCAGCTCAACCGGGTAGTAATCCCCGGCGCGTGCACCGTGAGCGTCAAACGCGGTATTGAACATGCGAATGATTTCAGCGGATTCATTGCTGACGATCGTCTGGTTTTTCTTGTCCCACAGCACAGGCACCGTTACGCGTCCGGTGTAGTGCGGATCGGCGCGCAGATAGAGCTGATACAGGAAAGCGTGATGATAAAGCTCATCACCCGTCGCGGCCGGGAAGCCACTGTC
>NZ_VMTV02000600.1 GCF_007644035.1 Vogesella mureinivorans | reverse complement strand
CAGTGCAGGGCGGCCTTTGGTGGGGTGCTCCAGCGGTCAGGCCACGCTGCCACGGATGCGCCGGAGATGCAGGTATGGAAGGGCAGCCGTGACGGGGTCTGGTACTTCCTGTACTTCAACCAAGACAAGGTGCTGGTGCGCATCAAGATCAGCGCGCTGGATCTGGACAATGTCGGCTGAGCAGGCTGGTTTCTGACGGGCGTCGAGTCCCCGTCCCGAGTCGCGGGGCTGGGACTCGCTGCTGTTGCGCATCCAGGCCCGCATCAAGCAGTTCAGGGCGCAGGTCGAGGAGACCTCCTCCGGCTACGACAGCGACGGGCTACAGGAGCGCGTGGCCAAGCGGGCCGGCGGCTTGGCCGTCATCC
>NZ_VMTV02000420.1 GCF_007644035.1 Vogesella mureinivorans | reverse complement strand
ATACTGCGAAAACTACGCGTATCGGTTTAGACTTTAATACACCTGTAGGCGATGCAAAAGTAGGTGGTAAAGTTGAAGTTGACTTTGCGGGTAATGGTGTGAATGAAAACCTTCGTATTCGTCATGCTTATTTAACTTATAACAATTGGTTATTCGGTCAAACAACGTCTAACTTCTTGTCTAGCCATGCGCCAGAAATGATTGACTTTGCAACTAACTTAGGTGGAAGCTATATGGCGGAAGCGTTTCGGGCAGGATTGCAATCAGTTGTCCAAGGGCAAATTGATTCAGGTGAAAGTATTGGTCTGAATCGAGTGCAAGTCTTTCAATATGTTGTTTTCCCCCAAGCCCTATCCGTTTCAATT
>NZ_VMTV02000916.1 GCF_007644035.1 Vogesella mureinivorans | reverse complement strand
CGGCCCCGGAAACAGCCGGCCGGCCAGTGAGCGCTACTCGCAGAAGCGACTGGAAAAGCTACTGGCCGACGCCGAGCTCAACGCGGCCCGCGACTGGGACCGCAATTTCATCAACGACATGCAGGGCCGATACAAAACGTTCGGCATGGGCATGCACATCACCACGCTGCAGCAGCATCACCTGGAGCGAATCGCCAATGCAGAGGAGGCCGCCTGATGTTTTTCAAACAACTATCGTTCTTTCAGCTGTCGCCAGAGTTTGTAATCGACAGCGACAAGCTGCGTGAAAGGTTGGCCGCACGGCCATTTACGCCTCCTGGTGGTCTGGATTGGTTCGGCGAAGGCTGGGTGCCACCGGCCGCCCACATCGATGGCCCGCTTTATGAAGCACGCGGCTATCGCCTTGTGACGCTGCGCCGTGAAGACAAGGTGCTGCCAGCCGGTGTGATCCGCGAGTTTCTGGATAAGAAGGTGGCGGAAATCGAAGCCGGTGAGCTGCGCAAGGTTGGCCGCAAGGAAAAGCTGGCGCTCAAGGAGCAGATCACAGACGACCTGCTGCCGCGTGCATTCACCCGGACAAACCGCGTGATGGCCTACATCGACGACACCCGCAGCTGGCTGATGGTGGACAGCAGCACCGCCAGCAAGGCGGAGAACCTGGTATCTACCCTGCGCGAGGCCTTGCCACCTTTCCCTTGCAAGCTGCCGCGCACC
>NZ_VMTV02000649.1 GCF_007644035.1 Vogesella mureinivorans | reverse complement strand
TTTCAGTGAATATGACACGCGATACCATTAATCGTGCTATTCAGCGTGGTGCTGGTGGTGAAGATAACGATGATTTAAAAGAAGTCACTTATGAAGGTTATGGTGTTGGTGGTGTAGCAGTTATTGTTGAAACGATGACTGATAACCTTAATCGTACAGTACCAGACGTTCGTCATTGTTTCTCTAAAACCAACGGTAACTTGGGTACAGCAGGTTCGGTCGCTTACTTATTTACCAAGCGTGGTGAAATTACTTTTGAAGATGTTTCTTTAGAAGACAAGATCATGGACATTGCTTTAGAGGCAGGTGCTGAAGATATCGAAGTCGATGAAGACGAAATCTTGGTAATTACTACACCAGAAACGT
>NZ_VMTV02000085.1 GCF_007644035.1 Vogesella mureinivorans | reverse complement strand
CGACGAGTTAGAAACTAACTTCCGTTATAACGATGCAGTTCTTCGTAACTTAATCGTTCACACTAAAGCGGCAGTAACTGAAGCGTCACCAATGGTGAAAGCGAAAGAAAGCAAAGTTGCTGAAGCGGTAGCTGAAGTTGAATCAGAGGAAGCTGGCGAGTAATTCGCCGATTGATAATTGCTTAATTCTGAGCGGCTCGGTCGCTTCAACGGTTAAGCAAAGCCAAAACCCGTTAGGGGTTCCGAATTACCGTTTTTGGCTTGAACATCGTTCAATTCAAACCGAAGTAAATTTAGAGCGTCAAGCGTGGTGTAAAATCCAAGTGATTTTAAATGGCAATCAATTTAGTTTAATAACCCAACAAAT
>NZ_VMTV02000395.1 GCF_007644035.1 Vogesella mureinivorans | reverse complement strand
AAGTTTGCCACAAATCGCTGCCGTCCCCTGCCGGATTCCAGCGCGTGTGATAGAAAAGCTCGGCATTTGCAGCTTGAGCGGCGATCGCCCACTGTCCATCGCCTTCCGCCGCAGTTTCAAAGCTGCCATCGAGAACGCAGCCAATGCGATCGCCCGCTTTCAACAATCGATTCAAGTTCCCCGCACTTTCGCGGATGCGCGGCTGATATTCATAAACCGGACTGCCATCATCCCGCATCTTCACGTCGGGCGACTTGAGCGTGTTGGTGAACCAGCCAACCATGTTTTGCCAGGAAAGCAAGATGCTCAGCGTGATCGGGCGATCGCTTGGATTTTCAATTGTCCAGTTGAAGAGGGCGATCGGATA
>NZ_VMTV02000413.1 GCF_007644035.1 Vogesella mureinivorans | reverse complement strand
GCGAACTTGATCGCGTATCGGCTTCAGGCATAAGAACGGGGCGCAGTCGGCGCAGCCCGATGCGATCACCCTCCGCTGCGGTCCGCTTGCCATGGATCAAGCAGAGCAACACCCAGCGGCGCGAAGTCACTGGTGTTGCGGGTGACGAGGGTCAGTCCATGAACCAGCGCGGTGGCCGCGATCAAGGCGTCGTGCGCTGGGCGCGGGTCGGGTACATGCAGCTGTGCGCAGCGCAGCGCGGTGGCCTGATCGATGGGCAGGATGCGGCCGGCAAACGCAGGAATCACGCGCTGCTCCAGCCACTCGCGCAGGCGTTGGCCCTGCACGGGGTCGCGGCGTTCGATGCGCAGTACGCCCATCTCCAGCT
>NZ_VMTV02000068.1 GCF_007644035.1 Vogesella mureinivorans | reverse complement strand
CGAGCAGCAGCAGGTCGGCGGGCGTCATCAGGGTGCGCGCCAGGTTCAGGCGTACACGCCAGCCGCCGGAAAAGCTCGACACGGCGCGCTCGTGGGTGTCGGCCGGAAAGCCGAGGCCGTGCAGCAAGCGGCCGGCGCGGGCGCGGGCGTCGTAGCCGCCGAGTTCCTCGATCGTCTGATGCGCGGTCGCTGCAGCCTCGTGATCGCCGCGCGCTTCGGCATCGGTGGCGGCCCAGAGGGCCTCGGCGACCGGCTTGTCGCCGCCGAGCACGAAGTCGATTGCCGGGTCGGGGAGGGACGGAGTCTCCTGCGCCACCGCCGCCATGCGAAGGCCGCCCGGCAGGTCGATGTCGCCGGCGTCCGGCTC
>NZ_VMTV02000341.1 GCF_007644035.1 Vogesella mureinivorans | reverse complement strand
AACTGGCTGCGCTCGCGGTCAAGAACGACTGGGAAGGCATCGTGCTGTTCGGCTGCGTGCGCGACTCCGCCGCGTTGGCCGAGCTGGAGATCGGCATCAAGGCGCTGGGCACTTGCCCGCGCAAAACCGACAAAAGCGGCCAGGGCCTGCGCGATGTGCCGGTCCGCATCGGCGGCGTCGACATCCGCCCCGGCGACTACCTGTATGCCGACGAGGACGGCATCGTGGTCTCGGCCAAGCGGCTGCAGGAAGCGGGCTGAGCCTGCCTTCGCGGCGCTGTCCAAGCGCCCCTTCGCCCTGGCGAAACCTCAAGGCCGAATATCAACCCTCCATGCCCAGCGCTTACCCGCGACTGCGCTCCCTGACG
>NZ_VMTV02000709.1 GCF_007644035.1 Vogesella mureinivorans | reverse complement strand
TGCGACCAGTCCTCCAAGGGCTTCGTGTTGCTGACCCTGACCCGCGATCAGGCCACCGCCGAGTTGAAGGCGGTGTCCACCATCCTGGCCAAGCCCTTCGAGGTGCGCGACGCGGCGCGCTTCACCGTGACGCGGGGACCGGCCGGCGCGGGCGACCTGACCCGGGCCTAGAGCGTATCCAGCACCTTGCCGTTGGTCTGGATGACCTCAGCGTAGAGCAGGCCGGAGTCCTTTATGGTCCGCTCCTGGGTCTGGTAGTTCACGTGGGTGATGCCGAACCGCTTGGAGAAGCCCAGCGACCATTCCAGATTGTCCAGCAGGGACCAGGCCATGTAGCCGGTCAGGTTGACGCCCTTGTTGATCGCATC
>NZ_VMTV02000190.1 GCF_007644035.1 Vogesella mureinivorans | reverse complement strand
ATGTATTGATGGGCGGTGGTCGTAATCACTTTACCCCATACAGCCCTAGCAATAGCAGAGGGCGTATTGATGGACGTAATTTATTAAGTGAACTGTCGGCAAAAGGTTATACCGTTGCTGCAAACAAAGCCGAAATGCAATCTGCGCCACTCAACAAAAAATATATTGGACTTTATACGGCAACCTCTCACCTTGCCTATGATCTGGATCGTTTGAATGGTAAGGCACCAGATCAACCTAGTCTTGCAGAAATGACCGTAAAATCACTTGAGATGCTACAGGCACAAAGTGGCGACAAGGGTTATTTTTTGATGGTCGAAGGCGGTCGTATTGACCATGCCCTGCATGGCACTAATGCCAAACGTTCA
>NZ_VMTV02001135.1 GCF_007644035.1 Vogesella mureinivorans | reverse complement strand
TCTCGAACACGTCATAATCATATTCGGTCGGATCGACGCCGAGGCCGCGGTGGAACGCGGGGCGGGCGTGATCGCGGACATACATGGTCGCGAAGACCGAGAGGATGAAGAAGCGGATCCAAAGCTTGTTGACGCCGGTCAGCAGCTTAGGGTCCGCGCGCATCAGCATCGCGAAGGCCTCGCCATGCTTGAACTCGTCGGTGCACCATTGCTCGAACCAGTTGAAGATCGGGTGGAAACGGTGCTGCGGATTGCGCGCGAGGTGGCGGAAGATGGTGATGTAGCGGGCATAGCCGATCTTCTCGGACAGGTAGACCGCGTAGAAGATGAACTTCGGCTTGAAATAGGTGTATTTCTTGGTCTTGGTCA
>NZ_VMTV02000517.1 GCF_007644035.1 Vogesella mureinivorans | reverse complement strand
TACCAATGGATGTTTTACGATTGCATCACCAATCACAGAACCACGCCCCACCAAAACGCTTAATAAGCCTTTGGGTAAGCCAGCTTGTTCAAAGATTTTGGCAAGTTCCAAAGCGATTAAAGAGGTTGCCTCTGCGGGTTTAAGAATGACTCCACTAAAGCAATTTATGTGTGGGGTGTTTTTGCTGCCAGCTTTTTTATGCGCCCAATCGGCAGTTGGTTATTTGGATTCATATCCCTGATATTTTGGGCTTGGTGGTATTGATATTGATTGCAATTGCCATGTGGCTGGGTGTAAATATGTTGTGGGATTGGTATCAGAGCTATAAAACCTAACAGCACTGCTTAAACTGATTTGAACATTCATAGA
>NZ_VMTV02000969.1 GCF_007644035.1 Vogesella mureinivorans | reverse complement strand
GGACTAACTTCATTATCCCGATACGCGCCGATGAATAGCAGATATTTGCTATCTGGGTCAGCAATTAGCACTTGCATTAACTTCAATGTGGCTGAATCTGCCCATTGCAAATCATCTAAAAATATGACTAAAGGATGCTCTTTTTGAGCGAAGACGTGAATAAATTCTTTAAAAACTCGATTAAATCTGTTTTGCGATTCGGTTGCCCCAAGTTGTGGCACTTCTGGCTGTTTGCCAATGATTAGTTCTACTTCGGGAATCAAGTCAATAATTACTTGCCCATTTGACTCGACAGCGCTTATGATTTTAGTTTTCCATCTTGACAGTCGGGCAGCACTTTCAGTTAGTAATTGGCGCATCAATGAGCCGA
>NZ_VMTV02000651.1 GCF_007644035.1 Vogesella mureinivorans | reverse complement strand
CAGGCGAAGATCGATTCCACGACCACGGAGCCCGCCGCCGCGAGGCTCGCGACCTGCAGCCCGATCACTGACAGGATGGTGATGGAGGCGTTGCGCAGGCCGTGCCGCAGGATGACCTCCGTCTCCGCTAGCCCCTTGGCGCGGGCGGTGCGGATGAAATCCTGGCCGAGCACATCGAGCATGGCGTTGCGCGTGAACCGCGTCAGCCCGGCGATGAGCAATCCCGACATCGCGATGGTCGGCATCAGGAAGTGCGCCCAGGTGCCGTTGCCGACAACCGGGAGCCAGTTCAGCCAGTAGGAAAAGACCAGGATCATGAAGACCGCGAGCACGAAGTTCGGGACGGCGTAGAACAGGAAGGCGAACGTCA
>NZ_VMTV02000028.1 GCF_007644035.1 Vogesella mureinivorans | reverse complement strand
TACGCTTCGCCGTTGCGAAAAAGATCGTCGAGCGCGCGATGGACCATGGCATCAAGCCGGAGGACGTCGTCGTCGATCCGCTGGTCATGCCGATCGGCGCGCTGGGCGATGCCGGCCGGCAGGTCTTCCAGCTTCTCTACCGACTGCGCAACGAGCTCAAGGTGAACACGACCTGCGGTCTTTCCAACATCTCCTTCGGCCTGCCGCACCGCCATGGCATCAATGCCGCCTTTATCCCTATGGTCATCGGCGCCGGCATGACCTCGGCGATCATGAATCCCTGCCGCCCGCAGGAGATGGAAGCCGTGCGCGGCGCCAACGTGCTCAACGGCACTGACAAGGACTGCATGACCTGGATCAAGACATACAA
>NZ_VMTV02000459.1 GCF_007644035.1 Vogesella mureinivorans | reverse complement strand
CGCCGCCGACCGCAAGGCCGGTGCCCACGGCTGCGCCCGCGCCAAGCTGCGGGCCGCCCGAGACGATGCCGTTGGCGATGCCGGGGCCGAAGATGCCGAGGCCGAGCAGCGACAAGGCCGCCAGCACAATCGCCATAGCGTCGTCGATGGTCGGGGTCGCCCCGCCGAAACCGGCCGTGAATTGCGAGAACAGGGTCGAGCTGATGCCGATGATGACCGCCAGCACCAGAACCTTGATGCCGGACGACACCACGTTGCCCAGGACCTTCTCGGCCATGAAGGCGGTCTTGCCGAACAGGCCGAAGGGGATGAGGACAAAACCGGCCAGCGTCGTCAGCTTGAACTCGATCAGGGTGACGAAAAGCTGGAT
>NZ_VMTV02000844.1 GCF_007644035.1 Vogesella mureinivorans | reverse complement strand
ACCAGGCCCAAGCCGGCTCAGGGTCAGCAGCTGGGCCACACCGCGCTCCAGCCGCGCTTGACCGCGCTGGATCTGGGCCAGCGCGCGGGCGCGCGCCGCATCGTCTTCGGCCTCCACCAGGTTGGACAGGTGCAGACGCAGACCGGCCACCGGCGTGCGCAGTTCGTGCGCGGCCTCGTCGATGAAGCGGCGCTCGCGGCGCAGGGTTTCATCGACGCGGCCGAGCAGGTCATTGATCGCGTCGACCAGGCCGTGGATCTCGACCGGAACGCGCGTACGCTCGATCGGCTGCAGCCGATCACCGGCCTGTGCCGACACCGCACGGGCGATGCGCCGCAGCGAGCGGCTGCCCATGCGCACCGCGGCCCAG
>NZ_VMTV02000946.1 GCF_007644035.1 Vogesella mureinivorans | reverse complement strand
CGCGGTGGATTGGGCGCACCGGGAATCGGCCCGCGCCCGGCTGCGCGTTCTGGTCAAGCGCATCCTGCGCAAATACGGCTACCCGCCCGACCTGCAGGACGCCGCAGTGCAGACCGTGTTGCAGCAGGCCGAGGTGCTGTCGGCGTCTTGGCTGCCGGGGCATGCGGGCCGGTAAGTTGTCTGGCCGGGCATGCTCTTCGCCGACTCCAGTTAGCACGCTTTGACCAGCGGCGAACGACCCGCACATCATCACAAGAAGCGAGAACCTGACCGTGGCATCCAAACGCAGCACCCCCAGTTGGTCCGACCTCAAGGTCAAACTCGCAGACCTCGATCGCGCCGAACTCATCGGCCTGGTGCAGGCGCTGTA
>NZ_VMTV02001046.1 GCF_007644035.1 Vogesella mureinivorans | reverse complement strand
GATAGTGCGGAATGGATATCTCAATGCGCCTATCGTGATCGGGCGTGAGCATCTCGGCGCGGGGGCTGGGGGGGGCCCCAACCGCGAGACGGAAGCCATGCTCGACGGCTCCGACGCGGTGTCGGACTGGCCGCTGCTGAACGCGATGCTCAACGTCGCAGGCGGCGCGACCTGGGTCAGCCTGCACCACGGCGGCGGTGTCGGCATGGGCTACAGCCAGCACAGCGGCGTGGTGATCGTCTGCGACGGCAGCGAGGCAGCAGACCAGCGCATTGCGCGCGTGCTCTGGAATGACCCGGGTACTGGCGTGATGCGGCATGCGGATGCGGGCTATGCGATCGCGCAGGACTGCGCGCGCGAGCAGGGGCTG
>NZ_VMTV02000012.1 GCF_007644035.1 Vogesella mureinivorans | reverse complement strand
TGATCATTAAAATGCGTTTATCGCCCTCTACAATTTCAGGAATGTAGCGTTGTGCCATAATCGGTTGTGTACCATTTTCAGTTAAAATTTCGATGGTTGAACCAATATTTACCCCATCTTGGTATAAACGAAAAATCCCCATTCCCCCCATACCATCTAAAGACTTAACGATCACATCACCATGTTCCTTTAAGAATTCACGAATTAAACGCTGTTGTGAGCTGACTAAGGTTGGTACTTGTAAATCAGGAAATTGTGTTGCGAAAAGTTTTTCATTGCAGTCACGTAAACTTTGTGGTTTGTTGATGATCCACGCACCTTCCCGTTCTGCCTGCTCTAAAATATACTGCATGCAATCCAAAAATTTATC
>NZ_VMTV02001024.1 GCF_007644035.1 Vogesella mureinivorans | reverse complement strand
CAGCGGCAGAAACTCGACGGCATCCGCATAGCGTTGCTTGAGCCACAGGCAGACGTCCTCGTTTTCATCGCGATTCAGCGTGCAGGTGGAATAAACCAGCGTCCCGCCTGGGCGCAGGGCATGAAACGCGCTGTCGATCAGTTCGCGCTGTGTGGCGGCGATCTCCAGGTTGCTTTCAACGGACCAGTTTTTTAACGCATCAGGATCTTTACGCACCACGCCTTCGCCGGAGCAGGGCGCGTCGAGCAGGATGGCATCAAAGGCTTCCGGCAGGGCAGCGCCAAACACGCGACCATCGAAGTGCGTTAACGCGACGTTGTGGATCCCGCAGCGGCTGATATTGGCGTGCAGGACTTTAACGCGGCTGGCGG
>NZ_VMTV02000859.1 GCF_007644035.1 Vogesella mureinivorans | reverse complement strand
AACTTCGCCGGCACCAGCTTCGCCACGCTCGACAAGCGCGAAGCGAGGTTCCAGTACGGCAGCGACAAGGTCACCCTGTTCGCCGACAAGACCCAGGTCGGCAGCCTCGGCGCGGTGGGCTATGACGACGAGGGCGTGCCGACCAAGCGCTGGGATCTGGTCAAGGACGGCATCCTGGTCAACTACCAGGCGATCCGCGACCAGGCCCACATCATCGGCGAGAGCGAGTCGCACGGCTGCTGCTATGCGGATTCGTGGAATGCGGTGCAGTTCCAGCGCATGCCGAATGTGTCGCTGGCGCCGGGCAAGGACGAGCTCAGCCCCGAGAAGATGATCGAGGGCGTCGAGAACGGCATCTACATCGTCGGCGC
>NZ_VMTV02001173.1 GCF_007644035.1 Vogesella mureinivorans | reverse complement strand
CCCCCTATCGCGGATTATGACACCGCAACCTGTGACTGTCGCTGCTACTGCTTCGCTTGGCGATGTTTTATATTTACTTAATCGGTATCAAATCAGCCGATTGCCAGTCACGGAAGGGCGCAAGCTGATTGGGATTATTACCCGCGCCGATATTATTAAGGCGGAAGCAGACAAGCTGAACGGTCAAACTGGCTCTATTGGCCCCCGGTCGGAACCTTCCTATGTAGTTTATCAAACTCGCGCTCCTGCCATAGGAACCGGACGAATGCTAGTTCCCCTAGCCAACCCGCAAACAGCACCAGCGCTGTTGCAGATGGCAGCCGCAATTGCCCGTGATCGCAACTATGAATTAGAGTGTCTTCAGGTGATTT
>NZ_VMTV02000635.1 GCF_007644035.1 Vogesella mureinivorans | reverse complement strand
CCCTACGAGCTCTCGGGCGGGCAGCAGCAGCTCGTCTCCATCATGCGGGCGCTGGCGGTGGAGCCGGAGGTGCTGTTCCTGGACGAGCCCTTCTCGGCGCTGGACTACGAGACGACGCTGTCGCTCCGCGTGCTGCTGCAGCGCGTGCTGAAGGAACGCGCGGTGACGACCATCCTCGTCTCGCACGACCTCGAAGAATCGATCGTGCTGGCGGACCGGCTGCTGATGCTGACGCGGCGGCCGACCACGGTGGCGGACGACCTGCGCATCGGCCTGCCCTGGCCGCGCGGGACGGCAGCGCTGGCCGATCCCGGCTTCGTCGCCATCAAGGCGCGCTGCCTCGAGGTGTTCGAGCGGGCGGTGGCGGCGTGA
>NZ_VMTV02000036.1 GCF_007644035.1 Vogesella mureinivorans | reverse complement strand
AGGTCAGCGCGCGCGCGATCTGGTTGTTGCGCGGCTCGGCATCGGCAAAGGTGTTGATGTCGACCAGGATCAGACCTTCGACCGAGTCGGTCACCAGGGCGTAGCTGTAGATCGGGTGGAAGGGCTGTTCCTGGTTGTCCACCCGCATCTGCTCGCCTTCATTGCGCGCCGGATGCACAGGCTGGGTGGTAACCAGACTCAGGCAGGTCGCATTGGCCGAATCGAGCCGCGAGCTCTGGCCCAGCGGCGAGAACGGCGCGCTGACGATGCGCTGGCTGTAGCCCTTGTTGGCGATGTTGGCGACATCAAAGACGCGCAGCCCTTCGTCGCCTGCGGCGGCGAACAGGTACTCGCCGCGCAGCTGCTGGCAGC
>NZ_VMTV02000316.1 GCF_007644035.1 Vogesella mureinivorans | reverse complement strand
GGTTGGTCGATAAGCCGAGTTCTGTCGCGGACAATCATTCCTCTAGGCTTGCATTCACACACAAGCTCAAGCAACCTACCCGAACTCTGGACGGGCCATCCATTGAGTTCCTATTTGGTCTTGCTACGAGTGGAGTTTACCGTGCCGTGGAATGTTGCCACCCACGCGGTGCGCTCTTACCGCACCCTTTCACCCTTACCTGCGCTAATGCACATCGGCGGTTTGCTCTCTGTTGCACTGGTCGTCGGTTCACACCGCCCAGACGTTATCTGGCACTCTGCCCTGTGTAGCTCGGACTTTCCTCTCGTTTACTTGTCCCGCTAGGTCGTTCTTGCGAACAATTAAGGGCTTCAATAAACCAGCGATTGTCTA
>NZ_VMTV02000231.1 GCF_007644035.1 Vogesella mureinivorans | reverse complement strand
AAAATCTTTATAGCCTGTCAGTCGTTGCCGTAACGATGCTGGCGTTATCAGGTTCGGCGCTCGCCGAGGGCACGAATCTCGATGTTAACTTTACGGCCAATATCCGTGAAACCACTTGTGATATGAAACTGATGGGCGGTACGGGTTCCGATACGGATCAAACACTGCTCATTGGTAACGGCGGCCAGGTGCTGAGAGATCCCCTCATAATTTCCCCAAAGCGTAACCATGTGTGAATAAATTTTGAGCTAGTAGGGTTGCAGCCACGAGTAAGTCTTCCCTTGTTATTGTGTAGCCAGAATGCCGCAAAACTTCCATGCCTAAGCGAACTGTTGAGAGTACGTTTCGATTTCTGACTGTGTTAGCCTGGAAGTGCTTGTCCCAACCTTGTTTCTGAGCATGAACGCCCGCAAGCCAACATGTTAGTTGAAGCATCAGGGCGATTAGCAGCATGATATCAAAACGCTCTGAGCTGCTCGTTCGGCTATGGCGTAGGCCTAGTCCGTAGGCAGGACTTTTCAAGTCTCGGAAGGTTTCTTCAATCTGCATTCGCTTCGAATAGATATTAACAAGTTGTTTGGGTGTTCGAATTTCAACAGGTAAGTTAGTTGCTAGAACCCATGGCTCCTTTGCCGACGCTGAGTAGATTTTAGGTGACGGGTGGTGACAATGAGTCCGTGTCGAGCGCTGATTTTTTCGGCCTTTAGAGCGAGATTTATACAATAGAATTTGGCATGAGATTGGATTGCTTTTAGTCAGCCTCTTATAGCCTAAAGT
>NZ_VMTV02000807.1 GCF_007644035.1 Vogesella mureinivorans | reverse complement strand
ACCGTCAAGCTGAGCATCGGCGGTAAAGACGCCACCGGTACCATCCTCGACAACGACGAAACGCCGACCATCGAGCACATCGGCAAGCCTGACCCGTCTGCGGCCAACCCGAACGACGTGTCTGCCACCGAAGGCGATAGCCTAGCGTTCACCGTCAAGCTGTCCAATGCTTCGTCCAGCGCCACCACTTTCGACTTTGCGCTGCAAGACGGCACCGCTACCGCTGACGACTACGGCACCGCCACCTTCAGCAACGGCGTGAGCTACGACCCTGCCACCGGCAAGATCACCGTCCCGGCCGGCGTCACCAGCTTCACCGTGACCGTACCGACCAGCAACGACACCACCGACGAAGCCGACGAAACCGTCAAG
>NZ_VMTV02000982.1 GCF_007644035.1 Vogesella mureinivorans | reverse complement strand
GGCCAGCCACGAGGCCATCACCAGATAGTCCGCCGCCAGCGAGAAGTTGCGGCTGCGCGCCTCGTGCACGAAGGCCAGATACTGCTCCGCCAGCTTCGTGATCGACAGCTTCAGCAGGTCCACCTTCTGGGTGCGGGCCAGCGCCAGCAGCACGTGCAGCGGCCCCTCATAGCCGTCGATGTCCACCACGAAGGTCTGGTCGTCGGGCGCCGCGTCCACGGCGTCGAAACCCAGATCGGTCTGGAATTCCTCGCTCATGCCTCACCCGCCGCCGGCCCTGCCGCCGCCGTCATGCGGCCCGCCAGCCGCGCCTCGAACCGGGCGCGGGCGTGGGCCTCGTCCAGCGGCTCGGGCGTGGCGGGCACACGGGCCA
>NZ_VMTV02000227.1 GCF_007644035.1 Vogesella mureinivorans | reverse complement strand
TGGCTGCCGGCCATCGCCATCTGCGCGATGGATGCACCGAAGGGGCCACTCAGCACTCGAAAATGGAACTCGCGCATCAGCAGGGGCGCCAGCACCGGGATCTCTCGCGGCGCGGCGAGCAGGCGCGCGAGCCGCAGCACGGTGTCCTGCGTTGCCTCATCCAGCGCGCCGACGAACAGCCCACGCGGCGTGTCGCGTGGTGCCCGCTCGATCGGCTCGACCTGGTCGATCAGCTCCGCGATCTGCTGGGCATCGATGTCGATCGCGACGCACAGATAGGGCGCATCCGCGCTGGCCTCCAGCACCTGTCCCACCAGGGGCAGGTCGACCGACACCGCCAGAAACTGCGAGGGCGCGTAGCGGTAGACCTCCT
>NZ_VMTV02000851.1 GCF_007644035.1 Vogesella mureinivorans | reverse complement strand
ACTGGAATTGATGAATATGGTGCGCACGGCGGCAGCCTATGATCAGGGGCCAATTTCGTTCCGCTATCCACGCGGTGAAGGCGTTGGTCTTAAACTGCCGGGACGTGGCGAATTGATTGAAATTGGTAAGGGACGCATCCTTCGCGAGGGAAGTAAGGTGGCACTGTTGGGCTTTGGTACCCGTTTGCAGGAGGCACTTGCTGCCGCCGATGAACTGGCAGCCGCCGGACTTTCTACAACGGTTGCAGATGCCCGTTTTGCAAAACCGCTTGACGAAGATCTTGTCCGTCGCCTTGCGCTCGAACATGAAGTTCTTGTCACAATTGAAGAAGGGGCAGCTGGCGGTTTCGGTGCACAAGTTTTGCAATTTCTC
>NZ_VMTV02001077.1 GCF_007644035.1 Vogesella mureinivorans | reverse complement strand
ACCCGGACAAGCTGCGCTACCACCGCATCATCATCATGACCGACGCCGACGTTGATGGCTCGCACATCCGAACACTGCTGCTGACCTTCTTCTACCGGCAGATGCCGGAGCTGATCGAGCGCGGACACATCTATATCGGCCTGCCGCCGCTGTACAAGCTCAAGCAGGGCAAGCAGGAGCTCTACCTGAAGGACGACATCGCCCTGAACGCCTACCTCATCAGCCATGCCGTCGAAGGCGCCGAGCTGGTCTGTGGCGTCGACCAGCCGCCGATCAGTGCCGCGGCGCTTGAGCATCTGCTGACCCTGTTCGGGCACGCCCAGGATGCGATCCGTCGTCTGAGCCATCGGCACGATGCAGCCATCCTCGAAGC
>NZ_VMTV02000791.1 GCF_007644035.1 Vogesella mureinivorans | reverse complement strand
CTAAATCTTTGCAGTGCAAGTATTTGGCTTAGCCAGACACTTACACCTATCGGTTATTTGGTCTGTTAAAGAGCGGTGCTGACTGGCTTGTTTCGTTTGCGTCGTCAGCTGAGAAGGCGAACTATACCCAGACAGCCAAAACCCGTCAACACTTACCCCGCAATAAACTGCAAGTATTTGCTTAAGGTGTTGATTTGCAACGGCACCAAAAAGCAAAAAAGTTGGCCGCAGGCGGCCAACTTGCTGAGGTGTAATGTGCCAGCCGATGGATCAGGGCAGCGGAATAAACTCGCTTTCGCCATTTACCATGGCAAAAGGGCCATTGGCCCAGTCGTCACGCGCCTGCTGCAGGCGGCTACGGTCGCTGGCCACGAAGTTCCAGTCCAGATAACGCGGTCCGTCCAGCGGGGCGCCACCAAACAGTACACCGCTGGCGCCTGCTGATGTGCTGATCTGGCTGGCTGTGTCACCGAGCACCACCAGCTCGCCCGCCTGGATGGTTTCGTCCCCGATCTGCACGCTGCCATCAAACAGGTACAGGCCACGCTCTGCTACATGAGTCGGCAGGGTGAGGCTGGCACCGGCGGCCAGCTGCCAGGAGAGATAGAGTGTGGGGGCAAAGGTGCGTACCGGCGACTGATGGTTGGCCGCATGGCCTATCAGCAGCTGTAGCTGGGCACCGCCTTCTTGCCAGACGGGCAGTGCGCTGGCGGCGTAGTGATGAAAGGCGGGCTCGCAGACCTCGTCGGCTTGCGGCAGCGCCAGCCACATTTGCAGGCCTTCAATGGCCTGGCCAGCTTGGCGCACATCGGCTGGCACCCGCTCGGAGTGCACGATGCCGCGCCCGGCCACCATCAGGTTTATGTCACCCGGCGTGATACGCTGCGCGGTACCCAGGCTATCGCGGTGCATCATGGTGCCCTGGCGCAGAAAGGTGACGGTGGCCAAGCCGATGTGCGGGTGCTGGCGGACATCGCCGGCCGTGCCTTCTGCGGCAAAGTGTGCCGGGCCCATATGGTCGAGAAACACAAAAGGCCCGATGCTGCGGGTACCGATGGCCGGCAGCAGGCGGCGTACGATGAAGCCGATGTCTTTGCTGGCGGGCTGTATACGGCGGACGATGTCGTTCATGGTGGATTCCTCAGGCCAAGCGGCCTTGCTGGTAATCGTCAAACGCTTGCTCTAGCTCGGCGCGGGTGTTCATGACAAAGGGGCCGTACTGGGCAATGCTTTCATTGAGCGGCTGGCCGGATAGCACCAGTACGCGGGCCCCCTCGGCTGTGGCGAGCGACACGCCCTCCCCTTGCGCCGACAGGATGGCCATATGGCCGGCGCTCACCGCACGGCCTACCACCTCCAGGCTGCCTTGATACACATAGATGAAGGCATTGTGGCCCGGCTCGATGGCAACATCCAGCTGCTGCCCCGCCGGCAGGCTGATGTCCAGATACAGCGGCTGGGTATCGGGCTGCTGGATGCTGCCTGCCTGCTCACCGTAGTGGCCAGCGATGACCTTGACGCTGATGCCATGCTCCAGCTGCAGCAGCGGAATGTTGGCCGCAGGGATGTCCTGGTAGGCAGCAGGAATCATCTTGCGGGCGCCGGGCAGGTTGATCCACAGCTGAAAGCCGTGCATCAGGCCTTCTTCCTGTTCGGGCATTTCGGAGTGGATGACCCCGCGCCCGGCGGTCATCCATTGCACGCCACCCGGGCCGAGCAGGCCTTCGTTACCGCCGCTGTCGCGATGGCGCATACGGCCGGCCAGCATATAGGTAACGGTTTCGAATCCACGATGCGGGTGCGGCGGGAAGCCGGCGATATAGTCGCCCGGGTTGTCGGAGCGAAACTCGTCCAGCATCAGGAAGGGATCGAGCCGGCGCTGCAGGTCTTGCGTGAGCACGCGCTTGAGTTTGACACCTGCGCCGTCGGCGGTGTCCATGCCGCGCACCAGACGCTCTACCTGACGGGATGCGAAAACGCTGCTCATCACTGACTCCTTGCTTGATTGCTGATAGCGACAATATACAAACATGGCCGTGCTGATAAAAGATTAAAAAACTGCCAAGGCCTTTCAAATATTCCGAGCAAGCCAGCGGCATGGCGGCCAACATGAAAAACACCGCACAAGGCGGTGTTTGGCGTAGCGGGCGGGGCGGGGCAGACTCAGTCTGCGTTTTGCCCCAGGATTTCCTGCGCCCACACCATGGCGTCCAGGTGGATGCGGTTTACGTCTTCCGCGTCCAGCTTCAGCATGCGGGCCAGGGTGGTCATGCGCTCGTGGTTGTCTTGCTCGGCCGAGATGGCCAGCGCCAGGTAAGGCGCAAACAGGCCATGCTGGTTCAGCAGCGCATCAATCACCGTGGGTGGCAGCTCAAGCGGCGACAGCGCATCGGTGAGCTCGACCTGCATCAGCGAATCCAGCAGCGAGAACATGCCGGTGAGGAACAGGTGCTCGCACTCCAGCTTGTGATTACCGCCCTGCTGCCCCAGCGCCTCCATGAAGCGGGCGCGGAACAGCGAGCGCTCCAGCAGCGCCAGCGAGCGACCATCTTCGCTCTTGCGGGAAGTAAACAGCAGCATGGTCAGCCATTTGAACAGCGACTCGCGCCCCAGCAGCATCAGCGACTCTTCAATGGTCATGACTTTGCGCGACAGGCCGTTCATCGGCGAGTTGATAAAGCGCAGCAGTTTGAACAGCAGGACCGAGTCCAGCTTGAACTGCGCGTCGATCTCGCGGCTTTCGGCACCGGCGCGCAAGAGGCGCATGATTTCCAGCACGCGCATCTGGCTGGCATCGGCCTTGGCATTGGGCACCGGGTGGAAGTTGGTGAGGAAGCTACCCTGGTACAGCGCAAAGCGCTTGGCCGCCCCCGGTGTTTTCACACACACGTCAAACTCTTCCGCCGAGCCGATATTGCGTGCGTACCAGCGCGCCGCCGGGTACTTGCCTGGCAGCTGGTCCATAAAGGGTGCCAGTACTTCGTCTGCCGGGGCGGCAAAGTCCATGATCAGCATGTCCATGCGCGACAGCAGCTCGTCCTGCAGCGGCGGGGGCAACACGCTATGGCCAAACAGCGCCGGCTCGATGGCAAAACGGCGGCCGGCGGCGCGATGCGCGTCGATTTTGCTGATGGTGTCGGCGGTCACCGGCTCGTCCATGGCCGGGTTCAGCACAAAAATCACGCGCTCGGCCGGAAAGCCTTCCAGCGCCGGGTCGCCCAGCGAAATGGTAGAGATATGCACCAGCGCACGGCGGAAGGCCAGCAGGCGGAACACATCCATATTGATGAGCGTGCTGATCATCAGGCGGTCGAACTGCGACCACTGGCTGGCGCTGGATTCACGGCGCTTGACCGCATCGCGCACCATGAACTCGTAGGCCACCACACGCAGCTGCATATCGTGCAGCGGCTGGTGCGTGACAAAACCCAGCGTGTGCGGCAGCACCGGCGCCGGGCTAGCCGCAGCCTGGCTGGCGGGCTGTGCCTTGCCTGCCCCCGGCGCGGTGCCGGGCTCGTTGGCCGCCTGCGGCGTGTCGTCTTTGCGGGACAGCTTGTCGAACAGGTTCTTGAACATGGTCAGGCATCCATCAGGGTGCGATAGGTTAATGTCAATTTAGCCGATGCTGCCGGGGATGCGCGGGGTGTCTACACGCACGTCGCCGCACTGCGCGCGGTGGCGTAGCGCATGGTCGATCAGCACCAGGGCCAGCATCGCCTCGGCGATGGGGGTAGCGCGAATGCCCACGCACGGGTCGTGGCGGCCGTGGGTTTCTACCAGGATGGCTTCACCGGCCTTGTTGATACTGCGGCGCGGCTGGGCGATGGACGAGGTCGGCTTGATGGCCATGGATACTTCGATCTGCTGGCCGGTAGAGATACCGCCCAGAATGCCGCCGGCGTGGTTGCTGGCAAAGCCTTCGGGCGTGAGCTCGTCGCCGTGCTCGCTGCCACGCTGGGTAACGCAGCCAAAGCCGGCGCCAATTTCCACGCCTTTCACCGCATTGATATTCATCATGGCGTAGGCGATGTCGGCGTCCAGGCGGTCGTAAACCGGCTCGCCCCAGCCTACCGGCACATTATCGGCTACCACGCGCAAGCGGGCGCCCACCGAGTCCAGGCTCTTGCGGATACTGTCCATATAGCTTTCCAGCTGCGGCACCACGCAGTCGTCGGCGGCGAAGAAGGGGTTGGTGTCTACGTGATCCCAGCTCTTGAACGGGATGGCCACGTCGCCGATCTGCGTCATGTGGCCGCGAATCACAATGCCGAACTGCTCGCTCAGCCACTTCTTGGCAATAGCACCGGCCGCCACGCGCACGGCGGTTTCACGGGCCGAGGAGCGGCCGCCGCCACGCGGGTCGCGGATGCCGTACTTGTGCCAGTAGGTATAGTCGGCGTGGCCGGGGCGGAAGGTGTCGGCGATATTGCCGTAGTCTTTGCTGCGCTGGTCGGTGTTGCGGATCAGCAAGGCGATGGGCGTGCCGGTGGTTTTGCCCTCGTACACGCCGGACAGGATCTCGACAGCGTCCGGCTCGCGGCGCTGGGTAACGTGGCGGCTGGTGCCGGGTTTGCGGCGGTCCAGTTCCAGCTGGATATCGGCTTCGGTCAGCGCCAGCCCCGGGGGGCAGCCATCCACAATGCAGCCGATTCCCGGGCCGTGGCTCTCGCCAAAAGAGGTAACAGTAAACAGCAAACCCATGCTATTGCCAGACATCGCTTTATCCCTGAATTCTTGTGTGATCTCACCCGATTCTAGCATGGCTGGCTAGCGTTCGAGCGCCCGCCCTGCCGCTGGCCGGCAGAAGGTTGGCCGCAGCATGCTGATAAAACAAAACCCGGCCGTAGCCGGGTTCGATAAGCCATGCACGAGGTTTCGTGCCCGTGCTTACTGCCAGTCCAGAATCACCTTGCCGCTCTGGCCAGACAGCATGGCGGCAAAGCCGGCTTCGAAGTCGTCCACCTTGAAGTGGTGGGTCACAATCGGGGTGATATCCAGACCAGACTGGATCAGCGCCACCATCTTGTACCAGGTTTCGAACATCTCGCGGCCGTAGATACCCTTGATCTCCAGGCCCTTGAAGATGACCTGGTTCCAGTCGATGGAGGTGTTGGCCGGCGGGATACCCAGCAGCGCTACCTTGCCGCCGTGGTTCATCACGTCCAGCATCTGGCGGAAGGCGTGCGGGTTGCCGGACATTTCCAGGCCCACGTCGAAGCCTTCGGTCATGTGCAGTTCCTGCATCACGGTTTTCAGGTCTTCGCGGCCAACGTTCACGGCGCGGGTGGCGCCCATCTGGCGTGCCAGCTCCAGGCGGTAATCGTTCACGTCGGTAATCACCACGTGGCGTGCACCCACGTGCTTGGCGATGGCTACCGCCATGATGCCGATGGGGCCGGCACCGGTAATCAGCACGTCTTCGCCTACCAGGTTGAAGCTGAGCGCAGTGTGCACGGCGTTGCCGAACGGGTCGAAGATAGACGCCAGGTCGTCGGAAATGTCGTCCGGAATCGGGAAGGCATTGAACGCCGGGATCACCAGGTATTCGGCAAACGCGCCTTCGCGGTTCACGCCCACGCCGGTGGTATTGCGGCACAGGTGGCGGCGGCCGGCGCGGCAGTTACGGCAGTAGCCGCAGGTGATGTGGCCTTCGCCGGAAACGCGCTGGCCAATGGTGAAGCCCTGTACTTCCGAGCCCATGCCGGCCACCACGCCCACGTACTCGTGGCCCACGTGCATGGGTACCGGAATGGTTTTTTGCGCCCAGTCGTCCCAGTTCCAGATATGGATATCGGTACCGCAGATGGCGGTTTTGGTGATCTTGATCAGCAGGTCGTTATGGCCCACTGCCGGCATTGGTACATCGGTCATGCTCAGGCCGGGGGCGGCCTGCAGTTTGGCGAGTGCTTTCATGTCAGTATCTCTTCAGGTCGCCACAAGCTCCGGCAAACCCCTGGCCACGAACCCCACGAAAAACACGAACTGCCGCTTTGTCATGCGCTTTGCGCAGAATGGCAGGCTTTGTCTGTGTTTGTAGCGGGGGCGGTAGCTAGGCGTTCGTGTCCTTTCGTGGAACTCGTGGCCAATCAATAATCAAATCACGCCCAGTTTGCGGCCAACCTTGATGAAGGCGGCAACCGTGTGCTGCACCTGGTCCAGCGTGTGGCCGGCAGACATCTGCGTGCGGATGCGCGCCTTGCCCTTGGGTACCACCGGGTAGGAAAAGCCGGTGACAAATACGCCTTCGTCCAGCAGGGCGGCGGCCATATCGCCGGCCAGTTTGGCATCGCCCAGCATCACCGGAATGATGGGGTGCTGGCCCGGCACCAGCGTAAAGCCGGCCTCGCTCATGGCGCTGCGGAAGTAATCGGCATTGCGCTTGAGCTGGGCGCGCAGCGTGTCGCCTTCTGCGGTTTGCAGGATCTGCAGCACTTTCAGGCTGGCGGCGGTAATGGCCGGGGCCAAGGTGTTGGAAAACAGATAGGGGCGCGAACGCTGGCGCAGCAGATCCACGATAGGCTGACGCGCCGACACATAACCGCCGGATGCGCCGCCCAGCGCCTTGCCCAGCGTGCCGGTGTAGATATCCACCCGGTCGGCCACGCCGCACAGCTCGGGGGTGCCGGCGCCGCTGTCACCGATAAAACCTACCGCGTGCGAATCGTCCACCATCACGATGGCACCGTAGCGCTCGGCCACGTCGCACAGGGTTTTCAGGTCGGCGATGATGCCGTCCATGGAAAACACGCCGTCGGTGACCACCAGCTTGAAGCGCGCGCCAGCGGCGTCGGCGGCTTGCAGCTGGGTTTCCAGGTCGGCCATATCGTTATTCTTGTAGCGGAAGCGCTTGGCCTTGCACAGGCGCACGCCGTCGATGATGGAGGCGTGGTTCAGCTCGTCCGAGATCACCGCGTCTTCTTCGGAAAGCAGGGTTTCGAATACGCCGCCGTTGGCGTCAAAGCAGCTGGAATACAAGATGGTGTCGTCGGTGCCCAGAAAGCCGGAAATCGCCGCTTCCAGGTCTTTGTGTACCTGCTGGGTACCGCAGATAAAGCGTACCGAGGCACAGCCGTAGCCGTAGTCGTCCAGGCCTTGCTTGGCCGCTGCAATCAGGCGGGCGTCGTCGGCCAGGCCCAGGTAGTTGTTGGCGCAGAAGTTCAGCACGTCACGGCCACCACTCAGGGTGATACCGGCGCGCTGCGGGGTAGCAATCACACGCTCGGGCTTTTCAAAACCGTCGGCACGGATTTGCGCCAGCGTGGTTTGCAGATGGGCGAGGTAGGTCGGGTTCATGGGCGATTCCTGGTGTGTGGCCGCTGCGCTGGAAGCACATGTCAGCAATGTTTCTGTCACCATTCTAGACCCCTGCCCGCCATATTATCAGGGACAGTTTCGCGCGATTTTCCGGGGGTGAGTGTTACCGTGCCGTGCGACAATAGCCGGCTGTTGATCGCCCTGCCCGTTCTACCGTGAGCCAGCCCGCCCCTACCCCGCAGTGCCGCCACTGCCAGCACTACTACATTACGCACGATGTGCGCTTTCCCTACGGCTGCCGTGCCATGCAGATCAAAAGCAAGCGCACGCCGACGCTGGATGTACTGGAAGCTACCGGCCGCCAGTGCGTGATGTTTGCCGCCAAAGCGGCGCGCCAGCCATAAAAAATGCGGCCAGGGTTGGCCGCATTGCATGTCAGGGCGTGCGATAGCTTAAGCGCGGCGAATCACCCGCGCGGCGTCCAGTGCGTAATAGGTAAGAATGCCGTCGGCACCGGCGCGCTTGAACGCCAGCAGGCTTTCCATCATGCATTTTTCTTCATTGAGCCAGCCGTTTTGCACGGCGGCTTTCAGCATGGCGTACTCGCCGGACACCTGATAGGCGTAGGTGGGCACCTTGAAGGTGTCCTTGATGCGGCGAATCACGTCCAGGTAGGGCATGCCGGGCTTGATCATCACCATGTCGGCGCCTTCTTCCAGATCCATCGCCACTTCGTACAGCGCTTCGTCCAGGTTGGCCGGGTCCATCTGGTAGGTGTATTTGTCAGCACTGCCCAGGTTGGCCGCCGAGCCGACTGCGTCGCGGAACGGGCCATAAAAGGCAGACGCGTATTTGGCGCTGTACGCCAGAATCTTGGTGTGGATAAAGCCTTCGTCTTCCAGCGCGCTGCGGATGGCACCGATGCGGCCGTCCATCATGTCGGACGGGCCCAGCACGTCGGCACCGGCGGCGGCGTGGCACAGCGCCTGCTGCACCAGAATTTCGGTGGTTTCATCGTTCAGCACGTAGCCGCTATCGTCCAGCAGACCATCCTGGCCGTGTACGGTATACGGGTCCAGCGCCAGGTCGGTCATGATGCCCAGCTGCGGGAAGCGCGCTTTCAGTGCACGCACCACGGTGGGAACCAGGCCGTCGGGGTTGTAGGCTTCTTCGCCGGAGTTATCTTTGCCGGTTTCGATGACCGGAAACAGCGACAGCATGGGAATGCCCAGCGCCACGGCTTCGGCGGCGGTGTCCAGCAGTTTGTCCAGGCTCTGGCGCTTGACGCCGGGCATGGAGGCTACCTCTTCCTCGCGGCCCTCGCCTTCCAGTACAAATACCGGGTAGATCAGGTCGTTGGTGGTCAGCACGTTTTCACGCATCAGGCGGCGGGAAAAGTCATCACGGCGCATGCGACGCAGGCGGGTAGCGGGAAAGTAGCGATTGGCAAACATGAAGGTCTTTCAGCAAGAGGTGTCAGGACGGGCATGAAGATAGCAAAGCTAAGACCAGGCTGACAGCACTAGTTCAATACGATTTGCGGCAGCACAAGTTGGCCGCACTGCGGCCAACCCTGCACCTAGCGCTGTTCGGGCGGCGTGTCTTCTGCGGCGGGGGCCGCTTCGCCGGGGCGGCGATACAGGCTGCCATCCTTGCTGGACGGCGCATAGGTACCGGGCAGCACGCCGGGCGGCAGCTTGCCATCGCCGGTCTTGCGCGACATGCGCGCCAGCGTGGCAATCACGGTGCCCACCGGGGCAACAATCATCAATACCCAGAACCAGGTGGAATGCAGCAGATCCATACAGGCCTCAAATAAAAAAACGCCGGGTTTCCCCGGCGTGATGGTGTAGCGGATTGCGGCAAGGATATCAAACCTTGTCGTATACCGGTTGGCCGCCATGCTTGCGCTCGGCTGCCAGATTGTCTTCTGCCTGGTTGCCGGTCCAGTAGTCGGCATTCTTGATACCCAGTTTTTCCGGGTGGAACACCGGGTCCAGGCCCTGTGCTTTTTGTGCTTCGTAGTCGCGCAGCGCAATAAAGGCCGGCTTTTGCAGCATCAGGATGGCGGCAATGTTCATCCATGCCATGATGCCCACACCGATATCGCCCAGGCCCCAGGCCAGGTCGGCGGTTTTCACGGTGCCGTATACCACGGTAGCCATGATGCCCACTTTCAGCACCAGGGTCAGCCAAGGGCGGTTTACCTTGCGGTTCAGGTAGGCAATATTGGTTTCGGCGATGTAGTAGTAGGCAATGATGGTGGTGAAGGCAAAAAAGAACAGTGCCACAGCCACAAACACGCTACCAAAACCCGGCATGATGTTTTCCATGGCGGTTTGCACGTAGCCCGGGCCCGCAGCCACACCGGCAATACCGGTAAACATGGCCTGGCCATCCGGGCCTTGTACGTTGTACTGGCCGGTAATCAGCAGCATGAAAGCGGTAGCCGAGCACACGAACAGGGTATCCACATACACCGAGAATGCCTGCACCAGACCTTGCTTGGCCGGGTGCGATACCGCAGCGGCAGACGAGGCGTGCGGGCCAGTACCCTGGCCGGCTTCGTTAGAGTACACGCCACGCTTCACGCCCCACTGGATCGCCAGACCCAGGATGGCGCCAAAGCCGGCGTCCATACCGAAGGCACTCTTGATGATCAATGCCAGTACGCTTGGCAGCTGGTCGATATGCAGGGCAACAACCACGCAGGCCACAATGATGTAAGCCAGCGCCATGAACGGCACCACGATCTCGGCAAACTTGGCAATGCGTTTTACACCGCCAAAGATAATGAAGCCCAGCATCAGCGCCAGAATCGCAGCGGTGACATTCGGGTCAATACCCAGTGCTTTTTCCAGGCCGGCACCAATGGAGTTGGATTGCGTACCCGGCAGCAGCACGCCGCAAGCAAAGATGGTGGCAATGGCAAAGACGATAGCGAAGGGCTTCATGCCCAGGCCTTTTTCAATGTAGAAAGCCGGGCCACCACGGTACTCGCCATTGATCTTTTCTTTGTAGATCTGGCCCAGGGTCGATTCGACAAAGGCCGAGCTGGCACCCAGGAAGGCTACCATCCACATCCAGAAAATGGCACCAGGGCCGCCGAAGGTGATAGCCGTAGCCACACCGGCAATGTTACCGGTACCCACACGGCCAGCCAGCGTCATGGCCAGAGCCTGGAATGGCGAGATACCACTACTATCGCTCTTGCCGTCAAACATCAGGCGGATCATCTCGCCAAAGTGGCGTACCTGTGCAAAGCGGCTACGGATAGAAAAGTACAGGCCCACACCCAGGCAAAGGAAAATCAGCCCTTTGCTCCAGATCCAGCCGTTCAGAAAATCTACGAGTTCCTGCATGTTTGCTCCTTTGATGTCAGGTATTTGCTTTCCCACAAAGCCGGCAGCCTGGTCAGTGGCTACCGCATCGCGCAGGTCGTAACCGCCTGCTTTGCGAAGCCGCAACCATACTGAAACAAAACCTGTAGAGCTAGATGCCTGGATACATTAACCATTATTTGTCAGACAATCGCCGCTGCACGCACGATGATTGCCCAAAAAGAAAAAAACGCACCGCGGGGAAACCCTCACGGTGCGTCTTGGCCACAACAATATATCGATAAGCTTAGCCGAAGAAATCCTTCAGCTTGTCCACAAACGACTTGGCTCGCGGGGTGTGGGTAGCCACATCGCCCTGGCTGATGGCCTCGAATTCACGCAGCAGCTCGCGCTGGCGCTCGGTCAGGTTCACCGGTGTTTCCACCACCACATGGCACATCAGGTCGCCAACATCGCTGCCACGCACCGATTTCACGCCCTTGCCACGCACGCGATAAACACGGCCGCTTTGCGTTTCGGCAGCAATTTTCACCTTCACCATGCCGTCCAGCGTAGGGATTTCCACCTCGCCACCCAGCGCGGCAATGGTAAAGCTGATCGGCATTTCGCAGTGCAGGTCTTTGCCGTCGCGCTCGAACACGCTGTGCTTCTTGACATGAATCACCACGAACAAGTCGCCCGACGGGCCACCGTTCTGGCCTGGCTCGCCCTCGCCGGACAGGCGGATGCGGTCGCCCTCGTCCACACCAGCCGGAATCTTCACATTCAGCGTTTTGTGGGTCTTTACCTGCCCAGCGCCGTGGCATTTATGACACGGGTCGGTAATCTGCTTGCCGCTGCCATGGCAGGTGGGGCAGGTTTGCTGGATGGAAAAGAAGCCCTGGCTCATGCGTACCTGGCCGTGGCCGCCGCACGTGGTGCAGGTCTTGGGCTGGGTGCCCGGCTTGGCGCCACTGCCGTGGCAGACGTCGCAGTTTTCGTGCGAAGGAATGCGGATCTGCTTTTCGCAGCCGCGCGCCGCTTCTTCCAGCGACACTTCCATGTTGTAGCGCAGGTCGGAGCCACGGTACACATTGCTGCGCCCGCCACGGCCACCCCCGCCGCCGCCAAAGATATCGCTGAAAATATCGCCAAAATCAAAGCCGCCAAAGCCCTGGCCACCGCCGCCCATACCGGCTTGCGGGTCCACGCCGGCATGGCCGTACTGGTCGTAGGCGGCGCGCTTTTGCGGGTCGGACAAGATCTCGTAGGCTTCCTTGCCTTCCTTGAACTTGTCTTCTGCTTCCTTGCTGTCCGGGTTACGGTCCGGGTGGTACTTCATCGCCAGCTTGCGATAGGCCTTCTTGATGTCGTCGTCCGACGCATCACGATTGACGCCCAGTACCTCGTAGAAATCCTTTTTCGCCATGCTGTATCACCCTAGCGCCAACCGGCAGGTTGGCCGCATTGCTGGCAAACCCCTGCCCACATGCAGGAGCCTGCTTCTGAAAAGAAGGGCTACACACCGTGCCGGGCCGTGTACTTGCGCGCACCGCCGGGCCGTTTGCTGCAGCCTGCGGCCAACCTTTGGCTTGGCCGCCCATCAAGGAAAAGGCACAGCGCCCCCGAAAGGGCCTGTGCCTTGCCGTTATCGCAGAAGCTTACTTCTTCACTTCTTCGAATTCGGCGTCTACGACGTTGCCGTCATCTTTCTTGCCATCAGCCTGTGGCTGGGCAGTGGCGCCTTCGGCACCTTTGTCGGCGTACATGTGCTCGGCCAGTTTGTGCGAGGCCGTCATCAGCGCTTCAACCTTGGCATCGATGGCTTCCTTGTCGTCGCCGCCGATCACTTCTTCGGCTTCTTTCAGCGCGGCTTCGATAGCGGATTTTTCGTCAGCCGAGATCTTGTCGCCGTATTCGGTCAGCGATTTTTTCACGCTGTGAATCAGGCCTTCACCCTGGTTGCGGGCCTGGACCAGTTCGGACAATTTCTTGTCTTCTTCGGCGTTCAGCTCGGCATCGCGCACCATTTGCTGGATTTCGTCTTCGGACAGGCCGGACGAAGCCTGGATGGTGATGTTGGCTTGCTTACCAGTAGCCTTGTCTTTGGCAGACACGTGCAGGATACCGTTGGCGTCGATGTTGAACTCCACTTCGATCTGCGGTACGCCACGCGGTGCCGGCGGGATATCACCCAGGTTGAACTGGCCCAGCGACTTGTTGGCCGCGGCTTTTTCACGCTCGCCTTGCAGCACGTGGATGGTCACCGCGGTCTGGTTGTCGGCGGCGGTGGAGAACACTTGCGACGCTTTGGTCGGGATGGTGGTGTTCTTCTGGATCAGCTTGGTCAGGATGCCGCCCATGGTTTCGATACCCAGCGACAGCGGGGTCACGTCCAGCAGCAGCACGTCTTTACGGTCGCCCGACAGCACGGAACCCTGGATGGCAGCGCCAACGGCTACGGCTTCGTCCGGGTTCACGTCACGGCGTGGCTCTTTGCCGAAGAAGGCTTTTACCGCTTCCTGTACTTTCGGCATACGGGTCTGACCACCCACCAGAATCACGTCGGTGATGTCGGCCAGCGATACGCCTGCGTCTTTCAGTGCCACTTTGCACGGCTCGATGGAGCGCTGTACCAGCTCGTCCACCAGGCTTTCGAACTTGGCGCGGGTAATCTTCATAGCCAAGTGTTTCGGGCCGGTGGCGTCCATGGTGATGTACGGCAGGTTCACCTCGGTCTGGGTGGCGGACGACAGCTCGATCTTGGCTTTTTCAGCGGCTTCTTTCAGGCGCTGCAGGGCCATCACGTCGTTTTTCAGATCGATACCTTGTTCTTTCTTGAACTCGGTCACGATGTAGTCGATCACGCGCTGGTCGAAGTCTTCGCCGCCCAGGAAGGTGTCACCGTTGGTGGCCAGCACTTCAAACTGGTGCTCGCCGTCTACGTCGGCGATCTCGATGATGGAGATATCGAAGGTACCACCGCCCAGATCGTATACGGCGATCTTGCGGTCACCTTCCTGCTTGGCCAGGCCAAAGGCCAGCGCAGCAGCGGTCGGTTCGTTGATGATGCGCTTTACGTCCAGGCCGGCAATACGGCCGGCGTCTTTGGTGGCCTGACGCTGGCTGTCGTTGAAGTAAGCCGGTACGGTAATCACGGCTTCGGTCACTTCTTCGCCCAGGTAGTCTTCGGCGGCTTTTTTCATCTTGCGCAGCACTTCTGCAGAGATCTGCGGCGGGGCCAGTTCCTGGTCGCGTACTTTTACCCAGGCATCGCCGTTTTTGGCGCGCATGATCTCGAAAGGCATCATGTCGATGTCTTTCTGCACTTCTTTGTCTTCAAAACGATGGCCAATCAGGCGCTTCACCGCGTACAGGGTGTTTTTCGGGTTGGTTACCGCCTGACGCTTGGCCGGTGCACCTACCAGGATCTCGCCGTCTTCCATATAAGCAATGATGGAAGGGGTGGTACGTGCGCCTTCGGCGTTCTCGATTACTTTCGGGTTGCCGCCTTCGATTACGGCCACGCACGAGTTGGTTGTACCCAGGTCAATACCGATAATTTTGCCCATGACTGGCTATTCCTTTCGTCAAACTTTGTCTCTTAAACCGCCGCGGGGTTGGCCGCAGCGGCCTGTTGTTCTGTCAGATATTGGCTATCGCCACAATTTCAAGAGGGACTCACACCACGCTGGCCTTCAGGCTTTGGGCTTGGCCACCACCACCATGGCCGGGCGCAGTACGCGGTCGGCAATCAGGTAGCCTTTTTGCATCACGCGCACCACGGTATTGGCTTCGGCTTCCGATTCCTCGGTGCTGATGGCCTGGTGTTTGTGCGGGTCCAGCTTTTCACCTAGCGGGCTGATCTCGGTGATCTGGCCTTTCTCGAAAGCGGCGCTCAGCTGCTTCAGGGTCAGGTCTACGCCAAACTTGAGTGTTTCAAACTGGCCGGACTGATCCAAAAGTGCCATTTCCAGGCTGTCTTTTACCGCCAGCAGTTCGGAGGCGAACTTCTGGGCGGCAAATTTCTGGGCGTTCACCACATCATCGGCAGCACGGCGGCGTACGTTTTCGGTTTCGGCCCGTGCACGCAGATACTGCTCTTTCAGTTCTGCAACTTCGGCTTCCAGTGCAGCGACGCGGGTTTCTGCGGTATCTGCCGCGTTGTCATTCGGGGTCTGGCCCTGATCAAGCACTTCTTCTGCTTGGATATTCTGATTTTCCTGCATGACGCTTCCATTTGGCTGAAGTCAAAAAGACCTTTTGCAGATAGGGGCATCGTGGTGGATTTCAAGCCCCCTGCTGCTGGCTTTTCCATGCGCGCTTCTTTGCCATTCTTTTCGCAAGCGCACCAAAACAAGCGTTCGAATCGGTTCGTTTGCGTGCATGATTGTTACCAATTGAAAACAAAGGATTTTTTTTTGCTGCACTGCACACTTCCGGTTTTTTTTATGCTTAAATGTTTCCACAACAGCGCTACTGCACGGCCCGCCAGCCCCTTACCCGGGGCGGTTTCCGGCAGCCAGAGCCACCCCCAAATCCGGTGGCGGTAAGACGCAGAAAGGCCGGAACACCGGCCCGCATCAAGAGAAACTGGGAGTGCCGGCTTACCGGCAAAACGAAACTATCAAAGTGAAGGGTTTACCATGACTACTCGCGAACAACGCATCGCCGCCATTCAACACGACTGGGATACCAATCCGCGCTGGAAAGGCATCAAACGCGGTTACTCCGCTGCTGATGTAGAGCGTCTGCGCGGCTCGCTGCAAGTGGAGCACACCATTGCCCGTGCTGGCGCCGAGAAGCTGTGGAATCTGGTGAACAACGAGCCGTACATCAACTGCTTGGGCGCGCTCACCGGCGGCCAGGCCATGCAGCAAGTCAAAGCTGGCATCAAGGCCATCTACCTGTCCGGCTGGCAAGTTGCCGCCGACAACAACGAATACGCCGCCATGTACCCGGACCAGTCGCTGTACCCAGTTGACTCGGTGCCGAAAGTGGTAGAGCGCATCAACAACGCTTTCACCCGCGCTGACGAAATCCAGCACTCCAAAGGCCTGGAAAAAGGTGCGGCCGGTTTCGTAGACTACTACGCCCCGATCGTAGCCGATGCCGAAGCCGGTTTCGGTGGTGTACTGAACGCCTACGAACTGATGAAAGCCATGATCCGCGCTGGTGCTGCCGGCGTGCACTTTGAAGATCAGCTGGCTTCCGTGAAAAAATGTGGCCACATGGGCGGCAAAGTACTGGTACCGACCCAGGAAGCCGTGCAGAAACTGATCGCTGCCCGTATGGCTGCCGACGTATACGGCGTGCCTACCCTGGTGATCGCCCGTACCGATGCCGAAGCTGCCGACCTGCTGACCAGCGACTACGACGAAAACGACAAGCCGTTCCTGACTGGCGAGCGTACTGCCGAAGGCTTCTACAAGACCAAAAAAGGTCTGGAACAAGCCATCAGCCGCGCCGTAGCCTACGCCGAATACGCTGACCTGGTATGGTGCGAAACCGGTACCCCGGATCTGGAATTCGCCCGCCGCTTCGCCGAAGCCGTGCACGCCAAACACCCGGGCAAAATGCTGGCCTACAACTGCTCGCCTTCCTTCAACTGGAAGAAAAACCTGGACGATGCCACCATCGCCAAGTTCCAGCGCGAGCTGGGCGCCATGGGCTACAAGTACCAGTTCATCACCCTGGCTGGTATCCACAACATGTGGTACAACATGTTCGATCTGGCACAAGACTACGTGGCACGCGGCATGTCCGCCTACGTGGAAAAGGTACAGGAGCCAGAGTTCGCTGCACGCGACCGTGGCTACACCTTCGTATCGCACCAGCAGGAAGTGGGCACCGGCTACTTCGACGACATCACCACCGTAATTCAGGGTGGCAAGTCTTCGGTTACTGCACTGACCGGCTCTACCGAAGAAGAGCAGTTCCACTAAGCTTTACGACATCAAACGGCGACTCGACCCCGCCGTCTGCGTCAAAAACCCCCGTCATCCGACGGGGGTTTTTCTTTTCTGCGCTGCGGCCAACTATCGCCATCGGCAATAGCAAGCCGGCCCCAGCCCAAGACAAACAAAACCCCCGTACGTGGACGGGGGGTTTGTTTGGGTCAGCTTACTGTCTTGCCGTCAGCATCAGGCTTTGTGCAGCAGCGAACGCTGGCGCGAGTAGCCAAAGTACACCACCAAACCAATCAGCAGCCACACCACAAAGCATACCCAGGTCAGCCAGGACAGCTGGCTCATCAGGAATACGCAAAACACGATGGCCAGTGCCGGTACGTAGGGCACGCCCGGGCAGTGGAACTTGCGTGGCAGGTTCGGTTCGCGCTTGCGCAGCACGATGATGGCGGCAGCAATCAGCGAGAACGCCGCCAGGGTGCCGATATTCACCAGTTCGGCCAGCGTGCCCAGTGGTACGAAACCGGCGATCAGCGCAATGATGGTGCCAATCAGCCAGGTTGCCTTGTACGGGGTGCCGTATTTCGGGTGCACGTCGCTGAAAATCTTCGGCAGCAGGCCATCACGCGACATGGCAAACAGGATGCGGGTCTGGCCGTAGGTCATCACCAGAATCACGGTCAGCATGCCCAGAATCGCGCCCAGGTCGACAAAGCCGGCAAACCAGTCCAGCTTGGCCACTTGCAGGGCCAGCGATACCGGGTGATCGATACCCTTGAACTGCATGTACGGCACAATGCCGGTCATGATGGCCGATACCACCACGTACAGCAGCGAGCAGATACCCAGCGACCACAACACGCCACGCGGAATGTCCTTGTCCGGGTTTTTTACCTCTTCGGCGGCACACGTTACCGCGTCAAAGCCCAGAAAGCTGAAAAACACGATGGCCGCACCATGGAATACGCCATCCATACCGTAAGGCAGCGCCGGGCTCCAGTTGGCCGGTTTCACGTGCCATACCGCCACGCCGATAAACACCAGCACCACCGCCACCTTGATCAGCACCACCACGTTGTTCACGCGTTTGGATTCTTTAATACCGAACGCCAGCAGCGCGGTCACCAGCATGGCAATCACAAAGGCCGGCAGGTTGAATACGGTGTCCACACCTGGGCGCGCACCTGCAGCAGCGGTCAGCGCATCAGGCAGATGCACACCAAAGCCGGCCAGCAGGCTCTGGAAGTAGCCAGACCAGCCTACCGATACCGCCGAGGACGCCAGCAGGTACTCCAGCATCAGATCCCAGCCGATGATCCACGCCACCAGCTCGCCCAGCGTGGCGTAAGCGTAGGTGTAGGTAGAGCCGGACACCGGCAGCATGGCGGCAAACTCGGCGTAGCACAGGGCGGCAAAGCCGCAGGCAATGGCGCCGATAATAAAAGACAGTACCAGGCCGGGGCCGGCTACCGTGGCACCGGTGCCGGTCAGCACAAAAATGCCGGTGCCGATAATGGCGCCAATACCCAGCATGGTCAGGTCAAATGCCGACAGCTCCTTGCGCAGCCCCCCGGCGCTTTGCGATGCGGCCATCATCTGATGGACGTCTTTTTTGCGTAACAAACTCATTCTCTTGTCCCTGCCCGGCCTAATGAAAACGCGCTCTCGTGGAGCGCGTAAGCAGCCAGATTTGTCAGTGTTGTTGTGGTCCACGTGGCGCCCACCTGTGTCAGGCTGGCGCGCAAGGGCGCGACTATGCCGCAGGGCCATGCGCGTTTTCAAGCCGCAGCGTGGCTGCGCCACATTGGATACAGACTCCAATACACAGCAAGGCGCCAGGTCTATGCCAAAGCATCGCCAAGCCGTGCAGCATTCCACCCTGATGCTGTGCAAATCAGGCACAACACTGTCCGATAGGGCAGTCACTGCTATTTTGTTTCAATAAGTAGGCCAAAATAGCGCCAAGTGCCATTGCATGCCGGAACAATGCACAAAATGTGGCCGCAGCGTAGCCAAACCGCCGCCGCTTTTATTGCCATAAAAGTAAAAAATGTTATCGATTTTTACGCCTGTTTCATTACCGGCCTTACAAGTACACTGGCAAAAACTGGTGCCGGGTTCGCACGCCACGCGGCCATGACACCGTCAAAAACGGAGAGAGACATGGCGTTGCAGCTGCCGCAAGGCGTGGAAATACTGGCCCCGGTAAAACCGGCTCATGAAGCGCTGTTCAGTCATGACGCGCTTAACTTCATTGCCAGCCTGCACCGGCAGTTCGATACCCGGCGGCGTAGCCTGTTGCTACAGCGCCAGCAGCGCCAGGCCCAGCTGGACGCCGGCTACCTGCCCGACTTTCTGCCCGACACACGAGCCATCCGCGATGGCGACTGGCAAATTGCGCCGCTGCCCGCCGACCTGCAGGACCGCCGGGTAGAAATCACCGGCCCGGTAGAGCGCCGCGCCATGATCAATGCCATGAATGCCGGCGCCAGCTGCTTCATGGCAGATTTCGAAGACGCCACCAGCCCCGGCTGGGACAATATCGTGAGTGGCCACCAGAACGTGAGCGATGCCTGGCGCGGCACGCTGAGCTACCACAGCCCGGAAGGCAAGCACTACCAGCTGAACCCGGCCCCTGCCACGCTCATGGTGCGCCCACGCGGCTGGCACCTGGCCGAAAAGCACCTGCGCGTTGATGGCCAGCCCGTCAGCGCCGCCCTGTTCGACTTTGGCCTGAGCTTTTTTCACCACGCCAGCGCCCTGCATGCCGCCGGCAAAGGCATCTACTACTACCTGCCCAAGCTGGAAAACCACCACGAAGCCGCCTTGTGGAACGACGTGTTTGTGGCCGCACAGGCCGCACTGGGCCTGCCCACCGGCACCATTCGCGCTACCGTGATGATCGAACACATTCTGGCGGCGTTCGAGATGCATGAAATCCTGTACGCCCTGCGCGAACACAGCGCCGGGCTGAATGCCGGGCGCTGGGACTACCTGTTCAGCTGCATCCGGGCGTTTTGCCAGGCGCGGCACTTCTGCCTGGCAGACCGCGAGCGCATCAGCATGACCGTGCCATTCATGCGTTCCTACGCCCTGCTCTTGCTCAAGACCTGCCACCAGCGCGGCGCACCAGCCATTGGCGGCATGTCGTCACTGGCCCCCAACAAACACGATCCGGCGGCCAACGACCAGGCTATGGCGGCGATCTACCAAGAAAAACAGCGCGAAGCGCGCGACGGCTACGATGGCAGCTGGGTAGCCCACCCCGCGCTGGTACCGCTGGCGCTGGATGCCTACCGCAGCGTACTGGGCGATGCGGCCAACCAGCTGGGGCGCCAGCGCGACGACGTGCACATCAGCGCGGCAGACCTGCTGAACTTCCAGCCCGAAGCCCCCATTACCGAGCAAGGCATCCGCAACAATATCAGCGTGGGCATACAGTACCTGGGCGCCTGGATGAGCGGGCGCGGCTGCGTGCTGATTCACCAGCAGCTGGAAGAAGCCTCCACCGCCGAGATTGCCCGCGCGCAGCTATGGCAGTGGGTGCACAGCCCCAAGGGCTACCTGGAAGATGGCCGCAAAATCAGCCTGAGCCTGGTGCGCAGCCTGGCCGCCGACGAAATAAACCGGCTACACGCCGAATACGGCAGCCGCTGGAGCCGCCATTTTGACGATGCCGCCCTGCTATTTGACCTGCTGGTGAGCAGCGAGGAATTTATCGATTTCTTTACGCTGCCCGGGGCCGAGTATCTGGACTAAGCGGCGGATGAAATAAAGCCACTACATAATTCGCCAGCATTCACCCCCTGCGGCCAACCTTGTTGGCCGCATTCTTTTTGTGCACGCACCAAGTTGGCACATTCTACTTTTTGAATACAATATTTGGAATATTATTGCTTTGCACAATCTGAAAGCCCCGGCGCTTTGCCATATCATTGCGCAAATACCGCATTACACAACACCCTGTCACGCCCCGGAGCTAGCAAGATGAGCATGATTGCCCGCCGTACCCTTCTGGCTGCAGCACTGGCTGCCAGCCTGCCGCTGTTTGCCCACGCCGCCGAGCAAAAATCGGTAGCCGTTACCGCCATCGTGGACCACCCGGCACTGGATGCCGCGCGCAAGGGCATTGAAGACGAGCTGAAAGCTGCCGGTTTCGAGCCGGGCAAACAGATCAAATACCAATACCAGAGCGCACAAGGCAACCCGGCTACCGCCGCGCAGATTGCCAAGAAATTCGTCGGTGATGCCCCGGACGTGATCGTGGCCATCGCCACCCCTAGCGCCCAGGCCGCCGTGGCCGCCACCCGCAGCATTCCTGTGGTGTTTACCGCCGTAACCGACCCAGTAGCCGCCAAGCTGGTACCGAGCTGGAAGCCTTCCAAAACCAACGTTACCGGCGTGTCCGACAAGCTGGCACTGGCCCCGCAGCTGGACCTGATCGCCAAGATCAAGCCGGGTGCCAAGCGCGTGGGCATGGTGTATAGCCCGGGCGAAGTGAACTCGGTGGTGGTGGCCAAAGAGCTGAAAGCCGAGCTGGCCAAGCGCGGCATGAGCCTGGTAGAAGCCCCCGCCCCGCGTACCGTGGACGTGGCCCCGGCCGCCAAGAACCTGATCGGCAAGGTAGACGTGCTGTACACCAGCACCGACAACAATGTGGTGTCTACCTATGAGTCGCTGGTAGCCGTGGCGCAACAGGGCAAGCTGCCACTGGTAGCGTCGGATACCGACTCGGTAAAACGCGGCGCGATTGCCGCCCTAGGCCAGAACTACTACGACATCGGCCGCCAGACCGGCAAGCTGGTGGTGCGCATCCTGAAAGGTGAAAAAGCCGGTGCCATTGCACCGCAAGTGGGCGAGAAACTGTCGCTGAGCCTGAACCCGGCTGCCGCACAGAAACAGGGCGTTACCCTGAGCCCGGCACTGCTGAAAGAAGCCACCGACACCGTGAAGTAAGCCCGTCAGGTTGGCCGCACACCCTGCGGCCAACCTGCCACCCTATCGCGCAGCCACGAGCTGCGCGTTGCCATTGAAAGACCCGCATCATGACCCTGATCGCCCTGATGGGTGCCCTGGAAATCGGCCTGATCTTCGCCCTGGTGGCGCTGGGGGTGCTGATTTCCTTCCGCATTCTCGACTTTCCCGACCTGACCGCCGACGGCAGCTTCCCGCTGGGCGGTGCCGTGGCGGCCACACTAATTGCCGGTGGGCACGACCCGTGGCTGGCCTGCGGCGTGGCCGCGCTGGCTGGCGCCGCCTCTGGCTGGCTGACGGCCTGGCTGAATGTACGCCTGGGCATCTTGCAGCTGCTGGCGTCCATTCTGGTGATGATTGCGCTGTATTCGATCAACCTGCGCATCATGGGTGCGCCCAATATGCCGCTGATCGGCAGCCCCACCATTTTCAGCCCGTTTATCGGTGACAATTTCGACATTGCCTGGCAGGTACAGCCGGCCATGTTGGCCGCACTGATCGTGGTCGCCAAGCTGGGGCTGGATGTGTTCTTTGCCTCGCAAGCCGGCCTGGCCATGCGCGCCACCGGCGCCAACGCCCGCATGGCGCGTGCCCAGGGCATTGCCACCGAACGCATGGTGCTGGCCGGCATGGCGCTGTCCAACGCGCTGATTGCCGTGGCGGGTGCCCTGTATGTGCAAACCCAGGGCGGGGCAGATGTCTCGATGGGCGTGGGTACCATTGTGGTCGGCCTGGCCGCCGTGATTATTGGCGAAACCCTGTTGCCGTCGCGCACGCTGTGGGTCATTACCCTGGCCACCGTGCTGGGTGCCCTGCTGTACCGCCTGCTGATTGCGCTGGCACTGAACGCCGACTTTATCGGCCTGCAGGCGCAAGACCTCAACCTGATTACCGCACTGCTGGTGGGCTTTGCCCTGGTACTGCCCAAGCTGAAGGCCAAGCTGGCCCGTAAACCCGGAGGAGCCCGCTGATGCTGCGCGCCGATACGCTGTTCAAAACCTTCAACCCCGGCACGCCGATCGAAAACCCGGTGCTGCGTGGCCTGTCGCTGCAGATCGACAGTGGCCAGTTTGTCACCGTCATCGGCAGTAACGGTGCCGGTAAATCCACCTTCCTGAACGCGCTGGCCGGCGACGTGATCGTGGATAGCGGCAGCCTGCACATTGATGGCAAAGACGTGACCCGTACCCCGGGCTGGCAGCGCGCCGGGCTGGTAGCCCGCGTGTTCCAGGACCCGATGGCCGGCACCTGCGAAAACCTCAGCATCGAAGAAAACATGGCACTGGCCTACTACCGTGGCCGCAAGCGCGGCTTTGGCCCGGCGCTGAACCGCAGCCTGCGCGAGCTGTTCCGCGACAAGCTGGCCACGCTGAAGCTGGGGCTGGAAAACCGCCTGCCAGACCGCATGGGCCTGCTGTCCGGCGGCCAGCGCCAGGCGGTAAGCCTGCTGATGGCCAGCCTGCAGCCGTCGCGCATCCTGCTGCTGGATGAGCACACCGCCGCGCTGGACCCGAAAACCGCCGCCTTCGTGCTGGAGCTGACCGACCGCATCGTGCACGAGAACCAGCTTACCGCGCTGATGGTGACACACTCCATGCGCCAGGCGCTGGACCACGGCCACCGCACGGTGATGCTGCACCAGGGCCGCGTGGTACTGGACGTAGCGGGGGAAGACCGCAGCCGCATGCAGGTCACCGACCTGCTGGCGATGTTCGAAAAAACCCGTGGTGAAGCCATCGACGACGACGCGCTGCTGCTAGGCTGATCGCCGCCTGGCACCCGACAAACCCGGCACCGGTGGCCGGGTTTGTCTTATCTGGCCGCCCGCGCATGAAATCACGCTATCCGCGCCATTTCATGCCCGCCACACAGCAGAATGCGCTAGGGTAGAGAACCGGCAGCCTGCCGCACAGTCTGATTGTTTTTTGACAAGGAAACCCGCCATGCGCCTGACGCTCCCCGCCCTGACCCTGTTGTGCACCCTGCCCGCGGCCGCCATGGCTGCCGACGCTGGCGTCACGGTACTGAACCTGTCCGCCAACGCCAGCCAAGAGCTGGCCAACGACGAAATCAACGCCAGCCTGTACGTACAAGACCGCCAGCCGCAGGCCGGCCAGCTGGCCGACCGCATCAACAAGGCGCTGAACCGCGCCCGCCAGGACGCCGAAGCCTACCGCAAGGTAACGTTCAGCAGTGGCAGCTACAACACCTGGCCGGACTACGACAAGAACGGCAAGATCATCGGCTGGCAAGCCCGTGCCGAAGTAAAACTGCGCAGCAGCGAGTTTGCCGACACCGCCGAGCTGATCGCCCGGCTGCAAAAATACATGGCACTGGAAGGCGTACAGTTTGGCGTATCCGACCGCAGCCGCAGCCAGGCCGAAGCGCAGCTGATTCCGCAAGCCATTGCTGCGCTGCAGGCCCAGGCCACCGCCGCGGGCAAGGCGCTGGGCAAACACCAGCAGCAGGTGACCGAGCTGAGTATCGGCAGCGCCCAGCCGCACTACCCGATGATGATGCGTGCCAAAGCCGAGATGGCCGCCGCGCCGGCAGCCGATGTGGCGCCGGTAAACTTTCAGCCCGGCCAGAGCGTGATTCAGCTGAACATTAACGGCAAAGTAGAAATTCGATAACACTTTACACAGTATGCATAAATATTGTGCTATGTTGCTGCCTAGGCTATGCGCTATAACGCACTCATTCCACTCACTCTTTTGATGGCTACCCATGAAACTGATCGCCTCGCTAACCAGCCCCTACGCCCGTAAGGTGCGCATCGTCCTGGCAGAGAAAAAGATCGACTGTCCACTACAGCTGGATATTCCGTGGGAAAGCACGTCCACCGTGGCCGACTTCAACCCGCTGGGCAAAGTGCCGGTGCTGCTGATGGACGACGGCAGCAGCTTGTACGATTCGCGCGTGATTGTGGAATACCTGGACACCATCTCGCCGGTATCGCGCCTGCTGCCGCAAGACAAGCGCCAGCTCATCGAAACACGGCGCTTCGAGGCGCTGGCCGACGGCATATGCGATGCCGCCGCCAATATCGTGGTGGAAGGCCGCCGCCCGCCAGCGCAGCAAAGCCAGGAATGGATAGACCGCCAGCAGGGCAAAGTCACCCGTGGCCTGGCCGCGCTGTCTGCCATGCTGGGCGAGCGCAACTGGTGCAACGGCGAAGGCTACAGCCTGGCCGATATCGCTACCGGCTGCATGCTGGGCTATCTGGACTTCCGCTTCCCGCAGCTGGCGTGGCGCGATAGCTACACCAACCTGGCGCGGCTGGCCGACAAGCTGGCCGCCCAGCCCAGCTTTGCCGACACCCTGCCGCCAGCGGGCTAAGCAGGTACGCCCCCGCTCAACGCCGCGCCTGTCGCGGCGTTTTGTTTATCGATGCTGCCCCGCAACACGGCAACACAACGGCGCTTGACGCCGGCCTGACTACCGTGCTTTTATAAAGCCCATGAATACCAAACACGCATCCGCATTTTTCTTTTTTTCCTGGTGGCGCCTCTAACGGCGGCACCGCGGTTGCGTACGTAAAGCAAACCCGGGAGCAGCTGACAAGGCGCCCGGGTTTTTCACACCAAGCAGCACCCTCCCCAGCGCCTACTCAGCCTCCCCGATATCACGGAGATCGGCATGAGCTTACTGGACACAGTTTCCCCCCAAGACATCATTCTTACCGGTGACCGCACCACCGGCCCGCTGCACCTGGGCCACTACGTGGGCTCGCTGCGCAACCGCGTCATCCTGCAGGATCGCTGCCCGCAGTTCCTGCTGCTGGCCGACGCCCAGGCGCTCACCGACAATATGGGCAACTACCTGAAAGTGCGCGAAAACGTGCTGGAAGTGGCGCTGGACTACCTGGCCGTGGGCATCGACCCGGCCAAGAGCACCATTTTCATCCAGAGCCTGGTACCGGAGCTGACCGAGCTGGCGTCCTACTACCTCAACCTGGTGACCGTGTCGCGGCTGGAACGCAACCCCACCATCAAGGACGAGATCAAGCTGCGCGGCTACGAGCGCGATATCCCGGCTGGCTTCCTGACCTACCCTGCCGCCCAGGCCGCCGACATCACCGCCTTCAAGGCCACCATCGTGCCGGTAGGCGCCGACCAGATCCCCATGATCGAGCAGACCAACGAAATCGTACGCCGCTTCAATGGCAGCGTGGCCGAGCCGGTGCTAGTAGAAGCCCGCGCCGTGGTGCCCGACGCCGGCGCCCGCCTGCCGGGCGTGGATGGCAAGGCCAAGATGTCCAAATCGCTGGGCAATGCGCTCACGCTGGGCGCCAGCGCCGACGACATCAGCCAGGCAGTAAAAATGATGTACACCGACCCCAATCACCTGCGCGTGGCCGACCCAGGCCAGGTAGACGGCAATGTGGTGTTTACCTACCTGGACGTATTCCACCCCGACGCCCACCGTGTGGCCGAACTGAAAGCCCACTACCAGCGCGGCGGCCTGGGCGACGCGGTGATCAAGCGCGAGCTGGAAGACATCCTGCAAGCGCTGCTGGCGCCGATTCGCGCCCGCCGCCAGCACTACGCACAAGACCCCGGTGCCGTGCTGGCCATGCTGAAGGAAGGCACGCAAAAAGCCCGCGCCGTGGCCGCGCAAACGCTGGCCGAGGTCAAGGCCGCCATGGGCCTGAACTACTACTGAACCGCCCATGCGGCCAACGTCAAGGTTGGCCGCAGCCGCCACCACACCACCGTATCAAGGAGCAGAAAATGGAATGGGTTTACCAATGCCGCAACCTGGACGAAGTCCGCACCCAGATCGATAGCCTGGATCGCGCCATCGTCAGCATGATCGCCCACCGCGGCCTGTACGTGCAGCAAGCCGCCGCCTTCAAACACAGCGATGCCGAAGTAGAAGACGGCAAGCGCGTAGACCAGGTAATGCGCCGCGTCACCCGCCTGGCCGGCGAGCTGGGCGCCGACGCCGCCCTCACCGCCAAGATCTACCGCACCATGATCGCCCACTTCATTGAAAGCGAACGCGAAGAACGGCTGCGCCTGGTCGACACCCAGGAGGCCCGCGCATGAACGACGACGGCTCTGGCTTTTCCACGGTGCGGTGGCACGCCACCGCACCACGACAAAAAAGGCGACACCCGCACGGTGCCGCCTTTTTTCATGCCTGCCGTGCGCATCAGGACAAGGCCAGCGCCCCGGCCAGCGTCCACATCACCGTGCCCACCACGCCGTCCAGCACCCGCCACGACAGCGGCCGCGCAAACAGCGGTGCCAGCAGCCGCGCACCATAGCCCAGCGCGGTAAACCACAGCACCGACGCCGTACACGCGCCCAGCACAAACCACAGCTTGCCCTCGCCCGCCTCCTGCCCGCCAATGCTGCCCAGCAGCACCACGGTATCCAGATACACATGCGGGTTCAGCAGCGTCAGCGCCAGCACGGTTAGCAACGCCGCCTGCAGCGGCATGGCTTGCGCGCCTTCCGCAACCTGCAAGCTGTCATTGGCCAGCACTGCCCGCCAGGCACGCAGGCCGTACCAGAACAAAAACGCCGCGCCGCCCCAGCGCGCCATATCCAGCAGCAGCGGGCTGTGCTGGATCAGGCTGCCCATACCGGCCACGCCTGCGGCAATCAGCACCGCGTCGCTCAGCATGCACACCAGCACCGTCGGCCCCACATGCTGGCGCAGCAAGCCCATTTTCAGTACGTGCGCGTTTTGCGAGCCAATGGCCATGATCAGGCTGGCGCCCAGGCCCAGGCCTTTGAAATAGCTGGCAGTCAGCATGGTGATCTCCGTCGGGTAAGGTTGGCCGCCAGTATCGCGGCGCCGCGCGTGCAACAACAGCAAGATTAAATTATCTTGGCTATCATTAATATGGCTTCACTTACCCCGGCACGCCCAGCATGAAACTCGACCCCAAGCACAGCGAAGCCTTTCTGGCCGCGCTGGACAGCGGCAGCTTCGAACAAGCCGCCCAAGACCTGCACCTCACGCCATCGGCCATCTCGCAACGCATCCGCGCGCTGGAAGAAGTGCTGGGCAAGCCGCTGCTGGTACGCAGCCGCCCCTGCCGCGCCACCCGCGAAGGCCAGCTGCTGCGCCAGCACCTGCAACGCGCCGCGCTGCTGGAAGCCGACCTGGCCGCCACCTTTGCCGGCGACGACAGCGCCATGCTCAGCGTGTCGCTGGCGGTGAACGCCGACAGCGTGGCCAGCTGGTTCCTGCCGGCGCTGACGCCGTTCCTGATCCGCGAGCGCGTGTTGCTGGACGTGATCGTGGACGACCAGGACCACACCTACACCCTGCTGCAAGCCGGCATGGCGCTGGGCTGCATCTCCACCGAGCCGCAAGCCATGCGTGGCTGCAGCGCCAGCCCGCTGGGCGTGATGCGCTACCAGGCGCTGGCCAGCGCAAGCTACCACGCACGCTGGTTTGCTGGCGGCGTCAGCCGCAACGCGCTGCGCCGTGCGCCGGTAATGATCTACAACCACAAAGACCGGCTGCAGGCTGACTGGCTGCTGCAGCACTTCGGCCTGCCAGACGACAGCTACCCCTGCCACTTCCTGCCCGCCTCCGACCCCTATCTGCAGGCGGTACGGCTGGGGTTGGGCTGGGGCATGCTGCCCGACGTGCAGCTGGCCGCCAGCGGCCTGGCCGACACCCTGCTGCCACTACAGCCCGACAAACCGGTGGACGTGGCGCTGTACTGGCACCACTGGCAGGTGCAATCGCCCCGCCTGGCACGGCTGAGCGAGGTACTGGTAGAAGCGGCGCGGGCGGTGTTGCGGCCAACCTTGGCGTAAATACAGTCACGCCGCCCCCATTCAAATACACTACGGCTACCCTCCAGCCACCCAAACAGAAAGGAAGTTGCCATGCCCCAGCTACGTTACCTCGCCCTCGCCGCCGCACTGGCAGCCATCACCCTGCCCGCACACGCCGTGCTGCCGCCGAAGTATCTGTCGGTGCCCGATTTCAAACGATGCCTGGCCGAGCAGAACGAAGGCAGCTACCGCAGCTGGTGCCAGCCAGCCAAAAAACCGAAAGCCTGCCCGCGTGTCAGCTGGCGGCAGCTGCGCGCGCTGCAAGGCGATGATGCGGTACCGGCTTGCCGGGCAAAGTAGGTGCCCGCCACAACCGATCCGGCCGAAAGACAATAAAAAAGCCGCCCGTTTTCACGGGCGGCTTTTTACTGCTTGAACGCGCAGGGACAGCTTACTGCTGCACCGGGCCTGCCTGCGCCGGGGCGCTGGCCTGGTCGGCCGGTTTGGGCAGCAGGCGTTCCATCAGCTGGCCGGTGTTGTGTTGTGGCATGGGCAGCAGGTGCAGGCTGGCCCAGCCCAGGCCCAGCATCAGCGCGGTCATGGCGCCGCCTTTGACGATAAAGCCGTAAGCCCAGCCCACCAGCTGGCGGTGTTTCAGCGCAAATAGCAGCGACAGCGGCGGAATGAAAAAGCTGAGGCTGCCCCATACGATGCGGCCATTGTTGAGCGCGGCCATGGTCACGCCCAGGCAGCCCAGGTAGAACACGGCCACGCTGCCGGCAAACAACAGGCCAACAAAGGCGACAAAGAGGGTAATCAGGGTTTCCATGCTTGCTTTCGGTTCGGGTTAAGGTTGGCCGCCGTGGCGGCGGTGGTACTAGCCGGCTAGCTGCAGGCCGTCCCAGGCCACGCTGACGCCGGGCGGGCACTGCGCTTGCAGCGCATGGTATTCCAGCTGGTGCGTCATGTGGATAAGCCAGGTCTGTTTTGCGGCCAACCTTTGCGCCCAGTCAAGCGCGGCGGCCACGTGCAGGTGTGACGGGTAGGGTTCCGGCCGCAGGCAGTCCAGAAACAGCGTGTCCAGGCCAGCCAGCAGCGGCAGGCTGCTGTCGGGGATAGTGGACAGGTCGGTCAGCCACGCGGTATTGCCGATGCGCCAGCCCAGGCAGGGCCAGCTGGGGCCGTGCTGCAGCGGGATCGGCGTAATGGTAACGCCGGCCAGCTCGAATGGCGCGTTGACGCGCTCGGTGCGCAGCACGGGTTTGTCCCACACCGGCGACGGTGGTGCCAGCGCGTAGCCAAAACGGCTGCTGATGTTGTCCAGCGTGAAGTCGTTGCCGTACAGCGCAATCGGCCCCTTTTTCACGTAGCAGAAGGCGCGCAGGTCGTCGATGCCGTTGAGGTGGTCGGCGTGCGGGTGGGTGTACAGCACCGCATCCACGCGGGTAATGCCCTCCCGCAGCGCCTGCTGGCGCAGGTCCGGCCCGGTGTCGATCAGCACACCGGTGTCGCCGATGCGCACGTAGGCGCTGCAGCGGGTGCGGGTGTTGCGCGGGTCGGTGGATGTACACGTGGCGCAGCGGCAGCCGATGGCGGGTGCGCCGCCGCTGGAGCCGCAGCCCAGCACTGTCCATGTCAGCTGCGTCATGCGGCCCCCTTATGCGCCGGTGCGCTGCGCCTTGGCAAACAGGCGGAAGTAGTTGTCGGTGGTGGCCTCGGCCACCTGCTCGAAGCGCAGGCCGCGCAGCTCGGCAATGTGCTCGGCCACGTGCTTCACGTAAGCCGGCTCGTTGGTCTTGCCGCGGTACGGCACCGGCGCCAGGTAGGGCGAGTCGGTTTCCACCAGCAGGCGGTCCAGCGGCACTTTCTGCGCCACTTCTTTGACGATGGCGGCGTTCTTGAAGGTAACAATGCCGGACAGCGAGATGTAAAAGCCCAGGTCAAGCGCAGCGCGGGCGATGTCCCAGGTTTCGGTAAAGCAGTGCATCACGCCGCCCACGGCGTCGGCGCCGTGTTCGCGCATCATGCGTACGGTGTCGTCGGCCGAGCTGCGGGTGTGCACCACCAGCGGCAGGTTCACGCGGCGCGAGGCGCGGATGTGCACGGCAAAGCGCTCGTGCTGCCAGGCAAGATCGCCCTCGCACCAGTGGTAGTCCAGCCCGGTTTCGCCAATGCCCACTACCTTGGGGTGGGCGGCGTGCGCCACCAGCTCGTCTTCGCTGAATTCCTCGGCGTCCGGGTCGTCCGGGTGGATGCCGACGGTGGCAAACAGGTTGGCGTGCGCTTCGGCCAGGCCGATGACCTCGGGGTATTTGGGCCGGCTCACGCCGATGACCATGGCGTGGCCCACGCCGTGGGCGGCCATATTGGCCAGCACCTCGGGCATGCGCGCCGCCAGGTCAGGAAAATTGATGTGACAGTGTGAATCAACCAGCATGGTGTTCCAATCATCAGGCTGCCCACGTTGGCCGCACGGCGCGGGCGGGCAGCGCCGTATTACATGGTGTGGGTGGGGCGGGTGGAGTTCAGCGCGCCGCCGAGCAGGGTTTCGATGCGGTCGCGCGCCTGCTTGCCGGCGTCGCCGGTGGCAAACTCGATGCCTACGCCCTGGTTGCGGTTGTTGTTGGCACCGGCCGGGGTAATCCACGCTACCTTGCCCTGCACCGCCACTTTTTGCGGGTCGTCCAGCAGGGTCAGCAGCAGGAATACCTCGTCACCCAGGTTGTAGTCGCGGGCGGTGGGCACAAAAATGCCGCCGTTGCGCAAAAACGGCATATAGGCGGCGTACAGGGCGCTACGCTCCTTGATGGACAGCGAGAGCACGCCGGGGCGGCCGGCGTCGTGCTTTTCTGGCTTGTTGGCTGCGTTATCCATATGCAGGGTACCGGTTGGGTTGGGTCAGGCGGCCTTGTTGCTAAAGGCCTTGATATAGTGCATCAGCAGGGCTTCCAGCTGCAGACGCGTTACCAGCGTGTGCTGGCCGAACGGCACCAGGGCATTGAGCTCGCGCTGGCAGGCCATCAGCTTGTGTATGTCCAGCCGCGGCAGCAGGCGCTGCTGCGCGTCCTGCATGGCGGGATAATAGCGAAGGCTGCCGGCCAGCTTCAAACTGGCCAGGTCGTGCAGCCATTTGCCCAGCCATTGCAGCGGCAGCGCCAGTGGCAGCTTGTGGCGGTCCAGCTTTTCTACTGCCGCCAGCAGGCTGGCCAGCGCGGGCTGGGTAAGCGCTTGCACAAAGTCGCGGCGCAGGGTGGCCAGCTCGGCGTCGTGTTCGAATATCGGCATGCCACCGTGAAACGCCAGCTCGGCCTCGGCGCTGTCTACGCCCTGCTGCTGCAACCAGGCCAGCGCCACGGCAGGCTGCGGCGCGGTAAGCGGAAACTGGCGGCAGCGGCTCTTGATGGTGGGCAGCAGGCGCTGCGGGGCGCCGCTTACCAGCAGGAACACCACGTCGGCCGGCGGCTCTTCCAGCACTTTCAGCAGGGCGTTGGCCGCAGCCGGGTTCAGGCTTTCGGCGGGCTCCACCACCACCACGCGGCGGCCGCCACGGTGCGAGCTAAGGTGGGCAAACTCGATGACGGCGCGCACGCCGTCGATCTTGATCACCGGCAGCTTGCGCTTGGTGGCTTTGCCTTCTTTGCCGTCGTCGTCTTCGTCGTCTTGCGCCGGGGCCAGGTGACGGTAGTCCGGGTGGTTGCCGGCGGCAAACCAGTGGCAGGCCTGGCACTGGCCGCAGGCGTGGTAGCCGGCGGCGGGTGCTTCGCATAGCAGTGCCTGGGCGACCTGATGGGCAAACTCGCTCTTGCCGATACCGGCCGGGCCGGTAAACAGCCAGGCGTTGGGCAGGCGGGCAAACTCTGCGGCCAACCTTTGCCAGTCATCGTGCTGCCACGGGTAGTGCATCAGGCCTCCTGCAGGCGCGCCAGCGCAGCGGCAATGTGTTGCTGGATGGTGTCGATATCGCCGCGGGCGTCGATCACCACAAAGCGGCCCGGGTTGGCCTGGGCGCGGGCCAGGTACATCTGGCGCACACGCTGGTGGAAGTCTTCGCGCTCGCGCTCGAAACGGTCTGGCAGGCGGCTTTGCGACAGGCGGGCCTGCGAGACTTCCAGCGGCACGTCCAGCAGAAGGGTGAGGTCAGGCTGCAGGCCTTGCTGTACCCAGTGCTCCAGGATGGCAATACGCTCGGCCGGCACGCCACGGCCACCGCCCTGATAGGCGAAGGTGGCGTCGGTGAAACGGTCGCTCACTACCCAGCGGCCGGCGGCCAGGCTGGGGCGGATCAGCGACGACACCAGCTCCTGGCGGCTGGCGAACATCAGCAGGGTTTCGGTATCCAGCGTGGCTTCGGTATCGATATCCAGCAGGATCTCGCGCAGCTTTTCGCCCAGCGGGGTGCCGCCGGGCTCGCGGGTGAACACGGTGTCGATACCGGCTTGTTCCAGGTAGCGGCGGATAAAGGCCAGATGGGTGCTCTTGCCGGCACCATCCAGGCCTTCCAGCGTAATGAAGCGCGCCTTGGACATTACTTGCCTTTCTTCAGGATGTAGTCGCGGACGGCGGCATTGTGCTCGTCCAGCGTCTCGGAAAACTGTGAGGTGCCGCTGCGGTCGCCTTTGGCCACAAAATACAGCGCGCGGCTCTGGGCAGGGTTGGCCGCAGCGTCCAGCGCGGCGCGGCCTGGCAGGGCGATGGGCGTGGGCGTGAGGCCGGCACGGGTATAGGTGTTGTACGGCGTGTCGCGGCGCAGGTCGGCCTTGGTGATATTGCCGTTGTAGCGTGCGCCCATGCCGTAGATGACGGACGGGTCGGTTTGCAGGCGCATGCCGATCTTGAGGCGGTTCACAAACACGCTGGCCACCATGGCGCGGTCGGCCTCGTGCGCGGTTTCTTTCTCGATCAGGCTGGCCACGATCAGCAGCTCGTACGGGGTGGTGTACGGCAGGTCTGCGATACGGGCTTCCCACACGGTTTGCAGCTGCTGCTGCATGCTCTCGTAGGCGCGGCGGTACACGTCTAGGTCGCTACTGCCGGGGGTGTAAAAATAAGTGCTGGGGAAGAACAGCCCTTCGGCATTGTCACCCGGTACGCCCAGCTCGGCCAGCAGGCGGCTATCGCTCCAGCCGGCGGTGTCCTGGCGCAGGTCGTCTTCCTTGCGCAGTGCGTTGCGGAACTGGGCAAAGCGCCAGCCTTCGATGATGGTGACGCTGGACTGGTCCGGGTGGCCATCGGCAAAGCGGTTCAGGTACTGCCACATGGCGGTGGCACCGCCAAACTGATACAGGCCGGGCTTGAGCTTGCGGTCTACGCCCATCACCCGCGACAGGGCTACCATCACGTAGCGGTTACGCACCGCGCCGTCGTCTTCCAGCGTGCGGGCCAGCTGGCTCATGGTGCGGTTCAGGCCCACGGTCACGGTGTAGGGTTGGCGATCGGGGGTGACGGGCACCACGATTACCCATGCCAGCCACAGCGCGCACAGCGCGGCCAACAGGGAAAACAGCCGGAGGACAGGTCGTATCATCGGTAAGAAAAAAGCTATCAGCTGGCATCTGCCAAAACCGCCAGATCATACCATGCAGGGCCACACCCTGCAGGGCTCAGGCCTGTGGCACACGCACCAGGTGGTAGGCGGCTTCCAGCTCGGCAAACGCACTGCGCCGCAAGGGGACGCTGCCTTCTGGCAGCATCAGCTGCAGCGGCTGGGCGCCCTGCTCCCAGGCTTGCCAGTCGGCGTCGGCCGGCTGGCGGCCGTCGGGGCGGCAGATCAGCTCGCACAGCGCCAGCAAGTCACGGTCGTCCACAATGGCCAGCTCGCCACCCAGCTCCACAAACAGCCGGCCTTCTTCGTCCAGCCAGGCCAGGCGGGCGCGGTCGGCCGCCATGTCCGGCATCAGCGCCCAGGCATCGCCGTGGCGGCAGGCCACATAGGGCGCCGCCTCGTGCGCTACATACACTTTTTGCGGGCCGTTCTGCACGTAGTAGCGGCCCTCGCCGTCGCGCGCGTAGTTGCGGCGAAAGAAATCCACCATCGCCGGCTGTTTCAGCAGGCTGTCGCGCAGCCACCACTGCCCGCGGGCGTCCAGGCGCAGCCAGCCGTACACGGCGGGCACATTCGGCCATTTATCCATGGCCGCCAGTACCAGTGCATCCATATCGTTTTCCTAGTTTGCGCGCAGCACTTCACTGGGCGGGGTGTGCGTAACGCGGCGCAGTAGCGGCCACGCCGCCAGCGCCACCACCGTCCCCCCGGCCAGCATGCCCAGTGGCAGCAGCCACAGGTTCAGTGCCAGCGGCAGGTTGAACAGCTGTACCGCCACCAGCGCGCCCAGCGCCATGGCGCCGCCACCGGCCATCAGCCCGGCCACGCCGCCCAACCAGGCCAGCTCGGCCAGCAGCACACTGCGCACCTGGCGACGCGAGGCACCCAGCGCACGCAGCAGCGCCACGTCGTACAGGCGCTCGTCACGGGTGGCGGCCATGGCCGCCCACAGCACCAGCACGCCTGCGGCCAACGTTAACGCGAACATGGCTTCGATGGCCAGCGCCAGGCGATCGATCACCGCGCGCACCTCGCGCACGATGGTGCTGATGTCTACCACGGTCACATTGGGCAGCGCAGCCACCAGCCGGTTATTGAAGCCGGCGTCCGGCGCACGGTAGCTGGCAATGTAGCTGGCGGCCTGGCCGCCCATCCAGCCGGATGGCGCTACCACGAAAAAGTTGGGCTGAAAGCTGTCCCACGCTACCTTGCGCAGGCTGGTGACCGGTGCCTGCCAGGTCGTGCCGGCAATATCAAAGGTCAGCGTATCCCCCTGCTTCAGGCGCAGGGTGTTGGCCAGGCCCTCCTCCAGCGAAAACTGCGGCGTGCTGCTGCCCGGCTGCCACCACTGGCCGGCCACGATCTGGTTGCGGGGGTTGGCCGCATCGCGCCACGACAGGTTGAACTCGCGCTCCACCAGCCGCTGCGCGCGCTCGTCCTCGTAATCGGCGGCTTTTACCGGCTTGCCGTTGATGGCCAGCAGGCGGGCGCGGGTCATGGGCAGTGCTTCGGGCGCGCTGCGGCCAACCTTGGCAAAAGCCTGTGTCAGATCGCTACGCTGCGGTGCCTGCAGGTTGATCAGAAAGGTATCCGGTGCATCCGGTGGCAGCGAGCGCTGCCAGGCGCCGATCAGGTCGTCGCGCACTACGGTCAGCGTCAGCAGCGCCAGCAGGCTGACCGACAAGGCGGCGATCTGGATCACCGCCAGCCACGGCCGCCGCGCCAGGTTGGCCGCACCGTGGCGCCAGCCCACCGCGCCAGCCAGCGGCACACGGCGCAGCAGTACCACAATGCCCCAGGCCAGCAAACCCACAGCAGCCAGAAAGCCGCCCAGGCCAGACAGCAGCCACAGCGCCAGCGGGCCGTCGCCAATCTGCCAGGCGGTGAGGCCCAGCAAGGCCACCAGTGCCAGCAGCGGCGCCAACAGCGAGCGACTACCGGCCGGCACATCGGCACGCAAGACCGCCATGGCCGGTACGCGGCGCAGCGCCAGCAACGGCGGCAAGGCAAAGCCGGCCAGCAGGATCAAGGCCGACAGCGGCCCGGTGAGCCACGCCAGCCAGCCCGGCGGCGGCAGGCCATCACCCAGCCATTGCCGCGCCAGATAAATCAGCAGCGCCTGCACGCCAAAGCCGGCCAGCGTGCCCAATACACCGGCCAGCAAACCCAGCCACAGGAACAGGCTGCCCCATACCGTGGCCACCTCGGGCGCGGTTTGCCCCAGCGCGCGCAGCACCGCCACACTCTGCCAGTGGCGCGACAGGTAGCGCCGCACGGCCAGCGCCACAGCAGCGGCCGACAGCGTGACCGACAGGATGGCCGTCAGCCCGAGAAAGCGCCGCGCCCGCTCCAGCGCGCTGCGTACTTCCGGTCGCGCCTCTTCGATGTCTTCCAGCCGCGTGCCGGGCTTGAGCTGCGGCGCCAGCCAGTCGCGGTAGGTTTTGACCTGTGCCGCATCGCCAGCCACTAGCAGGCGGTAGCGAATGCGGCTGCCGTCCTGCACCAGGCCGGTGGCGGCCAGGTCGGCGTGGTTCAGCAACACGCGGGGGATAAAGTTGAACACGTCTACCGCGCCATCCGGCTCGCGCAGCACTTCGGCCGCCAGCACAAAGCTGCGGCTGCCCAGCCGCACGCTATCGCCCAGCTGCAGGCCCATCTTTTGCAGCAGGCGTGCATCGGCCCACACCTCGCCCGGCGCCGGGCTGTAGACGCCCTGTTTCACACCCTGGCGGGTGCGGATCTGCACCTCGCCGCGCAGCGGGTAGCCGCTGGCCACGGCTTTCAGGTTGGCCAACACGGCTTGCTCGCGGGCAAACACCATGGACGGGAAGATGGCGGTGGGCACCTGCTGTAGCCCCTGCGCCTGCGCGCGCTGCTGCCAGGCGGGCTCGGCCGGTGCGCGGCTGTTTACCACCAGGTCGGCGGCCAGCAGCTGGCTGGCCTGGCGCGTGAGCGCGCTATCGATACGGTCGGCAAAAAAGGCCACGCTGCTCATGGCCGCTACGGCCACCAGCAGCGCCAGCGCCAGCACGGTGAGCTCGCCGGATTTCAGCTCACGCCGCAGCAGGCGCCAGCCCATCAGCCACGATAGCCGCTTCATGCCTCACCCCGTGCCAGCACGCCGGCGCTCAGGCGGTACACGGCGGCGCAGCGTGCGGCCAACGTGGTGTCGTGCGTTACCAGCACCAGCGCGGTGCCGGCTTCGGCGTTCAGCTCGAACAGCAGCTCGATGATCTGCTGGCCGGTGGCCGGGTCCAGGTTGCCGGTGGGTTCGTCGGCAAACAGCAGCGCCGGGCGCAGCACAAAGGCGCGCGCCAGCGCCACGCGCTGCTGCTCACCGCCAGAGAGGTGGCGCGGGTAGTGGTCCAGCCGGTGGCCCAGGCCCACGCGCTGCAACATTGCGGCGGCAGCATTACGCGCATCGGCACGGCCAGCCAGCTCTAGCGGCAGCATCACGTTTTCCAGCGCGGTGAACTGCGGCATCAGCTGAAAGTTCTGGAACACAAAGCCCACCTGCTCTCGGCGCAGCAGGGCGCGGCCGTCTTCGTCCAGCGCAGAGAGCGGCTGGCCGGCCAGCCAGACTTCGCCGGAACTTGCCGCGTCCAGCCCTGCCAGAATCGCCAGTAAGGTGGATTTGCCACTGCCGCTGGCGCCCACAATGGCCACACTCTCGCCAGCGGCCACCGCCAGGCTGGCATCGTGCAGGATGGCCAGCTGCTGGCCGTGGTAGCTTACTTGCCGGGTCACTGCCTGGGCGCGCAGAATCGCGCTGTTTACCGAAGAGGATGTCATGTTGATGATCAAGCGCTATGTGTTGTTGGCCTGCCTGTTGGCCGCACCGCTGGCTCAGGCCGGCAAAATTGTGGTGTTCGGCGACAGTATTTCCGCCGCCTACGGGCTGAACCCGGCGCAGGGCTGGGTGAGCTTGCTACAAAAGAAACTGGGGCCACAGCACCAGGTTGTCAATGCCAGCCTGAGCGGTGAAACCACCGCTGGCGGGCTATCGCGCCTGCCGGGTGTGCTGCAGCAACACAAACCGGACGTACTGGTACTGGAGCTGGGCGGTAACGACGGCCTGCGCGGCCTGCCGCTAGGCGAGATGCAGACTAATCTGAACCAGATGGTACGCCTGGCGCAAGCGCAAAAAACCCGCGTGCTGCTGGTGGGCATGGCGCTGCCACCGAACTATGGCCCCGAGTACGGCAACAAGTTCCAGACCGTATTCCGCGACGTAGCCAGCGCGCGCAAGGCCCCACTGGTGCCCCTGCTGGTGAAGGGCTTCGAGCGCGACCTGGGCAAGTTCCAGCCGGACGGCATTCACCCTGCTGCCAGCGCCCAGGGGCAGATGCTGGGTAATGTGTTACCTGTCTTGCTGCCTTTGCTGCCGAAATCCTGACCCTGCCGCTGTTTTCTGCCAGGAACGCAGCGTTTCTGGCCAGGCTTTGCCATTTTCATGACGATGCGGTTACGCTGGGGTGGGCGCTATTGCCTGCCCGGCCTTGCTGCCGGCCCACCTCCCCTCCCACAAGGAACCGTCATGTTGGCCGCACTCGCCCCCACCCTGGGGAGCAAACTGCTTTCCCCTTTTCGCGGCTTGCCCGCATCTGTCTACATCCAGATCGCCGCCACCCTGATCAACACCATGGGCGGCATTGCCAAGCTGTTCCTGCCGTTGTTTTTCCTGGAACGCTACCAGCTGCCCTACACCCAGATCGGCCTGCTGATGAGCTGCTACGGCCTGGGCATGTTTGCCGGCTCCTACCTGGGCGGCGCGCTGACCGACCGCTACGACAGCCGCCACCTGGCTACCGCGCTGCTGCTGGCCAGCGGCGTGCTCACCCTGAGCCTGGCGCTATCGCTGCCGGTATGGGTGTACGTACCGCTGCTGGTGGCTAGCGGCCTGGCCGACGGCAGCTTCCGCCCCTGCAATATGCGCCTGGTGCTGGAGCCGTGCTCGCCAGCGCAGCGCCCCACGGCGCAGGGGCTGTACCGCATGTCGTTTAACCTGGGTACCTCGCTGGCCGGCATTACCGGCGGCCTGCTGGCGGCCTACGGCTACCATTGGGTATTCGTGGCGCAGGGCTGTGCCAGCCTGCTGGCCGCACTGTGGGTGTGGGCCGCCTACCGCCGCCTGGGCGGCGCGGCGCCGCTGCATATCGCCAGCCAGCAGGCCGACGAAGGCCAGGCCTCGCCGTGGCGCGATGCGGACTTTCTGCGCTTCATGCTGGGTTTATTGCTGATCGTGGCGGTATTCGACCAGATGTACGGCACCATGGGCCTGTACCTGCGCGAGCACTACCAGCTGGGGCCGCAGTGGATCGGCTACCTGTTTACCCTCAACGGGCTGATGGTGGTGGGCCTGCAGGTGTGGGTGGCGCGGCGCATCCACCGCTGGGGCATTGTGCGTTGTTCGCATGGGGCGGTGCTGTTGCTGGGCGGCAGCTACCTGCTGCTGAACCTGGGCACCCACATTGTGTGGCCGATTCTGGCCATGGTGGTACTGACGCTGGGCGAGGTGTTGCTGTCGCCCACGTGGTCCACCGTGGCGATGCAGTGCTCGGAAGGCCGCCAGCGCGGGCGCTACCTGGGCATCTACAGCGCCGGCTGGGGTGGCCGCACGCTGTATGCACCCGCAGCCGGTACCTGGTTTTACGGCCAGTACGGCGGCGCCATGCTGTGGTGGGCTTGTGCAGCCCTGGCCCTTATCACGGTGCTGATCCAGCACCGCCCGCTGCAGCGCCTGCTGGCACGCTGACACGGCACGCCGCCATGCAAAAAGCCCCGCTTGCGCGGGGCTTTTGACATCCTGCAGCCAACCTGGCGGCTGGCGGGGCAGGATTACAGGTCTTTGGCGTTCTCGGCCAGGTAGGACGCTACGCCTTCGGCGCTAGCGGTCATGCCTTTTTTGCCTTTGTTCCAGCCAGCCGGGCACACTTCGCCGTGCTCTTCGGTGAACTGCAGGGCATCAACCATACGCAGCATTTCGTCCACGTTGCGGCCCAGCGGCAGGTTGTTTACCACCTGGTGCTGTACCACACCGGCTTTGTCGATCAGGAAGGAACCACGGAAGGCCACGCCACCGTCAGCTTCTACATCGTAAGCCTTGCACAGTTCGTGCTGGATGTCGGCAACCAGGGTGTAACCCACTTGGCCGATACCGCCTTTTTCTACCGGGGTATTGCGCCATGCAGCGTGGCTGAACTGGCTGTCGATGGACACGCCGATCACTTCCACGTTGCGGGCTTTGAACTCGGCCAGACGGTGATCAAAAGCGATCAGCTCGGACGGGCACACGAAAGTGAAGTCCAGCGGGTAGAAGAACACCACGGCGTATTTGCCGGCGGTAGCTTCCTGGAAAGCGTAGTTGTCTACGATCTGACCATCGCCCAGTACGGCGGAGAAGGTTTTTTCACCAGCAAAAAACGGGGCTTGTTTGCCTACGAGTACGGCCATGAAGATCTCCTTGGGAAAACATTTATCGTAATAAGGCCGGTTTGCCCGGCTGCTGCGGCGGTTATAAAGCAGGCCTTTGCCAGGCTCAAATTGAAATTGCCAATTCCAGCCATAGCAGATGGCAATGACCGCTACGCTACAGCGCTTAAATGACGCCAGCGTGACCTTTTATCAAGTAGGCACCACATAAAAAACGGGCCCCGTCGAGGGGCCCGTTGTTGCGTACATACCGCGAGCGGCCAACCTTAGGCGGCTGGCTCGGCTTTCTGGCGCAGGCGCAGGTTCAGTTCGCGCAGCTGCTTCTCGTCTACCGCATTCGGTGCATTGGTCAGCAGACACTGTGCACGCTGGGTTTTCGGGAAGGCAATCACGTCGCGGATGGATTCGGCGCCGGCCATCAGGGTCACCAGACGGTCCAGACCAAAGGCCAGGCCGCCGTGTGGCGGGGCACCGAACTTCAGGTTGTCCAGCAGGAAGCCGAACTTGTTCTGCTGCTCTTCCGGGCTGATCTTCAGCGCGGCGAACACTTTTTCCTGTACCGCAGCCTGGTGGATACGCACCGAGCCACCGCCGATTTCCCAGCCGTTCAGCACCATGTCGTAGGCACGGGCCAGGCACGCGGCCGGGTCGGTGTCCATCAGGTCTTCGTGGCCTGGTTTCGGGCTGGTGAACGGGTGGTGGCAGGCGGTCCAGCGGTCGGCGTCTTCGTCGTGCTCGAACATCGGGAAGTCCACAACCCACAGCGGGCGCCATTCGCGCACGAAGTAGCCGTCTTTCTCGCCACGCTCGTGGCCGATCTTGATACGCAGCGCGCCGATGGCTTCGTTCACCACTTTGGCCTTGTCTGCGCCAAAGAAGATGATGTCGCCGTTCTGGGCACCGGTACGCTCGATGATGGCTTGCAGGCCGGCGGCGGACAGGAACTTGACGATAGGCGACTGCAGGCCTTCTTCGTTCAGGCGGGTTACGTCGTTAACCTTGATGTAGGCCAGACCCTTGGCGCCGTAGATGCCGACGAACTGGGTGTAGTCGTCGATCTCTTTACGCGACAGGGTGGCGCCGTTCGGTACGCGCAGGGCCACTACACGGCCATTGGCCATGTCGGCGGCGCCGCGGAATACCTTGAACTCTTCCGACTTCATGACGTCGGTCAGCTCGGTAAATTTCAGGCTTACGCGCAGGTCCGGCTTGTCGGAGCCGTAGTAGAACATGGCGTCGCCGTAGGTCATGCGCGGGAACTTGCCCAGCTCCACGTTCATCACGTCGCGGAAGATTTCCTGCGCCATGTTTTCGGTGATGTCCATGATCTGGTCTTCGTTCAGGAACGAAGTCTCGATATCGATCTGGGTGAATTCCGGCTGGCGGTCGGCACGCAGGTCTTCGTCACGGAAGCATTTGGTGATCTGGTAGTAGCGGTCGAAGCCGGCCACCATCAGCAGCTGTTTGAACAGCTGTGGCGATTGCGGCAGGGCAAAGAATTCGCCCGGGTGCACGCGGGACGGTACCAGGTAGTCGCGGGCGCCTTCCGGGGTGGAGCGGGTCAGCATCGGGGTTTCGATGTCGATGAAGCCCTGCTTGTCCAGGTGGTTACGCACACCCATGGCCACGCGGTAGCGCAGGCGCAGGTTTTTCTGCATGGCCGGGCGGCGCAGGTCGATCACGCGGTTGGTGAGGCGCACGTTTTCGGACAGGTTTTCGTCGTCGATCTGGAACGGCGGGGTAGCCGCGGTGTTCAGGATCTCGATGTCCTTGGCCAGGATTTCGATCTCGCCGGAGATCATTTTGCTGTTGGCGGTGCCTGCCGGGCGCTCGCGCACGATACCGGTAATGGACAGCACAAATTCGTTACGGGCGCTATCGGCAGTCTTGAACGCTTCCGGGGTATCCGGGTCGATCACCACCTGCACCAGACCTTCACGGTCGCGCAGGTCGATAAAGATCACACCGCCGTGGTCACGGCGACGATGGGCCCAGCCTTTTACGGTAACGGTCTGGCCGAGAAATTTCTTGTCGATAAGTCCGCAATAATCGGTACGCATTGCAATGCCTTTGTGTTGAATTCGTTGATGGATTTCCAGACAGGGAGCGAAGCCGGGTTGGCCGCATGCGGCCAACCCTGTCAATTTCGTTCGTCGCTTTCCTGTTTGCGCACGTCGGCGGGCGCAGGCGGGGCAACCACGCCCATGGAAATCACGTATTTCAGGGCTTCGTCCACGCTCATCTCAAGCTCGCGCGTGTCGCGCTTGTGCACGATGATGAAGTAGCCCGAGGTAGGGTTCGGGGTTGTCGGCACGTACACGCTGACAAAATCCTCTTCGCCCAGCTGTTGTTTGACCTGGCCGGCCGGGGTGCCGGTCTGGAACGCTACCGTCCAGGCATCCTGATGCGGAAAGCGTACCAGCAGCGCCTTGCGAAACGCCTGGCCAGAGTCGGACAGCAGCGTGTCTGACACTTGTTTTACGCTGTTGTAGATGGTGCTGACCACCGGGGTACGGGTAAGGATCAGGTTCCACAGGTCCAGCAGTTTCTGGCCCAGCACGTTGGCCGCCATGAAGCCGGTACCCAGCAAAATGGCAAAAGCCAGCACCACGCCCAGCCCCGGGATATCAAAGCCGAACAGGCTTTCCGGGCGCCACATGCGTGGCAGCAGGTTGATGGTCTGGTCCAGCGTACCGATGATCAGGTTCAGTACCCATAGCGTTACCGCGATGGGCAGCCAGATCAGCAAACCGGCAGCCAGGTAGCCACGCAGGGTCATCTTGATATGTTTCATAGGGCCTCAGGCGCTACCGCCATTGCCGCAGCCACCACCGCCACAGGCGGGGCCACTGCCATTTTTGAAATCGGTGACATACCAGCCATTGCCTTTGAGCTGGAAACCCGCCGCAGACAGCTGCTTGCTGTACTGGTTGCTGCCACAGGCCGGGCACTGGGCAATCGGGTCATCGCTCATTTTTTGCAGATGTTCCTTCTGTGCACCACAGGCTTCACAACGGTATTCATAAATCGGCATGTTTTACCACTCCAACCACAACTACGATGACATAATCAGGTAAATATTGCAGTGCATCAAATCGCATCGCAATAAACAGGCTCATGATAATGGGGCCAGATGCACACAACGGCAAGCCTGGACCCGCACAAACGGGTGATTATATCCGACTGATACGCCAATACAAAAATCGGATTCATGGCAGCGCAACATACGCGCTGCAGCATGGGGCGCGCCACCTTCCATCGTTATCCGAACCGGAGTTTGCAATGACCACATCCCACCTGCCGCTCGCCGGCAAACGCGGCCTGATTGTTGGCGTAGCCAACGAGCACAGCATTGCCTACGGCTGCGCCAAAGTCATGCGCGAGCTGGGCGCCGAGATTGCCATTACCTACCTGAACGACAAGGCCGAGCGCTTTGTGCGCCCGCTGGCCGAGGGGCTGGATGCACGCCTGATCCTGCCGCTGGACGTACAGCAAGACGGCCAGCTGGACACCGTATTTGATGCCATCCGCGATAGCTGGGGCAGCCTGGACTTCGTGGTGCACTCCATTGCCTTCTGCCCGATGGACGACCTGCACGGCCGCGTGACCGACTGCAGCCAGGACGGCTTCCTGCAAGCCATGCGCGTATCGTGCTACTCGTTTATTGAAATGGCCCGCCTGGCCGAGCCACTGATGGTAAACGGTGGCGCCCTGCTGACCATGAGCTACTACGGTGCCGACAAGGTCGTAGAAAACTACAACATCATGGGGCCGGTCAAAGCGGCGCTGGAAAGCACCACCCGCTACATGGCGCACGAGCTGGGCAGCAAGGGCATTCGCGTGCACACCATCTCGCCCGGCCCGCTGAAAACCCGTGCGGCCAGCGGTATTGCCCACTTCGACAAGCTGATCGACGACGCCATCGAGCGCGCACCGCAAAACCGCCTGGTCAGCATTGAGGACATCGGCCAGACCGCCGCCTTCCTGGCCTCCGACGCCGCCCGCGCCCTGACCGGCGAGGTCACCTACGTGGATGGCGGCTTCAACATCATGGCGTAAGCCTGCTACCCGGCGTGGCAGGCCGCCTGCTGCGCCGGGTGTTGGCAATGGCGGCACCTACCCCCAGCCCAAGGAACCCAGCCATGACCCGTGACGACCACGCCTTTAGCGACATTATCGAACAAGCCCAGAGCAACGGCCCCCGCCCCATGGCCGTGGCCCACCCGTGCAGCCCGGAAGCCCTGCTGGGCGCGGTGGAAGCCGCCGAGCACGGCATTGCCACCCCCATCCTGATTGCGCCGCGCGCCAAGCTGGCCAAGCTGGCCAGCAGCATGGATATCGACCTGGGCCGCTTTGAAACCATCGACGCAGAACACAGCCACGCCGCCGCCGAGCGCGCGGTAGAGCTGGTACGCGAAGGGTTTGCCGACAGCCTGATGAAGGGCAGCCTGCACACCGACGAATTCATGAGCGCGGTGCTGGACCGCGTCAAGGGTATCCGTACCGACCGCCGTATCAGCCATGTGTTTGTAATGAAGGTAGAAAGCTACCCGCGCTACCTGTTCATTACCGATGCCGCCGTCAACATCGAGCCCGACCTCACCACCAAGCGCGATATCTGCCAGAACGCCATCGACCTGTGCCACGCCCTGGGCATTGCACGCCCCAAGGTGGCGATTTTGTCGGCCGTGGAAACCATCAACCCCAAGATCCGCTCTACGCTGGACGCCGCCGCACTGTGCAAAATGGCCGACCGCGGCCAGATAAAAGGCGCTGTACTGGACGGCCCGCTGGCATTTGATAATGCGATTTCGCACGCGGCAGCAGATACTAAGGGTATCGAGTCGGATGTGGCGGGCGAGCCGGATATCCTGCTGGTGCCGGACCTGGAGTCCGGCAATATGCTGGCCAAGCAGCTAACCTACCTGGCGGCCGCCGCCAGTGCCGGTATCGTAATGGGCGCACGCGTACCTATCGTGCTGACCAGCCGCGCCGACGACGCTGCCGGGCGCTTGGCATCGGCTGCAGTGGCCAACCTGTACGCCGCCCACAAGCGCGCAGCCAGCCAGAAAAACACGCCATGACACAAGGGGAAAGCATGGGCAAAGCACTGATCGCCATTAACGCGGGCTCGGCCACGCTGAAATTCCGTGCCTACAGCAGCGACGGCAAAACCCTGCTGGCGCGCGGGATGGTAGACCACTTTGGCCGCGACCATGCCTGCCTGGAGCTGGAAAAAAGCGGCAAGCGCTACACACAGCCGCTGGGTAGCGGCAACCGCGACGAAAACGTGGCGGCGGTACTGAACACGCTAGCCGATCACGACCTGATGCCGCTGGCCGTGGCCCACCGCGTGGTACACGGCGGCCTGCACTACCGCAGCCCGGTAGTGATGACGCCCGAGGTGGTGGACGACCTGTCGGCGCTGATCCCGCTGGCGCCGCTGCACCAGCCGGTGAGCCTGTCGGTGATGCATGCCTTTGCCAAGCTGGACCCGCACCTGACCCAGATCGCCTGTTTCGACACCGCCTTCCACTGCGGCCAACCTGTGGTGGCCACGCGCTTTGGCATTGCCCGCCATTGGCACGAGCAGGGTCTGCGCCGTTACGGCTTTCACGGCCTGTCCTACGCAGCCATTACACGGCGCCTGCCCGAGCTGGGCCTGGGCGCGAGCAAAGTGGTGGTACTGCACCTGGGCAGCGGCGCCAGCGCCTGCGCCATTCATGCCGGGCAGAGCGTGGCCTCCAGCATGGGGTTTTCCGCGCTGGACGGGCTGATGATGTCCACCCGCCCCGGCACGCTAGACCCGGAGGTGGTGCTGTACTGGATGGAACACGAAGGTATGGATGTGGCTGCCGTACGGCAGGAGCTGTACAAGCAATGCGGGCTGTACGGCGTGTCTGGCGGCCTGTCCAGCGATATGCGCGAGCTGCTGCAGGCCAAGACCGATGAAGCACGCGAGGCGGTAGAGCTGTTCTGCTACCGCGCCGCGCGCGAGGTCGCCTCGCTGGCCACCGCCATGAAGGGGCTGGACGCCATCGTGTTTACCGCCGGTATTGGCGAGCGCTCGCCAGAGATCCGCAGCCGCATCCTGAAACAGCTGGCGTGGCTGGGGTTCGAGGCCGACCTGGCGGCCAACCTGGCGCAGTCCTACCGCATTACCAGCCCGGCCAGCCCCCTGCACGCCTACGTGATGGCCACCGACGAAGAAGGCGAAATGGCACGCGAAGCCGCAGCGCTATTGTGCGGAGATGTCGAACTGTAAGCCCTGCAGGCCAGCCCGCCAGGGTTGGCCGCATGGCCTAGTTGCTTAGCCAGTCGGTCATCATCAGGCCAAAGCCGACGCCACGCGAATGGTGGTTGTAATCCAGCAGTGACTCGCCGTAGCCGTCATACGCCTGCACATAAGCACGCAAACGGCCGGCTACCGGGAAGGTCCAGTCCAGCTGCAGCGCGCCCTTGCCACTACGCGGGTTATAGCGTGCGGTAGCACCCAGGGTGTGGCGGTTCCAGCGGTACACCGCCTGCACATCACCATGCCCCATATAGCGCACCAGGTCGGGGTTATCGTCATCCTGCTTGTTTTCCGGCAAGCGGTACCACCAGCGCCCGGTCAGCGACAAGTTGCCATTTTCGGCCCCGGCCATGGCATACAGGCGGTTCCAGCTGCGCGATAGCGGGTCGGTCTGGCCATTGGACTGGTGCAACACCCCTACCCCGGCCATGCGTAGCTGCCAGTCACCCAGGCGCAGGTTTTTGGGCAGCGGCGTCGTCAGCATCAGCTCCGGCTCGTAGTCGGTTTCGCGAAACGGCGACGACTGTTTCTTGTTGTACATCTGCCAGTGCGACTGCTGGGTATAGCCAAACCACAGGTCCGCCGGCGTACCCAGCACGTTTTCCCACATCTTGCTCTTGAACGATATCTGGTACTTCACCTCGATATTGCTCATTTTCTGGCCAAACAGGGTTACCGGCTCCTGCGTGGGCGAGCCAGGCCGCACATTGGGCGACGCCTGGTACCACGCCGGCAGCATGTAAGTCGGCTTGTGTGCCCGCAGCACAAAGGTGCCCAGCTTGTTGTCTTCGTCCAGGTCCCACTGATTGGACAAGGTACTGTGCTGGCTACTGGTGATCAGCGGCGGATGGGCGCTGCTAGCGGGAGCGGCCACGTCGGGCAGTGGCAATGTCGCCACCTGCGGGGCCAGCACCGGGGCGGCAGGCGGCACAGGGTTGGCCGCAGCGGCCAGCTGGTCGTAACAGGCCAGGCGGGCAGCAGGCTCGGCCAGGGCAGCACACTGTTGCAGGCTGGCCGGGCTACCGTTGTCTGCCCAGGCTAGCGGCGACAGCAGCAGGGGAAGCAGTTTTCGCATCATGTGATTGGCACGCTTTTAAAGAGGTGACAGACCGCTAGGCCGTGGCAAAGTGCCAGCCCAGAAACACAAAAGGCCCCGCGAATGCGGGGCCCTTGCGTATTCTTTGCCATTACAGCAGATTAGGCAGCCATTGCCTTGATCTGTGCGGACAGACGGCTCTTGTGACGAGCTGCCTTGTTCTTGTGGAACACGCCTTTGTCAGCCAGACGGTCGATTACCTTGGTCGAAGCCTGGTATACAACCTGAGCAGCGGCTTTATCGCCAGCTTCTACGGCTTTGATAACTTTCTTAACTGCAGTGCGAAATGCAGTACGCAGGCTGGCGTTGTGCGCGCGCTGCTTGAGAGCCTGGCGTGCACGCTTGCGAGCTTGTGCGCTGTTAGCCATGTGTTTCTCCTGATGAGCGGAATCTGAAACCGGCGATTCTAAGCCTTAACATCTGGTTTTGCAACAACAATCCCCCCCGCGTAAACTGTGGGCCTGAATACTCCAATTTACTGTCTGATTTTACCCAAGAATGAACCTACTTAACGCGCTGGCAAAAGTCAGCAGCATGACCATGGTTTCGCGTGTTCTGGGCTTTGTACGCGACGCCATCATTGCCCGCGTATTTGGTGCGGGGCTCGCTACCGACGCCTTCTTCGTGGCCTTCAAATTGCCCAACCTGCTGCGCCGCATCTTTGCCGAGGGCGCGTTCTCGCAGGCCTTCGTGCCGGTGCTGGCCGAGTTCAAAGAGCAACGCGGCGAGGCCGAAACGCGGGTGTTCCTGTCGCACATCACCGGCACGCTTACCGTGGTGCTGATGGCCGTTACCGCGCTGGGCATGTTGGCCGCACCGTGGATTATCTGGCTCACCGCCCCCGGTTTTGCCAGCAACCCGGACAAGGTCGCGCTCACCAGCGACCTGCTGCGTATCACCTTCCCTTATATATTGTTCATTTCGCTGTCGTCGCTGGCCAGTAGCGTGCTCAATACCTGGAACCGTTTTTCGGTACCGGCGTTTACCCCCACGCTGCTGAACGTGTCGTTCATCCTGTTTTCCTTGCTGCTAGTCGACTATTTCAACCCGCCGGTGCTCACCCTGGCGTGGGCGGTATTCTTTGGCGGCATCGCGCAGCTGGCCTACCAGCTGCCGCACCTGAAAAAACTGGACATGCTGCCCATGCCGCGGCTAAGGCTGCGCGATGCAGCGGTATGGCGCGTGATCCGCCAGATGGGCCCGGCCATTTTCGGCGTGTCCATTGCGCAGATCTCGCTGGTGATCAACACCATCTTCGCGTCCTTCCTGGTATCCGGCAGCGTGTCGTGGATGTATTACGCCGACCGCCTGATGGAGTTCCCCACCGGCGTGCTGGGTGTGGCGCTGGGCACCATCCTGCTGCCATCGCTATCCAGGCACGCTGCGCGGGGTGCGGCCAGCGCCGGCGAGTTCAGCCAGCTGCTGGACTGGGGCATGCGCCTGTCGCTGCTGCTGGCTATTCCGTCCAGCGTGGGGCTGGCGGTGCTGTCGCAGCCGCTGATCGCCACCCTGTTCATGTACGGCAAGTTCAGCGCCCACGATGCCGCCATGACGCAGCAGGCGCTGATTGCCTATTCGGTAGGCCTGCTGGGGCTGATTCTGGTGAAGGTGCTGGCACCGGGCTTTTACGCGCGCCAGAATATCAAGACACCGGTAAAAATTGCCCTGGTTACCCTGGCCGCTACCCAACTGATGAACCTGGCCTTTATCGGCACGCTCAAACACGCCGGGCTGTCGCTCTCCATTGGCCTGGGTGCCTGCCTGAACGCCGGCCTGCTGTACTACCAGCTGCGCAAGCACGCCATTTATCAGCCCGCCGCGGGTTGGCCGGCCTTCCTGCTCAAGCTGCTGCTAGCAGTAGCCGTCATGGCAGCTACCCTGCTGGCACTGCAGCACGTATTGCCCATCAACTGGCATGGCCATAGTTGGCAGCGCGTGATGTGGCTGACCCTGCTGGTAACCGCAGGCGCGGTAGCCTATTTTGCCGCCCTGCTGGCCATGGGCATACGCCCGCGCCAGTTCATGCGCCGTACCACCTGATGCCCCGGCAAGCCTAGCCGGCTTGCCTACAATAAAGCTGGCGGCGGCCCCACCGGGTACGCCGCAGCACGAGGACCCATCATGACCCCGACTTACACCCCGGAATTTTCGCCACTCGGCAAAAAAGTAGACTACCAGGACCAGTACGACAACAGCCTGCTGTTCCCCATTGCCCGCCAGCAAAAGCGTGACGAAATCGGCGTGGCCGCCGACGCCCTGCCCTTTGCCGGCGTGGATCTGTGGACCGGCTTCGAGCTATCGTGGCTGAACGCGCGCGGCAAGCCACAGGTGGCCATTGCCACTTTCCGCATCCCGGCCGACAGCCCCAACCTGGTGGAGTCCAAATCGTTCAAGCTGTACCTGAACAGCTATAACCAGACGCGCATCGCCAGCTGGGAGCAGGTACAAGCGCAGCTGGCAATGGACCTGTCCAACGCCGCGGGCGGCAAGGTTGAGGTAAGCCTGCTGGCCCCGGCCGACTTTGGCCGCGAGCAGATGGCCGAGCTGGCGGGCGAAAGCATCGACGAGCTGGATATCGAGATCGACAGCTACGCCCCCTGCCCGCAGGCGCTGCACGCCGATGCGGCCAACGTGGTCAGCGAAACCCTGTGCTCGCAGCTGCTCAAATCCAACTGTCTGGTTACCGGCCAGCCAGACTGGGGCAGCGTGCAGATCAGCTACACCGGCCCGCGCATCGACCGCGAAGCCCTGCTGCGCTACCTGATCGGCTTTCGCCAGCACAACGAATTCCACGAACAGTGCGTGGAGCGCATCTTTACCGACGTACTGAAAGCCTGCGCCCCGCAGCGCCTTACCGTATACGCGCGCTATACCCGCCGCGGCGGCCTGGATATCAACCCGTGGCGCACCAACGATGCCACGGCCGTACCGCCGGCCAATACCCGCACCGCGCGCCAGTAACAAGGTTGGCCGCAAGCGGATTTTGTTAGAATCAACCCGTTGGTTTTGGCCACGCCCCCACGCGTCTGACCAGGCAGCTTTTCTGCCCTGTTCGTGCTTGTCGTGGGGTTCGTGGCACATGTCTCTTCCCCTATAGAACTTTAGGTAAACCATGGCTCAATACGTGATGTCCATGCTCCGCGTGAGCAAGATCGTCCCCCCCAAGCGCCAGATCATCAAGGACATTTCCCTGTCCTTCTTCCCCGGCGCCAAAATCGGCCTGCTGGGCCTGAACGGCGCCGGTAAATCCACCGTGCTGCGCATCATGGCCAATGTGGATAAAGAATACGACGGCGAAGTACAGCACCTGGCCGGCGTAAAAATCGGCTACCTGCCGCAAGAGCCGCAGCTGGACGCCGACAAAACCGTGCGCGAAGAAGTAGAAAGCGGCATGGGCGACGTGATGGGCGCGCAAAAGCGCCTGGAAGAAGTCTACGCAGCGTATGCCGAGCCGGACGCCGACTTTGACGCCCTGGCCGAAGAACAAGCCCGCCTGGAAGCCATCATTTCCGCCGGTGCCGGCGACAACATCGCCCTGCAGCTGGAGCTGGCCGCCGACGCGCTGCGCCTGCCGCCGTGGGACGCCAAGATCGGCCCGCTGTCCGGTGGTGAAAAACGCCGCGTCGCCCTGTGCAAGCTGCTGCTGTCGCAGCCGGACATGCTGCTGCTGGACGAACCCACCAACCACCTGGACGCCGAATCGGTAGAGTGGCTGGAACAGTTCCTGGTGCGCTTCCCCGGCACCGTGGTGGCCGTCACCCACGACCGCTACTTCCTGGACAACGCCGCCGAATGGATTCTGGAGCTGGACCGCGGCGAAGGCATCCCGTGGAAAGGCAACTACTCCAGCTGGCTGGAGCAGAAGGAAGCCCGCCTGCAGCTGGAAAGCAAGCAGGAAGGCGCGCGCATGAAGGCCATGAAACAGGAGCTGGAGTGGGTACGCCAGAACCCGAAAGGCCGCCAGGCCAAATCCAAGGCCCGTCTGGCCAAGTTCGAAGAGCTGTCCAGCCACGAATACCAGAAGCGCAACGAAACCCAGGAAATCTTCATCCCGGTAGCCGAGCGCCTGGGTAATGAAGTGATCGAGTTTGAAAACGTGAGCAAGGGCTTTGGCGACCGCCTGCTCATCGACAACCTCAGCTTCAAGGCCCCTGCCGGTGCCATCGTAGGCATCATCGGCCCCAACGGCGCGGGTAAATCCACGCTGTTCAAGATGATTGCCGGCAAAGAGCAGCCGGACACCGGTACCGTGAAAATCGGCCAGACCGTGCAAATGGCCTTTGTCGAGCAGCACCGCGACAGCCTGGAAGCCGACAAGACCGTGTTCGACGACGTGTCCGGCGGCCTGGACATGATCAACGTTGGCCGCTTCGAGATGTCCAGCCGTGCCTACCTGGGCCGCTTCAACTTCAAGGGCGCCGACCAGCAGAAAAAAGTGGGCATGCTGTCCGGTGGCGAACGCGGCCGCCTGCATCTGGCCAAGACGCTGCTGAAAGGCGGCAACGTGCTGCTGCTGGATGAACCGTCCAACGATCTGGACGTGGAAACCCTGCGCGCCCTGGAAGACGCCCTGCTGGAATTTGCCGGCACCGTGTTCGTGATCAGCCACGACCGCTGGTTCCTGGACCGTATCGCCACCCACATCCTGGCGGCGGAAGGCGAATCGCAATGGACGTTCTTTGACGGTAACTACCAGGAATACGAAGCCGACAAGAAACGCCGCCTGGGCGAAGAAGGTGCCAAGCCCAAGCGTATCCGTTACAAGCCGGTGATTCGCTAAGCCTGATGCGGCCAACGTTGGCCGCAAAAGCAAAAAAGCCCGCGATTGCGGGCTTTTTTTGTGCTGCCGAAGTGGCTTAGGCGATGTAGGCAGCGTCGCCGGATTCGCGCTTGGCGATGTAAGCAGGGTCAGCCGATTCGCGTTTGGCGATGTAAGCAGCGTCGCCCGATTCGCGCTTGGCGATGTAAGCAGCGTCACCGGATTCACGTTTGGCGATGTAGGCAGGGTCAGCCGATTCACGCTTGGCGATGTAAGCAGCGTCGCCGGATTCACGCTTGGCGATGTAGGCAGGGTCAGCCGATTCACGCTTGGCGATGTAAGCAGCGTCGCCGGATTCGCGTTTGGCGATGTAAGCCGGGTCAGCCGATTCGCGTTTGGCGATGTAGGCAGCGTCACCGGATTCACGCTTGGCGATGTAGGCCGGGTCAGCCGATTCACGCTTGGCGATGTAGGCAGCGTCGCCGGATTCGCGTTTGGCGATGTAAGCAGCGTCACCGGATTCACGTTTGGCGATGTAAGCCGGGTCAGCCGATTCACGCTTGGCGATGTAAGCAGCGTCACCGGATTCGCGTTTGGCGATGTAGGCAGCGTCGCCGGATTCGCGTTTGGCGATGTAGGCAGCGTCGCCGGACTCGCGCTGGGCAACATCCTGGGCTTGGGCAACGCCAGCAAACAGGGCGAAGGCGGTAGCGATAATAGTCAGTTTTTTCATGGTCATATTCCTTTATGTGTGCGGTTGGCGGCCTATAGCGTCACAGCAGAACCACCGGTTCGGGACAAGGACTCAAACCAACCTCACTGCTGACGCTTTGCGTCTTGTTTGTACGTCCTTGCGATGTGGTCACTATAGTGATTATCTTCATTAGTAGATAGAAGAAGCTTTCGAACAAAGCATTTTAATTTTTCGAACGACTGATTCTGCATGAATTTCATTGACTTACAGCACAAAAGAAAAGTTCAGCTACTTAACAATTGTTAACACCACGACAGTACAGCAGTAATTTTGATTGACAAATTTCACGAAAATAGCAAAAAGCCACCCAAAAACACCAAAATCAACACTAATTAAAATGTCAATATCATCAAAATGGCAGTGTATTCATTGGTACAAAACAAAGCCGGCCAGAACAACTGTCCTGGCCGGCTTTTTGGGTTTTACTGCTTTACAGCTGGGCGGGCTGGTCGAATACCCAGGCATCCATGGTGACCGCGGCATACTCGATGCCGCGATACAGGCTGCGGCCACGCTGGCCACCGGCTGCGCCCAGGGCAAAGAACAAGGGCAGCAGGTGTTCGTCGGTGGGGTGGTTTTCCCGGGCAAATGGCGCCTGCGCCTGCCAGCCCAGCAGGGCTTCAATGTCGCCCTGTTCTAGTTTGGCGGCGACCCAGTCGGCAAAGGCCTGCGCCCAGGGCTGGGCCGGGGCGTCCGGCGCGCCCAGGGCATACAGATTATGCGTGACGCTGCCCGAGCCAATGATCAGCACCCCGTCTGCCGCCAGGCCCGCCAGCGCCTGCCCTAGCAGATAGTGCGCACGGGCCCCCTGGCGCGGTAGCGTTGCCAGGGTAATGACCGGGATATCGCCCTGCGGGTACATCATCAGCAAGGGTACCCAGGCGCCGTGGTCCAGGCCGTTTGCCTGCTGCAGGTGTGCTGCCACGCCAGCTGCGGCCAACCTGGCTTGCACTTGCGTGGCCAGCTGCTCGTCCGATACCGCAGGGTAGTTCAGCGCATACAGCTCACGCGGGAAGCCGCCAAAATCGTGCACGGCCTGCCAGCGTGGCGACCAGCCGACTACCGGCTCCCGCGCCAGATGGTGTGCCGACATGATGAGTATGGCGCGCGGGCGCGGCTGGGTGGCGGCGTACTGCTGCCAGATATGGCGCGCCGGCGAGGCATTGATCAGTACATCCGGGCCACCGTGCGAGATGAAAAGCGGTGCAAAGGGGGTCATGGCAAGCTCCTTTATTCGGTGATGACTGCATTACAATTCATCTCAATGGATTGATAAAGATACAATCCGGAAGTTGATTCATTACCAAAAAGAAACAATCAATGGACAGACTCACCGCACTGCAGGTGTTTCAGGCGATTGTGGATGCCGGTAGCTTTGTCGGGGCCGCGCAGCGGCTGGGCATGTCCAGCGCCATGGTCAGCAAGCAGCTGGCGGCGCTGGAACAACACCTGGGCTGCCGCTTGATACAGCGCACCACGCGCCGCATGACGCTAACCGAAGCGGGCCAGGACTACAGCCGCCGCATCGGGCCTATCCTGGCGCAGCTGGAAGAAGCCGATGCGCTGGCCCAGCAGCAGAGCGTGAGCGTACACGGCAAGCTGCGCATGTCGGCGCCGTTATCTTTTGGCATGCGCTTTCTGGGCAGCTGGATGGCACAATTGCACACCAGCCACCCGCAGCTGGAAATAGAGCTGGTACTGTCCGACGAACAGGTAGACCTGGTGGAGGCCGGCTTCGACCTGGCGCTGCGCATCAGCACGCAGCCGCTGCCCGGGCAGCTGGTAGCACGGCCGCTGGGCGAGATCGCCATGGTGCTGTGCGCGGCCCCTGCTTACCTGGCCCGCCACGGTACGCCACGCACGCTGGCCGAGCTGGCGGGCCACGCCTGCCTGCGCTACAGCCTGCAGCAGACACAACAGTTCTGGCAGTTTGGCAGCGGCCAGACCCTGCACCAGCAGGCGGTACACGGGCCGCTGCTGGCCAATAACGGTGATGTGCTGGTGAATGCAGCCATTGCCGGCATGGGCATTGCTTATCAACCGGATTTTCTGCTGGCCGATGCGCTGGCCGATGGCCGCTTGCAGCGCATCACGCTGGATGTCAGCACCTTGGCCGCACAGGTCTACGCGGTCTACCCTGCGCGGCGCTATCTGCCCCAAAAAGTGCAGCTTACCCTGGCGCTGCTGCAGACCATGCTGACATCAGCCGCCATGACCTAAGCTGGGGCCAAGCGGCCTAACCTAAAGGCCAGTGCCAATAGATATTTCATCAGGCTGCGCCGTGGTTTACTCTGCTGCCATCGATAAAAGGCTGGTATCGGCTGCCCGGCAAGCGGCAGCACCAGGACAACAAGGAGAAACAATGATGAAGAAACGCATGCTCGTGGCGGCTATCACCGCCCTCTTCACCATGGCCGCCCAGGCGGCAGACATGAACAAGGTGCTGCGCGTGGCCTTTAACGTACCGGAAACCGGCTTCGACCCGGCCAAGGTATCGGACACGTACTCCGGCGCCATCATCGAAAACGTGTTCGACCCGCTGGTAAGCTATGACTACCTGGCGCGCCCGGCCAAGGTGATTCCCAATACCACCGTTGCCCTGCCTGCCGTGTCGGCAGATGGCCGCGTGTACACCTTCAAGCTCAAGCCGGGTATCTATTTTGCGGCAGACCCTGTTTTCAAAGGCCAGAAGCGCGAGCTGACCGCTGCCGACTACGCCTATGCCATCAAGCGCCACCTGGACCCCACCATCAATTCGCCGTGGAGCTTTCTGGTGGATGGCCGCTTTGTCGGCGCAGACACGCTGGTCAAGGCAGCCGGCAAAGGCGCACTGAACTACGACAGCCCGGTAGAGGGCATCAAGGCGCTGGACAAATACACGCTGCAGCTCACGCTGACCGAGGGCAACTACAACTTTCTGCAGATTCTGGCCATGCCGGCTTTCGGCGCCGTAGCGCGTGAAGCCATCGAAGCCTACGCCAGCAACACCAATGCCAAGCCGGTGGGCACCGGGCCTTACACGCTGAAAGAGTGGAAACCCGGCAGCAAGATCGTGCTGGAAGCCAACCCGAATTTTCGCAAGCTGGTGCTCAATGGCCAGACCTTGCCCAAGGTTGGCCGCGTAGAGGTGTCCATCATCGAAGAAGAGCAGCCACTGTGGCTGGCCTTCATCAACAAGCAGCTGGATATCTCCGGCATTCCGCAGGCTGCACTGCAAGAAGCGCTGGTGATCGACCCTAAAAACCCGCTAAACGTGAAGCTGCAGCCCAAATACGCCAAGCAGGGCATACAGCTGGAGCGCAAGAAAGACCTGGAAGTGACCTACCAGTTCTTCAATATGCAAGACCCGGTAGTGGGGGGCAGCGCCAAGGAAAAAATCGCCTTGCGCCGCGCCATCGCCATGGCGTTTCCGCGCAGCGAAACCATCGCTGCCATCCGCCGGGGCCAGGCGGTGCCGATGAACTATGTCATTCCGGAAGGCGTAGCCGGCCACAACCCGGCGTTCAAGGGTGCGGTAAAGTACGACCCGGCAGCGGCCAACGCCCTGCTGGACCGCTTTGGCTACAAGGTCGGCGCCAACGGCCTGCGCACCCTGCCAGACGGCAAGCCGCTGTCCATTGAAATGGCCACCGGCACCAGCGGCATCGAAAAACAGTGGAACGAATACTGGCAACAGGCTTTCGATAGCCTGAAAATCCAGCTCACCTTCAAATACGGCAAGTGGAACGAGCTGAACAAGGCCAACCGCCAGAACAAGCTGCAAATGTGGAACCTGGCCTGGGGCGCCGACTACCCGGATGGCGAGAACTTCATGCAGCTGCTGTACAGCAAGAACGCGGGCGACGCCAACAGCGCCAGCTTCAGGCATGCCGAATACGACCGCCTGTTCGAAGCCTCGCTGAAGCTGCAAGACGGTGCCGAGCGCAACAGGCTGTACGATGCCATGAACAAGATCGTGGTCGCCCAGCAGCCGTGGATTTTTGGCGATACCCGCATCCGTAGCTCGCTAGCGCACAGCTATGTAAAAAACTTCAAGCTGCACCCGCTGCTGAATACCACCTGGCGTTATATCGACATCCAGAAATAAACCCTGCGATGGTTACCCGCAGCCGGCCCCGCTGGGGCTGGCTGCCTGTGTTTTTCTGGAGCCTGAACCATGTTTGCTTATATCTTGCGCCGCCTGTGGCAGATGGTCCCTACCCTGTTCGGGGTCATGCTGCTGCTATTCGTGCTGTTCAACTGGGTGGGCGGCGACCCGTCGTATATCCTGGCCGGCAAAAGCTTTTCTGCCGACACGCTGGCCAATATCCGCCACCAGCTGGGGCTGGACCAATCCCTGCCCCAGCAGTTTCTGATCTTTGTCCGGCAGGTACTCACGCTGGACTTTGGCATTTCGTGGTCTACCCAGCAGCCGGTGGCCGAGATCCTGGCCAGCCGCATCGGCCCCTCGCTGACGCTGGCGCTGCCCATGCTGCTGGTCAGCTTGCTGCTATCGGTCATCATTGCTGCCATCGTGGCCTATGTGCGCGGCAGCCTGACCGACCGCATCGTCACCCTGATCTGCACCCTGGCCATGTCGGTTAGCGCCCTGGTGTACATCATTGCCGGCCAGTACTGGCTGGCGCACAAGCTGGGCTGGTTTCCCATCCTGGGCTGGAGCGATAGCCTGGCCACCAACCTGTGGTACTACATCCCCCTGCCGCTGCTGCTGGGGCTGGTGGTGAGCCTGGCGCCGGATATCCGCTTTTACCGCAGCTGCTTTATCGAGGAAATGGGCCACGACTACGTGCGCACCGCCCGCGCCAAGGGGCTGTCGGAGCGCACCATCATGCTGAAACACGTGATGCGCAATGCGCTGATCCCGGTGGTCACCTCGCTGATGATGTCGCTGCCCTACCTGTTTCTGGGCGCGCTGCTGCTGGAGCGTTTCTTCGGCATACCCGGCATGGGTAACGAGGTACTGAATGCGGTAGACCGCAGTGACTTCCCGGTGATCAAAGCCATCACCATTTATGTGGCGCTGGCCACCATGCTGTTCAACCTGCTGGCCGATATCGTTTACAAACTGATCGACCCGCGCGTACAGCTGAAATAAGGCCTATCCATGACGAATCACACTCCCCTGTTGGCCGCAGACGCAGCCTGCCCGGCCTCCCGCAGCCTGTGGCAGCTGGGCTGGCAGCGCCTGCGCCGCGACCGCATAGGCCTGGCCGCCCTGTGGGTTGTCGCCGCCTTTGTCCTGCTGGCCCTGGCCGGCTGGCTAGGCCTGGCCGGCAGCCACTGGCGCCATGAAGTGGCCAAACCCAATACACCGCCGGCGCTGTTCAAGCACTACGGCCCGGCCACGGTAGAGCTGACCGCCGCCGATATCGATGCCGCACAGCAGCACCACACCAGCACTGCCGATGCCAGCGCCGCCACCGGCATGAGTGCCGAAGACGACCCGCTGGCAGCCGACATGGCCGCCGCCCAGGCCGCCGCCGCCAAAACCGCCCCGGCCAGCACCGCCGTGCCCCCGCACGACGGCAGCCTGGTCTGCGGTAGCGATAGCCGCGGCCGCGACGTGCTGCAAAAAGTGATACAAGGCACCGCCACCTCGCTGCTGGTGGGCTTGTCCGGCGCCCTGCTGGCCATGCTGATCGGCACCGTGCTGGGGGCGCTGTCCGGCTATTTCGGCCGCCGCGTGGACGACCTGCTGATGTGGTTTTACAGCGTGTTTACCTCGGTACCCGACATGCTGCTACTGCTGGCGTTTTCGGCGGTGATGAGCCGCGGTATCGATACCGTGATCATGGTGATGGCACTCACCAGCTGGACCGGCACCTACCGCCTGATGCGCGCCGAATTCATGAAACACAAATGCCGCGAATACGTACAGGCAGCCGATGCTATCGGTGCCAGCCACCGCAGCCGCATGTTCCGCCACATTCTGCCCAATGTTACCCACCTGCTGCTGGTGCAGTTTTCCCTTCTGACCGTGGCGCTGATCAAGTACGAAGCCATCCTGTCTTTCCTGGGTTTCGGCGTAGGCGTGACCCAGACCAGCTGGGGCGCCATGCTGGCCGAGGCCCCTGCCGAGCTGCTACAAGGCTACTGGTGGCAAATGGCTGCCGTTACCCTGTGCATGTCGCTGCTGGTCACGGCCTTCAGCATGCTCACCGACAGCCTGCGCGATGCGCTGGACCCGAAAGTGCAATAAGGACACGCCATGACTCCATTATCCCCGCTACTAAGCGTGCGCAACCTGGGCGTGAGTTTCCGTATGGAAAGCGGCGAACACTTCCAGGCGCTGAAAGGCATCAGCTTCGATATCGCGGCCAACCGTACCGTAGCGCTGGTGGGCGAATCGGGCTCGGGTAAATCCGTTACCGCCATGGCCATCATGCGCCTGCTGCCCGATCACCACACCACCATCGCAGCCGGCAGCGAGATCCTGTTCGAAGGCCGTAAGCTGCTGCAAGCCGACCGCCACACCCTGCGGGCGCTGCGCGGCCGCGACATTGCCATGATCTTTCAGGACCCGATGAGCTCGCTGAACCCGGTCTTCACCGTGGGCGACCAGATCATCGAAACCCTGATGCTACACACCGGCATGCGGCGCAAAGCGGCGCGCCAGCGCGCGATAGCGCTGCTGCAAGAGGTAGGCCTGCCCGAGCCGGGCCGCAAGGTAGACGCCTACCCGCACCAGCTATCGGGTGGCCAGCAGCAGCGCGTGATGATCGCCATGGCCATTGCCTGCGAACCCAAGCTGCTGATTGCTGATGAGCCCACTACCGCGCTGGATGTCACCATCCAGCAGCAAATCCTGCAGCTGCTGGCCCAGCTACAGAAAAAACACGGCATGGCCGTGCTGTTCATTACCCACGACCTGGGCCTGGTCGGCGAGTTTGCCGATGAGGTGATCGTGATGCGCCACGGTGAAATCCGCGAGCACGGCCCGCTGCAGCAGGTATTCAGCCAGCCGCAAGACGCCTACACCAAGGCACTGCTGAACTGCCGCCCGCAGCTGGACAGCCGGCCGGCACGGCTGGCGGTGATCGACGACTTTCTGCAAGACCAGCCCTACCAGCCACCGCCACAGCGCGCGCGCGGCTACGTGCCGGGGGACGACATCGTGCTGGACGTACAGGGGCTGTGCAAAAGCTTTGAAAGCCGCGAAGGGCTGTTTGGCAAACGTGTCTTTCACGCAGTAAAAGACGTGTCGTTCCAGCTGGCACGCGGCAAGACCCTGGGCATTGTGGGCGAGTCCGGCTCTGGCAAGACCACGGTGGGGCTCACGCTGATGCGCTTGCATCAGGCCAGCGCCGGGCGTGCCCTGTTTAACGGCCAGGATATCCTGGCCATGTCGCCACGCGAATTCCACGCCTGCAAGCGCCGCATCCAGATCATCTTCCAGAACCCCTATGCCTCGCTGAACCCGCGCTTTACCGTAGAAGAAATCCTGCTGGAGCCCATGGTGCTGCACGGCATCGGCCACAGCCATGCCGAGCGCAAACAGCTCGCCATGGCGCTGCTGGAGCGCGTAGGTCTACCGAGCCGTGCCCTGCAAAAATACCCGCACGAGTTTTCCGGCGGCCAGCGCCAGCGCATTGCCATTGCACGCTGCCTGACCATGAAGCCGGACGTGCTGATCTGCGACGAGTCGGTATCGGCGCTGGACGTGTCGGTACAGGCGCAGGTGCTGAACCTGCTGCAAGACCTGCAGGATGAATGCGGGCTGTCTTATCTGTTCATTTCGCACGACCTGTCGGTGGTGAAGCATATTTCCGACCAGGTAATGGTGATGCAACAGGGCCAGGTAGTAGAGCAAGCCAACGCCGACACCCTGTACGCCCACCCGCAGCACCCCTACACGCGCCAGCTGCTGGCGGCCATACCGCAAGGTTGGCCGCATCCGGGCGGTGTAGCGCTAGCTTAGCCCTGCCCGCCTGGCTGGCCTGCGGCAGCAGGCTGCAGAAACTGCTGCAGCATCCACGCTGCGGCAGGCCCCAGCGGCTGCGCCCGCTGCCACACGGCGTGCAGGCTGCGCTGCTGCGGCCAACCTGGCAGCGCCAGCGGTACCAGCTCGGGGGCGTAGCGGGCTACCAGCCAGTCCGGCAGCTCGGCCCAGCCAAAACCCAGCTGCGTCATTTCCAGCAGTAGCAGATAGCTGGGCGCATACCAGCAACGGCCGGTGATGCCATCTGCCGGTAGCGTATTACTGAACGTTTGCAGCCGCAGCTGCCGATGCGCCTGCAAGGCCCAGGCACCGGCCGGGGGCTGCTGCGCCAGCGGGTGATCGGGGGCCACGTACAGCGAGGTGCGGGCTTGTTGCGGTAATTCGCGCACGGCAAACTCGCTGCCGCCTGGCACCTCGCCCGGCATCAGGCCCAACTGGGCGCGCCCGCTGCGCACCAGCGCCAGCAAGTCGTCCTGCTCGCCCACCAGGCACTCCAGCTCGGTATACGGGTACAGGCTGGCAAACGCTTTCAACGCCGGCTCCACGCTACCGGTATGAAAGGTGTCGGATAGCACCAGCGTCAGCCTGGCTTCCACCCCGCTGGCCAAGGCAGCCGCTTGCAGCTGCAAGCTATCGTGTGCGGCCAGTGCCTGGCGCGCCAGCGGCAGCAAGCGCTGGCCGGCCACGGTGAGCGACAGCTGCCGGCTGCCGCGCTCGAATAGCGTGAGTGCCAGATCGATCTCCAGGTTGGCAATGCTTTCGCTCAGCGTAGACTGGCGCTTGCCCAGCTGCCGTGCTGCTGCCGAAATCGAGCCATTGTCTACCGCTGCCACAAAGGCTAGCAGCGCATCCTGACTAAACGACATATCGGTTTCTCCGATGGTTACTAGCTTTTATATAGCGGGAAAACCTATCACACTGCCACCATTCATATCGATATCAGGTCTTTTTTATGATTCAGCCTGCAAAATCCACACGCGAACGCCTGTTGCACGCCGTACTGTATGAAGCGTGTGCCATGCTGATACTGGTGCCATTGGGCAGCTGGCTGCTAGGCCATGGCCCGGCGCAGATGGGGGTGCTGGCCATCATGCTGTCGACCATTGCCATGAGCTGGAACATGCTGTTCGGCGCCCTGTTCGAGCACCTGGAACGCCGCTTCGGCTGGCAACGCACGGTGCGGGTTCGCACTCTGCACGCGGTACTGTTCGAAGGTGGTTTGGTGGTTATCTGCGTACCACTGGTGGCGTGGTGGATGGGGGTGAGCTATTGGCAAGCACTGCTGCTGGATATCGGCATTCTGCTGTTTTTTCTGCCCTATACCTATCTGTTCAATTGGGTATACGACCATGCCAGATTGCGCCTGAAAACGGCCTGAGCCGCTGCGTTGCAGGGGATGCGCAACACCACTGCCGCCATGGGTTTATAGAGATATTGCCGCAGTGGCACGCCATGGCAACAATGGTCCGGTTCGCAGCCTGCTGCCTCTCTGCCCGGAATACTCATGCCCCAAACATACTGGCTGCTATTGATTGTGCAGTTTTACCTGTATGGCGTGGGTTGGCTGCTGGCCATTCTGCTACTGAAAAGCATGCGCCGCCTGCTATGGCAGCACAGCTTGTCTGCCCTGCTACTGGCCACCGGCATGCTGCTGTCGGCCAGCCTGCCGGCAGACATGCTGCGCCAGCCCTGGCCTTACACACTGGTCTCTGCCCTGTTGATAGCCGGCTTTCTGTATGCGGCCAACGCCAGCTTGCTGTTTTTGCGCCTGCACGGCTACCGCCATCGCGACATACTACTGGGCACGCTGGTGGCAGCTGCGCCCATTTTGCTGCTGGGCCTGACAGGCAAGCACGAGCTACGGCTGGCGCTGCTCTCGGTACAGACTGGCTGCATCCTGTTGATGGTGACCTGGCAGATGCACCAGCGCTCGCTCAAGGAGTTTCCTGGCATTGGTACCTGGCTGCTGCACGCCTCATCGGCACTGTTTGGCTGTTTCTTTTTGCTGCGTGCCGTGCTGCGGCTGATGTTTGGCGAGGCCATGGTGCCAGAGCTGTACAGCAGCAGTGTCATGAATACCCTGCAAGCGGTAGCCTTTATGGTGATGGCCGCCATTTTCAACCTGACGGCCAGTGTACGCATCGGGGCGCGCATGGCCAGGCAGCTGCACAAGCTGTCGCTGCACGACCAGCTCACCACCCTGCAAAACCGCCGCGCCCTACACACCAAGCTCACTGAAGCCTATTTGCAGCAGTTTTCCTGCTTTAGTGTCATCGTGCTGGATATCGACCATTTCAAACTCATCAACGACCGCTACGGGCACAGCATGGGCGATGTGGTGCTATCGCGCATAGGCCGCCTGCTCAAGCAGCACCATACCGAGCTGAGCCAGGCTTTCCGCCTGGGCGGCGAAGAATTTGCCATCGTCTTGCCTGGCGGTAGCCAGGCCGATGCCCTGCAGCTGGCAGAGGTGCTGCGCCAGGCGATTGAGAGCAAACCGCTGATGCGGCAAGGCCAGATACTCACCATCACCGCCAGTTTCGGCATTGCCAGCAGTAGTGCAACAGAACAGAAGCTGGTGCAGGTACTGGATACTGCCGACCGAGCCATGTATAGCGCCAAGCAGAGCGGGCGTAACCGTATCTGCCATGAACACACCTATAGCCTGGAAAACTAGTAGCCGCGTTCGCGCAGTACCCGCCCTTCAGCAGCCAGGCCGGCCTGCAAGCGCTGCAGGTTGGCCGCAATCTGGCTCACCGCCTGCTGGCGCAGGGTAATCGCTGCAATATGCGGCGTCAGGGTAACCGATGGGTGCTGCCATAAGCGGCTATTTGCCGGCAGCGGCTCCATGGCAAACACATCCAGCTGGGCTGCGCGCAAATGGCCACTATCCAGCAGCGCCAGCAGGGCGTTTTCGTCCAGCAAATCTCCCCGCCCCGCATTGATCACCATCGCCCCCGCAGGCAGGCAGGCCAGGCGCTCTGCATCCAGCAGCCCTTGCGTTTGCGGTGTGGAAGGCAAGACACAGGCCAATACATCGCTATTGGCCAGCATCTCACCCAGGCCCGCTTCGCCATGATAGCTAGCCACACCGGCTAGCTGGCGCGGGGTGCGGCTCCACCCGCTCACCTGGTAGCCATCGGCCACCAAAGCCTGCGCTACCGCACTGCCGATTTCCCCCATGCCCAGCACGCCGACACGTACCTCTGCAGGCAAACGCGGTGGCAGCATTTTCCACACCCCTGCAGCCTGCTGGCGTCGATAGATATCCATATGCCGCTGGTAGGACAGCACCCCCAGCCGCACGTACTCGGCCATCTGCTGCGCCATGCCGCCGTCCAGCAAGCGGTATATGGGCACGGTCGCGGGCAGATCAGGACGCAGCAGCAGTTTGTCTACCCCGGCACCCAAGGCAAACACCGCCTGCAAGGCGGGCAAGCCGGCAAACAGGCCTGGCGGCGGGCCCCAGGTAATGACATAGCGTATCTGTTCCGGCTGCTGCAGTGTATCCAGGGTAAGCACCGGCATAGCAGGCAGCGCGGCACGCAAGAGGGGCAAATAGGCGGCAACTTCTTTTGCACTTGGGGTATGGAGCAGGATCATGGCAGCACAGACAAAAAGGAGACACCCACTTATAAACCAGCAACGCAGCGCCGCCAAGGCATGGCTTGGCCTTACGCTGTTATCTTTCAATAATTATGAAAAGAGTATGTTCGCAAAGTTGAAAGTTAAAGATATCTCTAGTAAAACCATAGATATAGATAAGCCATATACCAAGGAAGCTTATGCAATACCATGCACACTGGCTGCTACTGGTGACACAGCTCTATCTCTACGCCATTGCCTGGCTACTCTCGGGTACACAGTTAAGCGGGATGGGCAGCCAGCTTCGCAAGCACACGATAGCGTCGTTCTGCATGGCCACCGGTCTGCTGCTGCTTGCGATGCTGCCCTCGTCTGTCATGCTGACTGCCTTTCCTTACGCTGTGATGGCGGTATTGATCGTGGCCGGCTTTCTGTACGGGCAGAGCGCCTATATTGAATTCTTTGGCCTACCCAACTTTTCGCACCGGCACATCTGGCTTGCATCCTGTTTTTTTGGTTGTGGCATGCTGCTGCTGGGGCTGTCGGATGACTACCAGCCTCACCGCATCAGCCTGCTTTACACCACGCTCGGCATGATTACCCTCAGAGGGTTGTACATCCTTCACCGCCCCTCACTGCTCGAATTTCCGGGCATGTCTACCTGGCTGCTTCACATACCCATGGCATTATTTGCCATCTACCTGATTTTGCGGGCACTCGGGCGCCTGTTTCTTGGCGAAGCGGCTTTACCGGAACTCACGGTTAACAGCGACCTGAATGTTAACCAAGCCATCTTTTATATGGTTAGTGCTGCATTTTTCAACATGATGGCTATTGTGCGCATTGGTACCCGCCTGACCCGACAGCTGCATATGCTGTCGCACCGCGACCCGCTCACCGGCCTGCGCAATCGCCGCTCGCTCACTCGGTCTTATATCGATAAACCACGGCGCCACCCGCTACGCGTGTCTGTACTTTTTGTGGATATCGACCACTTCAAAACCATTAATGACACCTTTGGCCATCATATCGGTGATGAAGTGTTGCAACATGTGGGCCATCAGATGATGTCACGCAGTACCGAGCGCTTTCGGGCGTTCCGCCTGGGGGGCGAAGAGTTTGCCATGGTGCTGCGCGACAGCTCACTGCCGGAGGGGCTGGAGTTGGCCGAAAACCTGCGCCAGACGCTGGCCAGCCAGACCCTGGATTTCGATGGCAGGCCAATACACATCACGGCCAGTTTCGGGGTGGCCAGTGGCACGCTACCGGATATCGATATGGACAGCCTGCTGGCTGCCGCAGACGAAGCGCTATACCGCGCCAAGCACAATGGCCGCAACCGTATCGAGGCGGCCACCCTGGCCGTGAGTTTGGTGTAGCCCAAGTACGGCATAAATAGCAGCCTGCAAGAGAGAGCCTGTCATCGGCCAGTACCAGGCCACCTATCTGTTCGCAGCACTAGCATGCTGCTTACTTGCCCTTAACACGATGATGGGCTTCGTGCGCCTCGCACAGTAAAACGGGGTGGCGCTATCTTGCGGACAGTAGCGACTTGATGTGCACTGTGGCGGTGGCACGTAGCGCAAACAAAAAAGAGACACACAGCAAGACGCCAGTGACACAACGACGCCAAGGCACGACGTGGCCTTACGCCCATATCTTTCAATAATTATGAAAAGAGTATGTTCATAAAATTGAAAAATGGAAATATCTCTAGTAAAACCATAGATATAGATAAACCACCCGCCAAGGAAGTTTATGCAATACCACGCACATTGGCTGCTACTGGTCACCCAGCTTTATCTTTATGCCCTTGCCTGGCTACTTTCCGGCACGCAGCTAAGCGGCCTCGGAAAACAGCTGGTGCAACACACCATGGCGGCTACCTGCATGGCTTCCGGCCTGCTGCTGGTGGCCATCCTGCCGCAAGACCTGATGCTGTTGGCCGTACCCTATGCCATCATGTCCGCCCTGCTGGTAGCCGGGTTCCTGTATGGCAGTAATGCCTATCTGGTTTTCTTTGAACTGGGTGCCTTGCCCCATAGCCATATCTGGCTACTGACCCTGTTGGCCGGCTGGCTGTCCTTTCTGCTGGGGCTGCCAGACGCCACCGCACCCTATCGTATTACCCTGCTCAATATCATGCTGGGCAGTATCGTACTATGGGGCGTATCCCGCATACACCGCCCCTCGCTCTACGAGTTTCCCGGCATGTCGACGTGGATTCTGCACGTGCCACTGGTACTGTTTGCCACCTATCTGATCGTGCGCGCCATTGCCCGCCTGCTGCTAGGCGAAAGTGGCTTGCCTGAGCTCACGGTCAGCAGCGACATCAACGTCAATCAGGCCATGTTCTACATGGTGATGGCGGCCTTCTTCAACATGATGTCCATCGTGCGTATTGGTACCCGGCTGACTCGCCAGCTGCATATGCTGTCGCACCGCGACCCGCTCACCGGCCTGCGCAACCGCCGCTCGCTGACCCGGACATATATCGAAAGGCCACGGCGCTACCCGTTACGCGTGTGTGTGATTTTTGTGGATATCGACCACTTCAAAGCCATTAACGATACCTTTGGTCATCATATCGGCGATGAAGTGTTGCAGCATGTTGGCCGCCAGATGATGTCGCGCAGTACCGACCGCTTCCGTGCATTCCGGCTGGGGGGAGAAGAGTTTGCCATGGTGCTGCGCGACAGCTCCCTGCCCGAGGGGCTGGAGCTGGCCGAAAACCTGCGCCAGACGCTGGCCAGCCAGACACTGGATTTCGACGGCAGGCCACTCAAGCTTACGGCCAGCTTCGGGGTAGCCAGCGGCACGCTACCCGACATCGACATGGACAGCCTGCTGAGTGCCGCTGACGAAGCGCTCTATCGCGCCAAGCACAATGGCCGCAACCGCATCGAGGCGGCTACCCTGGCCGTGAGCCTGGTGTAGTTCAGGTACCGCAGAAGGTGCGGTAACCCAGCGCCAGCTCGGCACTGGCCGGCTGGGTATAGCGCGCCAGCCCCGGGCGCTCGGTAAAGGGCTGCGCCAGCACGGCCAGCAGCTGCTGCGCCAGGGCCGTGTCGCCATACTCGCTGGCAGCGGCCAGCGCCTCTTCTACCAGATGGTTGCGGGCAATGTACAAAGGGTTGGCCGCACGCATGCTGGCAGCCACCAGCGCTGCGGGCCGGCCACTTACCGCCAGCCGCGCTTGCCAGCGCGCCAGCCAGGCGTGCAGCACGGCCGGCTGCGCAAACAGCCCGGCCAGACGCGGCGCCTCGCCCTCCAGCGTATCGGCCAGATAACGCCAGGCCAGCGTGAAATCTACCCGCTGCCGATGCATCATCAGCAGCCAATCCTCTGCCAAGGCCAGGTCGTCTTCCTGCGCATCCACCAGCCCCAGCTTGACCCGCGCCTGCGCCAGCCAGGCTTGCTGGTAATGCGCCTGAAAACCCTGGATTACCGCCGTAGCCTGCGCCACAGCATCGTCCATCGACGCCGCATCCAACAGCGGCAGCAGCGCCTCGGCCAGCCGCGCCAGGTTCCACTGCGCGATGGCTGGCTGGTTGCCGTAGGCGTAGCGGCCACGCTCGTCGATGGAGCTAAACACCGTGGCCGGGTCGTAAGTGTCCATGAAGGCGCAGGGGCCGTAATCGATGGTTTCGCCGGACAGGGTCATATTGTCGGTATTCATCACACCATGGATGAAACCGGCGTGCATCCACTGCGCCAGCAGGCTGGCCTGGCGCTGGCACACCGCCTCCAGCATGGCCAGATAAGGGTTGGCCGCATGCTGCAGCTGCGGGTAGTGGCGCTGCAGCGTATACGCCGCCAGCTGGCGCAGCATCGCTTCATCGCCACGGTTGGCAAAGTATTCGTAGGTACCCACGCGAATATGGCTGGCCGCCACCCGCGTCAGCACGGCACCGGGCAGCGGGCGGTCGCGGTAGACCGTATCACCGGTGGCCACTACCGCCAGCGCCCGCGTGGTGGGGATGCCCAGCGCGTGCATGGCCTCGCCGATAATCAGCTCGCGCAGCATGGGCCCCACCGCTGCCTTGCCATCGCCGCGGCGCGAAAACGGCGTGCGGCCACTGCCCTTGAAGGCGATGTCGCGGCGCTGCCCTGCCGTATCTACCACCTCGCCCAGCAGCAAGGCGCGGCCGTCGCCCAGCTGCGGCGAATAGCCGCCAAACTGGTGGCCGGCGTACACCTGCGCCACCGGCTGCGCAGCGGCAGGCAGCTGCGCGCCGGAAAACAGCGCGGCCAACGTGGCGTCATCCACACCGCTGGTGTCCATACCCAGCTCGCCGGCCAGGCCAGCCTGCCAGAACAGCAGCCGCGGCGCAGCAGGCGTATCAGGGTTGGCCGCAGCGCAGGCCTGCGGCAGCTGCGTGGCGTAACTGTGTTCAAACGGGATGCGTATCATGCTGGCCACCTGGGCAATATGCGTACAGTACTAGGTAGCCCGCAGGCGGCAGAAGTGCCGCTGCGGGCGAGAAAAAGCCGCCCATGCAGGCGGCCAGGGTCATGCCATAGTGCGCAGCTTAGCGGCCGCGGCCAACCTTGCCGGCGGGCTTGCTGCCGGCACCGCCACGCCCGGCTGCCGGCTTGCCGGCGGCGGGCTTGCTGGCAGCCGGTTTGGCCGCTACCGGCTTGGCTGTTGCCGGTTTGCCTGGGTGCGCCTTGGCGGCAGCGGGCTTGCCGTTGCCACGCGGGGCACCAGCGTAGCTGCGCGGCTGGCCCTGCTGCGCCTTGGCGCGCGCGGCCAGGCTCTGGCCGGCAAAGCGATGGCGCGCGGCGGCGGCCTTGTCGCCCGGTGGCGTCGGCGGAATCAGGCAGTGCTTGGCGTGGCCGATCAGGTCGCTGCGGCCCATCTGTACCAGCGCGTCGTAAATGATCTGCCAGTTATCCGGGTGGTGGTAGCGCAGCAGCGCCTTGTGCAGCTTGCGGCGGTAGCCATCACGCACTACGTCTACTTTTTCCGAGCTGCGCGACAGGCGCTTCAGCGGGTTACGCTTGGTGTGCCACATGGTGGTGGCCAGCGCCATCGGCGTAGGCGTGAAGGTTTGTACCTGGTCGAGGCGGAAGTTGTTTTTCTTCAGCCACAGCGCCAGGTTCACCATGTCTTCGTCGCTGGTGCCCGGGTGGGCGGCGATAAAGTACGGAATCAGGTACTGCTCTTTACCGGCCTGACGGCTGAAGCGCTCGAACAGCTCCTTGAACTTGTCGTAAGCGCCCATGCCCGGCTTCATCATCTTGGACAGCGGGCCGTCTTCGGTGTGTTCCGGGGCAATCTTCAGGTAGCCGCCCACGTGGTGCTGTACCAGCTCCTTGATGTACTCCGGCGACTTCACCGCCAGGTCGTAGCGCAGGCCGGACTGGATATTGATCTTCTTCACGCCCGGCAGCGCGCGCGCCTTGCGGTACAGCTGGATCAACGGCCCGTGGTCGGTACCCAGGTTTTCGCAAATATCAGGGAACACACACGACAGCTTGCGACAGGAGCGCTCGATGGCCGGGTCTTTACAGGACAGCCGGTACATATTGGCCGTAGGGCCGCCCAGGTCGGAAATGTGGCCGGTAAAGCCTGGCGTCTTGTCGCGGATTTCCTCGATTTCCTTGAGGATGGATTCTTCCGAACGGCTCTGGATGATGCGGCCCTCGTGCTCGGTAATCGAGCAGAAGGTACAGCCGCCAAAACAGCCGCGCATGATGTTCACCGAGTACTTGATCATCTCCCACGCCGGGATATGCGCCTCGCCATACACCGGGTGCGGGTTACGGGCGTACGGCAGGCCGAACACGAAGTCCATTTCTTCCGTGGTCAGCGGAATCGGCGGCGCGTTCAGCCACACGTCGCGCGTGCCGTGCAGCTGGACCAGCGCACGGGCGTTACCGGGGTTGGACTCCAGGTGCAGGGTACGGCTGGCGTGCGCGTACAGTACCGGGTCGTGCGCTACTGCCTCGTAAGACGGGATGCGGATCACGGTTTTGGCACGCTCGGCGCGGCGCTTGGCCAGGCGCTCTTCGCGCGATTCGATGCGAATCACCTGCGGCTTGCTCGGATCGTTGGCCGCAGTGGCTTCGGCAGCTTGCTCGGGGATCTCCTGGTACGGGTTCAGGATCACGTCCACCTTGCCCGGTACATCCACCACGCTGGAGTCCATCTCCTGCCACTCGTCGTCCGGCTTCCAGCCGTGCGGCACCATGAAGGCGGTACCACGGATGTCGCGCATCTCGGACAGCTTTTCGCCACGGGCAGCACGGTGGGCGATTTCTACCAGCGCACGCTCGGCGTTGCCGTACAGCAGGATGTCGGCTTTGGAGGTGGCCAGCACCGACTGGCGCACTTTGTCGCTCCAGTAGTCGAAGTGGGCAATGCGGCGCAGCGATGCTTCGATGGAACCGATCATCACGCCCACGCCGGGGTAGGCTTCGCGGCAGCGCTGCGCGTATACGGTCACGGCACGGTCCGGGCGCTTGTTCGGCTCGCCGTGCGGGGTGTAGGCGTCGTCCGAGCGCGGGCGGCGGTCGGCCGTGTAGCGGTTGATCATGGAATCCATATTGCCGGCGGTCACGCCGTAAAACAGATTGGGCTTGCCCAGCGCGCGGAAAGCGTCGGCGCTGTTCCAGTCCGGCTGCGCAATGATGCCCACGCGGAAACCCTGCGCTTCCAGCAAGCGGCCCACCAGTGCCATCCCGAAGCTGGGGTGGTCGATATAACAGTCACCACTGATGATGATGATGTCGCAGCTATCCCAGCCCAGCTCGTCCATTTCGGCACGGCTCATAGGCAGGAAAGGGGCGGTACCAAAGCGTTGCGCCCAGTACTTGCGGTAGCTGTTAATGGCTTGGGGTGCGGCAGGAAGCGTCATTGTGTACAGGTGTTTCTTGAAAGAGCGCGCATTGTGCCAGAAAGCGTCGGCGCTTTCACCTGAAAAAATGCTTTTCTTTCATCAACATAGCGAGAAAATAACCCTGCCACCAGGCTGGATTTCGCGTTGCACCACACTAGAATCACAAAATACCCTGAAGTAATTTGCTCACTATTCTTTAGTATTCGATAATGATTGAACACTATTCCAGAGTACATCAGCATGCCTACTCACTCGTGGCTGGCCCGTTTGTCCATCAGGGCGCAATTTCTGCTGGTTCTATCTATCGTCGGCATCGGCCTGATGTTCACTGGCGGCATGTCCTGGCGCCAGCTGGAAGAGCTACGCATTAACGGCCCGGCTTACAGCCGCATTGTGCAGGGCAAAGACCTGATTGCCGATATTCTGCCGCCGCCGCGCTATATCATCGAATCCTATCTGGTGGTGATGCAGGCCCAGCATAGCCAAAGCCTGTCTGCCGTGCGTACCTATCAGGACCGGGTGCTGGAGCTGGAAAAAGAGTTCCAGGTACGCCACGAATACTGGCAGCGCATGCCGCTGAACGACGAAAGCCAGCGCTTGCTGCTGCAAGCCTCTGACAAGCCGGCTCGCGAGTTTTTCAAGCTGGCACGCGAGCAGTACTTCCCGCAGCGCCTGGCCGAGCAAGATACACGCAGCGTGCTGACCCAGCTGGCCAACCAGTACCAGCAACACCGCTACGAAATCGATAAACTGGTAAAACGCGAAAACACCCTGCTGGCCGAGGAAGAAAAGCGCGCCGAGCAGCTGGTGCAGCAAGGCCGGCTGTTTCTGGCTGGCACCATTGTGGTGGTGCTGTTGTTGTCTATTGCCCTGGTGCACCAGATCAGCCGCCAGCAACGCCGCAGCGTAGACCAGCTGCGCAAAGCCATGGCCGGTCTGGCCAAAGGGCAGCTCAACCTGACACTGCCGCCGCAGCCGGATAACGAGCTGGGCCAGATAGGCCAAAGCACCGAAGACATGCGCCACAGCCTGCAGCAGCTTATCGTGCAGATGCAAAACGCCGCAGGCGAGCTGCAGGGCAACGAGCACGATATCCAGCACGAGGCCGCACAAGTGCAGCAGCTGGCCAGCCGCCAGCGCGAGCGCATCGGCCAGATGAGCGAACAGGTGCAATCGCTCACCGACACCCTGGCGCGCCTGGCAAACGACAGCGAACACTCGGCGTCCACCTCGGTTGCCGCCATCGAGTCGGCCGGCAACAGTGGCCGCGATCTGCAGCAAAGCAGTGAAGTACTGGCCAACGTGGTAGAAACCGTGCGCGAAACCACGGTACTGCTGGACGAACTCACCCAGAAAGCAGGCCAGATCGTGGGCGTGGCCAACACCATTCACGAGATCGCCGAGCAAACCAACCTGCTGGCGCTGAATGCGGCCATCGAGGCGGCACGTGCCGGGGAAAGCGGCCGCGGCTTTGCCGTGGTAGCCGACGAAGTACGCAAGCTGGCCGAACGCACGGCACAATCCACCGGCAGCATCAACGAGATTCTGGGCACCGTGCAGCGCTCTACCACCGAAGCAGCTACGAGCATTCGCCAAGGCCTGGCCCAATCCGAGCAGGGGCTGGATAAAGTACAGCAAGCCAGCCACAGCGTGAGCGCCCTGCAAGAAAGCATCAATTCGCTAGGCCAGGCCTTGCAGCATGTGGTGGAACAAATACAGGGGAGCCAGCAGCTGCGGCAGGAAGTGCAGCAGGAGCTGGGTGAGGTGCTGCAGGATACGCATACCCAGCAAGAAGCGGTTGACCGGCTGTACGGCCTGATTCGCGTCGCCGACCAGACCACGCAAAAGCTGGAACAAGCCAGCCACCGATTCACCCTTTAAGCAGAACACACTATGGCTGTTTCACCGTATTGGCTGGCGGCAGTATTGCTGCCCCTGGTTTGCCAGGCTACCTTGGCCAGCCCGCGCCACACTACCATCGCCGTGGCTTTTGGCGAATCGCTGGAACCGTATGTAATACCGCAGCTGGAAGCGGGCATCGAGCTGGATATCATCCGGGCGGCGCTGAAAAGCCGGCAATACGAGATGAAGCCGGTTTTCCTGTCGCAAAAGCGCCTGCCACAGGCCCTGAGCGACCGCAAGATAGACGCGGTAGCCACCATCGTGCCGGAGTCGGGCGCCAAAGGCGCGTATTCGGATGTGTATATCAGCTACGAAGACAAGGCCATTACCCTCACCCAGCGGCGGCTGGCTATTCACCGCATTGCCGACCTGACCAGCTACAGCATCTCGGCCTTTCCACTGGCAGGGCAATATCTGGGCAGCGAATTTGCCGCCCTGGCGGCCAAGCATCCCGATTACCACGAAACCGGTAACCAGATAGACCAGAACCGCCTGCTCTACCGCGGTAGCGTCGATGTGGTGATAGCAGACCACCGCATCTTCAACTACATGAATAAACGCATGCAGACCGACTTTGGCGAAACGCCCTTGCCGGTGAGCTACCACGACATTTTCATCAAGCTGCCCTACCGCGTCCTGTTTCGCCAGCCTGCCCTGCGAGACGCCTTTAATCATGGCCTGAAGCAGATACAGCAAAACGGCGAATACCAGCGCATCCTCAAGCGCTACAGCTAACAGCCGCCAGCAAAGCACGCAGCACCCCCGAGCCAAGACTGACACAGGGTTTTGTTAGCGGCGCGAAAGCGCACTGGGCTAGAATGCCGCATTGCATTCTGGCCCCGTACCATGAAAAAACTCCTCTGCCTGCTAGGCAGCAGCGGCATGTTGGCCGCCTGCGCCACACCGGTAAGCCCGCTGGCCAGCCAGCCGGTACCCGCACCGATTATTCAGCAAAATGCCCCCAGCAGCGCGCTGCCCGCACCCGCCAGCGAGCCGGCCGGCACCGTGCCGGTGCTACCTGCCATACCGCCCGTGCCACCCACACCGCCTGTTATCGTCACGCCCCCACCCAAACCCGTTGCGGCCAACCCTAAAGCGCTGCTGGACAAGCTGCTACCGGACTACGTGAAACCCCGCAGTGGCTGGCGCGACGACCTGGTATCGGCATTCGGCAGCCTGCAGATACCGCATACCGCCGAAAACTACTGTGCGGTGATTGCCGTTATCGAGCAGGAGTCCACCTTTCAGGCCGACCCGGTCGTGCCGGGCCTGCCCAAAATTGTCTGGGGCAAGATCAATGACAAGGTCGACAACTACTACATCCCGCTTGCCCTGGTAAAAACCGCTTTCCTGAAAAAATCGCCGAACGGCCAAAGCTATAAGGAACGCATCGATAACCTGCGGACCGAAAAAGAAATGAACGACCTGTTTGAAGACATGTCGTCCGAGGCGCAAAAGCTGGGCCTGCCAGTCGGCATGAAAAACCCCATCCGCACCGGCGGCCCCATGCAGGTCAGCGTAGAGTTTGCCGAAGCACACGTGCGTGCCTGGCCCTACCCCTACGCCCGCAACGGCAGCATCCGCGACGAAGTATTCAGCCGCAAAGGGGGCATCTATTTCGGCAGCGCCATCTTGCTGCAATACCCGGCCCCGTATACCGACATGCGCTACCGCTTTGCCGACTTCAACGCCGGGCGCTACGCCAGCCGCAATGCCGCCTTCCAGCAAGCCGTTGCCAAGCTAAGCGGCAGCAAGCTGGCGCTGGATGGCGACCTGCTGCGCTACCAGAACGGCCAACCCGGCCGCGATACCAGCAGCACCCAGCAAGCGCTGGCCAAGCTGCGCAGCCGCCTGGGCTTGAGCGACGCCGACATGCTGCGCGACCTGAAACAGGAAAAAAGCGCCGGCTTCGCCCAAACACCGCTTTATAGCCGCATCATGCAGCTAGCCGACCAGCAGCAAGGCCGCAAAGCCCCGCGCGAGCTGATGCCGGACATCCGCCTGCACAGCCCCAAGATCACCCGCAAGCTCACCACCGCGTGGTTTGCCGACCGTGTCGATGGCCGCTACCAGCGCTGCCTGGCCCGGCGCTGATCGCCAGCCGCAACAAAAAGCCCTTTCGCGTGCGAAAGGGCTTTTTTCATTCATATCGGGCCACAGAACCGTAAACAGCGCCAGGGGCCACCTTCACAGCGCGCCTGCCTACCGCGAAAAGCAAACGCAAAAAAGCCACCCGAAGGTGGCTTTTTTACTGAAACTGGCGTCCCCACGGGGATTCGAACCCCGGTTACCGCCGTGAAAGGGCGATGTCCTAGGCCTCTAGACGATGGGGACCTAGTGGCGCACCCGGAGCGATTCGAACGCCCGACCCTTTGGTTCGTAGCCAAATACTCTATCCAACTGAGCTACGGGTGCGCTGTGTGGCGGAGAAAGAGGGATTCGAACCCTCGATACAGGTTTAAGCCCGTATGCTTCCTTAGCAGGGAAGTGCCTTCGACCTCTCGGCCATTTCTCCGTCAACAGAACGCCATATTAATTAACACTTAGCCTTCTGTCAACCACTACTTGCAATAATTTTGCCTATGCAGGCTGATCCAGGCCAAATACCTTGTGCAGCACGCGTACAGCCAGCTCCAGGTATTTCTCGTCGATCAGTACCGACACCTTGATTTCAGAGGTAGAGATCATCTGGATATTGATGCCCTCTTCCGCCAGCGTGCGGAACATGGTGGAAGCCACGCCGCAGTGCGAGCGCATGCCCACGCCCACGATGGACACTTTGGCCACCTTGTCGTCGGAGTCGATCTTGCCGGCACCGATATGGGTCTGCACATCACGCAGGATAGCCAGCGCCTGCTGGTATTCGCCACGCGGTACGGTGAAAGAGAAATCGGTGGTGCCGTTCTCGCCCACGTTCTGGATGATCATGTCCACTTCGATATTGGCATCGGCAATCGGGCCCAGAATCTGGTAAGCGATGCCTGGCTTGTCCGGCACGCCTTTCACGTTGATGCGTGCTTCGTTACGGTCAAACGCAATACCTGCCACTACGGCCTTTTCCATGTTCTCATCTTCCTCAAACGTAATCAGTGTGCCTTCGCCCTCGTCTTCAAAGCTGGAGAGCACGCGCAGGCGTACTTTGTATTTGCCGGCAAACTCTACAGAACGTATCTGCAGAATCTTGGAGCCCAGGCTGGCCATTTCGATCATCTCTTCAAAGGTGATGGTCTTCAGGCGGCGGGCTTCCGGCACCACACGCGGGTCGGTGGTGTACACACCGTCCACGTCGGTATAGATCTGGCATTCGTCGGCTTTCAGCGCGGCGGCCATGGCCACGGCCGAGGTATCGGAACCGCCACGGCCCAGCGTGGTGATGTTGCCGTCTTCGTCCAGGCCCTGGAAACCGGCCACCACAACCACGCGGCCGGCGTTCAGGTCGGCGCGCATGGCTGCCTCGTCGATGGACTGGATGCGGGCTTTGGTGTGGGCGCTATCTGTTACCACCCGCACTTGCCAGCCGCAGTAGCTCTTGGCATTCACACCGATTTCTTTCAGCGCCATGGCCAAAAGACCAATGGTGACTTGCTCGCCGGTAGAAATCACCACGTCGAGCTCGCGTGGGTCCGGGTACTCTTGCAGCTCTTTAGCCAGGGCGATCAGGCGGTTGGTTTCACCACTCATGGCCGAAACCACCACCACTACCTCATGTCCCTGGGCTTTCCATTTGGCGACACGGCGGGCCACGTTCTTGATGCGCTCAGGGGAGCCCATCGAGGTACCGCCGTACTTTTGTACGATAAGTGCCATTTTATTTTCTTGAATAGGGTTGGGATGTCGGACAATGATTCTGTCCCGATACACCCCCTTATGGCAAGGCACTTGTAGTGCATTTGGCCTGCTTTTTTGCTGCCATGCGGCACGAGGGGGGCGGCTGTTGAATGGATACAAAATACCATTGAAAACCTACGGCAACTGTACGCATCATTTGACAGGCTGGTGCGGCCAACTAGCATGGTAAGAGAAGCAGGTCACAGACAACCGCGCCGGGCCGGGCAGACAGGGCGAACAATGAAACACATTATCCTGGTGGTAGACGACTCTCCGGTACTCAGACAAATCTCTTGCGAAGCCCTGAGCGACGCCGGCTACAAGGTACTGCAGGCAGAAAACGGCAAAGCAGGCTTGCTGCAGCTGGACAAACACACCCCCGCGCTCATCATTAGCGATCTGAATATGCCCGAGATGAACGGCCTGGAGTTTATCCGCACACTACGCCAGCGCCCGGCATTGGCGCAGGTACCGGTGATCATGGTTACCACCGAGCTGAGCGACAGCATGAAGGCGGCCGGGCGCGCTGCCGGGGCTACGGCATGGCTGACCAAGCCGCTACAGCCCCCGCTATTGCTGAAGGCAGTGAATGCGCTATTGCGGCAGTAAGCCCGGCGACAAAACCGGCATCAGGCCGGCATAGACCACAACGGCGGCTGCTGCATGGCTTCCAGCTGTTGTTCCAGCTCGTTGATGCGCTCCAGCCAGTAGTGCTCGCTGCCAAACCACGGGAAGGCGGCGGGGAAAGCCGGGTCGGCCCAGCGGGCCGATAGCCAGGCGCAGTAGTGCAGCAGGCGCAGGCTGCGCAGCGGCTCGATCAGCCGCAGCTCGCGGTAATCCAGATCGCAAAACTCCTCATACCCCGCCAGAATGGCGGCCAACTGCGCCGACTGCTGCTCGCGCTCGCCGCTTAGCAGCATCCAGATATCCTGGATAGCCGGTGCCATGCGGCTGTCGTCCAGGTCGACAAAATGCGGGCCGTCCGGCGTCCACATCACATTACCGGCGTGGCAATCGCCGTGCGTACGCAGCATGGTCAGCGCGGGCAAGGTGGCAAAGGCTGCCTCGGCCATGCCGATCACCGCCTGCGCTACCTGGCTAAAGCGCGCCGCCAGGTGCGCGGGCAGGTGGCCGCCGCTTTCGATGATACGCAGTGCGTCGTGGCCAAAGGTTTGCACCGTCAGCGCCGGGCGTGTCTGGTAAGCCTGGCTACGGCCAATGGCGTGGATGCGCCCCAGAAACCGCCCCAGCCATTCCAGCGTGGCTTCGTCTTCCAGCTCCGGCGCGCGCCCGCCACGGCGCGGAAACAGGGCAAAGCGAAAGCCCTGCCATTGCAACAGCGTCTGGCCGGCAAACGCCAGCGGTGCCACCACGGGGATTTCGGCGTCTTGCAGCTGGCAGGCAAAGGCGTGTTCTTCCAGAATCTGCGCGTCCTGCCAGCGGCCAGGGCGGTAAAACTTGGCAATCAGCGGCGGGCCATCTTCCATGCCTACCTGGTAAACACGGTTTTCATAGCTGTTCAGCGCCAGCATGCGGCCATCGCAGCGCAAGCCGCTGCTTTCCACCGCATCCAGCATCAGGTCGGGGGTCAGCGCGGTATAGGGGTGTAAGGTATCCATGCCCGGCATTATGCGCGCTGCACACTGGCTGCGGCCAACCTTTGCAGTGGCAGCCGCTAGGGCTTACCATCGTGGCATGAGCCTATCCTTTACCTATTTCGAAGCCGAAGACCGCCTGCTGGTGCTGATCCAGCCCGGTGGCCACCAGCTATGGCTGACACGCTACCTGACCCAGTCCATCCTGCGGGATATCGCCGCGCTGTTTGCCCGCGCCGTACCGGGCGAAGGGGTACAGGGGGCCGGTAGCAGCGAGCAGCGCATTGCGCTGGAACACCGCATGGCCATGAACGAGGAAGACCTGGCGGACCAGCCCGGCATGGGCGGCGGCATGAAGTTCGCGCATAACTCCCCTGCGCTGCCCGCCAGCGGCAGCATACCGGTGTGCACGGGGCTGGATGCCCAAGCCGGTAGCGACTACGCCAGCATCAGCTTTACCGTGGGGCCACAGAACATCAATATGCGCCAGAGCCGCGCCGGCTTTCACCGCTTCTTGCGCACGCTGGCGCTGTGCGCAAACAAAGCCGGCTGGCAGATACAAGACGTGCCAGGCTGGCTGACACAAAGCCTGCTCACCGACCTGCTGGGTACGCTGCCGCCACTGGACGAGCCCGACAGCAGCGACGACAACGGGCTGGCACCTTAAGCTTGCCATCAGCCCCCTACGGCATACTGCCGCTTTTGCGAAGACACCATGACCAGCCCAGCGACCAGCCCGCAACACCAAGCCGCCCAACGCAGCCTGTGGGTCAGTGTGGTTGTCAATATCGTCCTGACCAACGCGCAGCTGCTGGCAGGCGTATTTGCCGGCTCGCAAGCGCTGATCGCCGATGCGCTGCACTCGCTGTCCGACCTGCTGGCCGATTTTGTCGCCCTGCTGGCGCGCAAGCACAGCAGCAAGGCACCCGACCACGACCACCAGTACGGCCACTACCGTTACGAAACCGCCGCATCACTGGTACTGGGTGCCCTGCTGTTGGCCGCAGGCTGCAGCATGCTGTGGGGCGCGGGCAACAAGATCCTCAGCCACAGCACGCTGGCGCCCGTGCACCCACTGGCGCTGTACGTGGCGCTGTTTACCCTGCTGTCCAAAGAAGGCCTGTTCCGCTACATGCTGGCGGTGGCCACCCGCGTGAAATCCAGCATGCTGGTGGCCAATGCCTGGCATGCGCGTGCCGACGCCGCCTCCTCGCTGGTGGTGGCCGTTGGTATCGGCGGCAACCTGCTGGGCTACACCTGGCTGGACCCGTTGGCCGCAGCACTGGTGGGCTTCATGGTTGGCCGCGCTGGCTGGCAGTTTGCCTGGGATGCGCTGCACGACCTGATGGACCGCGCCGCCGACGACGACACCGTAGCCGCCATCCGCCAGGCGCTGCTTGCCACGCCCGGCGTACAGGGCATACACGACCTGCGCACCCGCCGCCTGGGCGACCATATCCAGGTAGATGTGCACCTGGAAATAGACGGCAGCCTGACCGTACGCCAGGGCCACGACATTGCCGCCCAGGCCCGCGACCGCGTGGTAGCGAACCACCCGGTACTGGACGTGATGACCCACATCGACCCGGTATAGGCCACCGCGCAAGGGTAAATCCGCATTGGCATCCGGCGCGGGGGCGGCTTTAATCAGGACAAGCCCTAGTGGGCATTGCGCCGGAGAACTGCACACCGCCATGAAAGTCGCCCTTTTCATCCCCTGTTTCGTCAACGAACTGTACCCGCACGTGGCCATGGCCACCGCCGAGCTGCTGGAAAGCTATGGCGTGGACGTGCACTACCCGCTGGCACAGTCCTGTTGCGGCCAACCTTTAAGCAATAACGGCGACAGCCAGGGCGCCTGTGATGCGGCGCGCCGGTTTACCGGCATTTTCAAAGATTACGATTACATCGTGTCGCCATCCGGCAGCTGTACCTCGCACGTCAAACACCACTATGGCTGGTACCTGTCTGGTGATAGCGATTACCAGGCCATGCAGCCACGCGTCTACGAGATCGTGGAATTCCTGCAGGACGTGCTGAAGATAGAAAAGCTGCCCAAGCCGGTGTACTTCCCGCACACCGTGTCCATCCACCAAAGCTGCCACGGCCTGCGCGAGCTGCACCATGCCGCACCGTCCGAGCTGATGATCCCCTACCACTCGCGGCTGGAGCGCATCCTGCAGCTGGTGGATGGCATCGAGGTCAAGCAGCCGGAACGCCGTGACGAATGCTGCGGCTTTGGCGGCACCTTCAGCGTGGACGAGCCGGAAGTATCGGTGGCCATGGGCGAAGACCGCGTGGCACAGCACGAGGCCACCGGCGCGCAGTACATCGTCGGCGCCGACCCCTCGTGCCTGATGCACATGGGTGGCATCATCCGCCACCGCTGCCGCCCCATCCGCCCACTGCATATCGTGGAAATCCTGACCGGTCGCGGGGGTGCAGCATGAAGAACGACAACATCCACCACGCCGAAGCCGCCGCCGCCTTCCTGCAAGACCGCGAACAAGCGCGCTGGCACGATAGCGCCATCTGGTGGGTACGCCAGAAGCGCGACATGCAGGCCAAGCAGCTGCCGGAATGGGAACAGCTGCGCGAGCTGGCACAGCAGATCAAGGCGCATACGCTGTCGCGGCTGGACGACTACCTGCTGCAGTTCCAGGCCAATGCCGAAAAGAACGGCGTCACCGTGCACTGGGCAGCCGACGCCGACGAGCATAACCGCATCGTGCACGGCATCCTGGCCGCAGGGGGCGTCAAGAAGCTGGTGAAGTCGAAGTCCATGCTCACCGAAGAGTGCGGGCTGAACCCCTACCTGGAACAGCACGGCATCGAAGTGATCGATACCGACCTGGGCGAGCGCATCGTACAGCTGCGCCAGGAGCCACCCAGCCACATCGTGATGCCGGCCATCCACCTGAAAAAAGAACAGATCTCCGAGCTGTTCCACCGCGAGCTGGGCACCGAGGCGGGCAATAACGACCCCACCTACCTGACCCATGCCGCACGCGCGAACCTGCGCGAGCACTTTCTGACCGCCGACGCCGGCCTGACCGGCGTGAACTTCGCCATCGCCGAAACCGGTGGCGTGGTGGTGTGCACCAACGAAGGCAACGCCGACCTGGGCACCGCCCTGCCGCCCATCCATATCGCCAGCATGGGCCTGGAAAAAATCATTCCGCGGCTGGAACACCTGGGCGTGTTTACCCGCCTGCTGGCGCGCTCGGCCATCGGCTCGCCCATCACCACCTACACCTCGCACTTTCACCGTGCGCGCCCCGGTGGCCAGATGCACATCGTGATCGTGGACAACGGCCGTAGCGACATCCTGGGCAACGACGACTTCTACCAAAGCCTGCGCTGCATCCGCTGCGGCGCCTGCATGAACACCTGCCCGGTGTACCGCCGCAGTACCGGCCACAGCTATAGCTACATCATCCCCGGCCCCATCGGCTCTACCCTGGGCCCCAGCCGCGACATCAAAAAGCACGGCAGCATGGCCTTTGCCTGCACCACCTGTGGTTCGTGCAGCAATGTATGCCCGGTCAAGATCAACCTGCACGAACAGCTGGTACTGCAGCGCAAACGCGCCTTCGACGCCGGCACGCTGAAACCGGCCAAGAAAATGGGCCTGCTGGCCATGCGCTTCCTCACCCAGCACCCGTCGTTGATGGATGGCGGCGGCAAGGTCATGCGCAAGGTAGTACCCATCGTGCCGGAAAGCCTGACCCGCCACAGTGCGTGGTCGCGCCCCGGCCGCGCCCTGCCGGAGATGCCGGAGCAGAGCTTCAAGGAAATGTGGCAAGCCCGCCAGAAGGACAAAAAAGCATGAGCAGCCAAGCAAAAATCCTGGCGCGGCTGCGCCAGAACCGCCCGCAAGGCCCGGCGCTACCGGATATCGACGCGGTGCCGTTTATCACCTTTGACGACAAGTTCGACGCCTTCCGCACCCTGGTGCGCAACCTGGGCGGCGACGCCGTGCAGCTGGCCGACGGCGACAGCGTATTGAGCGTGGTACAGCAACGTTGGCCGCAACACGGCCGCCTGGTAGACCTGACGGTAGCCGGCCACGAGGAAAGCCCCAGCCCGCACGCCTGGCACGACGTAGACGTGGCCATCGTACCTGGCGAGCTGGCTGTAGCCGAAAGCGCTGCCGTATGGGTAAGCCACGCCGACAACCAGTGGCGCTCGATCTACTTCCTGACCCAGAAGCTGGTGCTGGTGGTGCCGCGCGATGCCATCGTGGACACCATGCGCGACGCCTACCGCCGCATCGCCATCCGCGAACAGGGTTTTGGCGGCTTCATCAGCGGCAGCTCGCGCACCGCCGATATCGAACAAAGCCTGGTAATGGGCGCACACGGCGCCATGGCCGCGCTGGTGATCTTTGTCTGATTGCAGTAAGTTGTTGCTTCCTTTAGCGGCCCGCGTGGCCGCTTTTTTTGCGGCCAACGTTGGCCGCAGACGCAAAAAAGCCACCTTGCGGTGGCTTTTCATGATTGCGCCAACGGCTCAGCGCTCTACCTTGTAACGCGGTGGCAGCAGCAGCGCCGGCACTTCGCGCTGGCGTTGCGGCAGAATGCGCCCGCCAATGCCCAGCTTCACCGTTTTGCGGCCTTCGCCTTCGTCGTGCGTGTCGCGTGGCTCACGGCTATCCGCTGCATGGCGGCTCTCGCGGCGTGGCTTGTCGCCAAACAGCGACGGGCTACGCTCGCCACGCTCGGTACGCTCACTGCGGCGCGGGGCGTCCGGACGGTCGGTGCGCTCGGTACGGTCTGCGCGATCGGTACGCTCCGGGCGCTCTGCGCGGTCGGTACGCTCCGGGCGTTCGCTACGCTCGCGGCGCGGTGCGCTGTCGGCCTCGTCACGCGGCGGGCGGCCACCAAAGCCCTCTGGCAATGGCAGCGGCGTCAGGGTTTGCTTGGTGAGCTTTTCGATCGACTCGTGCTGGCGGGTTTCGTCCGGGCTCATCAGCGAGATCGCTACGCCAGACGCACCAGCACGGCCGGTACGGCCAATACGGTGCACGTAGTCTTCCGGCGAGTTGGGCATTTCGTAGTTCACCACGAAAGGCAGCTCGGAAATATCCAGGCCACGGGCCGCCACGTCGGTGGCCACCAGTACCTTCACATCACCGCTCTTGAAACGCTCCAGTGTTTCCAGGCGGGCACTTTGCGCCTTGTCGCCGTGGATGGCTTCGGCTGCGTGGCCATCGCGCTTGAGGTCACGCGACAGCTGGTCGGCCGAGATTTTGGTCTTGCAGAATACGATGACCTGGCTCATTTCGCGCTGGCGAATCAGGTAGGACAGCAAAGCGCGCTTGCGGAAGCCGTCTACGGCAAAGACCAGCTGCTCGACCTGGGCGTTGGTCGAGTTCTGGCGCGCCACTTCTACCGTTTGCGGGTCGCGCATGAAGTCTGCGGCCAACCTTTTGATCTCGGGCGCAAAGGTGGCCGAGAACAGCAGGGTCTGGCGCTCTTTGGGCAGCAGCGACATGATCTTGCGGATGTCCTGGATAAAGCCCATGTCCAGCATGCGGTCGGCTTCGTCCAGCACCAGCACGTCTACCTTGTTCAGCTGGATGGTTTTCTGCTGGATGTGGTCCAGCAGGCGGCCCGGGGTGGCGATAACGATTTCGATACCACGGCGCAGCTCGGCGACCTGCGGGTCCATATTCATGCCACCGTACACGGTAGTCGTGCGCAGGGGCAGGTATTTGGTATACGCCTTGGCATTCACGCCGATCTGGTCGGCCAGCTCGCGCGTGGGCGACAGGATCAGCGCACGCACCGGGTGCATGGCCGGCGAGACGCTGGGATTGGCAAACTTTTTCAAACGCTCCAGGATAGGCAGCAGAAAAGCGGCAGTCTTGCCGGTACCGGTTTGCGCGGCAGCCAGCAGATCACGGCCGGACAGTACCAGCGGAATGGCCTTGGTCTGGATGGGGGTAGCTTCCGAGTACCCCATTTCGTCGATGGCACGCAGGATTTCAGGTGCCAGGCCTAGCTCGGCAAACGACATGTCAGGAACTCCATCAGCCTTGCCCGCTTCATTGGGCAAAGCCGTTTATGAACGATTAAAAAGCGAAGCGCCGCCAGTGCCTGGCGGCGCATCATGCGTCCGGCACTAGCCGAACAGGCTGACCACACTGATCAGCAGAATCACGAACAGCCACAGCAGCACCGTGCGCCATACCAGACCCACGGCACTCTTCAGGTATTGCGGGTCGGCTTCATCACCCACACCCAGTTCGGGGCGGAAATTGATGGTGTAGTTCTGGCGCAGCGGGTCACCCAGCTTGACACCCAGCGCACCGGCAGCCGATGCCAGCAGGATGCCGGTAGCGTAGTTACCCCAGGTACGGGCCTGCGAGCGCCAGCAGTAAACGGCGTCCTCGAAGTCACCCATCACGGCAAAGCTGGCCGCGGTCAGGCGTACCGGCAGCCAGTCCAGCCATTCACCGGCACGGCTGGCAAAGCGGCCAAACAGGTCGTCGGCAGCACGGTCACCCCATTTCTGGGCCAGCAGCTGGGTAAAACGGTACAGCACAGCCCCTGTGGGGCCGGGCAACAACACAAACCAGAACATGGTACCAAACACGTGGCGGTAGCTATCGACCACGCCCTGCTCTATCGCCAGGCGAGACACCTCGCCGATACTCAGCTCGGCAGTGGGCTGATTAGTCCAGCTAGCCAGCGCCTGCTTGGCTTCCAGCTCCTGGCCATCATTCAGCGCCAGGGAAATCTCCGAGAAATAGCTGGAAAAATGGCGAAAGCCCATGGTCAGGTACAGCACCAGCACATTCCAGACAAAACCCAGCACCGGGCTAATGGCACACAGCAGGTAGAACCCCCCGCCTGCCAGCAGCAGTACGGGCACCATGGCTGCCAGCCAGGCCAACACACCATGGCGGTTGTAGCCTGCATTCAAGGTACGCTCCAGATGGTTGGCGTAACGAATGAACAGCAACAGTACCCGGTTGCGGTTGCCCAAGGGGCGGAATTGCTCCAGAACCAGCGCGGCGATAAGTGAAATCAGGGTCATGGGTCTGCGGAAAGGAATTGGTTGTGGCCCGCGGTGGAAGATACCACAAAACCGTCATCAGGCGGGCGGCGGCGCTCAGGCAGAACCCAGGCGGCGGGAGCCACCTACACCGGAGGACAGGGTACCGTGGCGGCCATAGCCATCCACGCCTTGCATGGCACCACGCAAGGTATCGATAACAGCAGTAGCAAAACGCATGCGTTCGTCAGCCATGCCGGCATTCAGATCGTTTAGCGCTTTCAGGCGTAACAGTGCCAGCTCCAGCGACTGCCAGCATTGCTGCACGTCATCCGGGGCCTGCTGCAACCATGGCAGCCAGTCGTCCTGCTGTGCGATACCCGCAGCCTGCTGCAGCGCCAGGCGCTGTGCACGCAGCGCAGACAGCTGTGTGAGCTGCTGCATTTTTTGCTGCGCCAGCTCTTCTATCTGAAAAGCATCCATACGCAAAATGGCCTGCTGTTCCTGCTGCAGGGTTAGCTGCAGCGTTTCCAGCAAGGCCATTTCAGACTGGCACGAGGCCAAGAATACTGCTACATCCATTTGCATCTATCCGGTTATCAGCCTTGACAGGCAGTTTACCGCGCCAGCAGCTCCTGTGCAGAAGCAATCAGGCTGTCGGCGATGGCACCCGGGTTGATCTTGAACTCGCCGGCGGCAATGGCAGCCTTGATCGAGGCCACTTTGTCTGCATCGAAAGCAGGCGCTGCAGCTGCAGCTTGCTCCATGCCCTGCAGGCGGCTGGCAAACGGGTTGATCGCAACGCTTTCACCGCCATCGGCACGCGAAGATGCCTTGGCACTTGCATCGCTTTCTTTCGGGCTGGTACGGCTTGGTGCGGTGTAGCTGGCTGCGACCTTGCCTGAGTTGTCGATTTTCATGATTTACCTGCACTGCTTTTTATCGGTTATTTCTATTATCGCCCGAAAAATCCGAAACTTGACGCTTTTTTTAGGGTACCAGTACGGAAACACTGCCATCCTGTTCTACCACCCCTGACACGACCTTGCCGTTTCCTGCGCGTACATTCACGCGCTCACCCACGCCAGCATTACCCAGTGCGGTGCCATCGCTGCCAATCACAAAACCATCGCCCTTTGCCAGCAAGCGCACAGGCTGATTCATTTTGACAACATAAGGCACCCGTAGCTGCCCGCCCTGCAGTACGGTGCCGGCCGGCACCGTGGCCGTTACCATACGGCCTAGTACTTGCTGCGGGTCACGCAGCCCTTGCGCCACCTGGTTGCGGTTGATGGCAGCCAGGCGCACATCCGCAGCTTGCAATACCTCGCCACTGCGCACCAGGCGTGTCGTGACCAGCGCCATGGGCAGCTCGCTGGCTTGCACGGGCAGGCGCAAGGTCCAGCCGGATGCGGCGCAGCTCACTTCCAGATAGCCGCGCGGGCCAGTGCTGCCGGCAGGCCAGCCCACTTGCAGATCTTGCGGGCAATTGGGCATGGGCGCCTTCTGCCGCGGCAAGGCCAGACGGTATGCGTAGCCGTCTTCACCTTTATGCGCTTGCAAAAATGTGGCTGCTGCTTTTTCTGGCAGCCGCACTTCGGCGGCCAGTACGCTGGCCGCCAGTAACAGCCAAGCGGGCAAAAGAAGAAGTGTGTGTCGATTCATGTCCGGATTGTAACGCCAGTACAACAGCAGATAGACAAACACGGCCCTATCGAACAATTGTTTCAATCAGCCGCAACAAAGGAGCTTATGCTCTAAACAGTATAAAAACACACGCTGGCCACACGCCAGACACAACACGAGGAGCTTCACCATGCGCATGACACTCCGCGCCGCCGTTATGGCCGCGCTGCTCTCCCCTGCCGCCTTTGCTGGCGCCAGCTACAGCAATATCTATTTCTTTGGTGACAGCCTTACCGACACCGGTGCCTTTGGTGGCCAGGCGATCCCGAATGGTTCCGGTGGTTTCGTCATCCTGCCATCCGATGCGCGCTGGACCACCAATAATGCGGCCAACCACGCCAATATTCTGGCAGGCAAGCTGGGATTCGCAGTCTCAGTAAATAATGCAGACCCAGCTATACAAAAGACAGGCAACAACTTTGCCCAGGGCGGTGCCCAGTCGGTAAGCTACGCCACGGGTGCCACGCTACCTAACAGCAGCAGCACCCAAACGGCCGGTCCCGGGCTACTGGATATACGTGACTTGCCAGACCAGATACAAGACTATCTGTCCGCCAACGGCGGCAAAGCCAACCCGAATGCAGTGTACTTTGTCTGGAGCGGCGGTAACGACATTCCTACCGCAGCAGGCGCAGGCAGCAGCAATGCCGCTACTGTGGCCACGGCGGCAGCCAACAGCCTGGCCACCCAGGTAGGTGTGCTGAACAATGCCGGTGCCAAGCTGATTATCGCCCCCAACCTGCCTGCTTTCGGCAATACCCCCGCGGCCATGTATGCGGTTATCGACACCATAGCGGCCCAACAAAGCCTGAATGCCACACAAACCAACGCACTGAAAACCGCCGTGGCCAACGTACTGCGCAGCATTGCCACACCGAGTGCCACAGAGCAGGACACGCTGAAAAATACAGCCCTGGCCACACTGGCGGCAGCCCTCAGTAGCGGCGCCACCAGTGGCCCGGTGTTTACTGCCACCCTGCAGCAGGTGACCAACGGCTACAACACCAGCAAAACCGGCCTGAACAGCCTCTCCTCGCTGTACAACACCACCGCTGATGGCGCCATAGCCGCCAGCGGGGCCAATGTGGTGCGCGCCAACGTGAACGCGCTGTTTGCCGAAGCGCTGGCCAACCCGGCGCTCTACGGCATTGATAACGTCACCGGCCCGGCCTGCGGTACCACCTCGTCGCTGGTCTGCACCAGCGCCAACGTGTCCAGTACCCTGAACTACCTGTTTGCCGACGACCGCCACCCCACGCCTACCGTACACGTCCTGCTGGGCAACTATTTTGCCAGCCTGCTACAAGCCCCCTACTTTGCCGAGGCGCTGGCTAATGTCCCGGCAGCGGCCAGCAGCCGGCTGGGCAGCACGCTGGATGCCCGAGCACGGGCACTGGACCACGAACAACGCGGCGTGGGTACCGTCGGTGCCTTCAGCAGCGTGACCGGTGGCAAGCAGGACGTTGGCCGCAACGGTGAACAAGCCAAGGGCGAGCTGCTGACCGTGGGCGTGGATTACCAGTTCACCCCATCGCTGAGCGTAGGGGTGGCCTTCACCCAGGGCAAGCTGGACACCAGCGTAGGCAGCCTGGGCAGCTACGACAGCCAGCACAGCCTGATGAGCGCCAGCGCCAACTACCGCAGCGGCGCCCTGTGGCTGGATGGCGACGCCACACTGGGGGTGGCCGATATCGATACGCGCCGCGTGGCCGACCTAGGCAGCGTCAAACGCCAGGAAACCGGCAGCAGCCGCGCCAACCACAACAGCCTGCGCCTGACTGCCGGCTACCGCATGCAGCAGGGCATGCTGCGCACCGGCCCGTTTGCCGGTATCGCCATGCAGCGCGGCCAGGTGGCCGCCTTTAGCGAGCAAGGCAACCAGAGCACCAGCATGCGCTTTGGCAAACAGGTACTGGACTCCACCATCCTGCAGGCCGGCTGGGAGCTACAAGCCACGCTGGGCCAGGTCACCCCCTACCTGATGCTGAGCCTGAAACAAGAGCAGAACGACGAAGCACGCACCTTGCATAGCGGCGTATATGGCACCCAGGGCGAGTTCACCGTGAGCGGAAGCCAGCCAGATAGCAGCTGGGCAGAATGGCAAACCGGCGCCACCGTTTCGCTAGGCAAAGGCATGCATGGCTTTATCCAGGCCAATGGCAGCAGTGGCCACAAAGGCGGCAATGGCACCCGCTACAACCTGGGGCTGGCTGCCAGCTTCTGATGCGGCCAACCTTTACCCCGCCCGCCGCTGTCTGGCGGGCTTTTTCTTTGCTGCCTGGCCATAAAGAAAAACCCCTTCCTGCGGGAAGGGGTTGCGGGGTCGGCTAGCGGCGGTTTAGCCCAGCGCCTGCCGTACGTAGGCCTTCACCGCGCTGGCGTCGGCGTCAAACACCGTTACCCGTTGCGGCAGGTCTTCCAGGCCCTCGAAACCGGCCGGGCGCGGTGCATCGCGGTTCAGCGCCTCGCGGATGGTGTCGGCAAACTTGGCCGGCAGCGCGGTTTCCAGGCAGACGATGGTTTCGCCCGGCAGGCGCACTTCGCGCGCTACCTTGATACCGTCGGCGGTATGGGTGTCTACCACCACGCTGTCCTCGGCGTCCACGGTGCGGATGGTGGCCAGGCGGTCGGCGTGGCTGCTCTTGCCGGATACAAAACCGAACTGCTCGCGCAGCTGCGTCAGCCTGTCGCCCAGGTCGAAGCCGCGGCCAGCGTCTACCTCGGCCCACAGGGCCGCTACGGCGGCGCCGTCACGGCCTAGCAGGTCGAACACGAAGCGCTCGAAGTTGGACGCCTTGGAGATGTCCATCGACGGGCTGGAGGTCACCCAGGTATTGGCGGTGCCACGCGGCTGGTAACGGCCGGTCTTGAAGAACTCGTCCAGCACGTCGTTTTCGTTGGTGGCCACGATCAGGCGCTGCACCGGCAGGCCCATCTGGCGGGCGATGTGGCCAGCGCAGACGTTGCCGAAGTTGCCGGACGGCACGCAGAAGCTGACTTGTTCGTCGTTGCTGCTGGTGGCGTTGAAGTAGCCCTTGAAGTAGTACACCACCTGCGCCACCACACGTGCCCAGTTGATGGAGTTCACGGTGCCGATCTTGTACTGGCGCTTGAAGTCGTGGTCGTTCTGTACCGCCTTCACGATGTCCTGGCAGTCATCGAACATGCCTTTGATGGCGATGTTGTGGATGTTGGCATCCTGCAGGCTGTACATCTGCGCGCGCTGGAACGGGCTCATCAGGCCGTCCGGGCTCAGCATGAACACATTGATGCCCTGCTTGCCGCGCATGGCGTACTCGGCGGCAGAGCCGGTGTCGCCGGAGGTGGCACCCACAATGTTCAGCTGCTCGCCCTTTTTGGCCAGCACGTACTCGAACAGGTTGCCCAGAAACTGCATGGCCATGTCCTTGAACGCCAGCGTGGGGCCGTTGGACAGCTCCAGAATCACCAGGCCGTCGTGCAGGCGCTTCACCGGCGTGATGGCCTCGCTGCCGTACACCTCGGCGGTGTAGGTGCGTGCCAGCATGGCTTTCAGGTCGTCTTGCGGGATATCGGTGGCAAACAGGCTGATGATCTCGAACGCCAGCTCGGCGTAGGACAGATCGCGCCAGGCGTCCAGCTGGGTGCGGCCAACCTGCGGGTAGCTTTCCGGCAGCGCCAGGCCGCCGTCCGGCGCCAGGCCCATCAGGATGGTGTCGGAAAAGGACAGCGGCGCCATGCCGCCACGGGTGCTGATGTATTTCATGTTATCGAACCAGTGTGTTCAGGCATTGCAGGCCCACATTGAGCAAACGGCCCTGCCAGGCAGGCTCGGCCAGAATGTCTTTGCCTTTGGCCGACACTTCCAGCAGCTCGCTGTTGCTCAGGCCGGACACCAGCTTGTCGCTGGCACAGCTGCAATAACCGTTGATCTTGCTTTGCGAGCTCAGCAAAGGCAGCAGCGGCGTGCTGGCAATTTTGCTGCGGCACGCATCATTCATGCGGTCCTGCGCCAGCTGGCGCGGGGCCAGCGTGGCGCAGCCCGCCAGCAGGCTGCTGGCGGCCAACAGGATAAGCAGGCACTTAGCCATTGAGCTCTTCCATGCGCAGGCGCACGACCTTGCCCGCTACGCTGTCCAGTGCCTCGATGGCGGCAATGGCGGCGTTGGCCGCTTTTTCCAGCACGCGGTGCGTGAGGATCACGATCTCGGCCGAACCGTCAGCAACAGCGCCTTTCTGGATCAGTGCTTCGATGGAAATGCCGTTTTCGGCCAGCAGGCGGGTAATGTCCGCCATCACGCCAGCGCGGTCGATGGCCTGGATGCGCAGGTAGTAGCTGCTGACCACCTCGCCCATCGGCAGGATAGGCAGGTCTTTGAGCTGGTCTGGCTGGAAAGCCAGGTGCGGTACGCGGTGTTCCGGGTCGGAGGTCAGCAAGCGGGCCACATCGACAATATCGGCTACCACGGCCGACGCGGTCGGCAGCGCACCGGCGCCCGGGCCGTTGAACAGTGCCTGGCCGATGGCATCGCCACGCACCAGCACCGCGTTCATCACGCCGTTTACATTGGCAATCAGCTGCTGCTCGGGGATCAGCGTGGGGTGTACGCGCAGCTCTACGCCTTGCTCGGTGCGGCGGGTCAGGCCCAGCAGCTTCACGCGGTAGCCCAGCTCTTCGGCGTACTGGATGTCCTTGCCGGCCAGCTGGCTGATGCCTTCCAGATAGCACTGGTCGAAGTGCATCGGGATACCAAAGGCAATGGCGGCCATGATGGTGAGCTTGTGGCCGGCGTCGTGGCCTTCCACGTCAAAGGTCGGGTCGGCTTCGGCGTAGCCCAGTGCCTGCGCTTCTTTCAGCACGTCGGCAAAGTCGGCACCCTTCTCGCGCATTTCGCTGAGGATGAAGTTGGACGTGCCGTTGATGATGCCGGCCAGCCATTCGATACGGTTGGCCGACAGGCCTTCGCGCAGCGCCTTGATGATGGGGATGCCGCCGGCGACAGCCGCTTCGAACGCCACCATCACGCCTTTTTCCTGCGCGCGGGCAAAAATTTCGTTGCCATGTACCGCCAGCAGCTTTTTGTTGGCGGTGACCACGTGCTTGCCGTTGGCAATAGCCTGCAGTACCAGCTCTTTGGCCACGGTGTCGCCACCGATCAGCTCGACCACGATATCCACATCGGGGTGATTGACCACGGCAAACGCATCGGCCACCACGGTGACGTCGGCGCCGACCAGTTCACGGGCTTGCTCTACATTGCGGCGGGAAGCAATAGTCAGGCGGATGTCGCGGCCGGCACGGCGGCTGATTTCTTCCGCGTTACGCTTCAATACGGTGGCGACACCGCCACCGACTGTTCCCACCCCCATCAGGCCAATATTGATCGGCTTCATTGTTGAATACTCCTGCTGTTTCGGTTTTCAAATTTCCCTGGCACGTCGGCCTGCTGCCGGTGGCAGCTGCTGGTTTGTTTCCCAGCTTTTTATCTCTGCGCTGCGGCCAACTTATAGGTTGGCCGCAGACAGCACAAAGGGGCGCGCACGCCCCTTTGCTTCATTCATGACCTACCCGCGCCTGTCGCTTGGGCAGGCGGTGCTGCTGTGCGGCGCGGGCCAGTGTGTTCATGCGGTACCGTGGCGTTTGCGGTAGTTTTCCAGGAAGCGGGCGATGCGGCCGATGGCTTCGGTCAGATCGTCGCTATTGGGTAGGAATACCACGCGGAAGTGATCCGGCGCAATCCAGTTGAACCCGCTACCCTGCACCAGCAGCACGCGCTCTTGCTGCAGCAGCTCCAGAATGAACTGCTGGTCGTCTTCGATAGGGTAAACCGCCGGGTCCAGCCGCGGGAATAGGTACAGCGCGCCCTGCGGCTTGACGCAGCTCACGCCAGGAATATCGGTGAGCAGCTTATAGGCCAGTTCGCGCTGGCGCGCCAGGCGCCCGCCTGGTGCCACCAGGTCGTCGATGCTCTGGTAGCCGCCCAGCGCGGTCTGGATGGCGTACTGCGCCGGCACGTTGGCGCACAGGCGCATCGAGGCCAGCATGTTCAGGCCTTCGATGTAGTCTTTGGCGCGGCGTTTGTCGCCGGACAAAATCATCCAGCCGGCGCGGTAGCCGCAGGCACGGTAGTTTTTGGACAGGCCGTTGAAGGTGCACACCATCAGGTCCGGCGCCAGCGAGGCGATGGAGGTGTGGGTGGCACCGTCGTACAGCACCTTGTCGTAGATTTCATCGGCGTACAGCAGCAGGCCGAATTCACGCGCCACGTCTACCAGCTGCTGCAGCACGTGGTCGGGGTACAGGGCGCCGGTGGGGTTGTTCGGGTTGATGATGACCAGCGCCTTGGTACGCGGCGTGATCTTGGCGCGGATGTCGGCAATGGACGGCATCCAGCCGTCGTTCTCGTCGCACAGGTAGTGCACCGGCTGGCCGCCGGCCAGGCTGACGGCGGCGGTCCACAGCGGGTAGTCCGGCGCCGGCACCAGCACTTCGTCGCCGTTATCCAGCAGCGCTTGCATGGCCATCACGATCAGCTCGGACACGCCGTTGCCAATGTAGATGTCTTCCATACCCACCTGCGGCAGGTGCTTTTGCTGCGCGTAATGCATGATGGCCTTGCGCGCGGCAAACAGGCCCTTGGAATCACAGTAGCCGGAGGCGTTTTGCAGGTTGACGATAACGTCTTCGATGATCTCGTCCGGGGCAAAGAAACCGAAAGGCGCCGGGTTGCCGATATTCAGCTTGATGATGCGGTGGCCTTCTTCTTCCATGCGCTTGGCGTGTTCGAGCACCGGGCCGCGAATGTCGTAGCAGACGTTGGCAAGTTTCTGTGATTTCTGGATGGGCTGCATGGGGGGTGATACCGTCTGTTTGGCGTGCTGCCCGGCGTGGCGGGCGGCGACTATGTCCTGTTCTGTGCCGCAAGCGGCGGGCGTATCCGGCCCTGGCATTCTGGCCAGGCGGGGTATAATCCTATCCCAAACCGTGGTGCACTGCACTACACCAGCCAACAGGATTTCATCATGAAGCTGCACGAAGCCAAAACTGCAGGTGCCAACCTGTTTACCGCGCACGGCGCGGGCTATGTCGAGATCAACCGTGAACGCCACGAAGGCAGCCTGATCGTGAGTGCCGACAGCATTACGCCGTGGGCGCCGGCCAACTTTGCGGCGCTGGAAGAAGCGCACTTTGCCCAGCTGCTGGCCCTGCAGCCAGAGCTGGTGATTTTTGGCAGCGGCCCCACGCTGCGTTTCCCGCACCCGCGCCTGAGTGCGGCGCTAACCAATGCCGGTATTGGCGTGGAAGTGATGGACACCAGCGCCGCCTGCCGTACCTACAACATTTTGCTGGCAGAAGACCGCAAAGTCGTGGCCGCCTTGCTGGGCAGCTGATGGATATCGCCCTGCTGGGCAAGTGCCTGCTGGGGGCGCTGGCGGTGCTGCTGATACAGTGGCTGTCTGGCAGCCGCTATTTCTTTGTGGCCGGGCTGGTACCGCTGTTTCCCACCTTTGCCCTGATTGCGCACTACATAGTTGGCCGCAGCCGCAGTGCGGCCAACTTGCAGCAAACCGCCTTGTTCGGGCTATGCGCCCTGCTGCCCTACGCCCTCTACCTGCTGGCCGTGTACCTGCTGAGTGTGCGCCTGCCGCTCGCTGCTACCCTGTTGCTGGCCACCCTGTGCTGGCTGCTCGCTGCCGCCATCCTGTTATGGGGCTGGCAGCACTGGCACGGCTAGCCAGGCTGGCAGCGCCGCAGGCTAGGCCGCGGCCTGTTCCCCGCCAAATGTCTCGTAGGCCAACAGCGCCTCGGCGGCAGTCATCAGCGATGGCCCGCCGCCCATATACACCGCCACTTGCAGCATCTCCATGAATTCGGCGCGGCTACAGCCCAGTTCCACCAGCGCCTTGGCGTGAAAACCCAGGCAGCCCTGGCAGCGGGCGGCAATGCCGATACCCATAGCGATCAGCTCTTTGTGCTTGGTGCTTAGCGCACTGTCGGCCAGCGCGGCACGGCTCATCTGGCCGAAGCCTTTCATGGTGTCGGGTATCTCGCGGCGCAGGTCGGCCAGCTTGGTAGACAAAGTGGCGGTAAGGTCTTGATAGTCGTGCTGCATGCTGGCTCCTGATGATTAAGTGGCTTACGTTTTATATTTTTATATATCGTATGCCAAATAGCAAGCCTGCGGCCAACCCTGCCACACACAAAAACCAGCTTGCGGATGACATTGCTTAGCCAATACGGCCCGGCTTTGCCGGGCTCGGCGCCAGTTAGACCCGCGCTTTGCCCCAAGCATGAAGGCCGCCCCGTGGGCGGCCTTGCCTACTGCCTAGCTCAATGCAGCTTCAGCGCCGGCTTCGCCACCCTGCGCAGGCGATCCCCCACCCACAGCAGGCCGGCCAGCCACCAGCCGTGCACCGCCGCCTGGTGCATGCGGTACAAGGAGGCATAGATCAGCTTGGCACCGCGCCCTTCCACGTAGTAATCACGCTTGGGGCCGACAATGGCCGCCAGGCTGCCCACCGCCGTGTGCTTGCCTAGCGACACCATCATGCCCTGCGGCTTGAAGGCAAAATCGGGTACCGCCTGCTGTTGCAGCCAGGCCTGCACCGCGCCTGCCAGCCACTGCGCTTGCTGATGCGCCACCTGGGCGGTGGCGGGCAGCGGGCGGCCGTCCGGCCCGGCGCAGGCAGCACAATCGCCCATTGCCAGAATGTTTTCGCCCGCCACGCAGCGCAGCTGGGCGTCCACCTGCAGCTGGTTAAGGCTGTTGACTGCCAGGCCATCCAGCTGCGCCAGCCAGGCCGGTGCTTTTACCCCAGCGGCCCACACCGTCATGTCGGCCGCTACCGTGCTGCCGTCCTGCAGCTGCACGCCCGCAGCCGTCACCGCCGCCACGCGGCTGCGGGTCAGCACCCGCACGTGGCGTGCGGCCAACTGTTCCTCGGCGTAGGCCGACAACGACGGCGGAGCCGCCGCCAGAATGCGCTCGGCGCCCTCGATAACGCTGATATGCACCTGCGCCGGCTGCAGGCGCGCACCGTAAACATGCATCTCGCGCACAGTGTGGTTCAGCTCGGCCGCCAGCTCCACGCCGGTGGCGCCGCCACCGACAATGGCAATGTCCAGCCCCGCCTGCTGGCCGATGCTGCACTTGAACGCCAGCTCCAGCAGGCGGTGGCGCAGGCGCTCGGCGTCCTCTGGCGTATTCAGCTGCAGCGCGTGCTCTGCCACCCCCGGCGTACCAAAATCATTGCTTTGCGCCCCTACCGCCAGCACCAGCCAGTCGTAGCCGATATCGCGCGGCGGGCTCAGCTGCTGGCCGTCGGCGCCATGAATGGCCGCCAGGCTAATGACGCGCTGCTGGCGGTCCAGCCCCTGCATGTAGCCGAATTCGAAGTCGTAACCGTTGTGGTAGCCGTGGGCGAAGTAATTCACCTCATCCTCGCCGCTATTGAGCACGCCGGTGGCGACCTCGTGCAGTAGCGGCTTCCAGATATGGGTGGGCGACCCGTCCACCAGCACGATACGGGCGCGGTGGCGCAGCCCCAGCTGGCGGCCCAGGCGGGTGGCCAGCTCCAGGCCCCCCGCACCACCGCCGACGATGACAATGCGCGGTAAATCAGCAGAACGGCTCAGCATGACAACTCCTTTGGATCAGAATGCGTTACCGCAGCCCCCTGCCATAAAACAAAACGGCTGGGGTAACGCATCGCGCGCCAGCCCAGCCGTGTTGCCCCGCAGCGTACCTGTCAGCCAGGCAGACCGCGCATCAGCAGTATCACCAGCAGTGCCAGCAACAACAGCGCGATCAGCTTGAGCAGGAAGTTCTGCGTTTTTTGTTCGCGCATCAATTGGATATAGCCTTGCAACACAAGTTCGGTGGTCTGGCCAGATAAGGCCTCGCCCAGCTTGCGCGGAATGGTGGGCAGCGTGGTGGCCCATTGCGGCACCTCGTGCTTGAGCGTGCGCAGCAGGCCGCGCCAGCCGATCTGCTCGTTCATCCACTTGGTCAGGAAAGGCTTGGCGGTATCCCACAGGTCCAGCTCCGGGTCCAGCTGGCGGCCCAGGCCTTCGATGTTCAGCAGCGTTTTCTGCAGCAGCACCAGCTGCGGCTGGATTTCCACATTAAAGCGGCGGCTGGTTTCAAACAGGCGCAGCAGCACCATGCCAAAGCTGATCTGCGACAGTGGCTTGTTGAAGATGGGCTCGCACACGGTGCGGATGGCCGCTTCCAGCTCTTCGGCGCGGGTATCGCGCGGCACCCAGCCGGATTCAATGTGCGCAGTGGCCACGCGGTGGTAGTCGCGGTTGAAGAAGGCCAGGAAGTTCACCGCCAGATAGTGTTTGTCGGTGTCGGTAAGGCTGCCGACAATGCCGAAATCCAGCGCGATGTAACGGCCATCAGCCGCCACCAGGATATTGCCCGGGTGCATGTCAGCGTGAAAGAAGCCGTGGCGGAACACCTGGGTAAAGAAGATTTCCACGCCAAAGCGGCTGAGCTGCTTCAGGTCCACCCCGGCGGCGCGCAGGCGGTCGATCTGCCCCACCGGGATGCCGTCCATCCACTGCATGGTCATCACGTCGCGCCGGGTGTAGTCGTAGTACACCTCCGGCACCAGCAGCATGTCGCTACCGATAAAATTGCGGTGCAGCTGGCTGGCGTTGCCGGCCTCGTGCATCAGGTCCAGCTCGTCGTGCAGGTGGCGGTCGAACTCGGCCACCACTTCGCGCGGTTTCAGGCGTTTGCCGTCGGGCAAAAAGCGCTCCACCAGCCCGGCCAGCACTGCCATCAGCGCCAGGTCCTGCTCGATCACCGGCAAGATGCCGGGGCGCAATACTTTTACCGCCACGTCTTTGCCCGGCTGGCCGTGGCTGCCATGCAGGCGCGCACGGTGTACCTGCGCAACCGAAGCGCTGGCTACCGGTATGTTGTCGAATTCGGCGTAGATGTGGGCCAGCGGCTGGCCAAAGCTGCGCTCGATCACCTCGCGCGCAATGGCGCTGTCAAACGGCGGCACGCGGTCTTGCAGGTACGCCAGCTCGTCGGCGTAATCGGGCGGCAGCAGGTCGCGGCGAGTAGACAGCACCTGGCCAAACTTGATGAAGATCGGCCCCAGGTGCTCCAGCGCCAGGCGCACACGCTGCGGTAGCGGCGCAGCGGTATCGCGCGGCACAGGCAGCAAGCGGAACAGCTTGGCAAGCAGCCCTACTTTGGGACGGCCGGCCAGAAAGTCGTCCAGGCCAAAGCGGTAAAACACGGAAACAATCTTGAACAGACGCGTAATACGCATGATGGGCTTTATTGTTATGGTTGGCGAAGGTTGGCCGCACGCGCTTCCAGCAGCGCCAGGCGTTTTTGCAGGCGGTCGGCGTCTTCGCGCAGGGTATCTACCGCGCTGACAAAATCGGCTACGTCGGTTTTCTTGGCCAGCAGCGGCGCTTCTTCGCGCAGGTGCTCTACCCAGGTTTCCAGCAGGCGGCCGCCGATTTCACCCTTGATGCCAAACAGCCCGCGCACCCAGCCCTGTACACGGTGGGCGGCCACGTCGCCCACCACGCGCGACAGGTCTTCGGTGGCGTCCCACTGCAGCTGGCGTACGATGCGGCCAACGCTGGCGGCCAGCTCGGTATCGCCTTCCAGCACGATGTCGCCCATGGCAGGCTCCTGGCCGGATAGCTGTGCCAGCGCCACGCTGTGCTTCAGGCGCAGGCGCGCTTCCGGCTCGCCCTCGCAGGCGGCCAGCCAGCCATCGCTGGTGACTACCCCTGCCAGGTCGAACGGTGGCAGGCTGATGCCGATACGCCGCCCGGCGTGCTGCGCCAGCTCGGCGCGTACCGCCGGGTGCTGGTTCAGCACATGATTAAACGCTGCAATACGCAAACCCATGTCAGTGCCCCTTGCTGGCCAGACTCAATAAAATGGTGCCAATGATGATGGCCACGATGCCGGCCAGCTTCAGCGGCGGCATGCCTTCGCCGTAGTAAAACACGCCCACGGCGGCAACGACCGCCATGCCCACGCCGCACCAGATGGCGTACACCACGCCCAAGTCCAGCCGCTGCACCACTTGCGACAGCAGCCAGAACGCCAGCACGTAGCCCGCTACCACCACCAGCGAGGGCAGCGGGCGGGTAAAGCCTGCGGCCAACTTCAGCGAGGAGGTGGCCACCACCTCGGCGGCGATGGCCCCGGCCAGCATCAGCCAGGCGTTCATGCCTTACTGCACAACCGGTACGATCTGGATTTCCACACGGCGGTTCAGCTGCTTGCCGGCTTCGGTCTTGTTGTCACCGCGCGGGCGGCTGGCGCCGTAGCCGGTAGCGCTCATGCGCTCTGGCTGTACGCCCAGGCTGGCCAGCTGGCTTTCTACGGCGGCAGCGCGCTGTTCGGACAGCGGCTGGTTGATCTTGTCATTACCGCTGGCGTCGGTGTGGCCTTCGATATCCAGTGTGGTCTTGCCGTAGCGTTTCACGATGCTACCGATGGTGGACAGCGTCGGCAGGAAGGCCTGTTTCAGGCTGGCGGAGTTGGTATCAAACGCGGTGGCCGAAGTCATGGTCACGGTCAGGCTATGGTCGGCGTTTTTTCTCAGCTCGATCGCACCAGACTGGATCTGGGGTGCCAGCTGTTTTTCAAAATCCTGCGCTTGTTTGTCCATGTAAACGCCCACGCCGGCACCGGCCAGGCCGCCACCGATAGCGCCGATCACCGCGCCCTTGTTACGGTTGCCCTTGCCTGCCACGGCAGCCCCCAGTACGGCGCCACCGATGGTGCCCAGTACGGCACCCTTCTGGGTATTGGTGTATTGGTCCAGGTCTACCGAGGCGCAGCCGCTGGCCAGCAGGGCGGCAGAAACCATAGTCACGATGCCGAATTTGGAAAGGTTTTTCATGCGGTGGGTCCTTTTAATGGAGGTGCGGCACACTGCCAGCACCAGTGCCAGGGCTCATACAGATAGCCACTGGCGTTATCACGGCCAAAGCTCATGACAAAGCCGAAGCCGGCTGCGTGTTGCTGCAGCCAGGCAAAAGCGGGGGTGGTTTCAAAGTCTTCTTCCAGCACCGGCGAGCCGGGGGTGCCGATATCGATGGCACAGCCGGTATGGTGCTCGCTATAACCGGGCGCGGCGCTGACAGCCAGGATGGTATCCAGACACTGGCCGCGTGCCAGTTTGGCGGCCACGATCTCGTGCTGCCGCGCCACGCTGCGAAACGCCGATACCAGAAACAGCGTCACGCCGTCCGCGACAGCGGCGTCGCGCATGGCCTGCCAGGCGGCGGCGGCGCCGGCTAGCAGGTGGAACTCGCGCCCGGCGTCGTTCACCTCAGCCAGCACCAGGCTGGCGGCGTCGGCCTCGGCATAGGGCTGCAGGCCGCGTGCGGCCAACCTGTCCGGCGCAATGCCCAACTCGGCCAGACGCTGTGCCAGCGCGTCCTGCATCAGAACTTGATGCCTTTATGCAGTGCCACCACGCCGCCGGTCATATTGTGGTAGTCCACACGGCCAAAACCGGCGTCCAGCATCATCTGTTTCAGGGTTTCCTGATCGGGGTGCATGCGAATGGATTCGGCCAGGTACTGGTAGCTGTCGGCATCGTTGGCCACCAGCTTGCCCATCACCGGCAGCGCCTTGAACGAGTAAAAATCGTACAGCGGCGACAGCGGCTTCCAGACCTTGGAAAACTCCAGTACGAACAGCTTGCCGCCCGGTTTCAGCACGCGGAACATTTCTTTCAGCGCGGCGTCTTTGTGCGTCATGTTGCGCAGGCCAAAGGCTACCGAGACGGCGTTGAAATAGTTGTCGGGGAACGGCAGCTTTTCGGCGTCGGCCAGCGACACCGGCAGGATCATGCCCTCGTCCAGCAGGCGGTCGCGGCCAACGGTCAGCATGGAGCTATTGATGTCGGTGAGCCACACTTCGCCGCTCTTGCCCACGCGCTTGGCCCAGCCACGTGCCAGGTCGCCGGTACCGCCGGCGATGTCCAGCACCTTCTCGCCGGCACGCACGCCGGACGTGGTCAGGGTGAAGTGCTTCCATACACGGTGCAGGCCGCCCGACATCAGGTCGTTCATCACGTCGTACTTTTGCGCTACCGAGTGGAATACCTCGGCTACCTTGCCCGCCTTTTCGCTTTCGTCGACGGTTTTAAAACCAAAATGCGTCTGGTTGTCCATGCTTACTCCCTGCTCGCGCCTGCGGCGGCGAGGCGATTCAGATAATCCTGCCAGTACTGGTCGTGCTTCACGCCCAGCTCGTATAGGTAGGCCCAGCTATACAGGCCGCTGTCGTGGCCATCGTCAAACACAATCTTCAGCGCATAGTGCCCTACCGGCTCCAGGCCGGTAATGGCCACGTGCAGCTTGCCGGTTTGCAGCACCTCGTTGCCCACGCCGTGCCCGCGCACCTCGGCTGATGGCGAATGTACGCGCAGGTATTCGGCCGGCAGCCGGAAACGCGCGCCGTCATCAAAGCTGATCTCCAGCTGGCGCGATACGGCGTGCAGGATAACGTCCTGCGGGCTGGCGCTATCGTGAGTCAAACCGCTCATGAGCTTAGTCCTTGCGGGTCAGCAGCATGGCATCGCCATAGCTGAAGAAACGGTATTGCTGCGCCACCGCGTGTGCATAGGCAGCACGCATTTCGGTGTAGCCGGCAAAGGCCGACACCAGCATCAGCAGGGTGGATTTGGGCAGGTGGAAGTTGGTCAGCAGCTTGTCCACCACGTTAAAACGGTAGCCCGGCGTAATAAAGATATCAGTCTCGCCACGGCCTGCTTTCAGCACGCCATCGCCACGAGCGGCGGATTCCAGCGCGCGCATGCTGGTGGTGCCCACGGCCAGCACCTGGCGGCCGGCCGCATGCGCGGCGTGGATGGCATCCACGGTAGCTTGCGGGATATCGTAGATCTCGCTGTGCATTTTGTGGTCGGCAATATTATCCACCCGCACCGGCTGGAAAGTGCCTGCACCAACATGCAGCGTCACATTGCACAGTTTTACGCCCTTTGCGGCCAACTGCTGCAGCATGTCGTCGGTAAAGTGCAGGCCCGCGGTCGGGGCGGCCACCGCGCCTTTTTCGCGCGCATACACCGTCTGGTAGCGCTCGTCGTCGTCACCGTCGGTGTCGCGCTCGATATAGGGTGGCAGCGGCAGCTTGCCGGAGGCGTCCAGAATATCGAATACGTTGGCCGCATCCAGAAAGCGCAGGCGGAACAGCTCGCCCACGCGCTCTACCATCTCGGCCTGCCAGCGGCCGGCAAAAATCAGCTGCGTGCCCGGCTTGGGCGACTTGCTGGCGCGCACATGGGCCAGCACGTGGTGTTCGTCCAGCACGCGCTCTACCAGCGCCTCGATCTTGCCGCCGCTGGCTTTTTCACCAAACAGGCGCGCCTTGATCACGCGGGTATCGTTAAACACCATCACGTCGCCGGCCTGCAGGGCATCGGCAAAGGCAGCAAACTGCGCATCGGCCAGCGTACTGCCGTTGACCAGCAATAAGCGGCTGGCGCCGCGCACGGCGGGCGGGTGCTGCGCGATCAGGTTGTCGGGAAGGTGGTAGTCAAAGTCGGAAACGTGCATGGCGGGTATCTTTTAGAAAACGTGGCGATTATACCTTTCGAGCGCCATCCCGTGGCAGCGTTCCCGGCACACCTTCTGCTTGTGCCAGATCAACAAGCGTTTTATTGCACCTCGCTAAAGTTTACCGGCTGCTTACAATGTGCCGATTTGTTAGTGCTTTCACTCGAAAGCGCAACATTTTTCCAACACGGTCGCAACTTAAACACACGTTTGAAATGCGGCAATTGCTGGACATCTTGCTGACAATTGCGGCAAACTCGCGCCCATATCAAAACAGGGACTGACACCTTGACCCGAAAAATCCTCGTGCTGCACGGCCCCAATCTGAACCTACTCGGACTGCGCGAGCCACAGCACTACGGCCGGGACACCCTGGACGACATCAACCAGCGCCTGCGTGCGCAAGCCAGCGATGCAGGCTTTGAGCTGGATGTTCTGCAAAGCAACGCCGAACACGTGCTGATCGACCGCGTCCACGCTTGCCTGAGCGACGGCACGGCTTTTGTCATCATCAATCCGGCAGCTTTCACCCATACCAGCGTCGCCCTGCGCGATGCACTGGCGGGCGTCAAGGTGCCATTCATTGAAGTCCACTTATCCAACGTCCACGCTCGCGAGCCTTTCCGCCACCATTCGTATTTTTCGGATCTGGCGGTAGGTGTGATTTGCGGCCTGGGCGCTGATGGCTACGCACTGGCACTGGCTCACGCGATGAAGCGTCTGGGCCTGCCGGCATAACACCCGAATACTATCCGAAGGAAGACCATGGACCTGCGCAAACTGAAAAAGCTGATCGATCTCGTCGAGGAATCCGGCATTGCTGAACTCGAAGTGACCGAAGGCGAAGAAAAAGTCCGCATCACCCGCGTATCCGCCAATGCGGCGGTCAACTTCGCACAACCCATGCAAGTACACCTGCCGCAGCATGCCGTCCCGGCAGCAGCGCCGGTAGCGGCAGCCCCTGCGGCGCCAGCCCCGGTAGCAGCAGCCGACAACGCCAATGCGGTGAAATCGCCGATGGTCGGCACCTTTTACCGCCGCCCAAGCCCGGGCTCCAAGCCGTTTGTAGAAGTCGGCCAGCAAGTGAACGTAGGCGACACCCTGTGCATCATCGAAGCGATGAAGCTGATGAACGAAATCGAAGCCGAGCGTAGCGGTGTGGTGAAAGCTGTGCTGATCGAAGAAGGCCAGCCGGTAGAGTTCGGCGAGCCGCTGTTCATCATCGAATAAGCAGCGATCTGCCGTGAATTTCAAATGACAGGGCACGCCAGCGTGCCCTGTCGTTTTCGCGTGAATTGAAGGGCTGCCAACAGCCCGAGCCCGATGCCAGCACGACGGTATCCGGGCTGCGGAGAAACCGACATGTTTGAAAAGATCCTGATCGCTAACCGCGGGGAAATTGCCCTGCGTATCCAGCGCGCTTGCCGCGAAATGGGTATCAAGACCGTGGTTGTGCATTCCGAAGCCGACCGCGAGGCCAAGTACGTGAAGCTGGCCGACGAATCGGTCTGCATTGGCCCGGCATCCTCCACGCTGAGCTACCTGAATGTGCCGGCGCTAATTGCCGCTGCCGAAGTCACCGACGCCCAGGCTATTCACCCTGGCTACGGTTTCCTGTCGGAAAACGCCGATTTTGCCGAACGCGTAGAACAATCCGGCTTTGTGTTCATCGGCCCGCGCCCGGAAACCATTCGCCAGATGGGCGACAAGGTTTCCGCCAAGCAGGCGATGATCGACGCTGGCGTGCCGACCGTCCCTGGCGTAGCCGGTGCGCTGCCGGATGACCCGGCAGAAATCACCAAGATTGCCCGCAAGATCGGCTTCCCGGTGATCATCAAAGCTGCAGGCGGTGGCGGTGGCCGCGGCATGCGCGTGGTGCATACCGAAGCGGCGCTGATCAACTCGGTGAATATGACCCGTACCGAAGCCGGTGCCGCTTTTGGCAACCCCACCGTGTACATGGAAAAATTCCTGGAACAGCCGCGCCATATCGAAATTCAGGTACTGGCCGACCAGCACGGTAACGCCGTGTACCTGGGCGAGCGCGACTGCTCCATGCAGCGCCGCCACCAGAAAATCATCGAAGAAGCGCCGGCACCCGGCATTACTGCCGAACAGCGCAAGCGTATTGGCGAAGCCTGCGCCGACGCCTGCCGCCGTATTGGCTACCGTGGCGCCGGTACGTTCGAGTTCCTGTATGAAAACGGCGAGTTCTACTTTATCGAGATGAACACCCGCGTACAGGTAGAACACCCGGTATCCGAGCTGATTACCGGCATCGATATCGTGCAAGAGCAGATCCGCATTGCCTTTGGCGAGAAGCTGCGCTTCAAGCAAAAAGACATCGTGTTCAAAGGCCACGCGATGGAATGCCGTATCAACGCGGAAGACCCGTTCACCTTTATTCCGTCGCCAGGCAAGATCGAAAGCTACCACCCGGCCGGTGGCCCGGGCATCCGTATCGACTCGCACATCTACCAGGGTTACACGGTTCCGTCCCATTACGACTCGATGATTGGTAAACTGATCTCTTACGGTGATACCCGCGAACAAGCCATGGCGCGCATGCGCGTGGCCCTGTCCGAAATGGCCATCACCGGCATCAAAACCAATATCCCGCTGCATCAGGAACTCTTCATGGACACTGCCTTCCGTCAGGGCGGCACCAGCATCCATTATCTGGAAGAGCGCTTGGCGCAGATGAAGAAAGGCAGTTAATTCCATGGCATGGCTGCAAGCCACCATTCACGCTGACTCGGCCATTGCCGAGAAACTGGCCGACGTCCTGATGGACGTTGGCGCCCTGTCCGCCACCATCGAAGATGCGCTGGCGGGTACCGATGAAGAGCAGCCGATCTTTGGCGAACCCGGCGAGCCGGTAGACCAGCTGTGGAGCCACAGCCTGATCAACAGCCTGTTTGCCGAAGACGCCGATGTGGCCCTGCTGGTGACCGCTGCGGCCAACCAGTGCCATATCGCTGTGCCCAGCTACACCGTATCGCGGGTAGAAGAGCAGGACTGGGTACGCCTGACGCAAAGTCAGTTCGACCCGATCCGCATCTCCGACCGCCTGTGGATTACCCCCACCTGGCACACCTCGCCAGACCCGGCTGCCATCAACCTGCAGCTGGACCCGGGCCTGGCCTTTGGTACAGGTAGCCACCCTACTACCCGCCTCTGCCTGCAGTGGCTGGACCAGCAGATCCAGGGCGGCGAAACGGTACTGGACTACGGTTGCGGCTCCGGCATTCTGGCCATTGCGGCACTGAAACTGGGCGCCGGCGCGACGCGTGGTATCGATATCGATGCACAGGCCGTGCGCTCCAGTATCGATAATGCCCAGCAAAACAGCGTGAGTGCCGACTTTGGCTTGCCCAATACCCTGCAGCCTGGCGAGTACGACGTAGTGGTGGCCAACATTCTGGCCAACCCGCTGCGCATGCTGGGCGAATTGCTGGCTAGCCACGTGAAAACCGGTGGTAAAATCGTGCTTTCCGGCATTCTTGCCGAGCAGGCCGAAGAACTGTCTGCCATTTACGCCAAATGGTTCGACATGGACGCCGCCGTGTTCGACGAGGGCTGGACCCGACTATCCGGAACCAAACGCCCGTAAAACATGAGCCAAACCACACAGTGCCCCAGCTGCCAGACCAAGTTCAAAGTCTCTGACGCCCATCTCGCCCTCGCCGGCGGCATGGTACGCTGCGGGCGCTGCAGCCATGTTTTCCACGCACCCAGCCATCTGGAAGCCGCCGTACCGGAGGTGCCCCAGGCGCCCCCGGTACCCCCCGCCCCACCCGTGATGTCGCAACCGGCCAGCGCAGCAGACATGCCGCTGCCAGGTAGCCTGGACGACGATTTCGAGCTGGAGCTGCCAGACTTTCAGCCGGCCCCTGCCCGGCCTGCGCCAGCCCCGACTAGCCGCACACCGGTACAAGCGCTACCGGACACCCCGATTGATGACGCCGATTTCGACCTGCCGGATTTCGACCTGCTAGACAAACAACGCGTCGCCGCAGCGCCCATCAAGCCAGAACCACCAGCACCGATAGCGGCACCAGCTACAGATATCGCACCCGATTTCCGCGCTGCAGCGGCCGAAGCCGAAGCCAGCCGCCAGGAAATAGCCGCCTTTCAGCAGGCGCTGGCAGAGGCACTGCGTAGCCCGACCAGCAATAAAAAGCTGTCGGCCTACCAAAGCGAACCCGAGCCAGAACCTGCAGAGCCGGACGAGCCGCCAGCACCCAGCCCTGCGCCGGCCATGGCAACGCGCACAGAACCGGTGTTCCGCGCCCCGGCTGCAGCAGCCTTGCCCGAGCAGGACGAACCCGCGCCAGAAGAGCCGCCTGCGGCCAACGCTGGCGCGCTGAAAACCACCCTGCAAAGCCTGGTTGCCATTTTGCTGGGCTTGGCCCTGCTCGGCCAGATTGCCTTCTTTAACCGCACCCGCATTAGCGCCGAAGCGCCAGAGCTGCGCCCGGCGTTCGAAGCACTGTGCGCCAGCCTGGGCTGCAGCGTACCGCTGCCGACCGACCGCCAGCTTATCCGCACCGAATGGTCCGAGCTGTCTTTTGTGCCGCAAAACGACCACCTGATCCAGCTGAACGCCACGCTAAAAAACCTGGCCAACTACCCGCAAGCCTTCCCGGTGATGGAGCTGACACTGAAGGATGCCGAAGACAAGGTCGTGGCACGCAAAGCCTTCCGCCCGGAAGACTATGTACCGGCCAACGAGCTGAAGCTGGGCCAGTTCAATGGCAATAGCGAGCTCAAGCTGCAGCTGCGCATGGAAATGACCCAGGGCAAAGCACTGGGCTACAGCCTGCACTTTTACTATCCCTGAGTGTTACCCCTGCGTGCCGGGCGCCCTGCCCGCTGCACGCGCCGCAATACCTGCTTGAAATTCCTCCCGGATAAGCCACGATAGTAAAAAACCGGGAGGATTCGATGGCACTACACCCCTTTATCTATAAAGAAGAAACGCTGGAAGTGGGCGGCAGCTTCCCCGAAGCCGGGCAGACCCTGCCCAGCTTCATGCTGGTAGACGAGCAGCTGCGCGATGTCTCGCTGGAGCGCTACCTGGGCCGCGTGAAGCTGGTCATCACCCTGTTATCGATCGATGCGGAATCGGCCGGCCTGGCCCTGCTGCAAGACCTGCGCCGGGCACTGGAAGCCTGGCCGCTGCTGCAGTTCATTGTGGTCACCGTGGATTCGCCCTTCAGCCTGCAGCGCGCACGGCGCGAGCACGGCTTGCCACAGGTGGTGTTGCTGTCCACCCTGCGCGGGCGGGACTTTCACAAACACTATGGCGTGCTGCTGCAGGATATTCCCCTGGCAGGCGTGACGTGCCCGGCGCTATGGCTGGCCGATGAGCAGGACAGCATCCATTTTGCCCAGCGGCTGGATGCCGACGAGCACGAGTTTGATCTGGCCAGCCTGCGCGAAAAACTGGCCACCGTGTTTGCCCCGCCCCCGGCGCAGGCGGCAGGCGAAGACGGCTAAGCCCAGCAGCCCGCCGCGCCGCGCCAAGCCGCTGCGGCATGACAGCGCAGTTTCATTGTGCACCCCATAAAAAACAAACCCCTTTCAGCAAGAAAGGGGTTCTAGGGGCAGGCTGCGGCCAACCTTGTTCAGGGTGTGCCGAACTCCGGCTTGGGCGTGCGGCCCAGCAGGCGCTCTACCACGCTCTGCGGCTTGGCCTGGTGATACAGCAGCTCGCACACGGCGGCGGTAATCGGCATATCCACTTCCAGCCGCTCGGCCATGCGCAGCACCTCGCGCGCGGTGGGCACGCCTTCGGCCACATGGCCCAGCTCGGCCAGAATGGTGTCCAGCGACTTGCCTTCGGCCAGCTTCAGGCCCACCTGGCGGTTACGCGACAGCGCACCGGTGCAGGTCAGCAGCAGGTCACCCACGCCAGACAAGCCCAGCATGCTTTGCTGGCTACCGCCCAGCGCCACGGCCAGGCGGGTGATTTCGGCCAGGCCACGGGTAATCAGCGCGGCGCGGGCGTTCATGCCAAAGCCCAGGCCATCGGCTACGCCGGTGGCAATGGCCATCACGTTTTTCACGGCGCCACCTACTTCTACCCCCACCAGATCATCGTTGGCATAGATGCGCAGCAAGGGGCTGTGCAGCTCGCGGGCAAAATCGCGGGCAAAGGCGTAGTTTTCCGAGGCCAGCGTCACGGCTGCCGGCAAGCCCAGCGCCACTTCTTTGGCAAAGCTGGGGCCAGACAACACGCCCACGGTTTTCAGGCGTGGAAACTCTTCGGCCACGACCTGGTGCGGCAGCAGGCTGGAGCCGGCTTCAAAGCCCTTGCACGCCCACAGGATGGGCGCATCCACTTTCAGGCGGGCCAGCTCTTTCAGGCTGGGGCGCAGGCCGGCTATCGGCGTGACCACCAGTACCAACTCTACCCCCATCACCGCTTCGGACAAATCGGCTGACAGGTGCAGGTTGTCCGGGAAAGGGCATTCGGGCAGGTAGCGGCGATTCAGGCGGTTGGCCTGCATGTCTATCATTTGCGCCGCATCGCGCCCCCACAGGGTGACATGATGCTGGCGGCTGAATGCCAGTGCCAGCGCCGTACCCCAGGCACCCGCACCAAGAACGGTAATCTTCATCACGGCTTTCTTACAGGCCCCACAGGCCGCTAATACGGGCGTAGCCAATGCTGCCGTCACGGTGCTTGACCTTGACCCAGCTGCTTTGCGGTGCTTCCTGCATATCCAGCACCAGGTCTTTTTCGGCCCAGAACAGCAGCTTGGCGCTGTCTTGTGCGCTGTCGCGTACCGCCAGCTTGTCGCTGGTGACCAGCAGGGTACGGCGCGTAGACAGGGCGGCAGACGGTATCCACGCGATGCCGCCGGTAGCGTCACGCACGCGCGACCAGTCTTTCTGCGCGGCCAGCACTTCTACCGGGTAGTAGCGGCTCACCACAAACAGCTTTTGTGCCGACAGGTTGGGCGCGTCGTACAGGGCCACGCCGGTTTCTTTGACCGAGCGGAATTCCAGTGCAAAAGCCGTACCGGCCAGCGAGGCCAGTACGGCAGCAGCAACAATAAGGTGTCGCTTCATGAGGTTCAGGCGTTACCGGCTTCGGCCTGCTCTGCACGTTGCTGCATGTAGAGGGCTTCGAAGTTGATCGGCGTCAGCAGTACTGGCGGGAAACCGGCGCGGCCAACCAGGTTGGACACGGTTTCGCGCGCGTACGGGAACAGGATGTTCGGGCAAGCCACGCCCAGGATCGGGTCGATGTCTTCTGCCGGTACGTTGCGGATCTGGAAGATACCTGCCTGGCTGACTTCGCACAGGAACATGGTTTTGTCGCCCAGCTTGGCGGTCACGGTGATGGTCAGCGACGATTCGAAGAAGCCGTCTTCCAGCTGCTGTGCGCCATTGGCCAGCTGCATGTCGATTTCTGGCTGTTCCTGCTCCAGGAAGATGGCGGGGGCGTTAGGGATTTCCAGCGACAGGTCTTTTACGTAGATTTTTTCGATGGAGAAAACCGGTTGCAGCTCTTGTTGTTCGCTCATTTTTTACGTCTCTATGGCACCAGGCAGGTGCGGGGTTGGAATCAGCTGTCATCATCGCATGAATAGATGACAGCGACGAGATACAGATCAATCTGCCAGCAGTACGTCCAGCTTGCCGGCACCATTCAGTGCCACCAGGTCGTCGCAGCCACCCACATGGGTGTCGCCAACGAAGATTTGCGGCACGGTGCGGCGGCCGGTGATGCTCATCATTTTTTCACGCTCGGCCGGGTCCAGGTCGATGCGGATTTCCTTGATATCGCTCACGCCCTTGCTGGCCAGCAGCTGCTTGGCACGAATGCAGTAGGGGCACACTGCGGTGGTATACATGGTAACGGGTTTCATGGCGGTATCCGGTAAGGTTTGGGTCGATTATAAGCGTGTGCCGTGGCGGTGTGCTACCGCTCACGGTGCCAGTAGCAAGCTGGCCTGGTAACGGCGAATCACGTCGCCCACCGCGGCATCCAGCGCCGGGGTCAGCTCGCTGGCGCGTGGCGAATTCACCACCGCCACAATCACCAGGCGCTGGCCGGTGGGGGCCTGCCAGTAGCCAGCCAGTGCGCGGGTATCGTCCAGCGTGCCGGTTTTCATGCGCAGGCTGCCGGCAAAGCTACCCAGGCGCTTGCGCAGGGTGCCGTCTTCGCCCGCCAGCGGCAGGGTAGCAGCTAGCTCGGGGCCGTAGGGCCCGCGGGCGGCGTCGCGCAGTACCTCGCCCAGCAGGCGTGCACTGATGCGCTCGCGCCGCGACAGGCCAGCGCCGTTTTCCAGCACCAGTGTATCTGCGGCCAACCCTTTGCTTTGCAAGAGGCTGCGCACCTGGGCGATGGCATCGTCCAGCGTGTTGCCGCTTTGTGGCTGCTGCACGCCCAGCGCCAGCAGCACGCTGCGCGCCATGGTGTTATTGCTGTGTTTATTGACGTCGGCCAGCACATCGGTCAGCGGGTCGGATTCCTGCTGCAACAAGGTGCGCGCCCCCACCGGTGCCGCTGCTACGCCCACGGCTGACGGCCCCTCCCCGCCCAGCCCGCGCCACAGCGCGCGGAAGCTCTGGCTGGCAAAGCTGTTGATATCCAGCACATTGACGTAGTTGGCCGCACCATCGCAGCCCTGCGGCAGCTTGCCGCTCACACGGATGGTGCGCTCTGCTACCGTCACCTTCACGTGCTGGCGCACGTCGCCGCAGCCCGCGGCACTGCTGGCCTGCAGCTGGTTATCCAGCGCAAATTGCGGCAGCGGCGGGTCGAGCTGCACCGCCGGTTTGCCGCCATCAAAGCCATAGCGCAGCCAGGCGACTTTCAGGTTTAGCAAATGGGTATCCGGCGGCACGGTAAACACCCGGTCGGCGTCACCGGCAAAGCCATCGGCACTGCCGATATTGCTGTAGGCGCGTTTATCCAGCAGCAGGCTGCCTTCTATGCGCTGCACCCCACGCAGGCGCAGCTGGCGCAGCATTTCGGCCAGGCGCGGGCTATCCAGGCGCGGGTCGCCGCGGCCAACCCAGTACAGATCGCCGCGTAGCACGCCGTTTTCCAGCGGGGCATCACTCTTGAACTCGGTTTTCCAGCGGTAGTTTGGCCCCAGGCGGTTTAGCGCGGCCCAGCTGGTGAGCAGCTTCATGGTTGAGGCCGGGTTGACCGGGGTGTCGGCACGCCAGGCGTCGAATACGCTGTCGTTTTCTACCGGCGCCGCCCAGATGGCCACTTCGTTGGGGCGAAAGCCTGCCGGTGCGGCAGCCTGCGCGCTGGCCTGTGCGCTGGCTGCGCAAAGGAATAACAAGGTCAGTGTGCGTTTCACTTAGAGCTCCAGTGGGTCGACATCCAGCGACCAGCGTAGCTGGCGCGATGCCTTGCGGGCCAGGGCCTCGATGGTGGGCAGGGCTGCCCGTAACCAGCCGTGCAAAGCTGCACGGGCGGTGGATTCCAGTGTGAGCTGGGCGCGCTCGCGCCCGGCCAGGCGCGCCATCAGTGCCGGGGCCGGGCCAAATGCGCTGATACCGTCCGGCGGCGTGCCCAGCTGCTGCAGTACCGCCTGCAAAAATTGCTCGGCGTCGGCGTACAAGGGGGCATCGGCGCGCAGCAGTATCTGGTAGGCCGCGGGTGGGAAACCTGCCTCGCGGCGCTCGGCCAGCTGGCTGGCGGCAAAGCCGTCAAAATCGTGCTGCTGTAGCGCCAGGTAGAGCGGGTGGTCTGGCCACTGGGTCTGAATCACCACGTGGCCAGGCACACCGGCACGGCCGGCGCGGCCGGACACCTGCATCAGCTGCGCAAACAGGCGCTCGCTGGCGCGGAAGTCCGCCGAGTACAAACCGCCGTCGCTACCCAGCACCACCACCAGCGACAGCGCGCCGAAATCGTGCCCCTTGGCCAGCATCTGCGTGCCCACCAGGATATCCACCTGGCCACTGTGCACGCGCTGGTAAATGCTGTCCCACGCCGTTTTGGTGCTGGTGCTGTCGCGGTCGATGCGCAAGATGCGCGCCTCCGGCAGCAGGCGCTGCAGCGCCGCCTCCAGCCTTTGCGTGCCCTCGCCCAGCGGCTTGATATCCGGGTTGCCGCAATCCGGGCACTGCACGGGGATGCGCTGCTGTGCGCCGCAGTGGTGGCAGCGCAGCTGGCGGGCGGTCAGGTGTAGCACCATGCGGGCACTGCAATGGCGGCAGGCGGATGTCCAGCCGCAGTCGGTACACGCCAGTACCGGCGAGTAACCGCGACGGTTGATGAACACCAGGCTCATCTCGCGCCGCGCCAGGCGCTGGCGCAGTGCCGCGATCACCTCGGGTGCCAGGCCATCGTCCAGCTTTTGCCGCCGCACGTCCAGCAGGCCGATCTGCGGCAAGCAGGCGCCGTCGTGGGCGCGCTGGTTCAACACCAGCTTGCGGTAGCGCCCGGCTTCCACATTGGCCACGGTTTCCAGGCTGGGCGTGGCGCTGCCCAGCACCACCGGCACCTGCTGCCGGTGCGCACGCCATACCGCCAGGTCGCGCGCGTGGTAACGCAGGCCGTCGTGCTGTTTGAACGAGCCATCGTGTTCCTCGTCCACAATCACCAGGCCCAGCTGCGGCAGCGGGGTAAATACCGCCAGGCGCGTGCCGATGACAATGCCGGCACGGCCCTGCCAGGCATCCAGCCAGCCTTGCAGGCGCTCGCCATCGGACAGGCCGCTGTGCAGGCAGGCAATGCCGGTGGCGGGAAAGCGCCGGGCAAAGCGGTCGATCAGCTGCGGGGTCAGGTTGATTTCAGGAATGATCACCAGCACCTGGCGGCCTGCGGCCAACACCTGGGCAATCAGCTGCAGGTACACCTCGGTTTTGCCACTGCCGGTAATGCCATGCAGCAGAAACGCGGCAAAGCCGCCCAGCGCCGCTGCCACGGCAGCGCGTGCCGCCTCTTGCTGCGCGTTCAGCGGCAGCGCGCCTTCTACCCGCAGTGCGGCCGGTTGCCATGGCAGCACGGCAATATCGCCACTGGCCAGGCCGGCTTTCAGGTAACTGCTTGCCTGCGGGTGCAGCTGGCGCAGGGCATCGCGGCTAAGCGGCTGCTGCAAGGCCTGCCACAGCAGGGTTTTAACGGTACTGCGCGCCGCAGGCGGGCTAGCCAGCCCCTGCGCGCTGAGCTGGTAATAGTGGTGGTCGGCCTGCTTGACCGGTTTTGCCTCGCGCAGGCTGGTAGGCAGGGCGGTAAACAAGGCTTGGCCTACGGGGTGCAGGTAATAGCGGGCAGCAAACTGCACTTGTTCCAGCAGCAGCGCAGGCAGCGGCGGCAGCTCGTCCAGTACCGCCAGGATGGGCTTGAGTTTGTCCGGCGCCACGGCGGGGGGCGGTATGCTGTTGTCGATAACGCCACACATCTCGCGTGGGCCAAAGGCTACTTTTACCCGCGTACCATCCGGCAGCGGGCTGTCATGCAGGTAGCTGAAGGCGGCGCGTAGCGGCACATCCAGCCACACACCCAGTATCACGTGCTCAGTCAAATGAACTCCCGTTTCCCCGCCAGGCCACGCCGGTATTGGCTTGGCGCAAGCTGTGCACAGATGCTGTGGATAACTTTGTGAACAAGCTGTAGTTCAGTGCACCCAGAGGCCGCCAAACCGGCCTTTGCGTTAGATTGCACAAAAATTAATCTAATTATTTTATCTTTTAAATTCAATGACTTGCGTTTTTAGTGGTTTTTTTATCGCTAGCGCTTGACAGAAAGCTCACAAACTTATCGAGCGTGTGAATAAGTACAGGAACAACACCGCCCGCAGCTGTCAAGCCCCCTGCGCAAAGGGCGGCCAACAATAAAAAACGGCCACCGCATCATACGATGGCCGCCAGCAAAATGCAGTGTTGTTACAGGTGGTACTGGCGCGACAAACGGTGCACGGCGTCTACCAGCGCACCGGCGTGTGCCGGGTCGGCAAACTGCGAAATACCGTGGCCCAGGTTGAATACGTGGCCGCTGCCGTGGCCGTAGGCCGCCAGGATACGCGCGGCTTCCGCCTCGATCGACGCCGGGCTGCCAAACAGCGCATTCGGGTCGAAGTTACCCTGCAGCGCCACCTGCTCGCCCACGCGGACACGCGCCAGGCCGATGTCGGTGGTCCAGTCCAGGCCCACGCAATCGGCACCAATACCGGCGATGGCTTCCAGCCACTGGCCGCCACCTTTGGTAAACACAATCACCGGTACGCGGCGGCCGTCTACCTCGCGGGTCAGGCCGGCAATGATCTGCTGCATATAGGCCAGCGAGAACTCGCGGTAGGCAGCGTGGCTCAGTGCGCCACCCCAGGTATCAAAGATCTGCACGGCCTGGGCGCCCGCAGCAATCTGGGCGTTCAGGTAGGCCGTTACCGACTGCGCGGTGATCTGCAAAATGCGGTGCAGCAGTTCCGGGCGGGCGTACAGCATGGCTTTTACGTGGCGGAAGTCGGCCGAGCCGCCGCCTTCGATCATGTAGCAAGCCAGCGTGAATGGGCTGCCGGAAAAACCGATCAGCGGCACGCGGCCATCCAGCGCACGGCGGATGCTGCTGACGGCATCAAAGACGTACTGCAGTTTTTCCAGCGGTGCCACTTCCAGCGCCTGGATCGCGGCTTCGTCGCGCAGCGTACGCTCGAACTTGGGGCCTTCGCCTTCGGCAAAGTACAGGCCCAGGCCCATGGCGTCCGGCACGGTCAGGATGTCGGAAAACAGAATGGCCGCGTCCAGCGGGAAGCGCTCCAGTGGCTGCAGGGTGACTTCGGTCGCGTAATCCGGGCTGGTACACAGACCCATGAAACTGCCCGCCTTGGCACGGGTCGCGCGGTATTCCGGCAGGTAACGGCCTGCCTGGCGCATCATCCAGATCGGGGTGTAGTCAACCGGCTGCTTCAGCAGCGCGCGCAGGAAGGTGTCATTCTTGAGCTGTGTCATGTCGGCCTGAGTGGGTCTGATAAGTTGGCCGCATTATACCGCGCCCGCCCTGCCCCGTGCTTTGACATAAGTCGCCCCGTTGTGGACAAAACGCCGGTGTCGCCCTGCACCGGATTTATTGCCATTGTTAATGCACTTGTGAGGCCCTACCCCGTGTGCTTAACTGGAACAGCTGTAACGATCACCAATCAGACTTTAAAGGAATAGCACATGAATCAGAGCGATATTTCACAGTGGCAACAGGTCCTGGGCACCTACGCCATCGACGTCGGCGTCAAACTGCTGGCCGCCATCCTGTTCTGGGTACTGGGGCGCTGGCTCATCGGCGTGGTAGGCAACCTGGTACAACGCGCCCTGGCTCGCCAGCATGTCGACGCCACCATCATGCGTTACATGGGCACCGTCATTAACGTTACCCTCAACATCATGCTGGTCGTCGGTATCCTGGGCTATTTCGGCATCCAGACCACCACCTTTGCCGCGCTGTTTGCTGCAGCCGGCGTAGCCATCGGCATGGCGTGGTCCGGCCTGCTGTCCAACTTTGCCGCTGGCGTGTTCCTGATCGTGCTGCGCCCGATGAAGGCTGGTGACTTTGTGACCGCCGGCGGTGTGACCGGTACCGTGCGCGAGATCGGCCTGTTCACCACCGCGCTGAATACCCCGGACAACGTGCTGACCATGGTGGGTAACAGCAAAATCCTGAGCGATACACTGCAAAACTACAGCAGCAACCCGCACCGCCGTGTCGAGCTCAAAGCCCAGCTGGCCGGCAACGCCGATTTCCCGGCCGCAGTCGCCGTGCTGAAACAGCGCATTGCCACCATCCCCAATGTCCTGGCTACCCCGGCGGTAGAGGTGGAAATCCTGGAGTTCAACCTGGTGGGCCCGGTACTGGCGGTACGCCCGTACTGCCATAACGACCACTACTGGCAGGTGTATTTCGACACCAACAAAACCATCCGCGAAGCGCTGGGCGGCCAGGACTTCCCTGCGCCAATGCCGGCACAGCTGGTTTACGTCAAGCAGTAAGCTGCAAGACACCTGCCGGGGCGCTGCGGCGGCTGCCCGGCAGGCCAGCATGGCTTCACAAATCCGCCCGGCATGCGCACAATGGTAAAAAAACATGCCACGACGCCATGCACGCCATTTTCCGCCCTACCCTCCCCCTGTTGTGCCTGCTGCTCGCCTTGCCAGGCTGTGCCAACAACAAGGCACGCGAAGACGCCAGCCGCGCAACTGTCACCATCAGCAGTGATGGCAAACGCCTGGTGTACAACGGCAAAATCAAGGCCAGTACCGTAGACGACGCGCTGGCGCTGTACAAGGTGGCCAACCCCAAACCCGACACGCTGGATATCTCCAGCCAGGGCGGCAGCCTGTACGATGGCATCCGCTTGGGTACGCTGGTCTACAAGCAGCAGCTGGATGTGCGCATTTTTGGCGAGTGTGCCTCGTCCTGCGCCAACTACATTTTCCCTGCCGGCAGAAGCAAATACCTGCTGCCAAACAGCCGGCTGCTATGGCATGGCGGCATGCTGCAGCCCGACTGGCGTGCGCGCATACAGCAACGCTACGCCAACGATGCCCAGGCGCGGCTGCGTGCCATCGAAGAAAACGACTGGATGCAGCAATACGAAGCGGCGTTTTTTCGCCAGATCGGTGTAGACCCGCTGTTGACGGTATGCGGCCAACACCCCGCCTGGCGCCAGCAGTTTCCGGATACGCACGGCTTTGACTACTCACTGGAAGACCTGGCGCGCTTCGGGGTAAGCAATATCCACATGGTTGGCCGCAGCTGGCGGGCAGCCATCGGCGATAGCAGCATCTTCCGCGCCAGCTACTGCGATAGCGCCCCGCCCATCAGCAACGAGCTCATCAAGAATGCCAGCCGTTATGAAGAAGACGACTAGCGCCGCCTAGCCGCCATGCACGCGCACCGGGCGCCGCAGCGTACCCGGGCCACAAAACAAAGCCACCCGCGTGCGGGTGGCTTTGTCATGGCTGTGACGGCAGGCTAGTCGTGCGCCTGGGCCACCTTTTGGCCGCTCAACCGCGCCAGCAGGCGGCGGATGCGGCTGCGCAGCCCGTCCATATAGGTGTACACCACCGGCACCACGATCAGCGTCAGCACGGTAGACGTAATCATGCCGCCGATAATGGCGTGCGCCATGGGGCGCTGCGTTTCCGACCCCGCCCCGCTGGCCAGCGCCAGCGGCAGCATGCCGAAGATCATGGCCAGGCTGGTCATCATGATGGGGCGCAGCCGCACGCGGCCAGCCTCCACGATGGCGTCCAGCCGCGACATGCCCTCGCGCCGGCTCTGGTTGATGAAGTCCACCAGCAAAATACCGTTCTTGGACGCCAGGCCCATCAGCATGATGATGCCGATCACCGAGAACATGTTCAGCGTGGAGCCAAACAGCAGCAGCGCCACAAACACGCCGACAAAGGCCAGCGGCAGCGCCACCATGATGGTGATGGGCAGGGTAAAGCTGCGGAACTGCGCTGCCAGAATCATGTAGATGAAGATCACCCCCATGGCCAGCGCCTGCACGGCGTAGCTCAGCGACTCCTGCATATCCTGGCGCTCGCCCTGCTGAGACAGCACCACGCCGGCCGGCAGCGTCACCGCCTTGATTGCCTTGTCTACGTCGGCAAATACCTCGCCCGAGCTGCGGCCGCTGATGTTGGCCGTGACGCTGATCTCGCGCATCAGGTCGGTACGCTCGATCTGGCGCGGGCTGGTGGCCGGCACAATGCTGGCCACCAGCGACAGCGGCACCATCTGCGCCTCGCCGGTGTCGGCACGCCGGCCAGGCACCATCAGCACGTCCAGTAGCTCGGCGGCGCGCTCATCACGCGGGATCTGCAGCCGCACGCTGTAGTTTTCGCCGTCCGGCGCTTCCCAGGTGGTGGCGGTACTGCCGCCCAGCAGTACCGACAGCGTGTTGCCCACGCGGGCCAGGTCTACCCCCAATGTGGCGGCTGCGTCGCGGCGCAGCTGCACGTTCAGCGCCGGGTCGGCGTCGTTCAGGCTGGATTCCACATCGCTCACGCCCTTCACCTGCTTGATGGCCGCCATGATGTCGGCCGTGGCGCGCTGCAGGCTTTGCAAGTCACTACCGCGCACCCCCAGGTTCACCGGCTTGCCCGGCGGGCCGTGCTGGCCGGTTTCTTGTACCGAATCCAGCTGGATGCCCGCCACCGGCTGCGCGGCGCTGCGGGCAGCGGCCATCAGGGCAAACAGGTCACGCTCGCGCTGTTGCTTGTCGCCTACATCTACCGACAGCTGGGCTTCGTTGCGGCCGGCACCAAAGCTGCCGCCACCGATCTTGCTATCGATGGATTTCACCTCGGGCACCACGGCACGGATACGCTGCTCCACCTCGCGCGCCTTGCCTTCGGTGTACTCCAGCGTAGAGCCGGCTGCCGTCTTGAAGGTCAGGCGGAACTCCCCCTTGTCGGCGGCGGGCATGAACTCGCCACCGATGATGGGCACCAGCATGAAGCTGCCCACGGTCAGGGCCAGTGCACTGGCTACCACGGTTTTGCGATGCGCCAGCGACCAGCGGATGGTGGCCACATAGCCATCGCCCAGGCGGTCTAGCGAGGCCTCGAACCAGTCCAGCATGCGGCCAACCGGCCCCTTGTGCTTGTCGCCGTGGCGGTGCGGGTCGTGCCAGATGGACGACAGCATCGGGTCCAGCGTAAACGACACCAGCAGCGAAATCAGCACCGCTACGGTAACCGCCAGGCCAAACTGGTGAAAGAACTTGCCGATGATGCCGCCCATAAAGCCCACCGGCAGGAACACCGCCACAATGGTGAGCGTGGTGGCCAGCACCGCTAGGCCGATCTCGTTGGTACCGTCCAGCGCCGCCTGAAAGTGGCTTTTACCCAGGTTGGCATGGCGCACGATGTTCTCGCGCACCACGATGGCGTCGTCGATCAGCAGGCCTACCGATAGCGACAGCGCCATCAGCGTCATCATGTTCAGGGTGAAGCCCATGGCCTGGATGGCAAACAGCGTGCCGATCATGGAGATGGGCAGCGTCAGGCCGGTAATCACCGTGCTGCGCCAGCTGCCCAGAAACAGGAACACAATCAGCACGGTCAGCGCTGCGCCTTCCAGCAGGGTTTTTTCTACCTCGTGCAGCGAGCCTTTTACCTCTTCCGACTTGTCGTAGGTCAGGCGCACGCTGGTACCCGCCGGCGCCTGCGGCTGGTATTCCGCCACAATGCGTTTTACGCCGTCGGCCACGCTCACCACGTTGGCGCCACGCGCGGCGCGGATATCCAGCCCCACGCCGGGCTTGCCGTCGATCAGCGTAATGCTGTTGCGCTCGGCTTCGGCGTCGTCCACCTCGGCCACGTCGGCCAGGCGGATGTCACGGCCATCGCGACTGGCGATCACCAGCGCACGGAAATCGTCCATGGTCTTGAGCTTGCCCGCCACCCGCACCGACAGCTCGTTACTCTGCGTGCTGACCTGGCCGGCCGGGTAGTCACGGTTGGCCGTGGCAATGGCATCGGACACCTCGCTGACCGACAGGCCCAGCGCCTCCAGCCGGTATGGGTCCAGCTGTACGCGTACCTCGCGCTTGCTGCCGCCGACAATCTTCACCTCGCCCACGCCGGCTACCGTTTGCAGGCGCTTTTTCAGCACGTTTTCGGCCCAGGTGGACACGTCGCGCTGGCTGCTCTGCGCCGAGCTGAGCGTGTAGGACATCAGCGGGTCGTCGTTGGGGTTCATCTGCGAAATGGTGGGGGTATCCACCTCGCGCCGCAGGCTGCCCTGTACCGCGCCCACTTTGTCGCGCACCTCTTGCAGGCCCTGCGCGGCGTCGGTAGACAACTCGAACTCCACCACCACCACCGAGCTGCCCTCAAACGAGTAAGAACGGATGTGCTTGACGCCGTTGATGGTGTTGACCGCTTCTTCGATAGGGCGGGTGACATCGCTTTCCACCACCTCGGGCGAGGCGCCCTGGTACGTGGTGGACACCACCGCTACCGGAAAGCGGATATCGGGGAACTCCTCTACCGGCAGGTTGCGCCAGGCAAACAGGCCCAGCACCGTGAGCAGCAACATCAGCACGGCGGCAAAGTAGGGGTTTTGTACACTGACGCGTGTCAGCCACATGGCAGTGTCTCCTTAAGGTTTGGGCAGGGTCACGGCATCACCGGGCTTTACGCCCAGTAGCGCCGCCGCCAGGATGGTCTGCCCGGCGGCCACGCCTTGCACCGCCAGCACGCGCTCGCTATCAGAGCGCAGCACGATGCGCACCGGCTGTTTGAGCAGCCGCCCGCCCTGTACCAGCATCACCCACGGGCTGGCGCTGTCGGCCTGCTGTACCGCGGCTTGCGGCAGGCGCACAGCGTCCAGCACCTCGCGCTGCACAATACCGCCCTTGGCAAACTGGCCGGCTTTCAGGCGGCCATCCTGGTTGGCCACGCGCAGGTAAACGCTAAACGTCCGCGTGGCGGTGGCTGCTACCGGGTTGATACGCACCAGCTCGCCACGGAACTCGCCGGCTAGCCCCTCTACCGTAAAGCGGGCAGCCTGGCCTGGCTGGAGCTTGCCGATGTCACGCGCCGGCATGTTGGCCGCCGCCTCCAGTACCGACAGGTCGGCAATGGCAAACAGCTTCTGGTTCTTGCTGGCTTGCTCGCCCGGCTGGGTACGCCGTGCATATACGGTGCCGGCCATGGGGGCGCGCACCTCGGTTTCGCCCAGGCTGGTTCTGGCGCGCGCCAGCTGGCTGCGCCGTGCGGCCAGCTCGCCCACGCGAATCTGGTAGTCGTTGTCTATTTCGTCAAATGCCAGCTTGGAGATAAACCCCTGCTGGTACAGCTCGCGCTGTTTGTCACGTTTGAGGCGGGCCAGCTTCAGCCGCGCTTCGTCGTTGGCCAGCTGCGCCTGCATTTCCAGTACGTTCTGGCGTAGCGCTTCGGCGTCGATGCGCGCCAGCAGCTGGCCTTTTTGTACGGTTTCGCCCTCGCGTACCAGCACGGCCAGCACGGTGCCTTCGCTCTGCGCGGCCACCTCGGCGCTGTTTAGCGGGTTCAGCGTGGCGGTAAACGGCAGCTGCTCGGCCACCGGCGCCATGGCCGTGACCAGCAAATCGGCCTGCGACAGCGCGCGGGCCGGGGGAGTGGCTGCCGCCGCGCTGGCTGCTTTGGCGGCGTCGGTATCACTTTTATTGCAGGCGGTGCCCAGTACGGCCAGGCCCAGCAGCAGCATGGCGGCCAGGGGGCTTAATCTGTAGCTATGCATTACACAGTCCTTCACGGCAGCCCCGCCAGTACGGCGGGGCCAGTTTGATCGGGCAAATCAGAGGTTGGCCGCAGGCTGCATGCCGCGCGGCAGCAGCAGCCACAGGCGGCCATTCTGTTTCATGCGGCCGGCGTACAGGCCGGCTTCGGTACCAAAACCAAAGAAAAAGTCGGCACGCACGCCGCCACGAATGGCGCCGCCGGTATCCTGCGCGTGCACCAGGCGGTTCAGCGCTTTAGGGCTACCATCTAGCGGCCAGGTGGTAGACAGGTACACCGGCGCGCCCAGCGGGATATAGCGCGGGTCGACGGCCACGCTGTAGCCGCCCAGCAGCGGCACGCCCATGGCCCCGAGCGGGCCGTTGTTATCTGCCGGCAGCGTTTTGAAAAACACATAGCTGGGGTTGGCATTGAACAGCTCCTGCTTGCGCGCAGGGTTGGCCGCAATCCATTCCTTGATGCTTTGCATGGATACATCGGACAGCTTCATCTGGCCGTTATCCACCAGCCAGCGGCCGATGGACTTGTAACCGTGGCCGTTTTGCTCGGCGTAGCCGGCGCGTACATAGCTGCCGTCTTCCAGCTGGATACGGCCGGAGCCCTGCACCTGCAGGAAGAACAGCTCGGTATCGTCCTCGGCCCAGGCCAGCACCGGCGCGGTGTTGATGCCCTTGCCGGCGTTGATCTCGGCACGGCTGTAATACGGCAGCAGGCGGCCATTGTCGATACGGCCTTTCAGCGCGCGCGTGCGGCTATCCACCACAAAATCTTTCGGGTTCACCAGCACTTCGCCCGCGTCGGCGCGGGTTTTGCCAGGCACCACTTGCAGGCGGTTGCCCGCGGCCGGGCGGGCTACCAGCACGCTGGCCGCCAGCTGCGCGGCGCTGGCATCCAGCACGCGCAGGTCGGCCGGTACGCCGTACACGGCATAGGGCGTTTGCGCCGAATGCTGGTGGCTACCGGCCAGCAGCGGCTCGAAATAGCCGGTAATCAGTCCGTTGCCCGGCTCCACAATGCGCCACGGGGCAAAGCGTGCCTCGTAAAAGCGGGTAATGGCCGGCAGGTTGGCCGCATCCAGCGTGGCGGCCTCGGCGCAGATATCCTTCCAGGCTGCCCTGCCCTGCAGGCTGCGGCAGCTCAGGCGCAGGCCTTCCAGGCTTTGCGACGCCATGCTCTGGCCCCAGTCCGGCAGGTCGGCAAAGCTGGCTGGCTGATAGCGCACGGTACCGCTAGCCGGCGGCGGGGTGGTGCTCAGGGTGGAACAGGCAGACAGGGCCAACAGCGCGGCCAAAGGCAAGAGGTGCTTGAGCATGGTGTGAGTATGGGACAGCGGGGTCGGTAAGCGGGTTAGCGGTAGACAGCAGACCGGGCTGTGTCGACGAAGTTCAGATGGTAATAAACCGCCGGTCAGAAAGGCAAATGACAAATGCCAGCCTGTCGCACTTTTCGCCCTGTCCCAAAGCACAAGGGCCAGGCGTTGGCCTGGCCCTTGCGCTAGTGACGATCAGGCCTCAACGCGGCAGCGCGGCGTTCAGCGCCTTGATGAAGTCCGGCGAGTCCGGCTTGGTCAGCGAGCTGAAAGCGGTGACGGTCTTGCCATCGGCCGAAATGATGTACTTGTAGAAGTTCCACTTGGGCGTGGTGCCGCTGGCCTCGGCCAGCGCCTGGTAGAACGGGTGGGCATCGCTGCCGCGCACGTGTACCCGGCTGGCCATGGGGAAGCTCACGCCAAAGTTGCTCTCGCAAAACTGTGCTACCTCGGCGTCTTTGGCCAGCTCCTGGTTAAAGTCATCGCTGGGGAAGCCCACCACCACCGCGCCCTTGGCCTGGTAGCTTTTCCACACGCTTTGCAGGCCTTTGTATTGCGGGGTAAAACCGCACTGGCTGGCAGTATTCACAACCACCACGGCCTTGCCGCTGTAGTCGCACAGATTGATCTTGCCGCCCATCAGCGCAGGCACCTGATGGTTCAGCAGTGGCGGGCAAGCGGCCAGTGCGGCCAACGGTGCCGCCAGGCATAACAGGGCGAGGCGTGGTGTCATGGTGCAGCCTTTCAGTCTTGCTGTGCAGCCATCTCGGCGCGCACTTTGTCCATATCCAGGTCGCGGATGGCCTGGATCAGCTGGTCAAACTGGCCAGCCATCATCGCCCCCGCCTGATGAAACACCACGATACCGTCTTTCAGCGCCATCAGCGTGGGGATGGAGCGAATCTGGAAATGCCCCGCCAGCTCGCGCTCGGCTTCGGTATCGATTTTGGCAAACACGATGTCCGGGTGCTTTGCGGCGGCGGCCTCGAACACCGGGCCAAACATCTTGCACGGGCCACACCATTCGGCCCAGAAATCCAGCATCACGATACCCTCGCGCTCGGCGTAGTCGTTGAAGGTATCGGCGGTAAGGTTGATATGGCTCATGCTTGTTTCCTGATCGGTTAAACGACGGCACTGCCGTCCATAGCCTGCAAGATGGCTACCTTTGCCGCCGAATACAAGCGCACGGAGATGGTATTTTTTTATCGAGGTGATAGTGGGCGGCGCGGTGCGACACTACAGCAAGTAGGATGGGTGAAGGCGCTCGCGCCGTAACCCATCGATCCATTCATCCACGCACAGCGATGGGCTGCGCTGCACTGCACCCATCCATATCGAAGAGCACGTGACGCAGACGCAACCCAAAACCCATTCACACAAAAAATCGGACAGGCTCCCCGGATCCAGCGACGCTTAGCCCACTTGGCATCACAAAATGACACTCTCCCTACTCGAACTTTCAGCGACAGACATCGAAACAATAGCTGTCTCGTGTGTTCCTGCCAGCGTGGCAGCTATAGCCGAGCCAGGTTCGATGCCACCGGCTTTTGTCGCCCAACGAGCACTGGCACTTATCGCAGCTGGCCAACCTAACCCTTGGGCAACCATTTTTCTCATCGTTGACGACCTGAATGGCAGGATTGTCGGAGCCTGCGGGTTCAAAACCGCACCGAGGCATGGCCGGGTAGAGGTAGGCTATGGCGTAGCCCCTGTCGCCAGGGGCAAGGGCGCGGCCACAGCAGCGCTAGGGCTACTGGTTCAAAAAGCCTATATGGCTGGTGCAACAGAAGTGCTGGCCGAAGTCGCGCCGGACAATCACGCCTCTACCCGTGTGGTGCAAAAGGCCGGCTTCACCATCGCTGGCTCGCGTCTGGATGACGAGAACGAGTATGTCATCCAGTGGCTGCTGAGCAGGGAGGGCTAAGGCGCTAGTCGTGTCTGCCAGCCGTAACATGGCGTGGCCCACCCCTGCTTCTCCAGTTGGCCGCAACGCATAAGGCGCGGCCAACGTTGATGCCCACAGCGCCCCCGGATGCGCCGAGGGCTTATCCGGGCTAGCCGATAGCCTGCATGATGGCGAGCATCAGCCCTGATGGGTGATGCGCCAGCACTGGTGGATTTTCTTGTTGCGGAAGTCTTCCGGCACCGACTGTGCGCTGATGTCGCGCACGGCGTAGTCGGCTACCAGGCGTTCGTCCATCGTGAAGCTGCGCAGGTTATTGCTGAAATACAGCACGCCATCCGGCGCCAGCAGGCGCATGGCGCCGTCTACCAGCTTGAGCTGGTCGCGCTGTACGTCCAGCTCGTCCATCATTTTCTTGCTGTTGGAAAAACTGGGCGGGTCCATCACGATCAGGTCGAACTGCTTGCCCGCTACCCAGGCGTCTTCCAGGTACTGGAACACGTCGTCGCGAATCAGCACGTGCTTGGTCAGGTCCAGGCCGTTCAGCTCGAAGTTGCGGCGGCTCCAGGCCTGGTAGGTGTTGGACAGGTCGACCGTTTCGCTGGACACGGCACCGCCGCTGGCGGCGTAGCAGGTAAAGCTGCCGGTGTAGGCAAACAGGTTGAGAAAGCGCTTGCCGGCGGCTTCTTCGCGCACGCGGCGGCGGGTGTTGCGGTGGTCCAGAAACAGGCCGGTATCGAGGTAGGCGTCCAGGTTGACCCAGAAGCGCTGGCCTTGTTCTTCCACAATGAAGTCTTCGCCTTCGCGGCCGGTTTTTTCGTACTGGCTTTCGCCTTTCTGGCGGCGGCGGGTTTTCAGCGAGATCTGCCACAGCGGTACGCCGGTGACCTCGCAGATGGCCTGCTGCACGGCGGCGATCCAGGCCTGGTAGTCGGCGTCTTCGATCTGCCAGCCGGTATCGTATTCCTGCAGGTGGATGCGCTCGCCGTACAGGTCGATGATGAGCGGGAACTGCGGTACGTCGCGGTCGTACAGGCGCCAGGCGTCCAGGCCATTACGGCGCGCCCATTTGCTGTAGTGCTTGTAATTTTTGGCCAGGCGGCCAGTAAAGGCCGATACGTCTACCATGAAAAACCTCTTTTGAAATGCAGCGCGCCGGAGGGCATCCGGCGCGGGGGAATGCGGGGTGGCCAGGGTTGGCCGCAGGCTAGCCTTGCTGCTGATAGTAATTCACCAGCTTGCGGTACACCGGCTCAGGTACGTACTGGCGAATCATCTGCTCCCAGCCGGCGGGGCCCATCAGGCCTTTTACCATGGTAGACGATACCTCGGCATATTCACGCGGTGGCAGCAGGAAAATGGTGGTGATGTCGGCGTGCAGGTCGGAGTTGATGTAGCGCATGGTGCGCTCGTATTCGTAGTCGGTAGCGGTACGGATGCCGCGCACGATGTAGTTGGCGTCGATGCTTTGCGCGTAGTTCACCAGGAACTGGTTTTCGAATACTTCCACCTTCAGCTTGGAAAAGCCGCGCGTCACGGCACGCAGCATATCCAGGCGCTCTTCCACATCGAAAGTGCAGCGCTTTTCCGGGTTCACCCCGATGGCCACCACCAGCTCGTCGAACAGGTCAACGGCTTCGCGGATCATCCACAGATGACCATTGGTGACCGGGTCGAAACTACCGGCGTAGACAGCTCGCTTCAATTGACGCTTTCCTTTGTGGGTATGAGGCATGGCGGAATGTATCCTGCTTGAACAGGGGGGAACAAGGCATTTATTGCTGCACTGCAGTAAAAAAGCGCCGCCGGGGTGTTTTCACCACGGCGGCGCCATTTTAACGCAGGCAGGTCAGGCGTTGATGGTTTCTGCGTGGTGGCAGGCGACTTCGCGCCCCAACAGGGTGCGCAGCTGCGGCACGTCCTGGCCGCACTGCGCCGTGGCATACGGGCAGCGCTTGTGGAAGGCGCAGCCGGTAGGCGGGTTCAGCGGGCTGGGCAGCTCGCCCTGGATCTTAATCTTCACGCGGCGGTCTTCTTCGTGAATGGACGGCGTGGCCGACAGCAGTGCCTGGGTATACGGGTGCAGCGGCTTGTCGTAGATCGCTTCCTTGGTGCCCACTTCTACCGCACGGCCCAAGTACATCACCATCAGGTCGTCGGCGACGTGCTCGACCACGGCCAGGTTGTGCGAGATGAACACGTAGGCGGTGTTGAACTCGTCCTGCAGGTCCATGAACAGGTTCAGCACCTGCGCCTGGATGGACACGTCCAGCGCCGAGGTCGGCTCGTCGGCCACCACGATTTGCGGCTGCAGCATCATGGCGCGCGCGATGGCGATACGCTGGCGCTGGCCACCGGAGAACATGTGCGGGTAGCGGTAGTAGTGCTCGGGGCGCAGACCAACACGCTTCATCATGGCGCGTACTTTTTCCTCGCGCTCTTTGGCGCTCAGATGGGTATTGATGAGCAGCGGCTCGCCCAGCTGGTCGCCGATTTTCTGGCGCGGGTTCAGCGAGGCGTAGGGGTTCTGGAACACCATCTGCACCTTGCTGCGCAGGGCCTTGAGCTGGGCTTTGCTGGCCTTGGCAATATCCACGCCTTCCAGCACCAGCGAGCCGGCGGTGGGGGCTTCGATCAGCGTGAGCTGGCGTGCCAGGGTGGATTTGCCGCAGCCGGATTCGCCCACCACGGCCAGCGTTTTGCCGGCTTTGAGTTCGAACGACACACCATTGAGCGCCTTGACCATGGCCTTGGGCTTCAAAAAGCCCTGCGAGACTTCGTAGTGACGGGTCAGGTCGCGAGCCTGCATGACGGTATGGCTCATGAGGCCTCCTTATCGAACAGCGGGTAGAAGCAACGCACGGCGCCGTGCTGGTGCGGGGTAATGGCCGGGCGCTCGTCACGGCAGCGCGGCTGTACGTGCGGGCAGCGCGGGCTCAGCAAGCAGCCTTTGGGGCGGTCGTACTGGCCGGGCACAATGCCGGGCAGCGTGGACAGGCGGTGCGCGCCTTTACTGTGCTCGGGAATGGACGACAGCAGCGCCTGGGTGTACGGGTGCACCGGCTGGCGGAACAGCTGCGGCACCACGCCTTCTTCGGCGACCTGGCCGGCGTACATGACCGCTACGCGATGCGCCACCTCGGCAATCACCGCCAGATCGTGGGTGATCATCAGCAGCGCCATATTGCGCTCTTTTTGCAGGTTCACCAGCAGGTCCATGATCTGGGCCTGGATGGTCACGTCCAGCGCGGTGGTGGGCTCGTCGGCAATCAGTAGCTTGGGGTTACAGGCCAGTGCCACGGCAATCATCACGCGCTGGCTCATGCCGCCGGACAGCTGGTGCGGGTAGGCTTCCAACCGGCTCTTGGGCGCGGGGATTTCTACCAGCTCCATCAGCTCCAGCGCACGGGCTTTCAGCTCGGCGCCGCGCAGGCCCTGGTGTACTTTCAGCACCTCCATGATCTGGTAACCCACGGTGTAGCTGGGGTTGAGCGAGGTCATCGGGTCCTGGAAGATCATGGCAATGTCTTTGCCCACGATCTTGCGGCGCTCTTTGGCGCTGATGGTGAGCAGGTTTTTGCCGTCAAATTCCAGCTGGTCGGCCACGATGCGACCCTGCCCTTCCAAGAGGCCCATCATGGCCATCATGGTCACCGATTTACCCGAGCCGGATTCGCCGACAATGCCCACAATCTCGCCCTGGTTCACGCTCAGGTCCAGGCCTTCTACTGCACGGAAAGGGTTGGCCGCATTGCCAAACTCTACCGACAGGTTCTTGATTTGCAACAGACTCATGATTTCCCCTTACGCCGCGCGCTTCATTTTCGGGTCCAGCGCGTCACGCAGGCCATCACCCATCAGGTTGATCGACAGCACGGCCAGCAGAATGGTGAGGCCGGGCATCAGCACCACCCACCAGGCGCTGGTCATGTAATCCCGTGCGCTGGACAGCATGGTGCCCCACTCCGGGGTAGGTGGCTGTACGCCCATGCCCAGGAAGCCCAGTGCCGAGATTTCCAGAATGGCGGCAGAGAAGCTCATGGTGGCGTGCACGATCAGCGGTGCCATGCAGTTGGGCAGCACGGTGACGAACATCAGGCGCAGCAGGCCGGCACCGGATACCCGGGCAGCGGTCACGTAGTCGCGGTTCAGCTCGGTCATGGCCGAGGCGCGCGTCAGGCGCACATAGCCCGGCAGGCCCACCACGGCAATGGCGATCATGGCGTTGACCAGGCCAGGCCCCAGAATGGCCATGATGGCGATGGCCAGCAGCAGCGAAGGCAGCGCCATCATGATGTCCATCAGGCGCATGATCAGGCCGCCCATGACTTTGGGGAAAAACGCGGCCAACAGGCCCAGGATCACGCCTGGCACCAGCGACAGCAATACCGAGATCAGGCTGATCAGCAGCGACATCTGCGCGCCGTGGAACAGGCGCGCCATGATGTCGCGGCCCAGCTCGTCGGTACCCAGCAGGAACTGGCTGCTGCCACCCTGCGCCCACGATGGCGGGGTCAGCAGGTGGTCGCGGTACTGCTCCAGCGGGTCGTGCGGCGAAATCAGGCCGGCAAACAGTGCACAGAACAGCACGATGGACATAAAGACCAGGCCAGCTACCGCGCCTTTGTTCTGGCTGAAGCTTTGCCAGAATTCCTTGAAGGGCGACGGGTAAGTCAGTGCCGGGTCATCGTTGGCCGCAAGCTGCGGCGATGTATTCACATTAGCCATATTTCTACCTGCTTATTTGGCGTGACGGATGCGCGGGTTGGCGATGCCGTACAGGATGTCAACGACGAAGTTGGTGAGGATCACCAGCGTGGCCACAATCAGGATGCCGTTTTGCACCACCGGGTAATCGCGGCGGCCAATGGCTTCGATCAGCCATTTGCCAATGCCCGGCCAGGAGAAAATGGTTTCCGTCAGCACCGCACCACCCATCAGCGTGCCGACTTGCAAGCCAATCACGGTCAGCACCGGAATCAGCGCGTTGCGCAGGGTGTGGATAAAGATCACGCGGGCAGGCGACAGGCCTTTGGCGCGGGCGGTACGCACGTAGTCTTCACGCAGCACTTCCAGCATGGACGAGCGCGTCATCCGGGCAATGGTGGCCAGCGGGATGGTACCCAGCACGATGGTAGGCAGGATCAGGTGCATCACCGCGTCCTTGAACGCGCCAGCGTTGATGTCCGGGTCCAGCAGCTCGGCGCGCCAGGCATCAATCAGCATGAAGCCGGTTTGCGGCTGCACGTCAAACATCAGGTCGATACGGCCCGATACCGGCGTCCAGCCCAGGAATACCGAGAAGAACATCACCGCCAGCAGGCCCCACACGAAGATAGGCATGGAAAAGCCGGTAAGCGACAAACCCATCACGCCATGGTCAAACATGGAGCCACGCTTGATGGCTGCTACCACGCCGGCCAGCAGGCCAAAGACGGTGGCAAACACCAGCGCACAGAGCGCCAGCTCCAGCGTGGCGGGGAACAGGGTAGTGAACTCGTTCCACACGCTTTCCTGGGTCTTGAGCGAGGCGCCCAGGTCACCGTGGAACAGCTTGGAAACGTAGTCGAAATATTGCACGTACAGCGGCTGGTCCAGGCCCAGGCGCTTCATGGCCGCGGCGTGCATCACCGGGTCTAGCGTGCGCTCGCCTACCATGACTTCGATGGGGTCGCCAGGAATCATGCGGATAAGCGCAAAAGTAATCAGCGTAATGCCGAAGAAGGTGGGGATCAGTACACCCAGCCTGCGCAGAATGAATGAAAACATGTTGAATGAGTCTCCCGTGCATGCCCTTGTGAGGCACGACGTGTACAGCCAGAAAACGCAGGCAAACGGGAAACTATCAGCAGAACAGCAGAAGGGAGGGGTGCCGGGCAGCTTGCAACTGAACCACCCACCTATACCAGCAACAAGGCCGCCACGGCAGAACGCACTTTAGCGCTGCCCTGCCCTTGCCACCTTGATACAGATCAACCCACCATAACTAACCATCTCGATAGTTACCGTTTGCATAAACGGCTCGCCAATGAGCAAACAAGGAGGCCGAAGCCTCCTTGTGCCAGACAGGGGCCTAGGCCCCGTCTATTAGCTTACTTAACGCTAACACCTGCGAAAGAATAGTCGCCGAACGGGCTGATCTTGAAGCCGTTCACTTCTTTACGCATTGGCTGGTTCACTGTCGAGTGAGCGATGGTGGACCATGGCAGATCTTTCTTGAAGATCTCCTGGGCTTTCTGGTACAGCGCAGTACGCTCTTTCAGGTCGGTGCTCTTACGTGCTTTCAGCACGGCAGCATCGAAGTCCTTGTTGCAGTAACGCGCGTAGTTGGAGCCACCTACTGCTTCGCAGGTCAGCAGCACGCCCAGGAAGTTATCCGGGCTGGCGTAGTCGCCGGTCCAGCCGATCAGGCCGGTGTCGTGCTCGCCGTTTTTCATGCGTTTCAGGTACTCGCCCCACTCGTAGGTGGTGATCTTGGCTTTCACGCCGATTTTGGCCCAGTCAGACTGGATCATTTCGGCCATCAGCTTGGCGTTCGGGTTGTACGGGCGCTGTACCGGCATGGCCCACAGGGTGATCTCGAAGCCGTTCGGGTAGCCAGCCTTGGCCAGCAGGGCTTTGGCCTTGGCTACGTCTACAGCCGGGTTACGCAGCTTGTTGTTGTACGACCACAGCGAAGCCGGGAACGGGTTGGCCGCTTCCTGGCCTTGGCCTTGGTATACCGCATCGATGATGGCTTTGCGGTTGATGGCCATGTCCAGTGCCTGACGCACTTCCAGTTTCTTGAACAGTGGCTTCTCGGTGTTGTACGACAGGTAGCCAATGTTGAAGCCCGGTGCGGTGGTCACTTTCAGTGCCGGGTCGGTTTTCATGCCGGCCAGGTCTTGTGGCTTCGGATACGACATGATGTGGCACTCGCCCGCTTTCAGCTTCTGGGCGCGTACCGAGGCGTCGGTGGTGATGGCGAAAATCAGGTTGTCGACTTTCACGTCGCCCTTTTTCCAGTACTGCTTGTTAGCCTTGTAACGGATCTGGGCGTCTTTCTGGTAACGCACCAGAATGAACGGGCCGGTACCTACCGGCTGCTGGTTGATCAGGGAGGCTTTGCCTTCTTTTACCAGCTTGTCGGCGTACTCGGCCGACAGGATGGACGCAAACGGCATGGCTACTTTGGCCAGCAGGTCGGCATCCGGGTCTTTCAGGGTGAACTTGACGGTGTTGGCGTCAACTTTTTCTACCTTCACGATGTTGGCGTCCAGGCCAGTATCGGAAGCGTACGGGAATTCAACCGGGTAGGCTTTGTTGAACGGGTGGTTCTTGTCAACCATGCGGCTGAAGCTGAATACCACGTCGTCAGCGGTGAAATCACGGCTAGGGGTGAAATAGTCGGTAGTGTGGAACTTCACGCCCTTGCGCAGTTTGAAGGTGTATTCCTTGCCGTCGGCAGACACGGTCCAGGACTCGGCCAGACCAGGGATGGTCTTGGTGGAGCCTTTTTCGAATTCAACCAGGCGGTTGAACATGGCGTGCCCGGCGGCATCGAAGGTGGAACCACCGGTGTACTGTGCCGAATCAAAGCCTTCCGGGCTGGCTTCGGAGCAGTAAATCAGGGTGCCGGCAGCGTTGGCGGCAGTGGCAGCGGCGGTCAGGCCGGCTGCAAACAGCAAATGTTTGGCAACTCGCATGGTTTCTCTATTCCCTATTTCTACTTTGATGGAAGTGATGCTTGGGCATCGCACGTCATGACAATGCAAACGCCGTGCCGGTTTATCGTTAGCCCCCGGCGTATACATTATGCAAGGCAATAAAACGCCAACAAGGCTTGCTTGTTATTTTTCACTACAAAGCCACGGGCTGGCAGCACGCTTGTTGTGTTTTTGGCGCTTTATTGATGCAAAACACGTTTATCTATGGCGTGTTGTTGCACCAAGTGTAGACAAGCTGCAGCCCGGGCAGTCGGACAGTGCCCCTGTCCGATCGCGGCTGAGTATTTCACAGCACGGATATCACATCCACTGAGGAAAATTGATGTTCTATGCGCTTTTGTTATAGGCTGGGCATCTATCGCCATCTGCGGCCAACCTGCACCCACCCAAACAAAAATGATTCGTTTTAGACAAATAGAGGCATTTCGTTGCCTGATGAGCTGCGGCACCACGGTAGCCGCCGCGCGGCGCATGCACATTACCCAGCCCGCCATCAGCCGGCTGATCGCCGATCTGGAAGACGACCTGGGCTTTCGGCTGTTCAACCGCGCCAAAGGCCGGCTGGAGCCCACCACGGCGGGCATCCGCTTTCAGCGTGCGGTAGAAGAAAACTTTCTGGGGCTGGAGCGCCTGCGACAAGCCGCAGAAACCATACGCGCCGAGGAAAACGAAGGCCTGGCCATTGCCTGCATGCCGGTGCTGTCCACCAGCCTGCTACCGCAAATCCTGAAAGAATTTTTCAAGCTGCGGCCAGATGTACCGGTACGCATCGACACGGTAGGCAATGCCGAAGTCACGGTAAAACTGCAAGACCTGAAAGTGGATGTAGCGATCAGCCTGGCGTTTCCCGCCATTGCCGGCATCGAGGTAGAGCCACTACTGGAAGCCGACGTGCTGTGCGCGCTGCCAGCCGGCCACCCGCTGGCCGAGCGCGACTTCATCACCCCGCAGGACCTGGCCGAAGAGACAGTCATTGGCTGGATGCCCAACTACCCGCTGAGCCAGAATCAGGAGCAAAAGTATTTTGGCCATGCCGGGGTGGCACCACGCTACAACATCCGCACCCACGCCTCGCACACCCGCTACGCCATGGTGGCCAACGGCTTTGGCGTCTCGATCGTGGAGCCCTTTGCATCAGCACTGTGGGAAACCCAGGGTGTGGTAACCCGCCCGTTCATGACACCAGCCAAGCACGAATACGTGATCGCCTACCCGTCCAGCGGCAGCCGCTCAGCGATCTTGCAAGACTTTCGCCTGGCCACGCTGCGGGTAGTCAACGACCCGGCGCTGGTGCCATGGGGCCGCGCGCTGACACAGGAATAGAAAAAGGCGCCCACGGGCGCCTTTTTCTGGCTGCTGACAACATACCAACAAAAGCTTTACCGAACCCGGCAGAGCCTGGCCGCTTAATATAAGTACTGGCATCCGCAGCCTGGCCATTTACAAAACAAATCCTGCTTGCATGGCAAGCCGGATGTGTCATCCCTATCAAAAAGGCGCCCCCAGGCGCCTTTTTGTATTCTTGCGGCCAACCTTGGACCTTAGCGTTTGCGCAGAATCACCGAGCCTACCGAGTAGCCGGCGCCGAACGACGACAGCACGCCGATGTCGCCGCTTTGCAGGTCGGCGTGGTGCAGGTGCAGGGCAATCACGCTACCGGCCGAACTGGTATTGGCGTAGCTGTCCAGAATCACCGGCGCTTCGCTGCCTTCGGCGTCGCGGCCCAGTACGCGGCGGGCGATCAGCTGGTTCATCGACAGGTTAGCCTGGTGCAGCCAGAAACGCTTCACGCCTTGTGGCTCGATGCCGTTGGCCTGCAAATGGGCCACGATATGCTCGCCTACCATCGGGCACACTTCCTTGAATACCTTGCGGCCCTGCTGCACAAACAACTTGTCCAGCTGGCCAATACCCTGCTCGTCGCAGCGGTTCAGGAAGCCGAAGTTATTGCGAATGTTGTTGGAGAACACAGTAGCCAGCTTGCAGCCCAGCACCTCGAACACGTTGGCCGCCGTGGTGGTGTCGGCCGACTCCAGCACCACGGCGGTGCAGGCATCGCCAAAGATGAAGTGGCTGTCGCGGTCGCAGAAGTTCAGGTGGGCGGAGCAGATTTCCGGGTTCACCATCAGCACGGCGCGTGCCTGGCCAGCGGCGATGGCGTTGACGGCAGTCTGAATACCGAAGGTAGCCGACGAGCAGGCCACATTCATATCAAAAGCGTAGCCGTTGATGCCCAGTGCCTGCTGCACCTCGATGGATACCGCCGGGTAGGGGCGCTGCAGATTGGAGCACGCCACAATTACCATATCGATGTCGGCGGCGGTCTTGCCGGCGCGGGCCAGCGCCTCGGTGGCGGCGGCGACGGCCATTTCGGCCTGCACCGACAGCACGTCGTTGCTGCGCTCCGGCAGGTACGGCGCCATGCGCGCCGGGTCCAGCACGCCGCTGGCGTTCATCAGATAGCGCTGCTTGATGCCGGAGGCTTTTTCGATGAACTCGGCGCTGGATTCGGCCAATGCGGCCAACTCGCCACGGGCGATGGCATCCTGGTTTTCTGTATTGAATGCGGCAACGTAGCTGTTAAAAGCTACCACAAGCTGCTCATTGCTCACCGCGTGCGGCGGGGTAAACAGGCCGGTACCGCTGATCACCACTTTATTCATGGCTGTTCCTTCTGTCTGGGCAGCACGGCTGCCCGCAATTCAAACAAGTGTTTGCGCGAATCATACACCAAGGCTACCCGGCACGCCGGTTTTCACCCGCCGCCACCGCCGCCATCCTGGCAAAAAACCCTGTCAAACTAGGTAAATACGGGTAAAATCGTTGGCCTCTCAAGTGGGCATGGCCCACTGTCTGCACCCCGCCGTTTTATTTGCTTTTACCCGGAACTTCCTGCTGGCAATACTTGACCAAATTACTCGGGATTGAGTTATAATCCGGTCAACCACTCAGGGAGCCCAAACACCATGCGCTTAACCACCAAAGGCCGCTTTGCCGTCACTGCCATGCTGGACCTCGCCCTGCGCGAAGCCAATGGCCCCGTTACGCTGGCCGGTATCAGCGAACGCCAGGGTATCTCCCTGTCTTACCTGGAGCAGCTTTTCGGTAAACTGCGCCGCGCACAGCTGGTAGACAGTGTACGCGGCCCCGGCGGTGGCTACACCCTGGCCCGCACCATCGAAGAGATTTCTGTTGCCGATATTATTGTTGCCGTGGACGAACCCGTGGACGCCACCCAGTGCGCCGGCCGTGAAAACTGCCACGACAACCACCGCTGCATGACCCACGACCTGTGGACTGACCTGAACGTGACCATCTTCGACTATCTGTCCAAGATCAGCCTGGCCAGCCTGGTGGCGAAGCAGCGCGCCAAAGAAACCACTGTAGTACAAGATCAAAGAACCCTGCGTCGCAACAGTACCTGTAGCGAGGCTGTCGCTGGCAACCCCGTGTAAGCGACACCTGGAGAACCCGATATGAGCGAGCTGAAGCAACCGATCTACCTCGACTATTCCGCCACAACGCCGATCGACCCGCGCGTGGCCGAAGCGATGATCCCTTACCTGACCGAGCTGTTCGGCAACCCGGCCAGCCGCAGCCACAGCTACGGCTGGACTGCCGAAGAAGCGGTAGAAAACGCTCGGGCCAATGTGGCCCAGCTGGTGAACTGCGACCCGAAAGAAATCGTGTGGACCTCGGGCGCTACCGAGTCCAACAACCTGGCCATCAAAGGCGCAGCCCAGTTCTACAAGACCAAGGGCAAGCACCTGATTACCCAGCGTACCGAACACAAAGCCGTGCTGGACACCATGCGCGAGCTGGAGCGTCTGGGCTTTGAAGTGACCTACCTGGACGTGCAGGACAACGGCCTGATCGACCTGGCCGCGTTTGAAGCCGCCATCCGCCCGGACACCATCCTGGCGTCCATCATGGCCGTGAACAACGAAATCGGCGTGATCCAGCCTATCGCCCAGCTGGGCGAGCTGTGCCGCGCCCGTGGCGTGCTGTTCCATGTGGATGCCGCCCAGGCTACCGGCAAGATCGCCATCGACCTGGCCGCGCTGAAAGTGGACCTGATGAGCTTCTCGGCCCACAAGACCTATGGCCCCAAAGGCATTGGCGCGCTGTATGTCCGCCGCAAGCCGCGCGTACGCCTGGAAGCCCAGATTCACGGCGGCGGCCACGAGCGCGGTTTCCGCTCCGGCACCCTGGCGACCCACCAGATCGTGGGCATGGGCGAAGCGTTCCGCATTGCCCGTGAAGAAATGGAAAGCGAAAACGCCCGCACCCGCGCCCTGCGCGACCGCCTGTGGGCTGGCCTGCAAACCATCGAGGAAACCTACCTCAATGGCGATATGGACCAACGCGTACCGCACAACCTGAACGTGAGCTTCAACTTTGTAGAGGGCGAAAGCCTGATCATGGCGATTCGCGATCTGGCCGTATCGTCCGGCTCGGCCTGTACCTCTGCATCGCTGGAGCCATCCTACGTACTGCGCGCGCTGGGCCGTAACGACGAGCTGGCACACAGCTCCATCCGTTTCTCCATTGGCCGTTTCACCACCGAAGCCGACATCGACTACGCCGTGAACCTGCTGCAAGGCAAAATCGGCAAGCTGCGCGAGATGTCCCCGCTGTGGGAAATGTTCAAGGACGGCATCGACCTCAACACCATCGAGTGGGCAGCCCACTAAGACCCCATTTTGACGATGCGGCCAACCTTGGCCGCACGCAGGAGACAGCATCATGGCATACAGCGACAAGGTAATGGACCACTACGAAAACCCGCGCAACGTGGGCGCTTTCGAAAAGGGTGACGACTCGGTAGGCACCGGCATGGTGGGCGCACCGGCCTGTGGCGACGTAATGAAACTGCAGATCAAGGTAGGCGAAGACGGCGTGATCGAAGACGCCAAATTCAAAACCTACGGCTGTGGCTCCGCCATTGCCTCCAGCTCGCTGATTACCGAATGGGTAAAAGGCAAATCGCTGGACGAGGCGCTGGCCATCAAGAACACCGATATCGCCGAAGAACTGGCCCTGCCCCCGGTGAAAATCCACTGCTCCATCCTGGCAGAAGACGCCATCAAGGCCGCAGTAGCCGACTACAAGCAGAAGCACGGTAAATAACAGACGGCGGGCTCCGGCCCGCCAGCAGCACAAGGCAGACGCAATCATGGCAATCACGCTCTCCGAAAGCGCAGCAAAGCACGTCAGCAACTTCATCGCCAAACGCGGCAAGGGCCTGGGCATCCGCCTGGGGGTGAAAACCTCCGGCTGTTCCGGCATGGCTTACAAGCTGGAGTTTGTCGACACCGCCAACGATGAAGACATCACCTTCCTGAGCCACGGCGTCACCGTGTTTACCGACGCCAAAAGCCTGGCCTACCTGGAAGGCACCGAGCTGGACTACACCAAGGAAGGCTTGAACGAAGGCTTCAAGTTCAACAACCCGAACGTGAAGGACGAGTGCGGCTGCGGCGAAAGCTTCAACGTCTAAGCCCCTGCTGCCACCGGCCTGCCTGCGCGAGCGCGGGTTGGCCGGTGTTGTCGTTTCATCCTTACCCGGTTTTTGCAGAAAGCGTTCATGAGCACCGACTTCACGCAGGATCACTTTGCGCTGTTCAACCTGCCGCGCCGTTTCGCCATCGACACGGCCCAGCTGGATAGCGCCTGGCGCACCGCCGCTGCCGAAGTGCACCCCGACCGCTATGTCAGCGGCCAGGACGCCGAAAAGCGCGTGGCCCTGATGCGAGCCACCCGCGTGAACGAAGCCTACCAGACGCTGAAATCGCCGGTCGCCCGCGCCCGCTACCTGCTGCAGCTGGCCGGCATCGACACCGCCGAAGAAACCAATACCAGCATGCCGGCAGCCTTTCTGATGGCGCAGATGGAATGGCGCGAAGCCATTGCCGACGCCCGCGCTGCGGCCAACGTCGACCAGCTGGAAGCGCTCTCGCAGCAGCTGCGCGGCGACGTAAAAGGTCTGGAAGCCGAGCTGGGCAGCGCGCTGGACGAGCAGGCAGACCACGCGGCGGCCGCACTGGCGGTACGCAAGCTGCGCTTTCTGGAAAAACTGGATCAGGAAATCGGCGACGCCATCGAAGCGTTGCTGTACTAAACATACCGCGCCAGCCCACGCTGGCCACTGCATAGAGTAAGCAAGCAGCCATGGCCCTATTGCAAATTGCCGAACCCGGCTTGTCCGCCGCCCCGCACCAACACCGCCTGGCGGTAGGCATAGACCTGGGTACCACCAACTCGCTGGTTGCCACCGTCAAGAGCGGCTCCGCCACCGTACTGCCCGACGAGCACGGCCGCAGCCTGCTGCCATCGGTGGTGCGCTACACCGAGCAGGGCGAGGTCGTTGTCGGCTACGCCGCGCAAGCCGAGCAAAGCCGCGACCCCAACAACACCATCGTGTCGGTAAAACGCTTCATGGGCCGCGGCCTGGCTGATATCCAGGACGTTGGCCGCAGCCCCTACCGCTTTGTGGACGCCCCCGGCATGGTGCAGCTGCTGACCCGCGCCGGCGCCAAGAGCCCGGTAGAAGTATCGGCCGACATCCTGCGCACCCTGCGCAGCCGCGCCGAAGACAGCCTGGGCGGCGAGCTGGTGGGTGCCGTGATTACCGTACCCGCCTACTTTGACGATGCCCAGCGCCAAGCCACCAAAGATGCGGCCCGCCTGGCCGGGCTGAATGTGCTGCGCCTGCTGAACGAGCCCACCGCTGCCGCCATCGCCTACGGCCTGGACAACGGCGCCGAAGGCACCTATGTGGTGTACGACCTGGGCGGCGGTACTTTCGACGTATCGGTACTGGCGCTGAGCCGTGGCGTATTCGAGGTGCTGTCCACCAGCGGTGATTCATCGCTGGGTGGCGACGACTTCGACCACCGCATCTACTGCTGGATTCTGGAGCAAGCCGACCTGCACGGCCTGAACGCGCACGACACCCGCCTGCTGCTGACCTGTGCACGCGAAGCCAAAGAAGCGCTGACCGAGCACGCCGACACCCGTATTACCGCCCTGCTGTCCGACGGCCTGACCGTGGACCTGCTGCTGACCCAGGCCATCTTCCACGACATCAGCAAAACGCTGATCGACAAGACCCTGCTGCCGGTACGCAAAGCGCTGCGCGACGCCAAAATCGGCGCCGAAGACGTCAAAGGCGTGGTGATGGTAGGCGGTGCCACGCGCATGCCGCACGTACAAAAAGCCGTGGGCCAATACTTTGGCCAGACCCCGCTGACCAACCTGGACCCGGATAAAGTGGTGGCGCTGGGCGCGGCCATCCAGGCCAATGTGCTGGCCGGCAACAAGGGCGAAGACGAATGGCTGCTGCTGGACGTGATTCCGCTGTCGCTGGGCATTGAAACCATGGGCGGCCTGACCGAAAAGATCATTCCGCGCAACAGCACCATTCCGGTAGCGCGCGCGCAGGAATTCACCACCTTCAAAGACGGCCAGACCGCCATGTCGGTGCACATCCTGCAAGGCGAACGCGAGCTGGTGAGCGACTGCCGCAGCCTGGCCAAGTTTGTGCTGCGTGGCATACCGCCGATGGTGGCCGGTGCCGCCCGCATCCGCGTGACCTACCAGGTAGACGCCGACGGCCTGCTGTCGGTCACCGCGCGCGAGCAGACCTCGGGCGTGGAAGCCAGTATCGAAGTGAAGCCTAGCTACGGCCTGTCCGACGACGAAATCAGCCGCATGCTGACCGACTCGCTGGCATACGTGCAGGAAGACATCGCCGCGCGCAAGCTGCGCGAAGCGATTGTGGACGCCGAAGGCCTGATCGCCGCCACCAGCGCCGCCCTGGCTGCCGATGGCGACCTGCTGGATAGCGACGAGCGCGCCCAGCTGGACGCTGCCATCGCCGGCCTGCACAGCGCTATCGCCACGCAAACCACGCGTGAAGTCAACGCCGCGACGCAACGCCTGAGCCAGGCCACGGAAGAATTCGCCGCCCGCCGCATGGACCGCAACATCCAGCAAGCCCTGAAGGGCAAACACATCGGCAACCTGTAAACCCGCTGCGGCCAACGTGCCGCAGCGGCAGCAAAAACCTAAAGGAACACACCATGCCGCGTATCATCGTGCTGCCTCACGCTGACCTGTGCCCCGATGGCGCCGTTATCGACGACGTTGCCACCGGCACCACCGTCTGCGATGCCCTGCTGGGTAGCGACATCGAAATCGAACACGCCTGCGAAATGTCCTGCGCCTGCACCACCTGTCACATTGTGGTACGCGAAGGCTTCAACTCGCTGCCCCCGTCCGACGAGCTGGAAGACGACATGCTGGACAAGGCCTGGGGCCTGGAAGCCCAGTCGCGCCTGTCGTGCCAGGCCATCGTGACCGATGAAGACCTGGTGGTAGAGATTCCACGCTACACCATCAACCACGCGCGCGAGCACCACTAAGGAGCCTGGCCATGAAATGGACCGATATCAACCAGATTGCCATCGAGCTGTACGATAGCCAGCCAGACACCGACCCGAAAACCGTGCGTTTTACCGACCTGCACAACTGGGTGGTAAACCTGCCGGGCTTTGACGACGACCACAGCCGTGGCGGCGAAAAGGTACTGGAAGCCATCCAGCAGGCCTGGATCGACGAGGCAGAATAAGCCCTGCTGCCACGCACCGCGCCCTGCCTCATGCAGGGCGTTTGTCATTCTGGCCAGGAAAATCCGTGCGCAAGCACTATAAACAGCTCAGGCACATCAGCCGCACCCGGCTTGCCTTTGGCATGTTGTGCCAAGACTGACAAAAGTAGTGGTGGCCTGCGCGCCAACTCATTAGAATGGCGCGTTTTTTTTCACATTCAGGCAAGGTTATTATGTCGACACCGTTCATTATCGGCGTCGCTGGCGGCAGCGGCAGCGGCAAAACCACGGTGACCCGCAAGGTGCTGGAAACCATCGGCACCGAGATGGCCGCGGTCATCGTGCAGGACTACTACTACCGCGACCAAAGCCACCTCACGTTTGAACAGCGCCTGAGTACCAACTACGACCATCCGCATGCCTTTGACTGGCCGCTGCTGATCGAGCACATCGACGACCTGCGCAACGGCCGCGCCATCGAGATGCCGGTGTATGACTTTTCCAATCATACCCGCGCCGAAGAAACGGTCACCCTGCAGCCCGCGCCGGTGATCGTGATCGAAGGCTTGTTCCCGCTGTACGACGCTGCGCTGCGTGACATGATGTCGCTGAAGATTTTTGTGGATACCGACCCGGACGTGCGCTTTATCCGCCGCCTGAAGCGCGATATCGCCGAGCGTGGCCGCACCACAGACAATGTCATCGAGCAGTATCTGGGCACCGTGCGCCCGATGCACAACCAGTTCATCGAGCCCACCAAACGCTTTGCCGACGTGATCTTGCCGCACGGCGCCAACGACCCGGCGGTGGATATCATCACCACCAAAGTGGCCAGCCTGATTCAACAGGCCGGCTAACACCCGCCAGGTTGGCCGCATGCGGCCAACCTGGCTTAAGCCACAGGAGCAAGCATGACTACCCTGAAACCGCGCAACCCGTTTGCGCACAGCCCTTTGCTGAAAAAAGGCGGCGCCCACCAGCGCAGCCAGAGCAGCGCCCGCTTTGCCGGCAAGCAAAACCTGCTGGCCGAGCTGGACGACTGGTACGACAGCCAGCACGACCATACCCTTGATACCCAGTGCCACGACACACAGAAAGGCACTGCCGGCAAACCGGGCTGCGGCCCGGTTTTTTTGCGCCTGCCGTTTCCCACGCGCCAGGCAATAACCCTGCACTTGCAAGGGTAGCCAGCCAGCGCGCTGCGCTTTACCATGCGCGTTTTTGCGCAAAACCTGCCATGCCTACCCGTAAACACACCCTGCTTTTTGCCCTGTTCATGTCCGGCTATATGGCGTTCTTCATGTCCGGCATTCTCACTGGTATCAATACCGGCCTGGACGCTGGCTTCCCTGCGCGCTGGCTGCACGCCTGGCTACTGGCATGGTGCTGCGCTTTCCCGCTGGTGCTGATTGGCGCCCCGCGCGTACGCGCCCTGGTGAGCCGCCTGCTGGACAAATAAAACGCCCCTCTGGCTGGCACCCGCCAGCCATCATGCGCACATCAGCTACGCCCTATTGCTGCCCCCCAGCGTAATAGCCCTATCGTGAACAGCGACCCTGGCATTCACAGTTGAATATTTAGTTTCAAATTCAATAGTAATTTGCCATAAATCATTGCTTTTACTGTCATTTTTTTCACTATCGAGCACATACAATCTACAATTGCGCTATGATGGCGCCCCCGAAACGGGGAAAGTTCCTTACCGAAAATAACAAAGACCGGAAAACCGGCATTTAACAACACCTTCATTCTTGAGGAGTCCACATGGAAACGCTGCACAGCCTGATTAATGCAGGCAATGACCTGGTTTGGGGTCAGCTACTTATCTATATCCTGATTGGCGTAGGCCTGTTCTTTACCGTGCGCATGGGCTTTATGCAGATTCGCCTGCTGCCGCGCGGCTGGCAGGAAATGCTGGGTGGCCGCGGCCACAATAGCGAAGGCAGCGATATCTCCTCCTTCCAGGCTTTTGCTACCGGCCTGGCTAGCCGTGTGGGTACCGGCAACGTCGCCGGCGTGGCCACCGCCATTGCACTGGGCGGCCCGGGTGCCGTGTTCTGGATGTGGATGACTGCGCTGCTGGGTATGGCCAGCGCCTTTGCCGAATCCACCCTGGCCCAGCTGTTCAAGGTAAACCACCACGACGGTACCTTCCGTGGCGGCCCGGCTTACTACATCCAGAAAGGCCTGGGCCAGCGCTGGCTGGGTATTGCTTTCTCCATCTCGCTGATTGTTGCCTTTGGCCTGGTGTTCAATGCGGTACAGGCTAACTCCATCGTGGCCGCAACCGAAGGCGCATGGGGCTGGGACAAAAACCTGGTGGCCATCGGCCTGGTGCTGATGACGGCACCGATCATTTTCGGTGGTATCCGCAAAGTTGCGCAGGTTGCCGAGTGGATGGTGCCGGTGATGGCTGTGATCTATCTGGGCATGACGCTGTTCGTGATTTTCACCAATCTGTCTGAAGTGCCGGCCATCTTCATGCTGATCGTGAAAAGCGCCTTTGGTCTGGAACAAGCGGCGGGTGGTTTTGCCGGCTATGCCGTGAGCCAGGCCATGATGATGGGTATCAAGCGCGGCTTGTTCTCCAACGAAGCCGGTATGGGTTCTGCCCCTAACGCTGCCGCCGCGGCCACTACCGCCCACCCGGCTAGCCAGGGCATCATCCAGATGTTCGGCGTATTCATCGACACCATCATCGTCTGCTCTTGCACCGCCTTTATCGTGCTGCTGTCGGGTGCCTATGTACCGGGTGCCGAACTGAAAGGCGTACAGCTGACCCAGGCCGCACTGAGCGCCACACTGGGTAGCTGGGGTGGCCACTTCCTGGCGGTTGCCCTGTTCCTGTTCTGCTTCAGCTCTATCATCGGTAACTACGCCTACGCCGAAGGTAACGTGGAGTTCATCAAGAACAACAAGGCCGTGATGCTGGGCTTCCGCCTGCTGGTGCTGTTCATGGTAGCGTTTGGTGCCATTGGCAGCTCGCCACTGGTATGGGACATGGCCGACCTGGCCATGGGCGTGATGGCGCTGATTAACCTGTTTGCCATTGTGATGCTGTCCAAGTACGTATTCGTGCTGCTGAAGGACTATCAGCAACAGCTGAAAGCGGGCAAGAACAAGCCGGTATTCGACGTGAAGCAGTACCCGGAAATCCAGGCCAAGATCCACAAGGACGTGTGGAAGTAATATCCGCTTAGACCCTATCGCCCTGCCCGCCTACGCTGGCAGGGCTTTTTGCTTTTCTGCGTGCCAATCAGCGTGCCAAGGTTGGCCGCAGGCGTAAAAAAACCGGCCTTGGCCGGTTTTTTCGTACAAAGTGCAGCACCACTAAGCCGCCTCGATCACCGCTGCGATGCGGCTGGCCCAGTCATTTGCCAGCGCCAGGTCATCGGCCTCTACCATCACGCGCACTACCGGCTCGGTGCCGGAGGGGCGCAGTACCACGCGGCCATGGCCTGCCAACGCCTGCTCGGCTTCTTGCAGCAGTGCTGCACTAGCCGTTTTCCAGTCCTGGCCGTGCAGGCGCACATTGATCATTTTCTGCGGGAACGGCGTCCAGTCGGCGCAGACATCGGCCAGCCCGGCTTTCAGCTCGTGCACGGCGGCCAACACCTGCAGCGCGGAAATAATGCCATCGCCGGTAGAGTGCTTGTCCAGGCACAGTACGTGGCCGGAAGCTTCGCCACCTACCAGCCAGCCGTTTTGACCCAGCATTTCCAGTACGTAACGGTCGCCTACCTTGGCGCGGCCAAACGGCACGCCCTGGCGCTGCAGTGCCAGCTCCATGGCCATATTGGTCATCACCGTGCCCACCACACCACCGCCAAGCTGGCCGCGGGCTGCACGTGCCTTGGCAATCACGTAGATCAGCTGGTCGCCGTCGTACACATTGCCGTGGCGGTCGGCCATCATCAGACGGTCGCCATCGCCATCCAGCGAGATACCGTAGTCGGCACCATGCGCTTGCACGGCCTGGGCGATGGCCTCGGGGTGGGTGGCACCTACGCCGTCATTGATGTTGTAGCCACTGGGTTTGTCGCCAATGGCAATGACTTCGGCGCCCAGCTCGTGGAAAACTTTGGGGGCAATGTGGTAGGTGGCACCGTGTGCGCAGTCCACCACCAGCTTCAGCCCTTTCAGGTCCAACTCGTTGGGGAAGGTGCTCTTGCAGAATTCGATATAGCGCATGTCCGCGCCTTCGATGCGCTTGGCTCGGCCCAGCTCGCGCGAAGGGCTGGTTTCCATCGGGGAATCCAGCATGGCTTCGATCTGCAGCTCTAGCGCATCGTCCAGCTTTTTGCCGCCTTTGGCAAAGAACTTGATGCCATTATCCTGATAGGGGTTGTGCGAGGCGGAAATCATCACGCCGGCAGACAAGCGCAGCGCACGGGTCAGGTAGGCAATGCCCGGTGTGGGCAGCGGGCCGGTGAGCAGCACATTCACCCCGGCGGCAGTAAAGCCGGCCTGCAGGGCGGCCTCCAGCATATAGCCGGAAATACGCGTGTCTTTACCGATAATGACGGTAGGGTGCTCTTCGTGTGCATGGTCTACCAGCACCTTGCCGGCTGCGTAGCCCAGGCGCAATACGAACTCGGGGGTAATCGGTGCCTTGCCTACCTCACCACGTACGCCATCGGTACCAAAATACTTGCGGCCCATCTGCCTTCCTTTACATGACATTTTTATAATATTTTACCTGCACCCTGGCAGGTATAACATGCATTCATCGCAATATTAGCGCACTTCGTGCAGAGCACGGAGTACCTGCAGCGCTTGCACTGTTGCTTTCACATCGTGCACGCGTATTACCCTAGCGCCTTGCTGCGCACTGAGCACGGCAGCAGCAATACTGGCACCCAGGCGCTGGTCTGCCTGGCTTTCGCCGGTAATGGCGCCCAACATGCTCTTGCGCGACAAGCCTACCAGCAGGGGGACACCAGCTTGCTGTTCCAGCTGCGGCAAGGCGCGCAGTAGCGCCAGATTGTGTTCTAGTGTCTTGCCAAAGCCAAAGCCCGGGTCGGCTAGCAACCTGGCCTGCTCCATGCCTGCATCCAGGCATAGCTGCACACGGCGCGCCAGATAGCCGCCCACCTCATCGACCACGCTGTGGTAGCTGGGCTGCTGCTGCATGGTGTCGGGGTTGCCCTGCTTGTGCATCAGGCAGATGCCTACGTTGGCCGCGGCCAACAAGGGTAGCGCACCATCGTCCTCCAGTGCCGATACATCGTTGATCAGGTCTACCAGGCCTTCGGCCAGGGCAGCCTGCATCACGCTGGTACGGCGGGTATCGAGTGACAGCGGCACGTTCAGCCCCACCAGCTCGCGCAGTACCGGCATCACGCGCTGCTGCTCTTCCTCTGGGCTGACAAACGGTGCGCCCGGGCGGGTGGACTCGCCACCGATATCCAGAATATCCGCGCCGTCGGCCAGCAGGGCCTGTGCATGCGCTACCGCATGCGCCACGGTATCGTGGCGGCCACCATCCGAAAACGAGTCCGGCGTGACATTCAGGATACCCATCACCAGGGGGCGGGACAGATCCAGGTTGAAGCGGCCACAAACAAAGCGGGACATGGTGCCATCCAGAAACAAAAGAGCCGCAGCTTAAGCTGCGGCTCGGGCAATTGACAAGAGGCTTACAGCTCTTGCGCCGGAGTGGCGCTGGCCTCTGGTGCGGGCGGTGCCGGCGGTTTGCTTTCCGGCTTGGCAAAGCCGCCACCCGGTTTCGGCGTACGCGGTGGCTTACCATCCATGATGTCGTTGATCTGCTCGGCGTCGATGGTTTCCCACTCCAGCAGGGCCGCGGTCATGGCTTCCACCTTGTCGCGGTTTTCGTCCAGCAGGCGGCGCGCCAGCGCGTACTGCTCGTCGATGATACGGCGGATTTCCTGGTCCACCTGCATCATGGTGGCTTCGGACAGGTTCTTGTGCGTGGTAACCGAGCGGCCCAGGAACACTTCGCCTTCGTTTTCGCCATATACCATCGGGCCCAGCTTGTCGGACATACCGTAGCGGGTCACCATGTCACGCGCCATTTGCGTGGCACGCTCGAAGTCGTTGCTGGCGCCGGTGGTCATCTGGTTCATGAACAGCTCTTCGGCAATACGGCCGCCGAACAGGATGGCCAGACGGTCCAGCAGATAGCCACGGTCGTAGGCAAAGCGGTCTTGCTCCGGCAGCTGCATGGTCACACCCAGGGCACGGCCACGCGGGATGATGGTGACCTTGTGTACCGGGTCGGACTTGGGCAGCAGCTTGGCCACCACGGCGTGGCCGGATTCGTGATAAGCGGTATTACGCTTTTCTTCCTCGGACATCACCATGCTGCGGCGCTCGGCACCCATCATGATCTTGTCTTTGGCCGATTCGAAATCCAGCATGTCCACCAGGCGTTTGCTGCGGCGTGCGGCAAACAGCGCGGCTTCGTTCACCAGGTTGGCCAGGTCGGCACCAGAGAAGCCAGGGGTACCACGGGCGATAACCGGTGCATCTACGTCAGCGGCAATCGGCACCTTGCGCATGTGTACGTTCAGGATCTGTTCGCGGCCACGGATATCCGGCAGCGGTACCACCACCTGGCGGTCGAAACGGCCCGGGCGCTGCAGTGCAGGGTCCAGTACGTCCGGGCGGTTGGTGGCGGCGATCACAATCACGGTCTGGTTGGTTTCAAAGCCATCCATTTCCACCAGCAGCTGGTTCAGTGTCTGTTCGCGCTCGTCGTTACCACCCCCCAGGCCGGCGCCACGCTGGCGACCAACGGCGTCGATCTCGTCGATAAAGATAATGCACGGCGCGTTTTTCTTGGCTTGCTCGAACATGTCGCGCACGCGGGACGCACCTACGCCGACAAACATTTCTACAAAGTCGGAACCGGAAATACTGAAGAACGGCACCTTGGCTTCGCCAGCAATGGCCTTGGCCAGCAAGGTTTTACCGGTACCCGGGCTACCTGCCAGCAGGATGCCGCGCGGGATGCGGCCGCCCAGGCTCTGGTATTTGGTCGGGTCACGCAGGTAATCCACGATCTCCTTCACTTCTTCTTTTGCTTCATCGCAGCCAGCCACGTCGGCAAAAGTGACGGTGTTGGTGTCCTGGTCCAGCATGCGCGCCTTGCTCTTGCCAAACGAGAACGCGCCGCCTTTGCCACCGCCCTGCATCTGGCGCATGAAGAAGAACCATACGCCGATCAGTAGCAGCATCGGGAACCAGCTGATGAAAATGCTCATCAGCATGGACGGCTCTTCTTCCGGCTTGGCGGAGAAGCGCACGTTGTTCTGGATCAGTACGTCTACCAGCTTGGTATCCAGCGGGGCAAACGAGCTGAAAGACGAACCGTCGGTACGCTTGCCGCGTATCCACTGGCCGCGCAGCGGGTTGCCTTCGATGGTCAGGGACTGCACCTTGCCGGTTTCAACGTCGCTGATGAATTGCGAGTATTCAAGCTGGTTTTGCGTTTCCCGGGGTTGAAACTGTTTGAATACCGTCATCAGGACAAGCCCGATGATGACCCAGATAGCGATGTTTTTGCCGATATTGTTCACAAGAGCGTGCTCCTATGTGCCCTGACTTGGAGAATGGTTTATTTGATTGTAACCCCCGCGTGGCAGGCTGTCAGCGACGACACTTGCCAAGCAGGTAAATTTCGCTGGAGCGATCACGGGAGGCCTTGGGTTTGCGCGTTACCACTTCGGTAAACAGCTCGCGCATGGACTGCAGGTAAGCCTGGAACTCGCTGCCCTGAAATACCTTGACCAGAAAATGGCCACCGGGTTTCAGGTGATCACGGGCAAATTCCAGCGCCAGCTCGGTCAGGTGAAAGCTGCGGGCCTGATCGATGGCGCTCATGCCGGAGATATTGGGGGCCATGTCGGAAATTACAAGGTCCAGTTGACGCCCGCCCAGCAGGGTAACAAACTCGTCCAGCACGTCTTGCTCGCGAAAGTCACCCTGGATGAAAGACACGTCGGCAATGGCATCCATGGGCAGGATATCCATGGCAAAGACTTTGCCTTTGTCACCCACGATGCGTGCTGCCACCTGCGACCAGCTACCCGGAGCAGACCCCAGGTCGGCCAGCACGGTTCCCGGCACGATCAATTTATCTTTTTCATTGATCTCCAGCAGCTTGTAGGCAGCGCGGGCACGGTAGCCATCCTTCTGCGCCATATGCACATAGTGGTCGTTAACGTGCTCTTTTAACCAGGCATTACTTGTCCTGCTGCGTGCCATGCTTCTTTCCTGATGAATGGGGTTGGGTTCTACTGGGAACTATAAATACAATTGCCGTACATGCCAGTATGGCTTGCAGATAGCGCACTCCACACACCGGCAGCCACGGATGGCGGGCGCTGACGAAACTACTGTGAACAGCGCCTGAATTTTAGTAAAATCTTTTTTTAATCTGAAACTTGAAGCAACACATGAAAATCGAACTGACAGCCGTCGAGCGTACTTACCTGAAGGGCCTGGCCCATTCACTGAACCCGGTGGTAATGATTGGCAACAACGGCCTGACCGAATCCGTGGTACGTGAAATCGCCATCAGCCTGGACGCTCACGAACTGATCAAGGTTCGCGTTCTGGGCGATGACCGCAGCGCGCGTGTCGCCATGTACGACCAGATCTGTGACGAACTGGGCGCCGCCCAGGTGCAACACATCGGCAAACTGCTGGTGCTGTACCGCCCGTCCGACAAGGCACTGATCGACCTGCCAAAAAGCAAGAAAGCGCTGAAAGCCCGCCCGTAAGCGCAGTAGCTGGCAATACATGATAAAAGCGGTGGCTTGCCACCGCTTTTTCTTTGCCTGTCAGTTATCGCTGCGCAGCAGGTACACCAGACCCATCAGGCTTTGTACCAGGTAGATCAGGCTGGAAATGGCATGCCAGGTAGCAAAGCCGCCCCCAAACAAGCCTTCAGCTGCGTGATTCATCTGCATTTTCAAGGCAGCAATGATAGGGGTAACAGCAAAATGGTTGATCACGATGCAGGCCAGCATGCCCAGCAGCAGCCAGAACGGTGCCTGTTTCAAGCCACGTGCGCCCTGACGCAAAATGTAATCTGCCATCAGGAACACACTGCACACCAGCCCTACCCAGGCGATAGAGGCGAAGAGCCTGCCTGCCACCATGCCTGCCGTCACGTTATCCAGTGCAGAAAACAGCACCGGCGTCACAATAATGCCGATAACCCACAAGCCGCCAATCCAGAAAGTACGGGCGATGGCGCGTAAACCGTTCATGCTTCCCCCTGATCATTGCTGCTCAAGGTTGGCCGCAGCCCATGCTGCAGCCTGCCTCAGGCTTAGATATACAGTACGTCCAGGATTTCGTATTCGCGAATGCCACCTGGTGCCACCACCTCGGCCACATCACCGGCTTCCTTGCCGATCATGGCACGGGCGATAGGCGAATTGATCGATACTTTGCCTTCCTTGATGTCGGCTTCGTCGTCGCCCACGATCTGGTAGGTCACTTCGTCATCGCTCTCCATATCCAGCAGCTTGACGGTGGCAGCAAACACCACACGACCATCAGCGTTCAGCTCGTTGGGGTCGATGACCTGCGCGTTGGAAATCTTGGCTTCCAGCTCGGCAATGCGGCCTTCCACAAAAGACTGGCGCTCTTTGGCAGCTTCGTACTCGGCGTTTTCCGACAGGTCACCCTGGGCGCGAGCCTCGGCAATGGCCTCGATCACCGACGGACGCTCCACACTCTTGAGGCGCTGCAGTTCGGCCTTGAGCATTTCCGCTCCACGTACGGTCAACGGGACTTTGATCATGTGTCTATTCTCCGGGGGCCTCTGGCGGCCCCATGATAAAAGCGCAAGCCGCCGTACGAGACGGCGGCTTTGCGGGACGATTGTGTCAGACGGGATTGTAACGGGATTTCACGTGCGGTTCAAAGGTTGGCCGCACGTGAAGCCCATCAGCCCTTCAGGTCGGCGTGCAGCTGCTGCACGCTGTACACGTCGAAAGCATCCACGTGCGACAGGCCGGCACACACCGCCTTGGCACCGGCCAGGGTGGTGTATTGCGGTACACGCATCTGCAGCGCGCTGCGGCGGATGGTGTGGCTGTCCTGGATGGCCTGGCGTTTTTCGTCCACGGTGTTGATCACCACGTCGATTTCGCCGTTCTTGATCAGGTCCACAATGTGCGGGCGGCCTTCGTTCACCTTGTGCACGATCTGCACGATGATGCCGGCAGCTTGCAGCGCCTTGGCGGTGCCACGGGTAGCACACACGCCAAAACCCAGCTGCTGCAGCTCGCGCGCCACTTCCACGCCACCTTCTTTATCGCCTTCACGCAGCGACATGAATACCTTGCCGGTACGCGGCAGCTTGTCGCCGGCCGCCAGCTGGGCTTTCACGTAGGCTTCGGCAAAGGTGCGGCCAACGCCCATTACTTCGCCGGTGGACTTCATCTCCGGCCCCAGGATGGTATCCACGCCAGGGAACTTGATGAACGGGAACACGGCTTCTTTCACGGCGTAGTAAGGCGGTACCACTTCGCGGGTAAAGCCCTGCTCTTTCAGGCTGATACCGGCCATGGCACGCGCGGCGATCATCGCCAGCGAAGCACCGCTTACCTTGGACACAAACGGCACGGTACGCGAGGCACGCGGGTTCACTTCCAGTACAAAGATGGTGCTGCCCTGGATGGCGAACTGCACGTTCATCAGGCCCACCACGTTCAGCGCACGCGCCATGGCGATGGTCTGGCGACGGATTTCGTCCTGCAGCTCGGCCGACAGGCTGTACGGTGGCAGCGAGCAGGCAGAGTCACCAGAGTGCACACCGGCTTGTTCGATATGCTGCATGATGCCGCCGATGACCACGTCGGTACCGTCGGAGATGCAGTCCACGTCCACTTCGATGGCGTCGTTCAGGAAGCGGTCCAGCAGCACCGGGCTGTCGTTGGACACTTTCACCGCTTCGCGCATGTAGCGTTCCAGGTCGGCTGGTTCGTGCACGATTTCCATCGCGCGGCCGCCCAGTACGTAGGACGGGCGCACCACCAGCGGGTAGCCGATTTCTTCGGCCAGACGCATCGCGTCTACCGGGTTGCGTGCGGTACGGTTTGGCGGCTGCTTCAGGCCCAGGTCTTGCAGCAGGTGCTGGAAGCGCTCGCGGTCTTCGGCAGCGTCGATCATGTCCGGGCTGGTGCCGATGATAGGCACGCCGTTGGCTTCCAGTGCACGCGCCAGTTTCAGCGGGGTCTGGCCGCCGTACTGCACGATCACGCCGAACGGTTTTTCGATGCGGCAGATTTCCAGCACGTCTTCCAGCGTCAGCGGCTCGAAGTACAGGCGGTCGGAGGTGTCGTAGTCGGTGGACACGGTTTCCGGGTTGCAGTTGACCATGATGGTCTCGAAACCGGATTCGCGCAGGCTCAGCGCGGCGTGTACGCAGCAGTAGTCAAACTCGATACCCTGGCCGATACGGTTCGGGCCGCCACCCAGTACCATCACCTTCTTGCGGTCGGTAGGCTGGGATTCGCACTCTTCCTCGTAGGTGGAGTACATGTAGGCGGTGTTGGTGGCGAACTCGGCAGCGCAGGTATCCACGCGCTTGTACACCGGGTGCAGCTTCAGTGCCCAGCGGTGGGCACGCACGGCGGCCTGGTCGGTGCCCAGCAGCTCGCCCAGACGGCGGTCAGAGAAGCCTTTACGCTTCAGGCGGCGCAGTTCGTCGTAGCTCAGGCTGTCTACCTTGCGGCCGGCCAGCGCTTTTTCTTCGCCCATCAGGTCTTCGATCTGCGCCAGGAACCATGGGTCGATCTTGCTGATGGCAAAGATCTCGTCGCGGCTCAGGCCGATACGGAAGGCGTCGGCTACCGACAGGATGCGGTCCGGGCCAGGGGAGCCCAGCTCGTGGCGGATGGCCGCTTCGTCGGTGGTGCGCGGGTCGAAGCCGGACAGGCCGGTTTCCAGACCGCGCAGGGCTTTCTGCATGGACTCTTGCAGCGTGCGGCCCATGGCCATCACTTCGCCTACCGATTTCATCTGGGTGGTCAGACGGTCGTCAGCCTGCGGGAATTTCTCGAAGGCGAAACGCGGGATCTTGGTCACCACGTAGTCGATGGACGGTTCGAACGAAGCCGGGGTCGCACCGCCGGTGATGTCGTTTTTCAGCTCGTCCAGGGTAAAGCCCACGGCCAGCTTGGCGGCGATCTTGGCAATCGGGAAGCCGGTGGCTTTGGACGCCAGTGCGGACGAACGCGATACACGCGGGTTCATCTCGATCACGATCATGTCGCCGGTGTCCGGGTTTACCGCAAACTGCACGTTGGAACCGCCGGTATCCACACCGATTTCACGCAGTACCGCCAGGCTGGCGTTACGCATGATCTGGTATTCCTTGTCGGTCAGCGTCTGTGCTGGCGCCACGGTGATGGAGTCGCCGGTGTGCACGCCCATCGGGTCGAAGTTTTCGATGGAGCAGATGATGATGCAGTTGTCGTTGCGGTCACGCACCACTTCCATCTCGTACTCTTTCCAGCCCAGTACCGACTGCTCGATCAGCAGCTCGTGGGTGGGCGAGGCTTCGAAGCCGCGCTCGCAGATGGCCAGGAACTCTTCCTTGTTGTACGCAATACCGCCGCCGGAGCCGCCCATGGTGAAGGACGGGCGAATCAGCGTGGGGTAGCCTACCTTGGCCTGGGCTTCCAGCGACTCTTCCAGGGTGTGGCATACGAAAGACAGTGGGCAGGACAGGCCGATCTTGGCCATGGCTTCCTTGAAGCGGCCACGGTCTTCTGCTTTGTCGATGGCGTCTTCGGTGGCACCGATCAGCTCGACTTTGTATTTTTCCAGCACGCCGTTACGTGCCAGGTCCAGCGCACAGTTCAGTGCGGTCTGGCCGCCCATGGTCGGCAGGATGGCGTCCGGGCGTTCTTTATCGATGATCTTTTCGACCACTTGCCAGGTAATCGGCTCGATATAGGTTACGTCGGCCATGTCCGGGTCGGTCATGATGGTGGCCGGGTTGGAGTTCACCAGAATGACTTTGTAACCTTCTTCACGCAGCGCCTTGCACGCCTGGGCGCCGGAGTAGTCAAACTCGCAGGCCTGGCCGATGACGATCGGGCCAGCGCCAATAATGAGAATGCTCTTGATATCAGTACGTTTAGGCATGGTTATCGCTCAATTCAATTCAATTATTCAATTCACAGACTGGCTGCGGCCAACTTGGCACCAAAGCCAATGAACATCGCCCCTACCGAGCCACCCATGGCTGCCGACAAGCGGCGGCGGCGGCGGAAGGCGGCGGCCAGGTGGTTGCCCGCCAGAATCACAACGGTCAGGTACAGCAGGCTGAAGCACTGCACGATGGCACCCAGCACGGCAAAGGTCAGCGCCGGGTAGGCATAGGCCGGGTCAACAAACTGCACGAAGAACGACACGAAAAACAGAATCGCCTTCGGGTTCATCAGGCTGATCAGCATGGCCTTGCGAAACGGGCTGCTGGCGTCTACCTGCTGTGCAACACCTTGCGGTGCAGTACCGTGGTGGGCGTTACGCCAGCCCTGCCAGGCACCTTTCAGCATGTTCAGGCCGATCCAGGCCAGGTAGCCGCCACCCAGGTATTTCACGATGGCAAACAGCGCCGGGTTGGTCTGCAGCAAGCCGGCCGCGCCAGTGGCGGCCAGTGTCATCAGGATCAGGTCGCCGGTAAAAACGCCACCGGCGCCGGCAAAACCGGCCCGCACGCCGCGCTGGGCAGCCACGGACAAGACGTACATCGAGTTGGGGCCCGGCAGCAAAATGATGAAAATGGTGCCGAGGATGTAGGTCGTGAGGTCGGTTATGCCAAACATGATGGGCTCCTGATCAGGCGCGCTCGGCCATGGCCGCGATGAAACGGTCAAACAGATAGGCTACGTCTTCCGGGCCCGGGCTCGCTTCCGGGTGGCCCTGGAAGGAGAATGCCGGGCGGTCGGTCAGCGCAATGCCCTGTACGGTGTGGTCAAACAGCGAGCGATGGGTCACGCGCACGTTGGCCGGCAGGCTGGATTCGTCTACCTGGAAACCGTGGTTCTGGCTGGTGATCATCACGCGGCCGCTGTCCAGGTCTTGCACCGGGTGGTTGGCACCGTGGTGGCCGAACTTCATCTTGGACGTTTTGGCACCCGTGGCCAGGCCCAGCAGCTGGTGGCCCAGGCAAATGCCGAATACCGGCAGCTTGGTGTCCAGAATCTCGCGGATGGCGGTGATGGCGTAGTCGCATGGCTCCGGGTCGCCCGGGCCGTTGGACAGGAACACGCCGTTCGGGTTGAGCGCCAGCACGTCTTTGGCAGGCGTCTGGGCCGGCACCACGGTGAGCTTGCAGCCACGCTCGGCCAGCATACGCAGGATGTTGTGCTTCACGCCGAAATCATAGGCCACCACGTGGTACGGGGTGTCGGTCTGCTCGGTGTAGCCCTGGCCCAGGCGCCATTCGCGCACGTTCCACTGGTAGGCTTCCTTGCTGCTCACTACCTTGGCCAGGTCCTGGCCAGCCATGCTGCCAAAGCCACGGGCCAGCTCTACAGCGCGGGCTTCGTCGATCTCGCCGGCCATGATGCAGCCTGCTTGTGCACCTTTTTCGCGCAGGATGCGGGTGAGTTTGCGGGTGTCGATGTCGGCGATGGCGACGACGTTGTTCTTAACCAGATAATCGGACAGCGAGTCTTCCGCGCGGAAGTTGCTGTGCAACAGCGGCAGATCACGAATGATCAGGCCGGATGCAAAAACGGCGCCGGACTCGGTGTCTTCCGAGTTGGCGCCGACGTTTCCAATATGGGGATAAGTCAGAGTGACGATTTGCCGGGTATACGATGGATCGGTAAGGATCTCCTGATAACCGGTCATGGCGGTATTGAATACCACCTCTCCTACGGTGTGGCCGCTGGCTCCGATGGCGACGCCTTTGAAAAGCGTGCCGTCAGCCAAGGCTAGAATCGCGGGTACGGTTGTCACTGGCTGGCTCCTGAAATAATGGTGTTTTGAATCACTTATATAACAAACGGGACACCACGCCGCAGCGCTTGTCCCGTTCGGTTAAACTTTTCGATTATACCGCGATTTTGCGTTTTTTCAATGAGAAGACCGGTATTTTTTTGCTCAACTCAATAAAAACAATCACTTATATCAGCACGCGGCCAACTTGACGCCAGCGTCAATTTAGCCGCCACGCTACGCTATTTGGCCCATCAGGCTTGCCCAGCATCAATAAAACCGGTTTAAGCGCTTCGTATTGCGCCGGCTCGCTGCTGGCCGTGCCGGCAAACTGCAAGCCATTGGCGTCATAACGCCCCTGCCCCTGGATTTGCAGCGGCCCCTGCACGGTACGCATGGCCAGCTGCACCTGCTCGCCCAGGCCTTGTACATCCAGCGCGTAGCTGCCAAACGGCTGGATGCGCGACAGCGGCGAGCTGGCCGCGACCCATGCCAGCGCAGCCTGGCCCTCTACACGCCCAGCCTGCCATGCCATCTGCCCCAGCTGTAACTGTAGTTGGCCGCCCAGCCGCGCGCTGTGCCATTTCGATGAAAAGCCCGTCAGCGCCGCCACGGGCAGCTGCAGCTGCAGGTTTTGCAGCGCAACGCTACCGGCTTTCAGCTGCAGGCTGCCAGTCTGGCCGTCGGCGTCGATATCCCACTGCATGGCCAGGCTGCGCAGCGCGGCAGGCTGCCAGCGCCAGGCCAGCGTGCTCATGGGCAAGACCTCGCCCTGGCGGCCGGCGTACATCAGCTGGCCGCTACCCTGCCACAGCGTGCCCTTGGCCGATGCCAGCCGCCAGCGCCCTTCCGTGGCCGCGGCCAACCTGGCGTCCAGCAAACTGGCTGGCAGATGTGCCACGGCAGACAGCAAACCCACTACCACCAGCCCTACCCACCATGCGCGCTTCATGCCTCGCCCCCTGCGTGCACCAGCACGGCGTCCAGCTTTACCCGCCCTGTCGTGGTGGCGTCGGCCTGCAGGCGCAGCACCCGCACTTGCTGGCCGGCCAGCTGGCCACTGGCGCGCACCCAGTCGTCAAATGCCACCTCGCCCTGCACCCGCACGCCAAACTCGCCCTCGGCCTGCAGCTGCAAACCGGCCAGGCCGGCGTCACGCAGCAGTGGTGCCAGCATGGCTTGTAGCTCGGCGGCGGGCAGCGGTGCAACCTCGGCCTGCGGTTTCAGCCCCTGCGCCTCGCTGGCCAGCGTGGCCACCAGGCGTGCCTCGGCCTGCAGGCTGGCCACGCTATTAGGCAGCCGGGCAGACTGCTGGTGCGCCGGCACCCACAGCGCCAGATAGAACAAGGCGCCCCCCAGTACCAGGGCCATCAGCCCCAGCAGCCGCTGCTCGCGTGCAGAAAGCTGTTGCCAGCGCTGCATGGCCTGCGTTGTCAGCTTGTTCATGCCGGCTCCCTTGTCAGTACCCATTCACGCTGCCCTTGTTCATTCTGGCTGCTAGATAGCAGCCATTGCCGTGCGGCCAACTGTGCCTGCCAGGCTTGCGCCTGCTCGGTAGTCAGCGCCGGTGCCTGGAACGCCAGGCGGCCGCTGTCGTAGCGCAGCGACACCAGCTTGAGTTGGCCGCGGTTGACCTCGGCCAGCTGGGCCATGGCGGTCACCATATCGTCGCGTGCGGGCAGGCCGCGGCTAACGCGCAAACGGTCTACCGCCCGCAGCATGGGCAGTGCGCTGCTGCCGGCCACGGCTTGCGGCGCCCACGGCTGTACTTGCTGGCGGATCTGCTGCTGCAGGCTTTTCTTCTGCCAGGCGTACCAGCCCCACTGCCCGCAAGCCAGCAAGGTTTGCGCCAGCACCACGGCGGCAACGATAACGCCGGCACGCCGTAGCGTGGGGGCGAGTGCCCGCCACTGGCGGTCTGCGGCCAGCTCGCCGTGGGCAAAGTTCACCCCCACGGCACGCCCGTGCTGCCATTGCCAGGCCTCGCCCTGCTGTACCGGCCACGGCTCAGGCAAACCCGCTGGCCGCTCGCCCAACAGCAGCACCACGGCTGGTGGCGCAGTTGCGGCCAACCTGGGCAGCAATACCGCCACGCTGGCCGCTGGCAAAAAGCCGGCCTCGTCCAGCCCGCTGCGCAGCAGCCAGCCCTGCGGCTGTGCCGCCAGCACCCACTGCCCGGCGTTCGGCAGCGGCAGCAGGGTTTCTTCCGGCACGATGCGGTCGGCCAGCCGCCCCAGCTGGCGCAACATGGCCACGGCGCGGCGTACCGGCGCGGCCTCGCATACCGCCACGCTGCGGCGGCCATCGGCCAGCTTGCCGCCTACGGCGTACAGGTTGACCGCAGGGTCGTTCGCTAGCTGTTCTTCCAGCGCATAGCCAATAACCGCGGGCTTCAGCTCGCGCCCTGGCGGCAGCGCCACGGCGGTAAACAGGGTACTGCCGGCGGGCAATACCAGCTCCAGCTGGTCGGCACGTGGCCAGCCGGACGGGCTGCCATCGCCCTGCTGCAGGCACTGGCCCTGGCTACCCAGCAGCGCCCACGGCAGGCCGGGCTCGCTATCGGGCCAGCCCGGCCGCAGATATAGTCTCAATACACTCATGATTCCCCGTTGGTGGCCGGCGTCACCGGCACCACTCCTTCTTCTCGCCACAAGACCTTGCTGGCTTGTTCGTTACGCAACAGCAAAGCGTCTACCCGCAGCATGCTGCGCGGGTGGCGTATTTCACTTTGCAGCAGAAAATAGTCGCTACGCACACCGTACTCCACCGCCAGCGGCACCAGCCCGCCCGTAAGGCGCAGGCCAAAGTCGGCTTTGTCCTTGAAGTACGTGGTGGTGCGCTGGTTGATCAGCGCCTGCGCCTGGCCCCGCCCCAAGCCGGGCACCAGCGCCATCATCAGGGGCAGGCTGATGGTGTTCACATTCAAGGCGCTACGCTGCGGCAGTAGCGCCAGGTGCGGTGCCAGTTTGGCCAGCACCTGGCTGTCGTAGCCCTTTACCCAGCGCAGCTGGGCAAGCTTTTGTACGCTAGCGGCAGGTGGCATGGCATACGCAGGCTGCTGCGCGGCATACCAGGCGGCTTCGGCCCCTTGCGGGCGCTGCTCGTCGTCGGCATCCAGCCAGTCCAGCAGGGTATCGGCCAGGGCGGGCGGCAGCTGTAGCTGGGCCAGCAGGCGGCGGTACAGCTGCACTTGCGCTTCATCTTCCTTGCCATCCGGCAGCAGCAGGTTGTGTACGTTAAAGCGCCCTTGCGCGTCGTACAGCTGGCCGCTGATACGGGTACTTTCTGCCTCGGTTTGCGGCAGCGGCTGCGCCCACAGCTCGCCCAGGTAGTCCACCGCGCCGCCACTGCGCGCATCGAATGCCAGAATATCCCCGGCCCAGCCTACACCCGCGTCGGCAATCAGCCTGATTTCGGCACGGGCACGGTCGTTATCTGCCTGGCGCCACCACAGGCTTTGCTGCCACAACACGGTTGAGGCTGCGGTAGCGGCCAGGGCCACAATCAGCAGCGCCATGATGATGGCCATGCCTTGCTGCTGTGTTTTCATGGCAGCGCCCACACACGGTGGATGGTTTCATCACCGGGCACCACTACGCGCATTTCCAGTGCGCGCGGGTGCGGCGAGCCGGCATCCGCCGCGGGCCATTGCGGGTACCACTGGCCATTGGCGGCCAGCACGCGCCACTGCACACGGTAGTCACCGGCCAGTAGCGGCAGCGCCTCGCCATCGGGCGGGGTGGTGGCCGGGCCGGCTAGCCAGCCTAGCCCGGCCGCGGCGCGGTATTGCACGTATTCCTGCCCGTCCGGGTAGCGCGACGAGGCCAGCCGTAGCAGCAGCTGCTGGCCCTGCCCTGCTGGCTGCAGCTGCAGGGCAGGCTGTTGCTGCTCGCTGGGGGCTTGCCGCGGCAGGCGCTGCAGATCGGCTTCTACCCGGCGCAATACACGCGCCAGCTGCACCCAGCGCTCGCCGGTTTGCATGATGTGCTCGCGCGCGTTCAGCAGGTTGCCAAAGGCGCGGTAGCCCATCACGGTAAGAATGGCCAACAGGCTCATGGCCACCAGGATTTCAATCAGCGTCATGCCGAGCTGGCGCTTCATGGCTGCACCTCGGGGCTGCGCACAAAGCCGGTGATCTCGGCCAGCACATAGCGCTGGCTGCCCGGCTGCAATACCCGCAGCACCACTTTGCGGAAGTTGCCGTTTGGCGTGTCGCTGACTTCGCGCTCCCAGCGCAGGCGCCGGCCGTCACTTTCCATTTCGCCTTCCTGCAGGCCTGGGCCTGGCCACTCGCGCCGCGCCTGCATCAGGGCCAGCTGGTTTTGTGCCTCCCAGGTGGCGATCATGCGCTGCTTCATCTGCTCGCTATTGTCTGCCGCGACCCCGCTGGCGCGCAGCAGCGCGGCCAGCGCCACGGCCATGATGGCCAGCGCCACCAGCACCTCGAACAGGGTAAAACCGCCCTGCCGCCTCACGGTGCGGCCTCGACGGTGACGGTACCGACCGGCGAGAGCGTCACGCTACGCGCGCCGCTGTCGCCACGCAGGGTCAGCACCAGCGCCGGCGGGCGGCCATCCTGCCACAGGCGCACCGGGCCGCTGGCCGGGCGGCCATCTTGCAGCAGGCCATCACCGCGCAGCCCTTCCGGCAGCGCGTGGTCGGCAAAAAAAGCATCGGCACTGGGCTGCCAGCCGCCCTGGCTATCGGCCACGCGCCAGCGTGCGCCGCCTGTCTGCCAGTCCAGCGCCAGCGCCTCGCCCATTTCGGCGGCGTCCACGGCCTGCTCCAGCACCCGCGCCAGGCGGTAGCTTTCGTCTTCCAGCTGGCGATGCGTATCGGGGCGCAGGCTAAAGCTGACGGTAGTGGCCATCACACCAATGATGAGCAGCACCACCATCACCTCGATCAGCGTAAAGCCGCCTTGCGGCCAACGTTGGCCGCAGCCTGCGCGCATCATGCCGGTTTACAGCGCCCAGGAGCCGATATCGGCGTCGTTGCCTTCGCCACCAGGCTCGCCGTCGGCGCCCAGGCTCCAGATATCCACCTCGCCGTGGCTACCGGGCGCGGCGTACTGGTAGGGGTTGCCCCACGGGTCGTTAGGCAGGCGCTCCAGATAGCCACCCGGTTTCCAGTTTTTGGGGGCGGGGCCGCTGGCTGGCTTGCTCACCAGCGCCTGCAGGCCTTGCTCGGTAGTGGGGTAGCGCGTGTTATCCAGGCGGTAGAGCTTGAGGCCCTGCAGCATGGCGCCGATGTCCTGCTTGGCGGCCACGATACGCGCCTCGTCCGGGCGGCTCATCACCTTGGGCACCACCAGCGCGGCCAGCACGCCGAGGATGACGATCACCACCATGATCTCGATCAGGGTGAAGCCGCGCTGGGCGGCGTGTTTGATGTGTTTCATGCTTGCTCCTTGTATTGATTCATTACCCCGCGTACGGGCGCCCCCACCCACCGGATGAGGGCTGGTAGCACCTGGCGCTTACCTCACCATCTGGTTCATGTCGATAATCGGCATCATGATGGCCATCACGATCAGCAACACCAGCCCGCCCATCACCAGAATCAGTAGCGGCTCCATCAGCGTGGTGAAGGTGGCCAGTTTGCGCTCTACTTCTTGCTGCTGCTGTAGCGCGGCTCGGTCCAGCATGTCGGCCAGGCGGCCGCTGGCTTCGCCGCTGCCGATCAGGTGGATCAGCACCGGCGGAAACTGCCGCGTGCTGCCCAGCGCGCGCGACAGCGCCATGCCCTCGCGCACCTTGCTGGCGGTGTCGGCAATGGCGTCCTGCAGGGGGATGAGGCTGACGATGCCGCGCGCGGTGTCCAGCGCGGTCAGCAGCGGCACGCCGGAACCCACCAGAATCGACAGCGTGCTAGCCATACGCGCGGTATTGAGCGCCTGCAGCAGGCGGCCGATCACCGGCAGGCGCAACAGTTGGCCGTGCCAGGCGCGGCGTAGCGCCGGCACCTGCAGCATGCGCCAGCAGGCAGCGGCGGCGGCCACAATCAGCAACAGCAACACCACGCCCCAGTCGCGCAGAAAATGGCTGCTGGCCACCAGCATGCGCGTGAGCAGCGGCAGCGTTTGCTTGCTCTGGGCAAACACGCTCACCACCTGCGGCACCACATAGGCCATCAGGCCACCAACGACCAGCAGCGCCACCACGGTGACCACCGCCGGGTAGGCCATGGCCAGCGCCACTTTCTGCTGCGTGTGCTGGCGCTGGTCCAGGTAATGCGCCAGCTTGGCCATGACCTGCCCCAGGTGGCCGGACTGCTCGCCGCCCTGCACCAGCGAGCGGTACAGGCTATTGAACACGGCGGGTGCGCCGGCCAGTGCCTGCGCCAGTGATTTGCCTTCCAGGATATCGCTACGGATTTGCGCCAGCACGGCACGGGTACGCGGGTGCTCGCTTTGCTCGGCGATGGCGGTCAGGGCGCGCTCCAGTGGCAGGCCGGCGTCCAGTAGCGTCGCCAGCTGCTGGGTGAACATCACCAGCTCGGCGCGCGGCAGGCCACGCGCCAGTACCGAGTTCCCCTGGCGTGGTGCGGCCACGCTGTCGATTTCCAGTGGCAGCAGGCCGCGCTCGCGCAGCTGGGCGCGGGCAGCGCGGGCGGAGTCGGCCTCCAGCAGGCCGCCGTGTTCCTTGCCGGCGGCGTCGAGGGCGGTGTACTTGAATGCGGCCAACTCAGCTCCTCGTCACGCGCAGGATTTCTTCCAGGCTGGTCTCGCCGCCACGCACCCAGCGCAAGCCGTCGTCGCGCAGGCTGCGCATGCCGCAGGCAGTGGCGTGGGCACGCAGCTGGGCTTCGCTGGCGCGATCGTGAATCAGCTTTTGCAGCGTGTCGTCCACCTGCAGCAGCTCGTACACGCCGTAGCGGCCACGGTAGCCGCTGTTGCTGCAGGCCGGGCAGCCCGCCGGGCGGTAGTGCAATACGCCGGGCTCGCCGTCCAGCGGCAGCGGGTGCGGCTGCTTGCACTGCGGGCACAGGCGGCGCACCAGGCGCTGCGCCATCACACCCAGCAGGCTGGAGGCCAGCAAGAAGGGCTCGACACCCATATCAGTCAGGCGGGTAATGGCGCTGGCGGCGTCGTTGGTGTGCAGCGTGGCCAGCACCAGGTGGCCGGTGAGCGAGGCCTGCACCGCGATCTGCGCGGTTTCCAGGTCGCGGATTTCGCCGATCATCACCACGTCCGGGTCCTGGCGCAGGATGGCGCGCAGTGCCTTGGCAAAACTCATGTCGATCTTGGTATTCACCTGCGTCTGGCCTACGCCGTCCAGGTGGTATTCCACCGGGTCTTCCACCGTCATGATATTGGTGTGGCGCGCGTCCAGCCGCGATAGCGCGGCGTACAGCGTAGTGGTTTTGCCGGAGCCGGTGGGGCCGGTGACCAGCAAAATGCCGTGTGGCTGGCGGATCAGGCCATCCACCTGCCCCAGCGTGTCGGCGGCCATGCCCAGCGTGGCCAGGTCCAGCCGCGCCGCTTCTTTGTCCAGCAGGCGCAGCACTACGCGCTCGCCGTGGCTGGTGGGCAGCGTGGACACCCGCACGTCTACCGGGCGGCCGCCCAGGCGTAGCGAGATGCGGCCGTCTTGCGGCAGGCGTTTTTCGGCAATGTCCATGCTGGCCATGATCTTCAGGCGCGACACCATGGCGGCGTGCAAGGCGCGGTGCGGGGTAACCACGTCGCGCAGCGTGCCATCCAGGCGAAAGCGCACCAGGCTGCGGTCTTCGAAGGCTTCGATGTGGATGTCCGAGGCGCCATCACGCAGCGCCTGCGTCAACAGCGCGTTGATCATGCGGATAATGGGCGCATCGCCTTCGGACTCCAGCAGGTCTTCCACCTCGGGCAGCGAGTCCACCATGGCGTTCAGGTCCAGGCTGTCGCCGATGTCGTCCACCACCCCCGCCGCGCCGTCGCTGCGGTTGGCGTACAGGCTGGACAGGCGGCGGTCCAGCTCGTCTGCGGCCAACGTTTCCACCTGATCGGGGGCCGCGTGCAGGCGCAGCACTTCGCTGATGGCACTGGCGGGGGTCTGGCTGTCGACCAGCAGCACGCGGCCATCGGGGCCATCTTCCAGCACAATGCGCTGGCTACGGGCAAAAGCAAAACCCAGTACCGGGTGACGGGCCACGCTCATGGTTTGGCCACGCCCTGGCTGTCGGGCTGCGGTAGTTGGCCGCTTTGCTGCAGCTGCTGCAGCAGGCCGCCGGCCGGCGACGACTGGTAGGCGTCGGCCGCGTTCAGCGGCAGCTTGCCGTCCTGGCGCTGGCGGTCGCCTATTACGTAGTCGTAGCGGTCGCTGGCCAGGCCGCGCGCGCTGCCATCGTCACGCAGGATGGTGGGTTTGAGGAACACCATCAGGTTGGTTTTCTTGCGCTGCTTTTGCTGGTATTTGAATAGCCAGCCCAGCACCGGGATGTCGCCCAGCAGCGGTACTTTGTTTTCGCCGTCGCTGACCGACTCTTGTATCAGGCCGCCAATGGCCACGATGCTGCCATCGTCAACGGTGACGGTGGTTTCGATGGCACGTTTGTTGGTGGTGAGGCCGGCAGGGTTATTGCGGCTGGTTTCTTCTACCGACGACACTTCCTGCAGGATTTTCATCTTCACCAGGCCGCCTTCGGAAATCTGCGGCGTCAGCTTCAGCGTCAAGCCCACGTCCTTGCGCTCGTAGGTCTGGAACGGCGACGACACGCTGCTATTGTTGCTACCGCCATTGCCGGTATTGCTGTAGCTGCCGGTGAGAAACGGTACGTTCTGGCCAATGACGATCTTGGCTTCTTCGTTATCCATGGTCATCAGGTTGGGCGTGGACAGCACATTGCCTTCGGCTTCTTTTTCCAGCGCACGGGCCAGCAGGCCCAGGTTCAATATCTGGCCGATACCCGGTATGGTGACCGTGCCCTTGCTGATGCCCACCGTCAGGCCACTGCTACCGGCCAGCGCGCTGATGCCCGCGGTACCGCCGGTGGCCACGTTGAGGATGCCGGGGTTGCCGGTGGCGGGGAAATTGGTGCCACCTATCACGCTGGTGCCGCCATTACCCAGGCCGGAGAGCGACTGCCACTGCATACCGACTTCTTGCGCCCGCTCGGCAGACACCTCCACCACCAGCGCCTCGACAAACACTTGCGCGCGGCGGCGGTCCAGCATGTCGATCACGTTGCGCAGGTTCTGGTACATGGCGTCAGGCACGTTCATGATCAGCGCGTTGTTGGCCACATCCGCCTGGATAGTGCTACCCAGCGCGCCACTATTACTGTCAGTGGCCTTGGCTGTGCCAGACGCGTTGGCGGCCTGGCTGCTAGCCGGCGCGCTATTGCTGGCCGCCGGGGCATCGGCGGACAGCAGGCTGCGCAGCGTTTGCGCCACCCGCGTGGCCTCGGCATTGCGCAGGTACACCACGCGCACATTGGCACCGGCCTGGCTGGGCTGGTCTAGCAGGGTGAGCAGGTTTTTCACCTTGGCCAGGCGGCCACTGCTGTCGGCACGTACCAGCAGTACATTGCTGCGCGCATCCGGCACGATGGTGACACGGCCGCCGTCGGCAGCGTTGGCCGCACCGGTGCTGCCTTCCTGCAATAGCTTGTTCAGCTGGCTGGCCATCTCGATAGCCGAGGCATACTTCACCGGCAGCACCATGCTGTCTGCCGCGCTAGCACTTTCGATACTGTCGATGATGGCTTCGATACGGCGGATATTGTCGGCGTAGTCGGTGACCACCACCGCATTGGCCTGCGGCATGGCGGCTACGGTGTTATTGGGGGAAATAATGGGGCGGATCACCGGCACCAGCTGGTTGGCGCTGCCATGGCGCAGGATGAATACCTTGGTGATCAGGCGGTCGCCGTCGCCACGGCGCGCATTACCCACCCGTGCGTGCAGCTTGGCGTCGGCCTCCGGCACGATCTTGATCACGCCGTCGCCCTCTACCGCACTAAAGCCCTGCATGCGCAGGCTGGACAACAGTATCTGGTAGGACAGCTCGCGTGGCACCGGGCGCGCCGACACGATATTGACTGTGCCTTTTACGCGGGGGTCCAGCACGAAATTCTTGCCGGAAATCTCGCCGATGGCCTTCACCACGGTGTCGATATCCACATTGACGAAGTTCAGCATTACCGGCTCGTCGGGCGCGGCAAAAGCGTGGCAAGCAAACACCAGTGCCAGGGCACCGGCCAAACGGGCTATCTGCATGATTGTATCGATCTGCTTTTCTATTGTTCAGATACCGTGGCGTCTTGCACCACACCTGCTACGGCGCCAGCGTATCGCCAACGCAAAACTTCGATAAACACACTACCGCCTGCCACTCAGTCCTTCTGGACTGGCGCCTCCCTTGGCTGCAGGCTTTCTACCACCGCGGGCACGGCCGGCACGGGTGCGGGCATGACCGGCTGCACCGCGGGCGCACCAAACAACTGCGGCTGCGCTGGCACCACGCCAGGGGTCATGCCTTCCGGCACCGCCTGGCGGCTTAGCGCCACGCTCAGCTCCTGGCCATCCGGCTGGCGTAACACCACCCCGCTGCCATTTACCCTGAGCAGCAGCCACCCGCCCGGGGTCTTGTCGCCAGCGCGTACGGCTATTTTCTGGCCGTTTTCCAGCAAGATGGCAAAGTCCTGGCGCGAGCCCTGCCCGCCGCCCAGCACCCCCAGCACACTAACCGGCGGGGCGACCTGGCTGGCCGCCGCGTCTTGCATCGCACCAAACCACGACTGCTGCGCTACTGCCCCGGCTGCCGCCAGCGGCTGTGGCTGCGCCAGCACCCGCATGGCCGGTGCAGCAGGCCACATGGCCAACACGGTAGCAACCAGCCACCAGCAGGCAAACAATGCGGCCAACCAGGGCAATAGCGCTGGCAGGCGGGCAAGCTGTCGTAACGCACGTTGTGGCATGGACATGGGCGGGGCGTACCGAAAACGGGCAAAGGTGGAAGAGTAATGAAGCCAGCATGGATGGGCAAGCACCCTACACTGGCCGCATTGCCAGCATATGAAAAGCCCCCGTTCATTTGAAAGGGGGCTTTCGAGGGCAAGCAGGCTTAGAACAGCGCTGCGTCCAATGCCAGCACGCTATCGGCACCGCTAACGATGGCCGCGGCCAGGCCGCCGGTTTGCGGCAGCAGGTGCTCGGCGTAGAAGCGCGCGGTAATCTGCTTGGCTGCCAGGAAGTCGGCATCCACGCCTTCGTCGCCTTGCTGTGCTTTGGCGATCAGCGCGGCACGGCCCATCATCCAGCCGCCCAGCGTAATGCCCATCAGCTTCAGGAACGGTACCGAACCGGCTGCGGCCAACGCTGGCTGGCTGCCGAAGGTGCCGACGATGAAGTCCACGCAGCGCTCGGCATCTTTGGCAGAGGCTTCCAGGTTGGCCGCAATGCTGTCAAAGCCTGCAGCCGACAACTTGGCCACGGTGCTGCGGACTTCTTCCAGCAACCAGCGCGCGGTGGCGCCGTTTTCGCTGGCGGTCTTGCGGCCGATCAGGTCCAGCGCCTGGATACCGGTGGTACCTTCGTAGATGGCCGTAATGCGCGCGTCGCGGCAGTACTGCGCTACGCCGGTTTCCTCGATATAGCCCATGCCACCGTGAATCTGCATGCCCAGGCTGGTGATCTCGTTCGCCTGCTCGGTGTTCCAGCCTTTGACGATAGGAATCAGGAAATTCACCAGCGCCTGGTTTCGCGCGGCTTCGCTGGCTACCGGGTGACGAGCGGCACGGTCGAGCGCAGCGGCAGCGTAGAAGGCCAGCGCGCGCTGGGCCTCGATCTGCGCGCGCATGGTCATCAGCATGCGGCGTACATCGGGGTGCTGGATGATGGCCACACCAGCCGGGTCCGGGCTGCCTACCGCACGGCTTTGCACGCGGTCGCGGGCGTACTCAACGGCCTTCTGGTAGGCGCGTTCGGACACGGCCATGCCTTCGATGCCCACCCCCAGGCGGGCGTGGTTCATCATGGTGAACATATAGCCCAGGCCTTTATTGGCCTCGCCCACCAGGTAGCCGATGGCGCCGCCTTCGTCGCCAAAGCTCATCACCGCAGTAGGGCTGCCGTGAATGCCCAGCTTGTGTTCCAGCGATACGCAACGCACATCGTTACGTGCACCCAGGCTGCCATCGGCGTTCACCATGAACTTGGGCACGATAAACAGCGAGATGCCCTTCACGCCAGCCGGGGCGTCGGGCAGACGGGCCAGCACCAGGTGGACGATGTTGTCCGCCATGTCGTGCTCGCCCCAAGTAATGAAGATTTTCTGGCCGCTGATCTTGTAGCTGCCATCGCCTACCGGGATGGCCTTGCTGCGTACCTGGGCCAGGTCGGAGCCGGCTTGCGGCTCGGTCAGGTTCATGGTGCCGGTCCACTCGCCGGTAGACATGCGCGGCAGGTAGATGGCTTTCAGTTCGTCGGAGGCGTGGTGGTTGATGGCTTCGATCGCGCCCAGGGTCAGCATCGGCGCCAGCGAAAACGCCAGGTTGGCCGAGCACCACATTTCTTCTGCGGCCAAGGCCACCAGCGCCGGCAACCCTTGGCCGCCGAATTCGGCTGGCGCGCGCAGGCCTACCCAGCCGGCTTCCACGTATTGCTGCCAGGCTTCCTTGAAGCCTTCGGCGGCGGTAACGCTACAATCCGGCGACCACTTGGCGCCCTTGTCGCCCTGCTTGTTGATGGGGGCCAGCACGCCTTCGGCGAACTTGGCGCCTTCTTCCAGAATGGCGTCAACCAGCTCTACCGAGCAGTCTTCGTAGCCTGGCAGGCTGCACACGGCGGGCAGCTCGGCCAGCTCGTTCAGGGCAAAACGGATTTCCTTGGCGGGTGCCTTGTAGATCATGAGATTACTCCTCGATTAACTCGTCATCGTGCAAAAAAACCGGTCACCGATCCGGCTGATGGCAAGCCCACGCGGCGCAAGCAGCGTGCATTTCCCCAGACGAACCGGTAAACCGGTTTTCTTGTGTGGCGTGGCACCGTAGCACCACGCCTTGTTTTATGGTGAACCGGCTCACGACCCGCTACGCGTCGGCGATACGGCGTTGAAAACGCCTTGCTTCGCCTTGGCGCGCGGGATCGTGAGCAAATTCAAACAGCAATATTACTTGGACAGCTCAGCCAGCAGCTCGGGCACCACGGTGAACAGGTCACCCACGATGCCGTAGTCGGCTACCTGGAAGATCGGCGCTTCTTCATCCTTGTTGATCGCTACGATCACTTTGGAATCTTTCATGCCGGCCAGATGCTGGATGGCACCGGAAATGCCCACGGCTATGTACAGCTGCGGGGCCACGACTTTGCCAGTCTGGCCTACCTGGTAGTCGTTTGGTGCGTAGCCGGCATCGACCGCAGCGCGCGAGGCACCCACGGCAGCGCCCAGCTTGTCGGCCAGCGGCTCGATCACCGCCTTGAACTGCACATCCGAACCCAGCGCACGGCCACCGGAGACGATGATCTTGGCAGCGCCCAGCTCCGGGCGGTCGGACTTGGTCAGCTCCTGGCCCACGAAGGACGACAGGGTGGCGTCGGCTGCAGCAGCAATGCTTTCCACGTTGGCCGCACCGCCTTGTGCCGCCGCTTCGAAGGCAGTGGTACGTACGGTGATCACCTTGATGGCATCGGCAGACTGCACGGTGGCCAGCACGTTGCCGGCGTATACCGGGCGCACGAAGGTATCGGCAGACTCGATAGCGATAATGTCGGAGATCTGGGCTACGTCCAGCAGCGCGGCAACGCGCGGCAGCAGGTTTTTGCCGTAGGAGGTCGCCGGGGCCAGCACGTGGCTGTAACCGGACGCCAGGCCCACCACCAGCGGGGCCAGGTTTTCGGCCAGGCCATGCGCGTAGGCGGCGTTGTCGGCCAGCAGTACCTTGACCACACCGGCCAAAGCCTTGGCCGCATCGGCAGCAGCAGCGGCGTTGTGGCCGGCTACCAGCACGTGTACCTCGCCCAGCTTGGCAGCGGCGGTAACGGTATTGAGGGTGCCTGCTTTCAGGCTCTGGTTGTCGTGTTCAGCGATAACGAGAATAGCCATGGCTTACAGCACCTTTGCGTCGTTTTTCAGTTTGGCTACCAGCTCGGCAGCATTGGCAACCTTGATACCGGCGGAGCGCTTGGCTGGCTCGGCCACTTTCAGGGTTTTCAGGCGCGGGGTCACGTCTACGCCCAGGTCGGCCGGGGTGGTTTTATCCAGCGGCTTTTTCTTGGCGGCCATGATGTTTGGCAGCTTCACGTAGCGCGGCTCGTTCAGGCGCAGGTCGGTGGTCACCACGGCTGGCAGGCGCAGCTTGATGGTTTCCAGGCCGCCGTCCACTTCGCGGGTAACGTCGATGGTTTCTGCAGCCACGTCTACCTTGGAGGCAAACGTACCCTGACCCCAGCCCAGCAGGGCGGCCGCCATCTGGCCGGTCTGGTTGGCATCGTCGTCGATCGCCTGTTTGCCCACGATCAGCAGCTGTGGCTGCTCTTTGTCGGCCACGGCTTTCAGCAGCTTGGCCACGGCCAGCGGCTGCAGCTCGGCGTCGGTTTCTACCAGAATGGCACGGTCGGCGCCCATGGCCAGGGCAGTGCGCAGGGTTTCTTCACACTGCTTCACACCCATGGATACCACGACGATTTCGGAAACCTTGCCGGCCTCTTTCAGGCGTACAGCCTCTTCCACGGCGATTTCGTCAAACGGGTTCATCGACATCTTGACGTTGGCCACATCCACATCCGTGCCATCGGCTTTGACGCGCACTTTCACGTTGTAATCGACAACGCGTTTCACAGCGACTAGAGCTTTCATATTCCTCCAGCAGACTCTTCAGGTTTCAACGACTCGCCGATACTGCAGCAGGCGCTTTATTGATGCTAGCACCACACTTTAATCAAACGAGCGTTTAATTGGTAGACTGACGACAATAAAAATGCAGTACAACAGGGGTGTGCAGATATTACGCCATTTCCCCGTAATTTGCATTTGGGGCAAAGCGTGTCAGAATGCAGCGCAATATTGAGCATGTCATAAGCAGAAAAACAGGCAGGAACATCGCAAAAGCAGTGCCGGCAGTGGGCTGGCGCTGCAACCAGCAGCCCGCAAAGGAGTTTTCATGACAGTTTATTTCGAAGACATCAAGCTTGGCGACACCGCCGAGTACGCCAAAACCATTACCGAAGCCGACATCCTGATGTTCAGCGCGGTATCCGGTGACGACAACCCGGTGCACATCAATCAGGAATACGCCGAAAACTCGATGTTCCAGACCCGCATCGCGCACGGCATGCTCACCGCCAGCCTGATTTCTACCGTAGTGGGCACCCGCCTGCCGGGCAACGGCACCATTTACCTGTCGCAATCTACCCGCTTCAAAGCGCCGGTGAAGATTGGCGAAACCGTCACCGCCCGCGTGACGGTAACCGAGCTGGACCCCGTCAAGAAGCGTGTGAAGTTTGCTACCGTCTGCCTGGTAAAGGGCAAAGCCATCCTGGAAGGTGAGTCGCTGGTGATCGCCCCGTCGCGCGAAGCTTGATATGGGCAGCCTGCAGCTTATCCCGCTGACGGATGACGCAGGGCAGATCATCGAGCCCGAGCTGCTGCAAAGTGCAGCGGCACTGCACCGGCAGCTGCGCCCCATGCTGCCGGAAGAAGGCGTGGCCTACCTGATAAAAATGCAGCGCGTATGCCGCTACGGCGCCCGCCTGGTGCTGGCGTGTAACGACCAGGGCCAGCCACTGGGCCTGGCGCTGTACCGCTTGTACGAAAATACCTACGAAGACCTGCGGCTGTACGTGGACGACCTGGTTACCGACGAGGCCGCCCGCTCGCAAGGCGTGGGCAGCCAGCTGCTAGCCTGGTGCGAAGCGCGTGCCAAGGCAGCAGGCTGTAGCTATATCGTGCTGGACTCTGGCACCTGGCGTACCCAGGCGCACAAGCTGTACTTCCGCCTGGGCTTTGTGATTTCTTCGTTTCACTTCACCAAAGCCCTGTAATACCCAGGTTGGCCGCATGCGGCCAACCTTACGCCTTTGGCGCCCTGCCACGCTGCTGCTGCAGCGCCCACTGCACCGACTCCCGCAGCACCCCCTCCTCTGCCTGGCTCTGCTGTTGCAGTGCAGCCACAATGTCTGCGCTGTACGGGGCATTGCCAAGCGCAATGGCAATATTGGATAGCCACTTGCTGTAACCGATACGGTAAATCGGGCTGCCCGCCATGCGCTGCTGAAAGTCTTGCTCGCGCCAGGCAAACAGCGACAGCAAGCTGACTGCATCCAGGCCATGGCGTACGGCAAAGTCGGCCTCGGCGGTAGGCACGGCAAAGCGGTTCCACGGGCACACCAGCTGGCAGTCGTCGCAGCCATAAATGCGGTTGCCGATGAGCGGGCGCAGCGGCTCGGGGATGGCGCCTTTCAGCTCGATGGTGAGGTAAGAAATGCAGCGCCGCGCATCCACGGTATACGGCGCCACAATCGCCCCGGTGGGGCAGGCATCGATACAGCGGGTACAGCTGCCACAGTGCCCCTCTTCTGACGGGTCTTCCGGCAAGGGCAAGTTGGTCAGGATTTCGCCCAGGAAAAACAGCGAGCCCTGCTTTTTGTTAAGCAGCAGGGTGTGCTTGCCGCGCCAGCCCTGCCCTGCCTGCGCCGCCAGCGCCACCTCGGCCAGCGGTGCGCTATCGGTAAACACGCGAAACTGGTGCTCGGGCACCGCCGCGCTGATCTGCTCTGCCAGCTTCTGCAGCCGGTTACGCAGCACCTTGTGATAGTCACGCCCCAGCGCGTAGCGCGAGATATAGGCCTGCCCCGGCTGCTGCAATACCGCCTCGGCATCGGCGGCCGGCTGCGGCCAATAGTGCATGCGCAGGCTGATCACGCGCAGGGTACCCGGTACCAGCTCGGCCGGGCGCACCCGCAGTGCACCATGGCGTGCCATGTAGTCCATCTCGCCGTGATAAGCTGCGGCCAACCAGCCGGCCAGCTGCTGTTCGGCCTCGGGTGGCAGCGCCGCCCGCGTGATGCGCGCCTCGGCAAAGCCCAGGTCCTGCGCCCACTGCTTGATTTGGCTGGCCAAATAGCGATAATTCTCGTTTTTACAGGATATTCCACTCATGGCAACGGATGATACCAGTGTCGGCGCCGGCTACCTTGCCGATGAAGCCGCTACTTTGCAGCTGGGCCGTCAGCTAGCCGGTGCACTGTCTGGCGGGCTGCAGCTGCAGCTGGATGGCGACCTGGGCGCAGGCAAAACCACGTTCACGCGCGGCCTGCTGCAGGGCCTGGGCTATAGCGGGCGGGTAAAAAGCCCGACCTATACCCTGGTAGAAAGCTACCCGCTGCCTGCACTCACCCTGCACCATTTTGACCTGTACCGCTTTAACGACCCGGAAGAATGGTACGACGCCGGCTTTGCCGACTACTTTGCCGACGATACCGTCTGCGTTATCGAATGGCCCGACAAAGCCAGCGGGGTACTGCCAGAGCCGGATCTGGTACTGAAACTTAGTGTGGATGGCGATGGTCGCAGTTATCGCCTTCATGCCCACAGTGAAACAGGACACGTATGTCTCAAGCACTTCATGACGCACTGCGCCGCAAGCTGATCGGCGCGGCAGCGGCCACCTTTTTGCTCACCGTCAGCCGTGCCGGCCTGGCTGCCAGCAGCCAGATCGTGGCAGTACGGGTGTGGCCATCGTCTACCTATACCCGCCTGACCATCGAGGCGGGTAGCGATATCCGCTACAAACACTTTGCCCTGGCCAACCCGAACCGCCTGGTCATCGACCTGGAAGACGTGCAGCTCACCGGCGTACTGCAAGACATCGGTGGCCAGATCCAGTCTGCCGACCCGTTTATCCGCACGGCACGCGCCGGCCAGTTCAACGGCAACACCGTGCGCCTGGTGCTGGACCTGCGCAACGAGGTAAAGCCGCAGATTTTCTCGCTCAAACCGGTGGGCGAATACCAGCACCGCCTGGTAGTTGACCTGTACCCGTCCAACGCGCAGCAGGATGACCCGCTGCTGGCCCTGCTGCAGGACTACAACAAAGGCCAGCTGGACAACAACGCCCCGCGCGGCAACAAGGGCAAGACCGACCCGGCCCGCCCGGTGGTGATCATGATCGACCCGGGCCACGGCGGCGAAGACCCTGGCGCGGTAGGCCCCAGCGGCACACGTGAAAAAGACGTGGTATTGCGCATCAGCCGTCAGCTGAAAAAGCTGGTGGATGCCGAAAAGAACATGAAAGCCTACCTGACGCGCGACGAGGATGTGTTCCTGCCGCTGGGCGTGCGCGTGGCCAAAGCGCGCAAGATCGGCGCCGACCTGTTTATCTCGGTACACGCCGACGCGGTAGAAAACCGCACCGCGCGCGGCTCATCGGTATTTGCCCTGTCGGAAAACGGCGCCACCAGTACCATGGCGCGCCTGCTGGCCAAAACACAGAACGATGCCGACATGATTGGCGGGGTAAAAATTGCCGGCAAGGACAAATACCTGGCGCACACCCTGTTCGACCTGACCCAGACTGCCACCATCAACGACAGCCTGAAGCTGGGCAAAGCCGTGCTGGGCAAAATGGGCGGCCTGAACAAGCTGCACAAGGACAAGGTAGAACAAGCCGGTTTTGCCGTGCTGAAGGCGCCGGATATTCCCTCCATCCTGGTAGAAACGGCCTTCATCAGCCACCCGGAAGAAGAGCGCAAGCTGGTAGACCCGGCGTTTCAGCAGGACATGGCCGAGGCCATCATGTCCGGCGTACGCACCTACTTTGCCCAGGGCGCGGTCATCGCGCGTACCTGAGGTTGGCCGCATCTGGCCAGCCATGAAAAAAGCGCTGCCTGGGCAGCGCTTTTGCTTTTGTGCGGCACAATACAGCCTAGAGCGAGTCCAGCTCTTTCATCGGGTCATCGCCGGACACCGGCACGCGGTATTCTTCGTTGGCCCACTGGCCCAGGTCTATCAAGCGGCAGCGTTCGCTGCAAAAGGGGCGGAACGGGCTTTGCGGCCCCCACGGCACAGCTGCCTTGCACTGCGGGCAGGCCACGGTACGTGTTGTTGTCATGGTCAAAACTTGCAATAGGTCAGGGAGAAATCCACATCATCCTCTACCTGGCGCGAACGCACTTCGCCGGTGGCAGCATGGATGAAACGGACATTGATGGCGTATTTGTTGGCCGATACTTCCGGCACGATCTGCAAGCTACGGTCGAAACCCACACGGATCAGCTGCACGACCTTGCCGCCGGACATTTGCTGGAACGCGCCGCGCCGGGCGGTGTAGGGGTGGGTTTTACCGCTATCACGCAGCAGTTTAAGCAGAATGTTGGCCGCAGCGGCCGTGGGCATCAGCGGCGCAGCCCAGCGCTGCAGGTCTGCACGGCGCTGCTCGCTATCATGCTGCAACCACAAGTGGTACGACGGCAGATCATACTGGCAGGTACCGCCAGGAATCACAGAGCGCTGCTTGATGGCCATCAGCCATTCGTTCTCGCGCAGGTGCTGGCCAAACTTGCCGGTGATCTCCAGCAGGCTGCTCATGGTGCGCTCGATCTCTTCCAGCTGCGATTCCAGCGCTTCTTGCTGCACAACCGGGTTATCACGCAGCGATTCGAGGTTCAGCTTCTGACGCTCCAGCTCTTGCAGCAGGTCAGACTTCAGCTCGGTACGCCCGGCAGCCTCCAGCACCTCGAACAGCGACATCAGCGCAGCATGGTGCGCATAGCTTTCTTGCTGGGCAATGAAAAACACCAGACGCTGGTATACCTGCTCCAGTCGAAGCAAAGTGCGAGTACGTTCTACTAAGGGAAACTCGAAACTGGTCACAGCAGCTGTCCGTTGATTAAATGTCATGCCGGATCGGCAATGCCAAAGCAGGCTAGATAATAACGATGTTTGGCAGCGACTAGAAGCGCAAGCTCGGCCAGATCGCCATCGTTGGGTAAAACATCGTCCGCCAGGGCCATACGCTGCTCCCGGCCCATCTGTGCTGCAATGATGGCACGCACCTGCGCCTCGGTCATGCCATTGCGCGCCATAACCCGTTCAATTTGTGTGGGCACTGCGCAATCTACCAACAAACTGCGGGCGATAAGCTGCTGGTAGCGCTGGCTTTCAAACAATAAAGGTACCGCCAATAAGCAGTAAGGTGCCGACAGCTGTGCCAGCTGGCGCAGGCTTTCGGCATGGATCATCGGGTGCAGTATGCCTTCCAGCACCTGCCGCTGTGCTGGCTGGGCAAACACCAGCTCGCGCATGGCTGCGCGGTTCATCGCACCGTCAGCCTGCTGCATACCGGCACCAAATGCCGCCACAATGGCCGGCATGGCAGCACCACCCGGCGCGGTCAGCGCGTGGGCAACGGTATCGGTATCCACGCAGGGGATGCCATGCCCGGCAAACAGCCTGGCTACAGCACTTTTGCCACAGCCAATGCCGCCAGTCAGCCCCACTACCGGGCTAGGCACCGGTATACCAAGCCACAATCGGCTTGCCCCACACGAACGCAATCATGCCGGCCGCCGCCAGATAAGGGCCAAACGGCATGGCCTGGCCACGATCGTGGCGCTGTAGCGCCATCAGCAGCAGGCCAAACAGCGCGCCTACCAGCGAGGAGAGCAGCACAACCAGTGGCAGCATGCTCCAGCCCAGCCAGGCCCCCAGTGCGGCCAACAGCTTGAAGTCGCCGTAGCCCATGCCCTCTTTACCGGTAGCCAGCTTGAACAGCCAGTAAATGCCCCACAGGGTCAGATACCCGGCCATGGCCCCCACCACTGCATCGGCTAGAGGCACCGTCACCCCCAGCAGGCTGAACAGCAAGCCCGCCCACAACAGCAACAGCGTCAGGTCATCAGGCAGCAATTGTGTCTTGGCGTCGATCAGCGCCAGCGCCAGCAGCAGCATGCTGAAGCAACATGCGGCCAACCATGGCCAGCCCAGCCCCAGCTGCGCGGCAAAAGCAGCAAACACCACGCCGGCTACCAGCTCTACCAGCGGATAGCGCCACGCAATGGCCCCGCCACAGCTGGCACAGCGCCCGCGCTGCCACAGGTAGCTCAGCACCGGGATGTTCTGCCAGGCACGGATAGGGGCGTGGCAATGCACACAGGCGGAGGGCGGATAAAAAAGGTTGTAGTTGGCCGCAGCCGGTGGCGCCTGGCCCTGCAAGGCCGCACACTCTTGCTGCCACTGGCGCTCCAGTATCAATGGCAAGCGGTGTATCAACACATTCAGAAAACTGCCCACCAGCAAACCCAGCACCAGCGCAAAGGCCACTTGCCACGCAGCGGGCAATAACATCAGTCCATCCAGCATTAGCCCACCACCTGACCCATCTTGAAAATCGGCATGTACATTGCCACCACCAGGCCACCAATCAGCACGCCCAGAATCACCATGATCATGGGCTCCAGCAGGCTGGACAGCGCCGCTACCGCGTTATCGACTTCTTCTTCATAAAAGTCGGCCACCTTGTCCAGCATGTCATCCAGCGCACCGGATTCCTCGCCGATAGCAGTCATCTGCAGCACCATATTGGGAAACAGGTTGCTGCGCTGCATGGAAAAATTCAGCGTAGAACCGGCACTGACATCGGCCTGGATAATTTTGGTCGCGTCTGCATACACCTGGTTACCCGCCGCACCGGCCACCGAATCCAGCGCCTCCACCAAAGGCACACCGGCGGTAAACAGCGTAGACAGGGTACGAGACCAGCGCGCGATGGTGGCTTTACGCACGATATCGCCAATAATGGGTACGCGCAGCAGCAAGCGGTCTGCGCTGACCTGCATGGACGGCGAGCGCTTATACACCGTTACCAGCCCCCAGATGGTGCCGCCTATCCCGCCAAAAATCAGCCACCAATACTCGACAAACAAGTCAGACAGCCAGATCACCAGCTGGGTTGGCCCCGGCAAATCGGCACCAAAGCTGGAGAACAGCTCTTTAAACGCGGGGATAACATAGATCAGGATCACGGCAGTGATCACAAAGGCGGTCACGATAATGGCCGAGGGGTAAATCATTGCCGACTTGATCTTGCCCTTGATGGCAATGATCTTTTCTTTGTAAGTCGCCAGCTTGTCCAGCAGCGAGTCCAGCACACCACCAGTTTCACCGGCCGCGATCAGATTACAAAACAGGCTATCGAAGTACACCGGGTATTTGCGAAAGGCATCTGCCAGGTTGCTACCGGTTTCCACCTCGGAACGCACATCCAGCAAAATCTTGGTAAAAGCCGCGTTGCTGTGCCCCTTGGCGCTAATGTCGAACGCCTGCAACAGCGGCACACCGGCTTTCATCATGGTGGCCAGCTGCCGGGTAAACAGGGCCACGTCCCGCTCGGTAATACGCTTGCCAAAACCCGCCCGTTTCTTGCTGACCTTGGTGGCATTGATGCCCTGGCGGCGCAGCTGCGCTTTGGCCACCGTCTCGGACTCGGCACGAATCTCACCCCGGATCACCTTGCCGGTCTTGTCCTTGCCCTCCCAGTTCCAGATCGCCGAAGAGGGCTTTTTCAGTGCAGCTTCCGCCATAGTGCCGGTTTACTTTCTGTTATTCGTTGGTAACGGCTTCAATTTCGGTCAACGAGGTCACACCCCGCTTGACCTTGAGCAAGCCAGAGTGACGCAAATCTACCATGCCCTCTTTTTTGGCCAGATCTGCAATGTCGATAGCGTTACCGTCCGACATGATCAAACGCACCATGGCATCGGTAATCGGCATCACTTCATAGATACCGGTTCGGCCTTTGTAGCCGGAACCACGACACTCGTCGCAGCCCACCGGGCCATAAGGCTGCCAGCTGCCATCCAGCTCTTCTTCGGCGAAACCGGCACGCAGCAGCGCCTCATGCGGGATATCCACCGGCTTTTTGCAATGGGTGCACAGCTTGCGCGCCAAACGCTGCGCCATGATCAGCAATACCGAACTGGCAATATTGAAGGGGGCGACGCCCATGTTCAACAAGCGGGTCAGCGTAGCCGGTGCATTATTGGTGTGCAGGGTGGAAAACACCATGTGGCCGGTCTGGGCGGCTTTAATGGAAATATCCGCTGTTTCAAAGTCGCGAATCTCACCCACCATGATCACATCCGGATCCTGACGCAGGAATGAGCGCAAGGCCGAGGCGAAGGTCAGACCCGCACGCTCGTTCACATTCACCTGGTTGATGCCTGGCAAGTTGATCTCCACCGGGTCTTCTGCGGTAGAAATATTGGTATCGGGCTTGTTCAGGATATTCAGACAGGTATACAGGGAAACCGTCTTACCACTACCCGTCGGCCCGGTTACCAGCACCATGCCGTAGGGCCGCTCGATGGCACGCAGCAGCAGCGCTTTCTGGCTGGGCTCAAAGCCTAGCTGCTCGATATCCAGCGAGGCAGCCGAGGCGTCCAGGATACGCATCACGATTTTCTCGCCATACAGCGTAGGCAGTGTGCTAACCCGGAAATCAATGGCCTTGGTACTGGAAATCTTCAGTTTCAGGCGGCCATCCTGCGGTACGCGCTTTTCGGAAATATCCATGCGCGAGACCACCTTGATACGCGAGGCGATCTTCTCTTTGATCGACAGCGGCGGCTGCACGATCTCTTTCAAGTTGCCATCAATACGGTAACGCACACGGTAAAAGCGCTCGTAGGGCTCGAAATGGATATCCGAGGCGCCACCGTTAATCGCATCCAGCAAAATCTTGTTCACAAACTTCACCACCGGCGCATCGTCTACGTCCGGCATGCCATCCGGTACCGCCTCGGTATCCGGGTCGGCGATTTCCAGCTCGCCAAACTCGTCCGCCGCCATGCTGTTGAACGCGGCTACCGCAGCATTCTCGCTGTAGCGGCCAACCAGCTTGCCCAGCTTGTCGTCTTCCACCACCACCACATCGACGGTCAGCCCGGTCTTGAAGGTAATGGCATGAAACGCTGCAGTCTGCGTGGGGTCGGAGGTGCCGACAAACAAACGCGTACCGCGCTTATAAAGTGGCAATAAGCGCTTGCCCGCCACCAGCTCATCATCCACCACCCCTTTGGGTAGGCTGTCACTACTGACGGTAGATAAATCCAGCAGGGGTAAACCGAACATGCTGGAAGCAAATTTGGCGATCACCAGCGGCGTCAGCTTCTTGCTGAGTACCAGTTGCTCGACAAAGGTAATACCGGATGCCTGCGCCTGGCGCTGGATACTTTCAGCATCCTGCAGCAGCAGATGTTCGCTTTGCACCAAAGCACGACCGAGACCGGAAATCGAAGCAGCGTCCATAGACATCAGTACTTGAAAGTGAGTTAAGCCAATTATACGGCCGAAGTCGCCATGCATCAGCACGCATTATGTACTTTACTGCAAAGCCAACCCGGCTTAGCAATAAAAAAAGGCTGCCGAAGCAGCCTTTTTACAGTCAAACCGTTTGCAAGAAACGATTAGAACTTGGTACCCAGGTAAACGGTAGCGGTACGAACGTCAGCTTTACCAGCAGCATCGAAGTTAGCTTTGGCAAATTCAACACCGGTACGGGTGCGCTTGGACAGGCCATACTCTACGCCAACAGCGTAAGCTTTGTGACCGTCGTTAGCAGTAGCACTGCCTGTTTTGGAATCGCCTTCACGCCAGTAACCCAGCTTCGGAGTAACGTTGCCCATGGCGTAGGAAGCTGCCAGACCCCAGCCATTACGCTTGGTGTCGGTGCTTTGATCCTTACCACGTGCGTAACCAGCTTGCAGGGTCAGTGCGTCTACTGCAACGGAAGCATTCAGCTCGTGCAGTTTTTTCTTCTGACCTTGAGCATTCAATTTCTCGCTCACGGTGTCGTAAGACAGAGAAACACCACCAATCTCGTAAGCCAGGCTTACAGCATCAGCGTATTGCTTAGCTTGCTCATTGGCGGAGCTGGAGCCGAAAGAGTGCTGAACGGTAGCGCTCAGACCAGCAATAACCGGTGCTTTGTAGGAAACGGTGTTGTTTACACGATCACCTTGGTCATACAGATCAGACTTGAAGGTCGCGCTGTTGTTTTCGAAGATGGCCATGGCGCCAGAGTTTGGCATCAGGTAAATGTTACCCATGGTAATGCGACCAAAGGAACCATCCAGACCTACGAAAGAGTCACGACCAGCCCACTGGTTGCCACGATTGGAGTCGGTAGCATCAGCCAGGTTGATACGGTTGGCGATCTGCCAAACAGCTTTCAGGCCGTTACCCAGGTCGTCAGAACCGGCAAATTTGATTTCGCCGTTGGTACGGTTTTCGGTATTGATGGAACCTTTGCCAGTTTCTTTGGTGTTAACAATACCAACAGCCAGGTTACCGGAGATAGTTACGTCAGCCATTGCAGCAGCCGGCAGAGCAGCCAGAGTAGCCAGTACGATCAGCTTCTTCATGTGTGTTCCTTTCGAGGTCATGTACACTGCCCGATGAGTAGCCGGCACGTTTTGTGGGTGCCGGGCGGGCTGTCTTGACCACCGGTTAACCGGCGGTATCTGGATTGGAATATAAATGCATCGTTGCAAAAAAACAAAGCCTTAGTGAGGTTTTTTTGGTCACTGCAGTTTGTATACAACCAAGAAAACCACAACAACCTATTGTTTTTAATAGAAATTACCCAATTGTCGATAGTGGTACACTAGCAACAGAAAAAACACACACAGGACAAGCTGTTGTGTTTTCTACACAAGATCAATCCAACATGACTCTATCGAAATCACTAGTCTGGTTCCGGCGCGACCTCCGTCTGTCTGATAACGCTGCGCTGCTGGAGGCAGGCAATCACGCTGACGTACTCTATGGCGTATTCGTATTTGACAGCACGATACTGGCCCAGCTGCCGCGGGATGATGCGCGGCTGGGTTTTATCCACCATGCCGTTGGCGAGCTCAAACAGGCACTGCAAGCGCGTGGGGGTGATCTACTAGTGTTGCACGGCGATCCGGCTGTGCTGATACCCGCCCAGGCGCTAGCGCTTGGCTGCCAGCACGTTTACGCCAATCGCGATTACGAGCCTTATGCACGTAGCCGGGACGCGCAGGTGGCAGACAGCCTGATGACTGCGGGTAGCGAGCTGGTTTTGTGTAAAGACCAGGTCATCTTTGAATGCGACGAGCTACTGACCGGCCAACACAAACCCTATACGGTGTTCACGCCGTATATGCGTGCCTGGCGCAAGCGCTTTCATAGCGGCCTCGCCCTACCCTACCCCGATACGGGCAAAGCACAGTGGAGCAGGCCTGGGGAAGCAACATCCCCAATGCCCACGCTGAGCGAACTAGGCTTTGGTGAAGCATCGATCACCCCTGCGGCCAAACCTGGGCGCGAAGCCGGGCTAGGTTTGCTGGCCCGCTTTGCCCGCAAACTGCCGCACTACCATACCCTGCGCGATTTTCCGGGCGAAGCCGGCGTATCCGGCCTGTCGGTACATTTGCGCTTTGGTACCGTGTCGGTACGTGAAGCAGTGTCTTTGGCGATTTCACAAGAAAACGAGGGCGCAGGCTGCTGGCTCAACGAGCTGATCTGGCGCGAGTTTTACCAACAGCTGCTGTGGCACTACCCGCAAGCGGCCACAGAAAGCTTCAAGCCTGCGTACCGCACACTACAGTTTCCGGGCGAGCCGCACTGGTTCGAGGCCTGGTGCGAGGGGCGTACCGGCTACCCGATTGTGGATGCTGCCATGTGCCAGCTAAACCAGACCGGCTATATGCACAACCGGCTACGCATGATTGTGGCCAGCTTCCTGGTAAAAGACCTGCTGATAGACTGGCGGCAAGGCGAAGCCTACTTTGCGGCGAAGCTGATGGATTTCGACCTGGCGGCCAACAATGGTGGCTGGCAGTGGGCAGCGTCTACCGGCTGCGATGCCCAGCCGTATTTCCGCATTTTTAACCCGGTAAGCCAATCGGAAAAATTTGACCCGGAGGGGAAATTTATCCGGCGCTACCTGCCACAGTTGGCCGCACTGGATAACAAGAGTATCCACGCGCCATGGCTGGCCAAACAGCTACCGCTTGGTTTCGTGTTGGGCCAAACTTACCCGGCACCGATTGTGGATCACGCCATGCAGCGCGAGCGTGCGCTGGTGTTATTTGGCAAACAAGACTAGCGCAGACTACGCTGCTGGTCTGTGTAATGAAAAAGCCCGGCGAACCGGGCTTTTTCATTACACAGACCAAGCAGTACGTTGATCAAGGCTTCTTGGCAGCAGGGGCTGGCGCAGCTGGCGCTCCCGGCACAGGAGCTGCTTTTGCTGCTGCCTTGGCCTGCTTGGCTGTTTGTTGTGCTGTAGCAGGTGTAGCAGTAGTGGCAGCACCTTTGGCAGCTACTTTGGCAGCAGCCGTATTGGTGCTACCACTCACAGCCAGGTCAGCTTTCAGCTTTTCTACCGTCTTCTCGCCAATGCCTGGCACATTCACCAAGTCAGCCTGGCTTTTGAACGGACCGTTCTTGCTACGGTAGTCAATGATGGCCTTGGCTTTCACCGGACCAATGCCTTTGAGGGTTTCCAGCTCTTGCTGAGTAGCCGTATTCACGTTCACTGCGGCCAGGGCAGCTACCGACATCAACATGGCAAACAGGCCAATAATCCATTTCTTCATAACTACTCCTTATAGAAACATGTGATTACGGCACAGATGCCTGCCGCTGACCCAATATGCCAAAAGCTCAATAGCGATGTAAAACAAACTCCAGAACAATCTTGCTACCGATATAGCCAAAAAGTAACAGTGCAAAACCTGCCAGCGTCCAGCGAATCGCTAGCCTGCCTCGCCAGCCATGTAGCTTGCGGCCAACTAGTAGGCTGCCAAACACCAGCCACGACAGGAAACCGAAGATCACCTTGTGATTCATTGGCACAGCCCTGCCGAATACCTCTTCGGCAAAAAACACGCCACTGACCAGGCTCAGGGTCAACAGGATAAAACCGGTACCCAGTGTCTGGAACATCAGGTTTTCCAGCACCAGCAGGGGGGGCATCTGTCTGGCCAGGGCAAAACGCTTATGATGCAAGGCACGCTCCTGCAGCAACATCAGTACTGCCAGCATGGCGCCAATGGCAAACAGGCTATACGCCAGCAGCGACACGAGCAGATGCAGCATGAAGGCCAGGTTATCAACAGCGTAAAGGATATGGGGTATAGGCAATACCTCGGCCATCAGGATGCCGATAGCAGCCAGCGGTACCAGGAAGATCTGCAGCCCTTCCATGCGGGCAAAGTAGCTGCCCGTCCAGAAAATCAGCAGCATGATCCAGCCAAGCAGGGACAACACCGACCCGACGCCCAAACGCACGCCGCCGTCCTGCAGCACCGGCATGGCCAGAATCGCCGCGTGCATGAGTAACAGCACGCCCAGCAGCGAATGCTCGACAACCGGTTGGCGCTGCCAGGACGCTACGCCACGCCAGTGCGCCAGGAAATGCCAGGACAGCCCCAGGTAACCGCAGGCCAGCAGAATTAGCAAAATGAAGAGGAATCCGCTCATGGAATGTGGGAGCTCAACGAACCGGAACCGGGTCGTGGTAAAATGAACGATTGCAGAAGTCTACACCAAGCCGGGAGTGCTTGGCAGACCATAAGGATATCCCATGCTTGACAACCTTACCTCACGCCTCACCAGTGCGCTGAAAACCTTGCGCGGTCAGGCACGGATCTCGGAAACAAATATACAAGACGCCTTGCGCGAAGTGCGCATGGCCCTGCTGGAGGCCGATGTCGCCCTGCCAGTGGTAAAAACCTTCATTAACCAGGTCAAGGAACGGGCGCTGGGCCAGGAAGTCCTGGGCAGCCTGACCCCAAGCCAGGCGCTGATCGGCGTGGTGAATGAAGAGCTCGTCAAACTGATGGGCGAGAAGAACGATGCGCTGAACCTGGCCGCCGTGCCGCCCGCCATTATCCTGATGGCGGGCTTGCAGGGTGCCGGTAAAACCACCACTGTGGGCAAACTGTCCAAACTGCTGAAAGACACCCAGAAGAAAAAGATCCTGGTGGTCTCTGCCGACGTCTACCGCCCGGCAGCCATCGAGCAGCTGAAAACCCTGGCCGAGCAAGTGGGCGTAGAGTGGTTTCCCTCCGCCGGCGACCAAAAGCCGCTGGCCATTGCCCAGGCGGCACTGGACTACGCCAAACGCCACTTCTTTGACGTGCTGATGGTGGATACCGCCGGCCGCTTGGCCATTGATGAAGCCATGATGGCCGAAATCAAAGAGCTGCATGCCTTCCTGAAGCCGATTGAAACCCTGTTTGTGGTAGATGCCATGCAGGGCCAGGATGCCGTCAACACGGCGCAGGCATTCAACGAAGCCCTGCCGCTGACCGGCGTGGTGCTGACCAAAATGGACGGCGACTCGCGCGGTGGTGCGGCGCTGTCGGTACGCCACATCACTGGCAAGCCGATCAAATTCATTGGTGTGGGCGAAAAAATCAGCGGTCTGGAGCCCTTCCACCCCGACCGTCTGGCCAGCCGCATTCTGGGCATGGGTGACGTACTGTCGCTGATTGAAGACGTACAGAAAGGCATAGACCAGGACGAAGCCGCCAAGATGGCGAAAAAGCTGAAGTCCGGCAAAGGCTTCGACCTGGAAGACTTCAAAGCCCAGATGCAGCAGATGAAAAAAATGGGCGGCATGACCAACCTGCTGGAAAAAATGCCGGGTGAAATCGGCCAGCTGGCCAAAGGCGTGCAAGGTGCCGAGGCAGAGAAATCCATGCGCCGCATCGAGGGCATCATCAACTCGATGACCATGGAAGAGCGCCGCAAGCCAGAGCTGATCAAAGCCAGCCGCAAACGCCGCATCGCCACCGGCTCCGGTGTGTCAGTACAAGAAGTAAACCGCCTGCTGGCTCAGTTCGAGCAGACACAGAAAATGATGAAAGCCTTTTCCTCCAAAGGCGGCATCATGAAACTGATGAAGGGCATGAAAGGCATGCTGCCGGGCATGTAATCGTTAGCAACGGGCGTCGTGTACGCCCGTTTTTCATGTGTAGCAGAAAGCTAGCCGATGCAATTCGATATCGTCGTACTTACCGACAACGCCCTGCTCGCACTGGACGAGCAAGACTGGTACAGCCGCCAGGTACACCTGGAAGACGGCCTGGTGGCCAGCGCACTGGACAAGCAGGGGCTAAAGGTTGGCCGCAAAGACTGGGCCGAACCCGGCTATGACTGGGCACAATGCCGTGCCGCCGTGTTTCGTACCACCTGGGACTACTTCCACCGCTTTGACGAGTTTGCCCCCTGGCTAGCCAAGGTTAGCCAGACTACCCGTTTGTTCAACGAGGCCGGGCTGATTCACTGGAACCTCGACAAACACTATCTGGCTGACCTGCAACAAGCCGGTATCAATACCGTGCCCACCTGCTATATCGAAGTGGGCGACCAGCGCACATTGGCACAAGTAATTACCGATAGCAGCTGGCCAGACGTCATCCTCAAACCGGTGATTTCCGGCGCTGCGCGTCACACCTACCGGCTGCAAACCGACGGGGCTGCCGCGCTGGAGTGTACGTTTGCCGAGCTGGTGCAGCAGGAAGCCATGATGCTGCAACCGTTCCAGCACGACATCCTGAGCCAGGGCGAGCTATCGCTGATGGTCATCGATGGCCAGTACACGCACGCTATCCGCAAGACCGCCAAAGCCGGCGATTTCCGCGTGCAGGACGACCACGGCGGCACCGTGCACCGCTACGAAGCCAGCGCCGAGGAAATCCGCTTTGCCGAGGCCGCCGTCGCCGCCGTACCGTTTGACGTACTGTATGCACGGGTGGACATGGTGCGCGACAACCGCGGCCAACTGGCCATCATGGAACTGGAAATGATTGAACCCGAGCTGTTCTTCCGCTTCAAACCGGAAGCGGCAGACACCCTGGCCGCAGGCATTGCGCGCCGGCTGGCAGCCTGAGCCAGCACAGAAGATTTCTTTTTGAAGCAACCGGCCAGCCCGCGCTGGCCAGCAACCTGGAAGCACTGAGTGATGAACCTGACCACGCTGACCGCCCTCTCCCCGCTCGATGGCCGCTACTCCGGCCAAGCCGAACCGCTGCGTACCATCTTCTCCGAATACGGCCTGATGAAAGCCCGTATCAAGGTAGAGCTGGAGTGGCTGAAAATGCTGGCTGCCGAGCCGGGCATCGAGGAGGTAAAGCCGTTCTCTGACGCCACCATCCGTGAAATCGACGATGTCATCGCCAACTTCTCCATCCAGCATGGCGAAGAAGTGAAAGCCATCGAAGCACGTACCAACCACGATGTAAAAGCCATTGAGTACTGGCTGAAAGAGCGCCTGTCCGGCAACCCGGAAGTTATGGCCGCCAGCGAGTTCATCCACTTCGCCTGCACCTCGGAAGACATCAACAACCTCAGCCACGCGCTGATGCTGAAAACCGCGCGTAACACCGTGATGCTGCCGGCGCTGGACGAAGTCATCACCAAGCTGAGCCAGCTGGCCCACGACCAGGCAGCCATCCCGATGATGTGCCGCACCCACGGCCAACCTGCCACCCCGTCCACCATGGGTAAAGAGCTGGCCAACGTGGTTTACCGCCTGAAGCGCCAGCGCGAACAGCTGGTAAAACAGGAACTGCTGGGCAAGATCAACGGCGCCGTAGGCAACTACAACGCCCACATCGTGGCCTACCCGAATGTAGACTGGGAAAGCCTGGCAGGCCGTTTCGTCAGCGGCCTGGGCCTTACCTTCAACCCGTACACCATCCAGATCGAACCGCACGACTACATGGCCGAGCTGTACCAGACCCTGAGCCGCGTGAACACCATCCTGATCGACCTGGACCGCGATATCTGGGGCTACATCTCGCTGGGTTACTTCAAGCAAAAAGTGAAGAAGGACGAAGTGGGCAGCTCCACCATGCCGCACAAGGTAAACCCGATCGACTTCGAAAACTCGGAAGGCAACTTTGGCCTGGCCAACGCCATCCTGCAACACCTGGCAGAAAAGCTGCCGGTATCGCGCTGGCAGCGTGACCTGACCGACTCCACCGTGCTGCGCAATATGGGCGTGGGCTTTGGCTACACCCTGCTGGGCTTCAAAGCACTGATGAAAGGCCTGAACAAGCTGGAAATCAACCCGGCCATGCTGACATCCGACCTGGACGCCACTTGGGAGCTGCTGGCAGAGCCGATCCAGACCGTGATGCGCCGCTACGGTGTACCTAACCCGTACGAGCAGCTGAAAGAGCTGACCCGTGGTAAAGACGGCGTCACCCGTGACACCCTGGCCGCCTTCATCAAGGGCCTGGAGATTCCGGAAGCCGAGAAAGTACGCCTGCTGGCCCTGAGCCCGGATAGCTACCTGGGCAAGGCAGAAGAGCTGGCTCGCCGCATCTGATGCTACCTGGCCGCCGCCTGCACGGCGGTGCGGTAGCCAGCAAACACAAAACCCCTTTCACGCTGAAAGGGGTTTTGTTTGCAAGGCATCCGCGCATGACCGTCACGCGCAAATGAAAAAGCCGTCAATCAATGATTGACGGCTTTTTTGAAACTTGGTTGCGGGAGCAGGATTTGAACCTACGACCTTCGGGTTATGAGCCCGACGAGCTACCAGACTGCTCCATCCCGCGACAGAGAGAACGCATAATAGACGATCTCTATAATAGCGTCAAGCTTTTTTATACGTGCCAGGCCACCAGGCCAAAATGCCATGTCACCAGAATCACCAGACCAAACGCAATACGGTACCAGGCAAAGATTTCATAGGTATGGTTGGCCACAAACTTGACCAGCGTACGCACCGCCAGCAGGGCACTCAGGAAGGCCGCCACGAAGCCCACGGCAAACATGGGGAAGTCGGCCATGGAGAGCAGGTCGCGGTGCTTGTACAGGTCGTACACGGTCGCGGCGAACATGGTTGGCACGGCCAGGAAGAACGAAAACTCGGCCGCTACTTTGCGGTCCAGACCAAAGAACATACCGCCAATAATGGTGGCGCCAGAGCGGGACGTGCCCGGTATCATGGCCACCACCTGCGCCAACCCCACCTTCAGCGCATCGCGGCCACGGATCTCATCCACACTATGAATCCGCGCCACCTGCTGACGCCGCTCGGCCAGCAGAATCACAAAACCACCGATAATCAACGCTGTGGCGACGCTTAGCGGGTTAAACAGGTAAAACTTGATCTGTTTGATAAACAGCAAGCCCATCACCGCGGCGGGCAGAAAAGCAATAAACAAGTTGGCCGCAAAACGCTGCGCCTTGGCATCGTGGGTGATACCGGTGGCCAGCGAGACAAAACGCTCCCGATATTGAAACAGTACGGCCAAAATGGCACCAAACTGGATGGCAATCTCAAATACCTTGCCTTCGTTCTGGAAATTGATCAGGTCAGCCACCACGATCAAATGGCCGGTACTGGAGACCGGTAAAAACTCGGTCACCCCCTCGACAATGCCCAAGAGCAGCGCCTTGGCTAGCAATAGAAAATCCACAGAAAACCTTTTGTACTTAAAGTAAAGAAAACAGGCCGCCCATCACCGGGCGGCCTGTTATGACGCCGCAGGCTTACTTGCCGCGGGCCTTAACGATCAGCTCGTCCACCACTTGCAGCAAGCGGGCAGGCTCGGCCGCCATCGTGGCGTACTTGCCAGCCACCACAATGGTGGGCGTCCCCTGAATGGCGTAATCGCGGGTCATTTTACTGGCGCGGCCAACCTGGGCATTAATACCAAAAGATTTATACGTCTGCATGAAGGCAGGCACGTTCACACCAGGCTGCGTGGCCAGCCACTTGGCCAGGGCGGCTTCGTCAGCCAGGTTGATTTTTTGCTCTACCATGGCTTTCAGTGCGGGTGCATGCAGCTTCTCCATGGTTTTGGTCGCGTTAACCGTGGCAAATAGCCGCGCCAGCGGCTCCATCTGCGCGCCCCACACAATCTGCTCGCGACGGAAGCTCACTGTGGCAGGCAGCTTTTTAGCCCAAGGTGCCAACACCGGCTCCAGATGGAAACAATGCACGCAGTGATACGAGAAAAACTCGATCACTTCCACTTTGCCCGGTGTCGCCACGGGCTGGGGCTTTGGCAGTACAACGTAGTCTTTACCCTCCACAATAGCGGCATGGGCAAAACCGGTAAGGGTAAACATCAGAGCAAGCAACCACTTCTTCATGACAGGTCTTTCGTCTTATTTGGCAGGTAATTTCACAAGCGATGCATCGACACCTTCCTGACGCAGGCGGGCCTTTAGCGCATCAACATCTTCCTGGCGCTCAAACGGGCCAATACGCACCCGGTGCACCAAACCCTTTTCCGGCAAATTCAGCGACTGGATTTTGGCCTCTACGCCCATTAGTGCCAGCTTTGCCTTCATATTGTCTGCATCGCCTTCCGACTGAAACGCACCAGCCTGGAGGAACAGCCTTGGAGCCTGCACCGGCGTGGCAGCTTCGGCGGATTTGCCATCCTGTTGAATGGCTTCTTGCTGGCCGGGGAGAATCTTGTAGAAGTCAAAACGCTGACCATCACTATCTGCCGGGGCAGGTTTGGCGTGCGCAACCGCAACCGGCGCCGAGGCGGGCACAGCGGGCGGCACCGCTGCAGGCAAGGGCACAGGGGCGGGTACCGGCGCCGTCGTAGTCGCCAGTTTGGCACCGGGCTCCAGCAGCTCGGCCGCAGGCAAGGACGCCTCCTCCTTGCCCTGCATTTTTTCCAGATTACTGAAAGGCGTAGAAGCACGGTTCAGGTACATGGTCATGCCGACAGCAATGCCCACACCCACAATCAACCCTACCAGCACACCCGTCATCAAACCGCCACCACGCTTGCCAGCTGGTGCACTTCGCCCCCCCGAACGGGTGGCGTGCTTCAAATCTCTGTTACTCATAAGCCCACTATATTGATTTTAATCTTGCCAAGCTGGTTATTTGTTCGCACCAAAACCGGCCAACCCTCGCCGGAACTGCACCGCCTGCAAGATATGCTGGCGTGACAACTCCTGGCTTCCCGCCAGATCTGCCAGGGTACGGGCCACACGCAAAACGCGGTGGTACGCACGGGCAGACAGATCAAGCTTTTCCAGCAGCTGGTTCAGCTGCTGCTGTAATTCTGGTGGCAAGGCGCAATGCAACGATAACTCGGCACCATGCAAACTGGCATTGCTCTTGCCCTGCCGCTGCCACTGGCGCTGCCGGGCTGCATCGACACGCTCGCGCACCTTGGCACTACACTCCCCTGCTGGTAGCGTCTGCAGCTCATCCAGCGATAACGACCCCACCTCTACCATCAGATCAAACCGGTCCAGCAAAGGACCCGACAGTTTACCGCGATAGCGCAAAACCTGCTCCGGCGTACAACGACAAGCACGCCGCGCATGCCCCAGATAGCCACAGGGGCAGGGATTCATCGCGGCCAGCAGCTGAAAACGCGCCGGATAACACACCTGGCGCGCCGCACGCGATATATGAATCTCCCCGGTCTCCAGAGGTTCCCGCAGCACCTCCAGTACCTTGCGATCAAACTCTGGCAGCTCATCCAGAAACAGCACACCGTGGTGCGCCAGGGTGATTTCGCCTGGTCGAGGATCTGGCCCGCCGCCCACCAGCGCCACGGCCGAAGCCGTATGGTGCGGGTGGCGATAGGGCCGAATGCACCATAAACGCACATCAAACCCCTGGCTGCCCAAAGACTGCACTGCGGCACTCTCCAATGCTTCATCCTGGCTCATGGTCGGCAGAATACCGGGCAAGCGTGCGGCCAACATGGATTTACCGGTACCCGGCGGCCCCTGCATCAGCAGGCTGTGCCCGCCCGCCGCAGCCACCTCAAGCGCCAGCTTGGGCAGGCCCTGCCCTTTTACCTCGTCCAGGTCCGGATAAACCAGCGGGGTTTGCCCGCCGGGGCGATAGCTACACAGTGCAAGCTGGCTAATACCCGCCAGATGGGCACATACTTCCACCAGGCTATCAGCAGCGTAAATTTCAACGCCCTGCACCAATGAAGCTTCTTCTGCACTAATTCTGGGCAGGATAAAACGCCTGCCACTGCCACGTGCAGCGGCGACCATGGCCAATGCACCACGAACAGGCCTCAGCTCGCCGCCCAAGCCCAATTCGCCGGCAAGCTCGTATTGTGGCAAAGCCAGCAAAGGCAGCTGACCATCCGCAGCCAACAAGCCTACGGCAATAGGCAAATCAAAACGGCCCGACTCTTTAGGCAAATCGGCAGGCGCCAGGTTCACCGTAATACGACGGGCCGGAAAATCAAAGCCGGACTGGATAATCGCGGCGCGCACCCGTTCGCGACTCTCCTTCACCTCGGTATCGGGTAACCCTACCAGGGTAAAGGCGGGCAGGCCATTCGCCAGGTGCACCTCAACAGCAACTTCCGGTGCACTGACGCCGGCAAGCGCGCGGCTCAAACAGACCGCGAGCGACATGCAGGCCTAGAGAGGCTCTGCCGGTGCATCTGTGCTGGCGGGCGCGGTATTCTGGGCTTCCAGCACGAGCAGGCGGCGCTCCAGCTCGGTCAACTGGGCACGCGTCTGTGCCAGCACTTCCTGCTGAATATCAAACTCTTCACGGGTCACCAGATCCATACGGCTGAACGTGGCAGCCATCATGGCTTTGACGTTTTTTTCCAGATCTTTTGCCGGGCTGGCGGCGATGGTTTCGGAGATTTTGTTGCTGATTTCGTCGAACAGTTTCTGGCTAAGCATGATGGCGCCTTGACTTTGGCATGATGAATGCCGGCCAGTTTAGCAAAAAGCGTCCGCCGCTGCATAAGCGCAAACGCACCATTACCGGGCAAGCCCCTCATCAGCCTGATTGCCCCGCGGAAATATATCGAATACAAATGAGCCGCCTGCGGCAATTGCTTGAAATATAAAACAAATACGATTCTGGCACAGTTCATGCATAGGCAAATTTGTCACACTCACTCATTACTGAGCACCAAGGAGCCAACATGAAACTGGTCAGCGCCATTATCAAGCCCTTCAAGCTTGACGAAGTCCGTGAAGCCCTTTCCGCCATCGGCGTGCAAGGTATTACCGTTACCGAAGTGAAAGGTTTTGGCCGCCAGAAAGGCCATACCGAGCTGTATCGTGGTGCAGAGTATGTGGTGGATTTTCTGCCCAAAGTAAAACTGGAAATTGCCATCAGCAACGAGCAGCTGGATCAGGTAGTAGAGGCCATCGAAACGGCTGCCCGCACCGGCAAGATCGGTGATGGCAAGATCTTTGTATACGACCTGGAGCAAGTGGTTCGTATCCGTACCGGTGAAACTGGCGCTGATGCCGTTTAAGCCCCAGCTGAAAGGATAAGAAAATGAGCAAGAAACTACTCTCGCTAGCCGCACTAGGCACACTGTGTACCGCTTTCCCTGCGCTAGCTGATGGCGCCCCTACCCTGGTGGCAACCACGGCGATCAGCGCCGGTGATACAGCCTGGATGATGACGGCTACCGCACTGGTGCTATTCATGACCATCCCTGGCCTGGCGCTGTTCTATGCCGGTATGGTACGCAAGAAAAACGTACTGGCCACCCTGATGCAAAGCTTTGCCATTTGCGCCCTGATGACCGTGCTGTGGACCGTAGTTGGCTACAGCCTGGCTTTCACACCAGGCAACAGCCTGATTGGCGGTCTGGATCGCATCCTGCTGGACGGCATGCTCTTCCTGAAAGATGAAGGCAAACTGACCGTTCACCCGCTGGCAGGCACCATTCCGGAAGCGGTATTCATGATCTTCCAGATGACCTTTGCCATCATTACCCCGGCACTGATCGCTGGTGCATTTGCCGAGCGCATGAAGTTTTCTACCATGCTGGTGTTCATGACACTGTGGTCTCTACTGGTTTATGTCCCGGTCGCTCACTGGGTATGGGCACCTGGCGGCTGGATGTTTGATCACGGCGTGCTGGATTTTGCCGGGGGTACAGTTGTACACATCAACGCGGGTATTGCAGGCTTGGTTGCCGCGCTGGTTCTGGGTAAACGTGTCGGTTTTGGCCGCGAAGCCATGCCACCGCACAACCTGGTACTGACACTGGTAGGCGCTTCCATGCTGTGGGTTGGCTGGTTCGGTTTCAACGCTGGCTCCGCAGTCGCTGCGGATGGCCGTGCCGCCATGGCCATGGTGGTAACCCAGGTGGCTACCGGTATGGCTGCACTGTCGTGGATGGCTGCAGAATGGATCGCAAAAGGCAAGCCTTCAGTACTGGGCATCGTATCGGGTGCGGTTGCCGGCCTGGTCGCCATCACCCCTGCCGCTGGCTTTGTTGATGCCAAAGGCGCGCTGGCTATCGGCCTGATCTCGGGTGCCGTCTGCTACTGGAGCGCCACCTCGCTGAAGCACATGCTGAAATACGATGACTCGCTGGATGCCTTTGGCGTACACGGCGTAGGCGGTATTATTGGCGCCCTGCTGACCGGCATCTTTGCCGTAAAAGAAATCGGCGGTGTTGAAGGCAACCTGATGACCCAAGCCGTTGGCGTAGTGGCTACCGTCGTGTATTGCGCCATCGTCACCTACATCCTGCTGAAACTGCTGGATATGGTAATGGGACTACGCGTAAGCGAAGAGGAAGAACGCGAAGGTCTGGACGTAGCGCTGCATGGCGAACGTGTAGAGTAAGTACCACGGCCAAGCTGTTAGCTTGGCCGCAAAACAAAACCGCCCGGCTTACCGGGCGGTTTTTTCATGGGCACACTGCCTAGCCACGGCGCCCTGGAAAGGTAATGACCTTGGCACCTTGTGGCGCACCATCCACAGCGGTGTCCGCCGCAGCCAATGGCGCAGCCGGTGCTGCCGATGGGCGTTCTGCCGCTTCGTCGAGTTTTTCCAGCTCGAACCCCATACCTTCGCCAGAATCGCGTGAAAAAATGGAGAGCACATTGCCAACCGGTACCCAGATTTCACGCGAGATGCCACCAAAACGCGCCGAAAACGAAATCCAGTCATTCTCGATACTCAAACCCTGTGTCGCGCCGTAGCCCACATTCAGAACGATTTCGTTATTTTTCACAAACTCCATCGGTACCTGCACGTTCTCATCGACCCACACCACCATATAAGGTGTCTGCCCCTGATCGGTACACCACTGGTGAATGGCACGAATCAGATAGGGCCTGGTACTGGTTGTCATGGGGAACTCCTCTGCTGGCAATATGAAAACAGGCCAGCGGGCCACCTGGCAGCAAAACTGCCAGAGTGCCCAGCCGGCCTGCCGGGTGGCGCTATTACTTGCGCATGGCCTTTTCTGCAGGCGTCAGCGAGTCGATAAACGACTGGCGCTGGAACAGGCGCTCGGCATACTTCAGAATAGGGGCTGCATTTTTGCCCAGATCCACGCCATAGTGCTCCAGGCGCCACATCAGCGGCGCAATCGCCACATCGATCATGGAAAACTCGTCGCCCAGCATGAACTTTTGCTTGGCAAAAATCGGGGCAATCGTCACCAGGCCATCACGAATGGCTTCGCGTGCTTTGTTGGCTTCTTTGCCGCTAGCGCCGTTTTCCAGTGTTTTCACGTGTACAAACAGCTCTTGTTCGAAACGGAACAGGAACAAACGAGCGCGAGCACGCATTACCGGGTCGGCTGGCATCAGCTGTGGGTGCGGGAAACGCTCGTCGATGTATTCGTTGATGATATTGGATTCATGAAGAATCAGGTCGCGCTCCACCAGCACCGGAACCTCGTTGTACGGGTTCATCACGGCCAGATCTTCAGGCTTGTTGTGAATATCCACATCAATGATCTCGAAGTCCATGCCCTTCTCGAACAACACGATGCGACAGCGTTGGCTGAAAGGACAAGTACTACCAGAGTAAAGGGTCATCATGAGGCATTCATTCCTTAAACAGGCTTGTTGATCAAATAACGGGCAATTCTAGCACCTTTGACGCACCACTTTCCACAAAAGTTGCATAAGCCCATGAATACAAAGAGAAATTAACAATTCAGCACAAGATGGAAAACAGGGTAAAACCATGCATAGGGTTTCCCGATACAAAAAACCCCCTTCGCAAGCGAAGGGGGTTTTGCTGGCGGCATCAAGTCGCCCCACTCGGCACATGACCTAGTGGATGTCTTTCCAGTATTCCTTTTTCAGGAAGTAGGCGAAAGGCAACAGCAGCAGGAACAGATACAGCAGCACGGTGTAGCCCACCTGATGGCGCTTCACCTGCACCGGCTCGCCGATGTAGACCAGGAAGTTGGTCAGGTCGGCCATACGCTTGTCAAACTCGGCGGTGTTAGCTTTGCCGTTTTCCAGCTTGGTCAGCGTACCGGCTTTCACCAGTTCCAGTTTCTTTTCTTCGTGGCCATCTGCGCCTTTATGGGTACGCAGTTCTTGCTCACCCTGCCATTCCCACAGGATGTGCGGCATGCCCACCTTGTCGAATACCAGGTTGTTCCAGCCAGTTGGGCGGCTAGGGTCACGGTAGAAGCCACGCAGGTAGCCGTACAGGTAGTCAGCACCACGCGAGCGCGCAATCACGGACAGGTCCGGTGGGGTTGCGCCAAACCAGTTCTTGGCATCTTTCTTGTCCATGGCCACGTTCATCGGATCACCGATCTTGTCGGTGGCAAACATCAGGTTGGACTTGATCTGGTCTTCGGATAGGCCGATGTCAGTCAGACGGTTGTAGCGCATGGCGCTGGCCGAATGGCAAGACAGGCAGTAGTTCACAAAGGTCTGTGCGCCACGCTGCAGGCTTTCGGTATCCTGGATGTTGATCGGTGCTTTTTCCAGGGCAGGGCCTTCGGACGCAGCAAACGCACCAACAGCAGGAACCATGAGGGCTACGGCGGCAACCAGTTGACGGATAGTCTTGTTCATAGTGCCCCCTTTATCAGATGAATTTTGCAAACAGGGTAGCGGCCACCAGCGTTGCTACCACCAGTACTACAAAGCGTGCCTGGCGAGCCGGAGTGCTCATGGTCACACGGGTCGGAACCGGTGTGGTGCCCACGTCGTTCTTGGTATAGAACGGCATGCCCAGGAAGAACGCAAAGTAAATGATGGAGAGCAGCTGAGCCACGATTGTGCGCAGGTCGGTCGACGGCAACGCACCCAGAATACCCAGACCGATAAAGGCGGTAATGAACAAGGTCAGCATGATCTTGAACTTGGGGCCACGATAACGGATCGACTTCACCGGGGATTTATCCAGCCACGGCAGGAAGGCAATCAGCACCACCGCCGCACCCATCGCCAGCACGCCCCATACTTGGGTACCGGCAAACGACGGTACCGCACGCAAAATGGCGTAGAACGGGGTGAAATACCATACCGGCGCAATGTGAGCTGGTGTCTTCAGCGGGTCTGCCTGGTCGAAGTTCGGTTTTTCCAGGAAGTAACCACCCATCTCCGGTGCAAAGAACACGATAGCGGAGAACACGATCAGGAACACAGCCACACCCAGTACGTCTTTCACGGTGTAGTAAGGGTGGAACGGAATGCCATCCAGCGGCTTGCCATCTTCACCTTTGAGTTTCTTGATTTCCACGCCGTCCGGGTTGTTGGAGCCCACTTCGTGCAGGGCGATCAGGTGGGCTACCACCAGTGCCAGCAGAATCAGCGGTACCGCAATCACGTGCAGGGCAAAGAAGCGGTTCAGCGTTGCATCGCCCACCACGAAGTCGCCGCGGATGAACACCGACAGATCCGGGCCGATAACGGGGATGGAAGCAAACAGGTTAACAATTACCTGTGCGCCCCAGAACGACATCTGACCCCATGGCAGCAGGTAGCCCATGAAGGCTTCGGCCATCAGCACCAGGAAGATCAGCGTACCGAATACCCATACCAGTTCGCGTGGCTGCTTGTAGGAACCGTAGATCACGCCACGGAACATATGCAGGTAAACCACGACAAAGAACATGGACGCGCCGGTAGAGTGCATGTAGCGGATGATCCAGCCACCTGCCACATCACGCATGATGTATTCCACCGAAGCAAACGCTACCGGAATGCCAGCGCCGTTCAGCGTGGCATCCGGCTTGTAGTTCATGGTCAGGAAAATACCGGTAACGATCTGGATCACCAGCACCAGCAGTGCCAGGGAACCAAAGAAGTACCAGAAGTTAAAGTTTTTGGGGGCGTAGTACTCGGTGACGTGTTCTTTCATCATCGAGGACAGCGGGAAACGCTCATCCACCCAATTGAGGATTTTTTGGCCAGTGCTCATGTATTTTCCCCTCGCTTACTTGTCATCGCCGATCAGCAGCGTGGTATCGGTCAGGTACTTGTGCGGCGGGATTTCCATGTTCTTTGGCGCCGGCACACCGTTGTAGACACGGGCAGCCAAGTCAAACTTGGAGCCATGGCATGGACAGTAGAACCCGCCAACCCATTTCGGGCCCAGGTCGGCAGGCGCCAGGTCCGGACGGTGGGTCGGAGAACAGCCCAGGTGGGTACAGATACCTACAGCAACCAGAATCTCCGGCTTGATGGAGCGGGTCTGGTTCTTGCAGTAATCCGGCTGCTCTGGCGATTCGCACTTCGGATCCAGCAGCTCACCTTCGATAGTCGACAGGTTTTTCAGCTGTTCCGGTGTACGGGACAGAACCCATACCGGCTTGCCACGCCATTCGACGTTGATCTTCTGACCCGGCTCCAGCTTGCTGATGTCCACTTCTACTGGCGCACCTGCAGCCTTGGCACGCTCAGAAGGTGCAAAGCTCATCAAAAACGGGACAGCCACACCGGCTGCCGCCACACCACCAACCGCGCTGGTGGCCACCGTCAGAAAACGACGGCGCCCCGCATCAACGTGTTGTTCACTCATTACAGTCATCCTCAAACGTGGAAACCGAGCTATAAACTTGAAACTTTACAATTCTACCCGATTCCATGAGGGAACTTGAAGCGCATATGCGACAAATCGCCTCATTGACAACAGGGGCTTAGTTTTCAAACCGGGTTAAAGAGATCGATAAATTGCACATCCAGGGCAAAATCGTTCGCCAGCCACTCGCCTAGCGCCTTCACGCCGTAGCGTTCGGTGGCGTGATGGCCCGCCGCGATGAAGCTTACGCCTGTTTCATTAGCCAAATGCTGATTTTGCTCAGACACTTCGCCAGTAATGAACACATCCACGCCTAAAGCGATGGCTTGTTCGAAATAACCCTGCGCCCCACCGGTACACCAGGCTACGCGCTGCACGCTGCGGGTGTTGTCCCCCAGCAATAGCGCTTCCCGCCCCAGGCTGCGGCCAACGTGCGCGCGCAGCGCATCGGCCGTACAGCTTTGTACCAGCTCGCCGGTCCAGATCAGCGGCTCCGCCAGCGACGGCGCCGCGTTCTGCAAGCCCAGTACCTGGCCCAGCTGGGCGTTATTGCCCAGCGCCGGGTGCGCATCCAGCGGCAGGTGGTAGGCAAACAGGTTGATGTTGCTGTGCAGCAACGCCGCGATGCGCTGGCGCTTGATACCGGTAATGGCAGCGGCCTCGCTTTTCCAGAAATAACCGTGGTGCACCAGGATGGCATCGGCCTGCAGGCGGATCGCTTCGTCAATCAAGGCTTGCGATGCGGTAACGCCGGTGACGATACGGCGGATCTCGTCACTGCCCTCCACTTGCAGCCCGTTCGGGGCGTAGTCCTTGAAGCGCCATGGCTCCAGCTTGCCGTCCAGCGCTTTGAGCAAATCTGATCGTTTCATGTTGACGCTCCACAAGATAAAGCCGGCATTGTGCCAGACTGTGCGGGCAAAACAATGCGGCCAACCCGGTGAAAGGTTGGCCGCATTGTTTTGCTACATAGAAAAACCCCGCGCCGTGGCGCGGGGTTCAGGCTTCGCAGAGCGAGGCAGCTTACATCATGCCGCCCATACCACCCATGCCGCCCATGCCGCTCATGTCTGGCATGGCAGGCTTGTCTTCCGGCAGCTCGGCTACCATGCAGTCGGTGGTCAGCATCAGGCCAGCTACGGAGGCTGCGTGCTGCAGCGCGGAGCGGGTTACTTTGGCTGGGTCCAGAACGCCCATTTCCAGCATGTCGCCGTATTCGCCAGTGGCCGCGTTGTAACCGAAGTTACCTTTGCCTTCCAGCACTTTGTTTACCACTACGGACGGCTCGTCACCGGCGTTTTGCACGATCTGGCGCAGCGGGGCTTCGATGGCTTTCAGCACGATCTTCACGCCAGCAGCCTGGTCGGCGTTGGCAGTCACCAGATCAGCCAGGGTGGAGCGGGCACGCAGCAGGGCTACGCCACCGCCAGGTACCACGCCTTCTTCCACTGCCGCACGGGTAGCGTGCAGTGCGTCTTCCACACGGGCTTTCTTCTCTTTCATTTCCACTTCGGTCGCAGCGCCAACCTTGATCACGGCGACACCGCCAGCCAGCTTGGCTACGCGTTCTTGCAGTTTTTCACGGTCGTAGTCGGACGTCGCGGCTTCGATCTGCTGACGGATCTCGGCAACACGTGCCTGGATCAATGCTGCATCGCCTGCGCCATCGATGATAGTGGAGTTTTCTTTACCCACTTCAACGCGCTTGGCTTGGCCCAGCATCTCCAGAGTTACCTTGTCCAAGGTCAGGCCCACTTCTTCTGCAATCACGGTGCCGCCGGTCAGGGTAGCGATGTCTTGCAGCATGGCCTTGCGACGGTCGCCAAAGCCAGGGGCTTTCACGGCTACCACTTTCAGGATGCCACGGATGGTGTTCACTACCAGGGTAGCCAGCGCTTCGCCTTCTACGTCTTCAGCAATGATCAGCAGCGGGCGGCCGGACTTGGCTACTTGCTCCAGTACGGGCAGCAGGTCGCGGATGTTAGAGATTTTCTTGTCGAACAGCAGGATGAACGGATTATCCAGTGCGGCAATCTGTTTTTCTTGGTTGTTGATGAAGTACGGGGACAGGTAGCCGCGGTCGAACTGCATGCCTTCTACCACGTCCAGCTCGTTTTGCAGCGATTTGCCGTCTTCAACGGTGATCACGCCTTCTTTGCCGACTTTTTCCATTGCGGTAGCAATGATTTCGCCGATATCGCTATCGGAGTTGGCCGAGATGGAGCCAACCTGGGCGATTTCCTTGGTGGTGGCGCAAGGTTTGGCGATCTTGGCGATCTCGCCTACCAGCGAGATAACGGCTTTGTCGATGCCGCGCTTCAGGTCCATCGGGTTCATGCCGGCAGTCACGAACTTCATGCCTTCGTGCACGATAGCCTGGGCCAGTACGGTAGCGGTGGTGGTACCGTCACCGGCAACGTCGGAAGTCTTGGAAGCGACTTCTTTCACCATCTGGGCGCCCATGTTTTCGAACTTGTCTTTCAGTTCGATTTCTTTGGCTACGGATACGCCATCCTTGGTGATGGTCGGGGCGCCGAACGAGCGGTCCAGTACCACGTTGCGGCCTTTCGGGCCCAGGGTCACTTTAACGGCGTCAGCCAGAATGTTGACACCCACTACCATTTTTGCGCGGGCGGAATCGCCGAAGCGTACGTCTTTAGCTGCCATGCTTGAAATTCTCCAGAATCAGTTTGATAAGAGGGATGCGGCCCGGATTACTCAACGATGCCCATCACGTCTTCCTCGCGCATAACGAGGAGCTCATCACCGTCAACCTTGACGGTTTGGCCGGAATACTTGCCGAAGATAACCTTGTCGCCAACTTTCAGCTCCAGCGCACGGCGGTCGCCGTTTTCCAGGATCTTGCCGTTGCCTACGGCAACCACTTCACCCATGTCTGGTTTTTCAGCTGCGGCGCCCGGCAGAACGATGCCGGAGGCGGTTTTTTCTTCAGCCTCGAGGCGCTTGATAACAACACGATCGTGCAGAGGACGAATTGCCATTTGACTCTCCTAATAGCAGTGGCTGTTGAAAGATGATTACCTATCAATTCAGCGATAGCGGACAGGTGCATTAGCACTCTGCCCTGACGAGTGCTAATCATAGGGACGGCATAGCCGGTTTTCAAGAGGGGGAGCCGCAAGATTTTGTCAGCGGCATGGTGCAGGCATGACACTGACAAACGAAAAACCCCTCTTGCCAGGCAAGAGGGGTTGGATAACACGGCGCAAGTAAACGCAGGGCTTACCAGACTTGCAGGTAGGACAGCATGCCTTCGGCGGCCTGGCGACCTTCGAATACCGCACGTACCACCAGGTCCGCACCGCGCACCTGGTCGCCACCAGCGAAGATTTTCGGGTTGCTGGTCTGGTGCTTGAAGTGACCATTGGCCGGGGCCACGGTGCGGCCCTGTGCATTGCTGGCAATGCCCTGGCGCTCGAACCAGCTGGCGGCTTCTACCTGGAAGCCAAAGGCGACGATGACGTGGTCGCACTCGATCACTTCTTCGCTGCCTGGCACGATTTCGGCGTTACGACGGCCTTTGGCATCCGGCGCACCCAGGCGGGTTTCGGCCAGTTTCAGGCGCAAGCTGCCATCGGCGGCCTGTTCTACACCCATAGGCTGGCGGTTCCACAGGAACTCCACGCCCTCTTCCTTGGCATTGGCCACTTCGCGCTTGGAGCCCGGCATATTGGCCTCGTCACGGCGGTAGGCGCAAATCACCTTGCTGGCACCCTGGCGGATGGACGTGCGGTTGCAGTCCATGGCGGTATCACCACCGCCCAGCACCACCACGCGCTTGCCGTCCATGGACAGCGGCGCATCGCCGGCTGGCAGGGTGTCCAGGCACTGGCGTACGTTGTTGATCAGGAAAGGCAGTGCTTCCAGTACGCCCGGCAGGTTTTCACCTTCAAACCCGCCCTTCATGTACTTGTAGGCGCCCATGCCCATGAACACGGCGTCGTACTGCGCCAGCAGGGCTTCGATTTCCACATCGCGGCCCACTTCGGTATTCAGCTGGAAGGTCACGCCCATGCCTTCCATGATCTCGCGGCGGCGTTGCACCACGCTCTTTTCCAGCTTGAACTCGGGGATGCCGAAGGTCAGCAGGCCGCCGATTTCTTCGTAGCGGTCGATCACCACCGGGCGGACGCCGTTGCGTACCAGCACGTCGGCACAGGCCAGGCCGGCCGGGCCGGCGCCGATGATGGCCACTTTTTTGTCGGTCCACACCACTTTGGACATGTCCGGGCGCCAGCCGGCTTTGTAGGCTTCATCCGTGATGAATTTTTCTACACTGCCGATGGTCACGGCGCCAAAGCCACCCTGCTCCAGCGTGCACGCGCCTTCGCACAAACGGTCTTGCGGGCAAACGCGGCCGCAGATTTCCGGCAGGCTATTGGTCTTGTGCGACATCTCGGCCGCCTCGAACAGCTTGCCTTCCTTCACCAGCTTCAGCCAGTTGGGGATGTAGTTGTGCACCGGGCATTCCCACTCGCAGTAGGGGTTGCCACAGGACAGGCAGCGGCCTGCCTGGTCGCCCGCATCTACCGCGTGCAGCGGGGTGTAAATCTCTTTGAATTCGATCTTGCGCACGGCGACTTCTACTTTGTCGCCCGGGTTGCGCGAGAGCTTCATGAACTGGAAAACGTCACCCATGATCACTTGTCCTTTGCCCCTGCGGCCAACGTTGGCCGCAAGGTGCTTTTATTGCTATCAAGGGGCGGACCAACCCGCCCGTCCCTATCAGTCTTTCAGCAGGCTTTCCAGCTTGGCCGCTTTAGGCTTCACCAGCCAGAAGTAGTCGACGTAATCGTCGAAGTTTTCCAGCATGGCGCGGCCGGTTTCCGAGCCGGTCAGCTCCACGTGCTTGGCGATCTTCTCCAGCAGGTAGGCGCGGTACATGCCCATCGCTTCACCGTTGATCAGGTTGATATCCACCAGCTCGTTGTTGAAACGGTAGGCAAACTTCTCGGCACGGTCATACACGAAGGCAAAGCCCCCGGTCATGCCGGCGCCAAAGTTGTAGCCGGTTTCGCCCAACACGATCACGCTGCCGCCGGTCATGTATTCGCAGCAGTGGTCACCCGCGCCTTCGATCACTGCCAGGGCACCGGAGTTACGCACGGCAAAGCGCTCGCCAGCCACACCGGCGGCAAACAGCTGGCCACCGGTGGCGCCGTACAGGCAGGTGTTACCGATGATGATGGACTCGTCCGACTGGTACGCTGCGCCTTTTGGCTGGTAGATGGTCACGCGGCCACCGGCCATGCCTTTGCCCACGTAATCGTTGGCATCGCCTTCCAGCTCCAGGTGCAGGCCCGGTGCGTTCCACACGCCAAAGCTCTGGCCGGCGGAGCCGGTGAACTTCACCTTCAGGCAGCCAAACGGCAGGCCGGCGGCACCGTGTACACGGGCGATTTCGCCGGACAGACGGGCGCCGATGGAACGGTGAATGTTCTCGATCGGGTAGCTCAGCTGCAGCATCTGCTTGTTGTTGATGGCAGGCAGCGCGTCCAGCAGGATCTGCTCGGCCAGCTCGCCCTTATCGAAGGACGGGTTGGAATCGCTCACGCAGAAGCGTGGCACGCTGTCCGGCACCGTGCCTTGCGACAGCAGCGGCGACAAGTCCAGGCGCTGCTGCTTGCCGGTTTTGCCTTCCAGCAGGGTGAGCATCTCCATGCGGCCGATCAGCTCTTCCATATTGCGCACGCCCAGCTTGGCCATCCACTCGCGGGTTTCCTGCGCGATGAACAGGAAGTAGTTCATCACCATTTCTGGCAGGCCGATGAAGTACTTGGAACGCAGCTTCACTTCCTGGGTGGCCACGCCGGTGGCGCAGTTGTTCAGGTGGCAAATACGCAGGAACTTGCAGCCCAGCGCCACCATCGGGCCGGTACCAAAGCCGAAGCTCTCGGCGCCCATGATGGCCGCCTTGATCACGTCCAGGCCGGTTTTCAGGCCACCGTCGGTCTGTACCCGTACGCGGCCGCGCAGGCCATTGGCACGCAGTACCTGCTGTGCCTCGGTCAGGCCCAGCTCCCACGGGCTACCGGCGTATTTCACGCTGGTCAGCGGGCTGGCACCGGTACCACCGTCGTAACCGGAGATGGTAATCAGGTCGGCGTAGGCCTTGGCCACACCGGCAGCAATGGTGCCCACGCCCGGCTCGGCGACCAGTTTTACCGACACCAGCGCAGTCGGGTTCACTTGCTTCAGGTCGAAAATCAGCTGGGCCAGATCTTCGATCGAGTAAATGTCGTGGTGCGGCGGCGGCGAAATCAGGCTGACGCCTTCCTTGGCGTGACGCAGGCGTGCAATCAGCCCGGACACTTTATCGCCCGGCAGTTGGCCGCCTTCGCCTGGCTTGGCACCCTGGGCTACCTTGATCTGCAGCACTTCGGCGTTCACCAGATAGTGCGGGGTCACACCGAAACGGCCGGACGCTACCTGCTTGATCTTGGACATCTTCTCGGTGCCATAACGCGCCGGGTCTTCGCCACCTTCGCCGGAGTTCGAGCGGCCACCCAGGCGGTTCATGGCGGTGGCCATGGCTTCGTGCGCTTCTGGCGACAGCGCGCCCAGCGACATACCGGCGGAGTCAAAGCGCTTGAGGATGCTTTCCACCGGCTCTACTTCGTCGATGGCAATCGGTGTCACGCCTTCAAAATTCAGCTGCATCAGGTCGCGGAACATGGCCACAGGGCGGGTGTTCACCAGCTCGGCGTACTGCTTGTAGGCGTCGTAGTCGGTGTTCTGTACCGCTTTTTGCAGCGTCATCACCACGTCCGGGTTGTAGGCGTGGTATTCCTCGCCGTGCACGTATTTCAGCAGGCCGCCGTGGGTCACCGGGCGCATCGGGTTGAATGCCAGGCGCGACAGCAGCTTCTGGTCTTCTTCGAAGTCTTCGAAGCTGGCGCCGGAGATACGCGATACGGTGCCCTTCAGGCACAGCTGTACCAGGTCTTCGTGCAGGCCGATGCCTTCGAACAGCTGGGCACCACGGTAGCTGGCGATGGTGGAAATACCCATCTTGGACAGCACTTTCATCAGGCCCTTGTTGATGCCCTTGCGATAGTGCTGCAGCGCTTCGTTCACGCGCAGGCTTACGTCCCCGGTTGTCACCAGGTCCACGATAGTCTGGTAGGCCAGGTACGGGTAAACGGCGGTCGCACCGTAGCCCAGCAGGCAGGCCATCTGGTGCGGGTCGCGCACGGTACCGGTTTCGGCAATGATGTTGGACTTGCAGCGCAGGCCCGCGTCGATCAGCGCGTGATGCACGGCGCCGACGGCAAACAGCGCCGGGATCGGCAGACGGTTGGCCGCAATGGTGCGGTCGGACAGCACCACAATAACGGTACCTTCCTGCACGGCTTCCACCACGTGCGCGGCCAGGCGTTCGATGGCCTGTTGCAGGGTACGTTCGGCCGGGTCGAAACACAGGTCGAAGGTGGTGGCTTTCAGGTAGTGCTCGGTACGCGTGGTGATGCGGATGAACTTCTCGCGCGACAGCACCGGGCTGCGCACTTCCAGGCGCTTGGCGTGCTCGGCGGTTTCCTCGAACATATTGCGCTCGGGGCCGAATACGGTGTTCAGCGACATCACGATGGCTTCGCGGATCGGGTCGATCGGCGGGTTGGTCACCTGGGCAAACTGCTGGCGCAGGTAGTCAAACGGCGAGCGTACCTTCTGGCTGAGTACTGCCATCGGGGTGTCATCACCCATCGAGCCTACGGCTTCCTGGCCGTCCTGGGCCAGCACGCGCAGGATCTGGTCGCGCTCTTCAAAACTGATGTTGAACAGCTTCTGGTAGGTCAGCAGCTGGTCTTTCGGCCACGCTTCCAGGCCGGCATCGTCCTCGATGGACAGCTCCAGGCGCGAGCCGGCGTCCTTGATCCACTGGCGGTACGGTTTGGCCGATTTCAGCTGCGCGTCGATGTCTTCCGGGTACAGGATTTCGCCGGTTTGCAGGTCGGCGGCAAACAGCTGGCCCGGCTTCACGCGGCCTTTTTTCACCACGTCTTCCGGCTTGTAGTCCCAGACGCCCACTTCGGAAGCGATGGTAAGGATATTGTCTTTGGTCAGCACCCAGCGCGCCGGGCGCAGGCCGTTACGATCCAGCATACAGCCGGCGTAGCGGCCGTCGGTCAGCACGATACCGGCCGGGCCATCCCACGGCTCCATATGCATGGAGTTGAATTCGTAGAAGGCACGCAGGTCTTTATCGGTGGAATCCACGTTCTGCCATGCCGGCGGCACCAACAGGCGCAGCGCACGGAACAGCGGAATGCCGCCCATCAGCAGGCCTTCCAGCATGTTGTCCAGGCTCATGGAGTCGGAGCCGTCGGTTTGCACGATAGGACGGATGGCGTCCATATCGATGTGCGGCGAGGTCATGATGCGCTCGCGGGCACGGGCCCAGTGACGGTTGCCCTGTACGGTGTTGATCTCGCCGTTGTGCGCCAGGAAGCGGAACGGCTGCGCCAGTTTCCACTGCGGCCAGGTATTGGTGGAGAAACGCTGGTGGAATACCGCCAGGCTGGACTCGAAACGCGGGTCGGACAAGTCCAGATAGAACTTGTGCAGGTTATCCGGCGTCACCAGGCCCTTGTACGACAGGGTGTGCGGCGACAGCGTCGGCAGATAAAAATAAGGGTCGTCTGCCTTGTTGGCTTTTTCAGCCTGGCGACGACCCATATACAGGCGGCGTTGGAACGACAGCTCGTCCATGCCGAAGGGGCAGTTTACAAATACCTGGTAGAAGCTAGGCAACGATGCCATGGCCTGCTCGCCACAGGCGCCGATATCGATAGGCACCTCGCGGAAGCCGGCCACTTCCAGGCCCTGGGCTTCCAGGAATTCTTTTAGCCTGTTGCGGCTACGCTCGCCCTGCGCGGCATCCGGGTGGGCAAACACCAGGCCTGCGGCGTACACTGCCTTCAGGGCAAAACCGGCTTCGGCGGCGACTTCACGCAGAAAACCGTCTGGTTTGCGGAACAGCAAACCACAGCCGTCGCCCGATTTGCCATCGGCAGCTACGGCGCCGCGGTGGGTGAGCTTGGCCAAGGAAGATATGGCGGTATTGACCAGCCAGTGCGAAGGCTTGTCGTCCAGTTGGGCGATCAGGCCGAAACCACAGCTGTCTTGTTCGAAATCCGGGCTGTATAAAGTGCCCTCCAGCCAGCGCTGTCTGTCCATCTTTTGTCCCTGCTTATAATGTGATGCGAATGTTTCGATTCTAAGGTCAAGAATGCTGACCCTGCAACCGCTTTTTGTGCGACGCATTATCATTTAATAAACAAAGACTTATTGTAATTTTATCACTACAGAATGCGGGATTACCCGCACGTCACTTTATAATTTAGAGACACCAACATTCAAAAAAACGACTTGCCTGGCTGATAGTCGGAACCCTACAAAATAATGGATTTTTAATACTGTCAGACAATAAACAAATGGCATCGCATCACACCGCATCCACACAGGACACACTGTTCCGCCAGCTGGCTGAACAGGCACTGGCGCGCTCGGCTGGCGCACCGCTGGTAGCGGGCAACCAGATCGACGTGCTGTTTGATGCCGAGGCCAATTTCCAGGCCTGGTGGGACAGCATAGCCAGCGCCAGATACAGCATCCTGATCGAGATGTATCTGTTTGCCGACGACGAATTCGGCCAGCAACTACGCGGCTTGCTGCTGGAGCGCCTGGCGCAAGGCGTGCAGGTGTATGTGCTATACGACTGGCTGGGCTGCTGGCGCGAACACTACAGCGGCTTCTTCACTCCCCTGCTAGAGGCCGGGGCGCAGGTACGCGCCTGGCAAGCCCCCGGCTGGCGCAGTGGCCTGAGCCTGCTGGGGCGTGATCATCGCAAGCTGATTGTGGTGGATGGCGATACCGCGTTTATCGGTGGCCTGTGTGCCAGCTCGCGCTGGCTGGGCTGGCGCGATACCGGCCTGCGCCTGCGCGGCCCGCTGCTGGGCGATGCCGTCGCGGCATTTGCCGACAGCTGGGCGGCCTGCGGCGAGCCCTTGCCCAGCCTTGCGGCCAACCTTGAGCCAGCGGGTCAGGTTAGCGCACGGCTGATCGCCACCACCCCGTCCACCGCCAAGCTGATGCGGCTGGACTTGCTGATCGCCGGCTTCGCCCGCGAACGGCTGTGGCTGACCGACGCCTACTTCATGGGTACCAGCGCCTACCTGAGCGCGCTATGCAACGCCGCCCGCGATGGTGTGGATGTGCGCCTGCTGGTACCGCGCAGCAGCGATATCGGCTGGATCGCCACCGTCTCGCGCACGCTGTACCGCCCGCTGCTGGAGGCCGGTGTACGCGTGTTCGAATGGAACGGGCCCATGATCCACGCCAAAACCGCGGTGGCGGATGGCCGCTGGGCGCGCATTGGCTCCACCAATCTGAATATCTCCAGCTGGCTGGCCAACCGCGAGCTAGACGTAGCCATAGAAGACAACAGCCTGGCTGCCCAAATGGAAACACGCTTTTTGCAGGACATCGACCACGCTACCGAGGTCGTGCTGAGCGGCACACACAAGCGGCCAGCCCTGGCCAAACCCCGCCAGCAAGGCCCCAAGCTACCGCTGCGCCAGCACGCGGTGGCCAGCGCCGCCGCCGCTGCCCGCCAGGCCGCACGGCTGGGAGATGCGCTGGATAGCGCCATCCGCGGTACACGCAGCGTGGAAGACAGCGAAGCCAGGGCTTTTGCCAGCATTGCGCTGGTGCTGCTGATGTTGGCCGCAGCGATACTGTGGTTCCCCTATCTGGTCGTGCTGCCGCTGGCGCTACTACTCTTGCTGGCCAGCGGCAGTATTCTGCTGCGCGCTGCACCACGGCTGTGGAAAAAGCGCCGCCCACCCACCAGCCCACCCCCAGCGGACACCGACAGCACCGGCTAGCAAACGCTTGTTCCGGCAAGGCTTTTGATCAAATCACGCAGCCGCCAGCCCGCCTTGCGCACTGACAGAAAAACTTTTTCTGGCTGTAATACTGCCGTGCAACATAAACGCCCACAATGCCGCTACAATGCGCGCTTTCTTGGGTTATTCGAAGGTGTTTTCCGTTGCGGCCAACCTCATCCAGGCCACCCGGACGACAACACCCTAAGCCGGCAGACGTGAAGGAGGCGAGCCTCCCAGTGCGGACCGCGGTGCAAAGCGCCCCTTTGTTCCGTCGTGCAGTGCATGGCGGATAAACAATCGCGCCTCAAGGCCAGCCATCCAGGGCGGCGGCATCACGTCGTACGTACAGAACTGTGCCCCAACGCGCACCGAGTGACACTTCCGGCCCCGCCGCGAAGGCCAGCATTGGCGTTACAGGTGCACCGAACCACACTGTCGCACCCGGCGTGGTTCACGCTCTGCCCAAGCGGCCTTACGGCAGCCTGATGTGTCCGAGTTAACAGTAACAAGGACTCAGGTATGCGTTTTCACTTTCCCATCGTCATCATCGACGAGGACTTCCGTTCCGAGAACACCAGTGGTTCCGGTATTCGTGAACTGGCCGCCGCCATCGAAGCCGAGGGCATGAGCGTCATTGGCTACACCAGCTATGGCGATCTGACCTCGTTTGCACAGCAGCAAAGCCGCGCCGCCGGTTTCATCCTGTCCATCGATGACGAGGAATTCCACACCGACGACTCGGCCGAAACCGCACTGGGCGGCCTGTACGGCTTTGTGGCGGAAATCCGCCGCCGCAACCCGGATATCCCGGTGTACCTGTACGGCGAAACCCGCACCGCACGCCATATTCCCAATGACATCCTGCGCGAGCTGCATGGTTTCATCCACATGCACGAAGACACGCCGGAGTTCGTGGCACGCCACATCATCCGCGAAGCCAAATCCTACCTGGACAGCCTGGCACCACCGTTCTTCCGTGCGCTGGTGAACTACGCCTACGATGGCTCCTACAGCTGGCACTGCCCGGGTCACTCCGGCGGCGTGGCCTTCCTGAAAAGCCCGGTAGGCCAGATGTTCCACCAGTTCTTTGGCGAAAACATGCTGCGCGCCGACGTGTGCAACGCGGTGGACGAGCTGGGCCAGCTGCTGGACCACACCGGCCCGGTAGCCGCGTCCGAGCGCAACGCCGCGCGTATTTTCAGCAGTGACCACCTGTTCTTCGTTACCAACGGCACCTCTACCAGTAACAAGATCGTGTGGCACAGCACCGTGGCCGCCGGCGATATCGTGCTGGTAGACCGCAACTGCCACAAATCCAACCTGCACGCCATCATGATGACCGGGGCCATCCCGGTGTTCCTGATGCCCACGCGCAACCACTACGGCATCATCGGCCCGATCCCGAAAAGCGAGTTCTCGCTGGACAGCATCCGCGCCAAGATTGCGGCCAACCCTTTCGCCCGCGAAGCACTGGCCAAAAACCCCAACGCCAAGCCACGCATCCTCACCATTACCCAGTCCACCTACGACGGCATTCTGTACAACGTAGAAGAGATCAAGGGCATGCTGGATGGTGAAGTCGACACGCTGCACTTTGACGAAGCCTGGCTGCCGCACGCCAGCTTCCACGATTTCTACGGTGACTTCCACGCCATTGGCGAGGGCCGCCCGCGCTGCAAGGAATCGATGATTTTCTCCACCCAGTCCACCCACAAACTGCTGGCCGGCATTTCGCAAGCCTCGCAGATCCTGGTGCAGGACCCGGAGAACCGCAAGCTGGACACCATGAGCTTCAACGAAGCCTACCTGATGCACACGTCCACCAGCCCGCAGTACGCCATTATCGCCAGCTGCGACGTCGCAGCCGCCATGATGGAACAGCCGGGTGGCCAGGCGCTGGTAGAAGAATCGCTGGTCGAGGCGCTGGACTTCCGCCGCGCCATGCGCAAGGTAGACGAAGAATACGGCGACGACTGGTGGTTCAGCGTATGGGGCCCGGATGCGCTGTCTGATGACGGCATCTGCGACCCGATCGACTGGACGCTGAAACCGGAAGACAGCTGGCACGGCTTTGCCGGTATCGAAGAAGGCTTCAACATGCTGGACCCGATCAAGGCCACCCTGCTGACCCCGGGCCTGTCGCTGGACGGCAGCTTTGAGGAGCTGGGCATCCCGGCCGCCATCGTCACCAAATACCTGACCGAACACGGTGTGGTGGTGGAAAAAACCGGCCTGTACAGCTTCTTCATCATGTTTACCATCGGCATTACCAAAGGCCGCTGGAACACGCTGATCTCGCTGCTGCAGCAGTTCAAGGACGACTTCGACAAAAACCAGCCGCTGTGGCGCGTGATGCCGGAATTTGTTGCCAAGTACCCGCAGTACGAGCGCGTGGGCCTGAAAGACCTGTGCCTGAAGATTCACAGCCTGTACCGCGAGCACGACATCGCCCGCCTCACCACCGAGATCTACCTGTCGGATATGGAGCCGGCCATGCGCCCGGCGGATGCCTTTGCCAAGATGGCACACCGCGAAATCGAACGCGTGCCGGTAGAAGCGCTGGAAGGCCGCGTCACCGCCGTGCTGCTGACCCCGTACCCGCCAGGCATTCCGCTGCTGATTCCGGGTGAAGTGTTCAATACCACCATCGTCGACTACCTGCGCTTTGTGCAGGCCTTCAATAGCCAGCTACCCGGCTTTGAAACCGACGTACATGGCCTGGTAGCCACCCTGGTAGACGGCCAGAAAGTCTATTGCGTGGATTGCGTCAAGGCAGGCTAAGCCGACAGGCGTACAATCAAGGCGTGCAGGCTTTGGCCTGCGCGCTTTTTTATTTTCCCCGGTTTTATTTACCCCGACCCTGCTGTAGATGCTGACTCGCCTACTGACACTCTTGCTGTTCTTTACCCCACCCGCCCACGCCCAGGCCGTGCTACAAGCCTATAGCATGCTGTATCCACCCTTGCACATGGGCCCCGGTAGCGGGCAGAAACCCGGCATAGCCGACGAGCTGGTGCAACGTGCGGCCAACCAGGCAGGCATGACCGTCGAGATCAGCACGGTACCTTGGCGACGCGCCCAGCTCATGGCCAGCCAGCATCGCACCACCTGCATTTTCCCGCTTACCCGCCTGCCTGCGCGCGAAAAGCAGTACCAGTGGGTAGGCCTGATTCTCCCCGGGCAGGTACGCCTGTACGGCTGGGCAGGCAACGCCCGCCTGGCCAGCCCCCAAGCTGCCGCGGATGCGCGTATTACCGTACTGGCTGGCTCGTCGGCAGAAATCCGCCTGCAACAAAAACGGCTGCCTTACAGCACGACCAATGTAGTGAATGATGGCCTGCGCCTGTTGCAGCTGGGCCAAGCCGACTACTGGGCAGTACACGATGTGGTAGCACGCTACGAAGCCCGGCTGGTGGGTTTCCCGCTGAAAGCCGTGGCCACGCTGGGCGAGGCCGATTCCTGGCTGGCCTGCCACAGGGACTACCCCAAGGCGCAGTTACAGGCGTTACAGCAAGCTTTTAGCCGACTGAATGCACAGGGAGAGGTCGGGCAGATTCTGCAAAATTATCTGGGCTACGATACGCAGGGCACAGAGTGATACACACGCTGTTGGCGTTGAGTCTTCTTAATCCTCCGCCAGTCGTGCAAATGCCTGATGGTGGGTGCCGTTCTGTACCAGCTTGCGGTAGTGGTAACGCAGGGTATTCACATGCTCGTATGGGGTCTTTTTACTGGCGGCCAAATACAGCGACATCGTCACCGGTAGCGGATACAGCGGACGGAACTGGCCGCAGTCCAGCTTTTGCTGGCGGCAATAGGTTTGCATGGCAATACGGCTAACCGGTACCGCATCGACCATGCCACGTCGCAGTTTGAGCATGTTCACATCGTTATTCTCGGACAGGTCCAGCCCACCCACCGAGCTGGGCGTCAGCTCGCTAAAACCATTGGCCTTGAACCAATCCAGCCGTACATCTTTATTGATGACACCAATACGCAGCTGCCTGGCTTGCTCCATAGACACTATCTGCAGGCTCTTGCGGCCAACCATGCCATAAAGGTGAACGTGCAGACCCACCAGCTCGCCTATCCAGTGAAAGCGGCTCTCGCGCTCCGGCGTGCGTGCCAAGGCGTAAATCAGCACATTCGGCGCATGCTGGGCCAGCGCCATGCTGCGCGCCCAAGGATAGACATGATGGGTATAGGGTAGGCCCGCAGACTGCATGAGCTTGTCGATAAAGGGCAAGGCCGGGCCGGCCAGCTCGTCGCCTACCCGATACGTAAAAGGCGGAGCATCTTCGGTTACCACACGAAAGCTGACGGCACGGGCGGGCAGGGCCATACAGGACATGCCCCATACACACACCATCACCAGCAGACGCAGCATATATTCATTCATGAACACGCATTCCTAAGGCCGCAGAGCCAGGCTGGCACGATCAGTGTAGGGCGACATGAGCCGCTGATAGCTACCATTGCGAACCAAACGTTCGTAGCTATGACGCAGTGCCTGCATCACTGGCGGGGCTGTTTTCAGGCTAGCGGCCACATACAAATCCACACTGAAAGGCAACACCATGACCCGGCGAAAACGGTTGCAGTCTACGTTTTCGGTTAGGCAAAAAGAGCGCAGCCCTACCGCCGAGGTCGGCACCATATCCACCCTGCCCTGCATCAGCTTGCGCATATTGCTCAGCCCGTTATGCGCCACATCCATGCCTGTACGGCTATCCGGCGTCGCCTCCGGAATACCCTGCTCGCGCAGCCAATGGGCGCGCACATCGTTGGCCGTTACCCCCAGCCGATAATGACGCAGCTCGTCTACCGTGCGGGCGCGAATGTCCTGGCGTGTCTGCAGCGCATACATGGCGTACTGCACGGTAAGCAGTTTGCCTACCCACTGAAACTGCGTCTCGCGCTCTGGCGTGCGCGCCATAGAGTAGATCAGCACATTGGGCAGGCTGCTGGCCATCATGTAAGCGCGCGCCCAAGGGTAAACCTGCTGGCTATAGCGCAGACCAGCATCTTGCATGAGCAAATGAATAAAAGGAGGGGCCTCGCCTTGTAGCTGGCCCTGCCATAGATAATGCAGCGGCCGGGCGTCCTCGGTGACCACGACCATGGCAGGCAAGCTGGTGGCAAACGCCACCTGCATCAGCAAACATGCCCCCAATACCCATCCTTGCCACACACGCCTCATGGCCTTGCCGCCTTGTTCAATATTTATTCATTATTGAATCAATACGTCATTTGCGCAAAATTACTTATTGCTTACGCCAACGCCTGCGCCAAGTCAGCCAGAATGTCATCGATATCCTCGATGCCGATAGACAAACGCAGCTGCCCCTCGCGGATACCCAGCGCTGCTTTTTGCGCCGGCGGCATGCCACCGTGCGACATGGTGTAGCTGTGGTTTACCAGCGATTCGACCCCGCCCAGTGACTCGGCCAGCATGAACAGCTGCAAGCGGCTGGCCACGCGGCTGGCGGCTTCGCGGCTGTCGTCTTTCAGGTACACGGTAACGATACCGCCAAAGCGGCGCATCTGGCGTTTGGCCAGCGCGTGGCCCGGGTGATCGGCCAGGCCGGGGAAGAACACTTTCTCGATAGCCGGGTGCTGCTGCAAATAGGCAGCCACGCGCTCGGCGTTGTCGCAGTGGCGCTCCATGCGCAGTGCCAGCGTCTTGATACCGCGCAGGGTCAGGAAGCAGTCTTGCGGGCCGGGCACGGCACCGGCAGCGTTCTGGATAAACTTGATGGCCTTGAACAGCGCCTCGTCGTTCACCGCCACCAGGCCCAGCAGCACATCCGAATGGCCGCCCAGATACTTGGTGGCCGAGTGCACCACGATATCCGCGCCCTGATTAAGCGGGTTTTGCAGGTAAGGCGTGGCAAACGTGTTGTCCACGGCCACCACGGCACCGTGCGCGTGGGCAATGGCCGACAGCGCAGCCACGTCTACCAGGTTCAGCAGCGGGTTGGTGGGGGTTTCCAGCCACACCAGGCGGGTTTGCGGGCTGATCGCCGCCTGCAGGTTGGCCGCATTGCTCAGGTCGGCAAAGGTCACCTTGATGCCCAGCGGCTGCATCACTTTATCCAGAATGCGGTAGGCGCCGCCGTACAAATCGGCCACCGCAATCACCTCGTCGCCCGGCTGCAGCGTGGCGCGCAGCACAGCGTCCACCGCAGCCATGCCGCTGGCGAAGGCCAGGCCGTGCTGTGCCTCTTCCAGCGCCGCCAGGTTGGCCTCCAGCGCCGCACGGGTAGGCGTACCGGTACGGGCGTAGGCAAAATCCAGCTGCTCGCCTACCGCATCGTGGGCAAAGGCCGAGGTCTGGTAAATGGGCGGCATCAGCGCCCGGTTGTGCTGGTGGCAGTCAAACCCGGCGTGTATGGCCTTGGTAGCAAATTTCATGGTCTGTTCCCCTTGCGGCCAACCCTGGCCGGTATGTGTCTGCCAGCCTGCACGCGCAGCGCACGCAGGCTGCGTACAGGCTTAACGTTGGTAGGCTTTGGCGTAATGCTGCTCTACGCGCTTTTGTACGCGTTCGAACAGCGCGCTCAGCACCCAGTAGATCGCCGCGGCCATCAGGTACAGCGGCAGCGGCTGGAAGGTCTGCGCGATCATGTCTTTGGTGGCCATCATCAGCTCGGACACGGTAATCACCGACACCAGCGAGGTGTCCTTGATCAGCGAAATCAGGCTGTTGGCCAGGCTGGGCACCGCCAGGCGTATACCTTGTGGCGCAATGATGTGCCGCATGCTCTGCCACCAGCTCAGCCCCAGCGACTGCGCCGCGTCCCACTGCCCCTTATCCACCCCGGCAATGGCACCGCGCAGGCTTTCCGACAGGTAAGCCGCCACGTTTAGCGTCAAGGCCAGTACGCCGGCGGTGACCGGCTCGAATTCGATGCCTACCGACGGCAGGCCATAATAGATGACAAAAATCTGCACCAGCAGCGGCGTACCGCGCATGGCGCTCACATAAAACGCCACCAGCGGCGCCAGCAGCGGCACACGTGCCAGGCGCACCATGGCCACCACAAAGCCCAATGTCAAACCCAGCACCATGGCGCTCAGGGCAAAGAACACCGTTAGCCCGGCCCCTTTGAGCAGCACGGGCAGCGCCTCTTGCGCCAGACTCAACCATTCCATTTTCACTCTCCAAAACACAAACGCCCCCGCACACGGCAGGGGCGTGATATTCAAGCTGCAGGATTATCGCGCAGCGGGTGCTTTCGATACATCAATACCGAACCACTTCACCGAAATTTTCTTGAACGAGCCGTCTTTGTGCAGCGCGTTCAGGGCATTGTCGATGGCGGCCTTGAACTTGGGGTTACCTTTGGCAAACGGAATACCCATCTGCGTGGTGCCACCTACCGGCGCGCCGGCTTTCAGCGGCAGCTTGGCTTCTTTCAGTGCAAACGGAATCAGCAGGCTGTCGTTCACTGCCGCATCCACACGGCCCAGCGCCAGATCCTGGAAAATTTCTGCGGCGGATGGGTAAAACTTGGCTTCGATACCGCCCTGCGCCTTCACCATCTCGGCGTAGTTGCTGCCCTGGGTCACGCCCATTTTCTTGCCGGCCAGGTCGGCCAGGCTCTTGAAGCTGCGTTTTTCGTCCTTGCGTACGATCAGCTGCGCGCTGGAAATGGTGTACGGCTGCGAGAAGTCGAACACTTCCTTACGCTTGTCGGTAATCGACACCTGGTTCAGCACCACGTCGAACTTGCCGCCTTGCAGGCCGGCCAGCAGGCCGCTCCATTCACCAGTGGTGAACTCCGGCTTCAGCTTCAGCTTTTGCGCCAGCGCATTGCCCAGCTCTACTTCAAAGCCGGTCAGCTTCTGCTCTTTGTCCTTGAAGTTGAATGGCGGGTAGGTGCCTTCCAGTGCGATTTTCAGCGTGCCGCGTTGCTGTACGGTATCCAGCAGGTCTGCAGCGTAAACGTTGGCCGCAAAGCCGATCAGTGTCAGAGCGAGCAGGGTCTTTTTCATGATTTTATTCCTTATGGCTATTGATTTAATAATCAATACAATGAAACGAACTATAACAAACCCGACTTTTTGACTCCAGCATTCGGTTGGAACAAATACCGATAAGCAAATGAAAAAGCTGGTAGTACGACCTGGGCTGTGAAGCCCCGGACCGCACAGCCAGCCCGGCCCTGCTTAATCCTTGCTACCCTGGAACACGTACATGCCGCTGCCATCCATCGCTTGCAGCATCATGCTCAGGCCATTTACCTGCCCACTTTCGCTCAGGGTAGCGTAGGCCACGCCGCCGGCCGTGCCGGTAAAGGCACAGTCTGTGCCGTTGAAAATACCGACGACAGAGAACAGGTTTTTGCGGCTATCCAGCACGCTAAAGCGGCTATTGCTGAACACACATGCCGGGTTGCCGCTGATCAGCATGCTATTGGGGTTTGCATCGGACAGTGTCAGGGTAGCCAAGGTATTGCCTGCCTGCTTGCTGGTATAGCCCCCCAGCACGCTGGCAATGCTCGCTGCGCTATCGTATTGGCTGTTGTAAGTCACCGTGACGCTGCGCGGGTTGCTGCCGTTCAGGCCAGCCGCCACCTGAAACTGCAATGTTTTTTGACTGCCGCCCGACTGTACCGTGACGCTAGACGAGTCAAGCGATTGATAAAAGCCCCCTGCCACATGACGATAGTAGCCTTTGCCACTGGTGTTCTTGCTACCGGCCACAAAGTTTTCCGCGCTGAAACCCGTCATGTACAGGGCTTCGGCTGGCGCACCATCCGCCGCATTCAATACGGCGTAAGCGCCGCCCAAACCATCCGCAGCCACCTCGATATTCAGCTCGTTGCTGGCAGACTTGGCCGTACCTTGCCAAAGGCCCTGCGGGTCGATTTTGGCTGGCGGTGGCGGCGTCACCCCGCCACCCAAACTACCGCCGCCACCTCCACCGCCACCACAGGCAGTCAGGCAACACAGCAGAAACATGGGGAGCAGGGAGGCAAAGCGGGTCATGGTTTTCCTTTTTGAACAAACGGGTATAACGCCCATGCAGCCCAAGGCTATGGATAAGCCGGGCTGACAAGGGGCAAACTGACTGGGGTAACAGGATATCAAGCGGTCCGGGCGGGGCAGCTACACACCAGGCAAGTGCCTGGCGGCATCGACAGCCAACCGCACACAATGGGAACACATGGCGTAGCAAACAAGCGTCTTGCCGTTCGCCACGTTATAGATTCAGCGCAACGCTATGTTTTATACATTCCATTATTTCAATGGCGATATTCATCAATGCTAGGACTTTTACTTTTCAACAAAAGTTCTTAGCAAGACCTGTCCATTTGGACAGCTACTCACGCACTGCTGGGAGCCCCCCATTCGCCTGTGCCAGATTCCTGCACCCAACAAAAACAACAAGCCCCGTCAGGACGGGGCTTGTTGTTATGAGCAGCACCCACTGGGCGCCGCTACAGTGCTACGGCTTACACGTTGAACAGGAAGTTCAGCACGTCGCCGTCTTGCACCACGTATTCTTTGCCTTCTGCGCGCATCTTGCCGGCTTCCTTGGCCTTGGCTTCGCCACCCAGGGTGATGAAGTCATTGAAGGCGATGGTTTGCGCACGGATGAAGCCACGCTCGAAGTCGGTATGGATCACGCCGGCGGCTTGCGGTGCGGTATCGCCAACACGGATGGTCCAGGCGCGGACTTCTTTCACGCCAGCGGTAAAGTAGGTTTGCAGGCCCAGCAGGGTGTAACCGGTGCGGATCAAGCGGTCCAGGCCAGGCTCTTCCAGACCCATTTCGGCCAGGAATTCGGTTTTATCGGCGTCGTCCAGGTCGGCAATTTCGCTCTCGATAGCGGCGCACAGCGCTACTACCGGCGCGCCTTCAGCGGCGGCCAGGGCGGTGAGCTTGTCCAGATGCGGGTTGTTCTGGAAGCCATCTTCTGCCACGTTGGCCACGTACATGGCCGGCTTGATAGTGAGCAGGCACAGCGGCTTGAGCAGCGCCTTGTCTTCGTCGTCCAGCTTGAAGCTGCGCAGCGGCTTGCCTTCGTTCAGGTGCGGCAGCACTTTTTCCAGCACGGCCACCAGCTTCTGCGCGTCTTTATCGCCGGATTTGGCTTTCTTGCCGTCACGGGCGATGGCTTTTTCTACCGAGGCCAGGTCGGCCAGCGCCAGCTCGGTGCCGATGGTTTCGATATCGGAGATCGGGTCGACTTTACCGGCTACGTGCACGATATTGTCGTCGTCAAAGCAACGCACCACGTTCACGATGGCGTCGGTTTCGCGGATATTGGCCAGGAACTTGTTACCCAGGCCTTCGCCCTTGGAGGCGCCCGCTACCAGGCCGGCGATGTCGACAAACTCGACGATGGCAGGCTGGATTTTCTGCGGGTTGATGATGGCGGCCAGCTGCTGCAGGCGCGGGTCCGGCACTTCTACGATGCCCACGTTCGGCTCGATGGTGCAGAACGGGTAGTTGGCCGCTTCGATACCGGCTTTGGTCAGCGCGTTAAACAGGGTGGATTTGCCTACGTTGGGCAGGCCGACAATACCGCATTTCAGACTCATGGTGATTCCTCGAAATATCCGGCCTGCCACCGGGGCAGGCATACACCGCGTGATTGTATCACCCGGTGCCGTGTTCTTTGTTTTCGGCCGCTTGCGGCCAACCTTGGCCGCGCTTTACTTGGCGGCGGTGTGTAGCGTTTTCATGGCGGCGGGCATGTCGCCGGCGATGGCTTGCGCCATGACCTGCATGGCTTTGGCGATGGCGTCGTCGATGGCTTGCTGTTCTTCGGCACGGGCTTTTTTCAGCACAAAGTTGGCTACTTCGTTGCGGTCGCCCGGGTGGCCAATGCCGATACGCAGGCGCCAGAAGTTGGGCGAGCCGATCTTGGCAATGATGTCTTTCAGCCCGTTGTGGCCGCCATGCCCCCCGCCCTGCTTGAAGCGTGCCGCGCCGGGCGGCAGGTCCAGCTCGTCGTGCACCACCAGGATTTCCTCTGGCGCGATCTTGTAAAAGCGTGCCAGCGCGCCCACAGCCTGGCCGGACAGGTTCATGTAGGTCATGGGTTTGAGCAGCCACAGGTCGCCGCCGGGCAGTACCGCACGGGCCACTTCGCCAAAGTATTTGCCTTCGGCACGCAAGCTGGCCTTGTGCTGCCAGGCCAGCTCGTCTACCAGCCAGAAGCCGGCGTTGTGACGGGTTTTTTCGTATTCGGCGCCGGGGTTGCCCAGGCCGACCACCAGACGGATGGCTGTCATTTCCTGTATTCCATGAAAAAGGCCCGCTGCAGGTTTAGCCGCAACGAGCCCAGTACCGTTACCGCCAGGCGGCACGGCTTAATCTATTACACGCGAGCGAAGTCGATGTGCAGAACCAGTTGCTTGAACGGGTGCATCTGGAAAGCAGCGATTTTTACTTGCTCTTTCTGACCGTCGATAACCAGTTCCAGTACTTCGTTGTGGAACGCTTCGTTTTTCAGAGCGTAGTACATAGTGTTGTGATCCAGGGTGATGGATACAGCGTCTTTACCAGCGCCGTATACCACAGCCGGGGTCTGACCAGCGATACGCAGGCGGCGGCTCGCACCAGTACCTTCTTGTACGCGCTTGGTAGCGATAACTTCGATTGCCATGTGAAATACTCCAGTTAGCTTTTCAGCTTCATTTAAGTCTCCAGCCCACCGCGACCAGCGGGCTGAACGTTTACGGCAGGCAAGCGCCCGACGAAACCAGATCCTCATTGAAGAGGTAGGACACCGATTCTTCGTTGTTGATGCGACGCAGGGTTTCTGCGATCAGGCCACCAATGGATACCACGCGGATGCGGCTGCACTGTTTGGCCTGGGCCGACAGCGGAATGGTATCGGTGATGACAACTTCGTCGATGTCCGAATTAGTGATGCGATCCACAGCCTGCCCGGAGAACACGGCGTGGGAAGCGTAAGCCAGTACACGCTGGGCGCCACGCTCTTTCAGGGCGGAAGCAGCTTTGCACAGGGTATTGGCGGTGTCGATCATGTCGTCCACGATCAGGCAGGTGCGGCCTTGCACTTCACCGATGATGTTCATCACCTCGGCCACGTTGGCCTTCGGGCGACGCTTGTCGATGATGGCCAGGTCGGTATTCAGCGCCTTGGCCACGGCACGGGCGCGTACCACGCCGCCTACGTCCGGGCTCACCACGATCAGGTCTTCAAAACGCTGGCTGCGGATATCTTTCAGCAGTACCGGGGTAGCGTAGACGTTATCCACCGGCATGTCGAAAAAGCCCTGGATCTGGTCGGCGTGCAGGTCGACGGTCAGTACACGGTCTACACCGGCGCTGGTCAGCATGTTGGCCACCAGCTTGGCGGTAATCGGTACACGGGCGGAACGGGGGCGACGGTCCTGACGGGCGTAACCGAAGTACGGAATCGCCGCAGTAATCCGGCCGGCAGAGGCGCGCTTGAGCGCGTCGGCCATGGTCAGGATTTCCATCAGGTTATCGTTGGTTGGGGCACAGGTAGGCTGCAGGATGAAAACGTCGCGACCGCGCACGTTTTCCAGCAACTCTACTGCCACTTCACCATCACTGAACTTGCCCACATCGGCACGGCCGAGGGAAATATCGAGGTGTTTCACCACGTTTTGTGCAAGTTCCGGGTTCGCTGTCCCGGTGAAGACCATCAAACTGTCGTATGCCGCCATAACTGGAATGCCTTAGGATCGGTAGATAAAGAAAAAGCGTGTAAGAAGTACTTACACGCTCTTTTTCTCACTTCACTCTGGAAGCTTGGCTGAGGAGGAAGGATTCGAACCTTCGCATGCCGGAATCAAAATCCGGTGCCTTAACCAACTTGGCGACTCCCCAGTATTCTTTGTTATGCAGGATAATGGCTGAGGAGGAAGGATTCGAACCTTCGCATGCCGGAATCAAAATCCGGTGCCTTAACCAACTTGGCGACTCCC
>NZ_VMTV02000588.1 GCF_007644035.1 Vogesella mureinivorans | reverse complement strand
ATGATGCGCTGGGCGACCAGGGTCGGGGTGTCGGGGTCGACGTAGTCCTCCAGCAGGATCGCGAACTCGTCGCCGCTGAGCCGCGCCACCACGTCGTTCTCGCGCACGCAGCCGAGGAAGCGCTGGGCTACCTCGACCAGCACGGCGTCGCCGGCCGAGTGGCCCAGGCTGTCGTTGATGACCTTGAAGCGATCGACATCGAGGTAGAGCAGGGCGAACTCCTGCCCGGGATGACGGCGCGCGCGGCCGAGCACGCGCTGCAGGCGGTCGCGCAGGTAGCCGCGATTGGGCAGGCCGGTCAGGGCATCGTGCAGCACCTGGTGTTCGAGCTGGGCCTGGATCGCCTCGCGCGCCTGGATCTGTTCGCGCAGCTC
>NZ_VMTV02001099.1 GCF_007644035.1 Vogesella mureinivorans | reverse complement strand
CTGCCCGCCTGCAATCTCTGGCTGGCGGACGGCGTACTGAGGCAACACGTCGAGCGTCACGGCGGCGGCTGGGCTGCGGCCCAGCTGTCCGATCTGGGTGGGCGTGCAGGCGGGGAACTGGTGGCGCTGGGCGAGCAGGCCAACCTGCATCGCCCGCGCCTGCGATCCTTCGATCGCTACGGGCGACGCATCGACGAAGTCGAGTTCCACCCGGCCTACCACCGGATCATGCAGGTGGCGATGGACGCAGGCGTGCATGCGTTCTCATGGAATCATGCGGACCGGCGCGGGGCGCACGTTGCCCGCGCCGGGCTGATGTACCTGTGCAGCCAGGCCGAGGCCGGCACCGCTTGCCCGTTGACGATGACCCACGC
>NZ_VMTV02000628.1 GCF_007644035.1 Vogesella mureinivorans | reverse complement strand
TTTTTATTCTTTTTCCCAATTTCCCTAAAAATGTCAAAGTACCTTTTTAACCCCATACAACCCGATAAGTTATTTCACCACCACCTTGATAGGTGCTGAAAAGATTTGATAGTCATTTTGCGGGTCAATCTGATATTTGTAGCCCGCCAAAACATAAGCATGTTGTTGCTCAACAATCGCATCATCAATTTGATCGTCAGTGAGCACCTCGCCGGTATCGATTTCTTTGATTGCTTGACGAACTGCACTGCGTGGAATAATGCCGTGTTTCTCATTAAATTGAATTTGTTTAGCTCTACGACGTTCAGTCTCATCTATGGCTTTCTGCATAGAGTCCGTCACACGATCTGCATACAAGATCGCTTTACCTTTGA
>NZ_VMTV02000319.1 GCF_007644035.1 Vogesella mureinivorans | reverse complement strand
ATCCTGGTCAGCGTCGCCATCGGCGTGCTGGCCTGGGACAAGGCGCAGCAGATGCAGATTGGCGATAGCGAGGCCGGCGTGCCCGAGCTGCGTCCGGACTCGCGCTTCAACCAGGACGCCGCGGCCATCGGCAGCGCTTTCTCGCTGGGCGTCGACATGATGTACGTGATCGTCGAGGCGCGTCCCGATGCCTGCACCTTGAGCTATCCGAGCATGGAGCTGATCGACCGTTTCAGCTGGCACATGCAGAACGTCGAGGGCGTGCAGCAGGTGATGTCGCTGCCGGTGGCAGCCAAGATCGTCAACGCCGGCTGGAACGAGGGCAACAGCCGCTGGCGCGTGCTGCCGCGCGACTCAGACCAGCTGCGCGTCGCCACCCAGGGCTTCGAGACCGATTCCGGACTGCTGAATTCCGACTGCAGCGCGATCCCGGTGATGCTGTTCCTCGCCGACCACAAGGCCACCACCATCCAGCGCGTCCTGGATGCCGTGAAGAGCTTCCGCGAACAGAATGATGCCTGGTTCCCCGGTACCAACCTGCGCCTGCAGCTGGCCGAGCAGCGCGATACGGCGGAAGCCGCGGGCGAGGAGTTCGTCAGCCACCAGGTGAATCTGCGCCTCGCCACCGGCAATGCCGGCGTGATGGCGGCCACCAACGAAGTCGTGGCCGCCCAGCAGCTGCCGATGATGCTGTGGGTCTACGCGGCGGTGATCGTGCTGTGTCTGCTGACCTATCGCAGCTTCCTGGCCACCCTGTGCATCGTGATTCCGCTGGCGCTGGTGTCGATC
>NZ_VMTV02000138.1 GCF_007644035.1 Vogesella mureinivorans | reverse complement strand
AAAAGCTATGACCATGCTTCACGGACTGCATTGCGTTGGTTGCAACAGTTAAGCCACCATCGGTACCATTTTTAAAACCGACAGGTGATGACAAACCAGATGACATTTCACGATGGGTTTGGCTTTCTGTGGTACGTGCGCCAATGGCAGACCATGAAATTAAATCTTGATAATACTGAGGTGAGTTTGGATCCAACGCTTCAGTCGCACAAGCTAAACCTTTGTCATTTAACTCAAGCAGTAATTTACGTCCTAAACGTAAACCTTTTTCGATATTAAAAGAATCATTCATGTCAGGATCATTGATCAAACCTTTCCAACCTACAGTTGTACGAGGTTTTTCAAAATAAACACGCATGATGATGTAGAGCGTAT
>NZ_VMTV02000069.1 GCF_007644035.1 Vogesella mureinivorans | reverse complement strand
GTCGTCGAGCAGAGCCGGATAATCAAGTCGCTGATCCGGTCAGGCTGGAAGATCACCCCGGAGGACGTGGCCGCGCTCAGCCCGTACGTCACCGCGCATGTGAAACGGTTCGGCGACTACCTGATCGATGTGGAGGCGCTTCCGGAACCGTACGAAATCGAGCTGGCCCTGGCGGCGTAGCGCGGTTCAGTCAGCGTGTATTGCCGCAGCAGGATCTGTTCTGCTGGATGGGCGGGCACGGCACCGTGCCGTAGGAGCAGAACACGCAGCAATCGCCCGCTTGGGGGCGCAGGAGCGTGTTGCAAGCAGAGCACTCGTAGAAGAACTGGCACGCCGTGGTGGGCATGGTTTCAATCGCCTGGTGCCCGCATGCAG
>NZ_VMTV02000326.1 GCF_007644035.1 Vogesella mureinivorans | reverse complement strand
TTCCTTCACAAATTTATCAAGCATTATGTGAAGGTTTATTGCTGTTCCTTATTCTTTGGTTCTACAGTGCCAAACCTCGTCCACGTTATGCAGTTTCTGCAATCTTCTTAATGGGTTATGGTTGTGCGCGTTTCTTTATGGAATTTTTCCGCGAACCAGATGCAGATCAGGGCTATATCTTGTTTGGTTGGATGACCAAAGGTCAAATCCTTTCATTTCCAATGATCCTTGCGGGGTTATGGCTGATTTGGTATGCATATCAAAAGAAAATTCAAGCATAGTAATTTCATTAAAATTGGACCTTTCTAATTTAGCATAAAAAAGGTGAAGCATCGCTTCACCTTTTAAAACTTAAACATAAATGCTTAAGTGTTT
>NZ_VMTV02000457.1 GCF_007644035.1 Vogesella mureinivorans | reverse complement strand
AACGCCCACTCTCCCTGCTGCACCGCGAGTTGCGCCTGCTGCTGCGCTCGCGCATGGCCATCCTCGCCCTGATCGTACTGGGTGTATTGAGCTTCGCCGCCAGCTGGAACGGCTCGCAACAGATGGATGCGCAGCGCGAGTTGATCGCCGAAGCCCAGACCCTGCAGGAGGACAGCAGCGCCCTGCTGCTGGCCCGCTATGGCGCCAGCGGCGACGCCGGCCTCCTCGCCTACCACCGCTTCGTGCTGGCCTGGGATTCGCCTGCACCGCTGGGCTTCGTCGCGATCGGCCAACGCGACATCGCGCCCTGGCTGATGCGCGTGCGGGCGCTGGGGTTGGAGGCGCAGCTCTACGAAGGTGAGCACGCCAACCCGG
>NZ_VMTV02000973.1 GCF_007644035.1 Vogesella mureinivorans | reverse complement strand
GCCGCACGCCAGAACCTGACGGGACTGTCCAAGAACGCCTACAACGCGACCCTCTACTACGACGACGAGCGCTTCGGCGCGCGCGTGTCGGTGTCGAACCGCGATGACTACCTGACCACGGTGCCGGGCCGCGACGGCAACGATGTCGAAGGCACCAAGGGCACCACCACGGTGGACATGTCGGCGTCGTTCAAGCTCAACGAGCAGGTCGAGTTCACCCTCGAAGGGCTGAATCTCACCAACGAGTGGAACGACCAGTGGGTCGATGCGACCGGTGACCGCGTGAACGTTTATCACCAGACCGGCCGGGTCTACATCCTCGGCGTGCGGGTGAAATTCTGAGATCGATGCAACGGCGATGGTCCTGGAGGCTGT
>NZ_VMTV02000959.1 GCF_007644035.1 Vogesella mureinivorans | reverse complement strand
GTGCTGTTGGTGGCATTCGACGACTGCACGGCCAGTTCGCGGATGCGCTGCAGGTTGTTGCCGATCTCGGCCATCGCGCCTTCGGCGGTCTGGGCCAGCGAGATGCCGTCGTTGGCATTGCGGGTGGCGACGTTGAGGCCGCGGATCTGGGTGCTGAAACGCTCGGAGATGGCGAGGCCGGCGGCGTCGTCCTTGGCGCTGTTGATGCGCAGGCCGGAGCTCAGACGCTGCAGGCTGGTGGCCAGCTGGGTGCCGGAGGTGGACAGGTTGCGCTGCGCGTTGAGCGAGGCGATGTTGGAGTTGATGACCTGCATGGTGTTTCTCCTGGTGCCGGGCTGCGCGTTGGCGCTTCGTGGGGACGCTGCGAGCGGCTGT
>NZ_VMTV02000345.1 GCF_007644035.1 Vogesella mureinivorans | reverse complement strand
CGGTGTGCCTGAAGGCCTGCCCCGACGAGCGGGAGCCCACCGTCAAAGCCAGCCTGATAGCGGCGTTCCGGCGTTATGGGCTGCCAGCGCGGATGACGATGGACAACGGCAGCCCCTGGGGAGACGACAGCCAGTCCTACACGGGGCTGGACGTCTGGTTGATGGGTCATGGCATCCGGGTCAGCCACTCGCGCCCTTACCACCCGCAGACCCAAGGCAAGGACGAACGCTTCCATCGCACGCTGAAGGCCGAAGTGCTGCAGGGCCCGCCGTTCGCGGATCTGAATCGGGCGCAGGCCGCGTTCGACCATTGGCGCCGGATCTACAACACCGAACGCCCGCACCAAGCGCTCGGTATGGCGGTGCCTGTGAGCC
>NZ_VMTV02000418.1 GCF_007644035.1 Vogesella mureinivorans | reverse complement strand
ATCACTACCGTATTATCAAAACACTTCGGTGGTGCGGCTCGTGCATTCGACCAAATCGATAATGCGCCGGAAGAGAAAGCGCGTGGTATCACCATCAACACATCACACGTTGAGTACGATACGGAAACACGTCACTACGCACACGTAGACTGCCCGGGACACGCGGACTATGTTAAAAACATGATTACCGGTGCTGCGCAAATGGACGGTGCAATCTTAGTAGTAGCAGCGACAGACGGTCCGATGCCACAAACTCGTGAGCACATCTTATTAGGTCGCCAAGTAGGCGTACCATACATCATCGTATTCTTAAACAAATGCGACATGGTAGATGACGAAGAGTTATTAGAATTAGTAGCAGCGACAGACGGTCCGAT
>NZ_VMTV02000729.1 GCF_007644035.1 Vogesella mureinivorans | reverse complement strand
CAGCGAGCTCCAGTAGAAGCCGCTGTCCAGGCCCAGCACCAGCACGCCCTGCACGTAGCCGCCGAGGATGGCGAAGGCGCAGAACACCATGGTCAGCACCGGCAGGCTGATCACGCCCGCAAGAAACCGCGGCGCGACCACCTTGCGCACCGGGTCGATGGCCATCATCGACAGCGCGGTGATCTGATCGGTGGCACGCATCAGTCCCAGCTCGGCGGCCATCGCCGAACCGGCACGGCCGCAGAACAGGATCGCCGCCAGCACCGGCCCCAGCTCGCGGTACAGCGTCAGGCCCAGCAGGGTGCCCAGCGAGCTGCCGGCGCCGAAGGTGCTGAGCGTGCGATAGCCCTGCAGGGCCAGCACCAGGCCGACGAAGGC
>NZ_VMTV02000127.1 GCF_007644035.1 Vogesella mureinivorans | reverse complement strand
CCAGCTTTGCCAGCGCCTTCACCCAGCACACGCGCCAGCTTACCCTGCAACTGGGCGATAACCTGCAGCAGCAACTCGGCCTGCTCCCCCTCTCCCTCACCACCCGCGAAGCCCTCTCCCAGCCCTACCACTACCAGCTGGAATGCCTCGCACCCGACGACACCCTACCGCTCGCCACCCTCGTCGGCCTGCCCGCCACACTCACCCTGCAGCAACAAGACGGCACACCCCTGCTGCGCGGCGGCATCGTCACCCGCGCCCACACCCTCGGCGCCGACGGCGGCTTTGCCCGCTACGCACTCGACATCACCCCGCCCGTCGCCCTCCTGCAGCACCGCCGCACCAGCCGCGTCTTCCAGGACCTAAGCGTCGATACCATCATCCGCCAGATCCTCGACGAACACGCCGCGGCCAACCCCGTCATCGCCGCCCACCACCGCACCACCTTCGCCCTCACCGCACCGCTGCCCCCCCGCAGCTACTGCCTGCAATACCGCGAAACCGACCTCGACTTCATCGTGCGCCTGCTACACGAAGAAGGCCTGGCCTGGCGCTTTGAACACGCCCACGACAGCCGCTACCTCAGCACACTCGTCGCCTTCGACGACCCCTACAGCCTGCCACCCGCCCCCATCGAACGCGTCCGCTTCCACCGCGCCGACGCCACCGAAGCCGAAGACGGCCTCACCGCCTGGCACAGCCAGCGCCAGCTCGTCACCGACAGCGTGCAGCTAGCCAGCTACGACTACCAGCCCGTGGCCACCGCCCACACCGGCGACCACAGCGCCATCGCCCAGGGCAGCGGCCAGGCCGC
>NZ_VMTV02000634.1 GCF_007644035.1 Vogesella mureinivorans | reverse complement strand
ACTACTTACGGAATCTCGGTTGATTTCTTTTCCTCGGGGTACTTAGATGTTTCAGTTCTCCCGGTTCGCCTCCATGCGCCTATATATTCAGCGCAGGATCTCCTTGCGGAGGGGTTTCCCCATTCGGATATCAGTGGATCAAAGCTCCATTGCCAGCTCCCCACTGCTTTTCGCAGGCTTGCACGTCCTTCATCGCCTGTGATCGCCAAGGCATCCACCAGATGCACTTAGTCGCTTGACCCTATCATTTCAGTTACCTTAATCTGATGAGCTTCGCGCTGGTGACATGTCGCACACTAAGGCGTATACGACAGTCGATACAATCTTTCTACCCAAGTCGACGATTCATCACGATCAGAGTTAACTTATCGTTTTGTTTCGCCGCTTGTAAATTGGCTTCTTCAGTTTGTTAAAGATCGGGCGTTTTACAACGCAAACAGAAATTCACTCAGCGTACTGAATGCGTTTTTGTTTGCATTGGGTGGTGGAGGATGACGGGATCGAACCGACGACCCCCTGCTTGCAAAGCAGGTGCTCTCCCAACTGAGCTAATCCCCCTCTAAACCCGAAATACTTCGTTGCTCAATCGCTCATGTACAGGCGTACATGTCGCTCTCTCGCGCCTTGTCTTTCGGCTTTATCCTTGGTGGGTCTGGTAGGACTCGAACCTACGACCCCTGCGTTATCAACACAGTGCTCTAACCGGCTGAGCTACAAACCCCCGTTTGCACTTGTCTGCTTTTAAAAGCAGCCAAGTTGTCAGCCTTGCGGCCAACTTGCCCTTTCAACTCTCAAATAACCGATAGGCTGTAAGTGCCTGACCTTGCCTTCTCTAGA
>NZ_VMTV02001060.1 GCF_007644035.1 Vogesella mureinivorans | reverse complement strand
GGGATTGGGGATTTGGGATTCGGGATTCGTGGGGAGGTGGTCGCGAGCTTCCAAGCTGCCGCCCCCTTCAGCATGCAGAGAGGCGGCGAGTGTCCTCGTCCTAGATGCGTGCCCAGCCGCATCGACCTTCGGTCGAATCCCGAATCCCCAATCCCGAATCCCGGCTCTTTCACACATCAAACTGCTCGCCCGCCTTCGGAACCCGCACATCGCAGCCGTACTGCTCGCCAAGGCGCACCCGCAGGCCTTCGCGGGCTTCGTCTTCGCCGTGCACCAGCAGCACCCGCGGATGCAGGGGGATCTGCCCGTACCACTGGCTCAGCCCGTTCTGGTCGGCATGTGCCGACAGTCCGCCGACGGTGTGCCGGCGCGCCTTGAC
>NZ_VMTV02000553.1 GCF_007644035.1 Vogesella mureinivorans | reverse complement strand
GGCAACAATTTCTTTTGAATGACCTGTCACAACATTTAAAACACCTTTGGGAATACCAGCTTGCTCAGCAAGATAAGCGAGCGCAAGTGCAGTTAAAGGTGTTTCTTGAGCAGGTTTGACAATGATACTGCAACCCGCAGCCAATGCCGGTGCTACTTTACGTGTGATCATGGCAGCAGGGAAGTTCCATGGTGTAATGGCGACACATACCCCCACAGGTTCACGGAAAGTGAGTAAACGCTTGTCTTGACTAGGTGCAGGAATCGTTTCGCCATACATACGACGACCTTGTGCACAACACCCATAGTTTGGCATATCATGAACGCCGGTTGGATACGGATTGACTGCAAGACGGCCAGCAAGGAAGTACAGCAGGATA
>NZ_VMTV02001053.1 GCF_007644035.1 Vogesella mureinivorans | reverse complement strand
AACCTACTTCCCGCTGATCGTGGTGTTCTGCCAGAAGTACGTGAAGTCCTCGGGCATCGGAACCCTGGTTGCGCTGATGCTGCCGTACTCGGTCAGCCTGCTGCTGATCTGGACGGCCTTCCTGCTGGGCTTCTGGGCGCTGGATATCCCGCTGGGCATCGGTTCCACCTACGACTACGTGGCCCCGGCTGCAGCGGGCGCCGCGCAGTAAGCGCCACCCGGTCTCGAGCGCATGACCGCCCCCACGCTGCCGACGTTTTTCCACGTCGCCGCGTGGGGGCTGTCGTTTCTGGCGCTGGCGATGGCCGCGCGCCAGCTGCCCTGGTTCAAGCTGCGCGGCGACAGCGAGGCCCAGCACGTGCTGTTCGCCGCCATCCTT
>NZ_VMTV02000579.1 GCF_007644035.1 Vogesella mureinivorans | reverse complement strand
GGTAAACAGTCGCTTGGGCCTCTTCACTGCGACCTAGGTTTTACCCTAGGCACCCCTTCTCCCGAAGTTACGGGGTCATTTTGCCGAGTTCCTTAGAGAGAGTTATCTCGCGCCCCTTGGTATTCTCAACCTCCCCACCTGTGTCGGTTTCGGGTACAGGTAATTAATGGCTTAACGTGTTTAGAGCTTTTCTTGAAAGCATGACTCTCACCACTTCGAGTCCGTAGACTCTCGTACTCGCGGCTTGACTCAAGGCGTTTTCTCCGCCTCTCAATGCCTTGCTCGCTTGAACTGGTAACCAACATCCAGCTGGTTGGAGCCTTCTTTGTCCCTCTGCACAAACCATTCTTAGTACGGGAATATTGACCCGTTGTCCATCGACTACGACTTTCGTCCTCGCCTTAGGTCCTGACTAACCCTCCGTGGACGAGCCTTGCGGAGGAACCCTTGGGGTTTCGGGGCTAGGGATTCTCACCCTAGTTTTCGCTACTCAAGCCGACATTCTCACTTCCGCCTCGTCCACACCTGCTTGTCGCTAGTGCTTCTCACTACTACGGAACGCTCCCCTACCGATTAATTAATTAATCCCACAGCTTCGGCATGTCACTTAGCCCCGTTCATTTTCGGCGCAGGAGCGCTTGACCAGTGAGCTATTACGCACTCTTTCAAGGATGGCTGCTTCTAGGCAAACCTCCTGGTTGTCTTTGCACTCCCACCTCCTTAATCACTTAGTGACCATTTTGGGGCCTTAGCTGGTGGTCTGGGCTGTTTCCCTTTCGACGATGAAGCTTATCCCCCACCGTCTCACTGGCTGAGTGTACGCCTGGTATTCAGAGTTTGTCTCGA
>NZ_VMTV02000063.1 GCF_007644035.1 Vogesella mureinivorans | reverse complement strand
GAGCAGGGCCAGGCCCAAGAGCCGGCGCGGCGCGCCGTGACGCGGGCCCGGGGGGCGGCTATCCTTGCGCGTTTCGTCCAATCCGATCACCAGCGAAGACCCCAGCATGAAAGTCGAAGAAAACCGCGTCGTCCGTTTCCATTACACCGTGTCCGAAGGCGGCCGCGAAGTCGAGAGCTCGCGCAGCGTCGGCGAGCCGCTGGCCGTGCTGTACGGCAAGGGCGGCCTGATCCCCGGCGTCGAGAAGGCGCTCGAGGGGCGTGAGTCCGGCGACAAGGGGCAGGCCGAAGTGGGCCCGGAGGAAGGCTACGGCCCCTACCGCCCCGAGCTGACCCAGCGCGTGCCGAAGAAGCATTTCAAGAACATGCCGCTGGCCGTGG
>NZ_VMTV02000447.1 GCF_007644035.1 Vogesella mureinivorans | reverse complement strand
CAGCACAGATGCGCACCATCGAGGATACATGGCGTCACCTCGGCCAACTCATCTCAAACATCACGCAGGACGAATGCGCAAACTACCTCCAAAACGCTGGGTACGCTTCCGTCAAAACCTGAAAGGCTCTAGTCGCGGGCAATGGGGGTGTCCTCGCGACCGCCCCATTCGGCCCAGGCGCCATCGTACAGCACGACCCGGCTCGCGCCGATGATATCGAGCGCAAGAACCAGCATCGCGGCGGTCACGCCGGACCCGCAGCTCGTGATGATGGGCTGACGGGTGTCCACGCCCCGTTCATCGAAAATGGCCTGCAACTGCTCTGGGGACTTGAGCTTGCCGTTCTCGACGAGTTCGGGGAACGGAACATTGTGCTACCCG
>NZ_VMTV02000492.1 GCF_007644035.1 Vogesella mureinivorans | reverse complement strand
GGGGTCAGCGGCGCCGGCGCGCGCGTGCGGGTCAGCGCGGCCTCCAGCTCGCTGTCGTCGAGCAGCCGGGCGATGCCGAAGTCCAGCAGCTTGACCCGCCCCTCGGCATCGACCATCACGTTGCCGGGCTTCAGATCGCGATGCACCACCAATTGCCGGTGCGCGTGGTCGAGCGCGTCCAGCACCTGCAGGATCAGATCGACGCGGGCGGGCGGGTCGAGCTGTCGACGCATGCAGTGCTGGTGCAGGCGCTCGCCTTCGACGTACTCCATGGCCATCCACGGCGCGCCGCCGGTTTCGAGGCCGGCGTCGATGAAGGCGGCGATGTGCGGATGCTTCAGGCGGGCCAGGATCCGGCGTTCGCGCAAGAAGCGCGATCTC
>NZ_VMTV02000430.1 GCF_007644035.1 Vogesella mureinivorans | reverse complement strand
TCAATGTCGCCGTCTGGGGCAACTATCTTGAATACTCGAATGAACCCGTAGCCTTTGAGATGAACCACTGTACCAGTGGAGGCGACCGCCACCTCACAAATCGGTCGATTTCCCGTCTGAGCGGGATTTACCAAGCGATTGCGTTTCAGTCGAGTCAGCCAGCTCCACCCATAGTTGGCAATCAACTTCAGATTAGCTAAGGCACTAAACCAACTATCGAATGCTACGCACCTGGGCTTGAAACCCCTCTCCTTTGCCGTTGTCAACATGGCTCGAAAGTGGTCATTTTTCGTTGCCCCGTCCACCGCTTTCTCATAAAGTCGATAGTCGCAGGGAATGTGTTTATCCCCATCCGACCACAGTAGGCTCGTTAGATTAATGCCTTGAACGACGCGCTTATGTTTACCCGACCATTGCCGACTCACTAAATCTATGTGTTTGGCGTACCACTTATCAAGCATCGTGTCGTCGATTACAAGAATCCCTTGCTCTAACTCAACATAGGCTTTCGCCTCTTGCCAAAGCTCCTTGGGGTCTGGTTCAAGTCGATGCAGCAAACGGTTGACCGCATCGTGCCCTGCCGCCGACTCTGTTGTCGGTTGAACCCGCTCTGCTTCGCTACAGCTATAGGACTTTTGCGTCGCAATCAGGAAGTTGATGTATTCAATAGCTGTGTATTTCGGTGGATTCATTCCTTCCTTCTACCGCATCTTCAGTTCAACGTTCACATAGAGGCACTGGAAACGATGGAAGCTAACAATTCATTCCTTCCTTCTACCGCATCTTCAGTTCAACTGCGTAACTCCTGACCAAGAAAACTTATGACAAAAACAGAAATATTGGCAGCACCCAAACA
>NZ_VMTV02001032.1 GCF_007644035.1 Vogesella mureinivorans | reverse complement strand
CCTGCGCGTGCGAGTGTGGGCTGTCGCCCGCGCCGATCGCCGCGGCAATGCCGCCCTGCGCCCAGTGGCTGGCGCCGTCCAGGCCGAGCCGGCCGGGCGTGAGGATGAGCACGCGCCGTGGCGCGGCGGCCAGCGCCGCACTCAGCGCAGCAATGCCGGAGCCGACGATCAGGACTTCGGCGCGCATGGCGCTTACGCCGCCTCGCGCCGGCCGATGTCGAGCATGCGCTGCACCGCCTGGCGGGCGCGGCGCGCGGTCTCGGCGTCGACATGGACCTCGTGCTGGCGCAGGCGCAGGGCGTCGAGGATCTTCGGCAGGGTGATCCGCTTCATGTGCGGGCACAGGTTGCAGGGCCGGGTGAACTCGATGTCCGGGAAGTT
>NZ_VMTV02000552.1 GCF_007644035.1 Vogesella mureinivorans | reverse complement strand
AAGAGCCCCCACAGCACTGCGCGCGGCGGCGTCTGCGGGCGCCAGATCGCGAAGCCGAGCGCGGGCGCCAGCGTGGCCAGGGCCGAAAAGCTCAGTGCACCGATATCCGCCAGCGCCTCGGAACCGGCGATGGCGCGGCTGTACATCCAGGCCAGCAGCACGACCGCGACGATGATCAGCCGGCGCTGCAGCAGCACGCTGCGGCGGAGGTTGCGGCGGGCGCGCGCGCCCCGGCTGCCGCGCAGCAGCAGCGGCGCCAGCCAGTGGTTGCCGATCATCAGGCTGAGCGCCAGCGTCGACAGGATCACCATGCCGGTCGCCGCCGACAGGCCGCCGAGGAAGGCCAGCAGCGCAAAGCCGCCGTCGCCGCCTGACAGCGGCA
>NZ_VMTV02000086.1 GCF_007644035.1 Vogesella mureinivorans | reverse complement strand
GTGGCCGGCGGCATCCGCTCGGTCGAAGATGCGCGCGCCATCCTGTTCGCCGGCGCCGACAAGGTGTCGGTGAACTCGCCGGCGCTGGAGCGGCCCGAGCTGATCGACGAACTGGCCGAGGCCTTTGGCGTCCAGTGCGTGGTGGTCGGCATCGACAGCCTGCGCGACGAAGACGGCGAGTGGCGCGTACGCCAGTACACCGGCGACCCCAGCAAGACCCGCGCGCTCAGTCGCCGCACGCTCGACTGGGTGGTCGAGGTGCAGCAGCGCGGCGCCGGCGAGATCGTGCTGAACTGCATGGGCACCGACGGCGTGCGCGCCGGCTACGACATCGAACAGCTGCGCGCCGTGCGCGAGCTCTGCCGCGTGCCGCTGGTGGCCA
>NZ_VMTV02001002.1 GCF_007644035.1 Vogesella mureinivorans | reverse complement strand
GCCGCCTGACGGTCACTTGGTGGATGGCACCCCAGCCAGGCAAACTAAGTGCAGTACAAAAGCAAATGCCTCGGCTGCAACCGAGGCATTCATGAAATTCCTAGACGATCTAAATCAAGGAGAATTCGCTATGGAAAATAGCGCAACCACAAAACACAGTCAAGCCCATCAGCTCTTGAACAAAGGCATTGACGCTACCGCTTTGGCAGAATGCCACGCAGAGGCTCTGATCGGCATCCTTGGTGCCATCGCCAAGCTGTCCCAAGACGACATCATCAGCAAGTTGGCCGCACACGGAAAAACAGTTGCCTCTACCCTGCTTGACGATGTCCAAGTATCCCGTGAAGAAATCGAAGCCATTGGCTTGGGGGTGTGACATGGAACTGATCATTGCTGATGTAACCATCCGCCAAGATGAAGAAAATCGCTTCTGCTTGAACGATCTGCACAAAGCTGCTGGTGGTGAAGAAAAACACAGTCCTAATCGCTGGACTCGTACCGATGGGTATCAATCTCTTGTTGCTGAGCTAACGCCAGAAATGGCGTTTGTTCCTGCGCTGTCCGTGAGAGGTGGAGCCGCCCCAGGTACCTATGTATGCAAAGAACTTGTCTATGCCTACGCCATGTGGATCAGCCCGCAGTTTAGCCTGAAAGTCATCCGCGCCTACGACCAACTGATGACCCAGGGCATAGTAATGCGCCAAGACGTGGCCCAGCAGGCTGCTGACGATCCGGCTACGTTCCTTGCCAAGGCAGTGCTGGTCGCCCAGCATCAGCTTGAGCAGCAGAAAGCTCAGGTCATAGCACTTGAACAAAAGGTAGCTGAGCAAGCGCCGAAAGCTGCAGCACACGACATGCTGGCCGTATCGGATGGCGACCTGTGCATAACCGACGCTGCCAA
>NZ_VMTV02000433.1 GCF_007644035.1 Vogesella mureinivorans | reverse complement strand
TACTTTACTACTCATCCGATCAAGCGTATTGCCGATTTGAAAGAGTCTAAAGGTTAAACGGTTATTGATGGCATATAAATTAGCATCATGTGCGCTAATCTGTTCATTTGACATTAGACTTGATCCAAACTTGCTTTATCATTTTTAGTCATTAGAGATAGATATCCATATAAATTACCTCTCTAATGCAGCTAAGTAAGTTTTCATTTCTATCATATTTGTACGATGAAAAATACCAGGGCAAGGTACAGAAATTCGTGTCATGTTTAATGGTCTTCCTCCAGCCACAAGCCTATCAATTGGATAATCCATCTCGTTTAGTATTAGACTTTGACAATGCTAAACAAAATATTAGCCAAGCATCTATTCCCGGAGCGAGTGAG
>NZ_VMTV02000485.1 GCF_007644035.1 Vogesella mureinivorans | reverse complement strand
GGAGCGAGCAGGGCTTCCTGCTGGTGGTGGAAGGCGGTCGCATCGATCACGCCCATCACGCCAACAACGCCTACCGCGCGCTGACCGACACCATCGCGCTGTCCGAGGCCGTGGCTGCCGCGCGCGCTGCGACTTCGCTCGACGACACGCTGATCGTGGTCACCGCCGACCACAGCCACGTGCTCAGCTTTGCCGGCTACAGCCATCGCGGCAATCCGATCCTCGGCAAGGTCACCGACCGCACCGGTAGCGACGACCTGGCGTTGAAGCGCGACATGACCGGCCGCGTGTTCACCACGCTGGGCTACATCAATGGGCCGGGCTATGCCGCGGCCAGCGACCTGCAGCCGGAAGGGGTGAAGCGCCAGCCGCACGAGCCTTCG
>NZ_VMTV02000401.1 GCF_007644035.1 Vogesella mureinivorans | reverse complement strand
GGCGCCGTACTTGTCGATCATGGTCTGCGGGCTAACGCCATTGTTCTTGGCCTTCGACATCTTCTCGCTGCCGCCGATCTCGACCGGCTTGCCATCCGCACGCAGGGTGGCGCCGGTGACGCGGCCGCGCTCGTCCTTCTGCAGATCGACGTCAGCCGGATTGATCCAGCTTTTGCTGCCGTCGGCCTCGACGCGGAAGAACGTATCGGCGATGACCATGCCCTGGCAGAGGAGATTCGTCGCCGGCTCATCGCTGTCCACATAGCCGGCGTCGCGCAGCAGTTTGTGGAAGAAGCGGAAGTACATCAGGTGCATCACCGCGTGCTCGATGCCACCGATGTACTGGTCGACCGGCAGCCAGTACCTGGCGCGGCCGTCCAGCA
>NZ_VMTV02000123.1 GCF_007644035.1 Vogesella mureinivorans | reverse complement strand
GGGGACCTTAGCTGGCGGTCTGGGTTGTTTCCCTCTCCACGACGGACGTTAGCACCCGCCGTGTGTCTCCTGAGTATCACTCTTCGGTATTCGCAGTTTGCATCGGGTTGGTAATCCGGGATGGACCCCTAGCCGAAACAGTGCTCTACCCCCGAAGGTGTCCGCTCAAGGCTCTACCTAAATAGATTTCGGGGAGAACCAGCTATCTCCCGGTTTGATTGGCCTTTCACCCCCAGCCACAAGTCATCCGCTAATTTTTCAACATTAGTCGGTTCGGTCCTCCAATTAGTGTTACCCAATCTTCAACCTGCCCATGGCTAGATCACCGGGTTTCGGGTCTATACCTTGCAACTCAATCGCCCAGTTAAGACTCGGTTTCCCTTCGGCTCCCTTATTCAGTTAACCTCGCTACAAAATATAAGTCGCTGACCCATTATACAAAAGGTACGCAGTCACAAGATTTCTCTTGCTCCCACTGCTTGTACGTACACGGTTTCAGGTTCTATTTCACTCCCCTCACTGGGGTTCTTTTCGCCTTTCCTTCACAGTACTGGTTCACTATCGGTCAATCAGGAGTATTTAGCCTTGGAGGATGGTCCCCCCATCTTCAAACAGGATTTCTCGTGTCCCGCCCTACTTGTCGTTAGCTTAGTACCATAATAATGTTTTCGGATACGGGATTATCACCCTCTACGATTGAGCTTCCCAGCTCATTCTCCTAACAAAACCATTATCACTAACAGGCTCTTCCGCTTTCGCTCGCCGCTACTTACAGAATCTCGGTTGATTTCTTTTCCTCGGGGTACTTAGATGTTTCAGTTCTCCCGGTTTGCCTTATTAAGCTATGTATTCACTTAATAATAGTAGATTCTTCATCTACTGGGTTTCCCCATTCGGATATCTTGGATTAAACGCTTCTTATCAACTCATCCAAGCTTTTCGCAGATTAGCACGTCCTTCTTCGCCTCTGATTGCCAAGGCATCCACCGTGTACG
>NZ_VMTV02000903.1 GCF_007644035.1 Vogesella mureinivorans | reverse complement strand
CCACCCCAGAAGACGACACAGGACCCTCCCATGAAGACCCCCGTCCGCGTTGCAGTCACCGGCGCCGCCGGCCAGATCGGCTACTCCCTGCTGTTCCGCATCGCCTCCGGCGAGATGCTGGGCAAGGACCAGCCCGTGATCCTGCAGATGCTCGAGCTGCCAATGGAGAAGGCCCAGGCGGCACTCAAGGGCGTGATGATGGAGCTCGAAGACTGCGCCTTCCCGCTGCTGGCCGGCATGGTCGGCACCGATGACCCGGAAGTGGCCTTCAAGGACGCTGACGTGGCCCTGCTGGTCGGCGCCATGCCGCGCGGCCCGGGCATGGAGCGCAAGGACCTGCTGCTGAAGAACGCCGAGATCTTCACCGTGCAGGGCCGCGCCCTG
>NZ_VMTV02000471.1 GCF_007644035.1 Vogesella mureinivorans | reverse complement strand
CGACCACGACCACGACCACGACCACGACCACGACCACGACCACGACCACGACCACGACCACGACCACGACCACGACCACGACCACAGCCACAGCCGCCACAGCCACAGCCACAGCCACAGCCACGATCAGGCAGCATGCTGCAGTGGCGACGCCTGCAGCAGCACGCTCACGGCGGCGCCGGTAGCGGGCGACGCACCGGCTGGCAGCAGCGCCTGGCGGCTCGCCATCCCCGCCATGGATTGCCCAACCGAAGGGCGCTTGGTGGACAAGGTGTTGGCCGCAGTACCCGGTGTGCTGCGCGTGGATTTCAACTATATCGAACGCACCATCACCGTGCACCAGCGCGACGCCAGCCTGGCGCAGCTGCAGGCCGCGCTGGCCAGTGCCGGTATGCCTGGCCGCTTGTTAGAGCACGCCGATACCCCTGCCGCCACACCGCCCGCCGGCGAAAGCCGTGGCCAACTATGGCTGGCGGGCCTGCTGGCCGCCGCCGCCGAAGGCGTGGTACTGGCAGGTGCCAGCGACAGCGCCTGGTGGGTGGCGGCGCTGGCTATCGCGTCCATGCTGGCTGGCGGGCGCAGCACGGCGCGCAAAGGCTGGTACGCGCTGAAGCTGCGCACGCTCAATATCTACTTTTTGATGAGCCTGGCCGTGATCGGCGCCATGGTGCTACAGCAGTGGCCCGAGGCCGCGATGGTGCTGTTCCTGTTTGCGCTATCGGAAAAGCTGGAAGCCATGTCGCTGGCCCGCGCCGGCGAAGCGGTGCGCAGCCTGATGGCGCTCAAGCCCGACACCGCCTGGGTAGAGCTGGGTGGCCAGTGGCAGGCGGTCGCCAGCGACAGCCTGCAAGTTGGCCGCGTGGTACGGGTACGCCCCGGCGAGCGCGTACCGCTGGATGGCGTGATCGTGAGCGGCCGCAGCGACTTTAACGAGGCGCCCATTACCGGCGAAAGCCTGCCGCTGGACAAGGGCGAGGGCGATGCCGTGTTTGCCGGTGCCATCAACGGCCAGGGGCTGGTGCTGGTACAGGTCACTGCCGCCGCCGATGGCAGCGTGCTGGCGCGCATTATCCGCAGCGTGCGCGATGCCCAGGCGGGCAAAGCCGCCACCCAGCGCTTCATCGACCGCTTTGCCGCGGTGTACACCCCCATTGTGGTGGCCGTGGCGGCACTGTTGGCCGTGGGCCTGCCGTTGGCCGGCTGGATGAGCTGGCAGGGCGCGCTGTACCAGGCGCTGGTGCTGCTGGTGATTGCCTGCCCCTGCGCCTTGGTCATCGCCACGCCGGTTACGCTGGTGTCGGCGCTGTCGTCGGCAGCACGGCGCGGCATGCTGGTAAAAGGCGGTGCCGCGCTAGAGGCCGCCGCCCGTATACGCTACCTGGCGCTGGACAAGACTGGCACGCTGACCCGTGGCCAGCCGGTAGTGGCAGATATCATTCTGCTGCAGCCTGCAGTGGGGCGGGTAGAGGTGTTGCTGCACGCTGCCAGCCTGGAAGCGCACTCCACCCACCCGCTGGCGCGTGCCGTGCTGCAAGCTGCCGGCGATATGCCGCTACTGGCCGCTAGCCAGCTGCAGGAAACCGCAGGCGAAGGGGTGATGGCGCAGCTGGACGGGCACAGCTGGGCGCTGGGTAACCGCCGCCTACTGGCCCGGCTAGGGGCCGATGTGGCCGCGCTGGCGGCGCAAGTACCGGCAGGCATGGGCGAGATGTGGCTGTGCCGCAATGGCGTACCGCAAGCCGTGCTGCTGGTGGCCGACGCGCTACGCCCGGACGCGCAGGCCGCGGTAGCCCAGCTGCAGCGCATGGGCATCCAGCTGGCGGTGTTGTCCGGCGACCAGCAGGCGGTAGTTGGCCGCACCGCAGCGCAGGTGGGCATTAGCGAGGCACTGGGCGGCCTGCTACCCGACGACAAGCTGGCGCATATCCGCCGCCTGGCGCAGCAGGGGCCGGTGGCCATGGTGGGCGATGGGGTTAACGATGCACCGGCGCTGGCGCAGGCCGAGCTGGGTATTGCCATGGGCGCGGCCGGGTCGGATACCGCGCTGGAAACCGCGCAGGTAGCGCTGATGGAAGACCGCCTGGACAAGCTGCCGCAGCTGTTTGCCCACGCCCGGCGCAGTATGGCCGTGCTGCGCGCCAATATCGTGCTGGCGTTGGGCATCAAGCTGGTGTTCTTTATCCTGGCGCTGGCGGGTGTCGCTACGCTGTGGATGGCCGTGTTTGCCGACGTCGGCGCCAGCCTGCTGGTGATTTTCAACGGCTTGCGCCTGGCGCGGGCAGGGGGGAAGGCATGATGGGGTGGCTAGCGTGCAAGCTGCCGCCGCCGCTTTTGGCCCTGCTGTGCGGCTGGGGCATGGCGCAGCTGGCGGCACGTTGGCCGCAGTGGCCTGCAGCGCTGCCGCCGGTGCTACGCACGGCGCTAATCCTGGCGCTGCTGCTAGTGGCGGTGCTGCTGGAAGGTAGCGCGGTGTGGGCTTTTGTGCGGCGGCGTACCACCATCAGCCCGCTACAGCCGCAGCGCAGTAGCATACTGGTGGTAGAGGGCTTCTACCGCTTTAGCCGCAACCCCATGTATCTGGGCATGCTGTGTCTTTTGCTGGCATGGGCCGTATGGCTGGGGCAGTGGCTGGCGCTGGCTGGGCCGCTGCTGTTTGTGCTGTGGCTAAACCGTTTCCAGATTGCCCCGGAAGAGCAGGCACTGTTGGCGCGCTTTGGCAGCAGCTATGCCGCGTACTGCCGCCGGGTGCGGCGCTGGTTGTAGCGCCTACACCTTCATGCCGCGCATGCCGGTGACCCGGAACGGATATAGCTCGGGCACCATCACGCCACCGGCCACCACCGGGTCGGCCTGCATGATGGCGCGGGCCTCGCTTTCAATGCCGGTCATGATCAGCACCATGGCAAAGGCCTGGGCGTTGTCGGCGGTGGTGCGGCCAAACAGCGTGACCTTGCCGGCCAGGCACAGGTCGTCCAGGTAGCAGGTGTGTTTGCTGATGCACTCGGCCTCGTGGTCGCTCAAACCGGCGCGCAGCATGTCGGGGCGGGTAGGGCGTAGCAGGTAAAGGTAGTGATGCATGGTGTCATGCCTGTGTATCAATGCCGCGACCTTGCAGGGCGGGGGCCGTGCTGTCTTGCGGCTGGTAGGTTTTCTCTATGTTGTTGCCAGCCTGGCGGGCCGCGGCCTGTTCGGCCATGGCTTGCAGTGCCATCTGGCGCGCCTGTGCGGCCACGGCCTGATCCTGGCCGGATGGCTGGGCGGGGGCCAGCGCAGCACGCTGTATGGCCTGGGCCTTGCGCAGGGTGTCTTCCGGCGTGCGCCCCGGGCTCACGTCGATGCTGACATTACCACCTATGGCGTAGCGTTTGCCGTCCGGGCCTTGCTGGTAGCTGTAGCTGGGGCCGCTCACACTGACGCCGCCTGCCGCCGCCATGTGCGCCTGCTCGTGGGCGCGCACTTCGCTGTCGCGTGCCTTTAGCTGTTCTACCTGCTTTTGTTCCTCTTCGCTCAAGGCAGCCGTGCCGTTCTGGCCGCGGCCGGTGCTGCCGGCCGGGCGGGTTGCCGTGCTGGCTGTGCTGGCGTAAGGGCTGCCGTAGTTGGCCGCAGAGGGGGCGCTTATGCTCATTTCTATCAGGTGCCGGGCTGTTGCCTATAAGCATAGACCATAAAAAACGGCCTGCTATTGCTGGCAGGCCGTGTGCTGATACGCGTGGGTTTACGCGTCGCGTTCGCCGGTTTGCAGGCGCCACAGCGCGGCGTAGCTGCCGTTTTGCGCCAGCAGCAGCGCGTGCGTGCCCGACTCCACAATCTGGCCCTGTTCCATCACGTGGATGCAGTCGGCGTGGCGCACGGTGGACAAGCGGTGGGCAATCACCAGCGTGGTGCGCCCGCGCGATACTACGTCCAGCGAGCGCTGGATGGCGGCTTCGGTTTCGTTGTCTACCGCGCTGGTGGCTTCGTCCAGTATCAGGATACGCGGGTCTTTCAGGATGGCGCGCGCCAGGGCCAGGCGCTGGCGCTGGCCGCCAGACAGCTTCTGGCCGCGCTCGCCTATCTGCGTATCGTAGCCCTGTGGCAGCCGGGCAATGAACTCGTGCGCCTCGGCGGCGCGGGCAGCGGCCTCGATGGCGCTGCGGCCAACCTGGCCCATGCCGTAGGCGATATTGTCGGCCACGCTGCCATCGGTCAGGAACACATCCTGGCTCACGTAGCCGATTTGGCGGCGCAGCTCGGTAAGCGACAGCTCGCGGATATCGTGGCCATCCAGCCGTATGGCCCCGGCCGGTGCGTCGTAAAAGCGCAGCAGCAGCTTGACCAGCGTGCTCTTGCCCGAGCCGGTAGCGCCGACAAAGGCCACGGTGCGCCCGGCGGGGATGGTAAGCGACACATTGTGCAGCACGGTGAGGTCGCCGTAGCCGAATGACAGGTTTTCGAAAGCCAGGCTGCCGGATACTGTGCCGGTTGGCAGCGCTTTGCCATCGTACGGTATCGAGACGGGTGTGGAGAGCACGTCAAGCACACGGTCGATGGCCGTCATCGAGCGCTGGTACAGGTCGGCAATATCGGCCAGCCCCACCAGCGGCCATAGCAGCCGCTGCGTGAGGTACACCAGCACCGAGTAGCTGCCAACACCGATATCACCGTGCAGCGCCAGCCAGCCGCCGTACACCAGCGTCACCACAAAGCCGGCCAGAATGGCCATGCGGATCACCGGAATAATGGCGGACGACAGGCGGATGGCGTCGGCGTTGGCCTGGCGGTAGTGCTCGCTGGCCTGGCGGATATGCCCGGCTTCGAAAGCTTCGGCGGTAAACGCCTTGATGGTGGCAATGCCCAGCAGGTTGTTGCTGAGGCGGCCGTTAATCACCCCGGCGGCTTCGCGCACCGCGCTGTAGCGCGGGGCAATACGCTTCTGGAACCAGAACGTGCCCACCAGGATCAGCGGCACCGGAAACAGCGCCAGCATGGCCAGCTGCGGGGCCAGGTAAAAGAACACGGCACCAACCATAATGGAGGAACACACCACCTGGATAATGCTGTTGGCGCCACCGTTCAGAAAGCGTTCCATCTGGTTGATGTCATCATTCAGGATGGACATCAGGCTGCCGGTACGCTTGTCTTCAAAGTAGGACAGCGGCAGCTTTTGTACGTGGTCGTAGGCGTCCAGCCGCAGCACGTGCTGCAGGTTTTGCGCCAGGTTGCGCCAGCGCAGCTGGTACAGGTATTCGAATAACGATTCACCCGCCCAGATCAGCACCGTCAGCCCGCCCAGCCACAAAAGCTGCTCAAAGCTGTCGGTAATGCCCAGGCGGGCCAGGAAAGAATCCTGCTTGCTGACCACCACATCCACGGCCACGCCGATCAACACCTCGGGCAGGATGTCGAAAAACTTGTTGATGGCAGAAAATGCCGAGGCAAGATAGGCATCGCGCCGGTATTGGCGGGCATAATGAAAGAGCCGTGACAGGGATGACATGGTATCTGGCTGGTATCAAGGGGGGATGGCGATTGTACGCCGCCGTACCAGAAGAATGAAACGGGAATAATTAGCAATGACTGAACACTCTGTTAACCAGCGCGAGCTCACCATGTCGGTACTGATGACGCCAGACATGGCCAACTTTTCCGGCAACGTCCACGGCGGCGTGCTGCTGAAGCTTTTGGACCAGGTAGCCTACGCCTGCGCCAGCCGCTACGCCGGCTGCTACGTGGTGACGCTATCGGTAGACCAGGTACTGTTCAAGCAGCCCATCCACGTGGGCGAGATGGTGACCTTTCTGGCCAGTGTGAACCACGTTGGCCGCACCTCGATGGAAGTGGGCATCAAGGTGGTGGCAGAGAACATCCAGCAGCGTACCGTGCGCCACACCAATAGCTGCTACTTCACCATGGTGGCCTGGGCCGACGGCAAAGCCATGCCGGTACCGCCGCTGGCGCTGGAGAGCGACACCCACAAAAAGCGCTTTCGCGAAGCCGAAATCCGCAAGCAGATGCGGCTGGAAGCCGAGCAGCGCATGCAGCAGGCAGGCACGGCATGAAAGAAGGCTTGGTGCCGCTCACCGCGCTGGATAAGCCGCGAGCGTACGACATCTACTGCGCCGGCATGCAGGGCAAGCTGAGCCGCTGCGCGGGGTGGGACCCGGTATTGCAGCATCGCGGCTTCGAGCACAGCTTTACCGCCGGTACGCTGTTCTGGTACCGGCACCAGGGCCAGGAGGTGGCGCTGGTCAGCATGTCGCGCCGTGATTACGGCCTGCACGTACACCTGCTGGTGGTGCTGGACGCCTGGCGCCGCCAGGGCATGGGGCGGCGCGTGCTGGCGCATTTGCATGGCCTTAGCCGTGGCCGCGTCACGCTAAGCTGCTTGCGCGACGACAAACCCGTGCGGGCTTTTTATGCCGAAATGGGTTACCACATCGCCGGCATGGAGCCGGATTTTCTTAATCTGGAATGGCCGGGGCCGCAGGCCAAGGCGGGCTGAGCGCCGGCCCCGCCTGCTTGGGGCGGGCACGGCTTTGCCCTACAATGCGCGCCTCTTTACCGAAAGCCCGCCATGTCTGCCTACCAGCTCGTTCATGCCCACCCGCAGTTTTACGTGATTCATAAAGCCCCCGGCGTCAGCTTTCACCGCGAAGACGACGCCCCCGGCCTGATGGACGCCCTGCGCGACGGCCTGCAAGACGATGCCCTGTGGCCGGTACACCGGCTAGACCGCATCACCAGCGGCCTGATCGTGGTGGCGCGCAGCCAGGCCGCCGCCGCCGAGCTGGGCGCGGCCTTTGCCGGGCGCGAGGTAGAGAAATATTACCTGGCGCTGTCCGACACCAAACCCGCCCGCAAGCAGGGCCTGATCAAAGGCGATATGGACAAAGGCCGCGGCGGCGCCTGGAAGCTGTGCAAAAGTGCGGCCAACCCTGCCGTTACCCAGTTTTTCAGCCACAGCCTGGCGCCTGGCTTGCGCCTGTTTGTACTGCGCCCGCGCACCGGCAAAACCCACCAGCTGCGCGTGGCAATGAAGTCGCTGGGCGCACCCATTCTGGGCGATGCGCTCTACGGCGGCAGCGCCGCCGACCGTGGTTACCTGCACGCCCACGCGCTGGCCTTTACCCTGGCCGGCGAGGTGCATCGCTTTAGCTGCCTGCCGCAGTGGGGCGAACGTTGGCCGCAGCCTGCGCTGGCCGACTACCTGGCGGCCAACCCGCCAGCCAGCCTGCCGTGGCCAGTGCTGTAGCCTTGTCGCCAGCATGAAAAAGCCGGTCGCGTGCGCGAACCGGCTTTTTCATGGCAGTGGGCGTAGAGGTGAGCGCATTCACGCCATCGCCCTGCCGATCGTGCACGGCTGATTAGCCCAGGCCGTGCATCATCTTCTTCAGCTTGCCCGACAGCAGGAACAATACCAGCGCGGCGCTACCGGCCATGATCACGAACAGCATGAAAAAGTCGTGCAGGTTGGCCACGGTGTAGCCCAGAAACTGCGGCAGCGGCTTGCCCGGCTCCGGGTACAGGCCGGACAGCACGCCGGCAAACTTGTTGGCCAGTGCGCTGGACAGGAACCACACGCCCATCATCATCGACACCAGGCGGGCCGGCGACAGCTTCACCACCAGCGACAGGCCGATAGGCGACAGGCACAGCTCGCCAAAGGTATGGATGCTGTACAGGCTGATCAGCCACAGCATGCTTACTTTCACGCCCGGTTCCAGGCCGGTTACCCCCAGCGCAATAATCAGGTAGCCGATGGCCAGCAGCAGCAGGCCGATGGCCATTTTCATGGGCGAGTTTGGCTCCAGGCCTTTTTTGCCCAGCGTCAGCCACAGCCAGGCAAACAGCGGCGCGCACACCACGATCACCACCGGGTTGATGCTCTGGAAGAACGACGCCGGCACCGTCCAGCCCAGCAGCTGGCGGTTGGTTTGTTCTTCGGCAAAGAAGGTCAGCGAGGCGCCGGCCTGCTCGAAGGCAGACCAGAAGAAAATCACGAAGGCCGACAGCAGCATGATCACCGCCAGACGGTCTTTTTCCTGGCGCGTTAGCGGTGCGTGCCGGATCTTTTCGCCGCTTTCATGGTGGCGCTTGGGCGGCAGGCCGATGGCTGCGCCTTCCGGGGTGACCAGGTAGCGGTTGCGCAAGCTCAGAAACAGCGCCAGCGACACCAGCATGCCGATACCGGCTGCCAGAAAGCCCCACTTGAAATCGGCCGGGTGGCCGGTGTCGCCCAGCGTGCCGCACACCAGCGGCGCCAGCAGTGCGCCGGCGTTGATGCCCATGTAGAACAGGGTGAAGGCGGAATCCACACGCTTGTCACCCGCCGGGTACAGCTGGCCCACCATGGACGAGATATTCGGTTTGAACAGGCCGTTACCGGCAATCAGCAGCGCCAGGCCGCCAAACATCAGCGGGGTGGCAGTAGCCGGCTGCTGGTACAGCGTGGCGGCAAAGAACATGGAAAACTGGCCGGCGGCCATCAGCAGTGCGCCGCTCACAATGGCGCGGCGGTTGCCCCAGTAGCGGTCGGCAATATAGCCGCCCAGCAGCGGCGCAAAGTACACCAGGCCGGTGTAGCTGCCGTAGATCTCGGAAGCGTAGGCCTTGTCGAACATCAGTGCCTTGACCATGAACAGCACAAAGATGGCGCGCATGCCGTAGTAGCTGAAGCGTTCCCACATCTCGGTCACAAACAGCAGGTACAGACCGCGAGGGTGTTGTCGGTACATGAAGGTCTTTCTCTAGTGGTGAGTGAAGCGCACAGCCTTTTTTTATATGGGTGGCTTTGGCGAAGGGGTGGGATTGTGCTGATGGTTTGCGGCTATTGCAATATAAAAGTGCGCGAAAATGAACATTTATGGCGTTATATTGTAATAAATGACTGAAACTTATTTGATATGCATGGTTATATAGTGTCGATATTCCAGCATGGCCGTGTGGTTTTCACTATCGAATTGCTGCGGTGTAGCATTAATAAATCTTGCTGCAGGAGGGCGGCTGGCGTACGCTGCAGTGTGGCCTGTGCGGCCACCCGACACACTGGAGAACGTGCATGAAACCGCTAGTTTGCCCCGCAGCAAGCAGCGCCTGCCGCAGCCTGCTGCCCAACTGGTACAACCTCGACGTTGTGCTGGCCAACGACTTTCCCCGCGCCTGATGCCCCCTGGCAGTTACCCGGCTGCCCGTCTGTTTTAAAGCCAAACCAAACAATCAACTGACACCTGTGGCCCTGCCACGCTGCGTTGCTGCGCACTATTGCCGCGCCCGCAGTGTGCCGCCGCGCCGCCACCGCACGCCTATGCCGCGTGGCGGTGGCGCCTGCGCGGCAGCCAGGTTGGCCGCAGGCATGGAGCATCAACATGGCACGACGCATTCCTGAACCTTTCCGCATCAAGATGGTAGAGCCCATCAAACAGACCACCCCTGAATACCGCCGCCAGGCACTGGCTGCTGCCGGCTGGAACCCCTTCCTGCTGCGCGGCGAAGACGTGTACATCGACCTGCTGACCGACAGCGGCACCGGCGCCATGTCGGACCGCCAGTGGGCCGGCGTGATGATGGGCGACGAAGCCTACGCCGGCAGCCGTAACTTTTACGAGCTGGAGGCCACGGTAAAAGAGGTGTTCGGCTACGCCCACACCATGCCCACCCACCAGGGCCGCGGTGCCGAGCAGATCCTGTTCCCCGAGCTGGTAAAGCGCTGTGGCAGCCAGCAGCCGGTGTTTTTGTCCAACTACCACTTTGACACCACCAAGGCGCACGTAGAGATTGCCGGCGCACGCGCCATCAACGTGCTGACGCCGCAGGCGCTGGACACCACCACCGCCTACGACTGGAAAGGCGACTTTGACCTGCCGCGCTTGGCCGCGCTGATCGAAGAGCACGGTGCGGCCAACGTAGCCGGCCTGATCATCACCGTGACCTGCAATAGCGCCGGTGGCCAGCCGGTCAGCATGGCCAGCATCCGCGAGTCGGCCGCGCTGGCGCGCCGCCATGGTATTCCGGTGATCATCGACGCGGCGCGTTTTGCCGAAAACGCCTGGTTCATCCAGCAGCGCGACCCGGACTACGCCAGCAAGTCGGTGCCGGCCATCGTGTACGAGATGTTCAGCCACGGCGATATGTTCACCATGTCGGCCAAAAAGGACGCGCTGGTGAATATCGGCGGCCTGTGCTGCTTCAAGCATGACGAAGACCTGTTCCGCAGCGTGCAGGTGCGCTGCGTGGCGATGGAAGGCTTTGTTACCTACGGCGGCCTGGCCGGGCGCGACATGGCGGCGCTGGCCGTGGGCCTGAAAGAGGGTATGGACGAGGGCTATCTGGCCTACCGTATCGGCCAGGTGGCTTACCTGGGCGACAGGTTGGCCGCAGGCGGTATCCCGATCCAGACGCCCACTGGCGGCCACGCTGTGTTTGTGGACGCCAAAAAGCTGCTGCCGCACATCCCGGCCGGGCAGTTCCCCGCGCACGCGCTGGCTTGCGAGCTGTACCTAGAAGGCGGCATTCGCGGCGTGGAAATCGGCTCGTTGCTGCTGGGGCGCAACCCGGCTACTGGCGAGCAGGAGCCGTCGCCGTTCGAGCTGCTGCGCCTGACCATCCCGCGCCGCGTGTACACCAACGACCATATGGACTACATCGCCGACTGCCTGATCGACATCCAGCAGCGCGCCAGCAGCATTGGTGGCCTGGGCTTTGACTACGAGCCGCCCATCCTGCGCCACTTCACCGCGCGGCTACACCCGCTGTAAGCTGTTTTATTGCCAGCCTTGCCCGCCCCGCTGCTCTGCAGCGGGGCGGGCAATTGATGACAAACCCTGTTTGCCACGCAAACAGGGTTTGTCTTGTTAACAGGAAGGCTGTGGACTCAAGTGCTGATGTGGTGCGGCCCGGCTTTGCCGGGTCCGGTAAAACCGTGGCCTGTACTTTGTCAGCAGCCTGTCCGCCCCGCTGCCATGCAGCGGGGTTTTTTGTGGCCTTGTATAGTGCAGGCAGGAGGAGCAGGCATGGCCATCAAGATCATCATGGTGCTGGGCGCCACGCTGCTGGCCGGCGCGGCCCGCGGCGAAACCAGCGTGACGATTTCCTACACTGGCGAGGCGCTGGTGTACGACGGCGAGCTGTCGGCTGCGGCCAACCAGCGCCTGTTTGCGCTGTACGACGCCGCCGCGGTCAAGCCGCATACGCTGGTGATCAGCAGCAGCGGTGGCGCGTTCAACCTGGGGCTGGCGCTGGGCGAGTGGGTGGCGCAGCACCGGCTGCGCGTGCATGTGCCGCGTTATTGCAACTCGGCCTGCGCCAACTACGTGTTTACCGCCGCCAGCCACCGCGAGCTGGGCTATCACGCGCTGCTGGCATTTCACGGCGGCATGGACGAGGCGCATCGCCAGCGCGCTGCCTATCTGGCGCGTTTTCCTGCCCAGCGCCAGGCCGAAGCGCGGCAGCGCTTTGCCGCCGAGGTAAAAGAAGCGCGCCAGCGCGAGCTGGCTTTTTTTGCCCGCATCGGCGTGGACCCGCAGATTACCAGCTACGGCTACCGGCACTTTCCCCGCATCATGCAGCGCTATAAGGCCTGGAGTTACGCACTGCCCATGCTGAGCCGCTTTGGCGTGGGGGCCATCACCATCAGCCAGGGCGAGCGCTGGCTGCCGCGCCCGGCCAACGACAGCCTGCTGATGATCGTGTCGCCGCAGCGCTACGGCTGCCTGCCCGCCGGGCGTGTCACCGACCTGCTGTACGACTGCGCGACCGACCAGCCTCTGCCGTTGTCTGTGTTGGGTGATTGATAGTTATTCTTATCTAGGGTAGGGTGGCGCTTTGCTCGCTGCCTTACCGTCATGAGCCCGCATCTGGACCACATTCCCGCCGACCTGGTATCCGCCGCCGACTACCAGCGCTACGCCCAGCGCATGATGTCGGCCAACGCCCGCGCCTATATCGACAGCGCCGCCGCCGACGAACTGAGCCATGCGGCCAACCTGCAAGCCTTTGCCCGCCATCGCCTGCACACCCGCGTACTGGCCGACGTACAGGGCGGCCACAGCCGCTGCCGCCTGTCGGGGCTGGATCTGGCCATGCCGATACTGCTGGCGCCGGTGGCGTACCAGAAGCTGGTGCACCCCGACGCCGAACGCAGCGCCGCCTACGCCGCCAGCGTGATGGGCAGCAGCATGCTGGTCAGCACCCTGGCCAGCACGCCGCTGGAAGACATTGCCGCCGCCGCGCAGGCACCGCTATGGTTTCAGCTGTACTGGCAGCACGACCGCGCCGTGGTGGCGCAGCTGGTACAGCGCGCCGAAGCCGCCGGTTACCGCGCGCTGGTGTTGACGGTGGATGCGCCACTGGCCGGCGTGCGCAACGCCGAACAGCGCGCAGGCTTTGCCCTGCCCGACGGCGTGGCCGCGGTGAACCTGGCTGCCATGGCACCTTATCAGCCTGTGTTGGCCGCAGGGCAGAGCGCGGTGTTCGACGGCATGATGGCCATCGCCCCGCGCTGGGCCGATATCGCCTGGCTGCGCAGCCAGACCCGCCTGCCCATTGTGCTGAAAGGCATCCTGTCGCCGCACGACGCCGAGCTGGCGCTACAGCACGGCGTGGATGGCCTGATCGTGTCCAACCATGGCGGCCGCGTGCTGGACACCCTACCGGCGGCGCTGGACGCGCTGCCCGCCATCGCTGCCGTGGTACAGGGCTGCGTGCCGCTGCTGCTGGACGGCGGCGTGCGCCGCGGCAGCGACGTATTCAAGGCGCTGGCGCTGGGGGCCAGCGCCGTGCTGATTGGCCGCCCGTTCATTCACGCGCTGGCGGTGGCCGGCGCGCTGGGCGTGGCCCACCTGCTACGTACGCTGCACGAAGAGCTGGAAGTGACCATGGCACTGACCGGCTGCCGCACGCTGGCCGACATCGGCCCGCACTGCCTGTGGCCCGCGCAGCCAGCCGCGTAGCGCGGGTGGCCAGTGGCCAAGGTTGGCCGCATGGATGACAGCAAGGGCAAGCCGCAGGCTTGCCCTTGTGCTTTTGGGCTGCTGGCAGGTTTGCATCACATCAACCACCAGCCTGCGGCCAACCTGCGGCCAGCCTGGCGGCCCTACGCTGCGCTGTCGAACCACAGCTGGCGGAAGTCCATCCAGCCGCACTGCGATAGCGCGATGCCGCGCAGCTGCGGGTCGAACTCCAGCCGCATGGTGCTGTGCTGCAGCGGGATCAGCGCGTGCTCGCGCACCAGCAGGCGGGCGGCGGCGGCGTAGTGCTGCCAGCGCGTGGCGCTGTCCGGCTCGGCCTGGCTGCGGCTTACCCACGTCTGCAGCGCGTGGCGGGTGGGCTCGGGTAGCCAGGGGTGGAAGCCGGATTCACCTGCCAGCCACTGGTGGCAGCTGTAGTCCAGGTCATCGTTTAGCACCTCGCCAGTCAGCATCAGGTCGGCGCTGTGGCGCCAGTGGTTGGCCGCAAACTCGGGGAAATCCAGCACCCGTTGCTCCACCTGACAGCCTGCGGCGGCCAGGCGGGCGCACACTTGCTCGGCCAGCCGAATGTGGGTGGCCAGTTTGTAGGTGACCAGCCGCAAGCGTGGCGGCAGCGCCGGGCGCGGTGTGGCGGTGGAGGCAGGCCAGTGCTGCCACTGCGCCAGCATGCCCAATGCACGTTGGCCGCCCAGCTCGGCCGGCCAATGCGCCGGGTGCAGCCAGGCGGCGAGGGCGGCGCGCTGGCTGATGTCCAGCGTAGCCGGGTTGGCGCATAGATAGCTGCAGCCGGGCTCGGCCTGCAGCGTGTACTGCCCCTGCGGCGGGGTATGGCCGTGGTAGCCCAGCCGCACGTCGAGCCGGGCGCGGGTGGCATCGTCGTTCACCACCCAGATGTCTACTTCGTCCAGCAGCGGTCGCGCCTGCCAGTAGCGCTCGAAGGCGCGCAGCGTGGCGCGGTGGGCGTTGTTGACACTGAGGCGGAACGGGCCGGTGCCGCTGGGCAGGCGGCCAAAGTCGGCTTGCGGCCAACGTTCGCGCGGCAGGATCACCGCGCAATGGTCGGCCAGCCGGTGCGGCAACAGCGCGTCGGCTTGCGACAGCGTGATGTGTACTTCATGCGGTGCCGGCAGCTGCACCGACTGCAGATGGGCGAACAGGCGCTGGAACGGGCCGGGCTCGTCGCGCAGGCGGTACAGCGTCTGGCGTACGTCTTCGCCTTCCAGTGGCCGGCCGTGGTGGAACAGTACGCCGGGGCGCAGCACGAAGCGCCATTGCTGCAGGCTGGCGTCGTGCTGCCAGTGGTGGGCCAGCGCTGGCGCGATACGGCCGCTGTCGCGCTGGTAGCAGGTCAGGCCGTCGAACAGCTGGCGTATCAGATGGCATTCGGTACGGCGGTTGATCTGCACCGGGTCCAGGCTGTGCAGCGGCCGGTAAAACGGGATGCGCAGCCGTTGCTCGCTGCCGGGCTGCACGCCCAGATAGGCTGGCAGCAGCTCGCCCAGGCGCTGGCGGCTGGCTGGGGTGAGCTGCTGCATGGCGCTTTCGATGTCGCCGCGCGCCAGGTGCTGCTGCAGCGCGTCGGCTTCCAGCGTGGCGGGGTGGGTGTGGAACTGCAGCTGCGACAGTTGGCCGCGTCCTCGCCCGGCCTGCCATTGCAGCCAACCGTGGCTGGCCAGCGTGGCCAGTACGGCGCGGGCGTGGCGCGGGCTGCAGCACAGCTGCTCGGCGACTTGCTCTAGCCGGGCGGGGCCGCTCTGGCCGTGACGAGCGTGGTACAGACGCTGGTAGTACTGACGGGCCTTTTGCATAAAAGCGGAACGCCTGTTGAATTTTTCTCCTGTTTAGCTTCCGCTTTTTGCGGGCATGCTGTCCAGCCATATCGAGTTGGAAAGGAACAGGACATGCAGCAAGCAGGGCAGGGCGGGGGGCTGTGGCAGCAGCCGGTGTTTTTGGGGCTATTTGCCAGCACGCTGTTTCTGGCGCTTGGTAGCCAGATTTATCAGCTGGCTTTGCCGCTGATCCTGTACGAGCTGACGCATTCGCTGAACGCCATGAGCCAGCTGCGGGCGGTGGAGTTTCTGCCCAACTTGCTGCTGGCCGTGTTCATTGGCGTGTGGGTAGACCGCGTGTGCCGCCGGCGCTGGGCGCAGCGCAGCCTGCTGGCGATGGCGCTGCTGCTGGGCGTGGCGGGCGGCTTGCTGGCGCAAGGCTGGCTGCCGGTATGGTGCTTTTACCCGCTGGCTTTCGTGATGATGCTGTGCAACTACATTACCGCCATCTGCCGCTTTGGCCTGGTAAAGCACAGCGTGCCGCAGGCCTTGCTGATGCCGGCTACCAGCTACCTGAATACGCTGTTCAACCTGTTTGCCGTGACCGGGCCGATGCTGTCCGGCCTGCTGATTGCCTTTGCCTCGCTGGCGTGGGGCATGTGGCTGCCGGCGCTGCTGTTTGTGCTGTCGTCGCTGGCCTTGCTGCGGGTACCGGCCATGCCACCGCTGGCTGCCGGTGAGCGCCATTTCCCTACCGAGTTGGCCGCAGGCTGGGCCGCGCTGCGCGCCAACCGCCCGCTGTGGCAGCTGGCGTGGGCGGTGGTGCTGGCCAACGGTGCCAGTGGTGTGGCCGAGGTGCTGCAGCTGTTCCGCCTGCGCGACAGCCTGGGGCTGAGCCCGGCACAGCTGGGTGTGCTGTACGGCGTGGCGGGCGTGGGCGGTATTGCTGCTGGCCTGAGCGTAACGTGGCTACGGCAGCGCTTGGGTTTGGGGCGGGTAGTGATGCTGGTCTTTGCGCTGGAAGGGCTGGGCATGGTGGCGCTGGCCACGCTGCAGCAGGTATGGCTGCTGGGGCTGGTGATGCTGGCCAGTAGCTTTGTGGTGGTGTGCGGTAATGTTTGCGTGTGGAGCTACCGTCAGGAAAGCACGCCGCTGGCGTTGATTGGCCGGGTGTCCGGTATCACCGGCTCGTTGTTCAAGCTGCTAATGCCGCTGGGGCTGTGGCTATCGGGTGCGCTGGCCGGCAGCTGGCCGCTGTCGCAGCTGATGTTGGCCGCAGCGGTGCTGTCTTTGCTGGCGGCGCTGTGTTGCCGGCTGGGGGCGGTGTACCGGGTGGCGTGAGGCTGGCATGCGGCTTGCGGCCAACCTGGTAGCCGTAGCAATGAAAAAGGCAGCCATATGGCTAATGCTAGTTAGTTAGTCGAATGTATTTGGCCATCAATTGGTAGGGCATGAGTGAAGCGCCCCATCCCGTTGGCGCGAGCCGGTCAAAATGGTTCGCCCCAGGGTTGTGCTGAGCGAATCTAAAGATTCGCACGCGCAAGACGCCGATTTGTTTGAGCCCCGAGCCGTTAGCGAGGGGCGAGTTCGGCGGCGCCTGGGGCGTGCCATTTTGAACGGGGTTTCGAGCAGCCCCGGGTTGCGGGGGAATGAAAAGGGGGCGGCAATCCGCCCCCTTTCCCGTTCTATTCCCTCGCGACGCTGCGCTTGCCTCGCTCGGTCACGGGCGGAACCGGCATGTAAACATCGTCCGCATCGCGGACACAATAGCACTCTTCAAACACAACAACCTTCTAGCCAAAAAAAACGCCAGTCAGCGTTAACTGACTGGCATTAAGCCATGCGGCTGCCTTTGGGCGACGCGTGGCGGGTTTACTGACCGACCATCACCAGCCGCAGGTCCAGCTTGTTGGCCAGGTTGGCTACCGGCTCGGCGGCTTGCATGCGCAGCTCGCCGTCGACAAACAGGCGGGCGTCTACCGCGTACTGGCGGCCGGTCTTGACCGCGGCGTAGTCGTAGCACAGCGAGAAGGCGATAGGCGTGCCGACTTTTTCCAGCGTCTGTTCGGCCAGCACGGCGGGGGCGCCGCTGGTGACGTCCAGCAGGCGCACGCGCAGCAGGGTTTTGTCACGCGGGTAGGCGATGCGCTCCAGATAGAAGGCACTGCCGTTGACATAGCCCATGCCGGGGCGGGTGGCGCAGGCTGCCAGGGTGCTGGCGGCCAGGCCCAGTAGCAGGTGGCGGCGGTCGAGGTGGCGCATTATTGTTCTACCGGTTCCAGTTTGGGGTTGCCCAGCTGCACCATGGCGCTTTCGCCCGGGCGCCATTCGCCCTGCAGGCGCCAGCTACCGGCTTTGTCTTCCAGGCGCAGGTACCAGTGTTTGGCATTACCCGGGGTGATGCGTGCCTGGTAGATGTTGTCTGCCTGGCGGGTAAGGGTGATGCGCTGGTCGTCTTGCTGGCGGGTCGGGTGCAGCATGGCCAGGGTGAGCTCGCCTTGCAGCGGGGTCTGGCTGGTGGTGACGATGCGTACCGATTGATGGTCATCGCTAAACATGGCTTGGGCGCTGATACCCAGGCTGATGGCGGCTTTGTCGCGTGTCAGCTCCAGGTTGATGTCTTTGCCACGTTTGTAGTAGTCGTCATTGACCATGTCGTCGGCGGTAACGACCGCAATGCGAAAGGTGATGATGCCGGCTACGACGGCCAGAAAAGGGCCGGCCATGAGTATCCATGGCCAGCGGTCTTTGTACCAGGGGCGCGGGGCCCCGGTTTGGTTTTGCATGCCTTATTCCCCGATAAAGCTGGATTTCTCTTCAACGCTGGCCTGGTTGGTCAGCGACTCGACGGTGAAATGAATCTCGTGGCTGCCTTTGGTGGCAATTTCCGGTGCAACCTGGGCGCGTACCGACACCAGCTCGTTGCTCATGCCTTCTACGCGGATTTCCGGGCGTTCGCTTACCAGCTTGATTCCTTCCAGACCTTCTACTTTGATGCGGAATGTCTGCACTTGTTCCGATACGTTCATGATGCGGATGCTGTAGGTGTTTTCCAGCAGGCCGTCATTGGTTTCGCGTACCAGGGATGCGCGATCCCGAATGATATCCACCTTGAACGGTTTGCGCATGGTGAGCGAGGCGATGGCGGCGATGAAAATGACCGACAGCACCAGCATGTACATGATGACGCGTGGCCGCTTCAGGCGGGAGGCAATGGCGCTTTCGGGGTATTTGCCTTCCAGTGCGGCTTCGGTGGTGTAGCGGATCAGGCCTTTGGGGCTGCCGATCTTCACCATGACTTCGTCGCAGGCGTCGATACAGGCGGCGCAGCCGATGCACTCGTATTGCAGGCCGTTACGGATGTCGATGCCGGTAGGGCAGACCTGTACGCAGATGCCACAGTTGATGCAGTCGCCCAGGTTGGCTTGTTCCTGGCCTTTTTTGCGGGCGCCGCGTGGCTCGCCGCGTTTTTCGTCGTAGGAGATGATCAGGGTGTCTTCATCGAACATGGCGCTCTGGAAGCGGGCATAGGGGCACATGTACATGCACACCTGTTCGCGCATATGGGCGGCCAGCAGGTAGGTAAAGCCGGCGTAGAAGAACATCCAGAAGGTTTCCCACGTGCCGTAGTTAAACGTAGGCATGGCCTGCAGCAGGTCGTGCATGGGGGTGAAATAGCCTACCAGCGTAAAGCCGGTCCACAGCGAGAACAGGATCATGATGCCGTGCGAGGTGCCTTTGATGCGCAGCTTGCGCAGGCTCCAGGGCTCTTTGTCCAGCTTGATGCGCTTGTTGCGGTCGCCTTCGATTTTCTCTTCGATCCACAGCATGATTTCGGTGTACACCGTTTGCGGACAGGAATACCCGCACCACAGGCGGCCGGCAATGGTGGTCCAGGTAAACAGGCCGAAGGCACTGCACATCAGCAGGGCGGCCAGGTAGACGAAGTCCTGCGGCATGATGGTAAGGCCGAACAGGTAGAACTTGCGGTTAACCAGGTCGAACAGCACGGCCTGGCGGCCATTCCACTGTAGCCAGGGCAGGCCGAAGTACACCAGCTGGGTAGCGATGACAAACAGGATGCGCCAGTTGGCAAACACGCCTTTTGCGCTGCGCGGGTAGATTTTCTTTTGCGCTGCATACAGCGAAACGGTTTCACCCTGGGGTTTTTCTACCTTGACCCCGATATCTTTCAGTTTGTCGCTCATCTGGCTTTCCTTGGAGAACGCTTCATAAAGCACCCAGCGTATTCTAGGGTCTTTATGAAGCATGCTTGATGCTAAAACAATTCACAAACAAATAAAATGTTAGCACAAAAGATACTGCCCGCTTGCGCGGGCAGTATTGAGCAGGGTCAATTACTGGGCTTTGGCGTTATTGGACAGGCCATAAACGTAAGCGGTCAGCAGGTGAACCTTGCCATCGCCCAGGAAGTCTTTCCAGGCTGGCATCTGGTTGTTGCGGCCGTTGGTAACGGTTTCGATGATGGTTTTTTCGGTACCACCATACAGCCATACATTGTCGGTCAGGTTCGGGGCACCCATTGCCTGGTTACCTTTACCATCCGGGCCGTGGCAGGCTGCACATACGGCGGTGAAGGTTTCCTTGCCGCGCGCTGCGCGGTCGGCATCGTGTTTCTTGCCGGACAGCGACATGGCGTAGTTGGCAACGTCTTTTACCTTGTCTTCACCGAAAGCTGCGCCAAAGGCAGGCATCTGGCCGATGCGGCCGGCAGCGATAGTGGTGTGGATGGTTTTTTCGTCGCCACCATACAGCCAGTCGTTGTCGGTCAGGTTCGGGAAGCCTTTGGCACCGCGTGCATCAGAGCCGTGGCACTGTACACAGTAGGTCTGGAACAGGCGTTTACCCATGGCTTGCGCTTCCGGGTCGGCAGCTACGGCCTTGATGTCCTGTTTCAGGTACTTGTCGTACAGCGGCTGGTACTTGGCTTCTGCAACGGCTTTCTCTTCCTTGTACTGGCCAACCGACGTCCAGCCGCGAATACCTTTCCAGGTACCCAGGCCCGGGTACAGTACCAGGTACACTGCAGCAAAGATCAGGGTCAGATAGAACATCAACATCCACCAGCGTGGCAGCGGGTTGTTGTATTCAGCCAGGTCATCGTCCCAGATATGGCCGGTGATCTGAACTTCTTCACCTTTCTTGACCGTGGTTTTCGATTGCGAGAACAGCAGGTAGGTCAAACCTACCAGACCCACAATCACCACTACAGCGATATATACGCCCCAGAAATCACTCACAAAATCACTCATTGCTTCGCTCCGTTGGAAGCGTTATCCGCAGCTGGCGTGTCGTCCTCGTCCATCACGAGGTTGGCCGCTTCGTCATAACGCTTCTTGGCTTTTTTACCGAAGGCACCCAATGCAATCACGATAAACACGGTGAAGCAGAATACCGTGAACAGGATGCGCCCCAGATTAGTCCAGTCCATAGCTTAACGCGCGTTCTTCAGTGCAAGGCCCAGGCCTTGCAGGTAGGCGACCAGCGCATCCATCTCGGACTTGCCTTCAACCTGGGCTTTCGCCTCTGCAATTTCCTTGGCGGTGTACGGCACACCTACCTTGGTCAGTGCAGTCATTTTGGCGGCTACGCCGTCAGCGTCGGCCAGGTTGCGTGCCAGCCATGGGAAGGCAGGCATGTTGGACTCCGGTACCACGTCACGCGGGTTGACCAGGTGAACACGGTGCCATTCGTCGGAATAACGGCCACCTACGCGAGCCAGATCCGGGCCGGTACGCTTGGAGCCCCACTGGAACGGGTGGTCGTAGACCGATTCGCCGGCTACGGAGTAGTGGCCATAGCGCTCGGTTTCCGCACGGAACGGACGAATCATCTGCGAGTGGCAGGTGTAGCAGCCTTCGCGGATGTAGATGTCACGGCCAGTCAGCTGCAGCGCGGTGTAAGGCTTTACACCGGCTACCGGCTGGGTGGTGGACTTCTGGAACATCAACGGTACGATTTCTATCAGGGCGGCCACGCTGATAACCAGCAGGGTCAGCACGATCAGATACGCTACGTTTTCTTCAATCAGTTTCTGGATCTTTTCCATGATGTTTCCTTGGCAACCTTAGTGAGCGTGCGCGGTAACTGCCGAGATCTTGGCATCTACCGGACGACCTGCTGCTACGGTACGGAAGGTGTTGTAAGCCATCAGCAACATACCGGACAAGAACAGGAAACCACCCAGGAAGCGGACAAACAGGTACGGGTAGGACGCTTTAACGGCTTCTACAAACGAGTAGGTCAGGGTGCCGTCGGCGTTCAGGGCACGCCACATCAGGCCTTGCATCACACCGGCAATCCACAGCGAGGCGATGTACAGCACCACGCCAACGGTAGCCAGCCAGAAGTGCGCTTCGATCAGTTTCACGCTGTGCATGCTGTCGCGGCCGAACAGGCGTGGCAGCAGGTAGTACATGGAACCGATAGAGATGAAGGCAACCCAGCCCAGGGCACCGGAGTGCACGTGGCCAACGGTCCAGTCGGTGTAGTGCGACAGGGCGTTAACGGTTTTGATGGACATCATCGGGCCTTCGAAGGTGGACATACCGTAGAAGGACAGGGATACCACCAGGAACTTCAGTACCGGGTCGGTACGCAGTTTGTGCCATGCGCCGGACAGGGTCATGATGCCGTTGATCATGCCGCCCCAGCTTGGTGCCAGCAGTACCAGCGAGAACGCCATACCCAGCGACTGGGTCCAGTCAGGCAGCGCGGTGTAGTGCAGGTGGTGAGGGCCGGCCCACATGTAGGTGAAGATCAGCGCCCAGAAGTGCACCACGGACAGACGGTAGGAGTACACCGGACGGCCAGCCTGCTTCGGTACGAAGTAGTACATCATGCCCAGGAAGGCAGCGGTCAGGAAGAAGCCTACGGCGTTGTGGCCGTACCACCACTGCACCATGGCGTCTACTGCGCCGGCGTAGATGGAGTAGGACTTGGTCAGCGATACCGGGATCGCCAGGCTGTTCACCACGTGCAGCAGGGCGACGGCCAGGATGAAGGCACCGTAGAACCAGTTGGCCACGTAGATGTGTTTAACCTTGCGGATCGCCAGGGTACCGAAGAACACGATGGCGTACACCACCCAGATCACGGTGATCAGGATGTCGATAGGCCATTCCAGCTCGGCGTATTCCTTACCGGCGGTAATGCCCAGCGGCAGGGTGATGGCGGCCAGCACGATAACCAGTTGCCAACCCCAGAAGGTAAACGCGGCCAGCTTGTCGGAAAACAGGCGAACGTTACAGGTACGCTGCACCACGTAGTAAGACGTGGCAAACAGCGCGCAGCCGCCGAATGCAAAGATCACGGCGTTGGTGTGCAGGGGGCGCAGACGGCCGTAGTGGAACCAGGGCCCAAAGTTGAGCTCCGGCCACACCAGCTGGGCCGCAATAATGACGCCAACCAGCATCCCGACAATGCCCCAAACCACGGTCATTATCGAGAACTGGCGCACCACCTTATAGTTATAAGTGGATTGCGTATCCATTTAGGGTTTTCTCCAAGGTTGCGAACTAGAACGTGTAAAACTGGTGACTTGAATTTTGTGTACCCGCCCCAAGCTGGGGAGGTGTATCAAGTTCTTGGGTGTTGATCAAAACCCCTGTAGCTGGTGCGCCCCGCTTTGCACCACTGCCTTGCCAGGCAAGAACAAGTGCTTTAATTCACCCGCGTATTCAACAGGCTATTCTAATCAATTCAGGCATCAGCCACCAGTCAAGAACGCGGGGCGATGTGCTGTTTCCCCTGCCTATGCTGGCTTTTTGGCCTTTTTAGCCTTTTGACAGACATGGATTATATTGTCATCGGTAGTACTGCTATTGATGAAGATCAAGCCGGAAGGTCAGGGGTGGTTTTGTACAGCCGGTGCTAGAATCCAGCATCTTTCTGCCACAGAACGGTTCTGCACCATGTCTTTCCCCGTTAGCTACCGCCTTGCCGTACTCGATCCGCACGCCCACCTTTTCGATGTGACCGTCACCATTGCCCAGCCTGCAGCTGCCGGCCAGGTACTGCGCCTGCCTGCCTGGATACCGGGCAGCTATATGGTGCGCGAATTTGCCCGCCATATCGTGCAGATCAGCGCCAGCAGCGGCAAAAAGGCGGTAGCACTGACCAAGCTGGACAAACACAGCTGGCAGGCCGCCCCGGTAAAAGGCGAGCTGACCGTGCGCTACCAGGTATACGCCTACGACCTGTCGGTGCGTGGGGCGTATCTGGACGCCAACCGTGGTTTCTATAACGGCACCAGCGTGTTCCTGTCGGCTGATGGCTTCGAGAATGACCCTTGCACTGTAGATATTGAAACGCCGGCCAATAAAGCCTTGGCCGACTGGCAAGTGGCCACCAGCCTGCCTGCGCTGGATGTGCACAAGAAAACCGGCTTTGGCCGCTACCGTGCGGCCAACTACGACGAGCTGATCGACCACCCGGTAGAGCTGGGCCGCTTCCAGCGCATCCGTTTCAAGGCCTGCGGCGTGCCGCACGAGTTTGTGGTGTCCGGTGTCTGCCAGGCCGACCTCAAACGTCTGGCTGCCGATACCAAACGCATTTGCGAGTGGCAGATCCGTTTCTTTGGCGAGCCTGCCCCGTTCGACCGCTACGTATTCATGCTGTTTGTCGGCGCCGATATCTACGGCGGGCTGGAGCACCGCGCCTCCACCGCGCTGGTGGCCAACCGTGACGACCTGCCGGCCCCCGGCCTGGCCGAGGGCGAGATCGGCGACGGCTACCTGCGCCTGTTGGGCCTGATCAGCCACGAGTACTTCCACAGCTGGAACGTGAAGCGCATGAAGCCGGCGGTATTCGCCCCCTACGACCTGAATCGCGAAGGCCACACCACCTTGCTGTGGGCGTTCGAGGGCATTACCTCCTACTACGACGACCTGGCGCTGGTACGCAGCGGCCTGATCGACGAAAAACGCTACCTGGGCCTGCTGGCCAAAACCATTACCGGCGTGATGCGCGGCAACGGCCGCACCAAGCAGACCCTGGCCGATTCCAGCTTTGATGCCTGGACCAAGTACTACCGCCAGGACGAAAACAGCCCCAATAGCATCGTGAGCTACTACACCAAGGGCTCGCTGGCTGCGCTGGCGCTCGATTTACACATCCGCCGCGAAACCGCCGGCGCCAAGAGCCTGGACACCGTGATGCTGGCGCTGTGGCAAAAATGGCTGGCCGACGGCCAGGGCCTGGCCGAGGGCGAGTGGGAACAGGTGGCCGAGCAGGCTACCGGCCTGCAGCTGGGCCAGTTCTTCGACCATGCTATCCGCAGCACGCAAGATCTGCCGCTGGCTGAACTGCTGGCCACGCAAGGTGTCAGTCTGCAGATGGTGCCAGCCGATAGCCCGGCCGATAGCGGCAGCGTGGTAGACAGCATCCAGCCAGCCGCTGTGCGGCCAACCTTTGGCGTCAAGGCGGCGCCGGACAGCCAGGGCGTGCGCCTGCTGCAGGTGCTGGACGGTGGCGCGGCGCAGGCTGCCGGCTTGTCGGGTGGTGATGTCATCGTGGCGGTAAACGGGCTGAAAGCCAGCGATCTTGATAAAGCCATCGCTCGCCACAAGGTAGGCGATACCGTCAAAGTACACGCCTTCCGCCGCGACGAGCTGGCTACTTACAAAGTCACACTGCGCGCCACGCAAGCCGATACCTGCCGCCTGAGCCTGGCACCCGGTGCTGCCGCGTGGATCAAACCATAACCAGGGACGCTTTGCGTTGATAAAAACAAGCGGGCGGCAGCGCCGACCCGCCTTGCAAGCCTATTTAGGATGCCCGTTCATGAGCCAACAACAGCCACAGATCAAATACCGCCAGGACTACCTGCCGCCCGCCTACCTGGTGGACAAGGTCGACCTGACGTTCGATATCCTGGAAGACACACAAACCCGTGTACGCGCCCGCATGGTGATTCACCGCAACCCCGAGTCCACTGCGGCCAACGTATTGCAGCTGGACGGCAGCGCCACCTTGCTGTCGGTAGTGCTGGATGGCGACCAGCTGCAGCCTGGTGCCTACCATCAGCACGCCGAAGGCCTGGCGATTCCCGGTGTGCCGGACAGCTTTATTCTGGATATCGAAACCGAAATCGACCCGGTTGCCAACACCAGCCTCAACGGCCTGTATGGCTCCAGCGGCAACCTGTACACCCAGTGCGAGCCGGAAGGCTTCCGCAAGATTACCTACTACCCGGACCGGCCAGACGTGATGGCCAAGTTCAGCACCACCATCATTGCCGACAAACAGAAGTACCCGGTTCTGCTGTCCAACGGCAACAAGGTGGGCGAAGGCCAGGCCGACAAAAAGCGCCACTGGGTAAAGTGGGTGGACCCGTACCGTAAACCGGCCTACCTGTTTGCCCTGGTGGCCGGCAAGCTGGTGGCACTGAAAGACAGCTACACCACGGCCAGCGGCCGCAAGGTGGCACTGGAAATCTGGACCGTGCCGGCCGACCAGGACAAGGTGGACTTTGCCATGGGCGCGGTAAAGCGCTCCATGCAGTGGGACGAAACCCGCTTTGGTCTGGAATACGATCTGGACATCTACATGATCGTGGCTGTGGGCGACTTCAATATGGGCGCCATGGAAAACAAGGGCCTCAACATCTTTAATACCTCGGCCGTGCTGGCGCGCCAGGACACCGCCACCGACGCCGACTTCGAGCGCGTGGAAGCCATCATCGGCCACGAGTACTTCCATAACTGGACCGGCAACCGCGTCACCTGCCGCGACTGGTTCCAGCTCAGTCTGAAAGAAGGCCTCACCGTGTTCCGCGACCAGGAATTCAGCGCCGACCTGCACAGCCGCCCGGTGAAACGCATCGAAGACGTGAAAAAACTGCGCCAGCTGCAGTTCCCGGAAGACGCCGGCCCCACTGCGCACGCCATCCGCCCCGATAGCTATATCGAGATGAACAACTTCTACACCATGACGGTGTACGAAAAGGGCTCCGAAGTGGTGCGCATGTACCACACCCTGCTGGGTGAGGAAGGCTTCCAGAAGGGCATGAAGCTGTACTTCCAGCGCCACGATGGCCAGGCCGTCACCTGCGACGATTTCCGCGCCGCCATGGCCGACGCCAACGGTGCCGACTTCACCCAGTTTGCCCTGTGGTACAGCCAGGCGGGTACCCCGCAGCTGCACGTGCGCGGCGAGTACGACGCGGTTGCCAAAAGCTACACCCTGCACGTGAAGCAAAGCTGCCCCGACACCCCGGGCCAAAGCGGCAAGCAGCCGTACCACATTCCGCTGGCCGTGGGCCTGCTGGGCCGCGATGGCCAGGACCTGCCGCTGCAGCTGGCCGGCGAGGCCGAAGCTGGCGCCGGCACCCGCGTGCTGGATGTCCGCGCGGCCGAGCAAAGCTTTACCTTTGTGAACGTGCCCGAGCTGCCGGTGCCGTCGCTACTGCGTGGTTTCTCTGCACCGGTGCGCCTGCAGTTCGACTGGCGTGACGACGAGCTGTCATTCCTGATGGCCAACGACCGCGATGCCTTTGCCCGCTGGGAAGCCGGCCAGGCCTACGCCGAGCGCCTGCTCAAAGCCCTGCTGGCCGACCACGCCGCCGGCCGTGCGCTGCAGCTGCCGGCTGGCTTTGTGGCGGCACTGCGTGCGGTGCTGAAGGACCACGCCGCCGACCCGGCTTTCAAGGCACTGATGCTGAGCCTGCCCTCCGAAGCCGACATCCTGGAAATGGTCGATGCGGCCAACCCTGCACATATCCACGCCGTGCGCGAGTTTGTGCTCAATGGCCTGGCGCAGGCGCTGCGCGGCGAATGGCACGAAGCCTACGACCTGAACCAGACCCAGCGCTACCAGCCTGCTGATGGTGGCCGCCGCAGCCTGAAAAATCTGGCGCTGGCCATGCTGACCCGCCTGCACGATGCCTGGCCGCTGGAAGCTGCCGAGAAGCAGTGCCTGGAAGCAGACAATATGACCGACCAGATGGGCGCCATGCTGGCCCTGCGCGACCGCGACGTGGCCCAGCGTGAAAACTGCTACCTGTCGTTTGCCAGCCGCTGGCAGGGCGATGCGCTGGTGATGGACAAGTTCTTCAGCCTGGTGGCCAGCAGCCAGCTGCCCGGCGTGCTGGAGCACGTGAAAGCCGCCATGCAGCACCCGGCGTTTACCCTGAAAAACCCGAACAAGGCGCGGGCGCTGCTGGGCAGCTTTGGCCGCAATATGCAGCACTTCCACGCGGCAGACGGCTCCGGCTACGCTTTCCTGGCCGACCAGGTGCTGGCGCTGGACGCCATCAACCCGCAGGTGGCCAGCCGCATTGTGTCGCTGTTTAACCGTCGCCAGAAGCTGGAGTCACAACGCCAGGCGCTGATGACCCGCGAGCTGCAGCGCATTCTGGCCAAAGACGGCTTATCCAAGGACGTATACGAAATCGTATCGAAGAACCTGTCGGCATAAGCGGGTATACTGCTGTTTTGCCCCAAGCTGGTGCCCGCACCGGCTTGGCGTGGCTGGCCTAGTGCCGGTTTAACGGGCAACTGGCCGGGTAATGCCGCGCCACCCGTCATGCCTTGCGGCACGCGCCGCCTCGCTGTTTACACAACAAACCCTGTTTGCGTTGCCAGCAGGGTTTGTCATCCATCCCGAGCCGGTGCCTGCACCGGCTTATTTTGTGGCCATTGTTCTATGCCTGTTTCTGCTTCCCCGCTGGCCAGTGTGTTGATGCTGCTGGGCCTGTGGTTTGCCTGGGGTACCAACTGGGTGGTGACCAAGCTGGGCCTGTCCTACGCCACCGCCTTTCAGCTGGGCCTGCTGCGCACCCTGTTTGCCATTGCCACCCTGGGTCTGGTGATGCGGCTGACCGGTCGTGGCTTTCAGCCTACCCCCATGCGGCCAACCTTCTGGCTAGGCCTCACGCAGACCGCCGGTTTTGTGGTGTTTACCAACCTGGCGCTGGTGGCGGGTGGGGCGGGCAAGGTGTCGGTGCTGTGTTACACCATGCCGTTCTGGACACTGCTGCTGGCGCGCATTTTCCTGCACGAAAAGCTGGCGCTCAGCCAGTGGCTGGGCGTGGCGCTGGCCTTTGCCGGCTTGCTGGCCATTCTGGAGCCGTGGGACCTGGGCGGTAGCTGGCAGTCTGACCTGCTGGCCATTACCGGTGGCCTGGTGTGGGCCAGCTCGGCCATTATCGCCAAGCGCCTGCGGGCGCAGCACCAGGTAGATACGCTGTCGCTCACGTTCTGGCAGATGGTGTGGGGCACGGTGCCGCTGCTGCTACTGCTGCCTTTCTTCCCCACGCGCGAGCTGGTGTGGGGCTGGCCGCTATTGGGCGTGTTGCTGTTTTCCGGCGTACTGGCCGGTGGCCTGGGCTGGCTGGTGTGGATGGTGTTGCTGTCGCGCCTGAGTGCCGGCATGGCCAGTATCAGCATTCTGGCCATTCCGGCCGTGGCGGTGGGCATGGCGTGGCTGCTGCTGGGCGAGCAGCCATCGCTGGCCGAAGCCAGCGGCATGCTGATGATTGCGGCGGCCCTGATACTGATTTCGCTGCGGGCGCTGCGCCGCCGTTAAGGTTGGCCGCAGCGCGGCCTAGCTCCCCATGGCCTGTGCGAGTGGCAGGCGCTGGCTGTGCTTGATCGGCTCCAGCGCCACGGTGGATTTCACGCTGCGTACCAGCGGCAGCGTCATCAGCTTGTTCATCACGAAACGCGATAGCGAGGGCAGATCGGCCACCACGATGCGTAGCCAGTAGTCTGCCTCGCCGGCTACCGCGTAGCACTCCAGGATTTCCGGCAGGTTGGCGATGGCGGCAGCAAACTCGCGTATCGACGCCTCGCCGTGGCGCTCCAGGCTGACGCTGGCAAAGGCGGTGACCGACAGGTTCAGCAGGTCGGGGCGCAGGCTGATATGGTAGCCCTGAATCACGCCGGCTTCTTCCAGCCGCTGGATGCGGCGGCCGATTTGCGAGGCCGACAGCGCTACCTCTTGCGCCAGCTTCTGGTGGGTGGCGCGCGCGTCGCGCTGCAGGGCCTCCAGAATCTGGAAATCAAAGCGATCAAACTCCAGTTTGCGCATCTTGTGCATTTCCGCTGATTTGGTGCGGTAAGTATGCGAAAAAAGTGCCTGGCAAGCAAATGATGCGGCCAACGCGCACGCCGCAGCTTCTACACTTGTGCTATTGGCACCTGCCACCCACACAAGAGAAAAATGATGGAGATGAACACCTTTACCGTACCGGATATCACCGTGCGCAAGAACGCCGGCCTGAGCCACGGTGCCGACTTTACGCTGCCGCAGCCGCTAGACCGCTACAGCGACGAAGACCACCGCACCTGGGCCACGCTGTACCAGCGCCAGTGCGCCCTGCTGCCGGGCCGCGTGTGTGACGAATTTCTGCAGGGCCTTGCGCTGCTCACCATCGATGCCGACCGTGTGCCGGACTTTAACCGCCTCAACGAAAAGCTGGCGGCCGCCACCGGCTGGCAGCTGGTGGCAGTGCCGGGGCTGATTCCCGACGATGTGTTCTTCGAGCACCTGGCCAACCGCCGCTTCCCGGTGACCTGGTGGCTGCGCGAGCCGCACCAGCTGGACTACCTGCAAGAGCCGGACGTGTTCCACGACCTGTTCGGCCACGTGCCACTGCTGGCCAACCCGGTGTTTGCCGACTACCTGCAGGCCTACGGCCGTGGGGGCATGAAGGCCAAGGGCCTGGGCTACCTGCCGCTGCTGGCGCGCCTGTACTGGTACACGGTGGAGTTTGGCCTGATCAACACGCCGCAGGGCATGCGTATCTACGGTGCCGGCATCGTGTCCAGCAAGTCCGAATCGGTCTACAGCCTGGACAGCGCCAGCCCCAACCGTGTGGGCTTCGACCTGCAGCGCATCATGCGTACCCGCTACCGCATCGATACTTTCCAGAAAACCTATTTTGTCATCGACAGCTTCCAGCAGCTGTTCGACGCCACCGCGCCGGACTTCACCCCGATCTACCCGCAGGTAGAAGCTGCACCATTGCTGGGTGCCGGCGATATCGATGCCGCTGACAAGGTGTACACGGTGGGCAACCGCGAAGGCTGGCTGGACACCGAAGACGTCTAAACCGCTGCCGCGCGGCACCGCAAAAAACAACCCCCTGTTGCCTGGCAGCAGGGGGTTTTGTCTGGTACGGCAGCCTGTTAGTGGCTGGGGCTATCGGGCGGTGCACCAGCTTGCTGCAGCCAGTACAGCATCTGGTGGCGCGCGCTGATGAAGTCCAGCTGTTGCAGCGCATCGCCCAGACGCTGGTTGGCCGCCGCATCGTGCGCGGCCAGCTGGCTGGCAATCTCGTTGTAAACGCGTTTGGCGCGGATATTGCGCTCGCGCAGTAGCTGGTCCAGTGTTTGCAGCGCCGCCAGCGGCAGGCTGCCGGCGGCTGGCGGGGTGGCCGCCTGGGCGGGCGGGTCGCCGGGTAGCAGGGCCAGGCTGGTGTTGGTTTCCTCCATGGCGCGCAGCAGCGCAGGCATCAGAATGCTGGCGCCTTCGCTATCACCATTGGCCAGGGCCACTTCTACCGAGGCGGCGGCCTTTTGTAGCTGGGCAATGTGCAGCGTAGCGGCCACGCCCTTCAGCGAATGGGCCAGGCGCATGGCTTCTTGCGGCTGCTGTGCATCCAGCGCCGCCTGGATCTGCTGCGCGGCCTGCGCGTAGTCTTGCCGCATGCGTAGCAGCAGCTTGTACAGCAGGCTGGTCTTGCCGCCCAGCTGCTGTTGCGCCGCTTGCAGGTCGAAGCCTGGCAGCTCGGGCAGGTGTGGCGGGCTTTCCGTCATGGGCATGGCGTGGCCTTTTGCGCTGGCTCTGGGCTGTACCCAGCGTAGCAGGGTAGCCACCAGCACTTCCGGGTTGATGGGCTTGCTCAGGTGGTCATTCATGCCGGCATCCAGCGAGCGCTGCCGCTCGCTTTCCATGGCGTGTGCGGTCATGGCAATAATGGGCAGCTGGCTGGCACTGTATTGCTGGCGGATATGCCGGGTAGCTAGCAGGCCATCTATCTGCGGCATCTGGATATCCATCAGAATGGCATCAAAGCGCTTGTTCGGGTGCAAAGCGGCCGCAATGGCCTGTTTGCCATCGCTAACGGTTTCTACCCGGGCACCGAGCGAGCGCAGCAGGTGGCATTCAAACTCCTGCAACAGCTCGTTATCTTCTGCCAGTAATAGGTATAGCCCAGCCAGTGCCTGGCCGTGTGCCAGGCTGGGGTTGTGCTGCGGGTGGTCAGGGTTGGCCGGCGGCTCGCCTGGCTGCAGGCGCACGCTGAAACGGAAAGTCGAGCCCTCGCCGGGTACGCTGTTGACGCGGATATCGCCGTGCATCAGCTGTACCAGCTGGCGGCAGATCACCAGGCCCAGGCCGGAGCCACCAAAGCGCCGTGTGGTAGAGGTGTCTGCCTGGCTGAACGACTGAAACAGCTTGTCTACCTGCTTTGGCGTCATGCCTATGCCGGTGTCGCTGACCGCGCAGTGCAGCGTGTAGTCCTGCCCCGGGCCTGGCTCACCATGGATGGCAATGCGTACCTGGCCGTGCTCGGTGAATTTCAGGGCGTTGTTGCTGAGGTTCAGCAGCACCTGGCCTAGCCGTAGCGGGTCGCCGCGCAGCCAGGGCGGAATCGTGCTGCTGACATCCAGTGTGAGCATCAGGTTTTTCTGCGCGGCCTGCATCTGGATGATGTCTTGCAGGTTACGGATAACATCTGCCAGAGAAAAACTGACGTTTTCCAGTACCAGCTTGCCGGCTTCTATCTTGGAAAAGTCCAGAATGTCGTTGATGACACCCAGCAGGGTTTTGGCGGCGGCATCCACTTTTTGCAGGTTTTCACGCTGCTCGGGCAGCAGCTGGCTGTCCAGTGTCAGGTGGGTATAGCCCAGTACGGCGGTAAGCGGTGTGCGGATTTCGTGGCTCATATTGGCCAGAAAATCGCTTTTGGCCCGCGTGGCGGCTTCGGAAGCCTCTTTGGCAATGTGCAGGGCGTCGGTTTTTTCGTTCAGCTGCAGCATCACATCACGAAAGGCATCCAGCGATTGCGCCATGCTGCCCAGCTCGTCAGGGTGCGTATCGTCTAGCGCTTGGCCGGGCTCGCCCTGCTGCATCTGCTGCATGGCGCGCGCCAGCTGGCGCAGCCGGCTGCCCAGGATGCGTTCCACATAGTAGTACGCCATCACCACGATCAGCAGCAGGCTCAGCAGCACCAGCAGCCACAGCATGGCGCTGCCTTGTGTCAGCTGCTGCTGCAGTGCGGCCAGCTGGCCGGCGTCGGGCTGGCTGGCCAATAGCTGTGCCACGTGCTGGTAGCCCCACATGGCCACGCCAGCGGTTAGCAGCACCGGCAGCACTAACGCCAGAATGGCGAGCTGCAGCTGCCTGGTAATGCTGTGTGCGGGTGGGCTGTGGTTGGGGCTTGGGGCGGGCAAGACAGCTCCTGTATGCAGAGGGTGGGCGCTATGTAGCCGTAACGCTATAGCTTATCGACATAACTGGCAAGGCGCCCTTGATCTGGCGCATGCCTGCGGTGCTTCGCGTTATGGCGCGCCGATACCCGCCAGCGTGCACACGATATCGGCAAACAGCGGGCGCTGTGCCGGCTGGGGTGACAGGCACGCCGCCTGCAGCGCCGCCAGCGCCGTCAGGGTTGGCCGCGCGGCATCTTCTGCGTGGCAGTGCGCCAGCAGCTCCTGCAGCAGATAGCCAAAAGCCCGCACGTCGATCTGCTGTAGTGCCGCAGCATTCGCCTGGCCGGGGTCGTAGAACGAGGCCGCGCCAAAATCGCTTAGCAGCGTTTCGCCATCGGGCCGGTACAGCACATTATGGCCGTACAGGTCGCCATGCAGCATCCCCCGCTGGTGCAGCTGCTGCATCACGCCCGCCACGGTGCTGGCGATACGCAGCGCTACCGGCAAGGCAAAGCGGCGCTCGGGCGGGTACACATCGCGCGTGCAGCTGGCCAGGCTGGGCGGCTGCGCCAGGTTGCCAAAACCATCTGGCATCTGCGCCATCACCAGGCCCTGGCGGGCTTGCGGGTGGCCGCTAAGCTGCCCCAGTAGCGCAATCAGCCCCGCATGCTGGCCGGCGTGCAGCGCCGCTGCCATTTCGCATTGCGGCAGGCCATCGCTGGTGATGCCGCCTTTGAATAGCTTGAGCGCCACGCTGCCGGCCGCGGCCTTGCCGTGCTCGTCCAGTACGCTGGCCTGGTAAATATGGCCGGATGCCCCTTCGCCTAACAGCGGGCCCACTTGCAAGCTGGCCCACGGGATAGCCGGCAGGCTGGCACCCTGGGCAGCTTGCTGCTCCAGTGTCTGGCAAAACGGGTTGCCCGCGTAGGCCAGCCAGGCCAGCTGCGGCAGGGTGGCCAGCCAGCCGGGCAAGGCCGTGAGCTGGTTGGCCGCAATACGCAGCAGCGCCAGCTGCCGGCACTGCGCCAGGCTGGCGGGCAGGCTGCGCAGGCGGTTGCCTGCCAGCATCAGTTTTTCCAGCTGTGTGCACTGGCCCAGCGCGTCTGGCAGCACCTCGATACGGTTGTCGGTCAGCACCAGCCAGCGCAGCTGCGGCGGCAGCGCCGCCGCGGGCACATGGCTGATGCGGCAGGCTTTGAAGCCGATCATGGTCAGCGATGGGCAGCGCCCCAGCACCGCGGGCAGCGTGGTAAACGGGTTATCCGAGCAGAAGATCACCCGCAGCTTGTGCAGCCGTGGCAAATCGTCTGGCAGGGTACTGAGCTGGTTACCGGATAAATCCAGAATCTCCAGGCTATTGGCCAGGCTATAGATCTCGGGCGGGAAGGTTTCCAGCCCGGCGTGCAGGCTCAGGCGGGTAATGCCGGCCAGCGCGCCGCTGCGTAGCTGCTCTAGTGTATGCATGGGTTAATGTGTATCAGGGCAAGACAAAGCCCGCCATCGGGCGGGCTGGGTGAGTTGGGTTGGGGCTGCGGCCAACGTCAAGGTTGGCCGCAAGGGCTTATTCCCACTCGATGGTTAAAGAGTGATGAATTTCTTTTAAAAACATTGCCTTACAATTTTTGTTTGTAGGCATGCCATTAAAAGTACCATTCTACCGTTGTGGCACCAGAAAGGTAGTGTGCTCTTTCAACTGCTATGCCACTACACACGAACAGGCAAGGATACCTTCGGCTGGATGGGAACCAGCGTTTTTGCATAAGATCGCAAAATTTCGTTGTATAGGTCTGCATGTTTGGGTGCTTCGACTGAGATGATTAGAGCGTAGCGAATTTTTTCTGCACCTGTCGTCGGGCCCCCACCTTCCCGCGCATTGTAATGGATGTCGAAAACTGGGTTGTCGAGACTGCTGCCCCGCATTGACTTGTTTCCATGTAAAACGGTTTCCCATTTTCCCAAATCAGAACGGCGTTCCTCTTCTGTTGCGTACTTCTTCATATCAAAGAAGCCTTTGGTATCAGCATTGGCCTTGCCATCTTTGATCTTCTTGTCGCTAGGGCGAAAAACCACTTCCAAACCAGCTCGCGTGTAGGCAACTGCATCCTGCGGGTCAGTTGACGATGCGTAGCAGAAAGTTGCTTTTAGTCGGATGTTTCCTTGCAAGCCGCCTGCCGGTAGTGGAAGCGTGGCACGCAAGTATTTGCCAGGCTTTAGCTCCCCTTGGTAGACAACCCTTGCTACACCGGGCGGGCAAGTGATGATCTCCATTAAGTCTTCTGGAATTTTGCCCCAGCCTACTTCTAGCTTGTCATGTGTGCCTGGGTTTGCACTGTGGACTAGCAATGCTTTAATGGCTAACGGTGACAAATCAGAGCCAAGTACTGCTCGGACCCCGACAGCGTTACGAAGTAAATAGGGCGCTGCAAAGCTAGTTCCAAGTTGGGGTGCTAATGTTGGCTTCGCACCTTCGGCCAGGACGTGGAAGTACTTGGGGCTATTGGCATCCCCACCAAAAGCCATCAGATCAGGTTTCACAACCCCAGGGCTGCGACCTGGGCCAATAGCACTATAAGATGCGCGAGCCCATGTTGTATCGACGTTGTCTGTGGCGCCTACAGATAACGCATTAACGCAATCAGCAGGAACTTGTACACGAGCATTACCAACGGATCTATCCATTTCACCGTTGTTGCCTACGGCGACAGTCATTAGGGTATCGCCATCACTTAGTAAGTCGTCGATAACTGATGTCCATGCATGCACATCCTCGTCATCAATTGGCAGGTTAGGTCCTAAGCTTAAGTTGATAAATTGATACTGTCGCGATAGTAGAACTTCCTCGATTAGCCCCAGTGTACGGTACAGCTCTAGTGGGTCTTCCTGGTTGGTCTCACGATCCAGAACACGCAGATGGTCTACGAATGAGTAGGGGCGTGCCGCTGTGCTATTCGGTGCAATAGGGCCAAATAGGAATGCAGAGGTTACGCCTAGGCCATGCTCTAAGCCTCCAGGGTCATCTGCTGCGTTTTCATCCAGCAGCCGGTAGTTGTTCAACCATGGTCCGATGCAGTGATGTTGGGGAATACCTCCATCAAGAATGGCTACCTTAGGCTCTGACGATAGCGGTTGCTCTGTCGGAAGATTGCATGCCACGGTTACACTTGCTGCCCGTTGAATTGGACGCATACCCCGCAGTTTTGGCATTGGACGAATCACACGTACAAAAGAAAACTCGGCTAAGCGCGCGATATTCTGGCTTTCCCCTTGGGCAGGGAGAAACCATAAGTTGCCAGCTCTAAATGCTAGGTCTGTATGAATAGCGACACCAACTTCCGCTGCATACTTAGCAAATGAACGTTGCACAAACTGGTCCATATCACTTGGCAGCAGATGGAGCCCGACTTCGAAAAATCCCCCCATGGGGCTTTCCAGTGAAATAATGCGATCTCTCGCCTCGAATGCAGAAAAGCATTCGATATGTGATAAATCTTTTGCTTCGTTTGAGCCATCTTCCAGGTGTTCTGCCCACTCTGTTAGCTGGCGAAATGCTTCGCGTCGACCTACAACAAAGAGTTCCGTTGTACTAGATTCGCGTGGCGTTCCTTTCTTCGACCAAGCTTCTGGAGTCAGCTTTACTGCTCTGCTACCTATTGATTCAAGTCCTACACTACGCAGCATCGCTGTTGGAAAAAAGGATCGGGCAATGTAGCTCGGGTTTAGCGTCAGTCTAGCAACCCCTAGTTCACCTGGGCAGGCCATGTCGGGTAGGCTGTCAAGAATCGCAGAGGTTTCGTTGAATTGTGGAGTCAGCCGAGTGCAGGCCTGCTGGAGAGTGTAAACCTCCGCCTTGTCCATTCCACGTTTGGGGCCTTTAATCTCGTAGGTGAGTAGCTCGCCTCGTCCGATTAGAAAGTTCGTTTGACTCATGCTTCACGCCTCCGTTTCTGGGAAACAGCCGACTTCCCATCGGTTGTGTACTTGCGAATGGTGTCTCGGCTTACTCCAGTAATCTCCGAGATGCTGTGTTGAGATAGCCGCGTTTGTTTTGCGAGTAGTACCGCCATATCAATGCGGCCTTGACGTTCTAGTGATAGGGCGCGTGCTTTTATAAATTCTTCAATCAGGTTTTCGTCAGAAGCTGTTCCTAATGCCAATGCACGTCTGAACCGCTGTATCTCACGCTCAATGTCGCTGAATGAATGCCCTTGAAACGCGAATACCAGAATCTCCATCCAACGTCCAAATAGTGCGAAATCGGGTCCCAAGAACCTTTTAATAGCTTCTTTGATTGAGGTTGGTTCAGGAAGCTTAAAATCAACGACTAAGTCAAAGCGCCTCCAAAGTGCGGGGTCGATCAACTCAGGGTGGTTGGTTGCAGCTAAAAGTAAACCAGTAGCTGGCCATTCATCAACTTCCTGCAATATCACAGTAACTAAGCGTTTGAGTTCACCAACATCTGCATCATCACTGCGGCGTTTAGCAATCGCGTCTATTTCGTCTAGCAGTAAGACGCATGGGCTGCGTTTGGCAAAATCGAGAGCTGTACGCAAGTTACTACCGCTGCGCCCCAGTAAGCTGCTCATCACTGCAGTTAGATCAAGTACATACAGTGGCACGCCTAGTTGAGCTGCAAGCCAACGTGCAGTTAGGGTTTTGCCAACACCAGGTTGGCCGACAAAGATGGCTGAACGTGTTGGGGTGAGGCCCAATGAAGCAAGGCGAGATGCCTGCTTTCGTTCAAGAATTAGCTGTCCAAGTGACTCTTCAAGGTCCGCAGATAGAAGCGGAGCTTCGCGATCAGAAGGGTCTTTGAAAACTTTTAGTAGTGACAGTCGTGACTCATCGTCCACGGGGAGTACTTCGTTTTGCTGCGATGGTGCAATTGCCTTGCGTAGTGGCGCGCCAGCTCTCTGCGGCTTTGAGCGCAAGTACAGATCAACTTGCTCGGCGAGTTCCGGCTCTGTTCCTCGGTACTTACGAACAAGTCTTGCGGCGAAAAGGCGTACGTCTTCCGTTTGCTCTGCCAGTGCGAGCCGAACAATTTGGACTAAGTCAGCCTTCAAACCTGTGATTTCGCCCATGATTACCTCAACCAATTGATTTAATTACGTTTTTTATAGTCATGTTTTGGACTAGTTTTATTATCGCATGATTTAAAAGCACAAGGAAGGCACTTTGATGAAGATGCTAGGTGCGGCACTGGACCGCATGAAGAAGGCATGCTTACATCGCACGTGGACCTAATGCTCGACCGCCATGCGCAAGAGTCGCATCCTGGCGAGAGAAGCATCAGTACACCCCATAGCTCTGTATCCGGTGCCTCGCTATCGAGTTCCATCGTGCATGCAAAAAGGTTACAAATTTGCGAGGTTATGCGTATTGAATGATTTCGTATGCGGTGTGGGTTGGCTTCTTGGACTAGCCAACATCACGTCTTGATAAGAGCTGCATATTCCTATTACACTGACAGTGGGTACGTCCCATAACTCGGCAATCAGAGCCGCGCTATCGTGTACCACCCCATGCAAAAGCCCACGAAACCGTGGGCTTTTTGCTTTGGTCGCTCGGCAGTAGGCATATCAAGCGGAGAGGGGGTCAAGGGCCGCGCAGCAGTACGCTTGGTTGTTCCTGGTACTGATGGTGCAGGCGCGGGCGTAGCGAACCCTTGACGCACTCGTAGCGGAAATAGGCTAACGTCGGGGAGTAGGGAGGTTTACCCCCTGCTCCCCGAGGTCCACGCGGCCGTGGCGGGGTTTGGGGCTGCGCCCCAAGGTCTTAGCTGTTCTGCTCAGCCTGCTGCTGATGCCAGGCTCTAAGTCTTGCACCGTATTCCTTGCGAATACGGTCGATAGCGATGCTGTCTTGTACTTTCAGGTCTCTGCGTTCATCAGAAAGTCTGGCTTGCTCTTGTTGCAAGCGGGTAATCGTATCTGCATCTGGTGCCGGCTTGGCTCTCTCCCGTGCCAGCAGTTTGCTCTGTATCGCAATCAGGTAGGAGATGTAATCACGGGCACACTCGAATGCCACGCCTTGTTCCGCTGTCCAGCTAGCAGAAATTTCGCCGGCGAAATTTTTTGTGTCCTCACTCATGATCACATCCGTTGTCTTGATAGAGACTTAAGCCTACGTCATGATGTGTGATGTGTCGACAGTGAATAGTAAGACTCATTCTCAAAAATTTCGCCGGCGAAATTTTCTGACAAGGTGGAGGGCATCAGATGGGATGCTGTACCTTGTCAGAGGTGTCGCAGGTCTTGATGTCTACAAGTACTTGGCTCTGTTGTTGGCTAGCTCTCTTAGCTCAACAAAAATGGCAGGTATATCCAGCTCTGAGTATCTTTTCTGAGGTTTGGACCAGGTCTGTCCAGGTGCTGGCTCGACTTCAACTTCGATATAATCCAGCCCCAGTTTTTTTGCTGCGTTCCCAACATTTGTGGGATGTAGTTCAATTCCACTTATTTCTTTAAAGCGTTCAGCTATTTCTGCAGCACTCAGGCAGGTTTCATTCATTCCGATGTATCGCATTATATATCCCTCGGATGGCATCATGAAGTCATGATGTTTTGATAAAAAGTGGGAGGGTATAATTTCGCAGGAAGCGATAGGATGTGTCAAGAGTCGATATTGGAATTGAAACTTATGACTTCATGCTTGGTGCAGGTTTTGAAGGGATTTAACAAAATCAGGGTGTTGTCTCTTGCCCGCAGCGCATTTGCGCGAGGACAAGAGACAACACCCTGATTTGTATTTAGCCATGATTCTTCGGTCGCCAGAAGACTTCGTTAGGAGTCTGGTGCACAGTCCTTGGGTCTGTGCTTTCTATAACCAGGTCAGTCTTTGAATATCGAGAATCATTCATTTCGGCTCGTGACTCATCGCCAAAGAAGTCAACATTAGCCTTTTCTGCAGTTCTTTTCTTGAGAATTTCTTTCAGCTCTTTGTATTTTTCTGTGGATGAAATCTCATATCCAAAATTCACCAAGCCGCTTCCGTGATAGCCGGTGAACACCTGGACTCTCCTGTAAGCGTTACTCCGTAGCTCATCATCTGTTAGATCAATGCCCCCTGCTACGGACAGCTCATCGGCTAGTTCTAGTGAGAGTTTGAAGTATTCATTTGCCCAATGCTGCTCACGATACAGCCGCTCTGGAAAGGTTAGGGCATTGATTGGCGCAATGTGCCCATTCGTTGCGTCAGTGATGCCTGTGCAAATCCAAAATGCATAATGCGGATGAAGTTTCGCTATCGCCTCAATGATTTCAGACGTCGGTCGCTGAAGTCTACTTGCCACTTTTCTCCAGCGCTGAGCATTGATCCCTGTCTTTTCTTCAAGACTTGACCAGTAGCCACGGGGTTTTCGCCCCTCATCAAGGATCAATATGACCCTATCTTCGATTGTGCTTGACACGATCGCTCCTATGTGAATAACATTTTGTTGTCGTCATGGCACGACCACAGGTTATCAAAGTTTACTTGTCAACACAACAAGGAATTCATATGACATCCCCCACAACTGAACAATCCAAGAACCACATTCGCCAGAACCAAGCCCTCCTAGCAGGCCGTGTCAACTCCGTACGCAAAGCAGACGACACCGTCTACACGGAAGTCACTCTGCCGGCTCCTGACCAGTACAGCCAGCCTGCTGCTGTTGAAATTCGTAGCCGCAAGCGTCTTGGTCAGGTCGGTGAAACCATCGAAGTGCAGGTCATCTGCGGTGGCTACCGTGGCAAATCGTTCGTTTATACCGACAAGGATACCGGCGAACGCTTCACTCGTCGTCCCGTGGTCAACAGTTACGTTGCCATTGAGGACTGATCATGCTGACTCCGCTGTCGCTCGAATACCGCCGCGCTTGCCTGAAGCAAGACCGCGAGCGGGTCAGTCACTGGCTTCGCCGCATCCCTGCTGCGCTTGCAAAGGGTATTCGACGTCAGCACAACAAGATTCTCTTTTCAAACGGGTTCAAGTACGACGGGGATGCCCGTCGTGCTGCAAACCTGCATGTTCAAGACTGCCGTGACCACTTTAGTGATATTGCTGGTCGCTTGAACCTGAATGCTACCGACAAAGATCTTTGTGAAGAAGCTAAGGAGACTGCCGACTATGTGCAGCTTTTCCAGCGGATACACAAGGGAAAAAGCTTCGGTGAATTGCTGGAACTCCTACGCAGTTACCTGGTTGAACGCGATGTGTACTTACACGGGAGTGATGATATTCCTGATGGTAGTACGCGCCTGCCCAAGCTTGGTGTGAAGGGCGTAACGGCTGAGTCGATCTTTGCTCGGCTCATTGATGAAACCTTTTGGCGCAAGGTTTTCCGTAAGGGAATCACGCGTAAGGTTGAGACCGAAGCTATTCGTTCTGGTCTCGTTAACCAGAAGGCTGGACTCTATGTGTCGGATGAGACCCTGGCTCGCTTCAGGGGACAGCGCTGCCGTAATCGTGCGCTCCTGGAGGGCTTATTGGCTTTTAACGAGTTGGGGCAGCAGTACACCCTGGCCGAACTAGCCGACCTGTCGGTATCTAACCCTGATATTCGTCGAGCAGAGTTGATGACCCGTATTGCGGGTTTTGAGACTATCGCCCGTACTCTTGGCCATGCAGGCCTATTTCTCACTATTACCTGTCCTTCTCGTTTTCATGCCTTCCGAAAGCTTGGCAAGCGCAAGGTTGTAGCTAACGAAAAATACTGTGGTGCCACTCCCCGTCAGGCGCAGCAGTACCTTTCTGGTGTTTTTGCCCGTATTCGTGCCGAACTGCACCGCCGTGGAATTGCTCCCTACGGTTTTCGGGTTGCTGAGCCACATCACGATGGTACGCCACACTGGCACCTTCTACTGTTTGTTTCGGATGCTCAATCGGCCGAGATGGTTGACGTTTTTGCCGACTATGCCACTCGTGAAGATAAGGCTGAGCTGGGCAATGACATTACCCCGCGATTCAAGTGCAAGGAGATTGATTGGTCGCGTGGTACAGCTGCCGGATACATCATCAAGTATGTCTGCAAAAACATCGATGGATTCAAAAGTAACGGGGAGCCCATTGGTAAAAATTTTGATGATGTTGAAACTCCTATCGGGGCAGAGCGTGTTTTGGCCTGGGCATGGTGCTGGGGGCACCGCCAGTTTCAGCAGATCGGAGTTGCACCCGCAACGTACTGGCGTGAATGCCGCCGCCTTTTTTCCATCCCTGGGATTGTCATAGATAGCGACATCATCATGCGAGCGGCAATGGCTGCTGATGCGGGAGACTGGGCTGAATTTGTCCGAATTCTTGGCGGTACTGGGCTGAGACTTGCCGATTTGCCTTTCAGACTTAGTCGTGAAACTAGCCTTGTGAATCGCTATGGCGAAGAAAAGGGCATTCGCATTCTCGGCTTGGTGGATATTGGTGATGGTCTATTTGTACGGACTCGTATCTATGAGTGGAGCGTTGAATTTGCGCCCAAAAGCGAGCGTAGCGAGCCTTGGACTCGTGTCAATAACTGTACCGCTCACGCGGCTGGCGGAATCGCCAGCCATTCGACAGCTAGAACATTAGTAATTTCAAGCTCAGTCCTAGCCTTGGAGCCAGAGACCGACCCCAGCACCGATTTAGAGATGTCTCGCCAGCCAGAGCTAGGACTCGGTGAATACCACCAGGCTCAATGGCGTGTCTCGAACCCAGTTTTTCAGAGCGGTTAGCCATGTCACTTGGCCAAACAGTCAGCGTGGTCATTTGCACGCAGGGCAAGCCCAATCGCGCCCCTTGCCCAGCTGGTGAAACCAGCAAGGTAGTGCAGGCGTATGTAATCGACCCATCACAACAGAACAATTTTGAGGCGGCAACAGCTCCCTTCGATTACGGCTACGCGTCAGCAATTTGGGCGCTCGCTTTTTCGACAGTGGTTGGGCTGTATTTCGTTTCGCATGGAATCGGATTGGTACTCGGCATGATTCGCCGAGGCTGATGCGTCAACGCGCCGGCGTTTTCCGGCATTCAACTCAAGGACTGTACTTATGCGTAAGCAATTCTTCACCAAGGCCAAGCTGGCCATCGTGGTAGCTGCGGCTGCCGTTTTCGCTCCCGTTGCCCAGGCTGCCGGTGGCGGTAGCACTGCACCGGACCTGTCGTCCCTGACCAACGCGGTGGATTTCAGCACCACCATCACTGCAGTGCTGTCCATCGCAGGCCTGCTGGCCAGTGTCTACATCGCCATCAAAGGTGCCAAGACCGTTCTTGGCATGATTCGCGGCCGCTAAGTCGCGCATCAGGAAAGGGGGCTTTGCCCCCCTTTCTTCAATTGCAGGGGGTATTCATGGCATTTGTTCTTGAGCATGCAAAGCTGGCCGCCATAGCCATCGTGATTCTCTACCTTCTGGCCATGCCCTTTATTTATTCACGTATCGAGCTGACGCTACAAGACGACTTTGAAGACTTCCCTCAATGGAAGGCAACGCTGGCGTACTGGATGGTCTTTGCCTGGGAACTCACCGCCTTCTTTTTCGGGGTAGTGGCTTGTTTGTATTGTGCAATACAAAGCGCTTTGCCTACCGACAAGCCAAGAGGCTGGAAATGACCATTACCCAGCTGTGGTACCTGATTATTTTTGCTTGGGGCATCGCTTGCGGGTGGGCGGTCGTCAAGGGTATTTCAGACCAGTAGGAACGAATCATGAAACGCTGGAAACAAGGCATTCTACTGGCTTGCCTCATCTCGGTATTTGCACACCAGGTTTCGGCAAATGCCGTTCTTGCGCCGGTAGAAAACTACGTAGTCAATCGTGCCGTTGGTGGCATCATCGCCAACCGCATAGCAGCCGCGCAAGGCGTGGCCGCAAATGATGCGGTATGGCTGGCCAAGGCTGCGAATGATCCTGTCTACAAAGCCACGATGGCAGGTATCAGCAGCCAGATGACAGCGGTGAACGTCGCGTCAACGGTGGCAGGTGGTGCTCTGGCACTGGCAGGTGCGCCGCTTTGGCTGACCATCGCCGCAGGCCTGGGCATTACCGCTTTAGGGGCTTACTACTTTTCGTCTGATGGCCTGCAGAAAGTCACCATCAGCCAAGTGTCGTCATCGGTTTCCATTCAGACCCAAAGCACGCCGGTAAAGCCGGCTTACACTGCGCCAGCAGTGCCACCTGCACCGGAACCAAGTTACGGTCAGCTGGCGTTGACGGCTGGGCTGATTGTTTACAAAGGCCTCTGTGACTACGGTGGCGATTGTCTGTCTTTCCCCGCGGCTCCTGCAGGCTACCGCGCAAACGCTCCTTTTCTCAGTGAAGGTGGCGACTACATCACCATTGCCTATTCCCTTGCCGAAATCACCCGCCTGGAATCTGCCTACTCGGCACAACTCAGCAGGCTAGGGGTGTGGAATTGGGCTGATGGCAGCAAAGTAAGCAAGAGCTTCAGCTCTGCGTATTACCTCCCTGCTACAGGTGGTGGCTATGACCTGTACGGTTCCTATGTCGTCACACGTAAGCCTCCCGACACAGCAGACGCCAGCGGCAATACCCAAACCCAGCCAAGCGTTACGACCTATGAATCTAGGAAGTTGACGGAGTGGGTGGTAGGCAACACAGCCCCTATCCCCAAAGCGTTCAGCAATCTTACCGACGCTTACCCCGCCATAACCGATGCGCAGAAAGCGGTGCCGATGCCCGATGCCCAATTGGCACGCCTCGCGGATGAAGCCTGGAAGCGTGCTGCTGCGGCGCCTGGCTATGAAGGCTTGCCCTATAGCGCAGCCGAGCCAGTAACGTCATCTGATGTGACTGAATGGAAAGCGGCCAACCCTAACGCCATGCCTACGCTTGGCGACTTGCTGCGGCCTGCGGCCAACCCTACGAGAGATACAGCAGGCGTACCTATCTCGCACTCTATCCAGCCTGGCAGCAGTACCGGCACGAATCCGGGCACTAATCCAGGTTCCAGCACTTCGACTCGTCCCGACTTGGGCGAGGACCCGAATGTGCCAGACCCGACGTTAGAAGAGGTGCCTGGTGCTGATGCCATCTTGCAGCCACTGCTGTCCCTGTTTCCTGAGTTACGCAGCTTTGAAACGCCAGGGCATGCCGCCCAGTGCCCAAAGCCGGCATTCGACCTGTTCGGTAAGACCATCGTGATGGATGCGCAATGTGTGATTGCCGAGCAGTACCGCGAAGAGTTGGCCGCAACCATGCTGGTTGTCTGGCTGGTGGTCGGGTTGCTCATTCTGTTATCTGCGTGAGGTAAGTCATGCCTGCAGCACTATTCGGCATTCTGATGTCGGCACTCCGGACGATGCTTGGCTTTGTCCTGCGCTCGGCCATCGTCAAGTTCGTTACCTTCTTTGCCTTGTTTTTCGTGGTGAAGGAGTTCGTTGCGGTACTGATTTCCAGTGATCTATACCCAGGTGCCACGCAGGCTTCGGCACTCTCCAGTGCGTTTTCTGGCCTGCCGCCTTCGGTGTGGTACTTCCTGGACTTGTTCAGCATCTCCACCGGCATTTCAACGGTGCTTTCCGCATACGCCACCCGTTTCATCATCCGCCGAATTCCGGTCATAGGTTAAGCACATGGCAATCAATGCATACGTAGGCCTGCAGGGTTCCGGCAAGTCTTTTGAAGTGGTGTCGTCAGTGATTCTGGATGAACTAGAGCAGGGACGGCGGGTGGTGACCAATGTGGCCGGTATCAGTGAGGACAGGATTCATGAATACCTGGTGAGCAAGCGCAAGGCCGATGCAGATACGCTTGGCCAGATCGTGCATGTAACAAATGATCGCATCATGCAGCCACAGTTTTTCCCTGATGAAGAAAGGCCGGAGCTTGAGTCTGTAGTGCAGGGCGGTGATCTGGTAGCGATTGATGAGGCTTGGCGATTTTGGGGCGTAGACAACGGCAAATTGAGCCATGAGCACATGCAGTTCTTCAGAATGCACCGCCACTACGTTAATCCAAAAAATGGCACAACTTGCGATGTAGTGCTGATGACACAGGACATTACAGGGCTGCATCGATCAGTGAGAAATGTCATCGAGTTCACTTTCCGCATGTGCAAGCTCAAGTCCCTTGGGTTGAGTAAGCGCTATCGGGTGGAGATTTATGAAGGCTGGAAGCTGAGCAGCAAGACTCGCATTGATGACCGCCAGAAGAAGTACAACGCCGATATCTTCCCGCTGTACCAGAGCTATACCGGCGGGATGGGGATGGAAAAGGCCATCGACAAGCGGCAGAACGTTCTGGCCAATCCTACCTTGTGGGCTTATGTGGCTGCCCTTGTTGTCTCTACGTCCACTGCTGGCTTGGGGGCATGGCGTTTTTTTCACCCCAAAGAAGCGGTAGAACAGCCCGAAGTAAGTAAGCAAAACAAGTCAGGTTCGACTCGGGCCACCGCTGCTGCCGCCCCAGTTGTCCCCCCAGACATTGAGCTTACCTTCTCGGAAGCATGGCGCGTGGTGGGCCGGTTTGAAACAGAGGAAGCCCGCTGGGTAATCGTGGCAGACGAAAGCGGTCGCTTGCGCATGGAGTCGCCATCCATGTTCAACGGGGAGGGGGCGGCAATGGTCGGCCACGTCGATGGGGAAGCAGTTGCGTACTGGTCAGGCTCATCAGCACGTCAGGTAGTGGGGGCCAGCAAATGACTTTACGCACTCATCGCAATATCAGTCCCGCCAGATCAATGGCCATCCTGGTGATGTGCATCAGCCAGGCATTTGCTGCAGCACCTGTATTGCCAAATGGTGCCATTACCGATTTGGTCATACCGCAAGGGGCCAAGACAACCCGCTTCGATTTCCGCCAGGTTAGCGTTGCCCAGGTTATCGGCCTGATTTACGCCGATGCGCTCAAGCAGCCATACGTGATTGACCCTGCTGTGCTGAAAGATGAGCGGCTTGTGTCGTTCCGCTTCGATTCGTCCAAGGGCAATCTGCGCCAGTTCCTGGGCAATTTTCTGGACGTATTGGGTTTCGCCATTGAAAGCCGTGGCGGGGTGGATTTCGTCACGTCCAAGCCGGCTCAGGACAAGCCTGTAGCAGGTCAGGAAGTGTTTATTTACCACCCACAGCATCGTGCCATGTCGTACCTGGTCGATTTACTGACACCGCTATTCAGCAGTGGTGGCTTTACCGTGTCCCGCACTGTGCATGCCCCAAAAGGGGCCAAGATCGAGGTGGGCAATACCAACGCGTCGCCAACCTCTGCATCTGCACTGATTGACCAGGACGGCGACACCATGATTTTTCAGGGCACAGCCGATGAGATTGCCAAGCTGAAAACGCTGCTACCGCAAGTGGATACAGCCAGCGGAGAGGTTGCAGTTAAAGCGGTGGTGTACGAAGTGAGTACCGGCATGAACGAAGGCACAGCCTTCTCTCTGGCGCTGAACCTGCTGGGCGGCAAGCTAGGGGTGAACATTGGTACAGAGGCCGCACAGGGCAATGCGGTGACGTTCAAGGCGGCCAACTTCGAAATGGCGCTGTCGGCCTTGGCGGGTGACTCCCGTTTCAAGGTGATGTCTACGCCGCGGCTGCGAGTCAAGTCAGGCGCGGCTGCCAGGCTAACGGTTGGTCAGGACGTACCCACGCTTGGCAACGTCAGCTTTCCCCAGGGCGGGGGTGCTGCCGTGCAATCAGTGGAATATCGCTCGTCCGGCGTCATTCTCAGTTTGTCCCCTGTTGTACGGGGAGCATCCGTAGAGATGACGGTCGATCAGCAGATCAGCGACTTCGGCCGCACCGAAACCGGCGTCAACAACTCTCCGACGCTAACCAAAAGGGCACTGGCAACGACCGTATCTGCTGCCGATGGGGAACTGATCGTGCTGGGTGGCCTGACTACCGACAAGGACAGCCAAGGCACCTCGGGGCTGTCCTTCCTGCCAAAGTTCATGCGTACCAACAGTCAGTCCAGCAACAGAACAGAAGTCCTGCTGCTGCTACAAGCGACCAAAATCTGAGATGGCACCAATGCAACGCAAGATGAAAACCAAAGTCCTGATTAACCGTAAAACGCTGCTGGCCATGATTCCGCTGTCGGAGCGCACCATCTACAACCTGGAGCAGCGCGGAGATTTTCCGCGCCGCATTGCGCTTACCACTAGAAATGTTGCTTGGGATTTAGCAGAAGTCGAAGCTTGGATTGAGGCGCGTAAGGCATCGAGCAAACAGTCCATTCCTTCTGACTTCATTTTATGGCTCGCGACGGGTGAACAGCCCCCATTGATTAATGTTTAAATTAAATGAGCCTTATGTTTTATTTAAATGCGAAGATATATGATTTGACTCTTCGATTGTATAGTACGTGTTTAGCAACAACCTTCTGCGAAGCGTTCAATCCAAAGTTGTCCATCAAGTAGAGGGTCGCAGATAGAGTCGATGTTTTTATTTGCTAATGGGGATTTGGGGTTGCCTAATATGAAAAATTCACTTGAATCTCCAAGAATTGATTTTGGTAGGTCGAGTTCATGAAAATCAATGGTGTGAGATAGTGGGTTGATTTTGCTCAAATTATTTAACCCAGCTTCAGAGAGCCAGCGAATAGGCTTGATTGGGCTGCCTTTTAGTTCATCTCTAATTGATTTTCCAAAGGCAATGGCGTTGGCATGTATCGATGTGGGGTCGATTCCAGTTTTTTTAATTGCTTGTATTACGGTTTCATTAACATCTTTTTTGGTCAATTCTGGATTGTGTGGAAGGCATCTCGTCATAATATAAAATGCGGTTCCTAAGTCTCTTAATCGTAGTCCATCACGTATCCGATCACTAAAGTCGTTTTCGTCCGGTAACATGACTAGATCCATGAGATTTTCATTCGCTGCCAGCGAATCGAACGCTGCATCTGTTAGGTTGAGGCATACACGCGTCAATACCGAAGATACTGCGAACGCAATCGCTATGTCTGAAGTGCCGAGCATATTAGCTGCAAGATGAGCGCAAACTGAGTACTCAGTTAGATTGGGATTATAGATGTAGTCTACCGCTTCCTGAGATATCTTCTTTCTCTCAACAATATAGCTGTCATTGTCCAATCCAAAGCTGAAAGCCATGCGTGACATTATTTCCTGAGCCATTGCAGATGCTTCAAGAATAGATACGCTTGAAAGTGGAGATCTAACCATAAGTCCACCTTCTGCATTATGAAACCGCTGAAATAAGATGGTACGGTCTGTGATCTTTCCGTCTTTATCAAAAATTTGGCCGGCAGTGATTGTCGCCATCCAAGGCCGACTGGATACAGGACTGTGCTTGTGTGTGTAGTAGTCAGGTAGTGCTATGCTTCGTAGGAAGTCGTAAAATATTTTTGCTTGCCAGAATTGAGATTCATCTCTTTGGTAATTGTCGTTGCTCAAGTACGCTGCGTTCATCAAGGACAGCAATTTCATCCCCCAGACGGTTGAGGTGCTATCGATGAAGTGGGTATATTCGTGAAAGGCAAGCGGCATTACTTTTGCTATGGATTCATATTCTTGCACTGAAAGCTGTGTTTTTGATATTAATTTTTCACGCAGCTGAACGATAGCATCTATGTCTCGACTTTCAAGGCTCTCGAATGAGACCGTGGCTGTAGGAAAGTGATAGCTGCCAGCGATATCAGATTTTCTAAAAACGTTAAATTTATTGGCGTTTCTCTTAAATTCTTGGAAGTTCATTCATTGCCTCAATTTTAGATTTTGTCTATTTTGACGATATAAAGCATGATTGCTGGATAGGTAATGCTAATTACACGTTGAATTACTTCAGTATCCATCCTTCGATCATATCTGCCCAGTCCTGCAGCATGGACGTGCGTTGCTCTCGATACTCAGCTTTGTTGTACACAGCCCTGACACCTCGCTGTTCATGTGCCAAGCACTTTTCAATCCAGTCAGTGTTATAGCCAGCTTCATGTAGCAGCGTGCTGGCTGTCCTCCTCAGGTCATGCGGGCCAAACTTGGCTAGTGGCTTACCTTCCTTCTGTGCCAGCTTGTAGGTCAGCGTCAGTACCTGGTTAAGCGTCGCACTGCTCATCGGCTTGTCAATATCATAACGTGATGGCAATACATATGCTGAACCGCCAGCAAAGGTTTTGAGTGCAATCAGAATATCCACCGCTTGCCTGGGTAAAAACACCAGGTGCGGGCTGCGGCGCTTCATCCGCTCCTTGGGAATTGTCCATAGTGCTTCGCTGAAGTTGATTTCGCTCCAGGTAGCGTTGGTCAGTTCGCTCTTGCGCACCATTGTCAGCAACAGCAGCTTGCAGGCTGCACGAATGGATGGCGTGGTACCGATGCGCTCCAGGTACTGGTACATCAGCGCGATTTCGTCCGGAGTCAGTGCGCGGTCGCGTGGTTCAAATTTGGCGATGCTGGCAGGTCTTACCAGCTCGGCAGGGTTTTCTACCTTCTGGCCACGCTCGATTGCCCAGCGGTACACCTGCATCACGACCTCGCGGGCGTGTACCGCCGTTGCCGGTGCGCCACGTTGCACGATGGCATCGGTCAGCATGCGCAGGTCTTCATGGCTGATCTCGGCCAGCTTCTGGTTGCCGAATTTGGACTTCAACTCTCGCTCGAAAATGGAACGGCGCATGTCGCGGGTGGAGTCGGCCATCTGGTAGCCGCGTAGCCACTTTTCTGCCCAGGCACCGAAGGTTTCCGCCCCCTTCACCCGTGCTTTGTCCCTCGCTTTTTCCTTGGCTGGTGATTTGCCTGCCGCAATCATCTTTTTGGCCTCTCCAAGCCGCTCTCTCGCTTCTGCCAGCGTGATGCCACCCAGACCATAGCGGCCGAAGGTCATCGTCTCCTGGCGGCCGTTCAGCGAGTAGTTGTAGCGGAAGGAAATGCCACCTGCAGGCGTGACGGCTACGTAGAGGCCATCACGGTCAGCGACCTTGTACATTTTGGCCTGTGGCTTGAGGTTTCGCAGTTTGGTATCAGTGAGCATGGAAGGGTCCAGGTTAGGGTTGCCGATACCATGATGAAAACGGGGCCGGAAATCGGCCTGCAAGGCCCGTGGCACAAGGATTCTGCAGAAGTTTGTACCATGCGCGGGAGCTTTGCCCTGGCATGGTATCAACGAAGTTCATGGCATCACGAACCCAGCATACCAACTTCGATGCCACGAAAAGTAAGTGCTTGGCATTGCCAGCTGTTGCCAGTCATTGCCAGACGCAGACATGAAAAAACCCGCACGAATGCGGGTTTCAGGGGTATTTGGTGCTAGTCCTTGCCAGCTGTTGCCAGACGCGGAATCACTCCCACTCGATGGTTGCCGGCGGTTTGCCCGATACATCGTAAACCACGCGGTTCAGGCCGCGTACTTCGTTGATGATGCGGTTGGACACGCGGCCCAGCAGGCTGTACGGCAGCTCGGCCCAGTGTGCGGTCATGAAGTCGCTGGTAACTACGGCACGCAGGGCGCACACATAGTCGTAGGTGCGGCCGTCGCCCATCACGCCTACCGATTTTACCGGCAGGAACACGGCAAATGCCTGGCTGGTGAGCTCGTACCAGTTTTTGCCGGTTTTTTCGTCGATGGTGTTACGCAGCTCTTCGATGAAGATGGCGTCGGCACGGCGCAGCAGGTCGGCGTATGCCATTTTCACTTCGCCCAGAATGCGCACGCCCAGGCCCGGGCCCGGGAAGGGGTGGCGGTACACCATGTCGTGCGGCAGGCCCAGGGCGACGCCCAGCTGGCGTACTTCGTCCTTGAACAGGTCGCGCAGCGGCTCCAGCAGCTTCAGGTTCATGTCGTCCGGCAGGCCGCCCACGTTGTGGTGGCTCTTGATGGCGTGGGCTTTGCCGGTTTTGGCGCCTGCGGATTCGATTACGTCCGGGTAGATGGTGCCTTGGGCCAGCCATTTCGCGTTGGTGAGCTTGCCGGATTCACGCTGGAAGACTTCGACGAATTCACCGCCGATGATTTTGCGTTTTTTCTCCGGGTCGGCTTCGCCGGCCAGCTTGCTCATGAACTGTTCGGTGGCATCGACGTGGATCACTTTCACGCCCAGGTTCTGCGCGAACATTTCCATCACCATCTTGCCTTCGTTCAGGCGCAGCAGGCCGTGGTCGACAAAGACGCAGGTGAGCTGGTCGCCGATGGCGCGGTGGATCAGGGCCGCTGCAACGGACGAGTCTACGCCGCCGGACAGGCCGAGGATGACTTCTTCGTCGCCGACCTGGTCGCGGATTTTCTGTACCGCTTCTTCGATGTAGTTCGGCATGGTCCAGCTAGGCTTGGCGCCAGCTACATGCAGTACGAAGCGGTGCAGCATTTCGGTGCCGCGTTTGGTGTGGGTGACTTCGGGGTGGAACTGTACGGCGTAGAAACCGCGTGCTTCGTCGGCCATGGCGGCGATCGGGCAGGACGGGGTTTCGGCAATCACGTTAAAGCCGGCTGGCAGCGCGGTGACTTTGTCGCCGTGGCTCATCCAGACGTCCAGGAAACCGTTGCCGGCGTCGTCTACGTGGTCTTGCAGGCCTTCCAGCAGCTTGGAGTGGTGGCGGGCCTGGATCTGGGCGTAGCCGAATTCGCGCGTGTCGCCGGCTTCTACTTTGCCGCCCAGGGTCTGGGCCATGAACTGCATGCCGTAGCAGATGCCCAGTACCGGTACGCCCAGCTCAAATACGGCCGGGTCGGCCTGGTAGTCGGACTCGTACACCGAGTTGGGGCCACCGGACAGAATGATGGCTTTCGGGGCGAAGGCACGGATCTCGTCTATGGGCATGTCGAACGGGTGCAGCTCGCAGTAAACATGCGCTTCACGTACACGGCGCGCGATCAGCTGGGTGACCTGGGAGCCGAAATCGAGGATGAGGATTTTGTCCATGACTGTCCTTGAAGGTAAAAAACTGGCAGGTAGCCAGTAATGCTTGGAATACGTTTACTTTAGTCGTTACCGGCTACGCGGCGCTGGCGTCTTTCCGGGATGCGGTCGCTGCGGGCGATGAGCATCAGCAAGCCCAGCAGGATCATGCCCAGCGACAGCATGTGGCTCAGGCGCAGTTTGTCTTCGTCAAACAGGTAAACCGCTACGCCGGCGTACATCAGCATGGGGGCGGTAACGACAGTGGATTTGGTCAGGCCATCTACCACCAGCAGCACGATGCCGCTGGCGGCCAGCAGCAGGGCCAGCAGGGTGGTGGTGTCGGGCAGCAGGGCGCTGCTTTTCAGGAACCACAGCAGGCCCAGTACGATGAGGATAAGCGGCTGGAAGGCGCTGGATTTCATGGTTAGCCTTTGTTGCGGATCAGGCGTTGTTTTTCGCGCTGCCATTCGCGTTCTTTTTCGGTTTCGCGCTTGTCGTGCTGCTTCTTGCCTTTGGCCAGGCCGACGTCGGCCTTGATATTGCCTTTGCTGAAGTGCAGGTTCAGCGCCACCATGGTGTAGCCGGCGCGTTCTACCTTGCCGATCAGGCGGCTGATCTGCTCGTGCTTGAGCAGCAGTTTGCGGTCGCGCACCGGGTCGGGCTTGATGTGGGTAGAGGCGGATTGCAGCGGGGTGATGTGGCAGCCAAACAGGTAGAAAGCGCCGTTACGGTAAATGACGTAGCTTTCTTTCAGCTGTACGCGCCCGGCGCGAATCGCTTTGACCTCCCAGCCTTCCAGTACCAGACCGGCTTCGAGTTGTTCCTCGATAAAGTAGTCGTGGAAGGCCTTGCGGTTGTCGATAATGCTCATGGCTGCCAGATAAAGAGGTTTGCAGGGAATCGCGCATTCTAGCAGATTCGGTGCTTTCGCCAAAGTGCCGAAAATTCAGGGGCTTGTCCCGGCGGCTTGCCCGCAGGGGTGGGCATTGTGTAACCTTCCACCTTTCTTTTGCCGGTTAAACCATGCAAGTCGTCGAAAAAAACGTGCTGGTGGCGCACACGCCAGAGCAGATGTTCCGTCTGGTAGACGAAGTCAGCCAGTACCCGCGCTTTTTACCGTGGTGCGCCAGGGGCGAGGAGCACTCGCGCGAGGGCGATACGCTGGTGGCCAGCCTGCATATCGATTACCTGCGGGTGAAGCAGCATTTCACCACGCGCAATGTGAACCAGCCGCCGTCTACCATCCTGATGCAGCTGGTGGATGGCCCGTTCAAGTTTCTGGAGGGGCGCTGGCACTTTCACCCCTTGGGCGAGGTGGGCTGCAAGGTGGAGTTTCGCCTGAGTTACGAGTTTTCCAGCAAGCTGCTGGAAACCATTATCGGCCCGGTATTCGGCCATATCTCCGGCACGCTGGTGGATGCGTTCATCAAGGAAGCCGACCGGGTGTACGGCGATGACTGAGCGCATTGCGGTAGAGGTGGCCTACGCGCTGCCGGCGCGGCAGAAGATCGTGCGCCTGACGCTGGCTGCCGGTAGCACGGCGCTGCAGGCGGTGCAGGCATCGGGTTTGGCCGCCGAGTTTGCCGATATCGATATGGCCAACCTCAAGCTGGGTATTTTCAGCAAGGCGGTGAAGCCGGATGCGCTGCTGCGCGAAGGCGACAGGGTAGAGATCTACCGCCCGCTGCAGGCCGACCCGAAAGCGGTGCGCCGCCAGCGTGCGGAAGCCGGCCTGGCCATGAAAAAGGGTGGCGACTAGCCTGCTCGCCGCGTGCGGGGCCAAAGGTTGGCCGCAGGTAAAGCAAAACGGCGCCGCGGCGCCGTTTTGCATGGGTAGGGCGGGCTTAGTTTTCCGCCGATAGCGTGCGGTTTTTACCCGCCAGCTTGGCTTGGTACATGGCGCGGTCGGCGCGCTCGATCACGTCGCAATCCTGCTCGCCGCGGTGCCACAATGCCACGCCGGCGCTAAAAGTCACCACCAGCTTGTCCTGATTGGCCAGGAAGAAGTTCTTGGTCAGCTCGCGCTGCAGGCGCTGTACCAGCTCGACGGCTTCGTTGACCGGGGTGTCCGGCAGGATCACCACGAACTCCTCGCCGCCAAAGCGCCCCACGATGTCCGAGGTGCGCAGGCTGTGGTGCATCATGTCCACCAGATACTTCAGCACATCGTCACCGGTCAGGTGGCCGTAGCGGTCGTTTAGCTGCTTGAAGTTGTCCACGTCGATCAGCGCTACCGACAAAGGTTGGCCGCTGCGTTCGGCGCGGTGGATTTCGCGGTCGAAGTGCTCTTCCAGGCCACGGCGGTTGAACGCGCCGGTGAGCTGGTCTTCTTTCACCTTGGCGCTGGCGGCTTCCAGCGCTTTTTCCAGCTCGCCGATGCGGCTTTGTGCCGACTGGACATCCTGTTTGGCAGCCAGCAGCTCGCTGTGCGATTGCTTGAGGTTGTCTTGCATGCTGGCGGTGTCGGACAGCAGGTCTTGCAGGATGCCGGTGAGCTCGCTGGCGTTTTGCGAGTGCTTGATGCGGTCGCTATGGGTGCTGATGCGCTGGTGGAAATCACCGGTGTGGTCGGTCATCAGCGACAGCTTGTCCAGGAAGGTATCCAGCAGGGCGCGCAGCGAGCTGGTGGCTTCGTCCAGCGAATGGCGCAGGTTGCCCTGTTTGTGGATGACTTCTTTCAGGCTGGATTCCAGCTGGTAAATGTGCTGGATGGAAATATTGGGCTGCGACAGGATTTGCTGCAGGCTGGCGATCTGGCCTACCAGGTAGCTGTCGGAGCGGTTCAGCTCGGCCACGTTCTGCAGCATCAGCTGCATCAGGCCGGACAGGCCGGATACCAGGCGCTTGTCGTCTTGCGAGATCAGCTCCAGGCGGATCAGGAAGGCGCGCAAACGCGGGAAGAAGCTGCTGATTTCATCGTCGGCATTAATGTGTTGCAGTGCCTGCTGTACTTCGTCGAACAGCGGCATCATGTCCGGGTAGTGCACCAAGCGTGGTTCGATGCCGAACTTCAGCGCGTATTGCAGCACTTCCATCCAGGCGCGCCACTGGTTGCTGCTGACAACAATATTGCCGCTAGCTGCTGGCGTGGTGGGCGCGGCAGGGCTATCGGCTTCGTCGTCCAGGCCTGCTACTTCGATGCCGATGCTGTTATTGCTGCCAGGCTGTAGCCAGGTTTTGGTGAGATTGACGAGCTTTTCATTGAGCTCGTCTGGCGCATTGCCAAAGGTGGCAATAACGCGTTCCAGCGCGGACTGCTTATAGCGCTGGCCCATTTCGGGCGTGCGGGTTTCCCAGGCGCGGATCAGGTCCAGTACCAGCTGGCCCCAGCTCTGGGTCACTTCACGGCTGCGCTGGTGCAGTGTGGATAAATCCATGACGAGCTGCGGGATAAGCTCCCACTTTTCGTCTTCGATGGCTTTACGCAGTTTGGTGAGGGCGATCTTGTAGCTGGAGTCGCCGGATGGCAGGTTCTCGAAGGCGCGCAGTATCAGCTCGGCCAGCTTGTTCTTGCGGGTATCCTGCGGTACTTGGGCGATTTCGCAGTAGACGCGCTCGAAGTTGTCCGGGGTGGGCAACAGCTTGCGCATGGTGAGCTGTTTGAGGGTTTCCCGTGCGGTATCGATGGGATTGTGTGTCGTCATAGACCAGACCCTGTAGCCTTTATAGCCTGCCATTTATATCGTTATCGGTAGTGGCCTTAGGCGCGTCAATATACGCTATTGCTGCGCGGGTGGTGCATTGGCCGTATCAAGAAGCTGGAAAAATACCTCACCTTTGCGGATCATGCCAAGCTCATTGCGTGCACGCTCCTCAATTGCGGCGGTTCCTTGCTTCAGATCACGTACTTCTGCATCCAGAGCAGCGTTGCGGCGCACCAGTACCAGGTTGGCCGCACGCTGTTCTTCTACCTGTTTATCAAGCTGCCAGACCCTGAGCCAGCTGCCCTTGCCCAGCCATAAGGGCCACTGCAAGGCAGAGAGCAAGATGATCAGCATCAGGGTCAGGCGGCGCATGATTATTTCTTCAGGTGGTAAAAGGCGTTGCTACCCGGGTAGTAGGCGGCATCACCCAGCTCTTCTTCGATACGCAGCAGCTGGTTGTACTTGGCCATGCGGTCGGAGCGCGACAGCGAGCCGGTCTTGATCTGCATGCAGTTGGTGGCCACGGCCAGGTCGGCGATGGTGCTGTCTTCGGTTTCGCCGGAGCGGTGGCTCATCACGCTGGTATAGCGGGAACGCTTGGCCAGATCAACCGCTTTCAGTGTTTCGGACAGGGTACCGATCTGGTTTACTTTTACCAGCAGCGAGTTGGCCAGGCCGCCTTCGATGCCTTTGGCCAGAATGGACGGGTTGGTCACGAACAGGTCGTCACCTACCAGCTGGATGCGGTCGCCCAGGCGGTCGGTCAGTACTTTCCAGCCTGCCCAGTCGTGCTCGCTCATGCCATCTTCGATGGAGATGATCGGGTAGTTGTTGGCCAGGGTTTCCAGGTAGTCGGCAAACTGCTCGGAGCTCAGTGCCAGGCCTTCGGCGGTCAGGCGGTACTTGCCGTCTTTGTAGAATTCGCTGGAGGCGCAGTCCAGGGCCAGCATCACGTCCTGGCCGGCTACGTAGCCTGCGGCGTCGATGGCTTCCAGAATCAGCTTGATGGCTTCTTCGTGGCTGGTCAGGTTAGGGGCAAAGCCGCCTTCGTCGCCCACGGTGGTGGCGTAGCCTTTGCTATCGCACAGCTTTTTCAGCGCGTGGAAGATTTCGGCGCCACAGCGCAGGGCTTCGCGGAAGGTGGGGGCGCCTACCGGCACAACCATGAATTCCTGGATATCCAGGGTGTTGTTGGCGTGCGCGCCACCGTTGATCACGTTCATCATCGGTACCGGCAGGGCCATCGGGCCGGCGCCACCCAGGTAGCGGTACAGCGGCAGGCCGGCGTCTTCGGCGGCAGCGCGGGCTACGGCCATGGACACGGCCAGCATGGCGTTGGCGCCCAGGCGTGCTTTGGTTTCGGTGCCGTCCAGCTCGATCAGGGTCTTGTCGATGAAGGCTTGGTCAGAGGCGTCCAGGCCGATGATGGCTTCGCAGATTTCGGTATTGATGTTCTCTACCGCTTTGAGCACGCCTTTGCCCAGGTAGCGGCCTTTGTCGCCGTCACGCAGTTCCAGCGCTTCTTTCTCGCCGGTGGAGGCGCCGGACGGTACGGCAGCACGGCCCATCACGCCGGATTCCAGCAATACATCAGCTTCAACAGTGGGGTTACCGCGCGAGTCCAGGATTTCGCGGGCAATCACGTCGATGATCGCACTCATGAGTGTTTCCTTCAGGGTGTCAAGGTTAGTCAAACCGGATACGGTGCGGCCAACCTTGGGGCAGGTTGGCCGTGGAGTCAACCTGTTACAGCGATTGTTCTGCGAAGGGCTGGCCCTTTACCAGGGCATCAATCGCTTGCAGCGTGGCCAGCAGTTCTTTCATGCGGCCCAGTGGCCAGGCATTGGGGCCGTCGGACTTGGCGCAGGCCGGGTCCGGGTGGGTTTCCATGAACAGGCCGGCAACACCCGTGGCAATGGCAGCACGCGCCAGCACCGGGACAAATTCGCGCTGGCCGCCGGAGCTGGTGCCCTGGCCGCCTGGCAGCTGTACCGAGTGGGTGGCATCAAACACCACCGGGCAGCCGGTTTCGCGCATGATGGCCAGGCTACGCATATCGGATACCAGATTGTTGTAGCCGAACGACGCGCCACGCTCGCACGCCATGAAGTTGTCGGCGTTCAGGCCGGCTTCCAGCGCGGCTTCACGCGCTTTGTCGATCACGTGTTTCATGTCGCCAGGCGCCATGAACTGGCCTTTTTTGATGTTCACCGGCTTGCCGCAGACGGCGACGGCGCGGATGAAGTCGGTCTGGCGCGCCAGAAAAGCCGGCGTTTGCAGCACGTCCACCACGGCGGCCACGTGCGGTACCTGTTCTTCGGTGTGTACGTCGGTCAGGATGGGCACGCCGATCTGGCTACGCACATTGTCCAGAATGCGCAGGCCTTCTTCCATGCCAAAGCCGCGAAAGGACTTGCCGGACGAGCGGTTGGCCTTGTCAAAGCTGGATTTGTAGATGAAGTTGATGCCCAGCGCGCTGGTGATTTCCTTCAGCTGGCCAGCCGTATCCAGGGCCAGCTGTTCGCTTTCGATTACGCAGGGGCCAGCAATCAGGAACAGTGGCTGGTCCAGGCCTGCTTCAAAACCGGCTAGTTTCATGGTGTGTCCTTTCAAGGCAAGGTTGGCCGCAAGTCCTGCAGGGGTCTGCATGAGCTGCGGCCAACCGTTAACAGGCGGAATAAGGCAAAACGCTTATCAAGCCTTGGCTTTGTCCTGCTGATGTGCCAGCGCTGCCTTCACATAGGCAATGAACAGCGGGTGGCCATCACGCGGGGTGGAAGTGAATTCCGGGTGGAACTGGCAGGCAAAGAACCAGCGGTGGTTAGCCAGCTCGATGGTTTCAACCAGTTTCTCGTGACCGGCGGAAACACCGCTGATGGTCAGGCCGGCTTCCGACAGGCGCTGTACGTAGTGGTTGTTCACTTCGTAGCGGTGACGGTGACGCTCGGTGATTTCGGTGTTGCCGTACACGCGTGCCGCCAGCGAACCTGCGGTCAGGTCGCACTGCTGGCTACCCAGGCGCATGGTGCCGCCCATATTGGAGTTTTCGTCGCGTTTTTCGATCTTGCCGTCGTGGTTGACCCACTCGTCGATCAGCGCCACCACCGGGTAGTCGGTTTCCAGGTCGAACTCGGTAGAGTTGGCGCCCTGCATGCCGGCTACGTCACGGGCGTATTCGATCAGCGCGATCTGCATGCCCAGACAGATACCCAGGTAAGGGATATTGTTCTCGCGGGCAAACTTTACCGCCTTGATCTTGCCTTCCACGCCGCGCTTGCCAAAGCCGCCCGGTACCAGGATGGCGTCCATGTCTTTCAGCGATTCTGCGCCATCGCGCTCGATCTCTTCGGAATCAACATAGATGATGTTGACGTTGGTGCGCGTGTGCACGCCAGCGTGTTTCAGTGCCTCGGACAGCGATTTGTACGATTCGGTCAGGTCAACGTACTTGCCCACCATGGCGATATTCACGGTGTGGTCCGGGTTTTCGATCGCGTCGATGATGCCGTTCCACACGCTCAGGTCAGCCGCTGGCAGGTCCAGTTGCAGCTGTTCGGCGATGATGGTGTCGATGCCCTGGCCGTGCAGCATGGCTGGCACTTTGTAGATGGAGTCTGCGTCGTAGCAGCCGATCACGGCGTTTTCTTCTACGTTGCAGAACAGGGCGATCTTGCGCTTTTCGTCTTCCGGCAGCTCGCGGTCCATACGGCACAGCAGGATGTCCGGCTGAATGCCGATCTCGCGCATTTCTTTTACCGAGTGCTGGGTCGGCTTGGTCTTGATCTCGCCAGCGGTGGCAATGTAGGGCACGTAGGACAGGTGCACGAACAGGGTGTTCTTGCGGCCCAGGTTGGAGCGCATCTGGCGGATGGCTTCCAGGAACGGCAGCGATTCGATATCGCCAACGGTGCCGCCGATTTCCACGATGGCGACGTCAACATCACCTGCGCCTTCACGCACTTTCAGCTTGATCTCGTCGGTGATGTGCGGAATAACCTGCACGGTGCCACCCAGGTAGTCGCCACGGCGCTCCTTGGTGATCACGGACTCGTAAATCTGGCCAGTGGTGAAGTTATTGCTTTTCTTCATCTTGGCGTGGATGAAGCGCTCGTAATGGCCAAGGTCGAGGTCGGTCTCGGCGCCGTCTTCGGTGACGAAAACCTCACCGTGCTGGAAGGGGCTCATGGTGCCCGGATCAACGTTGATGTACGGATCCAGCTTCAGCATGGTGACTTTGAGCCCGCGGGACTCAAGAATGGCGGCGATGGACGCGGCGGCGATGCCCTTGCCTAAGGAGGACACCACGCCACCGGTAACGAAGATGTACTTGGTCATGGGATTACGGCTCTATGAGAATCCGGGATTTTAACCGAAAGCCACCTTTTTTTGAATGGGGCAAGGTGCCTTCATCGCAATCTATTCAACTGTCGTGCCTGTTTCCCATGCGTGGTGCATGTGTGATGGGGCAGGCAGGCTTGGCGGCAGTATAGAACGTGTGCTCGGTGGCGCCAGCACAGGTGGCCGGGCGGTGCGCGTGCCATGTCATGGCGGCGCTGGTTGCGCGGGCTGCAGGGGTAAGTCTTTGCTTGTCTTGTCTTTTTGCCGGCTATGCAGCCGCCTGTGTGGCGTACTTTGCTTGCAGTTTTTTGCTGCGCTACCAGCCGCAATGCGGTATCATCCGCCTCACTTTGGGTTGGGGTTCTGGCAACAGCTTACCGCTGCAGCATGTAATTGCCGTGGCGGGTGCTTGTATCGGGGCCTCTTAATATGGTATAAGTCTTTCTTTTACCGGCTTTTGGGAGTGATTAACCATGGCGCGTGTTTGCAAAGTCACCGGCAAGCGTCCGATGACCGGGAACAATGTGTCCCACGCCAATAACAAAACTAAGCGTCGTTTTCTGCCGAACCTGCAGTATCGCAAGTTCTGGGTAGAGAGCGAAAACCGTTGGGTACGTCTGCGTATCTCCAACGCTGCTCTGCGTACTATTGACAAGGTAGGCATTGATGCAGTTCTGGCCGACCTGCGTGCTCGCGGCGAACTGTAATTTAACTCGACCGAAGCTTAAGGATTAGCCATGCGCGACAAGATCAAACTGGAATCGACTGCAGGTACTGGTCATTTCTACACCACCACCAAGAACAAGCGCACCATGCCGGAAAAAATGGAGATCAAAAAGTTTGATCCCGTTGCCCGCAAGCATGTTCTGTACAAAGAAACCAAACTGAAATAATTTGGCTTCTTTACGGTGGTGCTCCTTCGGGAGCGCACCTGTTGATAACAAACCCCCGGCCTAGGCTGGGGGTTTGTTTTTTTGTGCGTTACCATCGCGGTAGTTCGTACAATGATGCCAGTTCAATCAAGGGGTAGATCATGCGCTACGGTGTGTTTGGTATGGTGTTGCTTGCCTGCGGGCAATTGAGTGGCTGCGCGGCCGTGTCCGTGGCCAGTGCCGCCGTGTCGGTAGCTTCTACCGCCGTGTCTGTCGGCGCGACGGTGGTAGGCGCGGCGGTGGATGTCACCGCCGCCGGTGTGAAAGCTGCGGCCAATGCCGCCAGTAGCGCGCCGACCCCGCCGGCTTGCCCGGCTGGCGCGGTATGCACGCCTGCTCCCTGATAGCGGGCTAGTCGAAACTGCCGGCCAACACCTGTACCAGCTTGGTGGGTGACAGGTGCCGGCGAATGGCAGCATTCACCTGCGCCAGCGTTTGTGTGTCTAGCTGGTCCAGCAGGCGCTGGTAGGCGATGAAGTCCAGTTTCTGGCGTGGCAGCCGGCTGAGCATGGCCAGCTGCCAGCTTTCTTCGCTCCAGTCTTTGGCGGCTTCCTGCCGTAGCCCGATCTTGGCACGCTGCAACTCCTCTGCGGTGATGCCATTTTCCCAGAAACGCTGCATTTCTTCGCTGATAGCACTGGCCAGTTTGCTGCGTTGCTGCGGTGGAAAGCTGGCTTGCAGGTACAGGGCGCTGTTGCGGTCGTCGGTCCAGTCCGGTACCAGTGCGCTGCTGGCGCTGTAAGAAAGCCCTTCCTGATTGCGCAGCCGTTGCCATAGCCGTGCATTGCCGTCTTCGCCCAGGATGTAACTGGCAATGGCGATGGCCGGCATATCCTCATCCTGTACATTCAGCTGCAGCTTGATGCCGGCGCGGTAGTCGGCGCTGGCTTTGCCGGGGATAGCCAGGACCCGGGTGCTGGCCACACTGGCTTGATACGGTGTGCTGATCCGGTGGTAGGGCTGCTGGCCGCGCGGGCGGCCCATCAGTTGCAGTACCGGCGTCAGCGAGTCGGGGTCGACATCGCCGGTAATGCTGAGGCTGGCGTCGGAAAACGCCAGCATCTTGCGGTTGATGCTGACCAAGTCGTCTACTGACATCTCGCGTACGGCTTGCAGCTTTTCGGTGTGGTTTGGCGTGTGGCGGATGTCGCCGGCAGGGTACGGGTCCAGCAGGGCTTCCAGCACATTGTCGGCTTGATCCCCGGTATGGCTCTCTTCCGCTTGCAGGTCGGCGATCCAGCTATCCTGCACGTATTTGAAGCGGTACGACGGCAGATCCTGGAAGTTCAGCATGCGATGCACGATGTCCAGCGTATCGGCCAGCGTGTCGCGGCGGGCGCTGATATCAAACTGCACGGCGGCATTGCCGCGCGATTTGGCATGGATGGTGGCTTTCAGCTTGTTGAGGCGGGTGCTGATTTCGCCGCTGCGCATGCCTTCCGCGCCGCCACGTAGCATGTCCGCCAGTAGCTCGGCCTGCATGGTGCGCCCCTGCAGGCTTTCTGCCGAGCCGAATGGCACGATCAGGCGTGCGCGCACTGCGCCCAGGCGGGTACTGCGGGGCAGCATGTGTACGCGCATGCCGTTTTCCAGCGTGCGGTTTTGTACCCGTGACATAAGGTTGGCCGCATTCGCTTCAAATGCTTCCCCGCTGACACGCAGGGGGCGATTGTCGAGCTGATCGAGGTTAGGCTTGCCGTCCTGTTCCGGTATCGGGATAGCGGTGTTGTCTTTTACCGGCTGGTAGTAACCGAGGGTGCGGTTGTTCTCGTTCAGATAGGCCTTGGCTACGCGGCGCAGATCGTCTGCAGTGACCTTTTCCAGCTGGTCGCGGAAGGCAAAGTACATGCGCCAGTCGCCCAGTGCCTGGAAGTCGGCCAGTGTCTGGCCGAAGGCGCTGATGCGGATTTCGTTGCGTTCCATCTCGTTCAGCAGGCTTTGTTTGGCCAGGCGGATGTCCTCTTCCTTCAGGCGGGCTGCGGCTTGCTGTTCCAGCTGTTCCAGCAGCACGTTGCGTGCCTTTTCCACGTTGTGCTTCTGCGAGAGTTCGACAAAGAACAGCAGGTAGTCCGGCTCGCGGCTTTCGCCGCGCCACTGGCCCACGTACTCGGCCAGCTCACGGTCGAGCAGGTTGTCGCCCAGCAGGCTGTCTGGGCCGCGGGTCAGCATGTTTGCCAGCACGGCCAACGGTGCGGCGTCCGGGTGGCTGGCAGCCGGAATGTGATACAGCACCGCCAGCAGCGGGTTGCCACCTTTGCGGCGCAGAGTGACTTCGCGTGGGCCTTCCTGGGCGGGCTCTCTTGTATGCGTGTCGGCAAGTTGCCGGGCCGGGCGGGGAATGGGGCCGAAGCTGCGCTGGATGGCCTGCAGCACCGCGGCTTCATCGAAGCGGCCTGCCACGATCAAGGTAGCGTTGTCGGGCTGGTAGTAGCGGTCGTAAAACTGTCGCATGGCGGGCGGGACAATCTGTTCCACATCACTGCGGGCGCCGATGGTGCTGCGGCCATAGCCGTGCCAGTCGTAGGCCACGGCCAGCATCTTTTGCTGCAGCATGCGTGCCGGCTTATTCTCGCCACGCTCCATTTCATTGCGTACCACTTTCATTTCTATCGCCAGGGCGTCGCTGGTGATGGTGGCGTGGCGCATGCGGTCGGCTTCCATCTGCAGCACCCAGTTCAGGGTGTCAGCATTGGAGGCAAAAGTCTGGAAGTACTGGGTGACATCCGGATTGGTGGTGGCGTTGCCGCTGATGCCGCGATGCGTCATTTCCAGCTCGCGCTTTTCGGCGGGCAGGGTGGTGGTGCCGCGGAACAGCATGTGTTCCAGGATATGCGCCAGCCCGCTCTCGCCATAGTTTTCGTGGCGGCTGCCGACGTGGTAGCTGAGATTGACCAGCGTCTTGTCGGCACTGGCATCGTTTAGCAGCAAGATGCGGAGGCCGTTATCGAGACGAAACTCGCGCACACCCTCGCTTTCCCGTTGCAGGGCCGGGGCGTTGGCTGCGGTTGTGACAGCGGGTGGTGTGGCTGGTGCGGCCAGGGCGGGATGGCTGCCGGCCAGCATGGCCAGTAGCACGGCGATGTGGATGGGGGAGCGGAGCATGGCAAATGATGGCGTGGGAAAGCGTATCAGTATCCATGCCCACTTGAAAAATGACAATGGCGCTGTTTTATTGCCCTCGCATGAACAGGGCATCCAGGTCGCGCATGCCCAGCCGGCTCCAGGTGGGGCGGCCGTGGTTGCACTGGCCGGAGCGTTCGGTGGCTTCCATGTCGCGCAGCAGGGCGTTCATCTCCGGCAGGGTGAGCTGACGGTTGGCGCGGACTGCGCCGTGGCAGGCCATGGTGGCCAGCAGCTCGTTGCGGCGCTCGGTCATGACCTGGGTGAGGCCGTGCTCGCGCACGTCTTTCAGCACGGCGCGGGCCAGCTCTACCGCATTGCCTTCTTTCAGCCACACCGGCATACCGCGCACGGCGATCTGCGTGGGCGAGAGCACGGCTAGCTCCACACCCAGGCGCTGCATGTCTTCGGCGTGTTCTTCTACCGTGGCTACCTCGAAACGGTCGGCGGCAAACGACACCGGCAGCAGCAGCGGCTGCATGGGGATGGCGTCGGCCTCCAGCGCGGTTTTCAGGCGTTCGTACACGATGCGCTCGTGCGCGGCGTGCATGTCCACCACGATCAGCCCGTCCTCGCATTGGCTCAGGATGTATACGCCGTGCAGCTGTGCCAGGGCAAAGCCCAGCGGCGGAATGCCGTCGCTGGCGGCGGGCAGTGCCACGGGCGGGTTGGCCGCATTCAGGGCAGGCACGAACGAGGCGGCTGGCTGCCGCTCTTCGTCGCGCAGGCCGGCAAACTGTTTGTCGTACACGCCGATGGCTTCGCGCGCCACGTGCAGCGGGATGCTCTGCTGCTCGTAGCGGTAGGTTTGCGGTAGCGGCGTGCGGCCAACGTTGGCCGCAGGGCGTGGTGGCAGCAGGCTGGCTTGCTGGCCTATGGGTGCGATACCTGCCGGGGCGGCGGCGGTGGCGCCAGGCTCGCCTGCAGGCTGATCGTGCAGCTGTACCGCAGGGCTGGCGCCAGCGGTGGTGCTGGCCAGGGCACGGTGCACGCTGTGGAACAAGAACTGGTGGATGGCCTGGCTCTCGCGAAAGCGCACCTCGATCTTGGTGGGGTGCACGTTCACGTCTACCCCGGCCGGGTCCAGCGTGAAAAACAGCGCGTAGGCCGGGTGGCGCTCGTGGTGCAGTACGTCACGGTAGGCTTGGCGCAGCGCGTGCTGGGCGGTTTTGTCGCGCACGAAACGGCCGTTGACAAAGAAATACTGTGCGTCACGGCTAGCTTTAGAATAGGTAGGGCTGGCCACAAAGCCGGTGAGCCCCAGGCCGGCGGCCTGCGTATCCAGCGGTAACGCCGCCTCGACAAAGTCTTTGCCCAGCAGCGCGCCGACGCGTTCGGCTACCGTTTGCTGCGGCAGGCGCCACACCACCTTGCCGTTATGGCGCAGGGTGAACTCCACCTGCGGGTGCGCCAGGGCGATGCGTTCGAAGGTGGCGGCGCAGTGGGCGTATTCGGTGTTATCGCTTTTCAGGAATTTGCGCCGCGCCGGGGTGTTGAAGTACAGGTCCACCACCTCCACGCTGGTACCGGCCGGGTGTGCAGCGGGCTCTACCGGGTGCAGGGTGCCATCGATGGCAATAATCTGATGTGCGTGTTCGGCGTCGTGCGGGCGGCTGGTGAGCGTCAGGCGCGACACCGAGGCCACGCTGGCCAGCCCCTCACCGCGAAAACCCAGTGTGGAGACGCTTTCCAGGTCGTCCAGGCTGCTGATCTTGCTGGTGGCGTGGCGGTCTAGCGCCAGCGGCAGGTCTTCGGCAGCCATGCCGCTACCGTTGTCGGTAACGCGAATCAGCTTGATGCCGCCCTGGGCCAGGTCCACGGTGATTTTGCTGGCGCCGGCATCCAGGCTGTTTTCCAGCATTTCTTTCAGTGCCGATGCCGGGCGCTCTACTACCTCGCCGGCGGCGATCTGGTTAACCAGGTGGTCGGGCAGTTTCTGGATGCGTTTCATGCGCTGAAGCTCTAGGTTGGCAACAAAAAGAAAATCAAAAACATTTTTGGCCACGAAAGACACGGAAAGTACGTCTGCGGCTACAAAAACCACGAAACAACACGAAAGGTGTATCGGGTGTAGCCGGCTGGTGGTGCCAGTCCGCTGCTTGCCAGGCCCGTAGTGTGTTTCCGTGCTTTTCGTATGTTTCTGTGGCTAAAGGATTTGGTGGTTTTCGTGGCAAAAATCAGGCTTTGCCTGCCGCCCGGCGGTGGCGTATCACTTCGATGATGCCTGGCAGTATGGAGACGATGATGATGCCGAAGATCAGGTATTCCAGGTTTTTGCGTACAAACGGCAGGTTGCCAAAGAAGAAGCCGGCATAGGTAAAGCCGATCACCCACAGCAGCGCGCCGATCACGTTGTAGCTCAGGAACTGGCGGTATTCCATGCGGCCGATACCGGCCACAAACGGCGCAAAGGTGCGCACGATGGGTACAAAGCGGGCAAAGATGATGGTTTTGCCGCCGTGTTTTTCGTAAAAAGCGTGCGTTTTGTCCAGGTAAGACTGCTTGAGCAGGCGCGGAAAGCGCGCAAACAGTGTCATGCCGGCGTGGCGGCCAATGGTGTAATTGACGCCATCGCCCAGAATGGCGGCCACGATCAGCAGGGCCACCAGCAGGTGGACGTTCATCTGGCCCATGGCAGCCAGGGCACCTGCCACGAACAGCAGCGAGTCGCCGGGTAGAAAAGGTGTTACCACCAGGCCGGTTTCGCAGAACACGATCAGGAACAGGATGAAATAAATCCATGGCCCATAGTTGGCCGCCAGGGTGGCCAGATGGGTATCGATGTGCAGGATGAAGTCGATCAGGAAAGTAATCAGTTCCATGGTCTTGTTTCGCAGTGGCTGGCAGGGCAGGGCTGTGATGGCAACCCGGCTTTGTCAGGCACCGTAACAAGGTTGGCCGCATAGTGCGGCCAACCTTTTATTGCGTTGTGCAGCAGGGCTTTACACCACCGCTTCTTCTTTCGGCTTCACGATTTTCACCATATGCTCGCGCTTGGTGCCCAGCGCCAGCGCCAGCGGGCTGGCGACCAGTACCGACGAGTAAATACCGAACACGATGCCGATGGTCAGCGCCATGGCAAAGCCGTGCAGTGCCGGGCCGCCGAACAGCAGCATGGACAGCACCATGGTTTCGGTCGAGCCGTGGGTGATGAAGGTACGGCTCATGGTAGCGGTAATGGCGTTGTCGATCACCGCTGCGGTGCTCTTGCCACGCATGGCCGGGCGGCGGAAGTTTTCACGGATACGGTCGAATACCACCACCGATTCGTTCACCGAGTAGCCCAGTACCGCCAGCACGCCGGCCAGCACGGTCAGGCTGAACTCCCACTGGAACAGCGCAAAGCAGCCCAGGATGATCACCACGTCGTGCATGTTGGCAATAATGGCCGACAGCGCCAGGCGCCATTCAAAGCGGATGGCCAGGTAGATCACGATACCCACGCACACCAGCAGGATGGCGGTGAGGCCGCTACTGACCAGCTCTTCACCTACGCTGGGGCCGACAAACTCCACCTTGCGCAGCTGCACGCTGGCATCGCCAGCTTTCAGCAGGCCCATTACCTGCTCGGACAGCTTGGCCGAGCTGGTACCTGCCTTGCTAGGCAGGCGGATCAGCACGTCGCGGCTGGTGCCCAGGCTTTGTACCTGTACCTCGCCGACCTTCAGGGTTTCCACGCGGTGGCGGATATCCCCTAGGTTGGCCGCTTGCTGGTACTGCACTTCCATGACGGTACCGCCGGTGAACTCCACCGACAGGTTCAGGCCCTTGGTAAACAGGAACACCACGGCCAAGATAAACGTCACCAGCGAAATGGTGGTGGTGAGCTTGCCGTAGCTCATGAACGGGATATCCCGTTTGATGCGGAAAAACTCCATCTCTCAGATCCTTATTTGTTGTCCGGCTTCCATACCTGGCCGATGGAGATCGACGTCAGGCGACGGCGGCGGCCGTACCACAGGTTAACCACGGCACGCGATACCAGTACCGCAGAGAACATGGAGGTCATGATGCCCAGGCAGTGCACCACGGCAAAGCCGCGTACCGGGCCGGAGCCGAAGATCAGCAGCGCCAGGCCGGCGATCAGCGTGGTGACGTTCGAATCCAGAATGGTGGCCCAGGCGTGGCCATAGCCTGCCTGAATGGCCGACTGCGGCGGCACGCCGTTACGCAGCTCTTCGCGGATACGCTCGTTGATCAGCACGTTGGCGTCGATGGCCATACCCAGTGTCAGCGCGATCGCGGCAATACCCGGCAGGGTCAGCGTGGCCTGCAGCATGGACAGCAGTGCCACCAGCATGAACAGGTTGGCCGCCAGCGAAATCACCGAGATCACCCCGAATACACCGTAGTAGATCGCCATGAACACGGCGATGGCAGCAAAGCCCCACAGGGTGGAGTGGAAGCCTTTTTCGATGTTTTCCTTACCCAGGCTCGGGCCGATGGTGCGTTCTTCGATGATGTTCATCGGTGCCGCCAGCGAGCCGGCGCGCAGCAGCAGGGCCACGTCGTTGGCTTCGGCCGGGTTCATGCTGCCGGAGATCTGTACGCGGCCACCGCCGATTTCACTGCGGATCACCGGTGCCGTTACCACTTCGCTGCGGTTTTTCTCTACCAGCACCATGGCCATGCGCTTGCCGATGCTTTCGGCTGTCAGCGTGCGGAAGATTTCGGCGCCGGTGCTGTCCAGGCCGATATCGACCGAGGCGCCACCGTTCTGGTCAAAGCCTGGCTGGGCGGAGTTGATGTTGTCGCCGGTGAGCTCGACATCTTTTTTCAGCAGGATCTTGCCGGTGCCGCGCGAGGTCACTTCGTCCAGCAGCTCGTAGCCGGCCGGGGTATTGCCAGCCAGGGCTTCGGCCACTTTGCCCGGGTCGTCTTCCACCATGCGTACTTGCAGCGTGGCGGTACGGCCCAGAATGTCCTTGGCTTTGGCGGTGTCCTGCACGCCTGGCAGCTGCACCACAATGCGGCTAGGGCCGGCTTGCTGGATCACCGGCTCGGCCACGCCTAGCTCGTTCACCCGGTTGTGCAGGGTGGTGATGTTCTGCTTCACGGCATCGCTCTGGATGCGGGTGATTTCTTCCGGCTTCAGTTTCAGCGTCAGGCGGAAGTTGGTGTCATCGCTATCAAAGCTGACCGAAGGCAGGGTGCGCGCCAGCTTGTCGGCGGCGGCTTTCAGCGTGTCGGCATCACGCAGCTGTACTTCTAGTGTGGTATCGCCCTGGCGCTTGATCGTGCCGTAGCGGATCTTGGCAGCCTTCAGCTCGCGGCGTACATCGCCGGCGTAGCGTTCCATGGTTTTTTCCACGGCGGCTTGCATGTCCACTTCCAGCAGGAAGTGCACGCCACCACGCAAGTCCAGGCCCAGGAACATCGGGTTGGCGTGCAGGCGGGTCAGCCATTCGGGCGAGGCGGGTAGCAGGTTCAGGGCAATGATGTAGGTGTCACCCAGCGCCTGCTGGATGGCATCGCGTGCCTTGATTTGGGTGTCCGGGTCCTTGAAGCGCACTTTCAGGCTGGTGCCGTCCAGGAAGATGCCTTGCGGGGCAATGCCTTGCTGCTTCAGGGTGGTTTCGATGCGGGCCATCAGCGCGGTGTCTACCGGGGTGGACTGGCGCGTGCTGGAAATCTGGACCGCTGGCGTTTCGCCAAAGAAATTGGGCAGGGTGTAGATCGTGGCGGTGATCAGCACCAGCGCAATCAGTAGGTATTTCCAGATCGGGAAGCGGTTCATGGAAGGCTTGACAGGAAAAGGGCCGCCAGGGCGGCCCGGGGGGTTACAGGGACTTGAGCGTGCCTTTTTCCAGCTTGGCACCGACGGCACCGCGCTGTACGTTGATTTCCACGCCGGTGGCGATTTCCACGGTCAGGTACTGGTCACCGCATTTTGTTACGCGGCCGATAATGCCACCCTGGGTCACGACTTCGTCGCCTTTCACGATTTCGGACAGCATCTTCTGGTGTTCTTTCATTTTCTTTTGCTGCGGGCGAACCAGCAGGAACCAGAACAGGATGAAGATCACGACCATCGGCAGGAACTGCATGAAGTCAAACGCTGCGCTGCCGGTGTTGGCGAAAGCCTGGGGGATAAACATTCGGGACTCCCTATTTATCGAGTTGCGAGTGGGTTGATGATTGTGGCAAGTGGGGCATTGTAGCCACGGCCGGGCTACTTTCCAACCGTGCTAAAGGTTGGCCGCAAACAGCCTATGACTGCGGCCAACCCGGTCGGTTCTCCAGCTTAGTTCACGCCACGTGCGCGGCGTTCGTGGAAGCTGGCTTTCCAGTCTTCGAAACGGTCGGCGTCGATGGCGTCGCGCATCTCCTGCATCAGCACCTGGTAGTAATGCAGGTTGTGGATGGTATTAAGGCGTGCGCCCAGGATTTCGCCGGTGCGGTGCAGGTGGTGCAGGTAGGCACGGCTGAAGTGGCGGCAGGCGTAGCATTCGCATTGCTCGTCCAGCGGCTTCTTGTCGTCCTTGTAGCGTGCGTTCTTGATCTTGATGTCGCCCCACTGGGTAAAGATCCAGCCATTGCGCGCGTTACGGGTAGGCATCACGCAGTCGAACATGTCGATACCGTTGGCCACGCCGTGCACCAGGTCTTCCGGTGTGCCCACACCCATCAGGTAGTGCGGCTTTTCGGCCGGCAGCATGTCTTTCAGCTCGGTCAGCATGCGGTACATCTCGGGCTTGGGCTCGCCCACCGACAGGCCGCCAATGGCGATGCCATCAAAGCCGATATTCATCAGGCCTTCCAGCGACTCTTGGCGCAGGTCGCGGTACAGGTTGCCTTGTACGATGCCGAACAGCGCGTTAGGGTTGTTCAGGTCGTCGAAGGCGCGGCGCGAGCGCTCGGCCCAGCGCAGGCTCATGCGCATGGATTTGGCGGCAGTGGCGTGGTCTACCTGGCCTGGTGTGCATTCGTCGAAAATCATCACGATGTCCGAGTTCAGCACTTTCTGGATTTCCATGGATTTTTCCGGCGACAGGAACAGCTTGTCGCCGTTGACCGGGCTCTGGAAGGTAACGCCTTCTTCGGTAATCTTGTTCAGCGCGCCCAGGCTGAAAACCTGAAAGCCGCCGGAGTCGGTAAGAATGGGTTTGTCCCAGCCAATGAACTCGTGCAGGCCGCCAAACTTTTCAATGATGTCCAGGCCCGGGCGCAGCCACAGGTGGAAGGTATTGCCCAGAATGATCTGGGCTTTGATGTCCAGCAGCTCGTGCGGGCTCATGGCCTTCACCGAGCCGTAGGTACCTACGGGCTGGAATACCGGCGTTTCTACCGTACCGTGGTTGAGCTCCAGCGTGCCGCGGCGTGCGCCGCCCGAGGTTTTGTGCAGGGTAAACTTCAGCATGTGCTTGATATCATTCATCTGAATCTGAAAATTAGCCCGCCAGTATACACCCCGCTGCCAGCGATTGCCCGCTGTTTGCTTGCCAGCGCGGGCTTTAGCCGCTAATATCTTTATTCCTGACAACAGGCACGTAGCTCAGTTGGTTAGAGCACCACCTTGACATGGTGGGGGTCGTTGGTTCGAATCCGATCGTGCCTACCAGAATATCTGTATTGGAGTATCACCATGTTCAAACGAACTACCACCACCCGTACCTCGAGATAATTCCGAGCCAGTACGGGGGCCTTTTACACAGTAAAGGGATACTCCATGCAAACGAAAAAGTGCGGCTCGAGCCGCACTTTTTTTTTGGTTTTCGTCTGTCCACCTTCTGATTAAGCTGGAGTTGCTATGCCTGACATTCGCCTGCCCGACGGTTCCATCCGTTCCTTCGACCAGCCGGTAACGGTGTACGAAGTGGCTGCGTCCATCGGTACCGGTCTTGCGCGTGCGGCGCTGGCTGGTCGCGTGGACGGCCAACTGGTTGATACCTCCTACCGTATGGCGGCCAACGCTGATCTGGCCATCATTACCGAGAAAGACGCGGACGGCCTGTCCATCATCCGCCACTCCACCGCCCACTTGCTGGCTTATGCGGTAAAAGAGCTGTTCCCGGAAGCCCAGGTCACCATCGGCCCGGAAATCGAAAACGGCTTCTACTACGATTTTGCCTATAAGCGCCCGTTTACCCCGGAAGATCTGGTGGCCATCGAGAAAAAGATGCAGGAGCTGGCCAAGAAAGACATTCCGGTAGAGCGCTACGAGCTGTCGCGTGACGACGCCGTGGCTTACTTCAAGGGTATCGGCGAGGACTACAAGGCCGAGATCATTGCGTCCATTCCGGCCGATCAGGTACTGAGCCTGTATCGTGAAGGCGAGTTCACCGACCTGTGCCGTGGCCCGCACGTGCCGTCTACCGGCAAGCTGAAAGTATTCAAGCTGATGAAGGTAGCCGGTGCCTACTGGCGCGGCGACAGCAATAACGAAATGCTGCAGCGTATCTACGGCACGGCCTGGACCAAGAAAGAAGACCTGGAACAGTACCTGCACATGCTGGAAGAGGCGGAAAAGCGCGACCACCGCAAGCTGGGCAAGCAGCTGGACCTGTTCCACCTGCAGGACGAAGCGCCGGGCATGGTGTTCTGGCACCCCAAAGGCTGGGCGCTGTGGCAGAGCATCGAACAGTACATGCGTAAAACGTTGGCCGCAGCCGGCTATCAGGAAATCCGCACCCCGATGGTGATGGACCGCGTGATGTGGGAAAAATCCGGACACTGGGAAAACTACCGCGAAGGCATGTTCACCACCGAGTCGGAAAAGCGCGACTACGCCGTGAAGCCGATGAACTGCCCGGGCCACGTGCAGGTGTTCAACAGCGGCCTGCGTTCTTACCGCGACCTGCCGATGCGCCTGGCCGAGTTTGGCGCCTGCCACCGCAACGAGCCGTCCGGCGCGCTGCACGGCATCATGCGCGTACGCGGCTTTGTACAGGACGATGCGCACATTTTCTGTACCGAAGACCAGATCATCAGCGAAGCCAAGGCTTTCAACGAACTGACCATGTCGGTGTACCAGCGCTTCGGTTTTGACAAGGTGTCGGTCAAGCTGTCGCTGCGCCCGGAAAAATACGCCGGCGATCTGGAAACCTGGAACCGCGCCGAGGAAGGCCTGCGCGAAGCGCTGCGCGCCTGCGGTATCGAGTGGGAAGAGCTGCCAGGCGAGGGCGCGTTCTATGGCCCGAAAATCGAATACCACATCAAGGATGCGCTGGGTCGCTCCTGGCAGTGTGGTACCCTGCAGCTCGATTATGTGCTGCCAGAGCGCCTGGACGCCGAATACGTGTCCGACGACAACAGCCGCAAACGTCCGGTGATGCTGCATCGTGCGGTGCTGGGTTCGCTGGAGCGCTTTATCGGCATCCTGATCGAAAACCATGCTGGCGCCTTCCCGCTGTGGTTGGCACCGGTGCAGATGGTGGTGATGAATATCACCGGTTCGCAGGCCGAATACGCCACGAATGTTGCCGCGACATTGCGTAAACATGGCTACCGCGTTGATCTTGACTTGAGAAACGAAAAGATCGGCTATAAAATCCGCGAGCACAGCCTGCAAAAGCTTCCGTATCAGATCGTTATCGGCGATAAAGAAATGGAAGGCGGGCTGGTTGCCGTGCGCGCCCGGGGCGAAGACCTGGGCCAGATGCCACTCGACGCGTTCATCCAGCAGCTAGATGCTGCCATGGCGCAGGTGTAACGCACGGATACGATGAATTTCTTTAGGAGTAATTGCTATAGCTCAGGAACGTGAACCACGGATCAACGGTGAAATTACCGGCCGTGAAATCCGCTTGGTAGGTGAAGAAGGCGAACAACTCGGTATCGTGACCGTGCGTGATGCACTGGCGATGGCCGAAGAGCGCGAAGTTGATCTGGTCGAGATTTCCCCGACAGCCCAGCCGCCTGTGTGCAAACTGATGGACTACGGTAAGTTCAAATACCAGCAGTCCAAAAAGAAGCATGAAGCCAAGCTGAAGCAGAAACAGATCCAGGTTAAGGAAATCAAGTTCCGCCCTGGTACGGACGATGGCGACTACAACGTCAAGCTGCGTAGCCTGATCCGCTTCCTGACTGAAGGCGACAAGGCCAAGATCACGCTGCGTTTCCGCGGTCGTGAAATGGCTCACCAGGATATCGGCCTGGCACTGCTCAAGCGTGTCGAGGCGGATCTGGCAGAAGTAGGGACTGTCGAGCAGTTCCCGAAACTGGAAGGTCGCCAGATGGTAATGATGATTGCCCCGAAAAAGAAATAATCGGTTATAATCATCGACTTCAACACGGCAGGTTCGCCTGCCGTGTTGATTTTGTAAGCCGGAAACGGCTTGCACCAAAAGCGTGACGCAGTGGTTTCAAGTGCCGGTGGCCACCCTGTGTCTAATCTAATGAAATTCAGCAGGAGATTTCCATGCCGAAGATGAAAACCAAATCGAGCGCGAAAAAGCGTCTCAAAGTGCTGGGCAATGGTGGCGTTAAACGCTCCATGGCTTTCAAACGTCACATCCTGACCAAGAAAACCACCAAGAGCAAACGTCAACTGCGTGGTACCACTATGGTTCACGCTACCAACATGGCGTCTGTACGCGCCATGATGCCTTACGCTTAAGGAGACCTGAAGAATGCCACGCGTAAAACGCGGTGTAACCGCACGTGCTCGTCACAAGAAAATCCTCGCCCTGGCGAAAGGCTATCGCGGCCGTCGCAAGAACGTCTATCGCATCGCCAAACAGGCGGTGATGAAAGCCGGTCAATATGCATACCGCGACCGTCGTCAGAAAAAGCGTCAGTTCCGTCAACTGTGGATTGCCCGTATCAACGCAGCTGCTCGTGAAAACGGCCTGCCATACAGCAAATTCATGAACGGCCTGAAGAAAGCGCTGATCGAAATCGACCGTAAGGTTCTGGCCGATCTGGCCGTGTTCGATAAGCCGGCATTTGCGCTGATCGTTGAAAAAGCGAAAGCCGCCCTCGCTTAATCGCAGGACACTAAAAAGGGAGGCTTATGCCTCCCTTTTTTTTCGGTTTACTCCCCATGAAGAATGCTGATTCGAGCGGCTGCGTTCCGGTCAGTTTTCTTACGCATACTGGTGCGACCCATGAGCAATGTTGACGTGATTCTCAAGGAAGGTCTGGCAGCACTCGATGCTGTTACCGATCTCGTTGAACTGGAACAGGTCAAGGCCCGCTTTCTAGGTAAAAGTGGTGCGCTGACCGAGCTTCTGAAACAGCTGGGCAAACTGTCGCCTGACGAGCGCAAGACCGCCGGCGCCACCATCAACGCCGCCAAGCAGGCTTTTGAAGCCCGCCACAACGAAGTGCGCGATGGTTTTAACGCCGCCAAACTGGCGGCACAGTTGGCCGCAGAGTCGCTGGATGTCACCCTGCCAGGCCGTGGCGCCACGCCGGCAGGCCTGCACCCGGTTACCCTCACGCTGGAACGCATTACCAGCCTGTTTGCCACCATGGGTTTTGAAGTGGCCGATGGCCCGGAAATCGAAACCGATTTCCACAACTTCCAGGCGCTGAACATCCCGGAAAACCACCCCGCACGTGCCATGCAGGACACCTTCTATGTAGAAGGTGGCGACGTACTGCGCACGCATACCAGCCCGATCCAGGTGCGCTACATGCTGGACCACCAGCCGCCCATCAAGATCGTGGCGCCTGGCCGTGTGTACCGTGTGGACTCCGACGCCACCCACTCGCCGATGTTCCATCAGATGGAAGGCCTGTGGATCGACCAGAACGTGAGCTTTGCCGACCTGAAAGCCACCATTACCGAGTTTCTGCGCCGCTTCTTCGAGCGTGACGACATGCAGGTGCGCTTCCGCCCCTCGTTCTTCCCGTTTACCGAGACATCGGCCGAGATCGACGTGCTGGACGAACAAGGCCGCTGGCTGGAAGTGGGCGGTAGTGGCATGGTGCACCCCAATGTGCTGCGCAATGTCGGTATCGACCCGGAAAAATACACCGGCTTTGCCTTCGGTATCGGCCTGGACCGCTTTGCCATGCTGCGCTATGGCGTGAACGACCTGCGTTTGTTCTTCGAGAACGATCTGACGTTCCTGAAACAATTCAACTGATCGCGACGGAGAGACCTCATGCAATTTTCCGAACAATGGCTGCGCAGCCGCGTCAACCCGTCGCTGAGCACCGATGAGCTGTCCTACCTGCTGACCATGGCAGGCCTGGAAGTAGAAGACGTGACCGCCGCCGCCCCGGCCTTTACCGGTGTGGTAGTGGGCGAAGTAAAAGAATGTGAAAAGCACGAAAACGCCGACCGCTTGCGCGTGACCAAGGTCGACGTGGGCACCGGCGAGCTGGTGCAGATCGTGTGCGGCGCGCCGAACGTGGCCGTGGGCGTTAAGGTGCCATGCGCCTTGCCAGGCGCCATCCTGCCGGGCGATTTCAAGATCAAGCCCACCAAGATGCGTGGCGTGGAATCCGGCGGCATGCTGTGCTCCGGTAAAGAGCTGGGCGTACCGGACGAAGTAGACGGCCTGATGCTGCTGCCGGCCGATGCGCCGGTAGGCCAGACTATCCGCGACTACCTGGGCCTGGACGATAGCCTGTTCACGCTGAAAATCACGCCGAACCGTGCTGATTGCCTGTCTATTCGCGGTATTGCTCGCGAAGTCGCCGCGCTGACCGGCAGCCCGCTGGCCGCCTGGGATATCGCCGCCGTTGCGCCGCAAACCGACAGCAAACTGGCCGTCGCCATTGCCGACAACGCACCGTGTGGCCGCTATGTTGGCCGCGTGGTGAAAAACGTGAACGCCGCAGCGCCGACGCCAGACTGGATGAAGCGCCGTCTGGAGCGTTCCGGCCTGCGTTCCATTTCCGCTATCGTGGACATCACCAACTACATCCTGCTGGAGCAGGGCCAGCCGATGCACGCCTTTGATCTGGGCAAGATCAATGGTGGCATCACCGTGCGCATGGCCGCTGCCGGCGAAAAGCTGGTGTGCCTCAATGAAAAAGAAGTGGCGCTGACACCCGACCTGATGGTGATTGCCGACGACCAGCAGCCGCTGGCCATCGCCGGCATCATGGGTGGCCTGGACAGTGGCGTGACCACCGCCAGCCGCGACATCTTCCTGGAAAGCGCCTTCTTCCAGCCCGAAGCCATCGCCGGCAAGGCGCGTGCCCTGGGCTTTGGTTCCGACTCCAGCTACCGCTACGAACGCGGCGTGGATTTTGCCCTGCAGACCGAAGCCATCGAGCGCGCTACCGCGCTGGTGCAGGAAATCTGCGGTGGCGAAGCCGGCCCGCTGACCGAAACCGTGGGCCAGCTGCCGCAGCGTAGCAGCGTAACGGTGCGTACCGCCCGCGTGGCCCGTGTACTGGGCGTGGCGCTGGCGGCCGAGCAGATTGCCGCCATCTTTACCCGCCTGGGCCTGGCTTTCGAGCAGAACGACGCAGGTTTTGTGGTGTCTGCACCGAGCTTCCGTTTCGATATCGAGATCGAAGAAGACCTGATCGAAGAAATTGCCCGCGTGTACGGCTACGACAATATTCCGGCCGATGCACCGGTGGCCGCACAAACCATGCTGCCGCAGCCGGAAGGCCTGCGCGTACGCAGCGAAGTGCGCCGCCTGCTGGCTGGCCGCGATTTCCAGGAAATCGTTAGCTACGCGTTTGTGGAAGAAAAATGGGAGCGCGACTTTGCCGGTAACGCCAACCCGGTACGCCTGATCAACCCGATTGCCAGCCAGATGAGCGTAATGCGCTCCAGTCTGATTGGCGGCCTGGTGGATACCTTGGCGGCCAACCTGAACCGCAAACACAGCCGTGTGCGCGTATTCGAGATCGCCCGCGTGTTCCACAAGCAGGCCGACGGCAGCGTACAGCAGCCCGAAGTGGTGGCTGGCCTGGCACACGGCGGCCGCGTGGAAGAGCAATGGGGCAGCAAGGCAGAGCGTGTCGATTTTTATGACATCAAGGCCGATGTAGAAGCCCTGCTGTACCCGCGTGTGGCGGAATACCGCAAGGCCGCGCACCCGGCCTTCCACCCGGGCCGCTGCGCCGAGGTGCTGCTTGGTGGCGCCGTGGTCGGCGTGCTGGGCGAGCTACACCCGCAGTGGGTACAAGCCTATGGCCTGACCAATGCGCCGGTACTGTTCGAGCTGGCAGTCGAGGCGGTAGAGCAGGTTGGCCGCGTACAGCTGGCCGCGGTCAGTAAGTTCCAGCCGGTACGCCGTGACCTGGCGCTGGTGGTGGCCGAGGACGTGAACGCCGCCGCCATCCAGCTGGCCATGAAAGCCGCCGCCAGCGCCTTTGTGCGCGAGCTGGCGCTGTTTGACGTGTACCGCGGCAAGGGCGTGGACGAGGGCAAGAAGAGCCTGGCGTTCCGCATCGTGCTGCAAGCGGCCGACCGTACCTTGGTCGATGACGAAGTCGAGCAGGCCGTGGCCGCCATGTTGGCCGCTGCCGAGGCTGCCGGTGCCGCGTTGCGCGCCTGATTTATCCCTGTTGGCCACCCGCAGGGCGGGTGGCGTTTTATCTGATGTTGTAGTGAGGAATTGTCATGACTTTGACCAAAGCCGAGTTGGCCGATCTGCTGTTTGACAAGGTGGGCCTGAACAAGCGCGAAGCCAAGGACATGGTGGAGTCTTTTTTTGAAGAGATCCGCGCCACCCTGGAAACCGGTACCAGCGTCAAGCTATCCGGTTTCGGTAATTTCCAGCTGCGCGACAAGCCGCAGCGCCCCGGCCGTAACCCGAAAACCGGGGAAGAGATTCCCATCACCGCCCGACGCGTGGTAACTTTCCATGCAAGTCAGAAACTCAAGGGAATGGTTGAACAACATCATGCCGACAAACAAGGCTGAGCTGCCGGCGATTCCGGCCAAGCGCTATTTCACCATCGGTGAGGTCAGCGAGCTGACAGGTGTAAAACAGCACGTGCTGCGTTACTGGGAGCAGGAGTTTTCCGAGCTGCGTAACGTCAAGCGCCGTGGTAACCGCCGCTATTACCAGCATGGTGAAGTACTGCTGGTGCGCAAGATACGCGACCTGCTGTACGACGATGGTTTTACCCTGCAGGGCGCACGCCAGCGCTTGCAAGGCGGCAGTGCCGAGCAGGCACCGCTGACTGCCCAGCAAGTACGCAAAGAGCTGCAATCGATTGTAGACTGGCTGGATATTTCGCTTGGCAAAGAGTGAAAATGACTCTATAATTTTCACCTCTTTAGTCGGGGCGTAGCGCAGCCTGGTAGCGCACCTGCATGGGGTGCAGGGGGTCGGAAGTTCGAATCTTCTCGCCCCGACCAAAGAACCAATTCAGCAAAAAAGCCATCCGCAGCGCGGGTGGCTTTTTTGTTTTCTAGCCCGCCGGCAGGCCTTGCCGGTAGGCGGCGATTTCGCCGTGCAGCCAGTGGCGAAAGTCGGCCTGCTTCTGGCTGAGCTGCGGGTGCTGTGGCCAGACCAGCCAGAGTGCCGACGGGTGCGGCACGGTGAGCGGGCTAAGCTGGCACAGCCGCCCATCCGCCAGGTGGCGTGCTACCAGGCTGTGGCGCATCAGCGCCAAGCCTTCCCCTTGCAGGACGGCGGCCAACAGCAGGTTGCTGTCGTTGATCCACAGCGCACCCGGTGGCGGCTCGGCCACCTGCGCCTGTTGGCACCAGCCATGCCATGATTCCACGGTATGCACGATAGGGCTGGCGACGATGTCTTCGGCGCTGGCGGGCAACTGACCGTGGCGGAAATGCGGTGCGGCTACCACGACCAGATGGTCCTGCATCAGCGCCTCCTGTTGCAGCCCTTGCCAGCCACCGCGCCCCATGCGTATGCCCATATCGATCTGGCCGTACGCCAGTGGCTGGATATCCAGGCTGGCGTGCAGGGTGAGGCTGTATTGCGGGTAGCGTTGCCGAAAGCCGGGCAGGCGCGGCAGCAGCCACTGCTGGGCAAAAGACGGCAGTACCGCCAGCACCAGTTGCTGTTGTGGTGTTTGCTGCTGCAGCTGGCGGGTGGCGTCGGCCAGCTCGGCTAGCGTTACCCGTACCTTCAGCGCATAGGTGCGCCCGGCCTCGCTCAGCTGCAGCTTGCGGCCAACCTTGCTGAATAGCGGTGTGGCCAGCTGGCTTTCCAGCAATTTCAGCTGCTGGCTGACGGCAGAGTGGGTAATACACAGCTCGGTGGCGGCACGGCTGACACTGCCCAGGCGTGCCACGGCTTCGAAGCTGCGTAGTGCGGAAAGCGGCGGGAGGGTATTCATGTAAGCCATACTAACGGAACTGGCCAGAAATGATCGATTTTCACGGCCACTTGCGTCATTTAGACTGCTTTGGTGCTGGTTTGCTTAGTCTTTCTTACAAAACTGTTTGCCGGAGGTCCGATGAGTAACCTGGAACTGTACGTTGATAGCCGCTTTCTTAGCCCCTACGCCCTGTCTGCCTTCGTGGTCTTGCAGGAGAAAGGGCTGCCGTTTGCGTGGCATGGTGTCGATCTGGATGGCGGTGCCAACCTGCTGCCCGATTACGCGGCCGCATCGCTCACCGCCCGCGTACCTTTGCTGGTGGAGGGGGACTTCCGGTTATCGGAATCCTCGGCCATTGCCGAATACCTGGAGGCGCGTTACCCGGCGCCGGCGGTGTATCCGCAAGACCCGCAGCAGCGTGCCCGCGCCCGCCAGCTGCAAGCCTGGCTGCGCAGTGACCTGCTGCCGCTACGCCAGCAGCGCACGACCGAGGTAGTGTTCCTGCAGCCGTCCCCCGAGCCGCTGGATGCCGCAGGCCAGCAAGCGGCGGCCAAGCTGATTCGTGTGGCAGAGGCCTGCCTGGCACCGGGTGCGGCCAACCTGTTTGGCGACTGGTGCATTGCCGATACCGACCTGGCGCTGATGCTGCTGCGCCTGGTCAATAATGGCGACCCGGTGCCGCCGGCGCTGGCCGACTATGCACGCCAGCAGTGGCAGCGCCCGTCGGTGCAAGCCTGGCTAGCGCAGCAGCATCAGGCTACGAACTGATGGACTGGGGCGCGCTGGCCGCACTGGGTGGCGTGTTGCTGCTGGGGGCGATGAGCCCCGGCCCCAGCTTCTGGTTGGTGGTGCAGCTGGCGCTGGGGCAGCCACGCAGGGTGGCGGTGGGGGCGGCCTTGGGTATGGGCGTGGGGGCCGTCTGTTTTGCCATGTTGGCCGCATCGGGCTGGCAGCGCCAGATCGCACCGGAATGGCTGCAAGCTGTGCGCTTGGCCGGCGCAGCCTTCCTGTGCTGGCTGGGCTATCGCATGTGGCGTGGCGCGGGTGTGGCGGTGCCGGCTAGTGCTCGCACTGCGGGCGTATTGACGCTGTGGCAGGGCGTGCTGGCGGGGTGCCTGGCCCAGTTATCCAACCCCAAGACGCTGCTGGTGTATGCCGCAGTCTTTGCCGCGCTCTTGCCCGCGGCGCTGCCGCTGTCTGCGTATTGGCCGGTCGTGCTGCTGGTTTGGCTGGTGGAAGCAGGCTGGTATGCCCTGGTAGCGTGCGCGTTTTCTTCTGCCAGGGTGCGGCAGAGGTATCTGCGCCAGCAGGCTATCATCGACCGCTTGGCTGCCTTGGCCATGTTGTGCCTGGGGCTGTGGCTGGCGTTCACGGCCTAAGCGGCGTAGGGTTTCGGGCTGGTGCGCCCTGGCTGCTTTCTGCTATGTTGCCGACGGCAGCTTTTTTGCGTTCAGGTTCAGGATTCGGGCTCAGGCGCCGTCCAGGTAGTCGTAGCCTGGCCAGTCCAGCTGGTAGGCAGTGCGGTTCTTGGCGACCAGAATGCGCTTGAGCATGCCGGTGCTGTGCAGGTACTGCAGCTGCTCGCGGATGTGTGCGATGCGCCCGGGGGAAGCTTGCCCCAGGGTGCTCACGATGCGGTTTTCTTCCAGGCTGCCGGGGGCACGGCTGCGCAGCATTCTGAGGATGCTGTAGATCAGTGATTCATCTCGTTGCATGTGTTGGCGTGTGTATTATTAGTTACATTTATTTATCAATCATATGGCGTTATCCGTCAAGAAACATGAATTTATTATTACATGTCATCGTTAAACCAGCAGCCTGATACGCCTTGCGTTGGCATTTGTTCTACCGCCATCGGCGACGATGTCTGCCGCGGCTGTGCGCGCACCTTTGACGAGATCAGTTTTTGGGGCGAGCTGAGCCAGGCCGAGAAAGACCACTGCTGGGCTTGCCTGTCGGTGCGCAAGGTATGGTTGGCCGTGGTGCGCCCGCTACACGGCCATCTGGAGGTGCTGTCACAGGCGGGCAGCGAATCCGCCAGGTTTACCCTGCGCGAGGGCGGTGTGCTGCTGCTGGGCCAGCCTTATGTGGATGGCGGGCGGCGCTGGCTGCCTTTGACCTATGGCGAGCGCGAGCTGGCGCTGGAGGTGTCGCTGGATAGTTGGTCGCAGCAGCTATCTGCTTGGCTTGCGCAGTAACAAGCCTTATGTGACAGATTTATATTGAGGCATCGGTTTATCGAATGCTATGTTCATGGCAGTCAATGATGGAGTACAGCATGGCACAAGACAGCAGCAAGGCCGATTTCTGGGAAACGCGCTATCAGAAAGACGTGACCCCGTGGGACAGTGCCGGCTTGCCTGCCGGCTTTGTCGAGCATGCCAGCGCCTTGCTGGCTAGTGGCCATGTGCGCCGTGTGTTGATACCCGGCTGTGGTAGTGCCTACGAGCTGCAGCAGCTGGCAGGGCAGGGCTGCGATGCGCTGGCATTCGATTTCAGCCCTGCTGCCGTAGCGCGTGCCCGTGCGGCGTGCCCGGCGCTGACATCCCGTATCATCGAGGCCGATTTTTTTGGCGATGCCATTGCGGGTGCCTGGGACTGGGTATACGAGCGGGCGTTCCTCTGTGCCTTGCCACCGGCGCTAGCCGACCGCTACGCGCAGCGCATGGCCGAGCTGATACCCGCTGGCGGTGTGCTGGCGGGCTACTTCTTCTTGCGCGATCAGGCCAAAGGCCCGCCGTTTGGTACCTCGTTGTTCAATTTGCAGCAGTCTCTTGGGCCCTACTTTATGCTGCAAAAGCAGGTGCCGATCGCGGGTTCATTGCCGGTATTTCACCCGGATGAGCATTGGCTGGAGTGGGTAAGGTTGCCATAGGCTTGACTACTATCAACAGCTACTGAATAGTCAGTACAATAATTTATAGATAACATGTATAGATTAGTGGTGTCGCAAGCTATAAAGCCTAAATAAAAACGCAAGAGGAGAGCATGTGATGGAGTGGTTCTGGAAGACATATTTCCTGATAGAGAAAACCTTCTGGAATTCTCTTACCAAAAAGCTTTGCAGCTTCTTCTTCATCAGCTTGTTCCAGCTGGTGCTTATTGCCTATGTCTATAATTCTCTTGAGGAAATCCGCAGCCTGGTGAGCACGCAGCAGCTGGGGCCGGATAGCCTGCAGCAGATACACGCCTTGCTCGACCGTACCATTTACTGGTCGGTGGCAATCTGGGCGGTGTCGCTGGTGTTTATTGCCTTCATGGTGTGGTACCTGCGCTATCTCATCGTGCGCCCGCTGAAGATGATCATTTCGATTTTTCGCGAAATTGGCGCCGGCGAGGGCGATTTGTCGCGCGAGATTCCTACCATCACCTACGACGAAATCCGCGATTTGTCGCTGTCTTACAACGATTTTCTGCAGAAAATGCGCGAAATCATCAGCAATGTCCGCACCATGACCATGCGCATTGCCATGGATTCGGCCCGCACCCGCAAGCACATTAGCGCCTCGGTAGCCCATGCCACACAGCAGGCCGCTCTGGCAGGGCAGGTAAGCGATGCCAGTGACCGCTCTACCCAGGGCGTTATCCAGGTGTCGGCGGATACACAGCAGATTTCCGCCACCACCCTGCATAACCTGGACGTGGCCAAGGCGTCCTACGCCGAGCTGCAGGACGCCGCGCAAAAGATTGGTGGTGTGAGTCAGCGGGTGAATACCTTTAACGGCACGGTGGACGAGCTGAACAGCCGTTCTGCCAGCATCAAGACCATCGCCGACCTGATCAAGGATGTGTCCGAACAAACCAACCTGCTGGCCTTGAACGCCGCTATCGAGGCGGCGCGCGCGGGCGAGGCTGGCCGCGGTTTTGCCGTGGTGGCCGATGAGGTACGCAAGCTGGCCGAGCGCGTGAAAGTGGCCACCGACGAAATCAGCGGCAATATCGACGGCATGCTGAGCCTGGTACAAAACACCAAAGACGAAACCGCCGTGATCACGCGTGATACCGCGCAGGCACGCGAGGTAGTAGACCGCTCTTCACACCACTTTGGCCGCATGATGGGTGATTTCGAAAGCACCGCCAGCCGCATGGGGCAGATCGCCACCACCATGGGGGAGTTTGCCAGCTCGAACCAGCAGATTGCGGCCAACGTTGGCGAGATCAGTACCTTGAGCGACTCGGTTTCCACTAGCCTGAAGCAGTCCGAGCAGGATTCTGTCACCCTGTCGCGTGCGGCGGAGGAAGTGCAGGAGCTGGTGGCGCGCTTTGTATTGGGCGAAGGCATTCTGGATGACACCATCAGCCAGGCGCGCCATGCCTGTGGCGAGCTGGTAGCACTGCTGGAGAAGGCGCAGCAGGACGGCTGTGATATTTTCGACCAGCGTTATCAGCCAATCGCGGGCACCAGCCCAGCCAAGTATCACACCCAGTACGACACCAAGCTGGAGCTGCCGCTGCAGAAAGTGTACGACCGTGTGGTGCAGAATGTGACCGGCGGGCGCTTCTGTCTGTTGGTGGATAACAATGGCTACGCGCCCACGCATAACAGTTTTTATTCCAAGCCGCAGACAGGCGACCCGCAGCTGGATCTGGTCGGTAGCCGCGACAAACGCATTTTCAACGACCCTACCGGCTTGAAGTCGGCGCGCAGCAAGCAGCCTTTCCTGCTACAGACCTATATGCGTGATACGGGGGAAATTCTGTCCGAGATTGCTCTGCCGGTGATGATTGGCGGCAGGCATTGGGGCGCCATCCGGGTTGGCTTTGACCCTGGCTCTTTGTTTCAGACATAGCTCACAGCCGTGTTGTCATGCACGGCTAACGTTGCTTGGTTTCCAAAATCGCTGCGGCCAACCTTGTCGGGTTGGCCGTTTTTTTGCCAATGATTTTATTGATATGGCAAATACTGTGCACACTGCATATTGCGGTGCACAGTATTGAAGTGTGTAATGCAAACAATAGATCTGGCTTATCTGTTCGCAACCGCACCTGCGCAGGCTGCCGGTGGCGAGCTTCCTGGATCCGGCACCACCGTGTGCCTGCAAAGCAGAAAAGGGCAGGTATGTTGTTGCATAGACTGATCATCACGGCTTTGCTCTTGCCGGCAGCTGCCCATGCTGCTGTGGTGAAAGTGTGTGCCGAGGCCTGGCCGCCATTCTTGTACCGTGACGATGCCGGCCGCGTAGCCGGCATGGCGGCTAGCTGGATAGAGCAAGCAGCCAACAAGCAGCACTTGCGCGTGCAATACCAGTTTTTGTCATTGCAAGCCTGCCGCAAGCTGGCGGCGTCTGGTGGGGCGGATGCGCTGGCTTTTACGCCGAATAAAGAACAGCTGGAAGGCTGGTTGCTGACAAAGCGGCCCATGGTGTTCTGGGTTTTGAGTGCCATGGTGCCTTATCACTCGCCGCATAAGGCATTCACCGGCCTGAGCCAGTTTTCGGGTCTACGCGTAGGGTGGGGGCAGCATTATCGCTACCCGGACCGGTTGGCTTTACAGCGAGACTGGTCCCGGGTGGAGGCTTACGACGCCGACGGGCTGTTTACCCTGCTGATGCGCAATAAAATCGATGTGGTGTTTGATGATGAACGCTACGTTGCGTCCAGCTTGCCGCTGCAAAGCCGCCGGCAGATGCGAGTGCTACGCCCGGTGGCCGCCAGTATGCAGCAGCCGGTGGCCGTGCGCCCTGGCTTGGCCAACTTCGCGCAGGCGCTGGATAAGGAGGCGCTGCGCTGGCAGCGTAGCGGTCAGCTAGACCGCTTTTATCGTCAACAGTACGGCTCGTCGCTGGCGGCCATCCAGGCGGTAGGCGATTAGGGCTTGTTGCTACTTAGCCATTGCAAGGCGCCTGTTGCAGCCGCGCGGCCGCTGGCAAAGCAGGCGGTTAGCAAGTAGCCGCCCGTTGGTGCTTCCCAGTCCAGCATTTCTCCCGCGCAGAATACCCCAGGCAGGGCTTTGAGCATGCCGTGTTCGTCCATGGCCTCGAACCGTACCCCGCCTGCCGTGCTGATGGCTTCGTCGATGGGGCGTGCTGCGTGCAGGGTAAGCGGTAATGCCTTGATGGCTTGGGCCAGGCTAGCCATATCGTTAAAGCTGTCTTTATCCAGCAGCTCGCGCAGCAGCCCGGCTTTCACGCCATCCAGGGCGCATTGTTTGCGCAGGTGGTTGGCCAGCGAGGCGGCACCACGGCCGCGTTGCAGCTCGGCCAGCAAGCGCGCCGGGCTGCGGTCTGGCAGCAGGTCCAGCGTGATGGTGGCCTGGCCATCGCGTGCAATGGCGTCGCGGATGGCCGCGCTGTAGGCGTAGATCAGGTTGCCTTCGACCCCGGTGGCGGTGATGACAAACTCGCCGCGTCGCTGGCTAGGTTGGCCGCAGGCATCGGCAAAATGCACAGTCACCCCTTTTAGCGCATGGCCGGCAAACTTACTGGCAAAGTGTTCGCTCCACGGGCGCTCGAAGCCGCAGTTCGACGGTGCCAGTGGTAGCGTGTCCACCCCTTTTTCACTGAGCAAGGGCAGCCAGCGGCCATCCGAGCCCAGCTTGGCCCAGCTACCGCCGCCCAGTGCCAGGATGACCGCATCGGCCGCTTGCAGCACCTCGCCATCCGGTGTGCCAAAGCGCAAGCGGCCATCGGGCAGCCAGCCTTGCCAGCGGTGGCGCACATGCAGCTGCATGCCCGCCTCGCGCAGGCGCGCCAGCCAGGCACGCAACAGCGGGGCGGCTTTCATTTCACGCGGGAATACCTTGCCCGAGCTACCCACAAAGGTGTCGATACCCAGGCCGTGTACCCAGCTACGCAGCGCGTCGGCATTGAACGCGTCCAGCATGGGGGCCAGCTGCGCTTCGCGCGGGCCGTAGCGGCGGTAAAAGTCGGCTTGTGGTTCGCTGTGGGTAATATTCATGCCGCCTACGCCGGCCAGCAGGAATTTGCGCCCAGGCGAGGGCATGGCGTCAAACACCTCTACCTGCACGCCTGCCGCCAGTAGCGTTTCGGCAGCCATCAGGCCGGCCGGGCCACCGCCAATCACGGCGATGCGGTGCTGCTGGGGTGGGGAAACGGGTGAGGTCATGGCGTAATCCATCTTGTTTTAGGCTGGGCGCGCGATTGTTACCGAAAGCGGCGTAAAAACCAACTGTTGGCCGCACTTTGATGCGCACGGTATTTGCCGCGTGCCAAGTGCTTGATTAAAATGAGCCTGCATTATTTTATGGTTTGTTCTGTTCTTTCATCTATTGGGTTGTACCTGCATATTATGAGTTTCACGCGTGAAAACCGTTTTGAATCCCGCCTGTCCCCTACCTTGCCCCGCCGTGCCACGGCGATTATCGAGCTGCCCGATGGCGTGTTGATGACGGCTTCTGCCGGTGGGCGTTTCAGCTTGCCTGGCGGCGTATCGCAGCGTGGCGAGCTGCGTTCGCAGGCGCTACTGCGCCAGGTGCGCGACCAGACTGGCTTGCGCATCAATTCCATGTTGTACCTGTACGACCACATTACCCAGCACAACGCCCACAAGGTTTACCTGTGCATTGCCCAGGGCCAGCCGCGCATGCAGGAGGGCGGGGCGCGCATGACGCTGATTACCTCGCCCGACAGCGAGATGGATGTGCATGTGGAATCCCGCGCCATCCTGCGCCGCTACGCCAAGCTGCGTGGCGAGGAAGGCCCGAAGAGCGATGCCGTGCGCGCCATTTTGCAGCTGGCGCGCTATATCGCCAAAATGGACTAGCCATGCCCTGGCAAGCACTGGACGAGTTCGGTTTTGATGCCAGCCTGGCCGCCGCCCCGGGTGTGAGCCTGGTGATGTTCGGCCAACCGCATTGTGGTGCCTGCCGTGGCTGGCAGGCGCAGCTGCCCGGGTGGCTGGCAGAGCAGGGTGTGCAGCTGTGGTATGCCGACGTCGCCCGCGCGCAGGCTTTGGCGCACCGCTTCGAGCTGTTTCAGCTGCCTGCTTTTGCGCTTTATCGTGATGGCCAGTTTCATGCCATGTGGCAGAGTGCTTTCAGTGCGCAGGCAGTGCGGCAAGCGCTGGCCGCAGCGTTGGCCGCCAGCCCGCAAGAAGAGCCCTGAGCCGGGCCTGCCAAAACAAAACGCTGCCCACGGGCAGCGTTTTGTTTTGTGGGTAGGTGAACGGACTCAAGGGGCGTTATCGTCTGCCTTCAGCGTGGCAGATTGCATCAGCTCGGGCGGGAACACTTCCACGCCCATGCTGGCCGCTACCGTCACCATATTCACCATCAGGATGATGGCAATAGGCGAAAACAGCAGGGTGCCGCCCAGTACGCGCAGCACGCTGGCGCCGGTGGTCAGCGCTTGTGCCTTCACCACGATATACAGCGCCACCGCGCCCAGTACCAGCGATAGCCCCTGCGCTACGTCGTCTGGTAGCCAGCTCACTAGCGGGTCCAGCAGCTTGATCAGGCTGGCCGCTGCAATCAGCCCTATCAAGGGGAATTCGATATGGCAGCCTGCTCGCCGTAGCCACCAGCGCATGAAGGTGGCGTACAGCGAGGTTTCCATCAGCGTATACAGCGTAAAGAACAGCGTCAGTGCCAGCGGGTCGCCACTAGCGCCATCGGCATGGGCGGCCGCCGCCGACATGATGCCCAGTGCGGCAAATACTGCCATGAGCTGGCCCAGCGGGTACTGGTATTGTTCCAGGCGGCCAACGCGCAGGCGCAGCAGGTCGATGGCGTCGTGGATCAGGGGCAGGTTCATGGTTTAGTCAAAAATCACGGTCTTGTTGTTGTAGGCCAGGATGCGGTTTTCCAGGTGCCAGCGTACGGCGCGTGACAGGACGATGCGTTCCAGGTCGCGGCCTTTCTGGATCAGGTCTTCCACGTCGTCGCGGTGCGAGATGCGTGTCACTTCCTGCTCGATGATCGGGCCGTCGTCCAGGATTTCGGTCACATAGTGGCTGGTGGCGCCAATCAGCTTCACGCCACGGGCAAAGGCGCGGTGGTAGGGCTTGGCGCCGTCAAAGGCCGGCAGGAAGCTGTGGTGGATGTTGATGACGCGGTGCGGGTAGCGCTCGACAAACTTTTGCGACAGCACCTGCATATAGCGCGCCAGCACGATCAGGTCCACATCGGCTTCTTCCAGCAGTGCCCACTGGCGAGCTTCGGCTTCGGCCTTGTTGTCTTTGGTGACGGCAATCACGTGGTAGGGGATGCCGTGGAATTCGGCCAGGCGGCGGCAATCTTCGTGGTTGGAGATAATCACCGGGATATCGCAGTCCAGCTCGCCGATGCTGTAGCGGTGCAGCAGGTCGACCAGGCAGTGTTCGTACTTGGACACAAAAATCGCCATGCGCGGCTTGCGTACCGACAGCGACACCTGCCATTGCATATTGTGCTTTTCAGCGATGGGGGCAAAGGCGGCGGCAAAGCTGTCCATCGGCAGGCTGAAACCGTTCAGGTCCCACTGTACGCGCATCAGGAACAGGTTTTCTACCGGGTCCTGGTGCTGGTCGGCGTGCAGGATGTTGGCGTTATAGGTCAGCAGGAAATTGGCAATGGCTGCAACCAAGCCGTGGCTGTCCGGGCAGCTGATCAGCAGGGTGGCAGAGTGGCGGTTACTCATGGTTTGACTCTTTGTCTGTAGGTTTTGTCTTGAAGGCAGATAAAAAACGCCGCCGGCTGCAGCGGCAGACGGCGGCGTGCGTGTACGGTGTCTGCGTCAGGCGTTGAGATTGGCCGAATCCAGCGTGTTCTGCAACAGGGTGGCAATGGTCATCGGGCCTACACCGCCGGGTACCGGGGTGATGTAGCTGGCCACTTCGCGTGCGGCGTCAAATTCTACGTCGCCACAAATCTTGCCGCTGTCCAGGCGGTTGATACCCACATCGATCACTACCGCACCCGGTTTCAGCCAGGCAGCTTTCACGAAGTTGGGAATGCCCACGGCCGCCACCACGATGTCGGCGCGGCCAACTTCACCGGCCAGGTCGGCGGTAGCGCTGTGGCACACGGTAACGGTGGCGCGGGCCAGCAGCATTTCCAGCGCTTGCGGGCGGCCAACGATATTGGATGCGCCCACAATCACCACATTCTTGCCTTTCGGGTCGATGTTGTACTCTTCCAGCAGCGTCATCACGCCGCGCGGGGTGCACGGGCGCAGCTGCGGCATCTTGATGGCCAGGCGGCCCATATTGTAGGGGTGGAAGCCGTCTACGTCTTTTTTGGGGTTGATGCGCTCGATCACCAGCTGCGGGTCGATCTGCTTGGGCAGCGGCAGCTGTACCAGAATGCCGTCTACGCTGTCGTCGGCGTTCAGCTGGTCGATGATGGCCAGCAGTTCTTCCTGGCTGGTGCTACCTGGCAGCTCGTAAGACAGCGAGCGCACGCCCGCCTTTTCGCAGGAGCGCTTCTTGTTGTTCACGTAAATGCCGGAAGCCGGGTCGTCGCCGACCAGAATCACTGCCAGGGCCGGGGCGCGTTTGCCGGCGGCCAGGCGGGCGTCTACGCCCACGCGTACGCGGTTGATCAGGGTTTCGGCAACGGCCTTGCCGTCGATGAGTTGTGCCGCCATGCTGCTATCCACCATTAAGGTTAGAAGTGAACGAAAGCGGGATTTTCTCATTTTTTGGGGTATCTGCTCAATCGCTTCAAGGGCTTGTGATGCATTCTTTTTTGCATTGCAGCAGCCGGGGCTGTCGTGTTTTACCGGCACCTGCATGGGGTGGGGCGCAGGTACATGCAATTTTTTAGCATCGGGTGTTGACAGCAATAAAACAGCCCTGTATATTTCGCCTCCTGTCGTCGGGGCGTAGCGCAGTCTGGTAGCGCATCTGCTTTGGGAGCAGAGGGTCGTGAGTTCGAATCCCACCGCCCCGACCACAGCCACACCCGATAGAGCGCCCGTAGCTCAACCGGATAGAGCACCGGCCTTCTAAGCCGGGGGTTACGGGTTCGATTCCTGTCGGGCGCGCCAGTGGCGATGTGGTAGTAAGAAATGCAGTATCTGTGGTGGATGTAGCTCAGTTGGTAGAGTCCAGGATTGTGATTCCTGTTGTCGTGGGTTCGAGCCCCATCATCCACCCCAAAATTCGGTTTGCCGCATTCATGCGTCAGACACACCGCTCAGTGGTGGATGTAGCTCAGTCGGTAGAGTCCAGGATTGTGATTCCTGTTGTCGTGGGTTCGAGCCCCATCATCCACCCCAGAATAAACCCGGCCCGTGTGGCCGGGTTTTTCTTTGCCTTCGTGATTGGCAAGTTTTGTCTGGCAGGCTTTTATCGCGCATCAACGCCGCGTTTGTGCCGTTTTGCTATGCACTTCTGCTAATTCGATGTCCCTTTTCTGTAATCTCTTGTCGCACGCGTATTTAACCGTATAATCGAATACATTTGCATGTATCCGATAGCCAGAGCGTGACCATGACCACTATGCAGCCCATCAAGCGACAAACCCTTACCAGCGCCGTGACCGAGTCTTTGCGTCAGCGCATTCTTTCGGGCGAGTTTGCCGACGGACAGCAGCTGCGTCAGGAGGCACTCTCAAATGAATATGGCGTTAGCCGCGTGCCGGTGCGTGAAGCGCTGCGCCAGCTGGAGGCCGAAGGCCTGATCCAGATCATCGACCACAAAGGCGCGCTGGTGTCCAAGCTGTCGCTGGATGACGTGCTGGAGCTGCTGGAAATCCGCGCCATGCTGGAAAGCGAAGTGCTGCGCGCCGCCATTCCCTGTCAGGTGGCTGCCGACCACGATGCAGCCGAAGCCACGCTGAACGAATTCGAACAGGCGCTGGCCACCAACGATATCCGCCACTGGGGCGAGCTGAACTCGCGCTTTCACCTGGCGCTGTACCGTGCCGCCAAACGGCCCAATACCATGGCGCTGATCGAGCAGCTGCATAACAAAACCGACCGCTATACCCGCATGCAGATTCTGTTTACCCGTACCATGGAGCGCGCCCACGAAGAGCACAGCAAGCTGCTGGACTTGTGCCGCAAGGGCGCGGCGGATGAGGCGGCCGAGTTTCTGCGCTTTCATATCCTGTCTGCCGGCCACGCACTGGAATCCTACCTGCTCACGCAGGAGCGCCGCTGAGCTGCGGCCAACCGGGCAATAAAAAAGCACCGCACTGGCGGTGCTTTTTTATTGCCCGCGCGTCAGGGCTGGCGCTGGCGATCTTCCGGGTAGGCGTACATCACATGCTGTTGCCGCACCTCGCCAATCACCGGTACGTCCAGCTCGATCGCCTCGTGGTCTGTACTGGAAAACGGTTTGCGATAGGTGGTAATCAGGCCGGCAACCGGCTGTTTCAGGTTTTCCAGCGCTTGGTGAATGGCCGGGCCATCGGTATGGCCAGCCTGCCGGATGGCTGCGGCCAACAGCAGCATGCTGTCGTAGCCCTGGGCGGCAGAAGGGGGCGACGGGATGCGCAGGCCGCCGTTCGCCTTCAGGTAGCGGTTGATGAACTGCAGGCGCAGCGGGGTGTTGCCGTCCTGAATAAAGGTTTGCACCATGCGCGCCCCTATGGCATTGGGCCCGGCATTATCGATGAAGTTGGACATAGACAGCGTCCAGCTGCCAATGATGGGAACGCGCCACTCCATCTGCGCCAGCGTATTGGCGATTTGCGCCAGCTCGGGCCCGATGGTGTAGGTCAGAATGCACTGCGCGCCGGCTGCTCGGGCCTGTTTCAGGTAAACGCTCATGTCCAGCTCGCCATTATTGAACTGGTTGACGCTGACGGGCTTCATGCCTTTTTGTGCCAGGGCTTTCAGTAAGTCCTGTTTACCCAGCCGGCCATAGTTGCTGTTGTCGCTCAGTACCGCCACACGGCTAAAACCACGGCGTAGCGCTTCGCGCACGATCAGCGGCGCCTGCAGGCTGTCGGATGCCGCCACGCGGAATACATAGTTGGCCGCATGGCGCGGCGGGGTGAATTGCTGGGTAATGATGCGGGCCGTGGCGACGGCGGTGATGGCGGGGATGCGCGCCTGCTGATAGCGTATTTGCGAGGCCAGCGCCACGCCGCTATTGGCAAAGCCTACGCTGGCTACCACGCGCTGTTTGTCTATCAGCTCGCTGGCAATGCGCAGCCCCAGCTCCGGGCGGCCACGGTCGTCACGCTCTATCAGCAGTATTGGCCGCCCCAGCAGGCCACCTTGGCGGTTGATGTCTTCTGCCGCCAGGCGTATGCCGTTGCGCATGGAGAGGCCCATGGGGGATGAGCCGCCGCTGAACGGGCCGGACAGGCCGATGCGGATAGGCTCCGCCGCGTGGGCACTGGCCAGCGTCAACAGGCAAAGGCTTAACAGACGGCGCACGGGCTGCTCCTGATGGCATTATCGCTAGGGGGCGCTTATTATCGCATTCCATCGACCCCTGCGGCCAACCCGTCTTGCCCATGCGCACTTCCCGCTTCTATACCTCGCTGCGGCGCAGCCCGGTTTACCGGCTGATGCCCAACAGTACCATCGTGCTGTTTTTCCTCACCATGGCGGTGATGCTGTGGACGCTGGACGCGCGCGAGAGCGAGCAGCAGCGTACCGACCTGGCCAAGGACACGCTGTGGGCCGAGCAGACCATGCGCTTGCGCATGGATGGCCACCAGGCCGAGCTGGCCCAAATCGCGCGCGATATCGGCCGCGAAGAGCTGGATGAAGAGAGCTTTCTGGTGCAGGCCTCGCAGTTTCTGGGCAATACGCCAGAGATGGCGGCCGTGGTGCTGGCCGATGCCAGCTATATCGTGCGCTGGGTGGCACCGTATGAGGAATCCGGCCTGTCGGCCGGTGCCGGTATTTCCGGGCAGCGTGTCAGCGCCTATCTGGCGGCGCGCAACGACGGCCACCCGCGTTTTAGCGAGCCCTACCAGAGCGAGGGCGGCGACTGGCGCTTTGACCTGATGGTGCCGGTATACCGCGACACGCAGTTTCGCGGCATGGTGATCGGCATTTATCAGGCGGGGGCGTTTGTACGGCGCGTGCCGCCGTCCTGGTTTGCCGAAAAATACCATCTGGCACTGCAATCCGGCCGCCTGACGCTGGCGCGTAATGCGCAGAGCCAGCCGCCGCTGGGGGTAACGCAAAGCATTCGCCTGGGCGGCACATCGCTGGCGCTGGTGGCCCGCCCGGTGCGTGGCGATGTCAATAAAAACCGCTTGATCCAGCTTGGGCTGATTACCGGTTTGTCCGTGCTGACCCTGCTGTCACTGTTTAGCCTGTCACGGCATATCCGCCGCCGTATCGAAGCCGAGCGCGAGCGCGACAGGGTGTACAAGCTGTCCAGCGAGTGGCTGGGGGTGATGCGAGAAGATACTACCCTGCTGCACATCAACCCGGCGTTTTTGCAGGGCTTGGGCTATAGCGCCGAGCAGCTGCAGGGCACCTCGTTTTTGAATTATGTCGACCCGCAGCAGCGCGAGCCCACCCGCCAGCTGATTCGCCAGCTGCTGGAAGCCGGCAGCGTAGACCGCTACGTGGAAACGCGCATGTTCAGCCGCGATGGCCGCGTGTTGTCGCTGGCCTGGGCCATGAGCCCGCTGCTGGATGCCGGCGTGCTGTATTTGTCCGGCCGTGACATTACCGCCGAAAAGCAGGCCGAGCAGGCGCTGCGCCACGAGTATATGTTCCGCAAGGCCATGGAAGACTCGCTGGTCGTCGGCATCCGTGCCATCGATCTGGATGGCCGGATCAGCTATGTGAACCCGGCGTTTTGCCGCATTACCGGCTTTAGCGAAGACGAGCTGATTGGCCTGCGCCCACCGTACCCGTACTGGTCGCCCGATGTGGCGCAGCTGAACTACGATGCGCTGCGCCAGACGCTGTCGGGCGATAACAGCCACCAGCTGTTCGAGTCGGTAATGCAGCGTAAGAATGGTGAAAAATTCTACGGCCAGATGCTGATTTCGCCGCTGATCGACGCCGACGGCGTGCATACCGGCTGGATGGCAGCCCTCACCGATATGACCGACAAGCGCGAGGCGCAGCAGCAGCTGGAGGCGGCCAACGAGCGCTTTATTGCGGTGATCGAGGGCCTGGATGCTGCGGTGGCCGTGGTGCGGCCCGACACCCAGCAGCTGCTGTTCTGCAATAAACGCTACCGCCAATGGTTGGCCGCAGCCAGCGAGGAGCACGAGTACGAATACTGCGACCTGCGCCTGCGCCAGATGCTGCAGCACGCCAATACCGACCAGGAGCTATGGCTGGACGACCCGGGGCGCTGGTTCCTGCTGCGTAGCCGCCCGGTGCGCTGGGTGGATGGCCATAATGTGCAGATGCTGATCCTGACCGATATCACCGAGCAGCACGACGCCGAGCAGCGCTACGCCGAGCAGATGCAGAAGCTGCAGGCCACCTCGCGCCTGATTACCATGGGCGAAATGGCGTCCACGCTGGCGCACGAGCTGAACCAGCCGCTGTCTGCCATTGCCAACTACCAGGCCGGCTGTGTCGAGCGGCTGCGCCAGGGCAAGGCCACGCCGGAATCGCTTATCCCCGTGATGGAAAAAATCACGGCCCAGGCCGAGCGCGCCGGCAAGATCGTGCGCCGCGTGCGCGAGTTCGTGAAGCAAAGCGAGCCGGTACGCAAAGAGGCCGAGGTGGGCGACATTATCGAGGCGGCGCTGGCGATTGCTGAAATAGAAGCGCGGCGGCTGGGCAGCACCATCAATGTGCATCTTGCGGCCAACTTGCCGTCGGTGCACGTGGACCCCATCCTGATCGAGCAGGTGTTGCTAAACCTGGTAAAGAACGGCATGGAAGCCATGCAGCAGCTACCGGCCGACGAGCGCGAGCTGGAAATCAGCGTGCAGCGCCAGCACAGCAAGCGTATCGAGGTGGCCATTGTGGACCGCGGCCATGGCGTGCCGGACGCGCTGAAGTCGCAGCTGTTCGATGCCTTCTTTACCACCAAGCGCGACGGCATGGGCATGGGCTTGAATATCTGCCGCTCGATTGTGGAGTTTCATCAGGGTCAACTCTCAGTGGAAGATCATCCGTTGGGTGGTACTATTTTCCGTTTCACATTGCCGGTGTTTGAGCCATGACCGTAGCCAAGAACATACGCATCCATATCGTGGACGACGACGAGGCCTTTCGCGATTCCTTGCTGTGGCTACTGGAAAGCCACGATTACAGTATTGATTGCCACGATAGCGCCGAAGGCTTTCTGCACAGCTACCGCCCGGCTCAGGGTACGGGCTGCCTGATTCTGGATATCCGCATGCCGGGCATGAGCGGGCTGGAGCTCTATGACGAGCTGCAGGCGCGCGGCAATACCTGGCCGGTGATCTTTATTACCGGCCACGGCGACGTGCCCATGGCGGTGCAGGCAGTCAAGCGGGGCGCGCATGATTTCCTGGAAAAACCGTTCAATCAGGAAGCCCTGCTGGCAGCGGTAGACAGTGCGCTGGCCAGTGCGGCCAACCAGGCACAAAGCGCGCAGGAGGCCGGCCAGTGCGAGGCGCGCCTGGCTACGCTGACCACGCGCGAGCGCGAGGTGCTGGAGCGGGTGATTGAAGGCAAGATGAACAAGATCATTGCCGACGACCTGGGCATCAGCATCAAAACGGTGGAGGCGCACCGTGGCAAGATGATGGACAAAATGGGGGTACGCTCGATTGCCGATCTGGTGCAGACGGTGGTGGCTTATCGCCAGCAAAAAGGGCGCGGCATCTAGGTTTTCCCCAATAGTGGGGCGCGGCCGCTTGCCGCACAATGCTCCGGCATCCCCTTGATGCGTTGCGTTTTGTCGCTATACCGGCCCGTGGGCGGGTAAGGACATTTGAAGTTCACCCGCCTGCTGGCGGGTTTTTTTTGGCCGCTACGGGCGGTCTTGCCAGACCAGCTGGCCATGGCAGGCTTCGTTCAGATCGTGCTGCAGCGCGTCTGCGGCCTGCGCCGGCAGGCTGAATTGCAGGGTGACGTTGGCCGCATGCTGTACCGCCAGCAGCGTGGCATCGTGCTTTTGCAGCAGGCGCCGAGCCGTACCTTCCAGCGCATAGGGCAGGCTGCAACCTAAGGTCAGCATGGCGACTTGTTCTTCGCGCGCGCAGTGTGACAGTGCCTGGGCCACGGCGTCGGTATACGCCCGTACCAGCCCGCCGGCCCCCAGTTTTACCCCGCCGTAGTAGCGCACCACCGTGGCCAGTACGCCTTCCAGCTGCTGGTGTCGTAGCACATCCAGCATGGGGCGGCCTGCCGTGCCGGAGGGTTCACCGTCATCGTTGGCCGCAGAGTGCCCACCTGCCAGCATTGCCCAGCACACGTGTGCCGCACCGGGGTGGGCAGCTTTGAGCTCGGCCACCCGCTGCAGGGCGGCGGCGCGGCTGGGTACCGCCTCGACGCAGGCAATAAAGCGGCTTTTCTTGATATCCAGCTCGGCATGGCCAGGCTGTGGCAGGGTAAACGGCATGGTGTGGGGTGGGGTAGGAGGGCTATCGGGGCGGCATGATAACAAGCCGCGCCCTAGCGTAGTACGTATTCCACTTCTACGCGGCTACCGTTTTCCAGATAGCGCACGCTGCGGCACAGCCGGTTTACCAGTGTGATGCCGCGGCCGTGCAGGGCGGTGTTGTCTGGCTCGCTGTGCAGGAAACGCGCGGCATCAAACCCCTGGCCACTGTCGTGAATGCAGAGTTTCAGGATGGGGAAGTCTTCGCCGGTAACGTGCGACATGGCCACTTGTATCCAGCCGTGCTGTAGCCCGAACAGCTTGCCTGCGCGCTTCATCAGGTAGCTGGTGAAGCCGGTGCTGGAATGCTTTTCGCTGGAATCCAGCGCCAGTACGCCGTGGTCCAGCGCATTGTTGAACAGCTCGGTAACGATGAGCAGCAGGTCGCTGAGCTGGGCTTCGGATAGCCCGATCTGGTTGAGCCAGCCTAGCAAGGTGGCCATGCCCAGCTCCTCGCGCAGCTCTTTGGGGCCAAAGTCCAGGCGCAGCTCCCAGTTGCTTAGCTGGGTAAACACGGTGCCTTGTGCTGCCGGGGTGGCCGGGCCGATGCTGGCGGTGCAGGGGGCCAGTACCAGCGAGATGTCGTCGGCGTTTTCATGGCCGCCCAGGTGCGCCAGCACCCGTTCGCGCAGCGGGGCAAGGGCGGGCTGGCCAGGCGGGCTGGCCAGCATGCTGCACAGGGCTTCCAGTGACAGGGTGTCGTCCTGGGTGCCTTTGGCTTCGGTCAGGCCGTCAGAGCAGATCATCAGCCGGCCTGGCTCGGACCAGCGGTAGACATCCACGCTGGCATCAAAGTCCATATTGCGCAAAATGCCCAGTGGCGGGTTGCTGGACTGGAACTGTTTTTCGATCTGGCCTTGCTCGTTCACAAAAGCAGCAAACGGGATGCCACCATTCCACACGGTAACGGTTTTTTCCTGCGGGTTGATGGCGGCCAGGGTGGCGGCGACAAAGCGGCCAACCGGCAGGTGCTGCTTGAGTTTTTTATTGATCTCGCGCGCGATGGCATTAATGCCGAAGCCTTTTTGCGTCATGGCGTAAAACACCGTGGCAGCGGGCAAGCAGGCGATGGCAGCCGATAATCCGTGGCCGGTACTGTCGGCCAGCATGATGTGCAAGGTATCGGTCGGGGAGCGTGCGGCGGTAATGATGTCGCCGCTAAACTGTACGGCAGGCTGTATCCATTGTTCTATGCCGGTCTGGCTGCGGTCGCCGTACAGGTTGTGCAGCACGTGCTCGGCCAGCTGCTGTTCCATTTCATTGCTGTGGTAGTAGGCTTCCAGGCGCTGCGCATCGTGGCTGATACGCTGCTGCATGTCGGCTATGCGCGACATCACGCGGATCTTGGCGGTGAGCAGCTTGATGTCTACCGGCTTGGTCAGGTAATCGTCGCCGCCGGCACCCAGGCCGGCCAGCATGTCTTCCTGTTCGATCTTGCCGGTCAGGAAAATAATGGGAATCCAGCGCTTGTTGAAACGCTCGCGAATGCGGCGGGTGGCTTCCAGGCCATCCATCTGCGGCATGATGACATCCATCAGGATCAGGTCGGGCAGCATGGTTTCGCAGCAGGCCAGCGCCTGGGCGCCGTCTTCAGCGGTAACAACATGGTGACCCAGTGCCTGAATCAGGCGGCTGACTACCAGGCGGTTGACATGACTGTCATCGACTACCAGCACGTTCAGGGTTTGCATTGCGGCTGGCTTTCAGTCTATTTCAAAAAACTTGTCGAACTTGGCGATGGCGAAAATCTGGCGAACCACAGGTTTGGCGTTACTGATCAGCAGGCGCTGAATATGGCGTTCTTCTACCTGGTCGCGCAATACCAGCAACATGCCCAGTGCCGAGCTATCCAGATGGTCTACTTCCATCAGGTTGATTTCTACCGATTTTACCCCCGGCTGCGCCAGCACGGCTTTGCAGGCATCACGGAATGCGCCATGCTGAGCAAAATTGAAGTGCCCGTGCACCTGGATGGTGGCTTCTTGCTCCCGGATATGAAACGTGACAGACATGGTTGGCCTTTGCTTGGTTGGTCGTGGCGGCTGGCAAGGGTAAGGGGTATGCGGTATGGTTATTGTATGCATTCGCCCGTGTATTAACCAGCCTTATCGTTACAACGTGCTGCCTCTTGCTACGGGCTCGGTGAGGCATACAATGTTATCTATACAATAAGCTGCGTTGCGCAGGGTGCATGGTCTAATACTAGAGAGGATCATCGCGCTGTGTGGCAAATAATTCGAGGGGAGACTATGTCTCACAAAAAGCAGGCCTTTTTGCTGGGCCTTGCCCTGTTTGCCGTATTGATATGGCACATATCGGCGGCTTTGCTGGCACAGCAAGGGTGGTTGGCCGCATTACTGCATAGCGGGTTTACTTGCCTGTTGCTGTTGGTTGTCGGCGTGTGCATGCGGTCGGGGCAGGCGCAGCAGCGTGACGAACGGGCAGGGGAGCAGGGGGCTGCGTGGCAAGAGACCGAGCCGCTGTGGCAGCAGCTACAGCAAGCGTATGTCGAGCAGTGCCAGCAGCTGGATGGGCAGCTACAGGAAGCCAACCGCTTGCTGCAAGATGCCATCGGGGGGCTGCTGGATAGCTTCAGCAGCATTACGCGCCATGCCAAGGCGCAGCAGGATATCGCCATCAGCATGATTGGTGCCGGGGAGGGCGGTAATAACCAGCATACCGCCAGTTTCGAGCGCTTTGCCCATGACACCAATGCCACGCTGGAAATCTTTGTGGAAAATACCTTGCGTACCAGCCAGGTGAGCATTGTGCAGGTCAACCACATGACCGAGATCGATGAAAAAATCCGCAGTGTGCATGCCTTTCTGGCGGATATCGACGGTATTTCCAAGCAGACCAATATGCTGGCACTGAATGCCGCCATCGAGGCGGCACGGGCGGGGGAGGCCGGGCGCGGGTTTGCCGTGGTGGCTGACGAAGTCCGTGCGCTGTCACTGCGTACGCATGATTTTAACGAGCAGATCAGCCAGACCATTTTATCGGTGCAGAAAATGGTGGAGGAGGCGCATGCCAGTATTGCGGACCTGGCGTCGCATGATATGAGCTATGTGCTGGAGGCCAAAATGCGTGTGCAACACACGATGGGCCAGATCAACGAGCTAAGCCAGGGGATGGCGGGGGCGGTTACCCAGCTTAACGGCATTGCCGGGCAGGTGGAGCACAGTACCAATGTGGCTATTACCTCCTTGCAGTTCCAGGACCGCCTGAGCCAGCTGCTGGGCCGTGCCGGGCAGTGCGTGTCTACGCTGCAAGCTTTGCAGCAGCTGGCGCCGCAGCTACTGTCGGCATCGGGTAGTGGCGAGACTTTGGCCGCAACGCGCGAGCAATGCCGGCTGCAATTGCAAGCCCTGCGCCAGCCGCCGCCGGCCGAGCAGCCTGCCAGGCATCATGATATCGAATTGTTTTAGGGTGTTTGTGTGAGTACGTTGCCTGATCTGGACTACCACGCCGCGCTGGCCAATATGGCGGGCATGGTAGAGCTTTACTGCGAGGCGCTTGCGGCTTTTTTGCAAGAAGCGCCGCTGCTGATGCAGCAATACCGCGAGCACTGGCTGGCGGGCGACTGGCCGGTGGCGCGGCGCGCGGCGCATTCACTCAAGAGCTCCGCTGCCGTCATGGGTGCGCTGGCTTTATCGCAAGCGGCCAGGTATCTGGAGCAACTTGCTACCGCAGAGGACGGCAGCCAGCCCGTGCTGGAGGCGGCATGGCTGGCGTGCATGCAGGCCTGGCAGCGTTTCACCCAGGCGGTTGCGGTTTATTTGCCGGCCTGAGTGGCGGCGATGTGCCGCAGCAGCATGTCGCGCAGGTCGGCTATGGCGAAGGGTTTGCCGATATGGTCGTTCATGCCGGCTGCCAGGCAGTTGGCGCGGTCGTCGTGCATGGCATTGGCCGTCATGGCAATAATCGGTAGCTGTGTTTCACCCAGGGTTTGCCGGATTTCCCGCGTGGCAGTCAGCCCATCCATCACCGGCATTTGCAGGTCCATCAGTACCGCATCGTAGCGCGGGTTCATGTTGGCTACGGCATGCACGGCCAGCTCACCGTTTTCTGCAATATCAATCTCGGCCCCTTCTTTGCTGAGCAAGCCCTTGGCTACCAGCCGGTTGGTGGCATTGTCTTCCACCAGCAGCAGCCGCAGCCCGGCTAAGGGGGCGATCTGTGGCTGTGCGTGATGGGTGGCCGGCGCCGTATCGTCGGGGGTGGCCAGCTGTGCGAACTGCAGCTGATCGACGGTTTCTTTCAGCATGCTCTGGGTGAGCGGCTTCACCAGAAAGCCGGCCAGCAAGCTGCGTTCGCGGTCTGATTTTGCGGCCAACATATCTCGCCCGTGGGCAGTGACCATCACCATTTTTACCTGGCTGTCGTAGCGGCGCAGCTCGCGGCAGCTGGCCCAGCCGTCCAGGCCCGGCATTTGCCAGTCAATCAATACCAGCTGGTACGGTAGCGGTTTGCCTGCCAGGCTGGCCAGCATGCTCACCAGTTGTTCGCCACTTTCCAGGCAGCTGGCGTGCCAGCCTAGCTGGGCCACCATGGCGGCGGTGGCTTCGCGGGCGACGGGGTTGTCGTCCACGATCAGTACTGACAGGGCTTTGCCGGCGGGGATGACGGGCTGCTCGTTCAGGGTGGGGGGCACGGCCAGGGTAAGCTCAAAGCTGAAGCAACTGCCTTTGCCGGTCTGGCTGTCTACGCTGATATCGCCACCCATGAGTTGTACCATGCGCTGGCTGATGGCCAGCCCTAGCCCTGTGCCGCCAAAACGGCGGGTGGTGGAGGTTTCGGCCTGGCTAAAGCTGTGGAACAGCTTGCCCAGCTGCTCGCTGCTGATGCCGATACCGGTGTCGTGCACGCTGAACAGCAGGGTGGCGCTTTCCCGGGTGCGGGCTTGCAGCGTGATACGGACCAGCACTTCGCCGGCCTCGGTAAACTTGATGGCATTGCCGGCCAGGTTGAGCAGTACCTGCTGCAGCCGCATGGCATCGCCGGTAAGCCAGGGGGGAATTTTGGCATCCACATTGAAAATCAGCTCGAGCGGCTTGTTCAGGCTGGTGACCGACAGGATGACCGACAAGTTGTGCATGAGCTGGTCCAGGCGGAAGGGCTGCAGGTCCAGGGTCATTTTGCCGGCTTCTACCTTGGAAAAATCCAGGATGTCATTCAGTAAGCCCAGCAGCGAGCGTGCGGCGGCTTCGGTCTTGTCCACATAGTCTTGCTGCTCTACGGCCAACGGTGTGTGTTGCAACAGCTGCAGCAGGCCCAGTATGGCGTTCATCGGGGTGCGGATTTCGTGGCTCATATTGGCCAGAAAGCGGCTCTTGGCCTGGCTGGCTTGTTCGGCCTGATGCTTGGCTTCTTGCAGCGATGCTTCGTGTACCTTGCTGGCGGTGATATCACGGCGAATGGAGACGTAGCGTTCTATTTCGCCCTGGGTAGTCATGAAGGGGGCGATGATGCTGTCTACCCAGTACAGGCTGCCGTCTTTGTGGCGGTTGCATACGTCGCCACGCCAAGGTTGGCCGCGTGCCAGCGTTTGCCACATGTGCTGCCAGAAGGCCGGCTCGTGCACACCGGCATTCAGTAGCTTGTGGTCCTGGTTCAGTAGCTCGGGCAGGGTGTAGCCGCTGATGTCGGTAAATGCCTGGTTGGCACTGATGATATGGCCGCCTGGGTCGGCAATGGACACAATAAAGTGCTGCTGGATGATGTCGTGTACGGTTTGGGTTTCCAGCAGCGCATTGTGCAGGTCGTCCTGGATGGCCTCTTGCAGGGTGATATCACTTTCAATCGCCATGAAACCTTCCAGGCGCTGGTGTTCGTCGTGCAGTGGCTGGATCTCCAAGGCTACCCAGTAGTCGCGGCCAGATTTGTCCCGGTTCAGCAGTTTGCCTTGATAGGGCTGCTCTTGTGCCAGCGCCTGGCGGATGCGGGCAATGGCGGCCTGGTCGCTATCTGGCGATTGCAGCAGTGTGCCGGGCCGTTGCCCCAGCACTTCTTCCAGGGTGTAGCCGGTTAGCCGGGTAAACCCCTCGTTTACCCAGGTAATACGCCTGTCGGTATCGGTAATCACAATGGCGTTGGTGGTATGCCGGGCTACCTTGGCGAGCAGGGCCAGGTCTTTGGTCATGCTGGCTGCCAGCTGCTCGGCCCGCTGTTTGTTATGCAGTAGCAGCCAGCTGGCCAAGCCTGCCAGCACGCTCATGATAAAGCCGGCGATGGCAACGATGGCGAGTGTGTCACGGTTGATGCTGGCAGCGGCAAGCAGCAGACCAAACAGCGTGACGCCAATACTGATGGCCTGGATGTGTGGCGCATGCGGGGCGGTGGGGCTGGCGGGCTGCTGGCGCAGGCGAGTGTCTATACGCCATATCAGCAGCGGGCTGGCTAGCAGGGTAAGCAGCAGGCCATCGAGCAGGGTAGCGGGTATCTGGCCCAGCACTGCGGGTAGCGCTGGCTGCAGCAGCATGGTTGCCAGCTTGGCAATGCTGATGATCAGCAGCACTTCCATCAGCACCAGCAGATAGAAGGTGGTTTTCTTCTGCATGGTAGCAGGCCCCGCTAGCAGTATGGATATATCGATATACTAGCGTATGCCAAGTCGGTGTTGCACGGTGCCGGCAGTATTTTGCTGGTTTAGCTGGCTAGCTGGCATTTGACCTGGTGCCAGTCTTGCCAGGCTTTGGCTTTTTCGCCCGGGCTGCGCAGCAGGTAGGCCGGGTGGAAGGTCACCAGTAAAGGGCGGCCATGTGCATGGTGTAGCTGCTTGCGCAGGGTGCTGATCGGTGCCTGGCTGTTGAGCAGGGTGTGGGCGGCAAAGCGGCCGAGTGCCACAATCAGGTCGGGCTGTATGGTATCGATTTGCCACTGCAGATAGCTAGCGCAGCTGGCGATTTCGGCCGGGGCCGGGTTGCGGTTACCCGGTGGGCGGCATTTCACCACATTGCAGATATAAACATCTTCCGTGCTGTGGATACCGGCTGCGGCCAACATGTTTTCCAGCAGCTGGCCGGCTTTGCCGACAAAGGGCAGCCCTTGGCGGTCTTCCTGTTCGCCGGGGGCCTCGCCAATAATCAGCAGGCGTGCCGTGGGGTTGCCACGGCCAACCACGACATTGTGCCGCGTCTTGGCTAGCTCGCAGCGCTGGCAGGCCGCCACGTGCGCATGCAGGCTATCCCAGTCTTGTATCGGCAGGGCATCCGGCAGTTTGGCCGGCCGGGTGGCTTCTTTTATTTCAAACGGTATTTCAACCGGGGCAGGGGTGGCCATGGCGGCTGGGCTTGGTGGCGTGGCTACCGTGACGATGGCTGCCGTTTCTGCTATAGGGGCGGCCAGGTTTGCAGGGCTGTCGTGTATATCGGGTTCGCCACGGGGCCGCCATAGCGGGCTAAGGCCCATTTCCTGCAGGACAAATGCACTGCGGCTCATAGGGTAGCTTTCATCAGGATGGCGTCTTCGCGGCTGCCATCGGCGTGGCGGTAGTAAGCTTTACGCGTGCTGTACTGGATAAAGCCGGCACGCTGATAAAGCTGCACGGCAATACGGTTGCTGGCGCGTACTTCCAGAAACAGACAGCTGGCGCCGTGTTGCCTGGCCTGCTGCTGTATGTAGCGCAGTAGTTGGCCGCCCAGGCCTTGCCCTTGGTGGCTGGCGTGGATAAAGAAGTTCTGCACATGCGCTTCGTCCAGCACCTGCATCAGCACCGCGGCACCTAGCAGTACATTATCCTCCTGCATGAGCCAGACGGTGTCGTGCTCGCTCTCCAGTGAGCCGGCATACAGGGTGCTGCTCCACGCGTGGGGCGTGCTGTCTGCCTCGGCACGGGCTAGCCGGTGGGCATCTGCCGGCTGGGCGCGGGTAAAGTCAGCCACGTTTCTGCTCGCGTTGCTCGCTGGCGGTCAGGGCAATCTTGTTACGCACGTAGAGTAGCTCTGCACTCATGCTGGCCGGGTAGCGGGCAGGGTTTTCGCGGTACAGGGCGATATAGTCACTGGCTTGTGGCACCACATGGCAGGCAGGCAGGTCGTGCGGGGGGAGCAGGTTGACGGCATCTCCTGCAACAGCAGTGATGCCATCCAGCTGCACTTGTTCTGCTTTTACCACGCTGATTTCGCCATGGCACTGGCCATGCAGGTAGTGCGCAGCATAGACCTCGCCCATACGGGCATCGATGACGGCCAGGCCGCTACCTTGTGGCAAGCTGCGCGCGATGGCGTCTAGTGTGGGTATGCCGATGACCGGCAGGCCGGCGGCCGTTGCCAAACCCATGGCGATGCCGGCGGCAATGCGCAGGCCGGTAAAGGCCCCTGGCCCTTGGCCGAACAGGATGGCATCCAGCTGTGCCAGGCTGACGCCGTTATCGCTTAACAGCTGGTGGATGGCTGCCAATGCATGGTCGGAATGGCCTTGTTTGACGCTATGGTGCTGGCTGTGTATGCCCTGCGGCGTGGCGAGTGCTACTGACAGGTTCTGGTTCGAGCAATCGATGGCAAGTAAATTCATCAGGGTAAGTCAAAGTCCGAGTTCTTCTACCCAGGCCAGGGCAGAGGTGTGAAGCTGGTTCAGCTGGTCCGGTGATAAGGATAGCTGGTAGGCCAGGTTAGGCAGGGATGGGTCACCTACCTCCAGTGCCATGGTCAGGCGGAATAGCAGGCTCAGGCCGCCAGTCTGGTCGGCCAGCACCTGGTGGATTTCTGCCGGCAGGCTGATGTGCTCCAGAATGGTGGGCATGGGCATGTCAAAAATCACATCCAGCAGCGAGAACATGCCGGCGATAAAGGCATTATCGCAGTGTTCGGTCGTAAAACCGGTTTCTTGCGCCAGTATTTCCATCAGGCGTGCGCGGATCACGGCGGTTTTTTGCAGTGCCGGTGCCAGGTGGTTGCTTTCGTTGCTGGTTACCAGCAGCAGGGTTAGCCAGCGGTATAGCTTCTGGTAGCCCAGCACGGTCACAGCATGGCTAAACGAGCTGATGGTGGTGTTCAGGCCAGCGGCAGCAGAGTTGACATAGCGCAGCAGTTTGAACGACAGGGCCACGTCGGTTTTCAGTACGGCTTCGATCTCGCGCACGGGCGCGTCGGCGCGTAGCAAGTTCAGCAGCTTCAGCGTATTGCTAAACGACGGGTGGATGACTTTGGCCGACAGGGTTTCCGGCCGCGCAAAATAATAGCCCTGGTAACCATCCATGCCCAGATCCCGGCACAGGTGGTAGTGCTGGTAAGACTCGATGCGTTCGCCAATGCGAATAACCGGGTAGCTGCGCAGCCGTGCAGCCTGCGTCTGGAACTGGTGCTGTGTCTGGCTTTGTACGTCCAGCTTCACATAGTTGGCCAGCTCCAGCAGGGCGGCAGACGGGGCATCAAAGGAAAAGTCGTCCAGTGCTATGCCAAAACCCAGCGAGCGCAGGTAGCGTACGCGTGATACCACCTCGTTGGTGGGCTGAATGTTGGCCGCCAGGTCCAGTACCACGCGGCGTGGGGGCAGCAGCTCCAGAAAATCACTGGTCAGCATGGCTTCGCCCACATTGATGAAGGCCAGCTTGTTACCGATCAGCCAGTTGGTACCCATATTGTTCAGGGCGTTTACCAGCACCTGGGTGTCTGCTTCCAGAGGGGCATGAGGGGTTGCGCTAGCGGCATCGTCGGCACGACGAAAAAGCAGCTCATAACCTATGAGCTGCTGATTCCTGTTCAGTACAGGCTGACGTCCCAGAAAGGCGGATGTCGACATGGTAATTTTCTTAGTAAGAGAAGTTGTCTGCGTTTCTCAGCATGATGCTGCCGTTGGCAGAGGAGTCCATCTGGCCTGCCAGCAGGTCTTCCATGTCCAGAACCAGTACCACAGAGCCATCACCAGACAGGGTGGCACCCGCCACGCCTTTCGGGCGGATATTCTGCAGTGGCTTGATCACCACATCGTCGCGGCCAACAAATGAATCGACCGCCAGGATGAACGACTTCTCCGCAGACTGCATCAATACGCCGAAGTTCGGCTTTTGTGTAGGCTGCCAGTTCAGCAGGCCGGACAGGGTTTTCAGCGGCAGGATTTCGTCGCGCACCACGATAGTGGGGCGGCCGGATACTTCCTGAATGGCAGTGGTGTCGATCGGAATGATCTCGCGCACCATGGCCAGCGGTACCGCAAAAGGCTGGTTGCAGGCACGAACAACCAGTACCGGCAGAATCGCCAGGGTCAGCGGCAGCGAAATGCTGATGCGTGTACCTTCACCCTGGATGGAGTTGATGTCGATGCGGCCGTTCAGCTTCTGGATGTTGGTACGTACCACATCCATGCCCACACCGCGGCCGGATACGCTGGAAATCTGGTCTTTGGTAGAGAAGCCCGGCAGGAAAATCAGCTGCAGGCATTGCTTCTCGTCCAAGGCGTTGGCCGTTTCCGCATCGATCAGGCCCTTGGCAATAGCCTTGCGGCGCAGTACCTCAGGGTTCATGCCCTTGCCGTCATCGGTAATCTCGATAACGATATGGTCGCCCACCTGCTCCGCCGTCAGCTCGATCAGCGACTGCGGCTTTTTGCCCATGGCAATACGTTCTTCGGCCGACTCCACACCGTGGTCAACCGCATTACGCACCAAGTGCACCAGTGGGTCGTTCAGATCCTCGATCATGGTCTTGTCGAGTTCTGTTTCTTCACCGGTAATCACCAGCTCGACTTCTTTACCCAGTTGGCGGGCCAGGTCTCGTGCCAGGCGCGGGTACTTCTGGAACAGGCGGCCGATAGGCTGCATGCGCGTTTTCATTACCGCGTTTTGCAGGTCGCTTACCAGCAAGTCCAGCTGACTGATGGCTTCGTCCAGCGAGCGCAGCGTATTGGTCTCCATATTGCCCTGGAGAATCTCGGTACGCAGCGTGGTGAGGCGGTTTTTGGTGAGGCCGATTTCACCCGACAGGTTCAGCACTTGATCCAGACGAACGGTGTCGATGCGGATGGTGTTTTCCTGGCCGGAAATCGGGCCGCCAGTAGACGGTGCCGGTTTGTTTTGCGGCTTGGGCGCAGCAGGTACCACAGCGGCAGGAACATGGGCTGCCGGGATCAGCTCAGCCGGGGCGCTTTCCACCACCATGGTGGCGGCAGCGGCCATATCCACCGGGGCGGCGGCTGGTGCATTGACGGCAGCAACATGCTGCTCTGTGCCGGTCACAGCCTGATGCAGCGCTTCCCAGTTAGGTTCATTGCTGTTTGCTGCCGGTGTTGGCGCTGGAGCTTGAACCTGTACCACCGGCGCAGCTGGCGCGGCGGCAGGTGCTTTCACGGCGGCCAGATTGCCGGCGAGTGCAGCATCCAGTGCGGCCAACATGGCTGGGTCCGGGTTTGGCGGAGGCAGGCCTTGGGACAGTACGGTGAACATGTCACGTACCGCGCCGGTGGCATCCAGAATCACGTCCATCAGCTCGGAGGATAGGCCCAGCTCGGAGTTGCGCAGCTTGTCGAACAGGTTTTCTGTCCGGTGGCAGATCGTCACCATTGGTGCGACATTCAGGAAGCCCGCACCACCCTTGATGGTATGGAAACCGCGGAAGATATCATTGAGCAAGGCGCGGTCATTCGGCCTTTTTTCAAGTTCTACCAGCTTGTTATCCACATCGGAGAGTAGCTCGGTCGACTCGAGTAAGAAATCCTGCAGAAGTTCTTCCATTCCGGCGAAGTCGCTCATTTTTGCTTCCTTTGTATGTCGACTTAATGCGTGTTCTTGGAGTATGACCTAGAAACCAAGACTATCCAGCAAATCATCTACCTGTTGCTGGTTGGTTACTACATCGGTGCGGCCATCGGGGTTGACTACCGGGCCATTCAGCAATTCTGTGTTCAGCTCCAGCTTGCGCTCGGCAGGCAGGTACTCTATCAGCACGGTCAGCAGCTCGGACTCCAGCGTTTTGACCATTTCCATGACTTTTTTGATGACCTGGCCGGTCAAGTCCTGGAAGTCTTGCGCCATCACGATTTCCAGCAACTGGTTGCTGGTAGCGTCGGTTTGTTTCGGTACCAGTGCCAGGTAAGCCCGGGTGTCCTGTGCGAGGGTTTTGAATTCCTCGGTGGATAGCTTGTTGGCGTAGAGTAGTTCCCAGCGCTGGTTCAGCTGGTCTGCGCGTGCTTGCAGGTCGTCCTGAATAGGCTTGGCAATGTCGGTGGCGTTCAGTACGCGCTCTGCCGCATTGGCGGTCAGGGTGGCAATGTAGCCCAGACGATCTTTTGCATCCGGAATGGCATCCGCTACACGCTCCAGCGATTTGTCGTAGCCAAGCTCGCGCAGGGTGTCGTGCAGTTTGCGAGTCATCTGGCCGATCTGCGCATACATGCCCATGACTTGCTCTTGTGACATTTCGGCTGGTGCACCTGCAGCAGGTGCACTGGCTACCGCATCATCACTGCGTTGCTGGGTAGCTGCAATGCTGTCAAAAAGTGCTTCCAGTTCTGGAGAGTCGCCACTTTCAAGAAGGTGATCAGACACGATTACTCCTCCTCAACCGCTCTATGTTCGCGATGTAGATGTTATTTGTTTAGGTTCTGGAAGATTTTGTTCATCTTTTCTTCCAGAGTGGCGGCAGTAAACGGTTTGACGATATAGCCGCTAGCGCCTGCAGTGGCTGCCTCAATGATGTTTTCGCGCTTGGCTTCTGCGGTAATCATCAGGAAGGGCAGGTGTTTCAGTTGCGCATCGGCACGAACGGCACGCAGCAGCTCGATGCCCGTCATGTTGGGCATGTTCCAGTCGGATACGATGAAATCGAAATGCTGTGTTTTCAGCTTGTGTAGCGCAACCTGGCCATCTTCGGCTTCATCCACGTTGGTGAAGCCGAGTTCTTTCAACAGGTTGCGTACGATACGTCTCATGGTGGAGAAGTCGTCCACCACGAGGAAACGGAGGTTTTTATCTGCCATTGGCGTTGTCCTGACCAAGTATTGGTGTTTAACCCGCTATTTTAGCGTTGCAGGAACGGAATTAAAGTATCTGCGAGGATTGCGGGGTCAAATTTTGCAACATAGGCATCTACGCCGACGCTGGTGCCCATGGCGCGGTTGGCGTTGGACGATAGTGAAGAGTGCATGACAACCGGGATGCCGTTAAAGCGATGGTCGGATTTGATCAGCTTGGTCAGTACATAACCGTCCATCTCGGGCATTTCAGCGTCTACCAGAATCAGTTTCAGCGTGTCGTGCAGGTTTTCGTTGTCAGACCAGTTACGGTTGGCCAGCACCTGCAGCTTGTCCCAGGCTTCTTTGCCGTTGTTTGCCTGATGGTATTTCAGGCCCATTTTGTCCAGTACGCTGCTGATTTCCTTACGGGCAACAACCGAGTCATCCACAAAGAAAACGTACTGGTCTTGTTCCAGTGCAGCGGTCGGAATATCTGGCACACGGGTTTCGCCCACCACGCTAGCCAGAATCTGTTCTACGTCCAGAATGGATACCAGCTTGCCGTCTTCCAGCTCGGTCACTGCCGTGATCAGCGTTTGCTGCGTGGTGCTCATCACGTTTTCCGGCGCGCGTACCTTGTCCCAGTCTACGCGGATGATGCGGTCAACCGAGTCCACCAGGAAGGCCTGGGTGCTCTTGTTGAACTCGGTCACGATCATGGTGCCGTAGGTGGTGGTGTCGGTTTCACAGCCGATAAACTTGGCCAGCGAGATGACCGGAATGATGTTGCCGCGCAGCGACAGCACACCTTCCACGCCGAATGGCATGTTAGGGGTGCGGGTAATGAACGGGGTTTGCGATACTTCGCGCACCTTGAACACGTTGATGCCGAACGTTTCCCGTGTTCCCAGCGAGAACAGCAGGATTTCCATTTTGTTTGACCCCGCCAGCTTGGTGCGGGCGTCGACACTGGCCAGAAGGGATGCGTCAGATGCTGCCATGGCTATTCCTTGTTTTTCCAGAGATTATTCAGGTAGCTCAGATTTTCAGCATCTCGCGAATTTTCATCGAGAGCTTCTGCGGTTCAAACTTGGATACATAGGCGTCTACGCCTACCGATTCGCCCAGTTTCTGGTTGGACTGGCCCGACAGCGACGAGTGCATCAGTACCGGGATACCGGCAAAGCGCGGGTCGGACTTGATCATCTTGGTCAGCATGTAGCCGTCCATTTCCGGCATTTCCACGTCGGTCAGTACCAGGTGCACGATGTCGCAGAGTTTGCGGCCTGCCAGGTCTGCCTGGCTGGCCATGCGCTGCAGGTCGTCCCAGGCGCGCATGCCATTGATGGAGTAGGCGTATTTGACTTGCATGGCCTGGAAGGTGCGCTCGATCTGCTTGCGTGCTACGGCAGAATCGTCGGCAAAGTACACCATGCGCTCTTCTTTTAGTGGCTCGATATTCACAAACTGATGTTCGTCGCCGTACATGGCGGTTTCGGCCAGTACTTTTTCCACGTCCATCATCATCACCAGGGTGCCCGCATCCAGCTCGGTTACCGCTGTTACCAAGCCGCCCATGCGGTTGGTAATCATGTCTGGCGGTACGCGCATGGCGGCCCAGTCCAGGCGCAGGATGGTGTCTACCGCTTCTACCAGGAAGCCCTGAGTGTGGCCGTTGTATTCGGTCACGATCATGATTTCAGGGCGTTTGTCCGAAATGATGCCGGCGTACTTGGCCAGGTCAATGACAGGGACCAGGCTGCCGCGCAGACTTACCATGCCTTCCACCGAGGCCGGCATTTCCGGTGCCGAGGTAATCTCCGGCGTGCGCATCACTTCCCGAACCTTGAACACGTTAATGCCAAAGGTCTCCTTGCGGCCTGTGCGCTGGTCTACGCCTAGGGAGAAGAGAAGGATCTCCAGTTTGTTAGTGCCGGCCAGCTTGGTGCGGGCATCAATTTTTTTAAGTAGTTCAGACACGGAAACCTCCGGAGGTTGGCTGTCGTTCAACGTGGTCACTGACAATACTATTCATACGCTGTCCGCGGAAAAAGGCCAGGGTAAGTTTGCTTGCCCCTGTACATCGGCAAGATGCCGCGGATGTCACTTGTCCATTATCATACTGTTCAAGCATGTTTTACAAATGGATGTGTCGCAATTGCATGGGGTTTTACGAATGAAAGCAGACGAAGGTCAACTTCGCAGTGCGCTGGAGCACTTCAATAGTGTGACGGATGACCTGATTCAAGCCTATCAGTTGCTGGAGGCCCAGGTGGCCGAGCTCAACGTAAAACTGCAGCTGGCCAATGATGAGCTGGTCGCCAAGTCTGCGGCCAACGAGCAATTGGCCGCACGCCTGTCCACCTTGCTGCAAGTCATGCCGGCCGGGGTGGTGGAGCTGGATGATGCCGGGCATGTAGTGGCGATGAATGCTGCGGTTCATGGCTGGCTGCCGGATGTGCAATGCGGCCAACCCTGGCAGCTGAGCGACCACTTTCACGAGAGCGAGCGCGATGGTGTGTATGTGCGCCGCGAAGATGCCATGCGGTTTTTTACGGTGGTGGCCTGCCCACTCCCCGGCGCGGGGTCGTTTTTGTTGCTGGTGGATGTCAGCAATCTTCACCAGCTGCACCAGCAGCTGGCACAGCAGGAGCGGCTGGCGGTAATGGGCCGCATGGCAGCCTCGCTGGCACATCAGATCCGTACGCCGCTGGCCACCGCCTTGTTGTATGCGGCCAACTTGCAGCGCGATGATTTGCCGGTAGAGGGCCGCAGCCGCTTTGCCGGCAAGGTCATGAACCGCCTGCAGGCGCTGGAGGTACTGGTACAGGATATGCTGCGCTTCGTGCGCGTTGGCCCGGTACGGGATGGGGCCGAATCCATACAGCTATCATCGGTGCTGTCCGAGGTAGAAGCCATTGTGCAAGCCCAGCTTGCCAGCAAGCAGCTACAGTGGCAGCCAAAAGTCGGGGCTGATGCCGTGGTGTCCGGTGGGCGTTCAGACCTGCTGGGCGCCCTGGTGAATTTGCTGGAAAACGCCTGCGAACATGCGCCAGCAGGTTCTGCGGTGGGGCTGGAGGCTGAACTGCAGGGTAATTTTTACGTCATTCGGGTAATTGATCAGGGCGCTGGCGTGCCCGAGCAGGTAGAATCCCAAATCTTTGACCCTTTCTTTACCACAAGAGCAAATGGTACCGGTCTTGGCCTTGCCATTGTCAAGCGCGTGGTCGAGGATATGAAAGGGTCAATTACGTACAAGCGTGATGACCGGGGCACGGTTTTTGAACTGCGGCTACCGGTTGTGCAATCAATACAAACAACTTGATGAGGAATGTATGAAGCCCATCGTAAAGGTAGAAGGCAAGACCGGGATTATCTTGCTGATTGGCCAGTTTGATTTCAATGTTCACAAAGACTTTCGTGCCGCCAGCCAGGAGCTGCTGGAAAATCCGGAAGTAAGCAGCATTGATGTCAACTTCGAGCAGGTGCCCTATCTGGATAGCTCTGCATTGGGCATGCTGCTATTACTCAAAGAGCGTGCCGGTGCTGCCGGCAAAGACCTGGCGCTGGTGAACTGCAAAGACACCGTGCGCCAAGTGCTGGAGATTGCCTGCTTTACCAAGCTGTTCACCATTCGTTGACCCTGGCTAGCCCGCTTTTGCCTGCGTCGCAGGTTTAGTAGCAAACAGCGTGCTATTGTCAGACAGCTTGCGAAGAAATCTGTTGAATGCGCTTGGTTTCATGCATGACATTGACTAAAGTGGCGTGCATGGGCTAATACGTATAGAAACATGGTGGCTTTGCAGGCTTTTTCGTTTAAATTGTGTGCATACTTAATCTAGATGGATTGCTGAGTCTATGGCTAAAAGAATTCTAACGGTGGACGACTCCGCCTCGATTCGCCAAATGGTCGCCTTTACCCTGAAAAGCGCCGGCTACGAAGTTGTCGAGGCTTCTGATGGCAATGCCGGGCTTTCCAAGGCGCAAGCAGGGCAGGTTGATCTGGTGCTCACCGACCAGAACATGCCTGGCATGGACGGCCTGACGCTCATCCGCTCGCTGCGCCGCCTGCCTAACTACGCTTCTGTTCCCATTCTGATGCTGACGACCGAGTCCAGCGACCAAATGAAGGCCCAAGGCCGTGCCGCCGGTGCCACCGGCTGGCTGGTCAAGCCCTTCGACCCCCAGAAGCTGGTAGACGTTGTACGCCGCCTTGTTGGCTAACCATCAGAAAATCACTTTCAGGGGGCGTCCATGACTTTTGACATGTCGCAGTTTCATCAGGTGTTCTTCGATGAGACTGCTGAGCACTTAGTCAATATGGAATCGCTTCTACTGGCGATCAACGTACAGCAGCCAGAGTCCGAAGACCTCAATGCCATCTTCCGTGCAGCCCACTCCATAAAAGGCGGCGCGGCCACATTCGGGTTTAGCGACCTGGCCGAGCTCACCCACGTGCTGGAAAACCTGCTCGACAAAGTGCGCAAGAACGAGCTGCCGCTGAGCCGTGACATTGTTGACGCCTCCTTGCTGTCCGGTGACCTGCTCAAGGAAATGCTGGCATTTCACCGTGGTGACGAGCCGGTAGACGAAGCGCGCATTGCCGTACTCAAGCAAAAGCTGGAGCAGTTGTCGGTCCCCGGTGCGGTTGCTGTGCCATCACCGCAGGTGGCCCAGCCGGCTGCGGCTGTGCCTGGCCGTTTGCATATTGAAATCTACCCCCCCGTTGCCATGGCGGTTGATGAGCTATGGCAGCGTTTGGCTGCTCTGGGTAGTCTGCAGATCATGCAGGCGCTGGACGAACAAGCCGACCCGGTGATCCCCGCCCTGGCTTTGCTGAGCACAGAATCGCCTTGCGATGATGTGGTGGAAATGCTCGCTTTTCTGCTGCCACCCGAGTCATTCAAGGTGGTGGACGATGTCACGCTGGAAGATGACGGCGTGGGCTTCTTCTCGCTGCCTGTCATGGCACCCAGTGGTGATATTGCGTTTGAAGAAGACGGTTTCGGCCTGTTTGCCCCCTTGCCAGCCAGCACGGCCAGTCATAACGCTGACATTGCTTTTGAAGAGGACGGCTTTGGCTTGTTTGCCCCGTTGCCGGTAGCGCCAGCCAGCGGTAAGCCCGATGTCGCTTTCGAAGAAGACGGTTTTGGCCTGTTCGAGCCATTGGCCACTGCGCCGGCTGTTGCCCCGGCGCCGAGCGCACCCATGCCTGTTAAAGAGGTGGTACGGCCAGAGGTGCGAGCCGCTACCGCCGTGGCGCCGGGCGCGGGTGAGAACTCCATTCGTGTCAGTACCGACAAAGTTGACCTGCTGCTTAACCTGGTGGGTGAGCTGGTCATTACCCAGTCCATGCTGATGCAGTATGGCTCGGCGCTGGATTCGGTAGAGCATGAAAACCTGCTGAACAGTATCTCGCTGCTGCAACGCAATTCGCGCGAGCTGCAAGAAGCCGTGATGTCTATCCGCATGATGCCGATAGCGTTTGTATTCAACCGCTTCCCGCGTGTGGTACGAGACCTGGCTGGCAAGCTGGACAAGCAAGTCGAGCTGAAAATGGTGGGTGAAAACACCGAGCTGGATAAAGGCTTTATCGAGAAGCTGTCCGACCCGCTGACCCACCTGGTGCGTAATAGCCTGGACCACGGCATCGAGTCGCCCGAGCAGCGCCGTGCCAAGGGCAAGAAAGAAACCGGCCTGCTGACCCTGCGAGCCTTTCACGAAGGCGGCAGCATCGTGATCGAAGTCACCGACGACGGCGCAGGCCTGCGCCGCGACAAGATCTTGTCCAAGGCACGTGAAAGTGGCCTGCCGGTATCCGACACCATGAGCGACACCGAGGTGTGGGCGCTGATTTTCGAGCCGGGTTTTTCTACCGCCGCCGAGGTCACCGACGTATCCGGCCGCGGCGTAGGCATGGACGTGGTGCGCAAGAATATTGTGGCCATGGGCGGGCGTATCGATATCAGCAGCATGGTGGACATTGGTACCACCATGACTATCCGCCTGCCGCTTACCCTGGCCATCATGGACGGCATGTCCATCAAGATTGCTGACGAAACCTATGTTTTGCCGCTGAACTACATTCTGGAGTCGCTGCAGCCCAAGCCCAGCGAGATCAAGACCATCGCCGGGCGTGGCCAGGTGGTGAGTGTGCGCGGCGAGTATCTGCCTATTATCAGCGTAGCGGAGTACTTCACTATCGATGCCCCGCCTACGCAGCCGGACAAGTCCATTCTGATCATTGTGGAATCCAGCAGCCAGAAAGTAGCACTGATGGTGGACGAGCTGCTGGGGCAGCAACAGTTTGTGGTGAAAAACCTGGAGGCCAACTACCGCAAGGTAGAAGGGCTGTCCGGTGCCACCATCATGGGGGATGGCCGCGTCGCGCTGATTCTGGACGTGGCGGCGATTGTCCGCATGAATTTACAAAAGGCGCACGGTGAGTTACTCACGGCGCAGCTTCATTAACAGGTGCTAGTAATGGGTGTGGCCACCATGGACGCTAACAATAGCAGTGATACCGACAAAGCCCGGCGTGAATACCTGGTGTTTGCGCTGGGTAAGGAAGAGTACGGTATTGATATTCTGAAGGTACAGGAAATCCGCGGCTATGACGCGGTGACACGCCTGGCCAAATCACCCAGTTTTATCAAAGGCGTGATCAATCTGCGCGGGCACATCGTGCCCATTGTGGATATGCGTATCAAGTTTGATGTAGGCAACGTTATCTATAATGACTTCACTGTGGTCATTATCCTGAACGTGCTCAACCGCACCGTCGGCATGGTGGTGGATGGTGTGTCGGATGTGATCGAGCTGTCCGGTGATGATATTCGCCCGGCGCCGGAGTTTGGTGCGGTGATGAATACCAACTACATCCAGGGCCTGGGTGTGGTAGGGGAGCGCATGATCATCATGGTGGATATCGAGAAGCTGATGAGCAGTGACGAGATGGCGTTGATGGATGCGGCTGTTGCGGCCAACGTTTAACACAGGGGAAAAGGCATGAAAGTCAAACAGTTACTGGTTATCGGGTTCGGCGTGCTGCTGGCCCTGATTGCCGCATCGTCTATCCTGTCGGTACTTCGGCTGCAGACCATTATCGATAGTGGTGCGGAAATTACCGAGAACCACATGCCGCGTGCCAACGCGGTGAACAAGATCGTGGACAACGTCAACGGTACGGCGCGTGGCGTGCGTACCGCGCTGCTGGCTGATGACCCGCAAATTGCCGCATCGCAAGTGAAAGAGCTGGATGACCAGCTTAAAAACATTGATGCAGCCATGGAGGTGTTGAAACAGCGCCCGCCCGAAGAACAGTCGGTTGCTTTGCAGGCCAGCCTGATGAAAGCAGACCAGGAATACCGTGCCAAGCTGCGTCAGTTTACTGTCCTGTTCAATGCCGGCCAGCTGCCCGAAGCTAAGGTTTTCCTGTTCACCCAGCTGCGTGATGTACAAAAAAACTATCTGACCGCGGTTGAAGCACTGGTCGCTTACGAAGAAGGCATGGCACAAGAGCACGGCGTCAGCCTGCAGCAGGATGCCAATGCCTCTTTGCTCATCACAAAGGGCTTTTTGATTGCCTCGCTGGTCATCGGCCTGCTGGCGGCCTACCTGATTGGCCGTTCGCTGTTCCGCGTGATCGGTGGCGAGCCCTCTGATGCCACCAAACTCATGCAAGAGCTGGCCAGCGGCGAGGTAAGCAGTACCTTGCAGGTAAACGATAAAGACACCAGCAGCCTGTTCTACTACATCAAGCAGGCTGCTGATAAAGCCATCGAGAACATCCGTATCCGCAACGCACTGGACGCTGCTGCTACCAATGTGATGATTGCCAATGCCGATAATATTGTGGTGTACGCCAACCGTGCCGTAGGCGACATGCTGCAAAACGCCGAAGCCGACATCAAGAAAGAACTGCCAGGTTTTAGCGCCCGCGACGTGGTAGGCAGCAATATCGACGGTTTCCACAAACGCCCCGAGCACCAGCGCACCATGCTGGCTAGCATGCGTTCGCCCCATAAAGCCACCATCCAGGTAGGCGTGCGTACCTTTGTGTTGCTGGTAACGCCTATCCTGAACAAGCAGGGCACCGCCTTGGGTACGGTGGTGGAGTGGCAAGACATTACCGAGCAACTGAAGCGCGAAGCCGTAGAGCAGCAAAAACGCGAAGCAGACCTGCGCCTGCTGGAAGAAAACACCCGTATCCGCAAGGCGCTGGACAATGTGTCGTCCAACGTGATGATTGCCGACAACGACCGCAACATCATCTACCTGAACCGAAGCGTGCTGGACATGCTGCAAGTGGCCGAGCACGACATCAAGCGTGTACTGCCAAACTTTGACGCCCGCCGTCTGCAGGGTGCCAATATGGATGTCTTCCACCGTAACCCTGCGCACCAGCGCGGCCTGCTGGAAGCCCTGAAAACCACCCATACCAGCCAGATCGGCGTGGGCGGCCGTACCTTCCGCCTGATTGCCAACCCGGTGTTCAGTGATAGTGGTGAGCGCATTGGTTCGGTCGTGGAGTGGTCGGACCGTACCGAAGAAGTACGCGTGGAAAAAGAAGTGTCCGAAGTGGTGGGCGCTGCGGCCAACGGTGACTTTAGCCAGCGTATCCCGCTGGATGGCAAAACCGGCTTCTTTGCCACTTTGTCCAGCCAGGTCAACCAGCTGCTGGACGTGTCCAGCCGTGGCCTGAGCGATATTGCCCAGGTGTTGTCCGGCCTGGCTGCCGGCGACCTGACCCGCACGATAGAAGCCGAGTACGAAGGCATGTTCGGCCAGCTGCGCAACGATACCAACCTGACCGTAGCGCGCCTGAAAGACATTGTTGGCAACATCAAGGAAGCCACCGATGCCATCAACACCGCCGCACAGGAAATCTCTGCCGGTAACGTGAACCTGTCCAGCCGCACCGAGCAGCAAGCCGCCAGCCTGGAGGAAACCGCCTCCAGCATGGAAGAAATCACCAGCACCGTGAAGCAGAACGCCGAGAACTCGCGCAAGGCCAATAGCCTGGCCGTGGGTGCCTCCGACATTGCCTCGCGTGGTGGTGTGGTAGTGGGCAAAGTGGTTTCCACCATGAACGAGATCAACGAGAGTGCCACCAAGATCGTGGACATCATCAGCGTGATCGACGGCATTGCCTTCCAGACCAATATCCTGGCGCTGAACGCGGCGGTAGAAGCCGCCCGTGCCGGCGAACAGGGCCGTGGCTTTGCCGTGGTGGCCAGCGAGGTGCGCAACCTGGCACAGCGCTCGGCTGCTGCCGCCAAGGAAATCAAGGGCCTGATTGGCGACTCGGTAGAAAAAGTGGAATCGGGCACCCGTCTGGTAGACGAAGCGGGCCGCACCATGGAAGAAATCGTATCGTCCATCCGCCGCGTGACCGACATCATGAGCGAAATCTCGGCGGCCTCCATCGAGCAGAGTTCGGGTATCGAGCAAGTGAACCTGGCCGTGAGCCAGATGGACGAAAACACGCAGAAAAACGCCGCCCTGGTGGAAGAGGCCGCAGCCGCAGCCGAATCGCTGGAAGAGCAGGCGTCCAATCTGCGCGATGCCGTGGCCATCTTCAAGCTGGACCAGCTCGGCGCAGCAGCCAGCCTGCGCAAACCGGAGCGCAAGCCGCAAGCCAGCGTGCTGGTGCACCAGCCGGCAGCGCCGGTGCGCAAGGCCCTGCCTGCCATGAACCACCAGGCGGTGCGCCCGGCGGCCACGGATGAAGGCGAGTGGGAGGAGTTCTGAGCACAGCCAGCGATAAGGAAAGCATCTTTGCGCGGGATCTTCATTTTTCCGATGAAGATTTCCGCATCATCCGCGAGCTGCTTTACGACAAAACCGGTATTGCCCTGAGTGCGGTAAAGAACCATATGGCGTACGCCAGGCTGGCCAAGCATGTGCGCCGGCTGGGCGTGGCCAACTTTACCGACTATCTGGCTCTGTTGCGCTCGCCGGAAGGGGCGCATGAGTGGGAGCATTTCATCAATGCGCTTACCACCAACCTGACATCGTTTTTCCGCGAGCAACACCACTTCGATATCCTGCGCCAGCACGCCCAGCAGCACGCCGACCGTGGCGACGCCTACCGCGTGTGGAGCTCGGCCTCGTCTACCGGTGAAGAACCCTATTCGATCGCCATGACACTGGACCCGGCGGTAAGGTCGGGTAACTATCATATTGTCGCGTCAGATATCGATACCAATGTCTTGAAAAAGGCTGCCGGCGGGGTGTACGCTCTGGACAGGATCGCCAAGCTGAGTGACCAGCAGCTCAAGCAGTTCTTTCTGCGCGGGCGCGGCCAGAACGAAGGCATGGTCAAGATCAAGTCTGGCTTGATGCGCAATATGGAGTTTCGCCAGATCAACCTGGTAGACCGCAGCTGGCCGCAGCTGGGCATGTTTGATGTCATCTTCTGCCGCAATGTGCTGATCTATTTCGACAAGCCCACGCAAGCCGGGATCCTGGAGCACTTTGCCCAGTACCTGAAACCGCACGGCCTGTTATTGCTGGGGCATTCCGAGAATATCCAGCATATCACTGATACCTTTTCGCCCTGCGGCAAGACTGCTTACCGCCTGGCGGGTGGAAAAACACCATGAGCACGGAGCGCAAGATACGCGTGGTAGTGGTTGATGATTCGGCGCTGATACGCGAGCTGCTAGGCAAGATCATCAATGAACAAAGCGATATGGAAGTGGTGGCCTTTGCCCCCGACCCGGTTGCCGCGCGTGAACGTATCCGTGAAACCAACCCGGATGTGATTACCCTGGATGTGGAAATGCCCAAGATGGACGGCCTGGAGTTCCTGCGCCGCCTGATGAGCCTGCGGCCAACCCCTGTGCTGATGATTTCCTCCCTCACCGCCAGTGGCTCGGAAACCGCCTTGCGGGCGCTGGAGCTGGGCGCGGTGGACTGTATTGCCAAGCCGCAGCTGGATATCAGCCGCGGCATGCTGGATTACGCCGAGAAGATTTGCGAAAAAATCCGCATGGCCGCCGGGGCGCATGTGCGCCTGCCGCCGCGCTTTATCCAGCGCGATAGCCAGCCGGCCGCGCCGCGCACGCCAACCGCTATCCTGCGCCGCGATGCCATCATTGTGGTGGGGGCATCCACCGGCGGTACCGAGGCCCTGCGCGAGTTTTTGTCGGCGCTGCCGGCCGATGCACCGCCCGTGCTGGTGGTGCAGCATATGCCGGAAAACTTCACCCTGTCGTTTGCGCGCCGGCTGGACCAGAGCTGTGCCATGTCGGTGTGCGAAGCCACCGACGGCCAGCCGATACTGCCTGGCCATGTGTATATCGCACCCGGGCATTCGCACCTTAGCCTGCGTAAGGTGGCCAGCGGTTTCGTCACCGAGCTGGGGCAGGGCGAGCCGGTAAACCGCCACCGCCCGTCGGTAGATGTGCTGTTTGATTCTGCGGCCAACCTGCTGGGCAAACGTGCCGTGGGCGTGATTCTGACCGGTATGGGGCGCGATGGCGCGGCAGGCATGCTGCGCATGCGCGAAGCCGGGGCGTTCAATATTGGCCAGGATCAGGCGTCTTGCGTGGTGTACGGCATGCCGCGTGCCGCGTTTGAAGCCGGTGCGGTACACGAAGTGGCCCCGCTGGACCGGGTGGCCGAGCGCGTGCTGGCCTACCTGGCTGGCAAAACCATGCGGGAGGCCTGATGACGATTGCCGGTACCGCACATCATCGATATTTCGATAAAAACTTCAACCGCGCTGCGGCCAAGCTGCTGCCAGGCGAATACGAAGCCTCCGGCGACGGGCTGCTGCTGGTCACCGTGTTGGGCTCCTGTGTGTCTGCCTGCCTGCGCGACCGCAAAACCGGCATCGCCGGCATGAACCATTTCATGCTGCCAGACCAGGGCAGCAGCAATAGCGACCGCCTGATGCCGGCGCGCTTTGGCACCCACGCCATGGAGCTGTTGATCAACGACATGCTCAAACTGGGCGCCAACCGCAGCACGCTGGAAGCCAAGGTGTTTGGCGGCGGCAACGTGATTGCCGGCATGACCACGGTGAATATCGGCCAGCGTAACGCCGGCTTTGTGCGCGCCTTTCTGGCGCAGGAAAACATCCCTATCGTGGCCGAAGACCTGGGGCTGGATGTGGCGCGCAAGATCTACTTTTTTACCGATACCGGCAAGGTGATGGTGAAAAAGATCAACCCGCAGCAAACCCTGGTGCAGGAAGAAGAAAGCTACCGCCGCCGTATCGACCGCGATACCGAGCAAAAGCATGGTGGCGATATCGACCTGTTCATCTAGCCGTTGTGTCTGGCAGCACAAGCAAAAGGTTGGCCGCGGCCAACCTTTTTTGCGTCTAGCGTTCCAGTAGCGGCAGCTTGCCCGTTTGCGTCGCCCAGTGTTCGTGGTCGGCCAGCGGGGGCTGCTGCGTGGTGATCACCGGCCACTGCGCCGCCAGCTCGGCGTTCAGCGCCAGCATGTGCGCCTGATCTGCCGGCAGGTCGGTATCGGTGGTAATGGCATCAATCGGGCACTCGGCAATGCACAGCGTGCAATCGATGCACTCGTCCGGGTCGATGGCCAGAAAGTTTGGCCCCTCGTGAAAGCAGTCCACCGGGCACACGGTTACGCAGTCGGTGTATTTGCATTTGATACAGGCTTCGGTTACAACGTGCGTCACGATCATCTCCTGCTGGCCGGGCATAGCGCCCATCTAGTCATTGTTGCCCTGTTTGCCCGCCATGTCTGCCTCTACTTTGCCTACCGCCCCCGCTTACCGTGGCCGTTTTGCCCCCAGCCCTACCGGCCTGTTGCATGCCGGCTCGCTGACCACGGCCGTGGGCAGCTATCTGGAAGCCTGGCGCCAGGGCGGCCAGTGGTGGCTGCGCATGGAAGACCTGGACCCGCCACGCGAAATGCCCGGCGCCGCCAGCGCCATCCTGCACACGCTGGAAGCCTTCGGCTTTGAGTGGCAGGGCGAGCTGGCCTGGCAGCACGACCGTTACGACTTATACCGTGCGGCACTGGATCAACTGATCGACGCAGGCTACGCCTACGGCTGCGCCTGCACGCGCAAGGAGATTGCCGAGCAGGGCCAGCGCGGCGTGGATGGCACGGTCTACCCCGGTATCTGCCGCCACGGCGTGGCTGCTGGGCGGCAGGCACGCGCCTGGCGCCTGCGCGTGCCCGACGCCGAGCTGGCGTTTACCGACCGCCTGCAGGGGCGCTACGCCCAGCAGCTGCAGCGCGATATCGGCGACGTGGTGCTGCTGCGGGCTGACGGCTTCTGGGCCTACCAGCTGGCGGTGGTGGTGGACGACATGGCGCAGGGGATGACCGACATCGTGCGCGGTGCCGATCTGCTGGTGTCTACCCCGCGCCAGCTGTGGCTGCGCCAGTGTCTGGGCGGTGCGGCGGTAACGCATTGCCACCTGCCGGTCATGGTGAATGCGGCGGGCGAGAAGCTATCCAAGCAAACGCTGGCCCCGGCGATTGATGCGGCCAACGTGGCGCAGCAGCTGCGCGATGCGCTGGCGCGGCTGGGCCACCCGGTGCCGCCATACGTACAGACACGCGACGAGATATGGCAGTGGGCGCGACAAAACTGGCACCTGGCGCGGGTGCCGGCCGGGCCTATCGTCCTGGCATAGCCAAAAAACGCTATAATTTTGTGCACAGCAGCAGGGCCTCCTCGTCGAGGCCCTGTTTGTTTTGTGATGCCGTGCAGCCAGCCTGCACGGTATAGCCACGCCCCGAGACAGGGGCGGGCCTGTGGACACCAGCAAAACCCAAGAACAATCAGGACTTTCCATGCAATACCTTATTCCCCGTGCGGCCTGGCCGTGCGCAGCTATTCCCCCCGTTTACCCCGCTTGCCAGGGAGGCCGCCATGACTAAGGCCGCACCGGGCAAGCTCGGCTTCTGGATGTGTACCGCCCTGGTGGTGGGCAATATGATCGGCTCCGGCGTGTTTTTGCTGCCGGCTTCGCTGGCGCAGTATGGCGGCTCGTCGCTGATCGGCTGGACCATTACCTCGCTGGGCGCCATCTGCCTGGCGCTGGTGTTTGCCAAGCTGGCTACCCTGCTGCCGCACAAGGCAGGCGGCCCGTATGCCTATATTCACGAAGGCTTTGGCGACTTTGCCGGTTTCCTGATTGCCTGGGGTTACTGGATTGCCCTGTGGGCCGGTAATGCGGCACTGACCGTGGCCGGTGTCAGCTACCTGGGGGTGTTCTTCCCCGTGCTGAACCAGAGCAACCTGGCCGCCGGTGCCACCGCCATCGGCCTGATCTGGCTGGTAACGTGGATCAACAGCCGCGGCCCGCAAAGCTCCGGCCGTGTGGCGATTGTTACCACGCTGATCAAGCTGCTGCCGCTGGCTGGCGTCACCATTGCCGGCCTGCTGTACCTGAACCCCGACTTTGTGCAGTTCAACCCGCAGCACAAGCCGCTGGGCGAGGCCATCCCCGCTACCATGGCGCTGACGCTGTGGGCGTTTCTGGGGCTGGAGTCGGCCTCGGTACCGGCTGGGGATGTGGACCAGCCAGAGCGCACCATCCCGCGTGCCACCGTACTGGGCACGCTGATTGCCGCCGGTCTGTACATCCTTAGTACCATTGCGCTGCAGGGCCTGATGCCAGCCAGCCAGTTGGCCGCATCCAGCGCACCGTTTGCCGACGCCGCTCGCCAGCTGTGGGGCAACTGGGCCTACTACGCGGTAGGGCTGGGTGCCGTGGTGTCGTGCTTTGGCGCACTGAACGGCTGGTGCCTGATGCAGGGGCATATCCCGGCCGCTGCCGCCCGCGATAAGCTGTTTCCGCGCTTTTTCGTGCGCGAAAACAAAGCCGGTGTGCCCATCGTTGGCCTGGTGCTGTCTACCATGCTGGTCACCATTTTGCTGGCCAGCAAGTACGCAGGTGGCGACAGTGGCGTGCAGATTTTCGAATTTGTCATCCTGCTGGCCACGGCCACCACGTTGCTGCCTTACGCCTTCTGCGCCATGGCGCTGCTGGCGGTGATGCTGAAGCGCCACCAGCAGTTCAGCCGCCGTGACTGGTACGCGCCGCTGGCGTTCTCTTTTGGCGGCTTCATCTTTGCCATGTGGACCATCTATGGCTCCGGTGCCGAGGTGGTGATGTGGGGCATCCTGCTGCTGCTGGCCGGCCTGCCGGTCTACCTGTGGCAGCTGCGCGAGCGCCTGGTGAAAGGCTAAGCACGGCGCTGCAGGGTAGCTTGCGGCCACTATGATGCAAGGCCCAGCGTGGTTAACACGCTGGGCCTTGTTATTTACTATCTATAATTACTTAATATACTAGCCGGATATTGATTTTATAATGGCTATTAGATTAATTATATTTGATAATTCTATATGGTGTCGGTTGTTGGTGACGAAATATCAAGGATGGAAGCTGCCTCTCTGTTTAGCTCTGGAGTGTCATTGAGTTGGTAGCCTTTTTCAATCAATTTTCGAGTGTAATATTTATTATACATGAATGCCCAAATGATGCCGATGAAAAATGCACCTATGCCTGCGGTGACAAGTGCGATAATGATAGAAATGATGAAGCCGCCAATGAAGGTAATAAAATCGCCACGAAATAGTGCAGGGAAAAAACCGAAGAAGAAGGTTGTCCATGAAAACCCTATGTAGCCCGTTTTTGTCAAGCCTGTGTGTGGGTTTTTTAGTTTGATTGCTTTAGCCATTATAAGCTCCGTGGAAAGTTGGAATGTGTCTTTGAGGATATGTTTATAAAATAATTGAAAATCAATGTGGTTGATTTTTTATCTAGTACTTTAGCCTAGGCATATGAGAATAAAGCAAACAATCCACGTAATGAAATATGCCAAACTCTGTTTTGTTGCTTGCGCTCGCTGGTATAGGTATACAGGGACAAGCCAAACCCATCCTTTGAATTTTTCTGTGTTGTGGCCTGCATTTTTTAGATGCTTTTCGTCTGCGAGGGATAATATAATGTTCAGCGCTAGTGTAATGAACCAGTATTTCCCATTGGCCATTGCTATTTCAGCAGCAAATTGATTTTCACTGTAAATGACCCCTGCGACAAACCATTCAATAAAATATCCAATCAGTGGAGCGAATGCCAATATCCAAACGATAGTGTTGCTTATGTGTTCTCCTGAAAGTGGTGGCGGCGTAGTACTATCGAGATGAGTTCGAAGATCAGTATTTTCAATTTTCTTCCAGTCAGGGAAACCTTGTTTCCATACTGGAGTGCCCCGATATACTGTGGATGATTTTATGAATGAAATCATCTCACTTTCGGTGACGGGGCCCTTCCGCTGGCCATTTTCTTCGTAGTACCAACAGCCTTCTGCTGCTGCCTGTGCATCGTTCATTTGAAGTCTCCACTATCTTATCGGGCTGTACGCGTGAATTCATGCATGCAAGTTGTCATTTGGCATATTGATTGTCATTTTGCACATTTTTTATCTAAAAGCAATAGTTGATATGGATTTTTTCAAGCGATTGCCACTGTTCCACCTCGAAGGTTTGAGTCTTGTCAAATCCAGAACCTCAGGCTGCAAGTTGTGATTCTTATTGTTTAATGCAAATCTAACGATGTGCTTCCTCAGAGTGTTGTTTGTTGAGTTTTCGGTCTGGAAACCAATCTGAAGATGCTATTGGATGGCGTTTCCAGTGGTGTGGTGGTTTTGCATCCAATCTTGAGCTTGGTATCTATTGCGAAAGTCACATCTTTGTACTTTGCCGTTTCAAGCCAAATCCAGCTTGCCAAGCCACGCCGTGGCAACGATAATGCGCGCATTCCGCAGGAGAGAGCGGTTTGCCCACCGGGCAGAACCGCCGCCGAAGGCGCAAGTGCACCCGCAATCGCTCAGGCAAAAGGACTGCAAGAATCGGGGTTTTCCCCGCAGAATCTGGAGAGCGGCGCACAAGATGCGTCCACCGAAGGGGCTAACGGCGCAATGCCGGAAAATCTCAGGTGCAGGGACAGAGGGGTGTGAGGCAGGGATAATCTCACTCCTAAGGACTTGCAATGACGGCCCCGAAACGTACCCCCCTATTTGATGCCCACGTGGCTTCCGGCGCGAAAATGGTTGATTTCGCTGGCTGGGAAATGCCTATTCACTATGGCTCCCAGCTGAAAGAGCACGAGATCGTGCGCAGCGACGCCGGCATGTTCGACGTATCCCACATGACCGTGGTGGACATCACCGGTAGCGACGCCAAGGCCTGGCTGCAAAAGCTGATTGCCAACGATGTAGCCAAGCTGGGTTTCGAGGGCAAGGCACTGTACTCCGGCATGCTGAACGAACAAGGCGGTGTGGTAGACGATCTGATCGTATACCTCACCGCTTTTGGTTATCGCATGGTGGTGAACGCCGGCACCACCGACAAAGACCTGGCCTGGATGGCCAAGCAGTCCGCCGGTTTCGACGTGACCCTGCAAGTACGCCGCGACCTGGCCATGCTGGCCGTGCAAGGCCCCACCGCCATCGACAAAGTCTGCAGCGTAAAGCCGGCGCTGGCCGACGCCATCCGCGCGCTGAAAGTCTTCCAGGGCCTGCCGTCCGGCGAATGGTTCTTTGCCCGCACCGGCTACACCGGTGAAGACGGCCTGGAAATCATGATCCCCGCTACCGAAGCCATTACCTTCTTTAACGAGCTGAAAGACGCCGGTGTCGCGCCTATCGGCCTGGGCGCCCGCGACACGCTGCGCCTGGAAGCCGGCATGAACCTGTACGGCCACGATATGGACGACGGCGTTTCCCCGCTGGAAGCCGGCATGGGCTGGACTATTGCCATGACCGAAGGCCGCGACTTTATCGGCCGCAGCGCACTGGAAGCCCAGAAAGCCGCTGGCGTGGCCATGAAGCAGGTAGGCCTGGTGCTGGAAGGCCGCGGCGTGCTGCGCGAAGGCCAGAAAGTGGTGGTAGACGGCATCGGCGAAGGCATCATCACCAGCGGTACCTTCTCGCCCACCCTCAAGCATTCCATCGCCATCGCCCGCGTACCGGCTGCCACTGCGGCTACCGCCCAGGTAGACCTGCGCGGCACGCTGACCGACGTGCGTGTGGTGAAAATGCCGTTCGTACGTAACGGCAAGAAAGTTTTTGAATAAGCTGGTGTATAACGACGGGGCGAGCAAGAGCCTGCCCTGCTACACCATCACGACACATTTTTCTGGAGAGAAACGATGAGCAACATTCCTGCCGAACTGAAATACGTATCCAGCCACGAATGGCTGCGCCTGGAAGCCGACGGCTCCGTGACCGTGGGTATTACCGAGCACGCGCAAGAGCTGCTGGGTGACATCGTATTTGTCGAGCTGCCTGCCGTAGGCGCCAACCTGGCTGCCGAAGAGCAAGCCGGCGTAGTGGAATCGGTAAAAGCCGCTTCCGACGTGTACGCCCCGATCGCAGGCGAAATCCTGGCAGTAAACGCCGAACTGGAAGCCAACCCGGAGCTGGCCAACAGCGAGCCGTACGCCGCAGGCTGGTTCTTCAAGATCAAGCCGGCCAACGCCGCTGATCTGGATGGCCTGCTGGACGCCGCTGCCTACGCAGCCGAAATCGGCGCCTGATAAAACGGCCCTGCCATCGCAAGATGGTGGGGCATTTTTTTTGCCACGAATTTTTTGCCACGAAACCCACGAAACAACACGAACGCTTCCATTGCTGACGTGTACTAGGCAAGCCATGACTTTGCCTGGATCATTTTTGTGTCTTTTGTGGTTTTCGTGGCCAAGCAGTAAGCCATTCGTGGCCGATATACAGACGGAATCGCAGACATGTCTCTCTCGCAACTCTTCAATCATCAAGAATTCATCGCCCGCCACATCGGCCCGTGCGATGCCGAACAACAGCAGATGCTGGCCGAAATCGGCGCCAGCTCGCTGGAAGACCTGGTGGCACAAACCGTGCCGGCCGGTATCCGCTTTAACCGTGCGCTGGATCTGCCTGCAGCACAGCGCGAAGTAGACGCCCTGGCCGACCTGAAAGCCGTGGCCAGCAAGAACGTGATCAACAAGTCGTTTATCGGCATGGGTTACTACCCGGTGATTACCCCCGGCGTGATCCTGCGTAACGTGCTGGAAAACCCGGGCTGGTACACCGCCTACACCCCGTACCAGGCCGAAATCGCCCAGGGCCGCCTGGAAGCGCTGCTGAACTACCAGCAAATGGTGATCGACCTCACCGGCTTGGACATTGCCAACGCCTCGCTGCTGGACGAAGCCACCGCCGCCGCCGAAGGCATGGCGCTGGCTCGCCGTGCTTCCAAGGTAAAAGGCGACCGTTTCTTTGTGGATAGCCGCGTGCTGCCGCAAACCCTGGACGTGCTGAAAACCCGTGCCGAGTACTTCGGTTTCGAGCTGGTACTGGGCCACCCGGAAGAAGCCGGCAATGGCGACTACTTTGGCGCGCTGTTCCAGTACCCGGGCGAAGCCGGCGACGTGCTGGATCTGACCCCGTACATTGCTGCCGTCAAAGCCAAAGGTGGCGTGGCCATCGTGGCGGCCGACGTGATGGCGCTGGTGGCGTTGAAGTCGCCAGCCGAGATGGGCGCCGACGTAGCACTGGGTAACACCCAGCGCTTTGGCGTGCCGATGGGCTTTGGCGGCCCGCACGCTGCCTACTTTGCCTTCCGCGACGACATGAAGCGCTCGGCCCCTGGCCGCATCATTGGCGTGTCCATCGATGCCAAAGGCAAGACCGCGCTACGCATGGCGCTGCAAACCCGCGAACAGCACATCCGCCGCGAAAAAGCCAACTCCAACATCTGCACCAGCCAGGTACTGCTGGCCAATATGGCCGGCATGTACGCCGTGTACCACGGCCCGGCCGGCGTGAAGCGCATTGCCCAGCGTATCCACCGCCTGGCTGCCATCTTCGCCCACGCGGTGAAAGCGGCGGGCGGCAAGCTGAAATTCGAACAGTTCTACGACACCGTACAGGTCGAGCTGGGTGCCGATGCGGCCAACGTGTACGCCGCTGCGCTGGCTGCCGGCATCAACGTGCGCGACGCGGGTAACGGCGTACTGGGTGTGGCCTTCCACGAAGCCGCTACCGAAGCCGACCTGGCCCAGCTGATTGAAATCTTCACTGGCAAGGCTGCCGACATTGCCGCGCTGGACGCTGCCGCTGCCGACGCGATCCCGGCCAGCCTGAAGCGCGAATCCGCCATCCTCAGCCACCCGGTGTTCAACGAGCACCACAGCGAGCACGAGATGCTGCGCTACCTGAAGAAGCTGGAAAACCGCGACCTGGCCATGAACCACAGCATGATCAGCCTGGGCAGTTGCACCATGAAGCTGAACGCCACCAGCGAGATGATTCCGGTGACCTGGCCAGAGTTTGCCAACATGCACCCGTTCGCCCCGCGCGAGCAGGCCGCCGGCTACCTGGAAATGATAGCCGGCCTGCAACAGCAGCTGCTGGCCATTACCGGCTTTGACGCCATCTCCATGCAGCCTAACTCCGGCGCGCAGGGCGAGTACGCCGGCCTGCTGGCTATCCGCCGCTACCACACCAGCCGTGGCGACGCGCACCGCACCATCTGCCTGATTCCGCAATCGGCGCACGGTACCAACCCGGCTACCGCGCAGATGCTGGGCATGCAAGTGGTGGTGGTGAAAACCGACGACAACGGCAACGTGGACATGGCCGACATGCAGGCCAAGGCCGAGCAGCATGCGGCCAACCTGGGCGCGCTGATGATTACCTACCCGTCCACCCACGGCGTGTTCGAAGAGTCCATCAAGGAAATCTGCGAACTGGTGCACGCCAACGGCGGCCAGGTGTACATGGACGGTGCCAACATGAACGCGCAGGTGGGCCTGACCCGCCCGGCCGACATTGGCGCCGACGTGCTGCACATGAACCTGCACAAAACCTTCTGCATTCCGCACGGCGGTGGCGGCCCGGGCATGGGCCCGATCGGCATGAAAGCGCACCTGGCGCCGTTCATGGCCAACCACGTGGTAGCCGAAGTACCGGGTGCGGTAGCGGGCCAGAGCGCGGTTTCCGCTGCGCCGTTCGGCTCGGCATCCATCCTGCCGATCTCCTACATGTATATCCGCATGATGGGGGCCGAGGGCGCCAAGCGTTCTACCGAGATCGCGCTGCTGAACGCCAACTACCTGAAAGACAAGCTGGCAGCCCATTACCCGGTGCTGTACACCGGCAAGAATGGCCGTGTAGCGCACGAGTGCATCATCGACCTGCGCCCGCTGAAGGCTGCCTCCGGCGTGACCGAGGTAGACGTGGCCAAGCGTCTGATGGACTACGGCTTCCACGCCCCGACCATGAGCTTCCCGGTAGCGGGTACGCTGATGATCGAGCCGACCGAGTCCGAGTCCAAGGCCGAGCTGGACCGTTTCATTGCCGCCATGGTGTCTATCCGCCAGGAAATCGACGCGGTACAGAACGGTGTATGGCCAAAAGACAACAACCCGCTGTGCCACGCACCGCACAGCAAGGCCGATATCGCCGGCGAGTGGACCCGCCCGTACACCCGCGAGCAGGCGTTCTTCCCGCTGCCGTACGTGCTGGAAAACAAGTTCTGGCCTAGCGTGAACCGTATCGACGACGTATACGGCGACCGCAACCTGGTGTGCAGCTGCCCGTCTATCGACAACTACGAGTAAGCGCCACCGTGCGGCCAACCTGCCAGGTTGGCCGCAGGCAAAGCAAAACCCCGCCAGCGCAAGCCGGCGGGGTTTTTATTTGTGTCTTGGCGTATGCCCGTCAGGGCAGGGCAGCCTAGCCGCTAAAGCTGGCCAGGGTTTTATTGAGGCTTTGCGCCAGCTGCTGCAGGCGGCGGGTTTCTGTTTCTACTTCCAGTGCGCTGCCCAAGGTGCGTTTGGCCATCTCGGATACCCGGTCGGCATTGCCGGCTATGTCCTGGCTGGCGCTGGCTTGCTCTTGCAGCTCCTGGTGAATCTGCCCCATGGTGCTGACGCTCAAGCGGGTACGTTCTTCAATCAGCTCGATGGCATTACCGGCTTTTTGTGCGTCTTCCGAGCTCTGCGCTACCTGGCGTATGCCACCTTCCATGGCGTGAACCGCTTGCTGCGCTGACGTCTGTATGCCCGACACCATGGTCTGGATTTCTTTGGTAGCCGTGCTGGTGCGCTCAGCCAGGTTACGCACTTCGTCTGCTACCACGGCAAAACCGCGGCCGCTTTCGCCGGCACGGGCCGCCTCGATGGCGGCATTCAGCGCCAGCAGGTTGGTTTGCTCGGCAATGCCACTGATGGCCTCTACCACCTGGCCAATCTGCATAGCGCTGCTTTCCAGCGAGTGAATCACGTTGGAAACATGCTGTACCGATTCTGTTGCGGCCAGGATGGCGTTGGCCGACTGCGTGACTGTCTGGCTGCTGTTGCGTGCCTGCTCGCCCGCCGCCTGGCTGCATTCCAGCGCGCTGCGTGTGCTCTGGCTAACGTTGGCCACGCTATGGCTCATCTGGCTGATGGCGCTGCTGATGTGCTCGGCCGAGCTGCTTTGTGCTTCGGCATCACTGCGCACCCGCGACGTTAGCTCGCCGATGCTGCCGCTGGTACTTTCCAGCGAGCCGGCGACGTCTTGCAGCTGGGCTACCAGCTTTTGCTGGGACTTCAGCATGCGGTTGAAGGCTTGTATCGATACCGCCAGCTCCAGCCCGGCATGGTCATCTACACGCAGGCTCAGGTTGCCGGTTTTGATCACCTGGTTGGCGGTATTGGTGAGCGCCCGCAGGGGGCGCAGCAGCAGCCGGCTGAGTACCGCTGCGTAGGCCGCCAGCAGCAGGGCAGCAACCAGCGCCAGCGTGCCGCTGATGATGGACTGCTTGCTGATGCCGGCATCTACCGTGTGTTGTGCGCTGTCGGAAGACTGCTCGATGGCATCGGTCACTTTTTCCATGCCGCCTTCCAGCGCGTCAAAGTCCTGTTCGAAAGCGGGCAGGGTAGCCAGTGCTTTGTCCGGCTGGCTTTCCAGGCTGCCGATGATGACGCTGGCCGACTGCAGATAGCGCTCTACTTGCGGTATCACTTCACCATACAGTGCTGTCAGCTGGGCGTTGCCGCTGGCGCGCTGGGTGTTATCGGCCATCAATTCGCGAAAATGTTTGGCATGCTCGGCCAGGTCTGCCGCAATACCCTTGAGCTTGTCCTTTTCACCCAGCTTGTCGCGGTACAGCGCCGACAGCACGTCCGAGCGCACCGCGTCGTGCATCATGTCGGCTTCGGTTTGCTGGCGGATCATTTTCTGGGTATTCAGCAAGTCGTTTACTTCGCTGGCGATGATGCGGGAGCCTAGCAAACCGCTCGTACCCAGCGCCACGCAAAAAAGAATGGCGATACTCACCATCAGGATGAGGTGGGTGCGCAACGATATGTGCTTCATGGTATTTCCTTGAAAATGGTGCGGTATCGACCCAGCGTTTTTATTTATAGTGCTTGGGATATGGCTTGCCAATGATTGATGCATCATTTTCATGGCATACAGACAGGTGGGGCGGGAGTGGCGAAAAAACTGGCAGCATGTAGAATGGTGACGTCTTCTTTATATGGTGTTCACCCTGTCCAATGGACGTGCTTATATTAGTTGTACTTTTCCTCCTTAATGGCATCTTTGCCATGACCGAAATCGCTATCGTCTCCTCGCGCAAGGTTCGCTTGCAGCAGTGGGCAGACGAAGGCAACCGTGGCGCCGCTGCCGCGCTCAAGCTGGCAGAAGAGCCTACCCGCTTCCTGTCTACCATCCAGATCGGCATTACCCTGATCGGCATTCTGTCCGGTGCCTTTGGTGAAGCCGCCATTGCCGACCGGCTGCAAGCGTATCTGGAAACCAACCCGCTACTGGCCGAGTTTGCCCGCCCCATTGCGCTTATCGTCACGGTGATGCTGATTACCTATTTCTCGCTGATCATCGGCGAGCTGGTACCCAAGCGCGTGGGTATGCAAAACCCCGAGGTGCTGGCGTCCGTGCTGGCGCGCCCCATGCTGCTGCTGGCCCGCGTGACCTCGCCGGTGGTACGCCTGCTGAGCCTGTCTACCGAGGCAGTGCTGCGTGTGCTGGGGGTAAAAAAGAACAAAGACCCGTCCATTACCGAAGAAGAAATCAAGGTACTGATGGAGCAGGGTGCCGACGAAGGTATCTTCGACCGCGCCGAGCAGGAGCTGGTGGAAAACATCTTCAGCCTGGACGAAAAGAAGGTGGTCTCCATCATGACGCCGCGCAAGGACATCATTGCGCTGGATGTAGAAGACCCGCTGGAAGAAAACCTCAAGATCATTCGTGGCAGCGTATTTACCCGCTACCCGGTGGTAAAAGGCGGTTTCGAGAACGTACTGGGCATGGTGCAGGCCAAAGACCTGCTGCACCGCCTGCTGGACGACAAGTCGGTAAAACTGGCCGAGTCGGTGCGCCCGCCGCTGTACGTGCCGGAAGCCATCAGCCCGATGCAGCTTTTGGAGCAGTTCAAGCGCACGCGTAACCATACTGCGCTGGTGGTGGACGAATACGGCGAAATCGAAGGCCTGGTCACCATTAACGACGTGATGGAAGCCATTGTGGGCGACCTGCCGACCGAGGCCGGTGACGGCGACGACGAAATCGTGCAGCGCGAAGACGGCAGCTGGCTGGTGGACGGCATGATGTCGCTGGAAGACTTCAAAGAGCACTTCGAGCTGGACAGCATCGAGGGTGAAGAGTCGGGTAATTTCCAGACCCTGGGCGGCTTTGTCATGTTCATGCTGGGCCGCGTACCCACCGCCGCCGACAAGGTGGTGTGGAACGGTTTCAGCTTTGAGGTGATGGATATGGACCGCACCCGGGTAGACAAGGTGCTGGTGATCGCCCCGCCGCCGGCGCCTGTAGCAGACTAGCCCCCGGCCAAGGCACTGGCTCGCCAGTACTGCCACATCCGGAACCCCCTGCCGCTTACCCGGCAGGGGGTTTTGTTTTCAGGCCTGCTCGGTGGCGTAGCGCTGGCGGTGCGCTAGGGGTTGGCCGCAGCTTAGCCCGCAGGCGTCATGCTGGCAGGGCCTAGCTGCTGGAAGGCCAGAAAGTCTTGCTGGCCCATGGGCCTGGCCAGGTAATAGCCCTGCACATAGTGGCAACCATGCGCTTGCAGGAACGCCAGCTGTTCGGCGGTTTCCACGCCTTCTGCCACGGTCTGGATGCCGATGGTCCGTGCCAGCGACAGAATCGCTTTCACCACGGCCTGGTTGCGCGGGCTGTTGAACAGGCTCCAGATAAAGCGCTGGTCGATTTTGACCTTGTCTACCGGCAGCTCCACCAGATAGTTCAGCGAGGAGTAGCCGGCGCCAAAGTCATCAATGGCAATGCGAAAGCCCGCCTGGCGCAGCCGGGTCAGCGTGACCGAAATGGCCTCCAGGTTCTGGATCAGCGACGATTCGGTCAGCTCCAGCTCGATGGCAGACGCGGGTATGCCATGCTGTGATACCGCTTGCACCAGCCGCTCGGGCAGGTTGCTCATGGCCAGCTGGCGTGCCGACAGGTTAATGCTGATGCTCTGCGGCTGGCCTTGTTCTACGCTGAGCGCGACAAAGCGGCAGGCGGCCTCCAGTACGAAATCCCCTATGCCTTCTATCAGGCCGTGCTGTTCGGCAAACGGGATAAACACCCCCGGCGAGGCCTGGCTGCCACCACCAGGCCAGCGCAATAGCGCCTCGCCATAGCTGCCCAGCCCCGCTGCCAGCGGCACGACGGGCTGGTAGTGCAGCACAAACTGCTGCGCTTCGATGGCGTGGCGCAGCTGGGTGAACAGCTCCATCTCGTCACGCAGCCGAGCCTCGATGGCAGGCTCGAAAAAACAATAGCGGTTACGCCCCAGCGCCTTGGCCTGATACATGGCGGCGTCGGCATTTTTCATCAGGTGTTCGGTGCTTTCGCCATCGCCGGGGAACATGGCAATGCCGATGCTGGCGCCCACCTCGGCGTCGCGTGCCTCCAGGCGGAAGGGCAGGTTTAGCACGCTGACGATGGCCTCGGCGGTGCGCGCCACGTGCGAGGGGCTGCAGTCACGCACGATAATGCAAAACTCGTCCCCGGATAGCCGCGCTACCGTGTCTTCCAGCCGCACTGTGCCGCGCAGGCGTTCGGCCACGTCCATCAGCAGCTCGTCGCCGGCTTTGTGCCCCAGCGTGTCGTTCACGTATTTGAAGCGGTCCAGATCCAGCAGCATGGTGGCAAAGCTGCGCTTTTCTTCGCGGGCAATGTCGATCTCGTGCGCCAGGCGGTCTTTCAGCAGCACGCGGTTGGGCAGGGCGGTGAGCGGGTCGTAGTAGGCCAGCCGGCGTAGCTGGGTTTCCGCCAGCTTGAGCTGGGTAATGTCGGACAGAATGCCCACATAGTGTGTGACCGAGCCATCGGGCTCGGTGGCGGCATTGATGGTGAGCAGGGCGTGCACCAGGCTGCCGTCGGTGTGGCGGTTCACCACTTCGCCTTGCCAGCGCCCGGCGCTGGAGAGCTGGGCCCAGAGCTGCTGGTAAAACTGGCGGTCGTGGTGGCCGGAGCGGGTGATGGGCGGGCGCTTGCCGTACAGCTCGTCCGGTGTCATGCCGGTCATCATCTGATAGGCAGGGTTGGCCGCCACGATATGGGTATCGGGCGTGGTGATGATTACGGCATCTTCGGTGTGCTCGAACACCATTTCGTACAGGCGGCGGCGCTTTTCTGCCTGCTGGCGCTGGCGGATTTCGTCTTCCAGCTGGCGGTTGGCTTGCTGCAGGTGGGCGGTGCGCTCGTTCACCATGTGTTCCAGCTTTTGCTGCTGGGCTTCACTGCTGGCCAGCAGCGCTTGCTGGCTCAGCAGCAAGGTGCGAAAGCGCCGCAGTGCATCAAACACCGGGCGAAACAGGGCATCGCCTGGCGGGGGTTCTATGCGGGTATCGCCGTTGCCCAGTGCCATCAATAAGGCTTCGGTGCGTTGCAGCTGGCTGCCAATGCGGTGCATGCGCCAGCCTATCAAGCCCAGGGCGGCGAATAGCAGGCCCAGCAGAATGTTTTGCATGCGCTGGCCAGTGTGCAGGGTGTCTTGCAGGCCGGCCTCGAAGTGCCGGATGGACAGTTCGCGCTGCTGGCGTGCCAGCTTGCGCAGTTTTTCCATGTCATGGGTTACCTGGCGGCTGATGATCAGGGCCTGTTCTTCTGCGGCCTCGGTTTCGCTGGGTAGCAGTTGCAGCAGCTTGCCCGCCTGGGTGTGGTAGCGCATCAGGTCGGCCTGGATATCGCGTACCAGACTAGCCAGGCCTGGGCTTTGCCAGCTTTGCTCACCCAGCGCCAGGGTGTTCCGCGTAAGCCGGTTCAGCGCTTGTTGCAGACTAAGCTTGCGCCGCATGATATCGGTGGCGCCAAGCTGCCCGGCCTCTTGTTCTTCTACCAGCAGGATCAGCCGGTTATGCAGATCGCCCAGGTGTGACACGGTGTCTGCCAGCTGTTGTTGTTCGCGCGCGTGGCTGCGGCTTTCTTCTGCCAGCTGCCACGTTTGTTCGTCGCTGTAGTAGTGCAGGAACGTCATGGCACTGAGCAGCAGGATGACCAGCAATGCCTGCAGCCAGAACATCTGGCGGCTGATGGTGCGTGCTAGCGGGAAGTGTCGTTGCAACATGGGTAACCCGTTATCTTGTTTTATTGAATCATAGCTGCTGGCGGGCAGCTTGCCTGGACGCTGCATGTCCAGCTGGCTTGCAAAGCTTTGCAAAAAACAGGCTTTATCTTGTGGCGGCATGACGCTAAGGTATGGCCTGCGGCCTGCCATGATGCCGGCCGGTGATAATCACCCATTGGGATCGACAAAGATGAAACTGGAAACGCTTGCCGTACACGGGGGCTACAGCCCCGACCCGACCACCAAAGCCGTAGCGGTACCGCTGTACCAGACCACCAGCTACGCTTTTGACAGCACCCAGCACGGTGCCGACCTGTTCGACCTGAAGGTGCAGGGCAATATCTACACCCGCATCATGAACCCCACCACCGACGTGCTGGAAAAGCGCGTGGCCGCGCTGGAAGGCGGTATTGGCGCGCTGGCGGTCGCGTCCGGCATGGCGGCCATCAGCTATGCGATCCAGACCATTGCCGAGGCCGGCGACAACATTATTGCTACCAGCACGCTGTACGGCGGCACCTATAACCTGTTTGCCCACACCTTCCCGCAGCTGGGCATTACCGTGCGCTTTATCGACCCGGCGCGCCCGCAGGATATTGCGGCCAACGTGGACGACAAGACCAAGGCGGTATTCTGCGAATCCATCGGCAACCCGCTGGGCAATGTGGTGGACTTTGGCGCCTTTGCTGCCGAGGCACACAAGCACGGCCTGCCGCTGATTGTGGATAACACCGTGCCGTCGCCTTACCTGTGCCGCCCGTTCGAGCACGGTGCCGACATCGTGGTGCACAGCCTGACCAAATACCTGGGCGGCCACGGTACCAGCATTGGCGGCATCATCGTGGATGGCGGCAAGTTCCCGTGGGGCGAGCACAAAGAGCGCTTTGTGCGCCTGAACACGCCAGACGTGAGCTACCACGGCGTGAACTACGTAGAAGTGCTGGGCGCGGCGGCTTACATTGCCCGCGCCCGCGTGGTGCCGCTGCGCAATATGGGCGCGGCGATCTCGCCATTTAACGCGCACCAGATCCTGCTGGGTATCGAAACGCTGGCATTGCGCCTGGACCGCATCTGCGACAACACGCTGAAAGTGGCGCAGTACCTGCAGCAGCACCCGGCCGTGGAATGGGTGGAGTACGCCGCGCTGGAAGGCCACCCCAGCCGCCCGCTGGTGGACAAATACATGGGCGGCCGCGCGTCGGGTATCCTGTCGTTTGGTATCAAGGGCGGGGTAGAGGCCGGTGGCCGCTTTATCGATGCGCTGCAGCTGGTGACGCGCTTGGTGAATATTGGCGACGCCAAGAGCCTGGCGTGCCACCCGGCATCCACCACGCACCGTCAGCTGTCGCCGCAAGAGCAGCTGCGTGCCGGCGTGAAGCCGGAGCTGATCCGCCTGTCCATCGGTATCGAGCACGTGGACGATATCCTGGCCGACGTGGTGCAGGCGCTGGACGCCGCTGTGCGCCAGGCGTAACTCGCCACCCTGACTGCAGTACCGTTGCGGCCAACCTGCCCAAGGTTGGCCGCAGTGCTTTTGCCTTGCGCTACACTGGCGCGCTTTACCGTTTTCTTACCCCGCCATGCCTTATACCGTCCCCGATTGGCCCGTGCTGGCTGCCTTTACGCTTTTGGCGATCTCCCTGTTGGCGGCCCTGGCCGGGCGCCGCCGGCTAGCGCTGGGCATGGCGCTGCCAGCCTCCGCCATGGCGCTGTGGGCGGGTGTGTTAGGGGTGCAGGCGTGCCTGGCCTACCTGCTGCTGGGGTTGGCCGCCTGGCTGTGCCAGCGTTGGCCGCAGGCGCGCTGGCCGTGGCTGGCAGCGGTGGTGCTGATACTGGCTTTGGCGCTGCACGCCTTGCCCGGCTTTTACCCGCCGCGCTGGTGGCAGGGCGCGCTGGCTGACAACAGCAAGCCCTACACCCTGTACTGGCACTGGGATAAGGGCCTAGCCGGCTTGTGGCTGCTGCTGTGCCTGCCGCGCGTGGCTTTGCCAGGGGTGGCAAAGCGGGGTCAATGGCTGCTTGCGTGCGCAGCCTGCCTGTTGGCCGCGCTGGGGCTGGCAATGGCGAGTGGGCTGCTGACGTGGCAGCCCAAATGGCCGGCCTGGTGGCTACCGTGGCTGGCGGCCAACCTGCTGCTGGTGTCTTTGCCGGAAGAGGCGCTGTTTCGGCAGGGCGTGTTTGCGGCGGCGGCACGCTGGCCGCTGTGGCAGCGCTGCCTGTTATCCGCTGCGCTGTTTGGCCTGGTGCATGTGCCCGGTGGCGTGCTGTGGGCGCTGGTGGCCACGCTGGCTGGCGCCGCGTACGCGCTGCTGTATGCCGCTACCGGCCGGCTGGCTTACGCTGTCTTGCTGCATACGGGGTTTAATGTGCTGCACCTGGCCTGGCTGAGCTACCCGCAGCTGCGCTAGCGGGTAACCACAAAGAAGAGCGGCCAACCCTGTTGCCAGGGCTGGCCGTTATAGTTGGCACCTTGCGGTATCAGACTATGGTAGGCGGTTTAACCGCTCTGTTTGTGGTCGCTTATTGATAGGCGCTCTTCTACCAGTAGCTGGGCGGCCATGCGGTCTACGCGTGCCAAATCCACGATGTCACCCAGTGTTGCCAGGCTGGTTTCCAGCCTGGCTATAGCCTGTTTATGTTCTTCAATTGCTTTGAGCATGGCAGTGGCCTGGTGATAAGCGTCCTGCCCGCGCACTGCGGCGCACCAGCTGAGATTACCCATGATGTAAGCCTCCTGCCTTGCCCCGGGGCCTTGCATTCACTGGCGTTGCCGTGTGCTGCCCCATGTTTGCTTATCGGCGGTGGCGGATAAAACCTTAGTTTTTTTCTGTCAATCCAGCTGCATGACATCAGTTGTAAGCGGTGCTGAAAAGCCAAAGGCCCGGGGTGTGCCCGGGCCTGCTGTTGGGGGAGTGCCGGGGTTAGCCGGGCAGATCGAGGTATTCCACCTGCGCCGGGGTACCCAGGGTGTGCTGCAGAAAGTGCGCCATATTGCCGGGCTGGCCGGTGCTGGCAAAACGGTAGTGCGCTGCCGGGCCGCTGGCGGCGGGCAGGCCGTGTTGCTGCATCAGCCGCAGCGTCTGGCGGATGACCGCGTCGGTGGGGTCGATGATGTCGATATGCGGCGGCAGCAGCTGGCGGATCAGCGGTGCCAGAAACGGGTAGTGGGTACAGCCCAGTACCACGTGGTCTACGCCTTGCTCCAGTAGCGGGGCCAGCGCGCGGCCAACTACGGCGCGGCTGCGCTCGCTGTCCAGCTCGCCGGCTTCTACCAGCTCGACAAAGCCTTTGCCCGCCTGCGGCACCACCAAGGTATCGCCGGCAAACTGTGCCACCAGCTGGCGGAACTTGTCACCCTGCAGCGTGGCGTGGGTGGCCAGTACGCCCACGCGGCCGCTCTGGCTGGCCTGTACGGCGGGCTTGATGGCGGGTTCCATGCCGACAATGGGCAGCTGCGGGTAGCGTTCGCGCAGGTGGCGGGCGGCGGCGCTGGTGGCGGTATTGCAGGCGATCAGCAGCAGCTGCGCGCCCTGTGCCAGCAGCCAGGCAGTAATGGCCTCGGCGCGGGCAATCAGCTCGGCCTGGCTGCGCTCGCCGTAGGGGCAGTAGCCCTGGTCGGCCAGGTACACCACATCCTGCTGTGGCAGGGCGTGGCGTAGCTGGCGCCATACCGACAGGCCGCCCAGGCCGGAATCGAACATGCCGATCATGCGTGTGCCCTAGCTGTTCTGGATGACGATTTTCGGCATCTTGCTGGAGAAATCACGCGCCTTGTCGCCTACCTTCACCGCCACGCGGCGGGCGATTTGCTGGTAGCGGGCGGCCAGCTTGCCGCCCGGCTCGGCTACCACGGTGGGTTTGCCTTCGTCGGTAGACAGGCGGATGGACAGGTCCAGCGGCAGCGAGCCCAGTACGTCCACGCCGTATTGCGCGCTCATCTTGTCGGCACCGCCGTGGCCGAAGATGTGTTCTTCGTGGCCGCACTGGCTGCACACGTGCATGGCCATGTTTTCCACAATGCCGAGAATGGGTACGCCCACCTTCTCGAACATCTTCAGGCCTTTCTTGGCGTCGATCAGTGCGATGTCTTGCGGCGTGGTCACCACGATGGCGCCGGTCACCGGTACCTTTTGCGATAGCGTCAGCTGGATGTCGCCGGTGCCCGGTGGCATGTCGATCACCAGATAATCCAGCTCATCCCACAGTGTGTCGTTGAGCAGCTGCTGCAGCGCCTGGCTCACCATGGGGCCGCGCCATACCATGGCCTGGTCGTCGTCTACCAGGTAGCCGATGGACATGGTTTGCACGCCGTGTGCTTCCAGCGGCTTGAGCTTGCCTTCCACCACCTCGGGCTTCTGGCCCTGCAGGCCCATCATCAGCGGCTGCGACGGGCCGTAGATGTCGGCGTCCAGTATGCCCACGCGCGCGCCTTCGGCTGCCAGCGCCAGTGCCAGGTTGGCCGCGGTGGTGGATTTACCCACGCCGCCCTTGCCGGACGACACCGCAATCACGTTTTTCACGCCAGGCAGCAGTGGTACACCGCGCTGGGCGGCGTGGCTGGTGATCTGGCTGCTGACGTCTACTTCTACCGGGCGGCCGTCGGCAAACGGGGCCAGCGCTTCGGTAAATAGCGCGCCGATCTCGGCAAAGCGGCTTTTGGCCGGGTAGGGCAGTTTGACGCTGAGCGCCAGGCGGCTGCTGTCGTTACAGGCAATGGCCAGGCCTTTGCGGTAGGGCTTGCCGGTGTCCGGGTCGATAAGGGTGGCGAGGGATGCCAGGATATCTGCGTCGCTGTGAGCCATGTCGGGTGTCCGTGGGGTGTCGGTGTTGGCAGGGCTGCCAAACAGTTTGCCTAGTCGGGAGAACATATCGTGCGCCAAGTCGGGATTACCCGACTATTTTAATCAGGTTTTGCGCCCGCCGACAGGCGCCGGGGGCACGGGGAATGCCGCAAATGATAGCCCAAAGCGCCGCTAGCCGCCCGCGCCGGCAGCGCGGTGGCAATAAGCGCTGGCCTAAGTGGCTGATTTCACGTAGAATCCTCGGCCTTTTTGTCAACGTGACGCGGCGGTTTGCTGCCGCGTCATGGTTTTTTGAGGTGTTCTTTTGTCTGCCAATAATAAAATTGCCCGCCTGTCTGTTGCTACCCTGTTGTTCCCGCTAGCCCTGGTGTTGTTCGAGTTTGCTGTGTATATCGCCAACGACATGGCGCAGCCGGCCATGCTGCAAGTCACCCGCGAGTTCGGCGTAGATGCCGGCTGGGTACCGCTGTCGATGACCTTCTTTTTGCTGGGCGGCGCGGCGCTGTCGTGGCTTACCGGCCCGCTGTCCGACCGCTACGGCCGCCGCCCGGTGCTGTTGTCCGGCGTGGTGTTCTTTATCGTGAGCTGCCTGGCCACCTATCTGGTGCACAGCATCGAAGCCTATATGGCGCTGCGCGTACTGCAGGGCATGGGCTTGTGCTTCATTAATGCCGTGGGCTATGCCGCGGTGCAGGAAGCCTACGCCGAAAAAACCGCCGTACGCGTTACCGCGCTGATGGCCAATGTGGCGCTGATTGCGCCCATGGTGGGCCCGCTGGCCGGTGCCGCGCTGATCGAGCTGGCACCGTGGCGTAGCTGCTTCCTGTTTATTGCCGCCTGCGCGCTGCTGGCGCTGCTGGGCCTGTGGTGGAAAATGCCGGAAACCGTGCAGCCTGCGGCCAACCCGCGCCCGCTGTCGCGCATGGGTGGCGACTACCTGCAGCTGCTGCGCGACCGCCGCTTTGTACTGTCGGTATTGTGCATCCCCATGCTGGCGCTGCCGCTGATGGGCTGGATTGCGCTGTCGCCAGTGCTGCTGGTCGAAGACCTGGGCATGAGCACGCTGGAATACGGCTTGTGGCAGCTGCCGGTATTCGGTGGCCTGATCGCCGGTAACCTGCTGTTGGCCGCCCGCGCCGAAGCCTGGCCGCTGGGCCGCTCCGTGCTGCTGGGCATGTGGCCGGTAGTGGGCGGGCTGGTGCTGATGCTGGCCGGCGTACTGTATGGCCATTACCAGCACATCTTCCTGGTGCTGGGCATGAGCCTGATGGCGGTGGGCGAGGGCTTGTCCTTTGGCGTGCTGTACCGCTTTGCCCTGATGAGCAGCAGCCTGCCCAAGGGCGTGGTATCGGCTGGCATGAGCATGCTGTGCATGGCCGGCTACGGTCTCGGCATCGAGCTGTTCCGCTGGGCCTATATTGCCGCTGGCATCACCGGCTTTGCCCTGCTGTCGGTGGTGACGGCGCTGCTGTTTGTGTGGCTGGCGCGCCCGCAAGTGGCCGTGGCCATGGCCGAGCGCGACGACCCGGACATGCTGCCTCAATCGGCCTGACCGGCACGGCCTCTGGCCCTGCCTGCCTGGCCGTAGCACCAAGCTGAACCCGCAGCTAGCGTAGGCGGGGCAGCGTAAATGCAGAAGGTTGGCCGCGATGACTGTCGCGGCCAACCTTTGTCGTTATAATCGACGGTTTACCGAATACCTTTCACCGGACGCTTCTCCATGACCACACGCAAGATTCTGGTGACCAGTGCACTGCCTTACGCCAACGCGGGGCTGCACCTTGGCCACATGCTCGAACAGATCCAAACCGATATCTGGGTGCGTTTCCAGAAGATGCGCGGCCACGAGTGCTACTACGTGTGCGCCGACGATACCCACGGCGCACCCATCATGCTGGCAGCCGAGAAGCGCGGCATCACCCCCGAGCAGCTGATTGCCGAGGTAGAAGCGCTGCACGTGGCCGACTCGCAGGGTTTCCTGATTGGCCACGACAGCTACTACAGCACCAACAGCCCGGAAAACAAGGAGCTGGCGCAGCAGATGTACCGCGCGCTGCGTGCCGATGACAAGATTACCTCGCGCACCATCGAGCAGCTGTTCGACCCGGAAAAGCAGATGTTCCTGCCAGACCGCTTCGTGAAGGGCGAATGCCCGAAATGCAGCGCCAAAGACCAGTACGGCGACAACTGTGAAGTGTGCGGTGCCACCTACAACCCGACCGAGCTGAAAAACCCGTACTCGGCCGTGTCCGGCGCCACCCCGGTGCTGAAAACCTCCGAGCACTACTTCTTCCGCCTGGGCGAGTGCGCCGATTTCCTGCGCGACTGGACCAGCGGCCAGACCACCCGTGCCGATGGCGTGGTACAGCCGCACCTGCAGCCGGAGTCGCTGAACAAAATGAACGAGTGGATCGGCGGCGGCCTGCAGGACTGGGACATCAGCCGCGACGCGCCGTACTTCGGCTTCGAGATCCCCGATGCACCCGGCAAATACTTCTATGTGTGGCTGGACGCGCCTATCGGTTACATGGCCAGCTTCAAAAAGCTGTGCCAGCGCCTGAACCTGGACTTCGACACCTGGTTTAAGCCCGATACCGACACCGAGATGTACCACTTCATCGGCAAGGACATCCTGTACTTCCACGCACTGTTCTGGCCCGCCACGCTGAAGTTCTCCGGCATGCGCGCGCCTACTGGCGTGTTTGCCCACGGCTTCCTTACCGTGGACGGCCAGAAAATGTCCAAGTCGCGCGGCACCTTCATCACCGCCAAGAGCTACCTGGAATGCGGCCTGAACCCGGAATGGATGCGCTACTACATTGCCGGCAAACTCAATGGCCGCATTGAAGACATCGACCTGAACCTGAACGACTTTGTGGCCCGCGTGAACTCGGACGTGGTCGGCAAGTTCGTCAATATCGCCAGCCGCGCCGCCGGCTTCATCACCAAGCGCTTTGGCGGCAAACTGGCCGACAGCGTGCAGGATGAAACCCGCCTGCTGGGCAATATCGCCCACGAGGCCGACAACATCGCCGCCGCTTTCGAAGCGCGCGAATACGCCAAGGCGCTGCGCGAAATCATGGGCATTGCCGACGTGGTTAACAGCTACGTCGACGCCAACAAGCCGTGGGAGCTGGCCAAACAGGAAGGCCAGGAAGCCCGCCTGCACGAAGTGTGCACCGTGCTGATCAACGCCTTCCGCCTGCTGACCATCTACCTGAAACCTGTGCTGCCAAAAGTCGCCCAGGACGTAGAGGCTTTCCTGGACGTAGCACCGCTGCAGTGGGCCGACGCCCAGCAGCAGCTGCTGGGTCACACCATCAAGCCGTACCAGCACCTGATGCAACGCGTCGACCCGGTGCTGGTGGACAAACTCATCGAAGCGAACAAACAGACCATGGAAGCACAAGCACCGGCCGCTGCGGCCAACTACGAGCCGCTGGCCGACACCATCAAGATCGACGACTTTGCGAAGCTGGACCTGCGCGTGGGCAAGGTACTGGCCTGCAACTTTGTAGAAGGCTCCGACAAGCTGCTGCAGTTCACCGTCGACCTGGGCTTTGAACAGCGCAACATCTTCTCCGGTATCCGTTCCGCCTACCAGGAGCCGGAAAAGCTGGTTGGCCGCAAGGTGATCGTGGTGGCCAACCTGGCCGAACGCAAAATGCGCTTTGGCGTATCGCAAGGCATGATCGTGTGCGCCTCCGGCAACGACGACAACAGCGGTCTGTTCCTGCTGGATACCGACGACGGCGCCCAGCCAGGCATGCGCGTAGGCTAAGCCGTACTGGCCGCCTCACCACAGCGCCCCGCATTGCGGGGCGTTTTTTTTGCTTGTCATCCGGCGTTCATTTGCCGCTGCTAAGCTGTCTGACAATACACGGGAACCACGTAGTCCTACGTATGGTCAATGTCTTTGACACTGTGTATGGTGTCCTGTAGCGTCAAGCTGTTTTACCAATAGTTCATAACAAGAATGAAAACTGAAAAGGAAATGTACAATGCGTATCAACCAACTGGAGCCAGGTCATAGCATCCTGGAAGTCACCGATAGCGGTGAAGAGCTGCGTTTCGAAGTCATGGACGTGCGCGCAGTAGGCCGCCGTTACGAAGTTACCATGCGCACCCCCGCGGGTGTGGAAAGCGTAATTTACCCGGCCAACGCCTACGTACAGACGGCAGCGTAAGTTATTTTTGTAAAAAGCTTGACGCGGTAGTGCTCTACAGATATAGTTGCTCCTCTCTGTCGCGGGATGGAGCAGTCTGGTAGCTCGTCGGGCTCATAACCCGAAGGTCGTAGGTTCAAATCCTGCTCCCGCAACCAAGTTTTCGAAAAAGCCAATCAAAAGATTGGCTTTTTCATTTCCGGCAAAACAGACCGGAAAACAAATTGATAATTACAGTAAATAAGTCTTGACGTAGCAATAGTTACTGTATATTATTCAACACATCAGACGCGGGATGGAGCAGTCTGGTAGCTCGTCGGGCTCATAACCCGAAGGTCGTAGGTTCAAATCCTGCTCCCGCAACCAAACACAAACCCCTGATTCAATTGAAAAATTGGATCAGGGGTTTTGCGTTTTCTCTTCTCCGTTTTGGGCACAGACCGGCTTCTGTGCCCATTTCTGTGCCTAAACCGTGCCCACAGCACATCCCTGATGAGGTTTTTTTGACCTTTGGGCTGAATGGGCACGCTGTTTTGTCGTGACCTTTGGGATTTCGGCACGTTTTGTGCCCACTGGGCACAGGGTGGGCACAAAGATCAAGTGCCTGAAATCTCCCTCAAATACCAATAGATCACCTTTGTGTCGTGCTAGAGCCTTGAAGTGGTAGGTAGTCCTTAGGCTGGCCGGCGATCCATTGGCAGGACTTGCACTGTGTTTGCTCAGCATCCCAGCGTAGTCAGGGAGCCATATTTTCACCTTTGGGCACAGGATTGGGATTGAACTCGAAGATATCGCTTACTTGGCAGTGAAAGTATGTGCATAAGGCATCAAGAACATCTAGCTCAACTCTTTCAGCTGTCTCGTGGTAGAGCCTGGTTAGCGTACCTCGGTTTAGACCAGTCTCTCTTGCTACATCACTGATCTTGAGGCGACGCTCTCCCATCATGCGAGACAGGTGGCATTTAATCATGTCTTTCTCCAGGAAATAATGATCTTCTGCAGGTCAAAAAGTGTTGCAAAAGGTCTTTTTGCGTGCATAATGATCTCTAGAAGGTCAAATTCTCCGCGTGAGGAGAAAAATGACCTTCTGAGTTTACATGCACCTAAGGAATGAGACTATGAGTTCTACTTACATTACGACCGAAGAGTTGGCTTCTCGTATCCACTACGACCCTCGTACCATCCGTAACAAGCTTGTTGACCACTGCTTGCTTGAGGGTAAGCACTATGTTCGACCCTTTGGTAGAAGGAAGTACCTTTTCATCTGGGAGGCAATTGAAGCAGATCTGCTTCGGAATCACTCAGACTCGATTGCCATGCCGATGGCAGAGTAGGGAGGTGGTTATGGGCGTTGTACGAGCACGTAAAGAAACAGGTTTACTGTTTTTGGATTTCAGGTGGAATGGGAAACGGTGCCGAGAGCAAACAGAACTGAAAGATACTGCAGCAAACAGGAGAAAGCTTGAGCGCATGTTGCTGCAGATAGAGTCCGAGATCCAGCTGGGCCGATTTCGCTATGAAGCCTTTTTCCCCGAGAGGCATGCTACTGAAGAGCCTGTATCTAAACCACTTATCGAGCAACAGCCGATCTTGGATCCCAAGATACTGCGAACACCATTGTTGAAAGACTTCCTTGAGGAATGGCTGGCAGAGACCAGCATAGGTTGGCGTCGCTCTTATCTGGTAACGATCAGGGGAAATGTTGACAAGTATTATCTGCCAGCGTTCGGAAATGTCAGGGTCGGGGCTATCACCCGAGCAGATTTGCTTAAATTCCGGTCTTCACTCGCCAAAGTATCCGGCCGGAATGGTAACGCAACGCTATCTGCCAACCGTATCAACAAGATCATGGATCCGTTGAGACGCATTTTCGAGGAAGCCGCCGACCGTTACGACTTTACCACGCCTTATGTACGCATCAAACCGTTGAAGGTGCCAAAGTCTGATGTGCAGCCGTTCACTCTGCAGGAGGTCAAGCTGATCATTGACAGCGTGCGGCCTGATTTTCGCAACTACTACACTGTGAGGTTCTTTACGGGGATGCGAACAGGGGAGATCGATGGCCTGAAGTGGAAGTATGTGGATTTTGATCGCCGCCAGATATTGGTGAGAGAAACGGTCGTCTACGGTGAAGATGACTACACCAAAACCGATGCTTCCCAGCGTGATATTGCAATGAGTCAGCCTGTTTACGATGCGCTCCAGAAGCAGTATCTAGCAACTGGTGCCATGTCAGAATACGTATTCTGCAACCTGCAAGGGTTGCCTATCGAGCATAACAACGTTACCAAGCGTGTCTGGTACCCGTTGCTCAGCGTCTTGGGCTTGGAGCGCCGGCGCCCATACCAGACCAGGCATACGGCAGCTACGCTCTGGTTGGCGGCAGGCGAGGCCCCTGAGTGGATTGCAAGACAGATGGGGCACGCGAACACAGAGATGCTGTTCAAGGTTTACTCGCGATACGTACCAAACCTGACACGCCGTGACGGGTCCGCATTCGAGCAGCTGCTGAAAACAGCTCAAATCCAGAAGGGGGACGAGCATGCAACGGTTTAACTCGGAGCAGGCTTTGCGGCATACGTGGGCCATGCTGGAAATTGGCTTGTATCTGCGCGAGCTTGGTGCCAATAAGGAGATTCCGCATGATGTACGTCAGCACGCATTGAGGCTTGCCCAAGATTATCCACGAGTTACTGAGATTCTCATCCTGGCAAAGCGTGATCATGGCTATAAGGGGGAGCGAAGCCTGTTGTCCAATGTGGAGAAAGATTTGCTCGTTGGCGAGCGATACCGCTTATTGGTTCGGGCATTGAAAGCTGAGGCGCAATCCAAGCCAGTGGAGTGCTGAGTGCACATCTTGTCAATCGCGACAGGGCCACGACTGATTGCAGCCTTCTTGGGGACTTAGAGCTGGGTGTTAATCAAAATCAATGTAATGCTAACGGTCAGCCCTAATTAGTGTTCGTGGGCGAGTTTGAAGGCGCGCCCTGCTTGAGACTTTTCACTAATCATCTTTGGGATAACAACGGTAAGGGGTACACCATGCACAATGATAGCTTTGACTTGGAAATTGCCTTGCGCAGGCTACAGCAGCATGCGAATGAAGAGGGGGACTTGGGATATGCCTACTGGAGCAAGGTGCGCGATCTGCTCATTGACGCGGAAAGGATGAAGAGCGAGATAGCTCGGCTGAAACGTGAGCTCGAAGCTTGCCGTTCTGGTAAGGATTGATCCTCCTGCGTTTGCTAGATGCATTGATGGCCGCCTCTAAGTCCATGGCGGCCATTTTTGCTTGTTGTCTGCGTCAATCCTGCCAGAAGGGTAGGCAAGGAGCCCCTGCTGGATGGGTACTCCCTGACTTGTGTAGTCATATCAATCATCGGCACAGAGATCGGCAAAATTCTGTCAGTTCAATCGGTATGATTTTTGTAAATAATTGTTTTTAAATGGTAATTTCCATAATCATATCGGCGGAAAGATCGGCAAATGAAGAAGCAGATGCTTGAGTGCGACGACCGGTTATCACAAATGGAACCCATGGTGATTGACGGGTCTTGTCCGCTGTTTGCTGATCTGTTGGGGTTGGCACATGAGCTGTGCCTTGCCTCTGCACGACTTGACTCGCAGATACACAAGCAAACAGCCCGAGGCTTTGCCGAGCTGATTTCAGGTGTGAACTGCTATTACAGCAACCTGATCGAGGGGCAAAGAGCATCGCTCACAGATATCAACGACGTCATGCGAGATATTGCGCATCTCGGTTCAGACAGAAAGCACCGGAACCTGGCATTTGCCCACATCAGTGCGGATCGTTGGGCGAATAGCCAGCGACTGACGCAAGCCAATCTCATCTTCTTCCTGCAAGAAACGCACCGGTTATTTTGTGAGTACCTGCCTGTAGATATGCTCACCTTGGAAGATTGTTCGGTGATGGTGCCGGGCGAGTTTCGCAGAAAGGAAGTGCGAGTCGGGCGCCATCTGCCTCCCAGGAGCGAGCACTTGAGCATATTTTTGAACCACTACAGTGAGGTATATGGTCAAAGGCTTGAAAGTGCAGACAAGGGTGGCATCACTCGGCTGACTAGCATTGTTGCCGCATTTGCGGCACACCATCGCCTAATGTGGATTCACCCATTTGCTGATGGTAATGGTCGCGTTGGCCGTATCACATTGGATGCTATGCTCAGAGCCTGTGGTGTGACGGGCACTGCACTATGGTCAATGTCACGCGGCTTGGCTAAGAGCGCGGATACCTACAACGCCCTGTTGGCTCAGGCAGACAAACCGCGCTATGGAGATCGTGATGGTTGTGGCAACCTGACAGAGCGTGGATTGGCCGAGTTTTGTCGCTTTGGTCTGCAGGCGGGGATTGATCAGGCTAGATTCATGGCTAGCATGATCGATCTAGATAGCTTCGGGGAGAGAGTACACAATTACTTTCGGTGCGTTCGACAAACCACCCTTCGGCCAGAATCAGCCTATTTGTATATGCATGCTTGGACGATGGGTAAGTTTGAGCGCGGGGATGCGGCACGATTAACCGGTTTGAGTGAGCGCACTGCTCGTACCATCCTGAGCAAGCTATTAGCAGAAGGTTTTTTGGTTTCAGACACACCCAAAGGCAGGGTACGGATCGGGCTTCCGGTTCATGCCATGTCATTCCTGCTGCCAAACGTTTACCCGCATGGTGATATCAAGATACCGGACCAGGATTTGAGAGCGCTGCATGCCAACAAAGACTAATCCTGCCTAACAAGGAGTGAGAAGTGAGCTTCGAAACCAAATCAATGCACATTACCTCTATCCATGACAACGTGTTCGTGGATTTAGGATTCGAACCGGAAGAGGCCGCCGTGCTGAAGGCCAGATCGCAACGAGTAATCGCGGTGAAGCTAGCGATCAAGGACTCCTTGATTACCGAGCTGGCTGCATGGATTGAAGCCAATAAGTTCAAACAAACTGAAGCTGCTGAAATTCTCGGGGTGACACGTCAGCGTGTGGCTGATGTAGTCAACAAGAAGACTACCAAATTCACCATAGATGCATTAGTAGGCATGTTGGCCAGGGTTGGCAAGCATATTAAGTTGTCTGTTCACTGAGCCTCACCATCTTCTCGCCACGCAGTTCTGCTGCTCTAAGAGAGCTACATCTGTGACGCCATAGGGGCTTCAGCATCTCATCTATGGTGAGTGGCCGAATATCGGCCTAAGCAGACAGCTATCAGCCCGTAGAAAATGGCCGCTTTCCGGTTGGAAGCGGCCATAAATGAATCTACCAAACGATGGGCGATTCAAAATTATTTTTTATAAAAAAATTTAATTTACAGCCTATCAAAGATTGAGCCTTTGTGAGGGTAATAAAGCTTTTCGTACATACGAGTAGCGTATTCATCAGTCATGCCAGCAATGAAGTCACAGATAATCCGCATCTTCTTTTGCTGGGTACTTTCATCCGTGTAGCGCTTCCGGGTATTGCCAGGTAGTAGCCTCTCAGGATCAGAACTCAATGCTTCAAAAAGCTCTACGACCAGCCTCTGGCCTTTGAACTCAAGCTGCTGAACATTGCTACTCTTGATCACTTTTTTCATTACCAAGTCAAATATATGCTCCAGCATTCTTTCGTGAGCCTCGTCCATATAAGCATTCAACCTAATCAGGCTTGTGGTTGCCAATGGGAATACGGACTCTCTAACCGTGGTGCTGATGATAAATTTATGAACCAAATTGCCAATTGCTTTTTTTCGCTGGTAGCTTTCATCAGAAAATAAATTTTCAGCTAGGCTGTTGCTATTATCCCCACAATCGCGGAACAATTCTTCTTTTCCTTCGTTATGAGCTACCCAGTCCTTTTTGGTAATCATGCCAAGAGAAATTGCATCTTCTAGATCATGCAGGCTATACGAAATATCATCAGCCAGCTCCATGATAGAAGTGTCCAGTCCCTTGTAAATTGGTTTCAGATGACCTGACTTATGAGGCTGTAACTTCGTGAAGGCCAGTTTTTCCTCTATTGCTAGAGGCTCAAGAATCCAGTTCACCACGTCTTGCTCATCATCCATATAGCACTTGGGCGGATGCTGTTTTTCCGCCTTGCTTAGCCAGCTCGGAGTCGCAACGTCTCCGTATGCGTCTGACTGTACCGTTGCACCATAAGATGCTGGATACTTCAGCACACCCAGCAGCAGGCGACGGGTCGGGTTTAATCCATGCTCGGCAGTGTACTTGTCCAGGCGAGACAAAATTCGTAGGGTCTGACCATTGCCTTCAAACCCTCCAAAGCCACGCATACAGAGGTTCAATGCCACTTCACCGCCATGACCAAATGGTGGGTGCCCAATGTCATGTGCCAAACAGATAGAGTTCATCAGAGCGGATGGTGGCAGTGCATTAACGATATCTGTTTGGTCCTTATGCAGGGACTTTAGCCACCGTACGATGCCCACCCCAATCTGTGCTACCTCCATGGAGTGTGTCAGCCGGGTACGATAAAAATCACTCTCGCCTAAACCCAATACTTGAGTTTTTGATTGCAAACGGCGGAACGCAGATGAGTGAATCAAGCGAGCGTAGTCACGCTCCCATTCAGAACGAACATCGCTACTCCGGCGTGGATCATGAAGTCTGCGTGAGTCCCAAATGTTATCAGTCATATAGAGTTTCTCTTTCAGTTAATCTGAACCAATGCGTTTCTCTGTCGGCAGTGGCTGAGTCAGGAATTTTTCTCCTGAGTCAGCCGTTGAGTTTGGCTCTCAGGGTTGCGATTTTCACGGACATTTACAATGCGTGCAGATGAGGTCTTGGTTTGCTCGGCTACCTATCAAACATTAGCTTTGACTCTGCGCAAGGGTCGCGTCGTACATCTTTTTCAGAAGAGGCTCCACCAGTGCCAGAGTAGGCCCCCACTCGCTTTCAGTGAGCATTCCGAACTTCTCCATGAGAGTCACTTCGCGGTCGAAAGCGAAGTCGGTTGGCGTCTCCAGACCAACGATGAGCTGCATGCCGGCGGGTAGGTCCTCGGCGATAAAGCTCAGGACAGCTGGAAGGTTGAAATCGTCTTGAGCCTGCTGATTGGGGGAGTCGATGACTACTGGAATGTCGTAAGTTCCCGTCTTGCCCTGCACGGTGCGCCAGATAGCAGCGTAGTAGGCTAGGATGGAGCGTGGGCCGCCGCTGCCCGAAAGGGAAGGGCGGGACGCCAGCTGCATTGTCTTGGTCGGCACGGAGTGCAACTGCAGTGCAACACGGCTAGCGGCATAGTGCTCGCGAAAATCCGTCAGGATTGCCTTCGTACGCTTGGGCGAGCGGAGCTCGTTCATCTTTGTCTCAAGTGTATCGATAGCGAGAACCACGGTGTCGATGGCAACTTGGATCTGTTTGCGCTCCTCTTCGAAGGCCGCGAATGCGGATTCGGCGCCAAGGCTTTCGACAACATCCTTGAACTTCAACTGCCCCTTGCGCGAGTCCAGCAGTTGGGAGATGCGCAAGTAATTCTCGTTGAGTGAATTCAGCTCAGAGAATGCCTTGTATGTTCGCATGCGGACCTCCGCGGCATCCTCTCGGAGTCGTGCAGCGAGCTCCCGAAGGACCCGGGCATCCTCGGCGAACTCCAGCAGATCAAGGAAGGGCTTCTCATGCTCAGCGTGGCACGTCGGGCAGATGAGTGGCGTGGCACCTTCTTTGAGTAGGTACTTAGCATCGCTGTCGTATGCCGTTAGGGCTCCTTCAGCGAGGTGAATCTGATGGTCCAGACTCTTCAGGAGCTCTTGTTCACGGACAGCAACGCTCCGAAGCCCCTCCTGCCGAGCGTTGAGAACACTAACCTCTTTGGTGAGCTGCTCAATCTCGGCGGCAAAGTTGTCAGCGTTGATTTTGGGGCCTACCAGCGGCAAAGACTTGCTAAAACGCTCGATGGCGCGCTCCAGCAGCTTGTATTCCCGACGGTGGTCTTCAAGTGCCTTAGCGTGCTGGGACTTTTTTGCGCTCGCAGTGTAGTACTCAGGTGGGCAGACGCCGGTGAAGTACTCGAGGATTGACTTAAACGGAGCGGTGAAGCGCTTCATGCCGCCGAACGTGTTCCATTCTGCCTGCCAACTTCCGTCCTGGTTTACGTAGAACGGCGCGAAGAAGCATGACGGATCGGCGGGGACAACCTCTGCCTGCTTCTTGTCAGAGAAGACCAGGTTGAAGTTAGTTATCTGGCAGAAGCTCTTAGACCATTCACCGAACTTCGCCGTGGAGATGAGTAGGTTGAAAGTCGCGTCAAAGAGTGCTCGCCGACCATCCTGATGGAGTGCGAAATAGCACTTCTCATCAACAGAGAACTCCAGCAGTGAGACAGCGTTCTCATCCCATTGTTCGAGCTTTCCTTGCGGGGTGGCTCCGAGCGTATCAAACAGGCTCCGAATCAGCGTCGTCTTCCCGGTGTGGTTCCTTCCCACCAGTAGGTTCTTGCTCGGATGGAACTCCACATGGCGAGCCTTGTGCTCCTGATGTGAGAGCAGCCAGATGTTTTTGAATCGGAAGCGATGCATAGTCTTTAGTTCTCAGGCTTCGGACGAGGAGTCTCAGTTCGGGTCCACGCATTTTGTTATGGCTCTCATGACAAACCGGGCTATTAGGTCGTAGTCGCGATGTGCACTGAACTGGACCTTGAGCTCGGTTAGCGCAGCCTCGACGTACGGCCGCAACTTTGATGTGGGCGGGTTGCTAGCAATCCAGGCATCGCTGAAGTCGTCGATTGCTTTGGAGACGGTAGTTCCTCCAATTAGCCGGTCTTGCTGGGCGCGCGTGGCTGCGACGCGCACAGACGTGATGGTTATGATGTCCACCCCTTCTAACTGAAGCTGGGTCATCCAGTCGTTGAACAACGCATTCCGGTCAGGCACGGTTTCCAGAGCTGCTAGAGCGGCCGTAAATGACCCCCTGGAAAAACCACGCTCTTTGACGAGCTCGACAAACGACAGACAGGTATCGGTGCGACGAGTCAGGGGCGAAACTTTCATCACAAGTGACTCGACGAAGGCCTTTGCTTGGCCTGCGTGCTCCGGGCTGCGCTCATTCAGCAGGTCCAACGCTGCTTCAATTGCAGGTGCATTAAGGTTGTCTGGGTGTATGGCAACCTTCTGCAGCTTCACGCGCGTCAGGTCCGGTGGCGGGCCGCCTGGTGAGAGCGAACCGAAGCTGTCGGTTAACAGCTTCACACGGTCAGCAGCCAAGTCTGCGAGCGAGCAGGACATCGTTGTGGCCGTTGAACCGCCGGCTTCGAGCGGGAAGTCGCAGCCTTGGTTAGAGATGAATACGCCCTGAACTGGAAGTGCTGTGAAAGCGTTCAAGCTTAGGTGCAGCTTGCCAAGAACGGACTCCGAGACCTTTTTTAAGTCAGGGGGCTTTGGAGATTTGGATGGCGCGGCTTTGGGTTCGACGGTGCCGGTAAGTACGGACCACGTCCAAGTGCCGGAGTCTTTCTTCTTGACCTGATAGACCTTCGCGCGCGTCGGTGCTGTCACGGAGTCAAGTTCGGCGACGTCCTGAACTGACTCGAAGAGGATAAGGAAGTCGGGCTCGTTGGCCTTCTCCAACTCAATCATCCGGAAGACGGCCCAGATGCGCGAAAAGTCGACACCCTTGGCCCCATGCCCACCACCGGATTCTGAGTACTTAGGGTTGTTCGCGACGGACAAAAACTCCGCCATGCCGTTGGCACCGCTCAAATCGCTCTCCCTATACGGACACGCAGGTCGGTATATCAAATGATATGGCTGACAGCCATTATTTGACCTAAATACCATGAACTCAAGCCATTTGTCATTAGCATTCTCGTGTAACAAGCTTCAATCAACGGTGCGATATGGGCGTTAAGGCTCTTCTGCAAAGAGAGGTTCTGAAAGCAGAAATCATGCACCAGCAGCTACGGAAACTAGGACTTACGGCTATCTAGCCGTGACGTTGAGCGGCGGCTTTGGGATGCGGATGTTTCTGTGATCGTCTGCTTTGGCGAAAGTGGGCGTTCCCCAAGTCAGAAAGTCGCCCTTCGGCTACGGTGCAAGGAAAAAGCCCGGTATGTTGCCCAGAACAGACACTCAGAGCTGATGGGGAGGAAGACAGCTTTGGCCGACCTGTAGCCGTCCGGAAGGGGTCAACGGCAGATTGTCGGCCAAAGCGGTCGTTGGATCAATGCAAAAAACAGGCAGCAACCGACTGCTTAGCTGCCGTTTAGTCTTGCGAGACGACAAACGGCAGCTTTCCGATCTAGCGAATACGTACTCCCGCCCCCTATGCGCATATCGCAACTATGCGCATGTTGGATGAGTAGGGATTGGCCGATTCAGTGCCGGCGTGGCATCAGGCCCGATTGGGCAGCGCGGATCTGGACATAGTTTCCGCCGTTTTGTGCAGTGGTGGTCCCACTTGAGGAGACCGCCATGGGAAAAACACGGTCTCTGTTGGGCTACCTCACGCGTGAGGGGATGGTCGCGGTGCTAGTGCAACCCGGAGAAAGCTGGTCTTCGCAGCGAGACCATCTACTTTCAGTCGGGCGTGCCCTTCAACGTGATCGCGCTATGGCTCGGGCACGAGAGCACGACGACTACCCATCGCTACGTCGAAGCCGACCTCGCAATGAAGGAAAAGGCGCTCGCCCGACTGGAAGCGCCCGATACACAGATACCTCGGTACCAAGCGCCGGACTCACTCATGCGTTTCCTGAAGACGCTGTAACTATGCATAGCAACACCGGCCTGAACAGCGGCCGGTGCTGCGATTCTCAGGGTGTGTGTGCATAGTTGGGATGTGCGCATAGTGGCCGCTATGCAAATCTCTCCATAGCGACCCGTTGCAGTCCTTCACGGCACCCCGGCCAACATCTGAGCTGTAATAAAAACGGACCGACTGGAGTAATGACGATCCGCTGAGGTATAGTTATGCAGAAGAAATAACGGAAAGGGTCTGATATGCCACACCCCATTATGCAGTGGGCTCAGATTGCTGCTAACTACCACCGAGGAACGATTCTGTTGGGCAATGGGGCGAGCATTGCCGTTTCTCGGAGGTTCGACTATCGCTCATTGCAGGCCCACGCCTAGCAAAATGGCTTGCTCGCAGATGACGTAAATGACCTATTCACCTTCTTTGAGACGTTTGATTTCGAGCTGATCCTTCGACTGGTATGGCAGGTGATCTGACGAAATAAAGTCTGTCGGAAAATCACACCTTAACTCATTGATTTTTAATGATCATGAATTTTAAGGAAATGCAAGTAAAGTCTGTCGGGCATGGCTGTTCTTAGCCTTGAGTATGTGTAGGTTTCAAATATAGTCTGTCGAAGACTCATACATTAAGACTCCTAGCATACCCATAGAGAGCATTGTTAGCTCTCAGCTGATCAGGACTCTCCCTTACCCGGCGATCCTGCTTTGATTATCCAAGAACGAAAGAATCCCACTAAGTGCCACCGAGGCATTGCAACTACGCATGAGCGCAGCAATGGAGACACAGGGTAACGGCCAACCTCTCACCATATGCCAACATACTTCAGCCTGCACAACAAATCCCTTACCTTCACTAGTGTCTTAACCAGACCAGCAATGACACATCCTGTCAGTCACGCCTGATACACTCCCAATTGGCATCAAAATGATGATCGACTTTTCGGAGAAATTTGATGAATCAGCTCGTGGAAGTGCCGGCCGACACAAGCGATGTTACCGAGCAGAACGAAACCCAAACAAAGCGTGCTTTGGCGGTTTTCGGAACAGATACCGATTACGAACAAGCAGCCCAAACGCAGCGAGAGTTCATCAACTCATATAACCAGGCAAAGCAAGATGTGCAACCAGAAGCCTGGCTTTTTCAGCAGTTGAACAAATACCCGCAACTGTTCCGTGATGAGCAAGAAATCCGCGACTCTGCTCGAGACATCGTATCTGCTATCGAGACGACGACGGCCAAGCAGGCTGATTTGCAAGACCACCTTGCCCGAGGCAATAGCCGCGAAAGTTGGATCGTCAAGCAGGTCGAGCAAGGCACAACAGCACACGGCGTGGCTCAGGTCGGGGAATATGCAGCCTCGCTGGATCAGGCCCTGCGCCAAGCGAACGAGAACATGCTGCAGACCATCACACGTAGCGATGGGCAGATCAGCCAAAGCCTCAACCTCGACGGTTTCATCGCTGAACGGCACCACGTCGAAACCTTCAACCTCGATGCCCAGCTCAAGGGCAGTAGCCTCCGGGCGGAAATGCGTGCATCTACCGAAGCCAACTCGGTAGACATCGTCGTCAGGGACGAAACCGGCAAAGTCGTCCGACGCTATCAGTCCAAGTACGGTCAGGATGCCGACGCCACGCAGAAGATGTTCGAGCGGGGTGACTACCGCGGGCAACGGAAGCTGGTTCCTGAGGGACAAGACGTTGCCAATAGCACTGACCATCTTGAATACGACGGCATCCAATCCGAACCGTTGTCCAAGCAGGAGGCCAAGGCCCAGCAGGAGCAGGCGCAGCAACAGAACGAAATCAATCCGTACGACTGGAACACACTGAACCGCACTACGATCGCCAAGCAACTCGGCAAGCAAGTGCTGGCTGGCGTCGCTATCTCTGGTGCCTTTCACGGCCTGCGGATATTGGGCCGGCGGCTCAACGGCAACACGCAGCAAACCGCAAGCGAAGAACTGCGAGAGTTCTTCGAGAGCACCGTCGATAGCGGCACCGACGTGGCGACTCAAGTCGCCGCGTCGGGAGCGTTGCTTGTCGCCGCGCGTTCTGGGTGGCTGGGGCAAGCGCTCAAGTACAGCCCTGCCGGGCGCCTTGCCAATATCGCGATGCTGGGCATCGAAAACGCCAAGGTTTTGTACCGTTACCGGCAAGGTCAATTGAGTGGCCAGGAAGCCCTCGATGCGATGGGTGCAACCACGACAGCCGTGCTGTTCAGTGTGGCCGCAGCGGCAGAAGGCGCCAGTTTGGGAGCTGCGATCGGCACAGTGCTGGGGCCACTGGGCACCGCTACGGGAGCGATTGTCGGCGGGATAGTCGCCGGCCTCGCAGGGAACAGCATCGGTCAAGCCGTCTACGAAGGTGGCAAGGCCATGGCACAGGTGGCAGTGGATATGGCAAAGGGGGTGGTGAGCGCAGCCGGCGCAGCTGTCGAATGGGTTAGCTCTGGAATTCGTTCATTAGCCTTTTGGAGATAAGGAATAAAAATGACACAATTGATCGAACAATTTGGTGCCCGTTTTGCCGCCGGCTCACCGGGCTTTTACGTCAACACCCCGGAAGAGGCACGCTTGGACACGTTGTTGGCCTACATCGCCCAAGCAAATGGGCTGCACATTCTGGAATGGAACTTGGGCCTGGGGCCGGTACGCTTCGACACCAAGCAACCGCTGGACAGTGCGACGGTGCGTCCCGAGTTAGCGGTCTTTCTGGAATGGCTGCGACTCGATAGTCAGTACGAAAGCCAACTCATCGTCATCAAGAACGCCCGCCTCGCGCTGGAAAACGACCGCCACGCCATCGCCAAGCTGCGCCAGCTACTCAACCTGATCGAACGCCATCACGCCGGTAAGGCCGCGGTGTTGCTGGTGGCCGAATCCTGGCAGCCGCCCCTGGAACTCGAAGCGCTGCTGACCCAGCTCAAGCTGCCGTTGCCCAGACTGGAAGAAATCCTGGAACAACTGGACCAACAGTCCTGCTATTTGGGTCTGGAAATTCCCGCCCAACTACGTGGCCAGGCAGCCGCCTTGTTATGCGGTCTGGACCTCAAGGAAATCGAACGCGTTCTCAAGCTGGTGCGCCATAGCCGCACCATGCTCGACGAGCAAGCCCTCCGCCTCATGCTGCAAGCCAAGGAGCAGCGCATTGCCCAAAGCGGCCTGCTGGAGATGATCCCGACCAGCGAATCGCTGGCCGACATCGGCGGCTTGCAAAACCTTAAGGCCTGGCTGGCGCGCAAAAGCCAAATCCTCAAGCGGCTGCCCGAAGCGCAACAGGCAAAAATTCAATTGCCCAAAGGCTGCCTGATCGCCGGCATTCCCGGCTGCGGCAAGTCGCTCAGCGCCAAGGTGGCAGCCCACGAGTTCGGCCAACCTTTATTGCGCCTCGATATCGGCGCCATGCTCGGCAAGTACGTCGGGGAGAGCGAGCACAACATGCGCCGCGCACTGGCATTGGCCGAGGCCGTCAGCCCCTGCGTACTGTGGGTGGACGAACTGGAAAAAGCCTTCGTCGGACTGAACAGCGGCGCGTCCGAAGTCAGCGCGCGCCTGCTCGGCAACTTCCTGACCTGGATGCAGGAGCGAACCAGCCCGGTTTTCGTGATCGCCACCGCCAACGACGTGACCATCACGCCGCCGGAACTACTGCGCAAGGGTCGCTTCGACGAGATTTTTTACGCGGGCTTCCCCAACGTGAAAGAGCGCCAGGAAATCCTGAGCATCCACCTGCGCAAACTCGGCCAAGATGACAAGAGTTTCGACTTGTCCACCCTGGCAAAGCGCTGCCGCGACTTCACCGGCGCAGACATCCAGAACGCGCTGAACGATGCGTTGGAAGCTGCATTCCTCGACAACAACCGTCCGCTAAACCAAACCGACCTGGAAACAGCCATCAAGCAGACCGTGCCGCTGCGTGTCACGCTACGCGACAAGATCGGTGAATACGAGGAACTGTTCGACCGCCTCAAGCTGACCCCGGCCTCGGAAGAGGACGAAATGAGCATCGCCAGGATGAGCAAGTGGGCGACCGACGAGAACCCGATACGGCGCAAGGCGGTAGCCGAGCATGCGGATTGTCCGGACGATCTGCTGGAAAAGCTGGCGGAAGACCAAGAGCTGCTGGTGCGCAAGGCAGTACTCAACAACCCATGCTGCCCGGAATCGGTACAGGCCAAACGGCTCGCAATCAAACAGCAAACGGCAGAGTACGATCACGCCCTATTTGAAATAGCCTGCATGCACCAGAATGCACCCTTGGACTTGCTGCACCATCTGAAAACCCAAGGAAGGTTGAACAAAAAGGCGAGGGAAATATTCGAAGCTCGAGCTGAAATTTCTAATTTTCACCCTGGCAATGCAGCAGACACTCATGCCGAAATTATAATTGATGTACCTGAAAAAATGCAGGCGGGTGATCTAATTAAGATTGTTAGGCAGGTCGAAGCCAAGATGACCCCAGACATGTTCCGACAGCTAGGAGAGCTTAGCCATGAGTACGATCCAACATGGTATGCAGTATCAACCGTCTGGAAGCGCAATGATGGGTCGATTCGCGACTGCAATCAAGACTGGAACTTGTCGGAATTAATACCGGGATATGATGAATCACTGGGAAATAATTCGACATACCTGAAGGGTGAGAAATACTTAACGAAAAAATTCGATATTATTAAAAACATTTCAAAACAATTCCAATGGTCCTACCCAAAGCCTCTGCCATCAAATTCAGATGCAGCTGCAGACATATCTCAAGAGTGTTTCTATCTATTCAGCAACGTTGATAATCACATCAGACCATCTGATCTCTCTTGGCTAGGGAAATATAGTTTCTGCGAGCAAATAAGAAGTTTTTCAAAAGAAAATCATGGAATTTTAATACATCGCCGAGACGACACAGATGCAAACTCAAGGCAATATACTGCCCCTTTCCGAGCAGACACTCAAGTTTGCAGAGACATACTTAAGTTTATTACCCCATCTATAATTGAGGGCATTCTATGCGTCATGCAAAAAGATCCGTATGCCTACCTTGAAAAAGGACGAGAAGTTGAATAACCAAACAGCAGTCACAATTTACGCATTAAGCATCATCTCTTTGATAAATAATTTTTGATATCATCTCTAAGCTGTTGGGCCAGTCCTACGGGCTGAATGACTCGTACATGTGTCAGCCAATTCCGTAGCAAAGGTATTATTTGTTTAGACGGTCCGATGGTTGACCGCAAATGCAGCCGACCATCGGGCCATTTCTTCACCAACTGCTGCCGCGGGAAGATTGGCCGCCGCTCGAAATAGTGTGCGGCTTCCGCGGCCACCTCGATGATGACAGTCTGCTTCTCGGTGCTATACCACACACCATCTTCCGCCTCAATCTCGGCAACAATCGCCGGATCAAGTTCGAAGGTCGTTTCGCTTTCGATCAGTTCACCGATCGAATCGACGATAAAAGCCTTGAGCGTTCCTTGCTCGACACCGGCCAAGTACCAGAAGCCCTGCCAGTTGACCAGGCGGTAAGGCGCAACCAGCCGCCGCTTTTGCTTGTAAAAGAAACTGCAGAGCTGCCTGTTGCGGATCGCGTGCTCAAGTCGGACAAACTGTGCGCTGCGCGGCACCATGCTTTCATAGTGCAGCTCCTTGATCAGCACGGTTTCGTTCAGCAAGGCATCGTACAGCATGTCAAAACTGGCCTTGCCTTCGCCCAGCGCCAGGCCATCCGCCCCCAGCAACTTGGCAAAGCGGCGCAGGCTTTCTTGGCGCATTTGTTGGCGGAGCGCACCACTGATTCGGTATTTTCCAAAATCATCCAGTTCGATCAAACCGGCCAACCGTTCCAGATCACGGAACACGGTTCGCTCGCTGACGCCAAACTCTTCCATCAACTGCTGTCGACTTAGGATGTCGCCGGCATACAGCCTCATCAAAATGGTGGCTAAGCGTTCGGCCAACCGTGTATTTCGATGCACACTCGATGTTTTGACGATATCCATAAGATCAAAATATTTAAAAGAAGTCGCTTACTGTAACATCTTGGACTGTCCCGTACTGCCACAGGACAGTCCGTCACACCGAAGGTGCCTTAGGGTCGTGCATAAGCTGAAAAAGCCTCCCTCCCTCAAGAAGCTCATCTGCCGTTACTGGCCCAGCCTTATGCAACTTCACCACTTTGGCCGGCTGCGTTTTCTTCTTCTGACCTCCTCCCAACTAACCGAGCGGTCTGACTTAGAGATCCCGGGCTTCAAGGTGGGCGAGCCGGAACTTGCAGGGAGTCCGGTCGCCCAGCGAGCTATGTGGCCTAAACTCATTGTAATCCTGTCGCCAACGTTCGATCTTGTCACGGGCGTCATCCAGTGACAGAAACCAATGTACGTTCAGGCACTCATCCCGCAAGCTGCCATTAAACGACTCGATAAAGGGATTATCCGTGGGTTTTCCTGGTCGCGAGAAGTCCAGCATCACACTTTGTTCATAGGCCCATTGATCCAGCGCCAGAGAAATAAATTCACTGCCGTTGTCCACCTGAATCCGCTGAGGCGTACCGCGTAAAGCTTGCACATGCCGCATCGTCGTCACGACATCCTCGGCCTTCAGGGCGAAATCTACCGTGATCGCCAAGCTTTCCCGACTAAAATTATCCACCACTGTTAAGGCTCGGATTCGCTGGCCATTAAACAGCTGATCGGCGACGAAATCCATGCTCCAGCACGCATTCAAACTAGAGACGGTCGGCCGTGCCACGCGATGGGCTGCGGCCACGCGCCGCCTTGGGCGCTTTCGTCGCAAGTTCAGCCCTTCCTCGCAATAGGTCCGGTAGGTCTTCTTGTGGTTGATCAGCCAGCCTTCACGTCGCAGCAGAACATGGATGCGGCGTGCCCCATAGCGAATGCGCGTGGCAGGAATTTCCCGAATGCGCTGCCGCTCGGCACGATCGTCACGAGGGTGGGGACGATAAAAGTACGTCGCTTGCCGCAGCTGAATGACGGCCGTGGCACGACGGATACTGACGCGATACGCGCCAATCAGGAAGTTAGCCAGCTCGCGTTTGCTAGCCGGCTTCACAGCTTTTTTTTGGATGACTTCCTGCAGCATCTGCTTATCCAGGCTCAGATCCGCAACCATGCGCTTGAGTCGGGCGTTTTCTTCTTCTAATTGCTTCAGGCGACGTAGTTCGCTGACGCCCAGGCCACCGTATTTCTTCTTCCAGTTGTAGAAAGTCGCCTCGGAGATACCCACCTTGCGGCAGACCTCCCCGACTGTCGTACCCGACTCCGCTTGGCGCAAGGCGAAAGCGATCTGTTCTTCCGTGAACTTCGATTTTTTCATGACAAATCTCCTACCCGGATAGGGTTAAATTTGCCAGAAATCTCTACCTCCCACCGCTACCATTTTTCGGGAGGAGGTCAATACGGAGCGCTTCCGGACGTCTTCAAGGCTGTGCATTTAGGCACCTAACGTCTGAGTTCACCGGCCTGCGCGGGCTTTTGCGCAGGTCCGGTGGAATGATGGGTTAGCCATTTGAGAATTCCTCAAGAATTTCAAACGACAACTGGACTTGGGGTTTCTCGGGTTGAAGATAGGGCACGATTTCTTCATTAAAGAGAGATTTAGTGTCTTTGAGAAGCTCGTCGGTGAAAATTAAGCAAAAGACACCGTGCTCCTTGAAATAGGCGCGATGCTTCCTCATTTCCTTTGCAAAGTTATCAGCGGCCAACTCATTGATTTTCTTTTGGGTAAGGCCACCAATCTTCGTGAGATAGCCGTGAGTGGACCAAGGAGACAACTCAAACCCGACTTTGTCTAATGAGTACGGATTAATAACCAAGAAATCGAGTCGATAGATGTGCTTTGCTGCCAGCCCGGCGTACCTGAACTCAGGGATTAGGAGAGGAATCGATTCAGGTGAAGGACTTGATGCAACGTAATCGCAGTAGTGCCCCGCGATTGCATATTCGTATTGGGAGCCGGAGTTGCGAACCAGTGTGTCTTGAAAGAAGAGCAAGTACTGGTCAATGTCATTGAACTTGAAGATCTTGTCCTTTCCCGGAATCACTAGCCCGGTTTGCATGACATGCCCGATCGTCCAGTAGCCTTTGGGGAAGGCACGAATTTCACTCTTGTCGTTCTCCCACTGGCCGTTCCGAAAGCGGGGAGTCACCAAGAGTCCGTAGTTAGCGTTTTCTTGGCCGATCCAGATTTCAGCTTCCTCAACGGGAGGCCTGTTCTTTGAAAGCTCATCGAAGTGCTTGAGATACGACCTTCTAAGGAAGAGTAGCGTGTAGTCCTGCAGTTGTTTATACGCTTTGATCTTCTTCCAAAGCCAAAGGTCCGAGGCTACGCCGTCCTCTAGTGCCGAGGTCTTCAACCCATGAAGCCACCGGGACACAAACTGATCTTGGCTTGTGATGACATCATGCTTTAGGTCGAAGAAGTCGTCGTTTCTGCTGCCGATAAGTGCGTTTAGCGAGGCTTCGCTTTCAATGCCTGTCGCAGCGAGAACATCTGGAAGTAGTTCGCGTAACTTTGTCTTGAATGCCTCGATAAGCCGATTGCGCGCGGTCTTGTTCGGGTCTCTTTTTGCCATGGGAGATTCCTGAAAATGGCTAACGTCTGAAATAACGAGCTGGGCGGCCAGTGGCGAAGCCACTGGTTGACCAGTTCCTGTTGATTGAAATGTTAGCCTTTCGATTTTGGTGGTTGAACCTTTGGCATGAGTGGTGTTTTTTGGGGTTCAGGTAATTTTCTCGCATTGGAAACAGAAGTCCAACTTCCAGACTTACCAGTTGGCTTATTTTGTGGTGGTTTAGTTGCCATTATTTTCCTCTGCGTCCATATACGTTTTCAGGTAGCTAATAGTTGTATCTTCCGCCTTGTTCATAAGCTTCGGATTGTCTGGAATTGAACTATCAGGAAAATGCTTCTGCGTAGCAGTTGTTGATTTGTTTAGCATGTCACTGAATAGCTTTCTCATTTCTCTTTCTGTCAACTCCCCTGAAGATATCTCAAGCCATTTAATTTCCATGTGATTGGAAATCTCATCTAGCTCCCTAGAGAGCGCTGCCAGTGATTTTTTTCTGTTTTTGTACGGCAGAAAGGGAAGAATAGCATTTAAAAATTGTGACGCGGCAATTAGGGAAGCCCACGCCCAATCTGCGCTCTTCCATACGACCCATCCAGCTATGCCACCACTAGACATAACGGCAAGGAATATTTTAATGGAACGGTCAATCGTTTCCGTGCGAGCGTGAAGCAATTCAGTGTAAATAGAGTGCACTTTTACCCTGTAAAAATGACTCCATAATCGTGCTTGTATCATGGCAGTAAGGCTAACGTGAAATATACACCTATGCAGGTGTATATTAAGTTAATGAATATTTATAACTCAGGTGTTAACTTTTTTCCTTTAATTTTCAATGGCATGGAATTGAGCGGACCGTATAATGCACAACCAAACGGGACTGCGGGCAGTTTCCTCTTTCGGCCACCTCATCAGCTGTCAATTTGCGGACATTAAAGTATGTCCATCTACTTTACGGATGCCCCAGTAAGACCACAAATAACGGTTAACGTGACCCATGCCCGCAAACCGGAAGAGTAAGGAACTTCTGCTTCCAGCCGGCAGCAGTAATACTAGCACAACAGCATTGTGTCCGCTTTGGCCGACAACCGGCCCATGCCTTACACCTCCAGCAACTCCCCCCAACAGGTCGTCCATCGTGGCGACCTTTTTTCTTGTCGCATCGCCCAGCCGCTATGCAGCTTCTCGCTGGCCAAGCGGCTGGTACGGATGTTAACCGCTACCAGCCCAGCATGGCTGTACTTGCGGCGCAGCATTTCGGCGGTGCGGCAGACGTGGTAGCTGATGCTAGGCGTGAAGGTGCATGTACTGTAGGGTCAGAACCATTCGTTGAGAGTCTAGCCGTTACCTCTGCCATCACAACAAACTCGGTATCTTCCGCTTTGCCACCGGCCTGATGTACCTGGCCAGCATCAGGTCGCTGGTATGCCCGGTTTGCTCTCGTATTTGCCACGGCTGCAGGCCGGCGATGGCTGCCTGAGTGCAGTAGCCGGTGGCCACTCACTTGGCTGGGGTCGCCACCAGCCTTCTTCACCGCCTCTTTCAGTATCAGCGCCACCGACTGGGCGCTGAGTGGCGTGGTGGATACGTTCTCGTGGCGGTCTACCGCCCGGAACAGCCAGCCGTCTTTAATCGCGGCCACTTCGCGGTAGTGCTTTAGGGCTAGCACCGGGCAACGGTTGCCGCCCGCGTATGGAATAAAGCACGTGCGGCCAACGCCTTCTTGGTCTGTTTTGGACCTTCTCAGCAGTATCTTCAGCCCGTCCGGGTACTCCGTCACATCCTCACACCGCAATGCCACCAGCTCCGAGCGCCGTAGTGCAGCGGCCCAGCCAACCAGTATCAAGGCCTGGTCTCGGGCTGCGCGTATTGGTCGTTGATCACCCATCGCGAATAAGACTTCCAGCAAGTCATCGCGCACCAAGGCTTTAACACGGCGCTGCCGTTTGCCAAAGGTACGCCGAATGCCCTGCATAGTGCGCTTCACCAAGGCGTGCTTTACCGGCGATGGATAGCCTTGGTCGATGTGCGCCTTATGGATGGCCACCAGCCTGCGCTCTAGCGTTGCCACGGCCTGTTTGCCGGAGACGGCTACCAAGTACTGCACCAATTGCTCAGGCGTGGCCGGGATGCTGCCACCGGCGCGGCAGAAGTAGCGCACATCGTTGGCATACTCCCGTTTCGTTGAAAGGGACTGCGCCGCCGCCATCAGCTCTTCGGCCGTATAGGCAGGCTGGGCAAAGGATTCATCTGTTGTATCCACCTGCTGTTCGGTGGTAAAAATCACGTTTTTCATGGCTTTGTCATCAGTTCGAATGTTATGTTTGCGTTAGTCAGCGCATCGCAATAAAGCGGCACGTTGGCCGCTGGCTGGCTAGTACTCGCAAGGGAACAGCAAAGTGGTGACGCAACGGTCGGCTTCGGTAATGACCCAGACGCGCTTGCCGGCCATCTGAAAGCTGGAAAAGATGCGCAAGCCGTTCTTCACGGCAAAGTCGTTTTCGGCGGCATCTTCGGATGGAACATCACCCCAGTCGCCGCGCTGGTGACGCTGCAGGAATGGCTGGGCGTCGAGCTGACTGGCCGTCAGGTGATCGAACACGGCGCGAGTGGCAACGACACTGCCGAGAGAGAAAAGTGGTGAGGTTTGGGGATGCTTGGCTGGCATGGCTGGCTCCTTGAAAGGTTGGCCGCCGTGCGGTACCGGCTGCAGAAATGCAAAAAGCCAAGACGCGTAAACGTCTTGGCTTGTGGTGATGCGGTAACCGCTTGGCGGCGCGGCAAATACTGCCGCAGTTTCAAGCTACTAGGCGGTGAGCCATAGCGCGATGGTGGTGTGACTTTGGCGAAGGTAAGCGAGAGTGCCCGCTCATCGACCATTGCGGTCATTCGACACTTGCGGTCCAAGTGGCCGGATAGTAATGAAAAGTAGGTTTCGTAATGGCTACAAAATCCAGGGGGATTCAAATTTTGGAGCTAGCAGTTGCATGGCATGCGATATTCTGGCCGCGCTAACACAAAAAAATGTTAGCCATTTTTGTTAAATCAGCGTTTGCATAGTTATTACCAAGTTTTGAAAATATCTTGGATGACAAGCTGATAAACCTTGACGGGATGAATGATCTGAAACAGAGCATCCGATTTAAGTATATGGGGTATTCCTGATTGCCTTATGCACCTCGAGGGCGCGTATGAAACTGCAGACTTTACGACTATCAAATTTTCAGTCTTTTGGTGCACCACCAACAGAACTCGGAATGGACGAGATTACTTATCTGATCGGCCCGAATGGCTCAGGTAAAACCGCAACGCTTCAAGCCCTGTGCCGTCTGTTTGCTTTTGATCCAGCCTTGCGCCGTGTCCTTCGCTCGGACTTTCATGTCCCCTTTAATGAGGAAACCCCACCTGCGGAGCGTCAGCTATGGATCGAGGCCGATTTTCTGTTCCCAGAACTCGGCGTAGAAGACAACAACAGCACTGTTGCTCCTCATTTCGGCCACATGCGCCTCGATGAAGTTACTGGCTTGCCTCGTGTTCGTTTTCGCCTCACCGCCACCATGGGGTTAGATGGGGACATAGAGGAAAGCTTGGTCTATGTGCTGGAGATCAATCCTGATGGCTCGCCATTGGAATCAGCACAGGTGCCCAGATCTGAGCGTAATTATATCCAAGTCCACTACCTGCCAGCCCGCCGAGACCCCGCTGATCACATTGCCTACGGCGCCAATGCTTTGCTGGGGCGCATGCTGCGTGCGGTGAACTGGGATGCAGAGCGAAGTGTCATCAAGAATCTGACCGATCAGATTAGCGGCCGCTTGGCATCCAACCCGTCAATCAATGCGTTTAGCACAAGCTTGAAAACGGCATGGGGCACTTTGCATAAGGGCAGCTTCTTTGCCGATCCGAAGCTCACTTTCGTAGCGTCTGAGATCAATGCCTTGTTAAGGCACATGTCGGTGTCTTTCACACCTGGCCACGATGAGCAGTTGGTTGACTTTTCACGACTGAGCGATGGCCAGAAATCGATGCTGTATCTGTCGCTCGTGTTGTCTTCACAGGCTATCGGTCGCGCTGTACTGGCTGGAGAAGACAAGTCATTCGATGCAGACAAGTTACGCCCCCCCGTATTCACGCTGGTAGCGGTCGAAGAACCAGAAAACAGCCTCTCGCCCCACTATCTTGGGCGGATCGTCAATGCGCTCAACGCGATGGCCAGCGGTGGCGACGCACAAGCGCTGATTGCCACACACGCTCCATCGATGCTGCGGCGCGTCGCACCAGAGCGTATCCGCTATCTTCGGCTGACCCAGGAGCGAACATCACGCGTAACTCATATCCAGCTGCCAGATGCCACGGATGATGCTCACAAGTATGTTCGCGAGGCGGTGCAGGCCTTTCCGGAAGTCTATTTCTCCCGCTTAGTGATTCTGGGTGAGGGTGACAGTGAAGAAATTGTGCTGCCACGTCTTCTTCAAGCGAAAGGAGCTCCGGTTGATGAGTCAGCAGTTTCGATAGCGCCCTTGGGTGGGCGTCACGTCAATCACTTTTGGCGGCTGCTCTCTGGACTTCAGATTCCTTATCTGACACTGCTTGATCTCGATGTGGCGCGTTATCAGGCCGGTTGGGGACGAATCAAGTACGTCAATGACCAACTGACCAAACACGAGCCAAGCAAGGTACTCCCTATAGGCCATAGCATTCCCAGGTGGAATGATCCAACACACAAAGTCCGACTAAATGGGAATTACACCAAGTTGCTTGAAGAGCGTGGAGTCTATTTCTCGTTCCCGATGGACCTAGACTTCTCAATGCTGCTCGCGTACCCGGAAGCGTACGGCGTCGAAAAAGCAAAGCCCGACGAGTCGACGATCGAGGCCGTCCTTGGCAAGAGCTATCACGACGCAAGCCAGTACAGCGAAGATGAACAGCAACTGTTCAGCACTTACCACCGTAGTTTTAAGCTGAGCAGCAAGCCAGCTGCACACATTGAGGCTCTCGCCAAACTCAGCGACATGGAGCTGCTCGCGAACATGCCAGAATCACTGGCACGCTTGGCTGATGCCGTCATTGCTAAGCTCGTGGAGTTGCCAGAGTGATCCGGGTCGATGCCTGGAAGCCTGCAGATGGGCTGACGCTTGAACCCAGTGCTCTGATGGCGGCCAAAGAACAGGTGCGCAGTCTTGCGCTCACTGCCGGCCCAGGCGCCGGGAAGACTGAAATGCTTGCGCAGCGGGCTGACTTCCTGCTGCGCACTGGCACCTGTCGCTATCCCAAGCGGATTCTGGCTATTTCATTCAAGGTCGATGCCAGCAGCAATCTGAAAGAGCGAGTCAAGCGGCGCTGCGGTTCAGAGCTTGCTACACGGTTTGACAGCTATACCTTCCACGCATTTGCCAAACGCATCATCGATCGTTTTCGTCCTGTGCTAACGGGCAAGTTTGCGCTGGATGCCGGATACAAAATCGTTGAGCGAAAAAATAAGCCGTCCCGCCAGGAGATCCATTATACCGACCTTGTTCCTTTGGCAATCCAGATCCTGCGAAAGTCAGCTATGGCTCGGAACGCTGTCCGCCAAACTTACAGCGACATTTTCCTCGATGAATTCCAGGACTGCACTAATGAGCAATACGAGCTAATCAAGCTCGCCTTTCTAGGTAGTAGCCTTCGTCTGACTGCCGTGGGCGACACCAAGCAGAAGATCATGGGGTGGGCGGGGGCCATGGAGGGCATCTTCCAAGCATTTATTACCGACTTTGCTGCCACACCGCTCAAGATGTACTGTAACTTTCGTTCGAAGCTGCGTTTACAGCGTTTGCAGAACGAGATCATTCATAGGCGTGCCCCCTCATCCGTCATGCTTGATGAGCAGCTTGCCGGCGATGATGGTGAGGTATTCACGTGGAGCTTCAAAGATAGCTACAGAGAGGCTGAATATCTCGCAACCATGATCGAAATTTGGATAAAGGTTCAGAAGCTGCCTCCTGCAGAGATTGCGGTAATTATTCGTAATCAGCTCGATTTGTATGCTGGGCATCTTATGGCGGCACTGGAGGCTCGCAACATTCCTTTTCGCAATGAGCAACAGATGCAGGACATCACGGTTGAGCCTGTAGCTCGCTTGATTGTGGATTATTTGTCCTGCCTATACGGCCATCGCAAGCCCAAGGCATGGATTCGTTTGATGAATCAGCTGATCCCGTATGCTGATGATGAGACTCAGTCAAATGCTCGCAAAGATATTAATCAGCTCATTAAGCAACAACGAAAAAAGGTCGCCATTGTCAAGTCAGTCACTGAGCCATTTCCACACTGGTCGAAATGTGTTTGTGCTTTTTTGAATCAGATCGGTATCGAAAAATTGGCATCGCTATCTCCGGACTACGAGTCGCGTGAACGGTTAGAAGCCGTCGTCATGAACACTAAGGCTAGAATTGAAGAATTGCTGAAACTAGAGCCTGACTTGCCAAAAGCTCTTGAGCGGTTTTCAGATGACCAGGCTGTGCGCATCCTGACTATCCATAAGAGTAAAGGCCTTGAGTTCGATTCGGTAATCATAATGGCCGTCGAAAATGAGACCTTCTTTTTCAAGAACAAAACTGAGCAAGAGGAAAATTTCTGCACTTATTTTGTTGGAGTTTCTAGAGCCAAAAGGCGACTGGTCCTTACTCATGCAGATCAACGGGAACGCCCAGCAGGATATACAAAACGCTGGGATGAGCAGCGCACAGTACAAACCGAATATTTTGGCTATGCCCTACCGTTTAGATATTTCCCATACCGTACCGATTAGACAAATGAATCTCCTGATCTTAGTGGACACCACGGAGGGCTGCTTTACTTGCCAAAGCAGTCGGGGTTTTCAGGCTAGTCGAATGTCCGCAAAGGCCGAAAACCGGTCATCATCGATAGGCCCTAGTCCTCATGGATGTTGCTACCCGAAATGAGGTGGAGGTTGGGTTGCTCTTGTTCAGAGTTGGCTTCATGCCTTTACTGTTTGGCTGATGCACGCAACAAGCAGTGCAAAGTAGAGCCCATGACTGGACTTTCCTGTTTGTGGGTTGGTCAGCGATATCTGGCCTGCGCTTCGCCGATACTGCACACCTGCTGGTGATGCGGGCAGTTGGATGTGCGGTGCCAGTTTACTGATCAAATGCTTTAACCCGTCATGGCGCCGCGGCTTGTCGTCCCGCTCTTCCCATCGGATCCTGTTATTCCAAGTCCGATACTGGGTGGCAAAGTACCGCAGGCCTTCGACGTACTCATTGCAATCTTCCGTCATCAACAGATACTGAATTGAATGGTAGTAGCGTTGCGCTGACGCTAGCTCTTTGCGACTACGTGGGACTACAGGGAGATGTTGTAGTTGGCCAGATGACGTAGGTTGTTGACGAACCAGAGTGTTGCCCCCCTTCTTGCCTTTGCGTCCCAAAAGCTTTTGAAGCTTGGCTAGCTGCTGAGCCAGGCTGTCATGTGGTAAATAGAAAATTTTCGCTAATTCGGAAACGGGAACGCCTTGGCGCCATAGCGATAGAAAGCTGCACCACTCGTCAAAATCAAAATTTTCTAGGGTGCGAGGTGCGCTGTGCACATTTTTCTTCTGCAAATCGACCTGGTCAGGTCTGCGCCACTTCTTTCTGCTCGAGTCTCGAGATTGATCTGGCAACCCAAGAAATGCAGGTACCCAGCCCATCAAATGTCCGTAGCGGCTATTGCGTTGGCGTAGATTCTCATCGCCGAGCCCAAGCAGGTTCGCTATATGGCGTGCGGGTTCGATGTGGTCAACGAACTGTCTGGCAAAACCGAGGCCATTGCGTTGGTGAGCAAAGCTGTGCGGCCACATCTGGTTTTTCAACAGATGATCCAGGTTATGCACGTAGTGACAGAGTGTTGTACTAGGACTGGCATGCCCCATCCACTCAGCGATGGCGAATAGCCCCTTCCTGCTTACCTCGCTTTGGGCAGAAATATGCCTAGACAGCCGTGGTATTGAGCTATCAATGTCTGCGGGTGCCAGCCAGTGAGATGGCAGTGTGAGCGGACTGGTCTGCTGTGAAAAGAGTTGTACCAAATGCGTAGCAAATGAATGCCGTAGATGGTGATAACGCATCTCGTGATCACCGGTGATCTGGCGCATGAGATGGTGTAGAGACGATTGCACCTGAGTTATGTCTGCCGGGCGGTCGTTGGTTGCCAGGTCGGCAAACAGGTAGCATCCGCGTTGTTTACCCGCGCGACTCCGTTGTTGCTGGTGGTAGCTCAGCAACTCCGCTAGCTCGTGATTTGCCAATAGCATGCTCAGCGGTAGTTGGCGTTTGGCGTTGTCCGTTTTTAGGCGGCTAAATGGGTTGCGTCTCACCAGCAGTGTGGCATTCAGTCGTCCGAGTTCATCCGCTGTTAGATTCAGTGCCGCGAGCGTTCCCCGGTACTGGATGTCTTCCAACCTTAGGCCTCTGGCCTCACTGATCCGAAGGCCACAGCGAAATCCCAGTATCAGCAGTATCAACTGCATGTGGTGATGCGGATCATTTTTTGCATCTAGCAGCGCAGAGTACAGGCCTTGATACGCCTCCTCAGTCAAAATGTTGGCATCAGCTTGGGGAATGCCGCGCTGTTCCCCTGGTGATAGATCCAAGCGAGGCCATCCTGCCAGTTGAATCATGTGTAAATGATAACGGCGTAATTGGTTCGTTTTTTGCGAGCGTGTTTGTGCGTTGGTAACCTGCGCCAGAATAGCTTCGTAAACAGCCTCGAAATCTGCAGCTTCCATATCATTGAGCATCGCCTCGTCCAGCTCGACTAACAGGCTGCTCCCGAGGCTTGTCAATTCTTGATATGCGGTAGTGCGTATGATCTCTTTTTGACTGAAGCGGGTCAAAATCCAATCGAGTAGCCCACCGATGATGACGCTGATTTCGAGCGCTTTATCGTGGAGTGATCGGAGCCGTTCATGAACGGTTTTCCAAGTCGGATCGGGCTCCTTGCTAGATTGATGCAGGGCCCTCTTGATGTCTTTGTAGAGCGATTGAATCTGAGCATCTGTCGGGTTGCGCGTTACCTTTTCAAGGCGCTGGATGACTATTGGAGCAAACGCTGATTCGGAGGACGTTGGTAGTGGTGGCGATTTTTTTTCAAGAATTCGCTGCCAGCATGCTGCTGTCCATGTGGTTGCCCCACTCCTGCCGAGGCTATGGTCGATCAGAAAAGGCGGCAGGATCAGTTGCCAGTATGTAGTGGCATCGCATAGCCATTGTTGGATATTTTGGTTCAGCTTACGCCGGGTAAGACTATGGGTGCTGGTTTGATCCTGCTGCTTATTGTTGAGGTAAATTAAAAAATCTTGCAGGCAGCCATATACCCACCGGCGAGTACTGTCCCTGTCGTGGCAGCGTTCAATGGGGAGTGGTGGCAGCTGTTTAAAAAGAACCAGACTGATCGGGTCGGGAAACCAGTGTCGACGTGCACGTTGAACCTGAACGTATGCAGGCATCTCGTCTGTAAAAAGTTCAAACCAGACCTTATCCTGCCATCGATTCACGTTGCCTTGGCAGAATGGCAGTTGTAGCAGGGCTGCACTATCCAAAAGGCCGCCGAGTGCGACACTACTAAAAAGGAAGCGGCCCCATTGCAGCTTGACAGAGATCTGCTCTCGCGCAGATCCACACCATGTTGGATGCAGCGTTGCCTGGAAACGCTCAATTTGTTGCCGGAAAACAGGCAGAGACGCTACCGCCTGAGGGGGGAGGGGATTGCTGATGGCGGGTAGGGTAATGATTGGAGGGGGAAGCGTCACGTCCCAGTTCAGCGTATTTTTCCCATTCAGCAGGCCTTGACGCAGAAAATTCCGCAAATGTCTGATGTGCCTTGTTTGTTCCTCATTTCCTGATTGCCACTGTTCAAGTCTTACGAGTAAATCATCGGTAAATTTCAGGTTATGTAGTCCTGATTTTGAACCGGGGCATAGATTATCTAGTTTTGTTAGCAATGCGATAGCGGCACGTCTCCTCGATTTGCTACGATTTTGCCATCGCTTGCTATGTCCATACTGGGCGAGATTACTTTCGACACTGCCCAATGGCCATCCCGCCCAAATATCATTTTCGATCATTTTGGATATTCCTTTTGAGAGCTAGCAGCCACGCAGGCCAAACTGGACTGACCATCCACAAGCTTTATTGATTTCTTCTAGGTATGGCTGTAATGTTTTTCCAATCTGTAGTGGACTAACCATCGAATATTTTTGATACGGCTCCTCGCCACGCTCCCAGTGCCCCATGAAATAATCAATATATTCCCCCGGTGCACCTAGTGCACTCAGTTTGCTACGCAAATAATGTCGGTCTATGTTGCCGGGCAAATCGGTTGGGTTGAACTCGGCGAGTGTGCTGGGGGAAATGTTGCGCACGCGAAGCTGCGGGCTAAGAAAAAACAAAAAAGGCAGTGTTTGGCTTTTATTGTCAGAGATGGTGCTTGCATGGCGATAACGTTGACAAAGCGCTCGAATTTTTTTGTGTAAATCAGATTTTCCGGTCAGTTTTGTTGCTAAACTTAATAAATGTTCAATATAAACATCCATCTGTTTAACGAAGCTGAGAGGCAGGCATACCACGCGTGTATGCCGATAGAAATCATCATCCTTATCACTGATAACTAGTATGCCAGTCTGCTGATCGAGCTCGAGAGGGTCGTGCAGAGGATCTCGTACTGCACGATAACCTGTGCAGAAACCTAGCCAGTGCACGATATATGCAACTAGGGCATTGTGTATGTTTATCCAGGTAGTAACTGATGGTGATTGACGAAGTTGCGATCGGAGAGCAATCTTGAAATGATTACATAGCTCGCGCACAAATGTGTCCGACACGGCTAATGGGCTACCAACTGCAGGTGCATTGGAGAGGAAATCGATAGGATTTTGCTGTGGTATCGTACCATCGCTAACGGTGGAGATAATCCATGCATGTGCGCGATGGAATACTGCAGCTAGATAATCTACATCAGTACACTGATAGTGTGCTACAACGACGGCGTGCCCAAGCTCCTGTTTAGTCAGCAGATAAACAAAAACTTGGTCGCCAGTGCTCTGGAAAATAGCCTGACGCATAACGAGAGAAATACGAACATCAGTCCAACGGGTAGCATGTTGGCGATTGAGATACGATAGGTATGCTCTGATTCCGGCTACAAAATCGATTGTACTGTGCAAAAATGGTTGGCGATGGGTTTTACGTTTCTTTGTCTGCTGCCATTTTTGAAAAAAAGTCTGCAGTATTGATGTAGCTGTTTTGGGCAGCTTTACCAAAATACTACCTCGCGACGACGTAGTTCGACCTGCTAATTCAGAGCTCTGTAGCAATGCCTGATCTATCGGGTTAATGCCGCGTTGGCGAGAGGGTGTGCTGATGGGGATCTGCAGCGTGGCTGTGTCCTCAATGAATATCAGGTCGCATTCACCAGTATCTTGAAAACTTGGCAGGAGCTGTAATGTCAGCAGCTCATCGAGTGGACGCCCTGTCCAAAGCCTAAGCAGCAGCATTGCCTGCAGTGCTGGCATGTCATCAGGGGAAATGGACTTTAGCGTAGGTTGTGGTTCGCTACTCAACTGACGAACCAGTTGCTCAATCTCATATGCAGTCGGTGTTCCCCAGCTATCAGGTAGCGCCTGACTGGCCTGTATCAGGCTGTTAAGTTTAACTCGGTTTTTGAGTCGGCTGAGTCTGGCATCATGCTGTGCCAGAGGTGGCATGTCTGGATCATTAAATGCGACAGCGGTTTTTGTTGCGTATTCGTCAGGAGAAAGCCCGAGTTTCATCAATGTACGACGGCTGGTCTCGTCTGGACGACTGATATAGGTGATCAAGCGGAAAGGTTTTGATGACGGATCTCTATTGCCCGTGTCACTAGCCCAGTCGGGCTCCTCCTGCACTGGGGAATGGTGTATCTCACCAATTTTATCTAGCTCCAGTTCATAGCGTTCCCGACCGCCCCGTGCCTCGCTATAGGCTCGGAGAAGTCCTCGAATTTTGTCTGCCCACTCCTGATCGGATTTGTCGGAGCTAACGTCATTCAATTTTTTAATTAAATGCTGGCATGCTTTCAGAGATATTGAAGTTCGAAGATCTGGAATTTCAAATGTCGGACGTTTTTTCGGACTTTCTAGATCCCTGATCTTACGCATCCCATCACCAATGCAATTAGTCGGTTGTGTAATCTCTCCAGATGCTACCTGCTGGCGATAGCCTGCTGCTGCACCTAACGCGATAAAATGTAAATAGCGAATTGCCGAGGAATCACTTTCTGAATAGCCTGGCTCACAAGCAACGAGAGATGCATATTCCGAGTAGTCTCCGATCAGTCCGTCAGGGCGCACATTTTTACGCGGTTTCAGTTGTTGCAGCTCGGGTGGTAAGTCGACATGTCGGATTGATCTAATTTTTTCTAGAGTTGATTTCCATGTGGCAATTTTTGCCTCATCTAGGTGAAATTCGTGTAATAGGGGTGAGCGCTGACCAACCTCAAATATCTCTATCAGGTTGTCGATTGCAGGTAAGAACTGTTGTAGATTCTGAGGGGCATTAATGAATTCTAGTACTGGCTGGATTTCTTCCTGTGTAATGCCAAAAAGCATGCAGAAATAACCAGTGCTGTCCTTTGTATAGAGTGATTCGATTTTAGTCATGATCTTTGAACCTTAATCGGTAGTTACTTGCAAGGCTTCAATGTTCTTTCTGAGTAAGGATATTTTGCTTTGGGTAATGCCTTTCTTTCTACCCGCATGTTCGCCAATATTCAGCCATTCACGCAATTTTACAGGCCTTGGGACTCTATTTTTATATGCGTCTGGTAACATTCTTCGAACATTTTTGCAAAATTCAATAAGCTGTAGATTGGCAGTTTTGCTGCAGCTCCATATGGAGATGTGTAAGATGATATCCATGATGGCAATATCTATTGCCTCAGTTTCATCAATCGAATTGTGCTCAATTACAGTGACTTTTTGCACGCCGGCTGCAAGCGCCAGGTTGTATGTGCGAAAGCCTGCAAGCAACTCCAGATCGCTATTTGGCTTTGGCTGCCACAGAATAATTTGCGGAAAGTTCAGAAAAGAAAAGTGCGCTGGATTTATGAATCCAATGGTGGGGGAGAAATTGATATGGTGAAATGCTTTCCAAATGATGGAAATTAATTCGTGCTGTGGGGGTTTGATGCGGTCAAGCGGGTGTACAGATTTTTGCGTTGTGTGCTGCATGGGTGGCGTTCCTAAAATGTGTGTTTGATCATGATTTTCCTTTGGGGTTGAATGAATTGGCGTGGCCAATAGATTAAATGAAGGCTTCAACGCGATTTGCGAAGTACTGCCTTCGGTGTGATGGTTTATTTTTGGCCAAGAAAATGGAGATAGTAGTTAAAAGCCAAATTTCTGGTTTTTAACATGGTTTGATGCTAATGGTATCTGGCGATGAGGCATGCTCGCAGAAAGCGATGATTGACAGTTTTCGTTTCTGGAGTGCTAAAAGTATTTAGCGCAATTGGCGAATAAGAGGCAGTACTCTGAAATCATTAAGCATCTGCGACAAGTATGCTTAGTAAAACTAAAAGATCAGTTTCGAAAGATCTGATAGTGATTTCTTATTCGGTGATTTGATATGTAACAGCTGTACAGCCAGTTGAAATTGACATCCAAAATGTGTATGGATTTCACTGCTGCGAACGAAGAGCACGGCGGCAAGCGCTGGCTGAGGTAGGGATCTTACATAGGTATATGACTGGATAACGCCAGCACGATTGGGTTAATGCTACACAGAATGGATGCGCAAAGCAAGCGCGCCATCCCAGTACGTTTCAGTCACTACGCTCAGAATTCCCAGTCTTGGTGGGGGAGGGGAATCGGAGTTGGCCAGCACCAAGCCACATAGCCCCGTTTCACCGGAGTTGGCAGCCGCAAGATCGCTTACTGGTTGAAGCGAGACCACAGCAACGAAAGCTGCCAGTTTGACGATGAAGGCCTGCGCAGTCCACCAACAGCTTCTTAGTGTCTAGCGAAATCGGAGCGATTCAGTTGCACAAATCAGGGCTTGCGTCCGTCCGGTAGAATGACCGCATGAGCAAGCCCCTTCCTCCCAAGTACCAAACCATCAACTGGCAGACCTACAACCACGCCCTCAAGCAACGAGGACAGCTCCTTCTCTGGCTCGACAAAGATATGAACTGGCAGGCTCCGGCCACCGGTAGACGCGGACGGCAGCCCACTTTCTCCGATGCTGCCATCCAGTTCTGTCTCACCATCAAATGCCTCTTTGGTCTGGCATTGCGCCAGGCCACAGGCATGGTCGAAAGCATGTTGCGCTTGGCTGGGCTTGACTGGGCCGTCCCCGACTTCAGTACGCTCTCCCGCCGCCAGAAGGACTTGCAAGTGCGCATCCCGATACAAAAAAAGCAAGGTTGTCTGCATCTCTTGGTGGATAGCACCGGCATCAAGATGATGGGTGAAGGCGAGTGGAAGGTGAAAAAGCATGGCGCTGACTACCGCCGCCAATGGCGCAAACTGCATCTGGGGATTGATGCGCAAACGCTGGAAATCCGCGCAATGGAAGTGACCGACAATCGCACCGGTGATGCCACGATGCTGCCAGAGCTGCTATCGCAAATTCCGGCGGCAGAGGAACTGGTGACGGTGACCACGGATCGCGCATACGACACGCGCTTGTGTCATGCCGCGATTGCGGATCGTGGTGCTGCGGCCATCATTCCTCCACGTCGAAACGGCCAGTTCTGGAAAGGGAATGCACCGGGGAATCAGGCTCGCAACGAGTCGCTACGTTCGGTGAAGTATCTGGGACGCACGCTCTGGAAAAAGTGGAGTGGCTACCATCGGCGTAGCCTAGTCGAAACGAAGATGCACTGCTTCAAGTTGCTGGCGGACCACGTCAAGTCACGAGACTTTGACCGACAGGTGGCGGAGCTTCAAATCTGTGCCGCGATTCTGAACCGCTTCACAGCACTGGGTACGCCGCAAACGGTCCGCATGGGATAAGTCCGTCTGGGGATTGGGGTGGTTCAACCTGCGGCTGATTTGTGCAACAAAGCCGCGGGGGGGGACTCATTCCCAAGCATGAGATCTAACATCACAGCATAGGCAAAACGCCACATCTTAGGACATAATCATGCATTGACTACTGTTCCGTGAAATATCGAGAAGATTAAAAAATGGAAATTCAAATACTCAAGAAGACGGGTGTTCCAAAGGCAGAAGTCGAAGCGCACCAACAGATTCAGACGGAGTTTAGCTCTTCCGAATTTAGTCAAAAGTGGAAAGGGTACGCGTCATTTGCCATCGCCCGCGGTGGCCGAGGTGCAGGGGACGACGATTTCGACTTAGTGCTCGTGACCCATGGCCATATTGTCGTAGTCGAGCTGAAAAACTGGCACGGCGACCTTCTTGAGTCAGATGGACAGCAGTGGTACTTAGATGGTGAGTGCCGCGGGACATCTCCAGTAGCCAAGGCCAACCTGAATGCTAAAAAGCTGGCCAGCTTGATGCAGCAAAAGCTGGGTAGGGATAAAACCCCGTTCATCAGCTCGTACGTAGTCATGCACGGTGACGTCAAGAATATGAAATTGACGCCCGAGGAAGAGCGTTCTGTGCTCACCATGACCGAATTTCTGACGCTCAGGTTTCAGAGCGGCTACAAGAATTACCTTTGGGGGCGGGTCGCGTTCAATCCGCTGAGCTATCTCGCCAAGTACGATGAGTTCTTTCTGGGGCCCTCATTCAAGCCCAGAGACTATGTGGTCGATGGCTTCCGGCCAGAGGCAAATCCAATCTTTGAGCACCCCAGGGAGCTTTACAGCGAGTACCGTGCGGCAGCCAAGGACGACCCATCTACCCTTGCGTTGCTTCGTCAGTGGGATTTCACGGCACTAGGGCTGGATCTTATCGGGGAGAAAGACCGTTCATTTATTGGTCTGCGTGAGCAGCGGGTCTATGAATATGTCGCCGAGCGGAACGAGGAGTTGTCGCTCAATCTCCTCCGCCCAGTTGCCCGCAAGAGTCCAAATGACGTAACCCTGAACTTTTCGGAATTGTTCTTCCTGCCGAGCAAGGTGACTCGTCTTGCCGAGTTTACCCATAGCGTTCTTCCTAAGCTGACCCCAGAGGAGCGCCTGACTCTTTGCAAAGCACTACTTTCAAAATTCGCAGATCTTCACGATCTGCGTGTGGCGCATCGTGATGTTAGCGACCATAGCATTTGGTTCGATAGGCCCGCTAAGGTTGTGTTGTCCGGGTTCCCGGCCGCCTATTACCCGGAAATGAAGACGGTTGGCACCTTCCGTGAGAAGGTAAAGGTCGAACAGTCTACTCTGCCAGAGGATTTTGATAAGGAACCTACCGCAACCCCGTATCGTCGGGATGTATTCATGTTGGGCACGCTAGTACACCTCATCTTGTTTGGCGAAAAACCGCCAAAGGTAGGTGGAGTCTATGAGTGGTCTTCCCGAGCGGATGACCCATTCGATGGAGCGCTGACCGAGTTCATCACACGAGCACTCAGCAAGGGGCCTGGCGAGCGCTTCCAAAATGCCGGGGAGATGCTTGAGGCTTTCAATGCGGCAACCGCCCGAAAGCAGGAAAGCATCATCGACCTTGCCGCCTTCGATGCATACAAGGCAGCTACCCGTGACCGGGATTACGACGAAACAGAGACTTTGTCCGACACCGACGACGCATGGTTCTTCAAGTCTGAGGAGAATGGTGCAGCAAAGCTGGTAAAGGTTTGGTTCAGAGTCGCACCTGACGCCAAGAAGCCTGACCAATCCGTACGGTTACTGTCATTTCTTGAGCGTGCCCGGACCATTAAAGGGTGTGGCCTTCTTGGGCTTCCAAAGGTTTTCGACTTCGGTTTGTCTCGTGGTAGCCTCTTGCTTGTGCTGGAGTGGGTAGAAGGACAGACCTTGTCCGAATGGCAGGCTCGGGCCCCATCATATGAAGAACGACTAGCGGTTTGCAGGTCGATGTTGGATGCTCTTGAGCGAATCCACGCGCTGGAGTTTGCTCATGGTGACCTGCATCCACAGAACATCATCGTAAAGGAAGACGGGACCGTCACCCTCATTGATGTCCTGGACTTCCACCTAGATGCAGACGACCACTACACAACGGCGTACTTGCCGGACAACTACAAGGCTCTTACCCCTTTCGAGCGTGATAGATACAGTATTGCGGCAGTCCTGGCTGAGGTTCTGGGGACTACGAGGGAAAATCCTGGCACCGGTGAGTACCCCACTCCTCGCATTTACGAGGAGATTACGAACCTCCTCGAGCAGAAGACCCTGTCTACACTCGAGCCGCTATCAAGGGCTGTCACAAGCACATGTGATGCCAGCCATGAAGACGCTCCCGAAGTAACCGTAGTCGTCCAAAGGCTCGGCAATTCAGGTGTCGCGGCAGGCGCAATGCGCTCGGACAACGGGGTTTTTCACGTCGAAGCAAAGCAAGATAACAAGTACAAGGGATGTCTGCGTTTCTGGGTTACAGGCATTGGTAAACAGCTGTCATTTTCTTGGAGCCTTGTCAATGAGTCGGCGGAGTTTGTTCGCGCTAGCTCGATTCCCCAGAGCCACTTGCTCCGGTCCCAGACCTTGGGGGATGGACAGATTTCCGTTCGAATCAACTTGGTCGAAGGACCGGTTTCAGACGTCCGCGACCTTGTTCAACTCCTACTGCAAAACGAGAAAATCAAACGTAAGGTTCCGCAGCCAGCGCCAGCTACTGTATTGGCCCCTGAATTGGAGATCATGGCACAGTCAGTGCCTGCATCGCAGGAAGATGCAGGCGCCGTCGAGGAGGTCGCCTCTACCCAGATTAGCGTTCCGGTGCCTGAGCTCTGGAAGGCACTACTGGACGCTGAAGAGGACGCTTTCACGACAGTTACCGTTGCCGATGACAAGCGAGACAACCCTTCTCTATATGGCCAAATCCTGGTTCCATACCATGCAGATAAAGGAGTGATTGACTATGAGAAGTCAGACACAGTCATTATCGAAAGTCAGGGTACCGATGGTGTTTGGCGGCCATGCGGTCAGCTCAACCTCAAGGAGACGACCTTCGGGGAACTGGCTGAGTTGGCGATTGATAAGCCTCACCTGAAGGCCAATTTCAAGATTGGAAGCAAGCTCCGACTTATCAGCAACCTGGAGAAAGGGTCATTTACCCGTAGAAGGTTTGCCGTAGACCGGATTCTCGGGGACAAGGCCGTAGTTCCGGGCCTCATCAACTATTTCGAGCGGCAGGAAGTAGAACTTCTGGTGCCGAATGAGTATGCCCAGCCAAGCGATGACGACCTCGAGGTCTATTCGGAGGGAAATAAGAAGCTTAATCCGAGCCAGAAGGAGGCGTTCCGCAAGGTCCTGGGAAATGGGCCCATCAGCTTGCTCCAAGGGCCTCCGGGGACCGGCAAAACATGGTTCATCGCATCCCTACTCCATTACTTGATGACCAAGGAGAGCGCGCGTCGAATTCTCTTGGTCAGCCAGGCACATGAGGCTGTCAACAATGCACTGGAAAAGGGGCTAGAGCTATGTCGAAGCAAAGGCATCGAGTTCAATGCGGTCCGTCTGGGTAGTGAATCGGCCGTATCCGATTCCATCCGGCACCTGCATGCCACCTCAATTGAACAGGCCTATCGTGAACGGTTCAAGGCTGAACAAAAGGAGCGAATTGTTGGCCTCGCATCGGCGCTGGGCCTACCGCGCGACTTTGCAGTTGAATTTGTCGGCCTGTACCTACGGCTTGGGATGCTCAGTGAGCGTATTGCTAAGCTCGAAGAGCGAAAGCTTGCAGAAGGGGAAAATGCCGGGCGGGGGCTGGATGCACGGATTAGGGCGTTGGAAGAGACGTTCTACGACATAGCCACGGATTTGTACGACGTGGGTAACGACCACAAACCTGCACAGACGGTAGCCCTCATCCAACAGACGCTCGTCGAAAAGTATGAAGTTCGCTCGAAGGATGCCATTGAGCGCCTAACACGACTGATACATCTCTCAGATGAGTGGGTCAGTGCGCTGGGGTCGCCAGATGCGAACTTTGCAGAATTCCTGGCCAAGTCTCGAACCGTGGTAGCCGGGACCTTGGTTGGCATCGGCTATCGAGGCGCAGGCGTTGTCCAAAATATCTTCGATTGGGTCATCATCGACGAAGCGGGCCGGGCGGCACCCAGTGAACTTGCGGTTGCTATGCAGGCAGGACATCGGGTACTGCTCGTTGGTGACCATCATCAGTTGCCGCCGACCTTCTCCGAAGAGGTTAAGGATGCCATCTGCCAGCGCTTCTCTGTTGAAGATGACTCACCACTATTCAGTAGCGACTTCGAGCGTATTTTCGACTCCGAGTATGGCAGGAAAGTAGGTACTACTCTTTTGAGCCAGTACCGAATGGCACCGGACATTGGTGAAGTTGTTTCCAGCTGTTTCTACCATGGAAAGCTAGATACCGGCCGAGATAAGCCACCGGAGTATTACGAGCTTCTGCCTAAGCACCTTTCCAAGCAGGTCACGTGGATTGATACCGCACCTCTTGGTGAGCGAGGCCATCATCAAACTTCGGAGAACAGGGAGGATACATGGAATACCGCTGAGGCCCGTATTGTCATGAACCTCTTGCGTCAGATTGTAGAGTCCGATGAGTTCATGGCTGCTCTCAAGGATGACCTGCAACCCCAGGAGCCACCTATTGGCATCATTTGTATGTACAGCAAGCAGCGTCAGATTATCGACCAGATGAAAGCGGAGGCAACTTGGCTTGGGGATGCTCGCCGTCTGGTTAAGGTAGATACCGTTGATAGCTATCAAGGTAAGGAAAACCGAATCATTATCTTGTCGACAGTACGCAACAACTACAAGCAGGCGCCAGGATTCTTAACCAGCCCCAACCGAGTGAACGTAGCCATGTCTCGTGCCATGGAGCGGCTGTTTATCGTCGGTTCTACCAAGATGTGGTCTGGCAAGAACACCCAGCTACCGCTGGGGGAGGCATTGACCAAGATTAAGTCGCTCACAGATGCTGGGCGAGCGAGCATCCTGTCAGGCAAGCAGTTTCAGGGGAACTAGATGACCATTCCGTCAGAATTTAATCGCGTAACATTTGGTCTCCCCATCGAGACTTTCCGTGTCGAAGCATACATCGCATTAGATGAGCGCTTACCTGTTGTCACAGAGTTCGTTCTTCGCTTACTTCGAGTCTGCGACAGGGTTTCGATTCCGGCGCTCCGGGACTACTTCGGCTTTACCGACAGTGAAGCGTTATCCGTTGTGGAATCGTTGTCACGGCAAGGTCTCATCGACCTAGTCGACGAAGATGTACAACTCAGCCTGTTTGCCATCGAGCGGTTCGAGGAAGCTGGTGGCGATCACCCTCGATTTAACAAGGTCGAGCTTAAGAAGGATACAGTTACCTTTGACCTAATTTCCTTTACCCCACTTCGCTCTGTGATTGGTGAGCCAATCACCGACAACATCATTAAGTTGAATGCGGAGGACGAGGTTCTGGGTGAGAGCAAGGAGAGGGCAAGGCAAGCCTACAGGACTCGCTACCCTGAAATTGCTTCAATGCGAGATGACTTGCGAGACAAGTCCTTCGGTGTCCATTCCGTGGAGGATATTGAAAGCAAGAAGCGAAGTTATCTGCCTATCCCGGTTTCATTTGCGATTGACCAAGATGGACAGGTTGAAAGAAGAATAGATGAGACCTTTGAACGAATTGCACCGCCTGAATTGGTTCAATTCGTTAACGAACAGGTGACCGCTGCCATTCCCACGACCATTACGCTTGGAGCACCTGGGTTGGAGGAGTTCATCGAGACATTTGACTTGAAACTGATGGGCCAGTATTTGACGGGTAAGAGGTTTGACTTGGTTGGGTACCTAGCAGACGTACACATCACACGAAATGCGAAGTACCCCAAGGGGGTAGACCCTTTCTTCGGGAACGTCTATCTTCACGAAAATGTAGAGCGGATTGTTAACCGTGTACGAGATCGGCGTGAAGGCAAGCGCCGTCATGGGCGACTACTGACATCTTTGGCTTGGTTGGCACCTGATTATGAACTGTGGGGACGTGGTGAGTCATTTGCCAAAGCAGTGGCCCAGTTTACAAACGTCCTCAAGCTTTCCGGAAATACCGACTCGCTTTTTCTCTTTGCGAGGGCCGAACAAGGCCAAGAGAACGAGGTCATTTCCCAGTTTCGAGTTCCCTTGCTAAACGAACTTCATTTCTCCCGACCAGCAATGAAGGATGAACCTTTAATGGATGGCAGGGTGGAGTTGCTGTTGTATCCAACCGCATTTATGGTTGCGGTGTATCACCTATCTCTCCCAGGTAGTAATGGCTTATGGGTGCCTATAGGTGTTATTTCAACTCAGCCGAAGCATTTGGATATAGCGCATAAGCTCATTCAAAGCTCTATGGCCAGAAGACGTTACGGGGGGCGTGGGAAATTCTCACAGAGAGACGACCGAGCCAAACCGGCCACCTTCGAGGAAGGTTGCCCATTCTTACAGTACAGCGGGCTGAACAATCATAGCGACGTCGATAATGAATCCTGAATGATTAAGCACGCATTGTTTATGGGGTTTTTGAGGCTTTGTTGCACAAATCAGGGCTTGCGTTCGTCCGGTAGAATGACCGTATGAGCAAGCCCCTTCCTCCCAAGTACCAACCCTCGCTGGGCGGCGGCTGGTCGAGTCGCCCACGCGCGCAAATGTATGCAGTATTCATGGGCTTGGCATGAGCTACCGCCATTGGTTCCATGGCCTATTCCATCTCCACACTGGGCGTACCTGTTTCCATCATTACTCCGCTCACCAACGCCAACGCACTTGTCGCCTTGGCGGTCTCGGCACTGGTGTTTCGGGAATGGAGCGCTCTGGATGACCCACGTGTACTGGCAGGAGCTTTATTCATCGTGTTGGGCGCGGTAGTGGTGGCTACCGCGAAGAACTGGCTGAATCGCCCCCACTTTTCTAGATACCTCATCAGTCTCACTGGACTGAACCATCACCTTTGCAAGGTGATGGTCCGTCTCGTTTAGCGCAAGGTAATGATGCCGCGTAGCACCTTCTTGAAGGTGTCGATTTCCTGTTGTGTATAGCCTTCGAACACCTGCTGCTGCTGGCGGGCGGCAATGTCCCACAGCATGGCAGCCTGTTGGCTGCCATCGTCAGTGAGGTGATAGCCGTGTTCGCCGTTGCTCACCAGGCCCTTGCGCCGCAGGATTTCTTCGGCTTGCTCGATTTCCCGCACTGGCATAGCGACTTCGCGCAGCAGGTCCCCCATGGCCAGTTGCGCATCGCCTTCCAGTACCATCAGCATGCGGGCTTCGCTGGTGCGCAAGCCGGTTGCCAGTTGTTTGGGCTGGTAGTGCGCCTGGTAGCTGCGTACGGCTTGGGTCAGCAGGTAGTACAGGTTGTCGCTGAGCCGGCCCTGGAAGGTGCTGGATGGGGTGCTGCCTTCTTCGCGTTTCTGCATGCGGGCGTGCGGCAATACCATGGAGTACGTGCCTTGGTGGTACACCAGTGGCGAACGGCCCAGGTCATCGAAGGCCACGACTTTACCGATGAAAATCCAGTGGTCGCCGCCGTCGATTTGCTGGTATTTCTCGCACTGGAAGCGTGCCGCGCAGTCGGCAAATAGCGGGGCACCGCCGGCGCCGCAGTCGTGGGCAATGCCGGCAAACTTGTCTTCCTTGGGGCGGGCGAAATGGTTGGACAGTTCGATCTGGTCGGCGGCCAGGATGTTAACGGCAAAGTGGGTGGCTTCATCGAATACCGCGTAGCTGCCGGAACGTTTGTCGATGCTCCACAGCACCAGCGGCGGGTCCAGCGAGACGGAGTTGAAACTGTTGGCCGTGACACCGGCTTTGCTGCCAGACGAGGTGGCGGCGGTCATGATGGTGACGCCGGTGGCAAAGTTGCCTAGCGCACGCCGGAAAACGCGCGGGTCAAGTTCTGTGGTGGGGGTGGTCATGGGGTGGCTCCTGTGGATGGGGCGGGCCCGGTCAGCCGGGCCACTTTGTGCGGGATAGGCGGATCAGACCATGGTCGGGTCCGGTTCCAGCCCCATCAGCTCACGCCCCAGGATCTGGGAGCAGACGTCGTAGTCGGTATAGGCGTGGGCGCCGGTCATGTGCGAGTCGCGGAACAGACGCTGCAATTCGTTCCCTTCCATCCAGCTAGCGGCGCCTGATGCACCGAACAGGCGGTCAACAGCGGCAATGCACATCTTCACGGCGTAGGCCTGATTGGTACGCCAGTAGGTCAGGGTTTCACGCGTGGGGTATTGATGACGGCGGCCGTGCTCGGCGTGGTCTTGCCAGGTTTTTTCCAGGAATGCACGTGCCGCCGCTACTTGGTGGGTGGACTCTGCCAGGCGCATCAGGGCTGGGGTGGCGGTGCCGACGCTGGCACCGGTGTAGGCCCGTACACGGTTCTGGGTTTTTTCCTTGAACGCTTGCAGCATGCGTTCTGCGACGCCCAAGCTAATGGCGGCAAAGCCACTGGCAAAGTAGGGGCGGTACGGGGTGTAGAAAATGGCGCTGTCCGGGTAGAGGTCAAAGCCGCTGGAGCGACCTTCCATCATGTCTTTGGCCGCCTCGATACGGTGATTCGGGATAAAGGCGTTGCGGATCACCAGTGTCTTGGAACCACTCCCTTTCATGCCCATCGAGAACCAGTTGTCGCGAATCTCGTAGTCGCTGCGCGGCAGGACGCCAAAGCTGTAGACCAGCTCGCCTTCGCTGTTCTTGCGGCGCATGCCCACGATGGCCCACTCGGCGTGGTCACAGCCACTGCTCCAGCCCATCTCGCCACTCAGATACACGCCGCCGTCGGCCTCTTCGATCTGGCTGAACGGGGCAATGCTGCTGCTGGCGGTGGCATCCGGGTTATTACCCCAGACTTCTTGCTGCAGCTGCGGCGAGAACATGGCTAGTTGGTGGCTGTGGGTACACAGCAAGCTGAACGCCCACGCGGTGCCACCGCAGGCGCCGGCCAGGGCGGCCACGCAGTCGGCAAACTCGGGCAGGGAGATTTCCAGACCACCGTATTGCTTGGGCTGGAAGGCGCGATGCATACCAATGCTTTTCAGCAATCTGATGTTTTCGTCTGGTACTTTGCGCTCTTCTTCCGCGCGCTGGGCGTTGGCCGCAATCGCCGGCAGGATGGTACGCAGTTTTTCCAGCAAAGGATTGTGCTTGTTCATGATCATCTCTCTCCATGATGTGTCGTGGTCTCGCCAGCCTTGGCCCGTATCGGGCGTTGCCGGGTTGGGCCGGCTATCTGTGGCGTTGGCTGTGACTGCATTATGCGGAGCGTCAATCGCGGTTGAAATGTAACTTTCGGGTGTAAATTTGTACTTTTCATCGTTTTTTGATCGGGTGGTGCACCCAGGAGGCATCGTTCGATACACGGTGAAAAGCGGGCAAAAAAATACCGGCACGAGGCCGGTAAAAAGAGGAAGCACCTGCGAACAACGGCCTGCCGTTGTCAGTGACGCTGCCACGGGGAGGCAGCAGGCTAACCGGTGCAGGCACCGGCCTGCCGGGTTTAATACACGCTGCTGGCCTGGGGGGCCGGTGCGAGCGTGTCGCGGTAGCGGGCGGCCAGCGCTTCGGCACTGCGTGCCAGCAAGGTGGTGTCCACGCCGACCGCCACGAATTGCGCCCCCTGCGCAATGTAATGACGGGCCAGCTTCTCATCTGCCATCAGGATGCCGGGAGCCTTGCCATGGGCGCGGATGCGACGGATGGCATCTTCAATGGCGGCTTGGACTGCCGGGTGCGTCGGCTGACCCAGGTAACCCATGTCGGCAGAAAGGTCGGCCGGGCCGATGAACACGCCATCCACGCCTTCGGTGGCGGCGATGGCATCCAGCGCGGCTAGGCCGGCTCGGGTCTCGATCTGCACCAGTACGCAGATCTCCTGCTCGCAGGCGTGCAGGTAGTCGGGGATACGGTTCCAGCGCGAGGCCCGAGCCAATGCGCTACCCACACCGCGGATACCGTGCGGCGGGTAACGCGTGGCCGCCACGGCTTGCTCGGCTTCGGCGGCGCTTTGCACCATGGGCAGCAGCAGGGTTTGTGCGCCGATATCCAGGATCTGCTTGATGCGCACCGGGTCGTTCCAGACCGGGCGCACGATCGGGTGGCTAGGGTAGGGGGCAATGGCCTGCAGCTGTGCCAGCATGCCCTGTAGTTCGTTGGGGGCGTGCTCGCCGTCGATCAGTAGCCAGTCGAAGCCGGTGCCGGCCAGCAGTTCGGCACAGTAGGCATCGGCCAGGCCCAGCCACAGACCAATCTGGACCTCGCCGGCCTTTAGCGCGGCCTTGAAGTGGTTGCGCGGGTTTTGCATCGTGGTCTCCTGTTAGACAAAGCGGCAGCTGATGGCACCCAGCGGGCCGTAATCCACATGAAAGGTATCCCCTGGTCGTGCGGCCACCGGGCGGGTAAACGAGCCGCCCAGAATCACCTGTCCCGGTTTCAGGCTAACGTCGAACGGGGCCAGTTTGTTGGCCAGCCAGGCCACCCCGTTGGCGGGGTGGTTCAGTACGGCGGCGGCTACGCCGGATTCTTCAATCACGCCGTTGCGGTACATCAGGGCCGGGACCCAGCGCAGATCCAGCTCGGATGGCCGGATGGGGCGGCCGCCCATGACCACGCCGGCGTTGGCCGCATTGTCGGAAATGGTGTCGAACACCTTGCGCGGGCGGCCGCTGGCCGGGTCGATGGACTGGCTGCGGGCATCGATGATTTCCAGCGCCGGAATCACGTACTCGGTGGCGTTGTAGACGTCGAACAGGGTGATGTTCGGGCCTTTCAGTTCCTTGCCCAGAATGAAAGCCAGCTCCACCTCGACGCGCGGTACGATGAAGCGGCTGGTGGGGATATCGGCTCCGTCGTTGAAGAACATGTCGTCCAGTAAGGTGCCGTAATCCGGCTCGTCAATTTGCGACGACATCTGCATGGCGCGGGAAGTCAGCCCGATTTTGTGGCCTTTCACCACGCGGCCTTCGGCCAGTTTCATGTCCACCCAGCAGCGCTGGATGGCGTAGGCGTCCTCGATGGTGATGTCCGGGTACTCGAGCGAGATCTGGCGAATCTGCTGGCGCTCCTGCTCGGCCTGGTGCAAGCGGCGGGCAGTCTGTTCGATGATGTCTTGGCTAAGCATGTTGTCTCTCTGTCAGTTAGGTCTATAGCGTTGACGGCTTAGCGGTCCAGGCCGCCGAAGCACAGGTATTTGATTTCCATGAAGTCTTCCAGGCCATATTTGGAGCCTTCCCGGCCCAGCCCGGACTGCTTGATGCCACCGAATGGGGCCACCTCGGTAGAAATCAGCCCTTCGTTGATGCCCACCATGCCTGCTTCGATGGCCTCTGCCACACGCCAGATGCGGCCAACATCACGGCTATAAAAATAGGCCGCCAGACCGAACTCGGTGGCATTGGCCAGACGGATGGCATCCGCTTCGTCCTTGAAACGGAACAGTGGGGCCAACGGGCCGAAAGTCTCTTCGTGCGCTACCAGCATGTGCTCGGTGACCTCGGTCAGCACCGTCGGCTGATAGAAGTTGCCCCCCAGCGCGTGTGGTGCGCCGCCAGTCAGTACGCAGGCACCCTGGCTGACCGCATCGTTGACGTGCTCGGCTACCTTGGCTACCGCCTTGGCATTGATCAGCGGGCCTTGCTGCACATTGCCGCTGTGGGCAGGGCCTACCGCCATCTGGCTGACCGCCGCGGCCAACTTGGCGGCAAAGGCGTCGTAAACGCCATCTTGTACAAGGATGCGGTTGGCGCACACGCAGGTCTGGCCGGTATTGCGGAATTTGCTGGCCATGGCACCCTGCACGGCGGCGTCCAGATCAGCGTCGTCGAACACGATGAACGGGGCGTTGCCGCCCAGTTCCAGCCCCAGTTTTTTAACTGTGCCAGCGCACTGTTCCATCAGCAATTTGCCGATGCGGGTGGAACCGGTAAACGACAGCTTGCGTACCGCCGGGTGGCGAGTCAGCTCGGCACCGATCTCGCTGGCGCGGTCGCCGGTAACGATATTGAGCACGCCGCGCGGCACGCCGGCACGCTCTGCCAGCACGGCCATGGCCAGTGCCGACAAGGGGGTTTCGGCCGCCGGCTTCACCACCACGGTGCAACCGGCCGCCAGCGCCGGGCCCACCTTGCGGGTGATCATGGCATTAGGGAAGTTCCACGGGGTGATCGCGGCCACCACGCCGATGGGCTGTTTCAGCGTGACCAGCCGACGGTCTGCCGCCGGGCTGGGAATCACATCGCCGTAAGCGCGTTTGGCCTCTTCGGCAAACCATTCGATGAAGCTGGCCCCGTAGGCAATCTCGCCACGGCTTTCCGGTAGCGGTTTGCCTTGCTCCAGGCTGAGCAACTGCGCCAGGTCTTCCTGGTGCTGCATCATCAGCTCGAACCAGCGACGCAAGATCTGCGAGCGTTGCTTGGCTGGCAGGTTGCGCCAGGCGGGCAGGGCCGCTTCGGCCGCTTCGATGGCACGATGGGTCTCGGCACTGCCCAGCGAGGCTACCTCGGCCAGCACGTCGCCGGTGGCCGGGTTGTGCACGGCAAAACGGGTGCCGTGGTCACCGGCTACCCATTCGCCGTTGATGAAGGCCTGGTTACGCAGCAGGCCGGGGTCTTGCAACAAGTTGCTCTGTGTCATGGTGGGTGCTCACATGGGGGGAGACGTGGCTGACGACGCGGGCGTCGCCAGGCGTTGAAGTTGCAGGCTCAGCCAGGCACCGGCACCGCACAGGGCAATTACCAGACACATGGCGGCCGGGGTACCGTCGTGCAGCCGGGCTACGGCAGCGCTGGCCAGCATGCCCGCGGCAAACTGGCCGCTGGCGGCCAGCGCCATGGCGGCGCCTGCCCGGCTGGCGTGCTGTTGCAGCAGCCTGGCCATGCAATTGGCGCCCACCGAGCCGGTGAGGCCAACGCTAATCAGCAGCGGCAGGACTACTGCCATCAGCGAACCGGCACCCGCCAGCCACAAGGCCGCGCCTGCGATGGCGATGGCGCCGGTCTGCCATTGCAGCAAGGTGTCGGCGTTGCCGTGTACGGCCAGGCGCTTGTTCAGCCAGGTAAAGGCGATGACGGCGACGATGTTGAGCCCGAACAGCCAGCCGTAGTGTTGTGCCGGCACGCCGAAGTAATGGATGTACACAAACGGCGAGCCGGTGATGTACGCAAACATCGCGCCGAATGTCAGGCCCAGCGCCAGCAGATAGCCTTGCGAGTGGCGGCAAGCCAGTACCGAGCGGTAAGACAGAAACACGCTAGCCAGGCCGGTGCTATGGCGCTGTGCTGGCGGGTGGGTTTCCGGCAGGCGCAGGGCGACCCGCCACAGGATCAGTGCGGCAAAGATCGTCAGGGCCAGAAACAGGCTGCGCCAGCCAGCCCATTGCAATAGCAGGCCGCCGAGAAGCGGGGCCAGCAGGGGTGCGATCATGGTGACCAGATGCAAGGTAGACAGCACCTGGGCTGCGCGTGCCAGTGGAAACAGGTCGCGTACCATGGCGCGGCCCAGCACACTGCCGGCGCCGCCACCGATGCCCTGTATCACGCGTAGCGCAACCAGTTGCTCGCCGCTTGCGGCTAACATGCAAGCCAGGCTGGCCAGCAGGTAGAGCGAGATGCCAAGCAGCAGCACCGGCCGTCTGCCGTAGCGGTCGGACAGCGGGCCGTACAGCAGCATGCCCAGACAGAACCCGCCCAGAAAGCCGCCGATGGTCAGCTGGATCAGCCCGACCGGGGCGTGCAGGTTGGCCGCAATGGCCGGCAGAGCAGGCAGGTAGAGGTCGATCGATAGCGGGCCGAATGCGACCAGAGCGGCAAGTAGCCAGATCAGGCGCTCGGGTGCGGATGTGTGCGTGTTCATGCTGGTGGGGCTCAGACCTGGCGGAAGCGCTGATGGACGTTGTTGTGCTTGTAGCTCAATTGCTGTGGCAGCTCGCTCAGCTCGAAAGTCAGGGCCAGGTAGCGGGTGTCGAACAGCGGCTGGAAGTGCGCCTTGATCAGTTCGAACAGCCCCTGGGCCGTGTATTCACGCTCCTCTGCACTACGGCCGTAACCAATTTTCAGCGACATGTGCACAAAGGCGTAGTCGGCCTCGCCATCGGCCATGCGCCAGGTGTCCAGCCAGTGGACACGGCTACGGATACCGGCCACCGGGTACAGGCCGGTGCCGATCAGGAAGTCGTGAGCCTTGCGGAACAGTTCCGGCAGCTCGGCCTGTTCGCGGATGTTATCGGTACATTCAAGGATAAAGTGCGGCATGACGGTCTCCAGGGCCACCGCCAGGTACGACGGTGGCCTGCGGCATTACACGGGAAGGATGACGTTGATCTGGCCGGTGCCGGAACTGCCGAAATAGGGGGTTACCACCTCGGCCTGGCCGCGGTATTCGTCCCAGCCCAGCGCGCCCAGCAGCATGGCGGTGTCGTGCATGAAGCCTTCACCGTGGCCCTTGTCGGCGTACTCCGGCAGCATGGCGCAGAAGGTTTTCCAGTCGCCGCGTTGCCACATTTCCACCACTTCGTGGTCCAGGGTTTCCAGGAACGGGCTCCACACCTTGTGCAGGTACTGGTCGGCCACGCCGTTCTGGGCAAAGCGGTGCGAGAGCGAGCCGCTGGCAAAGAGGGCGACGGTGCCGTCGTACTGTTCTTCGATGGCACGGCGCATGGCGGCGCCCAGGGTGGCGCTGTCTTGCAGGTTGTGCACGGTACACAGCGCAGAAACGGATACCACTTTGAAATGCTGGTCTTCGTTCATGTAGCGCATCGGTACCAGCGTGCCGTACTCCAGTGCCAGCGTGGTGTTGTCGTGAGCGCGGGTGTGCACGCCGGCTGCAGTGGCCGCATCGGCCAGCAGGCGGCCCAGCGCCGGGTTGCCCTGGTATTCGTAGGGCATGTTCTTGATGAAGTGCGGCAGCTCGTTGCTGGTGTAGATACCCGCAAAGTGCGGGGCCGAATTGATGTGATAGCCGGAGTTCACCAGCCAGTGGGTGTCGAACACGACGATGGTGTCCACGCCCAGCTCACGGCAACGGCGGCCGATTTCCTTGTGACCATCGATGGCGGCCTGACGGCAGCCCTTGTGCGGCCCGTCCAGCTCGGACAGGTACATGGATGGTACGTGGGTGATCTTGGCGGCAAGCGCAAGTTTGCCCATGGTGGTCTCCTCGATTCTCTGTAAACGTTGGCGGTGGGGTGGTTGGGTCTTGTGGTGATGGCCAGGCGGTGGCCTGGCCATCACGGCTTATACGCCCCAGCGCGGGATGTGGTGGCTGCCCATCGAGACGCAGACGTTCTTGATTTCGGTAAACACTTCAAAGCTGTAGGCACCGCCTTCGCGGCCGGTACCCGACGCTTTGACGCCGCCAAACGGCTGACGCAGGTCGCGGACGTTCTGGCTGTTGATGAATACCATGCCGGCTTCGATGCCACGGGCCAGACGATGGGCTTTGCCGATGTCCTGGGTCCAGATGTACGACGCCAGGCCGTACTCCACGTCATTGGCCAGTCGCAGCGCTTCGGCTTCGTCCTTGAATTTCAGCAGGCAGACCACCGGGCCGAAGATTTCTTCCTGGGCAATGCGCATGCGGTTGTCCACGTCGGCAAACACAGTTGGCTGGATGAAGTGGCCGTTCTGCAGATGGGGTGCCAGGTTGGCCGGACGTTCGAGACCACCGGCCAGCAAGGTCGCCCCTTCTTCCATACCGATACGGATGTAGCCGGTGACCTTGTCGTAGTGTGCCTTGGTAATCATGGAGCCGACTTGGGTTTTCGGGTCTTGCGGGTCGCCTACGATCAGGTTGCGGGCACGACGGGCAAATTCGGCGACGAATTCGTCGTATACCGCTTCCTGGATGAAGATGCGGCTGCCGGCAGTGCAGCGTTCACCGTTGAGCGAGAAGATGGTGAACAGGGCCGCATCCAGCGCACGCTCCAGGTCTGCATCGTTGAAAATCAGCACCGGGCTCTTGCCGCCCAGTTCCATCGAGTATTTCTTGATGCCGGCACTCTGCATGATGCGGCGGCCGGTAGCGGTACCACCGGTAAACGACACGGCACGTACGTCCGGGTGGCGTACCAGCGCGTCGCCGGCATTGGCACCGTAGCCCTGCACTACGTTGAACACGCCTGGCGGAATGCCGGCTTCCATCGCCAGACGGCCCAGCTCGTTGGCGGTCAGCGGCGACAGTTCCGACATTTTCAGCACTGCGGTATTGCCCAGTGCCAGGCAGGGTGCGGTTTTCCAGGTAGCCGTCATGAACGGCACGTTCCACGGCGAGACCAAGCCGCAAACGCCTACCGGCTGGTACAGCGTGTAGTTCAGCATGCTGTCGTCCACCGGGTAGGTGTGGCCGTCCATGCGGGTGCACACCTCGGCGAAAAAGTCGAAGTTGTGCGAGGCCCGCGGAATCAGCACGTTCTTGGTCTGGTGGATGGGCAGACCGGTATCCTGGGTTTCCAGCTCGGCCAGACGCGGTACGTTCTGGTCGATCAGTTCGCCCAGACGGCGCATCAGGCGCGCCCGTTCTTTGGCCGGGGTGTTGGACCAGGCGGGGAAGGCAGCTTTGGCTGCCGCGACAGCCGCGTTGATCTCGTCGGCGCCGCCGCTGGCGACTTCGCCGATGGCCTCGCCTGTGGCCGGGTTGAAGTTGGTGAAGGTGTCCTTGCTTTCGACTTCGCGGCCGTTAATCCAGTGCTTGATCATGATGTCTTCCTTGGCTGTGCGGCGCTGCCGCACCGATGAATCGGGGTTGTTGCGGCTCAACGGCCTCGCAGGTTTTCGTATTCGGTCTCACTGACGATGCGGTTGACCAAGCGGCCAACGCCTTCCACTTCCACCACCACTTCGTCACCTGGCACGACATCTGCCAGCCCTTCCGGCGTGCCGGTGGCAATCATGTCGCCTGGCGACAGCGTCATGAAGCTGCTCAGGTATTCGATGAGGAAAGGAATGTCGAACACCATGTCGCGGGTGTTGCCCTGTTGGGTCAGCTTGCCGTTAACCCAGGTGCGCAACGTCAGATTGGCCGGGTCGGCCACGTCAGCCTTATCTACCCACCACGGCCCGATCGGTGTCAGCGTGTCGCGGTTTTTCACGCGCAGGTTGGGGCGGTAGTAGTTTTCGAGGAAATCGCGTACGGCGTAGTCATTGCAGACGCTGTAGCCAGCCACGTAGTCCATGGCGTGTTCGCGCGAGACGTGTCGCGCGGTCTTGCCGATGATGACGACCAGCTCGCACTCGTAATGCATGTAAGTCACGTTGTCCGGGCGAACCGACACTTGCTGGTGACCAGTGAGGGTGCTAGGCGATTTCAGGAAAACCAGCGGTTCGGTGGGTGCCTTGAAGGCGAGTTCGGCCGCATGGTCGGCATAGTTCAGGCCCAGGGCAAACACGGTGCCCTGCGCCGGGGGCAGCCAGGTGACGTCGTCTGCCGACAGGCGCTGGCCATTGACGGTAACGCTGTGATCCTCGTTGACCATGACGTTGTGTGTCTGGCCCTGGTAGCGGATGCGGGCGTGTTTCATCGTGCGGCCTCCTCTGCGATAACGGGGTTTTCCAGGCGGCCGATGCCGTCAATGGCAACGGTCACGGTGTCACCGGCTTGCAGGTCCACGCTGCGCAGCGGTGTGCCGGCAATCAGCAGGTCACCGGGTTCCAGGGTCATGAAGCCGGAAATGTCGGCAATCAGCTGCGGTACGCTGCGGACGAGATCGGCGCAGCGGTTGGTTTCGCGCAGGGTGCCGTTAACGTAGGTTTCTACTACCAGCGTGTTCGGGTCGACCCGGCGGGCATCAATCAGCCACGGCCCGATGGGGCAGAAACCATCACGGCATTTGGCCTTGACCGCAGGGCGGTAGAAGCTGTCTTCCGGTTGGCTGACCTCGTTCACCACGGTGTAGGCGGCCACGTAAGCCAGCGCTTGTTCGGCACTGACTTTGCGCGCGGTCTTGCCGATGACAATGCCCAGTGCACCGCCGGCCTGGATGCGGTCAACGCCGGCAGGAAACGGGATGGGGGCACCGTGGCCGATCTGGGTGTTGCTGGTCTTGATGAACAGCACCGGGGCCTGGGGCGCGGCTTTGTAGGGGGCATCCTCAAAGGCGCCGGCCAGCGACTCGACCAGCGAGCGATGATTGAGCGCTGCGCCGTAGACGGTACCGGTAACCGGTGCCAGCCATTGCGGGCTTTCCAGTAACGGGTTGCCGTTATCCAGCAACAGGTTGCCGTCTGCTTGCAGCGTTACGTCGCGAACCTGTCGATTAAGCAAAATGCGTCCACGCGCCATGCTTGCTCCTTCTGCTTGGGTGGCTTGCAGGCCGGCGGCCAACCTTTGGCGGCCTGCTGCTGCAAGTTAGTTAACATGTTAAATTTATACGGCGCGCTGATTGTTCTTGTCAACACCCCGGCTAAAGCATTTGCTGAATATGTTCACTATGCCGGCGGATCACGTGTACTTTGCACCGGGAAGCCGGTACTTTTCGCACGCAAGGCGCACCTTGCTTGTGCAGTCATCTGCCCCTTACCAGGAGAAACTCATGTCTACACCTTGCGATACATCCAGTCTGGCCTATGTTTGCCGGTCGCTCACTACGGTAGCTGCGCTGCAGGCTGTCGAAGCAGCCGTGGCGCATGGGCGCCTGTTGGGTGTGCGGGTCAATGCTGCGGTGGTGGACCGTAGTGGAGTGCTACTGGCCTTTCTGCGTTGCGAGGAGGGGCCGCTGCATTCCGTAGAAATCGCGATGGACAAAGCCTATACCGCAGCTAGCTTCAACATGGCGACTGAGCTGTGGGCCACCCGGTTGGCCGAGCGCAGTGACGCTGTCCGGGCTGGCCTCTACGGCCGGCCACGCTTTGCCGGTTTTGGTGGCGGCCTGCCTATTCTGCTGGGAGGCGAACGCATCGGAGCCATCGGGGTGTCCGGTGCCAGCGAGGCGCAGGACGTGGCCTGTGCCGCTGCCGGTCTGGCGGCCATTGGTGTGGAGATATGACCGTGGCGCGTGAACGCAGCCCTATCCCTAATATCGATATCGGCAAGGAATACGACAGCCCCTATGCCGCTGCAGAGGTGTCCTACGAGCGGTTTGGCAAGCTGGCGGCATTCTTTGGCCGCAATATGCCGGTGCATCGTCACGACCGGTTTTTTCAGGTGCATTACCTCGCCAGCGGGCAGATACGGCTGTATCTGGAGGAGGCGCAATACATCGCTCGGGCGCCGCTGTTCTTCATGACGCCACCGACCGTGCCGCACGCCTTCATTACCGAAGAAGATGCCGACGGGCACGTGCTGACGGTACGGCAAGAGCTGGTGTGGCAGCTGCTGGCCACCTTGCCCCGGCAGGAAACCGAGCTTCGGCTGATGACGCCATTCTGTGTCGAGCTGGGCAACGTGCCCGAGGCGCTGGCCACCGAGGGGGCACGCTTGCCGCAGCTGTTTGCCTTGCTGGCGGCGGAATTCACGGCGGCGGCGGCCGGGCGCGAACTGGCACTGCAAGGGCTGACACAGCTGTTGCTGATCAGCTTGCTCCGTCTGGCCAGCGAAGCCGGCGACAAGCAGCACTTTCGCCGCGAAGACTTGCATATTTACCACCGTTTCAACGCCCTGATCGAGCAGCACTACCGCGAACACTGGGCGCTGTGGCGTTACGCCGAGCAGATCGGCGTAACCGAAGCCCGGCTCAATGACATCTGCCGCCGTCTGGCCGACCTGCCATCCAAACGGCTGGTGCATGACCGGCTATTACAGGAAGCCAAACGCTTGCTGATTTTTTCCGGCAGTTCGATCAACGAAATTGCTTACCACCTTGGTTTTAAAGACCCAGCGTATTTTTCGCGTTTTTTCCTGCGCGACACCGGGCGCAGCCCCAGCGATTACCGTGCGGCCAACCTGCAGGCCGAATCGCTGCCGCCGCCGATTCGATTTGCCGATTCCGGATAGCCCCTGTTGCGTCGGCGCACAGATACTGCATCGCCCCACCTCAAGGAGTGATGCCATGCTGTCTGTTTTTCGCCGCGCTTGGCGACGGCCCGATACCGCGCGCCTGTTGCCGCTTGCCGACGTTGCACCGCCGTCTTCGACTGCCGGCGATGTGTTGCCCGCCGTGGATGACGCGCCGGTTGTCCGCTTGCTACACACGGTGACGGCCATGCAGCACGGCATGGTGCGTGGCCTGGATGCCCAGCGGCAGTTGGCCGCAGAAATAGAAGTCCGCAGCAGCCGCATGCAATCGGCCCTGACGCAGTCGGCCGCCCAGGTGCAGCAAAGTGCCAGCATCGCTGATGGCCTGCGCCAGGCACTGGCTGCGGAAGTGGCGCAGGTCGCCGGTGATATCCGGCGCGAGTTGGCCGCCGCCGTTGCGCTGATTGATCACAAGGCCGCGCAGGCGCTGGGGGTGATCGAGGAAACCAGCGACATCGCCAAGATGGTGAACCTGCTGGCGCTGAATGCAGCTATCGAGGCTGCCAGGGCGGGGGAACAGGGCCGTGGCTTTGCCGTGGTGGCGGATGAAGTCCGCCGTCTGGCACAGCGCACGCTGGAAAGCGCGGCGCTGGCCATGCAGCACATGGATCTGGGTGAGGTGCAACAGCAGGTTGCCGCGCTGGTCAGCGCCAGCGATGCCAAGCTGGCGGCGCTGATCGACCGGCTGGGCATACGGCTGGGCGACATGGCGCAATTATTTGATGCGCTGGGCAGCAATATGCAGGGGCTGAGTGATACCAACCGGCTGGTGACCGAAGCCGCGCCGCAGGTGGCTCAGCGTGCCGCGCTGCTACTAGGCCATGCCGAGCGGGCTGCCGGCATGGCCGATAGTCTGGCTGTGGCCATGCTCTTGCCCGTGGTCCAGCGCCAGCAGGCGGTGCAGCAGTTGTTGCGCCAGCAGCAGTTGCCGTTGCAGGCGGCCTATGATCGGCTGGCTGATATCCGTGCCCGTGGGGTACTGCGTGTGGCAGTGGAACCGGCCTTTACCGGACTGTCTTTTCGCTTGCGCGATGGCCAGGCGCTACAGGGGCTGGATATCGATTACGCCACGGCTTTTGCCGGTTGGCTTGGGGTGCGGGTGCAGTTTGTCGAGCACAGCTGGGATCAGTGCCCGGACTTGCTGCACTTTGGCCGGCAACCGGGCGAGCCGCTGGCCGATCTGGTCTGGAGTGCCATGCCTGCCGGCATTGCACTGCCAGGGCTGTGGCTATCGCAGCCGTACTGCACCACGCCCTTCGTGCTGGTACGCCGCGCAGGCGATAGCCGCATCCGCAGCCTGGACGACCTGGGCGGCAAGGTGCTGGGCGTGGGCAATGACCCGAGTGCCCTGGCGGCACTGCAGGCTGCCGGGGTGCGCTGGCAGGCAAACCGGGACGTGCCTGGCGGCCGCGTGCAGCTAGCCAACCTGTTGCTGTATTCCGATCAGCGGCGCATTCATGCCGCGGTGGCGGAGGGCAGTGTCGATGCCTTTGCTGTGGAGCGCACCATTTTCCACTGGGCGGCAGTGGATGCGGCCAGCCCGTGGCGGGGGCGCCTCGATATCTTGCCTACCCCGCTGACACCCACACCGTGGCATTACTGTGTTGCTGTGGCTGCGCTGGCGGAAAACACCGCCTTGCTGCAGGCCATCAATACCTTCCTGGCCGACTTTCTGCCTGGCGCGCGGCGCGCTGCCATCGAGCAGCGCTGGCAGGGCGGTGTAGTGTAATGGCTCTCCCGTGGCCTGGTGCTTGCCGGGCCATTTCTCCTTTGCGCGCCCGATGGGCGCTTTTTTTATCATTGCTTGTTCTTATCCCTCATCTGAAGGATGGTGGCGGTACCCGGCCTGCGTCACACTCGATTCAGCCCCTAAGAGGCAAGACAAAAAAAGCAGGCTATCGTACCCCCACACGCCGCATCGCAAGGAGACCCATCATGCAACACGCTGGTATGGCTTCAACCTGCAGTCTGGCCGCACTCAGTGCGGTTCTGCTGGAAATCTACCGACTGGCGCGCGAGGAGTCGCTGTCGCGCTTCCACCAGACGGTGCTGGAGTGCTTGCGACCGATGCTGCCTTTTGACAAAGCATGGTGGGGACGGGCAGCACAGGGTGAGGGCGGGCCACATGAGCACAGCTCGTTCCTGTTTGGCCTGCCGGAATCGTACGTAGACGACTGGAAGGCCATTCGCCATCAGGATGTCACCGTTGCCCGCGTACATGCCAAGCCGGGTATGGCCGTGGTGGTGAATATGCAGGCCCCGGATGCGACTGACGGGCTGCGCTGGCTGGGGCAGCGTCATGATATCGGCGAGCTGTTATGCGTAATCTGCACCGATGGCGTTACCCAGCTCAGTGACCATCTGGCGTTGTATCGCCGCCCCGGCGCGGCGGCGTTTACACCCGCGGAGTGCGAGCTGCTGGCGTGCCTGATGCCGCACCTGGCGGCGGCGGTATCGCTTAACCAGTTTCGTACCTTGCAAACGCTGCGGCTGTCGCTCGATAGCCAGGAGCAGCGCCTGGCATTGGCCGTATGTGACGGCATGGGCGTATTGCAAAGCGCCGAGCCGGCTTTTGTGGACCTGTTGCTCACAGAGTGGCCCGAGTGGTCCGGCCCGGCATTGCCGGCCAGCGTGCGGCCGCAGGGTTACCTCGGGCGCCGGCTGCAGATCGAGGCTCGGCAGATCAACGATCTGTATTTGCTGACAGCCCGCTTCCGCTGCGCGATGGCGCAGCTGTCTTCCCGTGAGAGCGACGTTGCCCGCCTGTTTGGCCAAGGGGGAACCTACAAGGAAATTGCCCGCCAGCTTGGCATGTCACCTCATACCGTCCGCCATCACATCCGTTCCATTTACACCAAGCTCGGCATCAGTGGCAAAGCGGGCATTGCCCACTTGCTGCACCAGACACCACCGATGTCCTAAGCCGTCTCTGTCTCGTCCGCCGATCGGGCGGCGAGGTTGACCCCATCCTGCCATAAGGCGCTGTTAGGCCTGAGGGCGGAGCTTTGCCCATAACAAACTCACTACACAGGAGTCACACATGTCTCGTTCTCGTCGTTTTCTCGGCTTTGCCGTCTGTCTGGCTGCCGGCAGTCCACTGCCCCTGATGGCTGCAGATACCAATGCACGCGACTTTTTTGCCGCCCCTAGCGGCACCCAGCTTGGCTTGCTTTATCTGCCGACAACCACCGCCAACCGCTTCAACGGGCAGGGGGGCGATGACCGGTCTGCCTCGCTGGACACACGGGCGCTGGTGTATCGCCACGTGCTGTTTACCGACGCCTGCGGCACTTTGTGCACGCCGCAGTTCATCGTGCCGCTGGCCGATATCGAGGCCAAGCTGCCCGGCCGGACGCAAGCGCAATCGCAACGCGGCCTGGCAGACCCGCAAGTGGGTGGCACGCTGTTTTACGTCAACAACCTATCCCAGCGTGAGTACGGCGGTTTGCTGACGCTGGTGACCTTGCCGGTGGGGCACTATGACCGCAAGCAGCCCGATGTTTCGCCGGGGGCCAACCGCTGGGGGGCTACCTTCCTTCTCAACTACACCCGCGGGGTTGGCCGCCAATGGGTGCTGGAGTCGTCGCTGGAGGCCCAGTTGTTTGGCCGCAACGACGATTACGACGGTGCCACCCTTAAGCAAAAGCCCTTGTACCGGCTGCAGGCGTTTGCTTCCTACGACTTTACCGCGGCGACCTACGGTGCCCTGCGTGTCTATCACGCCCGGGGTGGCGAGTTGTCCTATAACGGCAACCCGTTGGCCGGTACCCGCCAGCGTTACACCCAGCTGGGCCTGGAGCTGGGGCATGCGCTAGACCGCCAGAACCAACTGATGGTCAGCGTGGGCAAGAACGTCCAGTCCGAAAACACCTTCCACGGCAGCCAAGCCATGCTGCGTTTCGTCCACGCCTATTAAGGGCAGGCATATGCCGACTTTTTGATGAAGGAAATCCCGATGAGTGACTTTTCTCAGGCAGCGGTGTCACCCGTACCGGGCCAGCGTATAGCGGACTCAGAACGCGGTTTGTTACTGGCTATTGTGGCCTTTGCCGCGGTGGTGCCTGCGGTACTGCTGATGGCGCCGGCCGTGGCGGGGCAGTTAGCCCTGCAGTTTGGCTGGGGGCCAGTGGCTATTGGCAACTTGTTTGCTGCAGAGCTGGGGGCCATGAGTCTGGCCTCGCTGCCAGCCTGGTACTGGCTGCCGCGTAGCCATTGGCAGCGTGCCACGCTGGTGGCGGGGCTGGGGTTTATTGCGGCCAACCTGGCATCGTTGATGGTGGCGTCCTACACCGGCTTGTTGGTTTGCCGCTTCCTTAGTGCGCTGGCGGGGGGCTCGCTGATGGTGCTGTGTATGTCGGCGGCGGCGCAGACGCGCAATCCGGATCGCGTGTACAGCCTTTGGGTGATGGGGCAACTGGTGTTGGGTGCCCTCGGCCTGATTCTGCTGCCGGCGCTGTCCGCACGCTACGGTATTGCAGCCTGCTATGCCGGCTTGGCCGGCTTGATGGTGCTGTGCCTGCCGCTAGCCCGCTACCTGCCAACCGGTGCGTCACCGCAGCGTTCGTCACAGCCACAGGCTACCCCTGAGGTCGGTGGTGATCGCCGCTGGCAGGTGCTGGGTTGTGCCGCCGTACTGAGTTTTTACATCAGTCTGAGCGGCGTCTGGACCTTTGCCGGAGGCCTGGCTAGCCAGGCTGGTATCGATGCTCAGCAAAGCGGCAACATTCTCGCCATGGCGACCTTGCTGGGCGTCGTTGGCGCGGTGTGTGCGGCGCTACTCGGCCAGCGCATCCGCCGCGTGCATGTGCTGCTGGCCGGCTACCTGATGATGATGGCGGCCATCCTGTTGCTGCTGTGGCAGCCCGCCATGCCGCGCTTTACGGTGGCGACCTTCCTGTTCAAGTTTGCCTGGACCTTTGTGTTGCCATTCATTCTGGCCAGTCTTGCCCATCTGGATCGTGGGGGCCGGATGATGAGTGCCATCAATCTGGTGATCGGCGCAGGTCTGGCGATCGGGCCCGCGGTGGCCGGCCAGATCATTGCGGCCAACGGTGGCAGCTTTCAGTTGCTGTTGCAACTGGCGGTGGCCATGGCGGCTGTGTCGCTGGGCATGATGCTGTGGTTACAGCGTCGTACCCGTGTCTAACCCTATTCTGGAGTACATGTCATGTCTCGACGTACCGGTTTCTATTTTGACGAGCTTTGCTTCTGGCACAGCGCCGGCCAGCATGCCCTCACCCTGCCGGTTGGCGGCTGGGTACAACCGCCTTCCGGGGCAGGCCATGCCGAGTCGCCCGAGAGCAAGCGCCGCCTGAAGAACCTGATGGACATCTCCGGCTTGGGGCACAGCCTGGTGCAACGCTCGGCGCCGGCTGCCACGACCGAACAACTGTTACGCGTGCACCCTGCCGAGTATCTGGCGCGTTTCAAGGCGCTGAGCGATGCCGGCGGCGGGGAATTGGGTGACCACGCTCCGATTGGACCCGGCAGTTACGAAATTGCGTGTCTGTCTGCGGGGCTGGCGCTGGCCGCCGTGTCTGCCGTGATGAGCGGCGAGTTGGACAACGCCTATGCGTTGTCACGCCCACCCGGCCATCATTGTCTGCGGGATCAGGCGATGGGGTTTTGCTTCTTGTCCAATATCGCTATCGCGGTGGAAGCAGCGAGGCAACAGTACGGGGTGAAACGGGTCGCCATCCTGGATTGGGATGTGCACCACGGTAACGGCACGCAGAGCATCTTTTACGAGCGCGGCGATGTGCTCACGATCTCTCTGCATCAGGATGGCTGCTTCCCGCCGGGCTATGGCGGGGTTGAGGACCGGGGGGCTGGTGAAGGGCTGGGCGCTAACCTCAATGTGCCGCTGCTGCCGGGCGGTGGCCATGACGCCTACCAGTATGCGATGACGCGCATCGTGCTACCGGCGCTGGCGCGCTTCCAGCCGGAGCTGATTGTGGTGGCCTGCGGCTATGACGCCAACGGTGTGGACCCACTGGCACGCATGCTGGCACACAGCGATACCTTCCGCATGATGACAGAGCTGACGCGTGAGGCCGCCGAACAGTACGCTGATGGCAAGCTGGTACTGGTGCACGAGGGTGGGTATGCGGAAGCCTATGTCCCGTTTTGCGGTCTGGCCGTACTGGAGGCGTTGTCCGGGGTGCGGACGGCGGTGGCGGACCCACTGCTGGATTTTATCCGGCTGCAGCAGCCGGTGGCCGCGATGCAGGTGCTACAGCGTCAGCTGTTGGACGAGATGGCCGTTAGCTACGGTCTCTGACGTCAGGGGGTAGAGAAAACGCCGTTTCCTTGGGGGGAACGGCGTTTTTTGATGGTCTGTCAGGGCTCAGGCGAGGGCGCGGCTGCGGGTTTCCGATGGCAGTTCGTCAAATAGCTTGCGGTAGTCTCGCGAAAAATGGCCCAGATGGTAAAAGCCCCAGTGGCCAGCAGCTTCACGCACGCTGTTCTGCGCCGGTGCCGCTTGCAGCATGCGGCGTACGCCGTTCAGGCGGATGGAACGCAGGTAATCCACCGGCGTGGTGCCGGTAATCAGCTGAAAACTGTTTTGCAGGGTTCGGCGACTGACACGCAGCTGCTGGCACAGGTCCAGTACGGTCACCGGTTCGTCCGGGCTGCGCTGCACGATGGCCTGACTGCGGCGCACGATGTCGCTATGGGTGGCGTGGGTGAGATTGGGGCGTTCGTCTGGTGCCACGTCATGCAGCAGGTCCAGCAGCAGGCTGATGAACTGGTGCTGGATCAGTTTTTGGCTGCCGGCAAAATTGAGCAAGTCAGCATTGTGCAGTGCTTGTTCGAAGGCATTGAGCAGCAGCACGCGCGCGGTTTGCAGCTGCTGCGGGCTGGTTTGCAGTACCGGCAGACGCTGGCGGTGGCGGCTGAGCCGTTGCCAAAGCTCGGGCGCCAGGGTTTCCAGATCGCTGTTGCGGATGGAAATCTGCAATGAATCCACCTGCGGTGGTACGTGGAACACGAATTCTTCATTACTGCGCAAGGCCATTACCGCGTTGTCGCCGACCTGACACCCTTGCAGCGACAGCGGCACCGACAGGCTCAGCGGCACGGCAAAGTGCACCATGTCTGCCGGCGCCTGACCATGCTGCACCACGCGCTGGTTGATGGTCTCCCGGAAGATATCCAGCTGGTCGGTATTCAACCGTTGCAGCGAGCTGTGAAAGCGTCCGGCCGTAATCTGGTCGTAGACTTGGTTCCAGTCGGCCAGTGAGGCAGCATGCTGCTGGGCATCGCTGAAATAGTGGTGATGGGCCTGCATGGTGTGAGCATCCTGTGTGTCTGTTTCGGCAGCAGCGCTGTCGTTTTTCTGGTTTTGCCACCTAGGCACCGGTGGAGGGCGACTGTCTGCCGGACCGGTTTTACCCGGCATTGCCGTTTGCCGACAAGCCAGTATCCCGTAGCGACTGCGCCTCGTCACCGTGAAAGCCGGGGTGCAATGAAAAAAATAGTTAACATATTATCTATTTGCTTGTCGGACAGTGTGCAAGCCAATTGCGGTAAGGCTTGATGACGATGTCAGCAGTGTGACAGTGGCGCGACAGTTGGCCGCGCAGGAGGCCGGAAACCCTGATGTCACGGCCATTTTGGGCCGGGCGCAGGGTTTGCCGATTTGGGATAAGCCGCGGCAAATGCACCGAGTACATTGATATACGTCAAGGCCGCGCTGGATACCTGGCGTGGGTGCAGGATGCACCGCTGGGTGATGCGGCCAACCCGTGATGACGGGGTTGCGTCAATTTCAATGAGGAGAACGAGGATGGATCAGAACCTGGTACCCGTGCTGGACGAGGTGAATGCCTTCCTGCGCAAGGAACATGGGCTGTTGGTGGATGGGGCATCGGTTGCCGCCGCAGCGGGCGGCCGTATCGAGGTACGCAACCCGGCAACCGGGCAGGTGATTGCCAGCGTGGCCGATGCCGATGCTGCCGATGTGGATGCCGTGGTAGCCAGCGCCCATCGCGCCTTTACCTCCGGGGCCTGGTCGGGCCTGCGTCCTGCCGACCGCGAACGCATCCTGCTCAAACTGGCCGATGTGCTGGAAGCGCATGCCGAAGAGCTGGCGCAGCTGGAAACCCTGAACCAGGGCAAGTCCATCCATATCTCCCGCGCCATCGAGGTAGGGGCCGCCATTGAATACGTACGTTACATGGCCGGCTGGGCGACCAAGATCACCGGCGAAACCATGGACGTATCGATTCCGGTACCGCAGGGTGCCCGTTACACCGCCTACACCCGTCGTGAGCCGGTGGGCGTGGTGGCCGGCATCGTGCCGTGGAATTTCCCGCTGATGATTGCCATCTGGAAGCTGATTCCCGCCCTGGCTGCTGGCTGCACCATCGTATTGAAACCCTCCACCGAAACCCCGCTGACCGCCTTGCGTCTGGGGGAGCTGGCGCTGGAAGCCGGCATTCCGCCGGGCGTGGTCAACGTGCTGACTGGCCGGGGCAGCCGTGCAGGCCAGGCGCTGGCCAGCCATCCGCTGGTGAGCAAGGTGACCTTTACCGGCTCTACCGAAGTCGGCAAGACCGTCGGCCATGCCGCACTCGACAACATGGCGCGCTTCTCGCTGGAGCTGGGTGGCAAGAACCCGATGCTGGTGTTTGGCGATGTGGACGTAGACAAGGCCATCCAGGGCGCGATGATGGGCGGCTTCCTCAATCAGGGGCAGGTCTGTGCTGCTGCTTCGCGCATTTACATCCATCGCAGCAAGTTTGACCAGGTCGTAGAAGGGTTGGCCGCTGCAGCCAGCAGCATGACCATCGGTGCAGGTATGGACCTGAACGCCCAGATCAACCCGCTGGTCTCTGCGCGCCAGCAACAGTCAGTGTGCCGTTACATCGATATTGCCCGTGCTGAAGGGGCTCGGGTGCTGTCCGGTGGCCAGGCTGCCGACCTGCCGGGCTACTTCGTGCAGCCGACCGTGCTGAGCAACGTCGATCACCGCAGTACTGTGGTGCGCGAGGAAATCTTCGGGCCGGTACTGGTTGCCATGCCGTTCGACAGCATGGAAGAAGCCGTACATCTGGCCAACGACACGCCTTATGGCCTGGCCGCAAGCGTGTGGAGCAATGACCTGTCGCTGGTGATGAACGTGGTGCCGAAAATCCAGGCCGGCACGGTGTGGGTCAACAGCCACATTCCGCTGGACCCGAACATGCCGTTCGGTGGCCACAAACAGTCCGGGGTTGGCCGCGAATTCGGCCGTGCCGCGCTGGAGAGCTTTACCGAACTCAAGTCGGTGTGCATCGCCCACTAATCCCTGTCATTCGCCTGGCCGGCTGCCGGCCCGCCGGGCTGCATCCTACGTTTACGCCGCGACCGCCGGCCACTTTTTTTGAAGGAGTCTTGCCATGTCTTACGATCAAGCCCGCTTCTGGCACCCCATGCTGCACCCCAACGAGATGCAGCGCCGCGAACCCATCCGCATTGTGCGTGGTGACGGTTGCTACGTGTACGACGACAAGGGCCACCAACTGGTAGACGGTGTTGCCGGCCTGTGGAACGTAAACGTTGGCCACAACCGCCCGGAGATCAAGCAAGCCATCGTCAACCAGCTGGACGAGCTGGAGTACTTCCAGCTGTTCGACGGCATCAGCCACCCGCGCGCCGAAGAGCTGTCTGCCACCATCATCGACATGTTGAAGCCGGAAGGCATGGCCCGTGTGGCTTTCAGTAGCGGGGGCTCCGATGCCGTAGAAACCGCACTGAAGCTGGCTCGCCAGTACTGGCGCGTGAAAGGCCAACCGGACCGCACCAAGTTCATCTCGCTGAAGCAGGGCTACCACGGTACCCATTTCGGTGGTGCCTCCGTAAACGGCAACACTGTTTTCCGCCGCAATTACGAGCCGATGCTGCCGGGCTGCTTCCATGTGGAAACGCCGTGGACCTACCGCAACCCGTTTACCGAAGACCCGCAAGAGCTGGCTGAAATCTGTGCCCAGATGCTGGAGCGCGAAATCCTGTTCCAGAGCCCGGATACGGTTGCTGCTTTCATCGCCGAGCCGATCCAGGGCGCCGGTGGCGTGATTGTGCCGCCGGCCACCTACTGGCCGCTGATCCGCCAGGTGTGTGACAAATACGGCGTGTTGCTGATTGCGGATGAAATCGTTACCGGCTTTGGCCGCTCCGGCTCCATGTTCGGCAGCCGCCTGTGGGGCGTCGCACCGGACATCATGTGTCTGGCCAAGGGCATTTCCTCCGGCTACGTGCCGCTGGGTGCCACCGTGGTCAACCAGCGTGTGGCCGACGCCTTTGCTGCTAATGCCGATTTTGGCGGCGCCATCATGCACGGTTACACCTACTCCGGCCATCCGGTTGCCTGCGCGGCCGCCATCGCCAACCTGAAGATCGTGCGCGACGAGAACCTGCCGGGCAACTCCGCTGCACAAGGTGAGTACCTGCTGGCCAAGCTGAAACCGTTTGTCGACAAGTACGCAGCCGTGGGCGAAGTGCGTGGCAAAGGCCTGATGGTGGCGCTGGATCTGGTGGTGGACAAAGCCACCCGCGAGCCGGTAGACCCGATGGGTGGCTACGCCAACCGCGTGGCAGAAATCGCCCGCGAAAACGGAGTACTGGTGCGCCCGGTGGGCACCAAGATCATCCTGTCGCCTCCGCTGGTCATCCAGCAGCCCCAGCTGGACGCCATCGTCTCGGCACTGGATGCCGGTTTCGCCGGCGCTTGATCGCGCAACGCCGCACTGCCTGACGGAGCCGTGACCATGACCTCTACCGTTTCTGCCGTCGTGGCCCACTATGCCCGTTGTAGCATGAGCAGCCTCACCGGCCTGGTGCCGGTGAGTGCGTGCGCCTTTTACCAGGTGGACGCCTGCCAGCAGCCACGTCACTACCTGCTGCAGGGCATGCCGGGTGGCACCCATCAGCACTATCTCGCGCATTACCAGCAGCATGACCCGCTGTTGCCGGTACGCTTTGGCCCCGATACCACGGTGATGCCGGTCAGCGAAGCGTTGCCGGCTGGCCGTCTGCAGCAGTCGCATTACGGCCGCTTCATGGCGCGGCACGGTATGCACGATGTGGTGGAGCTGTTCATCCGGCGTGGCGGGCGCGTGGTGGCGGGGTTTTCCCTGATCCGCGACGAAGCGCTGGGCAGCTTTACCGGGCAGGAAGTGCTGACCTTGCAGCATCTGCACGGTTTGCTGGAGCTGGCCGCCGGCAGCCACCTGCCTCTGGCCGATCCGCTACTGGCCAGTGAGGTTGCCTTGACCTCCAGGGAGCAAGATGTGGCACTGCTGTTGCGTGATGGTGCCAGTAACAAAACCATTGCCCGCTTGCTGGACATGGGCGTGCCTACGGTGAAGACCCACCTGCAGCACCTCTACCGCAAGTTTGGCGTAAACAACCGTACTGCCCTGACACGCTGCCTGTTTGAGCGGCTGCCGGACAGTATGGCGCCCGGCCTGGTCATCTAGACTGGACCTAGTGACAACCGGCCCCGCGACAAAACCCAATACAGGGTGCCGGCTACAAAGCGAGAACATCAAAGGAGTCCCAACAATGAGCATTCAGCAGAAACTGAGTCGCTACCTCGATCAGGGGGTGGTGGGCTTTCCGGTAGCGCTGGCCAGTTCGGTCGGTGTCATCATGGCCAGCCCGGTGATCCTGACCGCTACCAGTGGCTTTGGTATCGGCGGTAGTACCTTCGCGCTAGCCATGGTGATAGCCTGGGTGATGATGCAGGCACAGGCCACCACATTTTCCGAGGCGGCTTCCATGTTGCCGACTTCGGGTGCGGTATACGACTATATCTCCTGTGGCATGGGTCGTTTTTTTGCCATTACCGGCACCATTTCGGCCTATTTACTGGTACATGTGTTTGCCGGTACGGCCGAGACCATTCTTTCCGGGGTCATGGCGCTGGTGAATTTCGAGCACCTGAACACCATGATGGAAAGCAGTGGCTATTCATGGCTGGTGGGGGTAGGGCTGGTGATCTTGTTTGGCGTGCTTAATTCACTAGGCATCACCATCTTCGGCAAGGCCGAAATCATCCTGACCTTCGTGATGTGGGCCACGCTGACCATCTTCGGTGTCATCGGCCTGATGAAAGCGCCGGCGGTGCATTTTGAAGGCTGGTTCGGCAGCCCGCTGGACCTGTCTGACCCCACTGGTGTGCTGAGTCTGATCGGCATGGCCATGTTCATGTTTGTCGGTTTCGAGCTGGTGACACCGCTGGCGCCAGAGCTGAAACGTGCCAGCCGCAATATTCCGCTGGCCGCCAAGCTGGGTCTGACCGGCGTGGCCAGCACCATGTTCTTGTATGGTGCTGCCATGGTGCATCAGGTGGCCAACGTGCCGATGGACCCGAATAACCCGCAAGGCCCTCACCTGCTGGATACCCCGATGGCCATTCCGGCGTTTGCCGAGCAAGTGATGGGCCCGTTCGGCAAGATCTGGCTGGGTATCGGCTTACTGTTTGCCGGTGCCGCCACCATCAACACGCTGATCGCCGCCTTGCCGCGCATCCTGTACGGCATGGCGCTAGATGGTGCGCTACCCCGTGCATTCACTTACTTGCATCCGCGTTTCAAGACCCCGCTGGTGGGCATCCTGGTGGCCGTCATCATCCCGTGTGCACACGCTTGGTACATCCAGGGCAATCTGGACCGCATCATGCCGCTGGTACTGGCCGCCGTGTGTGCCTGGGGCGTGGCTTACCTGCTGGTGAACATCTCGGTGGTGATGTTGCGTATCCGCCGCCCGGACTTTCCGCGCGCCTACCGTTCGCCGTGGTTTCCGCTGCCGCAGATCGTGTCCAGTGTCGGCATCATCATCGCTATCTGGTTCATCACCCCGCCGGGCATGAACAGCCGCGACATTTACGTACCGTTTGGTGTGATGCTGGGCCTGACTGCGGTGTACGCCCTGGTGTGGACCGTGTTTGTGCAGAAGGTTAACCCTTTCCGCCCGGTAGAAATCGAAGTCTTGCTGGAAGAAGAGTTCGGCAAGGCGGCCGGCCATGAGTCGCTGATCGATGAGGAAATGAAGCGTGTGGCCTCGCTGGGCTGAGCGCTGGCGCCGCCCGCGCCCGCCTCGTGCATACCGCGCCGGTGCCACGCTGGCCAGGCTGCAGCCGGAGCTGGCGTTGGCGGGGGCGGTGTGCACGACGCAGGACGACAGCTCGATGACGTGCACGGTGGGCGACGGCCTGCATTTCACGGTACAGGAGCGTGTCGAGTCGATGTTCCTGGCCCACACCGTGTGCTGCGAGTTCCGGCTGCTGGTGCCTGTGTCCTCCACGCTGGCAGCACTGCCCCCGGCACGGGTGGTGATTCGGCATACCGGAACGTTGCGGCGGCAGGGCATTGCCTGCACCGTCGAAGGCAGCCGGGATGAGGCGTTGCTTGCCATCGCTCGCCGCCTGGAGACCGACCCGCTGGTGATCCGTGCCTTGCTGCCGCTGGATTTTCGTCGCTGTGAGCTGTATCTGGCGGAAGGGTGCTGGCAGCTGTGTATCGAGCACTTTGGTGCCAGCGAGCTGGTGACTACGCTGCCACCGATGCGCCGTTACATCCGGCTGGTTAGTGAGCAGCGTACTGCCATGCTGAGCAGCCTGCAGGTGTGCCGCACCTTGTTGGCCGCATGAGTCCCGCGGATTTTTCCCGACAAAGCACAAGGGCGCCATAGGCGCCCTTGTGCTTTGTTACGTCTCGGCCCAGCTACGCGTCGGGTGTGTTGTAGTCTTCGTTCTCGCCGTCGCTGTCGGCAGTCTCGCTGACCTGGCCCGGTGCCGGCAGCTGCTCCAGCTCGGCCAGCAGTTGCAGCAGTTGGCTCAGTTTGGCCTCGCCAAAGTGCTGCTCGATCTGCTGGTAGCAGGCGGCGGATAGCGGCGAAATCTGGTGCGTCAGCGCGCGGCCGCTGTCGGATAGCGACACGATCAGGCGGCGGCTATCGGTTTTGTCTTTACGGCGATGAATCAACCCGGCCTTTTCCATGCGTACCAGAATGCCGGTGAGGCTGGGTGACAGGATGCAGGCCAGGTCTGCCACCATGCCGGCTTCCATTTCACCGCGGTCGTCCAGCAGACGCATGATGCGCCACTGTTGTTCGGTCAGGCCAAAACCGTTCAAGAGTGGCCGGAAGTACGCCATGACGGCCTCGCGGGCGCGCAACAGGTGCTGGGGGAGACGATGCTGATGCGGGAGATGCTGGTCCATGAGGCAAGTCTGAAGTCTGAATGATGAATATCTTAACATTTCACATGCTGGCTGGCAGCACCTCATCCCTCCGGTGGATGGGGCAGGGCCGCGGGGCAAGGCAGACTGAGTTTTTCCCACCAGGAGATTGCCATGTCGTTTCGCAACAAGATCATCGTGATTACCGGCGCCGGTACCGGTATTGGTCAGGCGTGTGCCCGCCGTTTGGCTGCCGAGGGGGCCCGGCTGGTATTGATTGGCCGCCGTGCCGCAATGCTGGAGGCCGTGGCTGCGGAGACTGGCGGCCTGACACTGGCTGGTGATGCCGCCAGCAGCGACGACTGGCAGCGCATGCTGGCCAGCATCCTGCAGCATTACGGTGCGATTGACGGTTTAGTGGCCTGCGCTGGCGGTATGGGGCAGGGTGACATCTTGCAGACGGATGACGCGCAATGGCAGCAAGCGATGGCGGCCAACCTTGGCACTGCCTTTGCCAGTGCCCGAGCCTGCCTGCCGGCCTTGAAGCAACGCCGTGGCAGCATCGTGCTACTGGCATCGATCGCCTCGCTGGCAGCAGGGCCGGGTGTGTGCGGTTACACCACCGCCAAGCATGGCCTGCTGGGACTGATGCGGTCACTGGCCCGTGATGTCGGCCCTGATGGTGTCCGGGTGAACGCCGTGTGCCCGGGCTGGGTACGTACACCGATGGCAGATGAAGAGATGCAGCCGTTGATGGCGCATTACGGCGATAGCCTCGATCAGGCTTACCAGCGTGTCACCGCTGACGTGCCGTTGCGGCGGCCGGCAGAAGCGCACGAGATTGCCAGTATTTGTCGCTTCCTGATGTCGGACGAGGCGGCCATCCTGACGGGTGCCAGCATTGTGGCCGATGGCGGCGCCAGCATCGTGGATGTTCCCACCCTGGCATTTACGCGCATCTAAGTCAGCCGGTAGGCCGGTAGCGAGGCTACCGGCCTGCTTCGCTTACAAGCTAACGACCGAGGACTCCGGCAGGGTGGCGCCGCCGTCCACCACGATGGTTTGCCCGGTGATGTAGTTGGCCGCACCGGATGCCAGAAACAGCATGGCTGCCGCAATATCCGCCGCCTCGCCCAGCCTGCCCAGCGGGATAGCGCGGGCGATATTGTCGTTGATCGCATCATCCCCCAGATTGGCCATGGCTGGCGTGCGGATCATGCCCGGCTCCACCCCGTTGACGGTAATGCCGCTAGGCGCCAGCTCCAGTGCGGCGGCACGGATGAAGCCATTGACGCCAGCTTTTGACGCCGCGTAATGCGCTAGCCCCGGGTAGGCCACCCGTGGGCCGGTGACCGATGAGGTAGCCAGAATGCGCCCGCCGGGTTTGGGTAGCCAGGGCAGGGCTGCCTGGGTTAGCCAGAACAGCGCTGACAGATTGACGGCCAAGGTGCGCGAAAGCACGGCTTCACTGATCTCGGCCAGCGGCGTCAGCGGAAAGTAGGCGGCATTGTGCAGCAGGATATCCAGCCGGCCATGCTGCTGGCCGATGGCCAGCATCATCTGCCGGATGGCGTCGGGGTCTGCCAGGTCGATGGGCCAGGCTTGTGCCCGCCCACCGTCTGCTTGCAGTTGCTGCGCGGCTGCTTCGGCCTGCTCCGCCTGGCGATCGGCAATGATGACGTGGGCACCGTGGGCGGCAAAGGCGCGGCACAGCGCCAGGCCAATACCCTGTGCGCCGCCGGTGACCAGCACAATATGCTGGTCAAAGTCGGGAACGTAAGAGGGGGTAAGCATGAGGTCTCCCGCACGGGCAGCCGCTAGCGGGCTGCCCGTATTGATCAGGCTAGCGGATGGCGGGTGGTGTTCAGCACCTGGGCCTGGGCGCCGACTGCAAAGTTGGACAGCGCGCTGAAGTCACCGCTCTGGTAGCCGACAATCTTGCCGTCGGTCTTGCCCTGAGCCAGGTCGATCAGCACCACGCCCAGTGTCGGCACAATCTTTTCGCACCACACGAACAGGTACAGCGCATCAGCCAGTTTCACGTAATAGCAGCGGTCAACATCGGCCAGCCCCTGCTCCACGCCCTGCAGGCATTGCCACGCATAGAAGTGGCTATTCAAGTAAATGTGTTCGTAGCACTCCGTCTGGCTGTAGCGGTACAGGTTGCGCATGCCGATCAGCTCATCGGTTGGGTGATGTAGGCGCTCGCCAGCCTGTACCGGGCGATCTATCGTGCCGTGGGTGATCACAGCCTCCACCGCCGTCAGCGGCAGCCCTTGCGCCACACGCCGGAACGGGTCGATACGGGTTGTTGCTTCGTCAGGCAATTGGCCGTCGATGCGGGTAAACAGGCCGTGGGCAAGGTCCAGCACCAGGCTGAGCGAGGACCGGCTGTTTTCTTGCGGTAAACCATCAATCAGATAGCACTGCGGCCGCAGCGAGGTGACACGGCAGCGGGCGTGCAGCGTAACGTCGCCTTGCGTCAGCTGCAGTGCGTCATGCTGGCTGAGAGTGAGTACTGCGACACGACCGGTGTCGTCATGCAACTGGAACTGCCGGCCGGCGAGCTCGTTGCAGGCAGGCAGTGTGTGGTTGGCGGGGGCAAAACCGTCGGCAAGCGCACCGACCTGAATGAATACGGGTTGATCCATGAGCGTCTCCATTACGAGGGGTCACCATCAGACAGGTGATGGTCGCAATGTAGTGAGACGCAGCTAGCGCGCGTATCAGCCAGAGGGATGAGGTCACGGGAACGTCACCTGATATCAGGTGCACCATATCTGCTATGCCATCTACAGCAGACCAAAGCTCAGGTCGCAAGCGACAGGCTGCTTACTCCTGCTGCCACCAGCTCGCGCAGATAGCGCAGTGGCGGGTGTTGCTGGTTGCGGCGGTGCCACACCAGTTCGATATCGATATACAAGTCGTCGGGCAGTGTAATGGCAGCCAGTTCGCCGTGCTGGCGTAGCAGCGGCAGGTAGAGGCTAGGCTGGATCGATAGCAGCGCAGTTTGTTGCAAGGTCTGGGCGATGGTGCCGAGGTTGGCCGCTTGTGCCACGATGCGACGCTGTAAGCCGTGCTGGCCAAACCAGTGGTCTACGGTACCGCTGGCGGTACCGCGGTAACTGCTAGCCAGTTGTGGTACGGCGGCCAGTGCCGACAGTTCAGGCTGTGCGGGGAGCATGACTTGTTGCGGCGAGTACACCGCGCTGAAGCCTGCCCGGCCTAGTGACTGACGATCGTGCCAGGTCTGCAGTTGCAGCGGGGCAGCGGTAAGCACCATGTCCACGTCGTGACGGTCCAGCGCTTGCAGTTGCTGGTCAATTTCCAGTAGCTGAGCCCGCAGCAGCAGACCAGGGGCTTCTTGTCGTAGCCTTGCCAGCAGTGCCGGGTAGAGCAGGGTTTCGAGTCCGTCTGGCATGGCAATGCGTAGTACGCCTTGCATCTGTGCTGGCGTCTGGACTTCGTCATGGGCTAGCAGGCTGCGCGCATCCTGTAACCAGTTCGCCACAGCCGGGGCCAGTGCCAGCGCGCGCGGGGTGGCTTGCATGCGGTTGCCTTGCCTGACAAACAGCGGGTCGTCCAGCAGGCGGCGCAGGCGGCCCAGGGCATGGCTCATGGCTGGCTGGCCGATGCTGAGGCGTGCAGCGGCGCGGCTGACGTGCCGCTCCTGCATCATGGCATCGAACACGACCAGCAGGTTGAGATCCAGCCGTAGCAGCTGGCTATGGTTATCGATATTGTGCATGGGTACTATATTATTAATCGATTTCATCGATTATAAGCCGGCATCGATAATGGTGTTTTGTCTGTTACCACCATCGCCATGTTTAACCTGCTTCCCCGTCACCTGACACGCCATCACGTGCTAATTGTGCTCCTGCCCATGCTGGACTACCTGCAGAACGTCATGCTGATGTTTGGCGCAGGCGCCATCCTGGCGGGTAGTGGCGGTACGTTGGCAGACTTTGGCCAGCTGGTGGCTGCCTGCGCCGTCGTGAGCTGCGTGATGATTGCCGCGCATCGCTGGTGCGTGCAGCGCTTGGGGTACCGGCGTTTCCTGCAGTGGTCTCTGGGGATGTTGTTTCTGGGCGCCGTATGCTGTGCCTTGGCCGACGGTTTTGACGGTTTACTGGCTGGGCGTCTGCTGCAGGTGCTGGGAGCGTCTGCATTGTTTACCGCTGCGCGGGTGCAGATTCAGCACTATCAGGGGCCGGCACGTGGGCAGGCCATCTTGTTGCTGCCGCTGGGCATCATGTTGGGGGCTGGCAGCGCGCCCTTGCTAGCGGCCGTCTGTCTGGAATGGCTGGGTTGGCGTGCGCTGTTTTGTCTGCCTGCGCCCTTGATCCTGCTGGCGTTATGGTTTACCCGGGCCATGCCTGCCCACGAGCCGGTTGCCGATAGTCAACCCAGTAGCGGGGCGGCTGCCGGCCTGCTGTGGCTGCTGCCAGGCGTTGCCCTGTGGCTGTTTGCTTTAGAGCAGGTACGACAGGTTCCTTTGGCGGCGGGTGGGCTGAGCTGGGGGCTGGGTATGCTCGGCTGTGTGCTATTGCTGGGCCATGTCTACCAGCAGTCGCCCCGGCAGCGCGGGTTGCTGCCGTATGCCCGCTTTGTCTCGGCCCATTACCTGTGGGGAATGGCGGCCTACAGTTGTGGTTATGTGCTGGCGGCAGGCATGGCCTACCTGCTGCCGTTGTATCTGCTGCATGGTCTGCAACTGAGTGTATTGACGACCGGCGTACTGCTGGGTGGTAGCACCTTGTTGGCGATCCCCTGTGTGGCGCTACATTTTGTGCTGATGCGACGCTGGCCGTATGCCGCTCGCTATGTGTTGCTGGCTATGCTGGCACTGGCGTCGGCTTGCAGTTTGCTGGCTGGTGCCGGGTCTCAGAATATCGTTGTCTTGCTGCTGGCATGCACGCTGTGTCACGCCGTATTCATGCCTTTCCTGCTGGGGACGGCTGCGGCGACGACCTTTGTCCGGGTGGAAGAGCAGGTATTCAGCCAAGCATATCAAGCCAAGAATATGTTGCGCGAGTTGGCGGGAGCGCTGGGGGTATCGTGGGCGGGTTTGTGTTTGCAGGCGCTAGCAGGCCTGCCCAACGAGCACTTGCCGATTATGCCGCAGGTGTTACAGCAGGTTATGCCTTTAGTATTTACGGGGGTGGCGGTGGTAGCTTTGCTCTGCGGGGGGCTATTGGCGTGGCAGCGTCACCGGCTAGATACCAAGGTTCGGGCTAATGCTTGAACGCTTATGAAGTTTGGTGGTGAAGACGGCCTCTTTTCTGCCTGCAAGTTGATCTGAATTGCCCCAGTTTTTTCTGATGCCTCTGGAGCCTCGCAAGATTTACTAGGTTGATCAGCTCAGCCCGGCGGCCAGCCTGTCTCGCTGCCGCCGTATGCCGTCAAAAATGACCTGTGCCAATTCCGCCGGAAAATCTACTGGCAGTGTTTGCGCAACGTCTTCTAGCACCTTGTCTGTGCAATCTATCAGCTCGTTCAGCAGTGTCTTGGCCCATGCTTCGGTCAGGCCGCTGCTGCGCGCTTGTGCCAGCCAGTGGCGTGGCCGGATGTGGTCGATCAGATAGTGGTGGCTTTGTCCGCGTACCGCCATGGCCAGCTTGGCTTTTTGTGGCGCCACCTTGCCGGCACCATGGCCGATGACAGGGTGGGCAGACAAGATGTCGTATAGCGGTGTGGCTCTATAACGGCCGCCCGGCAGATGAAACAGGCTGAAGTTTTTGGCGTGGCCGTCGGTGGCAGCCAGCAGCCAGAACACCACTTGGGCCTTGAAGAACTGCTGGCGGTCAGTTTCGCTGTTTTCGGAGCCGGCCAGAATATCGAGGATGCGCGCCATGCCCGGGCCGCCATCGCTCTGGTACTTGAGGTGGGGCGGGGTGCCAGTAGCCTGGCAGAAGTCTTCTTGCGGTAGGCGCATTAGCCAGCTGCCGTCTGCGGCTAGCCGGCGGTCAAAACGTTCCACTACCAGTACTTTCTGCGCGTCAAAGCGGGCAATGTCGCAGCGGGCTACCGGCAGGCCAAATGCGGCAACCAGCTGCGCGCAGAGCCATTCGTTTTCTACCGAGCTGCGCATATCGGCTTGCATACCGCCTACCAACCCCATGGGCAGTTTCAGGATATGGGTAGTGGGCGTACTGCCCAGCGGGCGCTGCCAGCGCCCTTCGTGGTATAGCAAGGCGGTTTTCTCCTGCGCGCCGGCAATGGATAAGCGCAGGTCGGTCTCATATTCCTGTTGGCCAGGTGCGCCAGCATGTACTGTTTGTTGCAGCAAGCTGGCGATATCAGCTTCTGTTAGCGCTTCTCCGTGGATGCTGTGCAAGTCTTGCGGTGTTTCGTCTGGGGGTAGCAGTTGCAATGCGCCGACGCAGTCGCGCCCTAGTGCGGCCAGCAGGGTAAACGCAGCGCTGTCGCTCAGCCGGTAGCGTTGCGCCAGGCGGCGGCGGATGCTGTCGCTATCGGGTAGCAGATTATCGAAATAGGCATTGACCACGGCACCGCGATACGCGGCATTGCCGGGTAAAAACGGCAGTGACAGCGACAGTGGCCGTGCTTGCGGGTGATGCAGCCAGCTATCGTGGTAAGTGAAGGTTTCGCCGCTACGGGTGAGCGCCCATTCGCCCACCAGTAAACCATTCATCCATACATTCAGCTGTTGCCGGTGACTCTTGCGGCCCATCTCACCACGCCTCGTCGCTGACGGTGGTCTGCTTGTCATCGCGGGTGTGGATTACCAGTTCCGCATCCAGCGCCCGCAGCAGTTTGCTTAGCCGCTCCACGCTGGCTGCGGCCGGGCGGGCTTCCAGCCGGGCATAGCTTTGCTGGCTGATGCCCAGTCGTTCGGCCAGCTGTGTCTGGGTGAGCCCGGCGCGCTGGCGCAGGCTGCGCAGCATGGCGGGCAATTGGTCCGGGGTGATGATGGGATAGTGCATGGTATCCGAGTCCGTATAGGGTACGCATTACATGCTATGTGTTGTAAATGCAAAATACAACTTTTAGGTTGTTAATCAATTTTACAACGTAAAGGGTGTGGAAAATCTGGTCGCGGCCGACAGGTAATCACGGTGGAGAAGGAAGGTTTTGTAGCTTGAAGCTTGCGGTGGCCGGCAGTCGTAACGGAGGGGGCTGGCTGTGCGAGCTCGCTGCGTGAGGTGCCGTGGCCGCCGGTATGTCGTGTCCGGTGCGCAGTAGCTGATGGATGAATGGGTGCCAGTGACATCTCGCAGCGAAACCGGCTACCCGACGGTCAAAAAACCTGCAAATTGCCGAAAAAAAGTGTGACACTTTTCCGGTGCCTGGTTTGCATCGCATTTCCTGGACAGGTTCGTGATGGCTTTAGGTAAGTGTCTGTCTTGAAAAGTGATTCTAGTGGCGGGTGATTCTGTGGTGATGCGGATGATGGCGAAAATTTGCCCTCATAACCCGAAGGTCGTAGGTTCAAATCCTGCTCCCGCAACCAAACACAAACCCCTGATTCAATTGAAAAATTGGATCAGGGGTTTTGCGTTTTCTCTCCTCCGTTTTGGGCACAGACAGGCTTCTGTGCCCATTTCTGTGCCTAAACCGTGCCCACGCATGCCGCTGAATCGGCATCGGGGGCGATAAGCACGCCGCGTTTCCCCCCGCTTCAAAGCAGAAACCCTCAGGAATGTCAGCCGCGCGGTTACTTCACGGCCGCATTACCGCCGTCGGCATATAGCGCCGACCCGGCGACGAAACTGGCCATCGGGCTGGCCAGGAATACGATGGCGGCCGCGATTTCCGCCGGCTGCGCCAGCCGCTTCATGGCGTGCAGGCCGGCAGCCCAGGCTTGTTGTGCCTCGTCCCCAGCCATGGCGGTGAGTGTGCCGCCGGGCAGTACCGCGTTGGCGCGTATGCCTTGCGCTGCGTAATCGGCCGTGATGCCTTTCACCAGCCCCATCAGCCCGGCCTTGGCTGCACCATAAGCCGCCATGCCGGGCAGGCCCACACTGTTGCCGACAAAGCTGGAGGTAAATACCAGTGCGCCACCGCCGCGTAGCAGCATGGCAGGAATTTGCGCTCGTGCCGCCAGAAAAGCTGCGCCGAGCTTGCTTTGCAGTGTGGCGTCCCACTCGTCGGTTTGCAGCTCGGCCAGTGGCCGCATGGCGCGGGTGCTGCCGGCGTTGTTGATAGCGATATCCAGGCCGCCAAAGTGTTGCAGTGCGGCGTCCACGCAGCGCTGATGGGTATCGGCGCGGGTAACGTCGCCGGCTACCACGTAGACGCGGCCGCCTTCGGCCATCAGCTGTGCTGCCAGCGTTTGCAGCGGGCCCTCCTGGCGGGCATTCAGTACCACGGCTGCGCCGTGTGCTGTCAATAAGCGGGCGGTGGCTGCGCCGATGCCGGCTGAGGCACCTGTCAGCATGGCAACCTTGTCTTGTAGCAGTGTCATGTGGGGCTCCTGTGGAGTGACAGGGGCACTGTAAAGCTGGCGCAGGCTTGCGGCAGCCCGATTCTTGCGCAGTTGCCTGCCAGCTGGCCATGCCGCGTGGTGCGAGCAGCGTGGTGGTGGTGAGCGCGCGCCTGGCTGTACTGATGAATGAGCCATGTCTTGCCGATGCGCCTTCCTATCATTAGTAGTTCCAGTGCATTGCGTACCCTTGCCGGGTTTTATTGCCGTGGCTATCGACAGGCCTGCTATTGAGCTTTACCGGCTGAGCCCCCATGCTGCATGGCTGCCGCACCCGGGTTTGCCGTGTGCGGCCAACCCTTGCCAACAGGAGCCTTGAATCATGCCTATCCGATGTCGCCACCTTGTACTGATGGCTAGCCTGGCCTTGTCGCTGACTGCCTGCAGCACCTTGCCGCCACCCGGCATCCTGCCGGTGACGGGTTTTGACCTGCAACGCTATAGCGGGCAGTGGTACGAGATAGCGCGGCTGGATCACCGCTTCGAGCGTGGCATGAGCGACGTGCGCGCCAGCTACACGCCGCAGGCCGATGGCAGCGTGGCGGTACTGAACCGTGGCTACGACACTGCCAGCGGCCGCTGGCAGCAGGCGCTGGGGCGGGCGTATTTCAATGCCGACCCGGCCACCGCCTCGTTGAAAGTGTCGTTTTTCGGCCCGTTCTACGGTGGCTACCACGTGGTGGCGCTGGACCCGGCCTACCGCTGGGCGATGGTGGCTGGTAACGACCGCAGCTACTTGTGGCTGCTAGCACGTGATCGCCAGCTGCCGGACGACGTGAAAACGCGCCTGTTGGCCCAGGCGCAGGCGCTGGGCTTTGATACCGGCAAGCTGATCTGGGTTAGCCAGCAGCGCCGTGACGACGCGCCAGCCGCGGCCAACTAAAACGGCCTGTCGCCCAGAATGGTGGCGCGGTGCATGATGCGGTGCGCCGGGCGGTAGTCGTCCACGGCGTAATGCTGGGTGACGCGGTTGCTCCAGAACGCTACGCCGCTTGGCTGCTAGCGCCAGCTGTATGCCGGAATGGGTGTAGCCGCGCCAGGGTGAGAGGTGGTGATGGCCCACCGTAGCTCGCGAAAGCAGGCGCTGGGTACAGCGTGCCAATCGCCAGGCTAGCTCCGCCGGTGCGGATAAAACAGGCTGTCGGGCAGTGGCTAGCGTAAGGGCGATAGGGTCATGTATAGCTTTGCCGCGGCGGGGTAGTGGCAGGGCTGATGCTTTATCAAGACTGATTGCAATTTATTGTTGATACTTATTGAATGGAGCTGCCTTGCCTGTCTGGCAGCAGGTCGGCAAGAAACGCGCGCAGCACCGCCGATTGCGGCACGCTCTTGCGGGTAATGGCGGTGAATGGCCAGTCGGAACGAAAGCGTTGTGGCGCTATCTGGCGCATGTCGCCGCTGACCACCCAGCGGCTGGCGTAGTGGCTGGGCAGAAAACCGATATAGGCGCCGGACAGGATCAGCATCGCCTGCGCTTCGATGTTGTCCACCGTGGCTGCCGCTTTGTGCGCCTGTAGCTGTTGCAGGTCGCGCTGCTGCAGGTAGCCGCGTGCCACGATATGGCTGGCGGCAATATGCTCGAACAGCTCCGGCTGTTCATCGTTGGCCGCAAACAGCTGGCTGTGGCGGCTGCAGAACAGGCCGTCCGGCTCCTGGTACAGCTGGCTGTAGTCCAGCCCGGCCACCGGTAGCGGAAAGTGACCGATGGCAATGTGCAGGCGGCCATCCAGCACCCGCTCTTCCAGCTCCGCCGGCATGCCGATGTAGACTTCCAGGTGCACATCGTGGCCGCGGCTCACAAAGCGGCGCAGCGCGCGCGTCAGCGGCGAATCGGCATCGCTGATGGTGTTATCGATGATACCCAGGTGCAACTTGCCGGAGATGCGCTGTTTCAAGGCACTGGTTTCGGTACAGAAATTGTCCACTGCCAGCAACAGCTGCCGGGTGGCCTCATAGGTGGCGCTGCCGTGCTCTGTGAGGCGAAAACCGCCGCGCCCGCGTTCGCACAAGGTCATGCCCAGCCGGGTTTCCAGATTGGTCATCTGTTCGCTGATGCTGGACTGGCTCATGTTCAGCGTGGCCTGCGCGGCAGAGAAACCGCCGCACTTCACGATAGCCATGAATACCCGCAGCAGCTTCAGGTCCACATCTTGCAGTTGCTTCATGCGCGCGCTCCCTTCTGTTGCTTTCGATAAACATCCTGCAGCGAATGGTAGTAAAACCCCGCCTTTACCAAGCTGGATGGCCGTTGGGCCTACTTCGGCAATCCCGATGCGTGTATCTGATTTTTATGATGTTTTCGACGCGAGTCTCTGTGCATAGTCATGGAAACACTGGGTGCCGTGCAAGCCCCAGCCGTACCAGTACATCACATGCGGGGATAGGCTCATGTCGAAAAACAGTTACGAAGAAGGTCGCCTGAACCTGCCGTTCGTCGGCCACTGCACCTTCGCCAAAGCCCCGGTCTGCCTGGACTGGGAGCACATCGATGCCGATGTGGCGATTCTGGGTGCCCCCAATGACATGGGTACCCAGTGGCGCTCTGGCGCCCGTTTCGGGCCGCGCGGTATTCGCGAGGCATCCACGCTGTTCTCTTTCGGCCATGCCGGCGCCTACGACTTCGAAGACGACGTGATGTACCTCACCCGCGAAGACGTACGCATGGTGGATGTGGGCGATGCCGACATCGTGCATACCGATATGGTCAGCAGTAACGCCAATATCGAGCTGGCGGTACAAAAGATCCTGGCTGCCGGCGCCATGCCGGTGGTGCTGGGCGGCGATCACTCCATTCACGCGCCGGTCATCAAGGCGTTCCAGGGCAAGGGCCCTATTCATATCCTGCACATCGATGCCCACCTCGATTTTGTCGACGAGCGCCATGGTGTGCGCTACGGCCATGGCAGCCCGTTGCGCCGCGCTTCAGAGATGGACCATATCGTCGGCATGACCCAGCTGGGTATCCGCAATGTGTCGTCCTCCAACCGCGACGACTATGCCGCAGCCCGTGCTGCCGGCTCCACCGTGCTATCGGTGCGCCAGGTGCGCATGCTGGGTGCCGCGGGCGTGCTGGCACAGATTCCGGAAGCGGCCAACTACTACATCACCATCGATATCGATGGCTTCGACCCGTCCATTGCCCCGGGTACCGGCACCCCTAGCCATGGTGGCTTCCAGTACTACGAAGTGCTGGAAATCATTCAGGGCCTGGCCAAGCGCAGCCAGGGTCGCATCGTCGGTATGGACCTGGTGGAAGTGGCCCCGGCCTACGACCCGACCGGGGTGACCTCCATCCTGGCCGCCCAGCTGCTGATGAACAGCATCGGCTTCATTTTCCACGCCCGCGCCGAAGCACGTCGCGGCTGAGCCGCACCTGTCATGCCAGCCATCCTCGCCTGGGCGAGGCGGTCAAAGAGAAGGGGAAATCAGCATGGATCAAGTCGTACAGCAGTATCTGGATAAATACGGGATTGCCGATGCTACCCGCCAGTTTCTTGCCAAGCCGCAGAAAATGTTCATTGGTGGCCAGTGGCTGGATGCCAGCGATGGCGCCCGTTTTAAGGTGATCGAGCCCTCCACCGAAGGTCAGGTCACCACCGTGCCATCCGCCACGGTAGCCGACCTGGACCGTGCCGTGGCTGCGGCGCGCGCGCAGTTCGATGGCGGCGAATGGCGTCAGCTCAAGCCGCTGGGGCGCGAACGCCTGCTGCACCGCCTGGCTGACCTGATGGAAGAACACGCCACCGAGCTGGCGGAGCTGGAGGCCATCGACATGGGCAAGTCGGTAGCCTTTGCCCGCGATATCGACGTGCAGGGTTCGGTGGATACCCTCCGCTACTTTGCCGGCTGGGCAAGCAAGCTACACGGACGTGTCGTGGCACCATCGTCGTTGCCGGGCAATTACCTGGCCTACACCCTCAAGGAGCCGGTGGGCGTGGTGGCCGCCATCGTGCCGTGGAACTTTCCCCTGCAGACTATGGTGTGGAAGCTGGCGGCCGCGCTGGCCGTGGGGTGCACCATGGTGATCAAGCCGGCGGAGCTCACCTCGCTGTCCACGCTGCGTTTTGCCGAGCTGGTGCAGCAGGCCGGTATTCCGGATGGCGTGGTGAACATTGTTACCGGTCGTGGCAGCGTGATCGGTGCCGCCATGACCAGCCACCCCGGCATCAATAAGCTCACCTTTACCGGCTCCACGGAGGTTGGCCGCAAGGTAGGCGCTGCCGCCGTGGATCAGCTCAAGCATGTGACGCTGGAGCTGGGCGGCAAGTCCCCGGTGATCGTGCTGGCCGATGCCGACCTGAAGGCTGCTGCCAACGCGGTGGTGAATGGCGTGTTCTTCAACGCCGGCCAGGTGTGCGATGCCGGCACGCGTGTCTACGTGGCGCGCAGTGTGTACCAGCCGTTTCTGGACGAACTGGTGGCGCTGACCCGCGACCTGAAGATCGCTCCCGGCCTGGATCCGGGCTGCTACCTCGGCCCGCTGGTGTCCGCGCAGCAGAAGGACAGCGTGCTGTCCTATATCGCCAGCGCTATCGAGGAGGGCGCGCAGCTGGTTTGTGGCGGCAAGGCGCTGCCTGGCCCCGGCTTTTTTGTGGAGCCGACCATCTTTGCCCACTGCCGCCAGACGATGCGCATCGTGCGCGAGGAAATTTTTGGCCCGGTGCTGGCCACCATGCCATTCGACGATGTGGATGAAGCGGTGGCACTGGCGAACGATACGGAATACGGGCTCGCGGCTGCAATCTACTCCAATGACCTGAGCCTGGTGCACAGCCTGATGCCGCGCATCGAGGCCGGCATGGTGTATGTGAACGCCCACGGCACCATCGACCCGGCACTGCCGTTTGGTGGCGTCAAGGGTTCCGGTTTCGGCAAGGACCTTGGCGCCGAACAGCTGGATCACCTGATGACCACCAAGGCGGTGTGGATCACGCTGCCCTGATTTGCCACTGTCGCCAGCACGGCGCGCGTAACGCGGCGGGCTGGCCACCACCTACCCAGTTTTCAGTATGCCTGGCAGACGCCAGACAAAGCATAGAGGTGACTCTGATGGATACCATGCAAGACAAGGAACGTGCAGCGGACCTGGAGCAGCGTATCCGCTGCTATGAGGAACTGGAGGCGCAAGCGCAGTGGCCTGGTGCCATGGGCGCGGCGGATTACCTGGCAGCATTGTTGCTGACCTTGGGGCTGGTCGTTGTCTGTTATGTGTGGGGGTGTGAGCCATGAGCCATCATCGTGATGTGGAATTTCGCGTGGCGGCAGAGCGTGGCGATACGCCACTGCTGCCCGGGGAGCGTATCTGGGGCTTCTGGGAATTCTCCTACGCCAACTCCGCGCTGGCGATTGCCACCTGGGCATTCCTGATTGGCGGTGCCACCGCGCTGTTCGTCGGGCCGAAGGAGGGCATTGCCGCCATCATTATCGGCAACATTCTCGGCGTGATGCTGGTGGCACTGCCAACCTGTCTGCCTGGCGGGCGATACGGGCTGGAGCAGTTCACGTTCCTGCGTAGCGTGTTCGGCGCCAATGGCAGCCGGCTGGTCTACGTATTGGCGGTGGTGTTTCTTACCATGGGCTGGCTGGCGGTACTGGGCATGATGTTTGGCCGCTCGGTAGATGGTCTGATTGCGCTGGTGGACGCCCACCAGGCGTCACCAACCGGCCCGCTGGCGTTGGTGCTGGCGGTTCTCTCCATCGTGCTGACTGGCTGGATGGTGGCCAAGGGGCCAACCTCGATCAAGTTCTTCAACATGATCGTGGCACCGGCGCTGGTGGCCCTGATGCTGGGCATGCTGTGGATGATCTTGCAGAAGCACGGTTTTGCGGAGCTGATGGCCATGCCTGCGCTGGCGCCACCGACAGAAAACAAGCACCTGAATTTCATGATCGCGGTGGAAGTGAACATGGCGGCAGGGTTTTCCTGGTGGCCGTACCTGGGCAATTTGGCACGTCTGAGCAAGAACGAGCGCACCGCCTTCTGGCCGAATGTGGTGGGGATCTTCGGGGCGGCTTCCCTGGGTGAGATTGTCGGTCTGCTTGGTGCGGCCTCGATGGGCAACAGCGATCCCACCATCTGGATGACCAATGTTGGCGGTGTGGTGGTTGGCGTGGTTGCCCTGGGATTCATTGCCTTTGCCAACGTCACCAGTATGGTCAACATCCTGTACACCTCCATCGTCGGTTTGCGCCAGATTGCCTGGGACAGCCTGCGGGCCATGAAGTGGGAACGGCTGGTGGCGCTGTTCTGCGTGATACCGGTAGCCATTGTGATCTTTACCCCAGGCATCTACGACGGCTTTTTCATCTTCCTGGTGTGGACTTCGGCCCTGAACAGCGCACTATCCGGTATCGGTATTGCCGACTACTTCCTGCTGCGGCGTCAGCGCGTGAGCCTGCGCAGTGTGTTTGCCGCCGAAGGCCGCTCACCGTTCCGCTTCTGGGGGGGCTTCAACCCGGTGGCGCTGCTGGCGTTGCTGGCTGGCTTCCTGATCTACGTACTCATCTTTAATCCACAGACACTTGCCGCTTCGCCGCTGTTTGCCGTGCTGTCTGCCTCGTTGCCGTCCTGTGTGCTGGCTGGGGTGGTGCATTATCTGCTGACCCGTCTGCTGGTCATACCAAAGGGGTATGGCGACTACCCTGCGGCAGCCTCTGCCCGTGTCAACGTTGGCCGCAGCCGTGCTGCTGATCGTTAGTCAGGAGCAAGCATCATGGCGCAGTCTTTCGACTACATTATCGTGGGGGCCGGCTCTGCCGGTTGTGTGCTCGCCCACCGGCTGACCGAGGACCCGAAGGTCAGCGTGCTGGTGCTGGAATACGGCGGCAGCGACAAGAGCGTGATCATCCAGATGCCCAGCGCGTTCTCCATCCCGATGAACACCAAGCGTTACAACTGGCACTTCGAGACCGAGCCCGAGCCCTATCTGAACAATCGCCGGCTGCATTGCCCCCGCGGCAAGGTACTGGGAGGCTCTTCGTCGATCAACGGGCTGGTGTACATCCGTGGCCATGCCTACGACTTTGACGAGTGGGAATCGCTGGGGGCGAAGCACTGGGGCTACCGTCACTGCCTGCCGTACTTCAAGCGTGCCGAAAGCTTCACGTTTGGTGCAGACCACTACCGCGGTGGCGACGGCCCGCTGGCCACCAACAACGGCAACAATATGGCCAACCCGCTCTATGGTGCCTGGATAGAAGCCGGTGCCGAGGCCGGTTACATTAAGACCGATGACTGCAACGGCTATATGCAGGAAGGCTTTGGCGCCATGCACATGACGGTGAAGAACGGCGTGCGCTGCTCCACGGCGAATGCCTACCTGCACCCGGTGATGCAGCGCCCGAACCTGACCGTGCTGACCCATGCCATGACCCGGCGCATTTTGCTGGAAGGCAAGCGCGCGGTGGGCATCGAATACGACCAGCGCGGCCAGACCCACACGGTGCGTTGCCAGGGCGAGGTGCTGGTGTCGTCCGGGCCGATCGGCTCGCCGCACCTGTTGCAGCGCTCCGGCATCGGCCCGGCGGCGGTGCTGCGCCAGGCTGGCATTGAACTCAAGCACGATCTGCCGGGCGTGGGGGAAAACCTGCAGGATCACAGCGAGATCTACATCCAGTACACCTGCAAGCAGCCGATTACCCTCCACAGCAAGATGAGCCTGTGGGGTAAGGCGATGATCGGCCTGCGCTGGTTGCTATTCAAAGATGGCCTGGGCGCCAGCAACCACTTCGAGGCGGGTGGTTTCATCCGCTCCGGCAAGGGGCTGCGCTGGCCGGACATCCAGTTCCACTTTCTGCCGGCGGCGATGCGCTACGATGGCGACAAGCCGTTCAAGGGGCATGGTTTCATGGTGCTGACCGGCCCCAACAAGCCCAAGAGCCGTGGCTATGTGCGCGCCCGCAGTGCCGACCCGTACCAGCATCCCGAGATCCGTTTCAACTATCTGGAAAGTGAAGCGGATCGCGAAGGCTTCCGCCGCTGCGTGCGGCTGACGCGCGAGATTCTGGCGCAGCCAGCGATGGACTACTATCGCGGTGAGGAGCTGGCGCCGGGGCCGCAGGTGCAGACCGATGCCGAGATCGATGCCTTCGTGCGTGCCAATATGGAAAGCACCATGCACCCGTGCGGCTCCTGCCGCATGGGCGAGGACGACATGGCGGTGGTGGATTCCGAGCTGCGGGTGCGTGGTATCACAGGCCTGCGGGTAATTGATTCCTCGGTGTTCCCCACCGAGCCGAACGGCAATCTGAACGCACCCACCATCATGTTGGCGGAGCGTGCCGCCGACCTGGTTCGCGGCCTGGTACCGCTGGCGCCGGAGGATATGCCGGTGGGCGAGGTGGGCGGCTGGGAAAGCGCCCAGCGCAGCGGCCAGCCCAAGCGGCAATACAGCGTCTGATGGTTGTTGTGTCGTTGCCTGCCTCTGCGGCCAACCTTTCATCAGTGGGCCTTGCCTTGCACTGGGCTACCCGACTACAGCGCCACCGGCACCCAGCCCGGTTGGCCGGTGGTCACTGTCGTCATGCGCTGCGGCCAAGCTGGTCAGTGGCTACTGTCGTCTGTCTCTTGCAGGTCATCTCGAACACATGACATGAGTAGGGGATGATTTGCGCCGAAAGAAACGATGTTTTCCTCCTTGGTAGTAGAAGGCATGCTGGCTGAGGCGACAGGTTAAGCTGTGTTGTGCGGGTGTGAAAAAAACAATGCGCCACTTGTCCGGGTTCGCATGGCGCTTAGCGGTGCCATCTCATCCTGATCTATGGGGACGATTGCAGCCTGTGCGCTATGTGTGGTCAGCCTGCGGGTAATCGCATCGTACGGTCTGCATATTTGGCGCATTGCCCTACCATGTACGTTTTGCCAGAGGTCGGGGGGCTGGGTATGGATGTGCTATGTGGGACAGTGTTTTATTGGTGTTATGTAAACATAACTATAGTATTTAAATGTAATTCTTTATATTTAAATATATAAACTGGGAAAACTTTCCGGCTAAGCTTGTCATGAGGAAAAACTCTGATAATTTACCCGCCACCAGTCTAGTCTGGCGTGGCTTGCAGGCTTGGCGTCACTTAAATGGTGGCGCTTTATTTTTGTGCTGCGCTTTCGTCACTAGCCGACCCGCGCCGGGTCGATATTTGATTTATTTGACATGGCAGCCATGCTGCGGTCAGCGTTTTTGATACAGGTTGACATGCCTCACTCACGACAAGACATCGCCCTTATCGCCTCGACAGGTGGCTGGCGGCCAACCTTGCAGCACGATCAGCACCTGCACGTCTTCACCAGCCTGACACAGCTGCCGGCAGACATGAACCCGGCTGCTTTTTTGCTGGCAGACAGCCACGATGCCAGTTTGCTGGATACCCTGCGCAGCCTGCGTGGCCACGCACGTTTTGCCAGCCACCTTGTGTTTCTGTGTCCGCGCGACGAGCAGCAGGCCATGCTGGCGCTACTGACAGATGGTGTGTGGCAGGCAGCGGATGAGATGGCACGCCAGATCAGCCTTTGGCAGCAGCGGCAAGCCTTGTTGACCCTGCAGCATGCCGACCCGTATCTGCAGCGGCTGCTGTCCTACTTGTGGACGCGCGAGCAGGGGAGTTTGCAGCCGCTACGCGACTGGCGCCGCGCCGGTGTGTATGGTTACCCGCTGGCCGAGTGCCTGACCGGTCATGAAGACACTGCGCAGCTATTGATACAGCAAGCCTTGCAGCAGGGCCTGCTTGTCCCCGATACGCTGCATGACCGCCTGCGTGCTTGCCCGTCTTGTGCCAGCGCCCACCTGAACTACATCGACTTGTGTCCGTCTTGCCATCACCACGATATCCGTCAAGAAAGTGCCATTCACTGCTTTAACTGCGGCCATGTGGCGCCGCAGGGGCATTTTCGCCAGCAAGGCACGCTCACCTGTCCCAATTGCAGTAGCCGCTTGCGCCATATCGGTAGCGATTACGATCGGCCGATGGAAAACTATCAGTGCCTTGCATGTAGCGAGCTGTTTATCGAGCCCGCCATCCGCGCGCGTTGTACCGCCTGTGAACACGCGTGCGAGCCGGCACAGCTAAATACGGTAAAAGTGCACGATTACGTGCTGAGCGAACGCGGCAAGTTGCTGTGCCGACATGGCGACCAGCTTCGTGAGCTACAGGTATTTCGCCTGTTGGGTGGCTTGGTGTCGCCTGAGCTGTTCCGCTTTAACCTGTCCTGGGTCGACCAGCTGTGCGTGCGTTATCCACAGCAGCCTTATTCGCTGGTGGCGCTGCGTCTGGGCAATGTGCCGCAGCTGGTGGCACAGCACGGCTACCAGGCCACCATGCAGCAGCTGGAGCGTTTGCAGCAGCTGCTGCAGGAGCATATTCGTAGCACCGATCTGGCCACCTTGCTGACCGACGACCTGTACCTGATCTTGTTGCCCAATACGCCGGTGGCAGGTGTAGCCTCGCTGCAGCAAAAAATCCAGCACGTTCTGGCGCAGGGTATGAGCGATGGCCTGGCAGTAGAGCTGTTGATGCACAGCTACAGCACCCAGCCTGTACAGCATCAGGCACAAGATACCGGCTTGCTGCTTGATGCCCTTTGCAATGCCGTGTTGCCATGAGCAGCCTGAGCCTGGCTGCCGTTGCCCTGGCTTTGCAGCACTGGTTGCAGCAGCTGCAGACCGACCCGTTACGCCTGAGCGTACTGCTGTTTCCCATGTTGCTATTTATGGAGTTGCCCTACTATCTGGCGGTACTGGCCGGCCTGATGCGCCATGTGCTGCGTAGTCGGCTGCAATGGTACCCTCGCTGGCCTTATTACCCGTCGGTCAGCTGCCTGATTACCTGCTACAGCGAGGGTGAGGCGGTAGCGCCCACACTGCACACACTGTGCGAGCAGGATTACCCGGGTAGCCTGGAAATCATTGCCATGGTAGATGGTGCCATCCAGAACCACGTCACGATGCAGGCCGTACAGCGCTTTATCCGGCAGCATGGCAAACGCTACCCTCACCGACGCATCATCATGTTGCCCAAATGGCAGCGTGGCGGGCGGGTCTCCTCGCTTAATGCCGGCTTTGCCATGAGCCGTGGTGAAATCGTCATGGCGCTAGATGGCGATACCTCGTTTGATAACGATATGGTTAGCAAAGCTGTACGGCACTTTGCCGATCCGAAGGTGGCTGCCGTGTCTGGCACGCTCACTGCGCGTAACGCCAACGTATCATTGGTTGCATACCTGCAGGCTATGGAATACCGGCTATCGTTGCTGATGGCCAAGACAGGCCTGAGCGAGCTGGGTGTACTCAATAATGTTTCCGGTGCGTTTGGTGTTTTCCGCGCCAGTGTGCTGCGCCAGATTGGCGGTTGGAACACCGGAACGGCAGAAGACCTGGATCTGACGCTGCGCCTGAAACAGTATGTGCGGCGTAATGATCTGCGTATTGTGTTCGAGCCGCGTGCTGTGGGGCATACCGATGTGCCCGAAACCTGGCGGCTGTTTTTCCTGCAGCGTCTGCGCTGGGACGGTGACCTGGCCTACCTGTATCTGCGCAAGCACCGCCATGCCTTTTCACCGCGCCTTACCGGCTGGCCGCATTTCATCGCACTAGTATGGAGTGGGCTGTTGTTCCAGATTGTCGCCCCCTTCACCATCTTCCTGTATTTCATCTGGCTGGCCTTCATTCTGCCGCTGCCCGCCTATCTGGCGCTTCAGTTACTGGTTTATTTCTACTATCTGCTTATCTCGGTATTCAACTACCTGTGTTACCTGGTGGTTAGCAGCAGTCGACCGGGTGTCGAGTCAGTGGACCTGCTTTGGCTGCCGGTGTTCTGTCTGTATATGCTGCTGCTGCGCTTGTGGAGCAGCGTGGCAATCCTGAACGAACTGCTGCGCCGCGGGCACGAGGAATCCTCTATGGCGCCGTGGTGGGTACTGAAAAGGACGACAAGACATTGAGCAAACGGGGTTTCTTCTACGGCATGCTGCTGCTATGCGGGCTAGCCGCGACACTACACGCGGGCGAGCTGGCCACGCTGGAACAGGCCTATCTGCAACATGGTGCCGACACCCGGCAGGCTGCTTACGCCGGGCAGGCGGCCCAGGGCCAGTTGCAGCAGTTACAGGCCATGGTTGGCTGGCAGCTTTACGCCACGGTAAGCCCGCGCTTGGGGCGCGAAGGCGAGGGTGCTAACAGCAGCGGCGTGGAAAGCACGCTGGGTATAAGTCACGCTTTGCTGGGTAGCCGCGAGCGTTTGCAGCGCGATGTGGCTATGGCACAGCTACAGCTGACACAGGCAGAGCTGCGCGCTCGCCAAAGCCAACTCGTCGGGTTGCAGCAGTTGCGCCTGGCGTATCTGGACTACACGCACGCCACATTGCAGCTCGCCCTGGTACAAGCTTTTCTGTCCCAGCAGGAAAAGGCCACGCCGCATTTACTTGCCCGGCGGCAGCAGGGCTTGATGCTGCCTTCCGACGAACAAACCTACCTGGCAGGCATCAGCGAAGCACGGCTGCGCCAGGAGCAGGCCCAGGCGCAGCGCAGCCAGGCATTACAGCAACTACGCCAGCTCACTAGCCTGCCGCTGGAAGAGCCGTTGCAACTGGCTGCCTTCCGTGGCCAGCCAGCCAGTGATGAGCAGCAGGCCATTCTGGCCCTGCCGGCCCTGCAAGAGCCCTATCAGCGTTGGCAGCAATGGCAGCAGCAAGCGCAGTCACGCTGGGATGGCATCAATGCCAATGTGGCAGTAGGTCTGGGCCAGAAGCAGGACAGCCGTGGCCGCCTCTACGGCAATAACAACCTGCAAGCCAACCTCAGCCTTAACATGCCCCTGTCGCTGGACGACTACCGCAGCGGCAGCAGACAGCAGCGGCAGGCCGAAGCGGATGCCGCATTGCTGGCGTACGAACAGGCTCGCCAGCAGTGGCAAACCAGTCGCGAGCAGCAGCAATCGGCACTGCGCTTGGCGCGGCTTGAACAGCAGAATCAGGGCGACTACCTGCGAGCCCTGCAGCAGGCGCTATTCGAACGCCAGCTGCGCGCCCAGCGTCTGCCTGGCGATACGCTGGAGCAATGGTTGGCCGCACGATATCGCTACTACCGTCAGGCGCTGGCCATGCTGGCTGGCTGGCAGCAAGAGCAGGCGGCACTGGTTCGTTTGGCTGCTCAGGGTGATGGCATTGCTGCCGATGCCCCGCTGCCGCAGCCATTGCAGCAGCCATTGCAGCAGCCAGTCAACCTGCCCGAATCGGCTCAGCGTGCAGCCAGTGAAGGGCAAAGAACGGCGGTAAGCTGGGGTAGCTACGTATGGGATAGCCGCCAGGCTTTGAAAGACCCATGGAAGGTGGTGGCCGCATGGCAGCGTTATGGTGTACAGCGGGTGCTGCTGGGCCTTACGGCGGCCCAGATTGCCTCCCCCCATCTGACTGCCGACATGGCCCGCCTGCTGGACTCCGCACACCAGCACGGTATCGCGGTAGAGCTACTGTTGGGCGACAGTAGCTGGATAGCCCCGGACGGGCGTGCGGCGTTGCAAGTGCTGCTACAGCAGTTGGCCACGTTGCGTATGGATGGCCTGAGCCTGGACCTGGAAATTGAGCAGCTACCAAACTGGCAAAGTCGGCAGGCTGCACTGCAGCAACAATGGTTGCAGACATTGGCCATGGCCGCACGTACAGCAGCCTGGCCACTGGCGGCTACCTTTCATCACCGTCACTTGGCCATGCCCGGCCTGGGCCGGCAGCTGCGCGAAGCCGGGGTGCAGCGTGCAGACATCATGCTGTTCAGCACGAGTACCCATACCGTCAGCCTGGGCGTGGCGCGTGCTACAGCCGCCCTGGACGGATTGCCCTTCAGCATGGTGCAAAGCGTGGAAAAAATACTGCCGGCCCAGGAAAGCCAATACCAAAGCGGTACTGCCGGCTTGCGCCGTATGGCGCAAGCACTGCAGGCTGCGCATTGTCGCATGATGTTTATCCAGGACTGGGCCACACTCCAGACGTTGTTACCATGAATATCCGCTTTACTCCGCCACGTCAGCAGCCATCAGTAGACCATGGCCTGAATGTGCATTACGCCCCGGCCAAGCGCCAAGCCTACCGCTTGCGCTGGTACCTGATCCTGCTGCTGGTGGCTAGTCCATTGCTATACTTTTTGTGGCACACAGCCCAGCTGTTTTGGCAGCATGAAGCACCGGGTTATGTGGATATACCCAGTTACACGCTGGCCAGCCCGCAAAGTGGCGTGGTCGCCAGTGTGACAGCGCGACCCGGTAGCCTGGTGCGGGCTGGCAGTGTTTTGCTGACCCTAAGTAACCCTGCACGCGAAGCCCAGATTCGTCTGTTGCAGTCGCAGATCACCGCAGTGAAATCGGCTCCCCAGCCTGCCACGCCTGCGGTCAGCCCAGCTTATGTGCGTTATCTGCAAGACTCGCTGGCCAACTATCAGACATTGTTTCGTGCCGGTGCCGCCACCCGTGCCGAGCTGGACGAAGCGGTAGCCAAGCTGGCTGCCGTGCAGCCTGCGCGCCCAGCGGGCCTGGGCGTGCCCGATACCCGTGTGCTGCAACGCGACCTGGATAGCTTGTTGGCACAGCAGGCTGGCATGCAGCTGCGGGCGCCGTTTGACGGCCTGGTCAGCCAGTTTTCGCTGCTACCCGGTATGCCGGTGCGCGAAGGCGAGCCCTTGCTGCAGCTGCAGCAATCCAATCAGCTGCAAATCATTGCACTGCTGCCAGAACGCTTTGCCCACCAGGCACTGCCGGGGCAGGCAGTCGAGGTGCGCTGGCCCGACGGCAACCGCAGCCCAGCCTTGATTCGCCATAATGTGCAACGCAGCGATGCCGTTCCGCCAACACTCAGTGAATTTGGCGAAGCACAGCAGGGTATCGTGGTCGGTTTGCAGCCTAGCCTGCCAGTGCCTACGCATTATCGTGTACGCCAGCTGCGTGTGAAGATTGTGCTACCTCATCAATGGCCCTGGCAGTCGAACTAGATGCCTGTTCGCGGTTTAGTGCCTTTGCGGTTGATACGGTAGATCATGCCGTAGACGTCCCGCACATCCATGATCTGGTCCACCACAGGTATCAGGGAGACCAGGCCACCAATAATTATGGCGGCATTACCGGGTTGTTGTTCAAAGTTGCCCAATATCAGGTCTTTGCAGAACTTAACGATGTCATCTACCAGTCGCATCATGCTTCCCCTGATTCGGGATGGATACTTTGCAGGCGTTCCCTGGCAAGGATTTGCTCTGCTTCTTGTTTTTTTGGATTGATAGCTGGTGTCTTTTTCTAGTGGCGGTGGTTGCCAGTCACGGCCGTCTTCTCCGTTACCCCCGCCACAAACAGGCTGATGTGCTGGCCTACGTTGTGCAGCCAGCGCCGGCCGCTGGTCTGGTTGGTGTCGCGCTGGGC
>NZ_VMTV02000884.1 GCF_007644035.1 Vogesella mureinivorans | reverse complement strand
GTCCACCATGGGCCTGTCGCCCGGGTCGCCGTCGTCCAGCGTCAGCGGCAGCACGCCGGCGTTCTGGAACGGCTTGTAGAGCATGAAGGCGTGATAGGTGGGCGTCAGCACCATCTCTGGACCGTCGGTCAGGATCAGGCCCTGCAGCACGTTCACCATCTGGGCGATGTTGCTCATGTGCACCCGCCCGGCGTGACGATGGAAGATGTTGAAATGGGCGGCGGCCACCAAGGCGTCGCGCACGCTGTTCTGCTGCTGGAGGTGTCCATCAGGCGAACCCGGGGTGGGGTCGTACCACGTGCCCCATTCGTCAACCGCGATGCCCAGCATCCCTTCCGGATCGTACTCGTCCATAACCGCCGAATGCCCCGCGATGATCGTCTCG
>NZ_VMTV02000639.1 GCF_007644035.1 Vogesella mureinivorans | reverse complement strand
CGCCATGTCCCAGCGCTGGTTGCGCGCGTAGTCCCACTGGCTGTCGCCCGCTTCGAGCAGCTGCGAGAGATCCTTGTCCGCCGACACGATGAGGCCGCGCAGGCCCTGGGCGCGAAGCCCGGCGAGCAGGCTGCCGATCAGGTCGTCCGCTTCGAATTCGGGGTCCGCCAGGGTGCACAGGCCCAGCGCCTCGCACAGCGCACGGCACTGCTGGAACTGGTACTTCAGCGACTCCGGCGCTGGCTCGCGGTTGGCCTTGTAGGCGGGATACAGGCGATTGCGGAACGAGGTTTCGAGCGACTCATCGAAGGCGATGGCGATGCGCTCCGCGCATCCGCTTTCGAGAAGCTCCAGAACGAAGCGAAGGAAACCCTGCACGGCGTTG
>NZ_VMTV02000387.1 GCF_007644035.1 Vogesella mureinivorans | reverse complement strand
TGAACTGAAGAGTTTGATCATGGCTCAGATTGAACGCTGGCGGCAGGCTTAACACATGCAAGTCGAACGGTAACGGGAAGGGAGCTTGCTTTCTTTGCCGACGAGTGGCGGACGGGTGAGTAATGCTTGGGAATCTGGCTTATGGAGGGGGATAACTACGGGAAACTGTAGCTAATACCGCGTAATATCTATGGATTAAAGGGTGGGACTTTCGGGCCACCTGCCATAAGATGAGCCCAAGTGGGATTAGGTAGTTGGTTAGGTAAAGGCTGACCAAGCCGACGATCTCTAGCTGGTCTGAGAGGATGACCAGCCACACTGGAACTGAGACACGGTCCAGACTCCTACGGGAGGCAGCAGTGGGGAATATTGCACAATGGGGGGAACCCTGATGCAGCCATGCCGCGTGAATGAAGAAGGCCTTCGGGTTGTAAAGTTCTTTCGGTAGCGAGGAAGGTATCAAATTTAATAGATTTGGTAATTGACGTTAACTACAGAAGAAGCACCGGCTAACTCCGTGCCAGCAGCCGCGGTAATACGGAGGGTGCGAGCGTTAATCGGAATAACTGGGCGTAAAGGGCACGCAGGCGGTTGATTAAGTGAGATGTGAAAGCCCCGGGCTTAACCTGGGAATTGCATTTCATACTGGTCAACTAGAGTACTTTAGGGAGGGGTAGAATTCCACGTGTAGCGGTGAAATGCGTAGAGATGTGGAGGAATACCGAAGGCGAAGGCAGCCCCTTGGGAATGTACTGACGCTCATGTGCGAAAGCGTGGGGAGCAAACAGGATTAGATACCCTGGTAGTCCACGCTGTAAACGCTGTCGATTTGGGGATTGGGCTTTAAGTCTGGTGCCCGAAGCTAACGTGATAAATCGACCGCCTGGGGAGTACGGCCGCAAGGTTAAAACTCAAATGAATTGACGGGGGCCCGCACAAGCGGTGGAGCATGTGGTTTAATTCGATGCAACGCGAAGAACCTTACCTGCTCTTGACATGTACGGAATTCTGCAGAGATGTAGA
>NZ_VMTV02000116.1 GCF_007644035.1 Vogesella mureinivorans | reverse complement strand
ATAGGGATAGTGCCGGCGGAAGCAGTAGCGGCAGTGCACGGCACAGCTGCCGGTGGCGACCAGCAGGGCCCGACCTTGGTATTTCTGCAGCACGCCGCGGCCGCTGCGGGCGGCGCCGTCACCCACGGCGTCGTGGCCGAAGCCTTCGACCGCGAGCGTCTCCAGATCCAGCGGCAACACCTGACGCAGCAGCGGGTCGGCCGGATCGCCTTGGCGCATGCGCGCCAAGAAACTCCGCGGTACCCGCAGCGGGAAGCCGGCCGAGTTCGCGGGCAGACGTTCGGCCAGCGCTTCCAAACCCAACAGTCGAAGCAGTTCCAGGGGCTCGGTGATGGCCTCGCGCCACAGTCGGCGCCAGTCACGAGCAGGCTCCGCGATCGCGGCGG
>NZ_VMTV02000622.1 GCF_007644035.1 Vogesella mureinivorans | reverse complement strand
CGTCCTTGATCGGCACGTTCAGGTCTTCTCGGATCAGCACGCGCTTGCCGGCGAGGTCGAGGTCGGCGAGACGGAGGATGGACATGGTGAACAGGCGCCCGTGGCTGTCAGTCAGGCCGTGGATTATGCCGGAAGCCTGCTCGAGGCCAGGCCCGAGCTGAACTTGGGCGCCGGAGAGTCCGTCGATGCCAACTCAGGGCATGGCCTGCAGGGCTTCGAGCACGCCCGGCAGCAGACTGCGGATACCCGCATCCTCGCTGCGGCTGGCCTCGAAGTGCAGGGTCAGCAGCAGGGCCTGCAGGTTGTGGCGCGCCGCCAGCGCCGAAGGGTCCGACCACAGCGCCCTGGCCTCGCCCAGGCGCGGTGGAAACTGCAGCAGCCAGCGCC
>NZ_VMTV02000566.1 GCF_007644035.1 Vogesella mureinivorans | reverse complement strand
ATTATGAAGCGCATGAAGCGCGCGTCTGTATTGCCGATGGATATGTGTTAGGTGACAATAAACGTCCAAAAAACTACAGTCCTGAACAATATTTTAAAACATCTGCTGAGATGATTGAACTATTTGCTGATCTTCCAAGTGCTATTGAAAATACACTGCAAATTGCAAAACGTTGCACAGTCTCTCTGCGTTTAGGCTTCCATGACCTGCCTGATTATCCGATTCCTGAAGGTCACACCATTCACTCCTATTTCGAGCATCTGTCTGAAATTGGTTTAGAAGAACGTTTAGACTTTCTTTATCCTGTTGAAACACGAAATGAAGATTGGGCGGAAATTCGTAAACCTTATGATGAGCGACTGGCTTATGAGTTGGGCATCATTAACA
>NZ_VMTV02000136.1 GCF_007644035.1 Vogesella mureinivorans | reverse complement strand
TACCAGGAAGGTAGCAACTGGGCCTCTTGATTTATCCAGATTTGCTTCAATCACCGTACCTTTAGCTGGGCGGTCTGGGTTAGCGGATAGTTCTAAAACTTCCGCCTGTAGCAGAATCATTTCCAGTAGCGTATCCAGGTTTTCCCCTTTAATGGCGCTTACCGGAACCATAATGATATCGCCGCCCCATTCTTCAGGTTGCAGACCGTATTGGGTTAGCTCCTGCTTCACGCGGTCTATCTGGGAATCCGGCTTATCAACTTTGTTGATCGCCACTACAATTGGCACTTCAGCTGCTTTCGCGTGGCTGATGGCTTCTATCGTCTGGGGTTGAACACCATCATCAGCGGCAACCACCAGCACAGCGATGTCTGTAACTCGCGTACC
>NZ_VMTV02000269.1 GCF_007644035.1 Vogesella mureinivorans | reverse complement strand
GCCCAAGGTGCAAGAACCGAAATCCGGCTACAGGGCCGGCGACGGTGCCAGCGCCAGCCGCCTCGCCACGAGCAGCGCTTTCGAGGTCTTGAACGAGGACGACGGCATTCTCGTGCTGGTCGATGAGGCCCATCGCACCCAGGCCGGTGACCTGCACGCCAGTCTGCTCGCTGGGCTGCCCAACTGCGCGCGCATCGGCTTCACCGGCACGCCGATCATCATGGGTGAGAAGAAGCGCACCCACGAGATCTTCGGCGAGTTCATCGATCGCTACACGATCAAGGAAGCCGAGGCCGATGGCGCGACGGTGCCGGAGCGCTATGAAGGGCGCACCGCCAACGGCGCGATCAAGGACGGCGCCAGCCTGGACGAGCTGTTCGAGGATCT
>NZ_VMTV02000093.1 GCF_007644035.1 Vogesella mureinivorans | reverse complement strand
TTCTGGGTTGCCCGGATGGTGATGATGACCGATCACTTCACCGGCCAGATCCCGTTCAAGCACGTCTACATCACCGGCCTGGTGCGCGATGCGCAGGGCCAGAAGATGTCGAAGTCGAAGGGCAATGTGCTGGACCCGATCGACCTGATCGACGGCATCAGCGCCGATGCGCTGGTCGCCAAGCGCACCTCGGGCCTGATGAAGCCGCAGGACGCGCCGAAGATCGAGAAGGCCACGCGCAAGGAGTTCCCGGAGGGCATTCCCGCCTTCGGCGCCGACGCGCTGCGCTTCACCTTTGCCAGCCTCGCCACCCACGGTCGCGACATCAAGTTCGATCTGAACCGCTGCGAGGGCTACAAGAACTTCTGCAACAAGCTGTGGAACGCCC
>NZ_VMTV02000128.1 GCF_007644035.1 Vogesella mureinivorans | reverse complement strand
ACTCGATGCAGGATTCCCAAGTGGTGGTCCTGTCATCTCTGATCGAAGGCCATCATCTCACCAGTTCTGGTAACAATGTTAAAGCTGACTTTGAAGTCACTCGCTTACCAGCAATCATCGAGATGCTAGAGAAAAAATATTTTTTCCCTATTCGTCATCTAAATGTCTCTGTTAAATCAGTAACTACGGGAAGGATGACTGTTCAAACTGTCTATCTCATAGAGCCTGAGCATATCGAGCAACTGTTCACTGATCCTGAACTTGTGTTTGCTAATCAGGAAAGGACTCTTTTCTTTCGTTCTCTAGAAAAAGAGGGAAAAAACCTTGGCAAGCTTATCGAGAAAAAGGGCAGTGTGTCTCAAGCTGTTTTAAGCCTCATACATCACGCTTACAAAGATAAACCTCTTTCAGAAGAAATGTGGCTAGATATCGAAGAGAAGTTCATTCATATGCTGGATGAATTGAACGCAGCGTAAAAAATGGACGTTACATTCAACCCTGCAGTATAGCGGGTTCAGATGTGAAAAGGATCGCTCCTGGTGAGCGATCCTTTTTTTGTAGGCGAAAAGAGATTTTAGTAAATAGCACCTAAGTTTTTGAAAATAGTTAGGCAGTTAACCAGTTTTGCCTGTCGAGAACCTTTTCGGCTATAGATATTTGTCTAGCTGTTAGCTGCCTTTTCCTATCATTCCAAGAATAAATGGCTTCAATAACGTCTTTAGAGTTTTTCACTTGTTCATGTTTATTTACCCAATGAACTGTTGATAAAAGCTCTAGTCCCTGTGGGGACTCAAATCCTTCAACAAGACGCGATACTCTCTCGAATCTCTGACGTGTACTTGGATGCTTCTCCAAAAAATCGCGAGCTTCTTCAATAGCTCCAGGAACAAGCTGTAATTCTTTTTCCGGGAAGTCACCGCCATCGGCATACCCAGAAATGAAGTGACCCTCAAGAGCGTTTAGTACATGACGCAAGTTTTGCGCATAAGGGCCATAGTGCGCTTTCTGGTATTTTAAGCGTAATGGCTCCCCTGCTTCCTGCATAAAATACAATAGCTTATGTACTTCAAGTAGAGATATTGAGGGATCAAGCAATCCCTTGAGGTAGCGCTGTATAAGCT
>NZ_VMTV02000060.1 GCF_007644035.1 Vogesella mureinivorans | reverse complement strand
CGCTTATTGCGACTGGGCCGTTTCCATGGGCCTGCTTGCGATCCGCACCCATGTCGATGTCTGCGACGACCGGCTGCTCGCCGTCGAGGCCTTGCTGGAAGTCAGGCGCGAGGTCGCGCCCTATATTGACCTGCAGCTCGTCGCGTTCCCGCAGGATGGCTATTTCCGCGATCCTACCGCCAAGGCCAACACCGTCCGCGCGCTCGACATGGGCGTCGATGTTGTCGGTGGCATCCCGCATTTCGAACGTACGATGGATGATGGCCGCCGCTCGGTGACGGAGCTGTGCGAGATGGCCGCCGAGCGCGGGCTGATGGTCGACATGCATTGCGACGAGACCGACGACCCGCTGTCCCGCCATATCGAGCAGCTCGCCTACGAGACCCAGC
>NZ_VMTV02001073.1 GCF_007644035.1 Vogesella mureinivorans | reverse complement strand
CCGCTGCCCTGACCGGTTCCAAGCCGGAACAGTATGCCGCCCTGGTCGAGCAGGCCCGGGCCCTGCTGGCCGGTGAGCACGACCGCGTCGCCAACGCCGCCAACCTGTCGGCGCTGGCCTTCCATGCGCTGCCCGACCTGAACTGGCTGGGCTTCTACTTCTACGACGGCCGCGAGCTGGTGGTCGGGCCTTTCCAGGGCAAGCCGGCCTGCGTACGCATCGCGCTCGGCCGCGGCGTCTGCGGCACCGCCGCCGCCACCGGCCGCACCCAGCGCGTCGACGATGTCGATGCCTTTCCCGGGCACATCCCCTGCGACTCGGCCTCTCGCTCCGAGGTGGTGGTGCCGATGTTCAAGGGCGAGCAGCTGGTCGGCGTGCTCGACATCGAC
>NZ_VMTV02000234.1 GCF_007644035.1 Vogesella mureinivorans | reverse complement strand
CCGCCAGCCCTGCATCGAACGCTTCCTGACCCGACTCTGGGACGCAGGGCTGGCCCCCGGCCATGCAGTGCGCTCGGTGGACGAGTGCATCGAGGAAGGCCGCAAGGACGCCACCATCGCCACCGCGCTGCTGGAGCTGCGTCCGATCTGCGGAGATCCGATGCCTGGCCAGCGACTGGCCCGCAGCGTGCGCAGCGAGGGCTTCTGGACGCCGGACGCGTTCTTCGAGGCCAAGCGCGCCGAGCAGCGCGCCCGTCACGCCCGCTACAACGACACCGCCTACAACCTCGAGCCGAATCTGAAAGAAGGCCCCGGCGGCCTGCGCGATCTGCACACGCTGTCGTGGATGGCGCAGCGCATCTACGGCGTGCGTGAGGTCTCCGAGCTGA
>NZ_VMTV02000129.1 GCF_007644035.1 Vogesella mureinivorans | reverse complement strand
AACCGTAAGGATCTGCTTGATGGCAATCCATGCCTGCTTGGTAAATAATTATATCAGCCTTCCACTCATTGGCTCGTTGAAAAGCCTCATGTATCGCCATGGTATACTGCGCAAAACTCCCATGCTTCGTATGTACATGGCGACTTTCGGCACGTTCATACGTTGGATAGCCAAATGCCAAACCATAAATGCTAAAATTATATAAATTCTCTAATCTTCGGGTAAATTCAGCAGTTCCATCGCCACCATGCTGATCACAATCCAAAATAAAGATTCGTTTATTCGCAAAATACTGCGCAATCAGTGCCAAGCCATTGAAGGTACAATATGAACCGCCATAGTCATAATTGGCGTGATGAAAACCTTGTGCAATATTGGCTGCAATACCA
>NZ_VMTV02000967.1 GCF_007644035.1 Vogesella mureinivorans | reverse complement strand
CCGGTGCCGTAGTACGGTGCCAAGAAGCGGGCCCCAAAGCGGGCACGGCCGGCAGCGATGCGTTTCAGCGTGGCGTCACTCCGCCCAGGCTTGGTAATCGGGCTCCATTTGCCGCTGGTGAAGTCGATAAAGCTGTCGGCGCCTACGTGCTCGCGTTTGGGCAGCTGTAGCTCGATGGGGTGCTTGCTGCGAGTCATCACCAGATAGAGGCGCTCGCGGTTCTGTGGCACGCCATGGTCTGCCGCGTCTAGCACATAAGGCTGGATGGCATAGCCAAGCGCGTGCATTGCCTGGCGCCATGCCGGGTAAAGCTGCCAGCGCGTGAAGGCTGGCACGTTCTCGACCACGATCACGTCCTGCAGGTGGTATTCCGCAATGGCCACCACTGACCAAGCTGTGGCGCGGCTGCTGTCGTGTTGTGGGTTGCCATTGGCTTTGCCGCGTGCCGGGCTGTGCCCTTGGCAGCATGGGCTGGCTGTGAAAACGTCGTGATGCGGAATGGATGCGGGATCTACCTGGTGCATGTCCTGGCAGACGTGCTGGGCTGTGGGGTGGTTGCGTGCGTGCAACTCGACGGCGGCTGGCCAGTGGTTGCCGGTCCATACGACATCTGCCCCTGCCATGCGTGCGCCCTCGCTTGATCCGCCTAGCCCTGCGAATCCGTCAGCGACCTTCATCACGCCGCCCTCGCCAGCTGCAGTACATTGTCCAGGCTGCCATCTGGCAGGCCCTTCAGTACCAGCACCGCTTTCAGCTCCTTGATGCGCTTGTCCGCGGCTTCCAGCTGCTGCTCCTGCAGTTCTACGCGCTCTTCCAGGGTATCGGCTGCAATACGCAGGTTGACTACCTCGCGGGTCGAATCAATGGAAAGCGCCTGCTCCAGCTCATGCTTCAGCTGGCGCACCTCCGCGCGCTCGTTCTGAATGATGGTCCAGTACTGGCGGCTGGTTTCATCAGCGCTGGCCACGCGGTTTTCCAGCTCTGCAATGCGGCCTTTCTGCTGGTCGCACACTACTTTCATCCGGTCATAGCCGGCGGCGCGCCATTCAAGCTGCTGCATCTTGCTGGTGAGTGCGGCCAACTCTTCGGCCTTCATGATCACGAGGGAAACGTTCTGGGTAGTCATGCTGCGTCCTTGAAAAGAGAAAGGCCGCACTGGGCGGCCTGGGTAAGTTCGTGAATGGCTCTGCGCAATCGCTCGGCCTTGTC
>NZ_VMTV02000135.1 GCF_007644035.1 Vogesella mureinivorans | reverse complement strand
CCGCCAGCGGCATCCACCTCGCCATCCACGAAGCCGCGCTGGTCGACTACGCCGCGATCGTGCTCGATCAGCAGCGCGACGGCGTGCTCAAGGGCGACCTCACGCCCTGGCACGACGGCGTGCGCGTGCGCACCCGCGCCGGCTTCGTCACGCCCTGGCGCACCCTGCACATTGCCGACAGCGCCATCGGGCTCATCAACTCCGACCTGATCCTCAACCTCAATGCGCCGAACGCGCTGGGCGACGTGAGCTGGGTCGAGCCCGGCAAGTACGTCGGCATCTGGTGGGGCATGCACCTTGGCGTGGAAACCTGGGCCAGCGGGCCCAAGCACGGCGCGACCACGGCGAACGCAAAGCGCTACATCGACTTCGCCGCCGACAGCGGCTTCA
>NZ_VMTV02000575.1 GCF_007644035.1 Vogesella mureinivorans | reverse complement strand
GCCGTGTTCTTTCCGCTGGTGTTTGTCGAAGGTGTTGCCGGACAGCTGTTCGGCGACCAGGCGTTGACGGTAAGCATCGCGGTGATCATTTCCACCGTTGTCGCGATGGCGCTGGTGCCGATGCTGGCCTCGCTGAAATCGCCTGCGCCCCTGGGCTATCCCGAGGATCCCAAGGACCTGGATCTGCAGCGGAACTGGTGGCAGCGCCTGCGCTATCGGAGTGTGTACGCGACGCTGCGGGGCTGGCTGTTCATTGGTCGCATTATCGGTGCCCTGCTGGGCGCCATCGGCCGGGTCGTGCTGAAGCCCTACGACTGGCTGGAGTCCGCGTATCGGCGCGCGCTGCCGAGAGCGCTGGCGCGGCCGGTCCCCGTGCTCCTGGCATCCACGC
>NZ_VMTV02000503.1 GCF_007644035.1 Vogesella mureinivorans | reverse complement strand
TCTGTACGTGGTGATGTTGAATATGCAAGTTTATACATTCCTATTTTAAAGAAAGTTGTAGATTTGGGACCCGGATGGCCGGTATTGGCGCCTACTGGTGGGGTTTCATATAATCCGCCAGGCTCAAAATTAACCTATGCAACCGCAGCATACGCACCGATGGTGGCAGGATTTGGTTCAGAAGATAAAAATCCCGGCAACTTTATGGGACAACAGGTTGCCATTGAGCGTATTACATATTTATCACCTTCTGTTGCATATCAAGTCAATGATCAACTCTCTTTGGGAGCTTCGATTGGGATGTCATATAATGCCATGGCATTAAAGACAGACTTACGCTTCCCCAATGAAATGATTGGTGTATTACGAATGGTGGATGAGTCTGTTTGTG
>NZ_VMTV02000940.1 GCF_007644035.1 Vogesella mureinivorans | reverse complement strand
CCCAGGCGCGCTGGCCCTGCGAGGTTTCCAGCACGTAGTAGTCGCGGCGCGCGTCGGCGCCGTCCCACCAGCCGCTCTCAAGCCGCTCGGGGCCTTCGAGCACCCGCAGGCAGGGGTCGCGCAGGGGGATCGGATGCGGCAGCAGCCACAGCGGCCGCGGCGGTCGCGGGGGCGCTTCGCTGATCCGCGCGGCATCGCCCTGCAGGCGCCGCCAGGCGTGTTCGGGCCGCGGGTCGGCCGCCGGCGCGATGCGGTAGACCGCGCTGTCGCCAAGGCGGGCGCGCAGGCGCTCGCGCAGCTGCGGCCAGGGCAGCTGCTGCTGTTCGCGGCGGTCGAACAGGTCGCGGGTGGCCGGCACGAAGGGCGGCAGCTCGCGGGCCAGGAGACGCAG
>NZ_VMTV02000582.1 GCF_007644035.1 Vogesella mureinivorans | reverse complement strand
CCAGTCTCGTCCTGTTGCCGGCACTGCTGGAATTCCAGGCGCGCTATCCCGAGATCCAGCTCGATCTGGGCGCCAGCGATCGCAAGGTGGACCTGGTCGACGAGAACGTCGACTGCGTGATCCGCGGAGGCCCGCTCAGCGAGCCCAGCCTGCGCGCGCGCCAGCTGGCGGAACTGCCAATGGGCGTCTACGCCGCACCGGGATATCTGGATCGCGTCGGCATTCCGGCCTCACCCGCGGCACTGGACGAGGGCGCGCATGTGCTGATCGGCTATCGCGGCTCGCGCGTTCGCCAGCCCTTGCGCCCCCTGCTGCAGCGGGGTGAGGTGCGCCACGAAGTGCGCGGGCGGCAGACGCTGATTGTCGACGACGGCAACGCCTACCTCGCCGCG
>NZ_VMTV02000436.1 GCF_007644035.1 Vogesella mureinivorans | reverse complement strand
GGCGGGTGAGCAGCATCCACAGGGCGAGCGCGGCCAGGGTCGGCAGCAGCGGCAGGGGCCGTTCGGACAGGGTCGAGTGCATGGTGTGCTCCCAGGACAAGGGGAAATCGAAGCGGAGCGGCGGCGCTCATCGAACGCCGCCGCGTGGGTGTCCGCGCTCAGCGCGGGCTGTAGCGCAGGCCGAGCATCCAGGTGCGGCCGGGCTGGTTGTAGAAGGCCGCGGTCTCGTACTGGCGATCGAGCAGGTTGCTGCCCGCGAGCTGCAGGCTCCAGTCCGGGTTCAGCGCCCAGCCGACGCGCAGGTCGACGGTGGCGTAGCCCGGCAGGCGGGTGAAGTTGCCGAGGTCGTCGTAGCGCGCGCTGGCGGCGAACAGGCTGGCACCGAGGCTGAA
>NZ_VMTV02001111.1 GCF_007644035.1 Vogesella mureinivorans | reverse complement strand
CTGTACGCAGCAGCTCTAGATAGATCAGGACAATCTATGTCAGCATTTTTACAGAGCCGGGCGGTGTAGAAAAACTCGCATATGAAGATGTGGCAGTTCCGCAACCTAAAGCAGATGAAGTCTTGGTAAAGGTTTATGCTTTTGGGATTAATCGCCCAGATATTTTGCAAAGACAAGGCTTATATCCAATGCCCAAAGGGGTTACACCAGTGCCAGGACTAGAAGTTGCTGGCGAGGTTGTTGCGATTGGAGAAGATGTAAGCTTATTTAAACTTGGAGATAAGGTCTGCGGACTGACCAATGGTGGTGGCTATGCAGAGTATTGTGTTGTACCAGAATCTCAAACCATTACGATTCCTGATACGGTGAGCTTTGTTCAAGCTGCGGCAATA
>NZ_VMTV02000714.1 GCF_007644035.1 Vogesella mureinivorans | reverse complement strand
CTCACTAGTCGAGTCGGCCTGCGCGGAAGATGTAACGGGGCTAAAACTAGTCACCGAAGCTGCGGCATCAATGGAAACATTGTTGGGTAGGGGAGCGTTCTGTAAGCGGACGAAGGTGAATCGAGAGGTTTGCTGGACGTATCAGAAGTGCGAATGCTGACATAAGTAACGATAAAACGAGTGAAAAACTCGTTCGCCGGAAGACCAAGGGTTCCTGTCCAACGTTAATCGGGGCAGGGTGAGTCGGCCCCTAAGGCGAGGCTGAAAAGCGTAGTCGATGGGAAACGGGTTAATATTCCCGTACTTGGTATAACTGCGATGTGGGGACGGAGAAGGTTAGGTTATCGCACTGTTGGATGTGCGTTTAAGCCGGTAGGTGGGTGTTTTAGGCAAATCCGGAACACCATTCAACACCGAGAAGTGATGACGAGGTTCTACGGAACTGAAGTAACCGATACCACGCTTCCAGGAAAAGCCACTAAGCTTCAGGTTATACTAAACCGTACTATAAACCGACACAGGTGGTCAGGTAGAGAATACTCAGGCGCTTGAGAGAACTCGGGTGAAGGAACTAGGCAAAATAGCACCGTAACTTCGGGAGAAGGTGCGCCGGCGTAGATTGTAGTGATTTACTCACGAAGGTTGAACCGGTCGAAGATACCAGCTGGCTGCAACTGTTTATTAAAAACACAGCACTCTGCAAACACGAAAGTGGACGTATAGGGTGTGATGCCTGCCCGGTGCTGGAAGGTTAATTGATGGTGTTATCGAAAGAGAAGCTCCTGATCGAAGCCCCAGTAAACGGCGGCCGTAACTATAACGGTCCTAAGGTAGCGAAATTCCTTGTCGGGTAAGTTCCGACCTGCACGAATGGCATAATGATGGCCAGGCTGTCTCCACCCGAGACTCAGTGAAATTGAAATCGCCGTGAAGATGCGGTGTACCCGCGGCTAGACGGAAAGACCCCGTGAACCTTTACTATAGCTTGACACTGAACATTGAATTTTGATGTGTAGGATAGGTGGGAGCCTTTGAAGATGACACGCCAGTGTTGTTGGAGGCGTCCTTGAAATACCACCCTTTAACGTTTGATGTTCTAACGAAGATTGCGGAACGCGGTCTCGGACAGTGTCTGGTGGGTAGTTTGACTGGGGCGGTCTCCTCCCAAAGCGTAACGGAGGAGCACGAAGGTTTGCTAATCACGGTCGGACATCGTGAGGTTAGTGCAATGGTATAAGCAAGCTTAACTGCGAGACGGACAAGTCGAGCAGGTGCGAAAGCAGGTCATAGTGATCCGGTGGTTCTGAATGGAAGGGCCATCGCTCAACGGATAAAAGGTACTCCGGC
>NZ_VMTV02000461.1 GCF_007644035.1 Vogesella mureinivorans | reverse complement strand
ATGCGCATACTCGCCAACACCACCAATGCGATCGCCGAGGGCGAGGTGCTGCAGCTGCTGCACGTGCACAACCCGGATACCGACGAGGCCGCCTACCTGCGCGTGATCGAGCGCAAGACGGCCGTGCTGTTCGCCGCTGCCACGCGTCTCGGCGCACTGCTCGCCGGCGCTGCGGAAGCACAGCAGGCGGCGATGGAGCGCTTTGGCCTTGCGCTGGGCTACGCCTTCCAGATTGCCGACGACGTGCTTGACTATACGGCCGATGCCAGCACGCTCGGCAAGAACCTCGGCGACGATCTGGCCGAGGGCAAGGCCACCCTGCCCCTTATCCACGCGTTGACCCGCGTTGACGCCGAGACCCGCGCGCGCATGGCGGCTGCAATCGAGCAGGGC
>NZ_VMTV02000804.1 GCF_007644035.1 Vogesella mureinivorans | reverse complement strand
ATGCTCTGCTCTGATGAATCCCCTAATGATTTTGGTAAAAATCATTAAGTTAAGGTGGATACACATCTTGTCATATGATCAAATGGTTTCGCGAAAAATCAATAATCAGACAACAAGATGTGCGAACTCGATATTTTACACGACTCTCTTTACCAATTCTGCCCCGAATTACACTTAAAACGACTCAACAGCTTAACGTTGGCTTGCCACGCATTACTTGACTGTAAAACTCTCACTCTTACCGAACTTGGCCGTAACCTGCCAACCAAAGCGAGAACAAAACATAACATCAAACGAATCGACCGATTGTTAGGTAATCGTCACCTCCACAAAGAGCGACTCGCTGTATACCGTTGGCATGCTAGCTTTATCTGTTCGGGCAATACGATGCCC
>NZ_VMTV02000223.1 GCF_007644035.1 Vogesella mureinivorans | reverse complement strand
ACCCAGCCAGCAAAATCAATATTTTGACCTAAAAATGTCTTGGCTAATAACGCAGTGGCAATCACCCCAAGCCCAGACCATAAAACATATAGAATTCCAGCTTGCATAAATTTCAACGCATAAGCCGCACATGCAAAAGAAATGATATACAAAACTAGAGCGATGCCTTGATCAAATTTATTGACCAAACCATTGCCTTTAGCAGAATAAAATATAGATATAGATCATGCCCCAAGGATTAAATAAGATCGAACTAAACAGTACTGCATTGACAGCACCTTCACGTGGAAACTTATCTATATACAGACCACCTAAAAGTTGACTTGTCTGCTTATCGACTACATCGTAGTACTCAACTTCATCTTGCCAAACATCGACTTTAGCAGGCTTAAAC
>NZ_VMTV02000879.1 GCF_007644035.1 Vogesella mureinivorans | reverse complement strand
CCAAGCTGGACTGTATGCACGAACCCCCCGTTCAGTCCTACTGCTGCGCCTTATCCGGTAACTATCGTCTTGAGTCCAACCCGAAAAGACACGACTTAACGCCACTGGCAGCAGCCACTGGTAGAGGGTGTACAAGAGATTACTGATGCAGAGTTCTTGAAGTTAGAGCCAAACTACGGCTAAACTGGAAGGACGAATTTGGTGGCAGCGGTCTTGTACACCCTGTTACCACGGTTCAGAAGTTCCCCAACTTACTGAACCTTCGAAAAACCACCTCCCCAGGTGGTTTTTTCGTTTCCGAGACTACATTTTTGCTTACCTTCCTGTCAATCAAGAAGATAACAAACAAAAAAAGCTGCCTAGGGCAGCTTTTTTTATGAGTCCGAGTGGCGTACGTGATGTCTGTGATCAGATTCATCATCCCTCTCTGTGAGGGAGCCCACTCAAGTGGCTGCGAAACGCAGGGCGATCCACTATCAGCGCATGTTGCCTCGCCATTATATCGCCATGACGGACAAATCGTCTTCTGTAAGACTCATAGCAAGTATGGTGACAAAACCATATCAAATAAAGGCGACAAAATGTCTATACATATGAATATACATATATAATTATAACCAAGAACACTCTAACATCATTAAATAATGATGTTAGAGTGTTCTTGGTGTCGCTACAAATTAAAAAACGAGGTTCGTAATGAAAGCGAAGACAGAGCCACTTGAAAAAAAGTGGGGAGAACGAAGCATGCTTATGGGCTGGACAGCGATCCCTACATCGCTGCTTTTTCTACAGGCGGAACTATCAATTAGTCCTTTGGGTTTCAATTTGTTGATGAACCTTGTTTCTCACTGGTGGGAAACTACAGAGCACCCTTACCCTTCGCAAGAATCGATGGCAAAAAGAATGGGCGTTTCGAAACGTTCTATCCAGAGAGAAATCACAACTTTGGTAGAGCTTGGCTTACTCGATAAACAGCCGAATAAGGCCGGGAGCAAGAAATTTAAAGGTCGAAACACCTATGACTTAAGCAAGCTTGTTCAAGTCCTTAATGAAAAAACACCTGATAAAATAAGCAGTTTAAAACGTTATAAAAAAAATGGAGAATCACTAGATTCAGAGCTGGAGTAATCTTAGAAAATGCCGACATTCACGCAATCTGGAACTGGGAAGTTTGATTATTGGCTTATAGATGGAGTTAAGTCTTTTTCAAAAATACCGGCTAACACACTGCCATCAATCACCGTAGATATGCCGATCCGCTTACAAGTCGGAAATGGTTACTTTGGCTCAACACACATAACCGCCAGGCATGGTAAGTGGCTTCAACGCTATCAACCAGATGGTTGTGTAGCAACATTCATCCATAAGAAGCTCAGCACCAGTGGAAAGATCTTA
>NZ_VMTV02000813.1 GCF_007644035.1 Vogesella mureinivorans | reverse complement strand
AGGCGCCCAGCGCCACCACATGATCCGGCCGGGCGCGCCAGGCCGCGTCCACGGACGGGCCCCTGGTTTCGCTCACTGTTCGCACGCGGGCGCCGGCGGCGGCCTTCACGCGCTGGGGCAGGTCCGCAAAGGCCTCCATGGCGGTCACGCCGCCCGACGGTTTGCCCACCGCATCCACGGCGCCCAGCTCCAGCGCCGCCAGCGTCACGTCGGCGCCGGCCTGGGTCAGGGTCGAGACCATCACCACCGGCATGGGCCGCAGGCGCATGATCTTCTCGAGAAATTCCAGCCCGTTCATGTTGGGCATCTCGACATCAAGGGTGAAGACGTCGGGGTTCAGCCGCTTGATGGCCTCCCGCGCCTCCAGCGGATCGCCCGCGGTGCCCAGCACCTCG
>NZ_VMTV02000434.1 GCF_007644035.1 Vogesella mureinivorans | reverse complement strand
CGGCACGGCCACGGCTGGCGGCTGGGCGACGGCGGGCTGCGACGACATATTTGCCAGCAGGCACGATGCCTTTAGGCCGATTCGCCCTAGCACGCTATCGTCCTCTCTGCGCGGGTCGTGATGACGAACCTGCAAAGCACGCAAAAATTCAATAACGTCAGGGGATGCCACAGTAAACTCCTGCCGATCCGGCTCGGCCTGCTGACCACCCAGCGCGCTATCCATGTGCTGCTGAATGCGGCCAGCCACGCGGCGCTGCAGGCGGTCGCTGATGGCGGTAGAGCAGCCGCAGTCGCTCAGGATCATTTCGGCCAGCTTCATCACGTCGGCGCTGGCATCTACGGTTTCGCAGGGGTGTTTGGTGTGTTCGGTGTTCATTGTTTTGTGTCCTTTGTGATGGTGACGGCCAAGTCGTCTAGGCTGCCGCCCTTGTCCAGCCATTGCTGCACCCATGCCGGTTTCAAGCCGCCGCCCGCCCATGTCATGAGCAGGCCGGCCGATTCCCGGATGTAGAACGTGACGCTGCTGCGCCCCATGCGGCAGTAAGTGGCCAGGATGCGGCGGCGCATGGCGGTGGTGATCAGGTGGGCGGCGGCGTGGCCCGTCATCGGGCCGTCGAAGATGAGTGCTTGTTGGGTCATGGGGTGGCCTCAACGCGCTTGAACTCCACCACCCATACCCACGAGTTGGCCGCCCAGCTGCCAGCACCGTTGATGCTTTCCCACAGGTGCCGGTAGCGTTTTACGTAGGTGTCGCACTCGCGGCAGTCGCAATCGAAGATGACGCCACCGCCGCCACCCATTGCGGAGTGCAGTCGTGTGCCGCCGCATTGCGGGCAGATTTTCCAGTCGCGTTCGTCACGTTCTGAATCCAGCCGCTCGCAGCCTTCTGTCTCGGCGTCGGCCTCGCTGATGCTCTGCAGGCGCTCCACGCGAACGCTGACGATTTCCAGCAGGATGCGGCTGGCTGCACGAGGCATGTGGATGGATGGGTGCCATGCTGAACGTGGCTCGCCGCCGCCATCGTCGTCGCCTGCCCATTGATTGCTGCCGTCGGCAGCGTAGATTACGTGGCCGGTGTAGTAGCACTTGCCGAATGGCAGTTCGCGGATGGGCTTGGCGGGACGGTCGGGAATCCAGTCCGTCATTTCGCCGTGCTCATTCCACGAATGGCTGATAACGCCCCACGTCTCCCGCACCCACAGCCGATCACCGGGGCGGCCGTACGGGCATGCACGGTCAATCACATGCTGCGGCTCGCGCTCCAGCACCAGTGCGCCAGGTGTGCAGATGTGGCCAAGGTCTGGATGCTTCACCGGCTTGGCCGCGCGCCGCGTCTGCGTTTTCTGGCCTGCCAGAATGGCGCGGATCATCGCGCCGCTGAATAGAATCGGGCGTTCTTTCATACCTCACCCCCGTCGCTCTCAACTAGGTCTGCCGGGTAGCGCGAGC
>NZ_VMTV02000991.1 GCF_007644035.1 Vogesella mureinivorans | reverse complement strand
ACCGTCACCGCCGCCAACGGCAGCCTGCCCCTGCTGGCGCCGATGTCCGAAGTGGCCGGGCGCATGTCGATCCAGGCCGGCGCCACGGCGCTGCAGAAGGCCAACGGCGGCCGCGGCATGCTGCTCGGCGGCGTGCCGGGCGTCGAGCCCGCCAAGGTCGTCATCCTCGGCGGTGGCGTGGTTGGCGCGAATGCCGCGCTGATGGCCGTCGGCCTTGGCGCGCAGGTGGTGATCCTCGATCGCAACGTCGATGTGCTGCGTCGCCTGGTCGCGCAGTTCGGCACTCGCGTCGAGACCGTGTTCTCCAGCGCCGACGCGGTCGAGCGCCATGTGCTGACGGCGGATCTGGTGATCGGCGGCGTGCTGATCCCGGGTGCTGCGGCGCCCAAGCTGGTC
>NZ_VMTV02000539.1 GCF_007644035.1 Vogesella mureinivorans | reverse complement strand
CAATATCTCGGTCTTGCCGCCGCCTTCGCGCCCAGCGACCACTTCGGCAGGATGATAGCGACCGTCGCCCTTCTCGAGCATCACGATGCTGCGCGTGCCGGTACGGATCACCGCTTCGCTCGGGACCAGCAGCGTGGGCTTGGCGTCGCCGCCGAGCGCGACCACGGCGAACATGCCGGGGCGGAGGCGCCCGCCGCGATTGGCGAGTTCGACACGCACCGTCAGCGTGCGGCTGTCGGCGGTCGCGGTCGGCAGGATCGCGACGACGCGGCCCGTGAAAGCCTCGCCGGGAAAGGCGGTGAGCTTCGCGGTGGCAGGTTGGCCGATCTTCCCCCATCCCGCTTGCGCTTCGGGGACCGCGGCGTTGAGCCATACGGTGCCGAGCCCCGAGATTTC
>NZ_VMTV02000831.1 GCF_007644035.1 Vogesella mureinivorans | reverse complement strand
ATCAGGCATGGGCGCGATTGTGGGGGTGGGCAGTGATTTCGCGGTGAATCGCGACGCGATTGCATCTGGCTGGGGCACACTTGCAGGCCCTGACCCGCTGTTCTACGCGTCCTACGCCTTGGCTGGATGCAAACGCTCTGCCACTTCGCGATGTCTGCTCAAACCCCTCGTACTCCCCGCTACGGCCTGGCCCGTGTGCTGTCCAAGCGCGGCCTGTGCTCCAGATCCGAGGCCGAGCGCTGGGTGCGCGCGGGTCGCGTGACCGTGCGCGGGCGTGTGGTGACCGATCCGGAATCGCCGACCGCGCTGGACGAGCCGCGCATCGTCATCGATGGCGGGCAGGCAGAGGCCGCCGAGCGCGTCTATCTGGCCCTGAACAAGCCGCGCGCCCTGGTC
>NZ_VMTV02000783.1 GCF_007644035.1 Vogesella mureinivorans | reverse complement strand
GATCCTGAAAGGCACACCCACGCTTTCGAGGTAGCCGGGCAGGATGTGCTCGGGGAAATCCGGCTGCTTCTGGTCGAGGTTGACCGCCACCAGCTCGAAGCGCACCGGCGCCTTGGCCTGCAGCTGCAGCAGCACGTCCAGCATCGTGTAGCTGTCCTTGCCGCCGGACAGGCAGACCATGACCTTGTCGCCCTCTTCGATCATGCCGAAGTCGGCGATGGCCTGGCCGACCTGGTGGCGCAGGCGCTTGGCCAGCTTGTTGTGCTCGTACTCGTGCTTGCGGGCGGTGGACATGGGCGTAGAGGACGTGAGTGGGGGCGTGGAAGCCCGCGCCCGGGGGCACGTGCGGCCGCGCAGTTTAGCAGCGCCCCACCTGGGCGCCGGCCGCGAATTCAC
>NZ_VMTV02001064.1 GCF_007644035.1 Vogesella mureinivorans | reverse complement strand
CACCACGAACAGCACCAGGAACACCAGGAACAGGATCTTGGCAATACCGGCGGAGGCACCCGCGATGCCGCCGAAGCCGAGCACGGCAGCGATGAGGGCGATGATGAAGAAGACGACGGCGTAGTGAAGCATGGATGGACTCCTTGGAATGGGATGCGCCATTCGCGCACCCACTGCTCTCCACGCTTCGTGCCAAGCACGCTTTTCCTGCCAATTCATGCACTTGCAGGATAGCTCGGCGCAGGATCCCGGCAGACTTCGTGCACTCTGCGGGGCCGGTGATGCAAAACGCAGGTCCGGCGCGAAGCGCCTGTACCGCGCCGCGCGCTGGGCCGCCCCGCCCGCTCGCGCCTGTCGCGTCTAGACCATCGGCGCCAGCGGCAGCTCCAGCACAAAG
>NZ_VMTV02000469.1 GCF_007644035.1 Vogesella mureinivorans | reverse complement strand
ATTGGCTTCGCGCAGCAGTACACGGGCGGCGTAGCGCAGCTGGTCGAGGCAGGCGCCGACCACCTGCGGCTGGCAGCGCAGGCAGTACGGATCCTGCACGCGGTCGTCGCCCTCGGCATGCGAGGCGCGAATGGCGCTGCCGGCAAGCAGGGCGCGGTAGTACTGGGCAACGTCGATCTGTCCCGGCTGGCCGCGCACAGCGTGGATGCGCGGATCGAAGGGACCATCGCTGCCGCGCGCGGCGTCGACCGTGAGCGCACCGATGACGAGCGCCGATTCCAGCACTGGCTCGAAGGCGAACAGCGCATGCAGGGCCAGCGCAGTCGAGGTCTGGGTGCCATTGATCAGGGCCAGACCTTCCTTGGCTTCGAGCGTCAGCGGTTTCAGTCCGTGATTG
>NZ_VMTV02000615.1 GCF_007644035.1 Vogesella mureinivorans | reverse complement strand
CCACCTGTGGCGCGTTGGCCTCGTCGGGCAGGCGGTCGATCACCCGGCTGATGGCGTCGCGCACATCGTTGGTCGCGGCCTCGATGTCGCGGCCCAGGCCGAACTCGATGGTGACGTTGCTGGCGCCGTTGCGGCTGCGCGAGTCGACCGACTCGATGCCTTCGATGCCGCTGACCGCGTCTTCGAGAATCTGGGTGACGCGGGTTTCCACCACCGCCGCCGAGGCGCCGGTGTACACGACCTCGACCGAGACGATCGGCGGATCGATGTCGGGCAGTTCGCGCACGGTGAGCGTGGTGTAGGCCATCAGGCCGAGCACCACCAGCAGCAGGTTCGTGACGGTCGCGAGGACCGGTCGCTTGATCGAGATATCGGACAGGACCATGGGGCGCTCCTTC
>NZ_VMTV02000210.1 GCF_007644035.1 Vogesella mureinivorans | reverse complement strand
TGTTTTACGTGCAGATATTGGTTTTGCTGCGTTTATTCCAATGTCGGCTGTATTTGCTGAGAAATTTGGACGTAGAGCAACCTCAATCGGGGTATGTGTTGCCTCAGCACTGTTTGGTTTAGTGTTTGCAAGTATGCTTGAGTCAGGTAGTACAGTGATTGTGTTCTTGTTCTTATGTGTAGGTTTAGCACTAATGGGCATGACATATGGACCGATTGGGACTGTTTTATCTGAAATCTTTCCTATTTCTGTTCGTTATACAGGGTCAGCATTAACCTTTAACTTGGCGGGTATTCTAGGTGCATCATTTGCTCCTTTAATCGCAACAGAGCTTGCGACCAAGTACGGTTTACAAGCTGTTGGTTACTACTTAACAGCTGCATCTATTCTTTCGCTTTT
>NZ_VMTV02000291.1 GCF_007644035.1 Vogesella mureinivorans | reverse complement strand
TCTGGAGAGGTGGATGAGTGGCTTAAGTCGCACGCCTGGAAAGCGTGTTCAGGGTAATACCCTGACGGGGGTTCGAATCCCCCCCTCTCCGCCAGTATTTACAATCTGCGCCCTGCCGGAGATTGCCGCAGCCTACGCTGCAAGCAAACTATTCTGGAGAGGTGGATGAGTGGCTTAAGTCGCACGCCTGGAAAGCGTGTTCAGGGTAATACCCTGACGGGGGTTCGAATCCCCCCCTCTCCGCCAGAATCAAAAAGCCCTGCGCACTAGCGCGGGGCTTTTTGCTTTGCTATCCGGCGCTGGCAGGGGCTATCACGAATGACCGCGCCGCACATTGCGGCCAACCTTGCAGAAAGCCCGCCATGACCCACCCCGTAGACGCGCTGATTGCGGCGCTGCCCAAAACCGAGCTGCACTTGCATATTGAAGGCACGCTGGAGCCGGAGCTGATGTTTGCCCTGGCCGCGCGTAACGGCATTACCCTGCCGTATGCCAGCATCGACGCGCTGCGTGATGCTTACCAGTTCGACAGCCTGCAGTCCTTTCTGGACCTGTACTACGCCGGTGCGGGCGTGCTGCAAACCGAGCAGGACTTTTACGACCTGACCTGGGCCTACCTCGAGCGCGCCCACGCCGACTGCATCGTGCACACCGAAATCTTCTTCGACCCGCAAACGCACACCGACCGCGGCATTGCCTTTGCCACCGTTTACCACGGCATACGCCGTGCGCTGGACGCGGCGCAGGCGCAGTGGGGCATGAGCTCGCGCTTGATCATGAGTTTTTTGCGCCATTTGAGCGAAGAAGCCGGCATGGCCGTGCTGGACCAGGCCGAGCCGTATCTGGCCGGTATCGATGGTTTCGGGCTGGATTCCAGCGAGCTGGGCCACCCGCCGTCCAAATTTACCCGCCTGTTTGCCCGCTGCCACGCGCTGGGCCTGCCCTGTGTGGCGCACGCTGGCGAAGAAGGCCCGGCGGCGTATGTGAGCGAGGCGCTGGACCTGCTGCAGGTATGCCGCATTGACCACGGCGTACGCAGCCTGGAAGACAGCGCCCTGGTGCAAAGGTTGGCCGCAGACCGCACACCGCTGACCGTGTGCCCGCTGTCCAACCAGCGCCTGCAGGTCACGCCGGATCTGGGCCAGCACCCGCTGCGCCGCATGCTGCAGGCCGGCTTGGCGGCCATGGTGAACTCGGACGACCCGGCTTATTTTGGTGGCTACCTGAACCAGAACTTCTACGCCTGCCGCGAGGCGCTGGGCCTGACGGCGGAAGAGGTGGTGCAGCTGGTGAACAACAGCTTCGAGGCCAGCTGGCTGCCGGCTGCCGATAAACAGCACTGGCTGGGCGAGGTTGGCCGCATCCATGCGCAGTGGCAGGCGGCGCAGGCGGGCTGATTGCCAGCTCTGGCGTCGTAAAAGCACAAGGCCACGGCAATGCCGTGGCCTTGTTGTTTTGCAGGGTCGCTCAGGCCGACTGCAACGACTCGGCAATGCGGCCACCGGTAAAACCTACTGGCAAGCCGATAGCCTCGACGCCGCCGGGTGCGCCACCCGCCAGCTGTTTGCCGGCGGCAGCGCCGCCGTCAACCGCGTGTACAACAACCGCGACCGGGTCGAGCTCGTCGATGCCGGTGCCGCCTTCCAGGAACGTTACCTCTACGACAGCGTCGGCAACCTCAAAACGTGCAACCTGAAGATCACCGCCGGCACCCCGTACTAGTACAACGAAAACTTCAGCTACGACGAGTTGAACCGCCTCACCAAAGCCAGCGGTGACAACCCGGTCAGCACCCAGGACATCGTCTACGACGAACTGGGCAACATCACCTACAAGAGCGGCGTTGGCAGCTACAGCTACCCCGCCAGCGGCCCCGGCGTGGTACGCCCCCACGCCCTGACCGCCCTCAAAGGCGTAGACGGCATCGAGCGCGGTTTCGAATACGACGCCAACGGCAACCTGGTCCGCAATGAAAACCGCCTCGCCAGCTGGACCAGCTACAACCTGCCCAAAACCCTGGAAGGCTATGGCCAGCGCGAAGAATACTGGTACGACGCCGAACACGAGCGCATCAAGCAAGTGTCCAGCAAATACGGCACCCAGCTGTACTTCAACACCGGCAAAGGCAGTGGCCTGTTCTACGAGAAAACCATCGGCACCGATGGTAAAGTCGAACACAAGCACTACCTCACCACCCTGGGCGACGTCATTGGTGAAGTTGTCAAACGCGACAACCCGGCCGCCGGCCAGGCCGCAGAAGAAGAACGCTACTGGGTCAAAGACCACCTGGGCAGCAACCGGGCCATCATGGGTAGCAGCGGCCAGCTGCTGGAAAGCCTGGGGTTTGACGCGTGGGGCAAACGGCGCTACGCCAGCGGGCAGACCGATGCGGCCAACCCGGGCATTGCCGGCCAGACGACCGACCGCGGTTATACTGGTCACGAGCACCTGGACGAGCTGGGTCTGATCAATATGAACGCGCGGATTTACGATCCGCTGCTGGGGCGCTTCCTGAGCCCCGATCCGGAGGTGACGGACGAAGAGCGGATGCAAAACTACAACCGCTACGCGTACGTGATGAACAACCCGCTGAGTTATACCGATCCGAGTGGGGAGTTTGCAGTTCTTGCAGCGCCAGCAGTAGCTTCCCAGATATCTGGTTTTATGGGAGCGGTGGCCGGCCTATCAATTGGTGCTGCTATTGCAGATAATATTGATCTGGTTGACAGGGAAGTGTTTGATCGAGTTGCTGCCGATGCCCGTCTTGATAGTCAATCTCCTAAAATTGGTAGACCAAGTAGTCAATCACTAGATACCAGATAAGTTGGCAAAGCAAAGCCGGATGTGGGTGGAGCATATGGAGAAGCTCCACAAAAGAATGAAAGTCAAGTTTCTGAGTGTAGGCAGAAAAAGCCTCTTGACGCGGCGCAAGCAAAGGGGGTGGGTCGTAAGCCAAATAGGACAGCGGGTTCTATGGGCGCACCAGATCCAGAGGATGATCCAGATGATAAGTACGCGGATAAAAATTATGGTGGAAAAAAGAAGTCTCCTCAAAAGAAAGCGAATGAGAATAGACAGCCCGCGTCTGAAAAAAGGGTGGATAAGTTAGGTAATGATTTAGAAAAAAAGTAAGAGATGCATATGGGAACGAAGCGGGCAGAGAGGCTAAGCGAGATTTCCATGATAAGAAAGAACCTGGGTATGCAGATAGAACTTTGGAAGAGGCGCTGGAGCACGTTAAAGATGTTTTGAGAGATTGGGGTTTGTTGTGATTGAAGAAATAAAAAGAGTTGTTAATGCGCTGCACTCTTTAGAGTGCACATCCTTTAAGCATTTTTCTGATTCTTCACTGGAGTTGATTTTTGGTGAGGATTTGATAAATACTAGAGTTGGTTTAAATAAATTTGAATTTAGACCTGCTTATCGATTTATGATTTACGCCCGCAGCTGGCGATTGGTGAGTAATGATAAATTGCTCTTGGGGGCATGTAGTTCTCGTGATTGGGATGGAACAATTGAATTGATTGATGTCTATCCTTTGGGATGTCTTGTTGATATAAGGGTTGTAAGTAAATTTGATTTACAATTGGTATTTGAATCTGGCTTTTCAATTTTTGTTTTTTGCTTGAATGATGATTCTGAGGAATTGTTTTATTTTAGGCTTGGAGAGGTTTATGCTGGATTTTCCTGCATAAATGGATGGAATTTTTCTGATGAATAAGCACGGTAGATACCGTCTTGCCCGTCAGCTGATCTTGGCGTAATCCGCCCGATAGGGCTGACGGGTTTTCCACACCCCGAAGCACAAATGCACCAGCTTGCGCATGGCCGCCCCCAAGGCGGCCATCTTGCATTTGCCCCGCGCCAGCAAGCGCGCGTACAGCACCTTCACGTGCGGGTTGTATTTGGTAGCCACCACCGCCGCCATATACAACACGGCGCGCAGATGCGCAGGGCCGGCTTTTGACAGCCGTGCCCGACCCAGTACCGAGCTACCCGATTGCCGCTCCACCGGCACCAAGCCTAGATAGGCCGACAGTTGCTCAGCGTTGGCAAAGTGATGCCGGTGCAACACCGACAACAGATGGCGGCCAACCTGCGGCCCCACCCCCGGAATGCTGTTCAGCAGCGCCAGATCGTCTTTCAATACAGGGTGACGGTCGATGTGGTCATCAATATCCTGCTGCAGCCTTTTCAACTGCGTTTGCAGGAAAGCAATCGAGTCTGCCAGTGACTGACGGATCAACTCTGGCGTGTCGGCGGCATCGGCTTTTTCCTGACGATTCCTCTCGCGCTGCAGATCCTGCGCAACCGCCTCTCGCCGCGATAGCAGCGCCTGCAAGACGCGGGCCTGTGGGTGTAATGACCCAGCCCTTTCTGCACAGGTCAGGCTGCTAATTGATACGCCATCGCCGGCGTCTTCATCCCCAAAGCCTGGTGCGGGCGTCGGTGGTTGTAGAACCCGATCCAGTCTGCAATCACCCGGCTGGCGTGCGCCAGGCTTTCAAAGCGGTGCCGATACGCGCACTGCTCTTTCAAGGTGCGGATCACCCTTTCCACCATCCCGTTCTGCTCCGGCGTGTACGGCGTGATGAACTCCTGCTGCAAACCGTAGCTTTTCACCAAGGCGGTGTAGTTGCGGCTGGTGAACACCAAGCCGTTATCGCTGCGCAGCAGAAAGCGTTGCGGTACTCGGCCCAGGCAGCCAAAGCGATTGATCAGCGCGTGTTCCAGCGCCGATTCGGCCGTTTTGGACTTGCCACTGCGTGACAGATGCCAGCCCAGCAGTTCGCGAGTGCAGCAGTCAATCACCAAAGCCAAGTGGCACCAGCCATCCTTCCCCGCCCAGATGCGGCACAGGTCGGTGGCCCAACGTTGGTTCGGCTCGGCGGCCACCGATGGCAGGGCTTGCACGCGCGGGCGGAAGCCGACGGGCCGCTTCTTCACCTGCCAGCCTTTAAGCTGAAAGATGCGCTGCACGGTGTTTTTATTCATACCCAGCAGGCCTGCCACGGTGCGGTAGCCGAATGAAGGGTTCTCTTCAATCATCTCCTTGATCGGCTCGACCAGTTGCGGTTGCAGCTTGGGTGCAGCCTTTTGCGGGCGGTAGTACAGCGTGCGACGTGGCACGCCGAACCAGCGGCACAGCTTGCTGATGGGCACCTGAATGCCGTCGTCTGCCAGTCCCTGCCGGACGAGGTGGACTACTTGTCGTCCTCGCCCAGCAGAGACTGCAGCTTTTTTCGGGCGCGCAGCTCCAGCATGGCTTCGCCGTAGGCTTCCTGCAGCTCTTTGAGTTGTTTTTCGTACTGCTCGCGGATGTCCATCGGCTTGGCACGCAGGGCGTTCTCCATGCCACGTTTGGCCTCATCGACCCAGGTTTCGATCTCGGAGGGGGGCAGGTCGAAAGCGCGGGAGGCTTCGGCCACCGTGCTCTTGCCTTGAATGATCTCCATCACCAGCGCGGCTTTGCGCTTGGCGGTCCAGCGTTTGATGTCGTCTTCCATGGTCATACTCATCACATGCTCCTGTGTGAATTATGACCTGTGCAGGTTTTTAGTGGGTCATTACATGGGTGGCGTCCAGATCGCAGGCTGTAGCAGGGCGCCGTAGCGGGCCAGCACTTGGCTATCGATACCGTCGGTTTTGCTGCGGATGGCCAGGCCTTTGGCGAAATCACGTATCTGAGCCGGGTTGACAATGGAGATGGTGACACCCGCATCACATAGCGCCATGGCGGCCTGTTCATGGTAAACACCGGTGCCTTCGATAATGGCGTGAATGCCCGAAGGGGCAAGATCCTGCTTGTGCAGCCATTGCAGTAGTTCGGCGAACCCTGTCTGTGTGTTGGCCACCGACTTGGCCTTGCGCTTGCCGCTGGCGGGGTCGAGTAACAGGCTGCAATCCAGTTTGGCCTTGGCGACATCGATACCGAGGTAAAGCATGGCAAGACTCCTGAGAAGAAAAGCCAAATCGCCCACTTGCCTTGTGCATACAGGGTTGACCCCTTGGCTACCGTTCAGTGTTGGGCTTGGCGATGAGGTGAATCCGGGGGCTTGATCTACGAAGCAAGGTCTGGCCTTAAGGTTGGGCTCAAGCTGCCCCGGATTCGTGTGGTGATAGCTAATCACCACAGTAGGCAAGATACAAGGTTGGGTTGAGCGCAGCGAAGCCCAACGTTTACCGCGAATAACTGGCAGGCCGTACGCCATCATCGCCTTGCGGCCAACCTTGGCTGTTTGTTTTGAATCATGATCGCCCACGTTATGCCAAACCATAATATTCGGCCACCCCAAGCACTACGCGGTTTCACCATGCTGGAGCTGCTGGTTGTGTCGCCATCCTGGGTCTGCTGGTAGGCTACGTTGCACCGCGCTACCTCGGCCTGCTGTCTAACGCCGAAGTATGCACCGCGCAGGCGCAGCAGGATGCTGCCGGCGAGGTATTGGGCCTGACGGCGGCAGAGGTGGTGCAGTTCCGGCTGAGGACAAGCAGCGCTGGCTGGATGAGGTTGGCCGCATCCATGCACAGTGGCAGGCAGCACAAGCTGGCTGACTGAGCGCCAGGTTTGGCGTCGTCAAACAACAAGGCCACGGCAATGCCGTGGCCTTGTGCTTTTACGGGGCCGTGGCTCAGGCCTTGCCCTTGGTGAGCTGGTGGTGGTCCAGCAATACCTGGTAGCTGGCGCTGGCGGCCTCGGCCAGGTCGGCCTGGCGTGGGTGGCCGGCAAAAACCAGCTCGGCGTCCAGGCTGCGCAGGGCGCGGCGGGCGCTGGTGCAGACCTCTACCGCAGCGTTGAAGTCTGGCGCGCTGATAACGCGGCCATTGCGGATCTTGCGCGCGTATACGGCGGCCATTTGTGCGTACTTCAGCGCCATCTCGCAGGCTTGCCAGGCGCTGTCTTCTTCCAGGCTGGCAAACAGCTGTAGCACGGTGTGGCAGGCAGCTTCGGCGCGGGCGTGGCGTTTGTCGGCCGCCTGGCGCTCGGCGCTGGCGGGTGCGGGCTTGCTGCCGCCTTGGCGGGGTTTGCTCATGGTGTGTCTTCCCGGGCGTGGCCCTGATAAAAGCATTTGGCGCACACGGCGTGGTAGCGCGTGTCGTCGCCGATATCGACTTGTGGCCCTTCCTGCAGCCGCTGGCCCTGGCCGTCTACGCGGATATGCATGGTGGCCTTGCGCCCGCAAGTGCAGATGGTCTTGATCTCTTCGATGTCCTCTGCCAGCGCCAGCAGCCAGGCGGCACCGGGGAAGGGCTCGCCTTTGAAGTCGCTGCGCAGGCCAAAGCAGATCACCGGTACGTGGCGGGTGTGCGCCAAGCGGTGCAGCTGCTGCGCCTGCTGGCTGCTGAGGAACTGTGCTTCGTCGATCAGCACGCAGGCTATGCCCTGGTAGTCTTGCGCCAGAAAGTCGAATGCTGCGTCGTAGGTTAGCGCGTCGCGCTGGATATTCAGCCGCGAGGTGATCTTGCCCACGCCGTAGCGGTCGTCGATGGCAGCGGTATACAGGCGCACGGCCTTGCCCATGGTTTCGTAATTATTGGCGATCTGCAAAAGCTGGGTGCTCTTGCCGCTATTCATCGCCGCGTAGCGGTAAAAAAGTTTGGCCATGGGCGTGTGCGTGCGTAAGGGGCTGGCATTTTAGCCCAAGCGGGGCAGGGTGTGCGAACAGTGCGTTTGTGCCGGCTACTTACGTTTACGGAAGCGGGCCGTTATCATGATGCTGCATTGCACACAAAGGGACACCATGGATAAGACTCTGCCTTTGCTGGACCGCCGTACCATTACCATGCGCTGGGGCGATATGGACGCGGTAGGGCACCTGAACAATACCTATTATTTTCGCTACATGGAGCAGATCCGTGTGGAATGGCTGGACGGTATGGGTTTTCCCATCGACCCGGCCGGTGTCGGCCCGGTACTGGGCAGCACCAGCTGTACCTACAAGCGCGAGCTGTCCTACCCGGCTACCGTGGTGGTCACCACGGAGGTGGTCAAGGTTGGCCGCAGCAGCCTGACGCTGCGCCATCATTTTTATCTGCAGGGCGATGACAGCACGGTGTACGCAGTGGGCGAGGCCACGCTGGTGTGGGTGGATTACCAGGCGGGCAAGTCGGTGTCCATCCCCGAGCCTATCCGCGAGCGGCTGCGCGCTGCGGGTGCCGAAGCCTGACGCAGGGCGCACCATAAAAAAGGCGCCGTTCACATGAGCGGCGCCTTTTTGCGTTGTGGCGGTGACGGGGTCAGTCGCGTTCGCGCAGCTTCTGGCGAATGATGTCGCGTACCAGGAAGCGGCTGGGGTGGATGGCGTCCATGATGGGCTTGGGCAGCGGCGCCGGCTCGTTGTCCAGCAGGCTGGCCAGCACCTCGCCGCATAGCGGGGTGGTGACCATGCCGCGCGAGCCGTGCGCGGTGCTGACAAACAAGCCGGTGACTTCGGGCGCATCCTGGCTCAGCTTCAGCGAGGCATCGCGCCCCAGCGGGGCGTACAGGTCGTTGAAGGCTTCGCGGTCCACGATGGCGCCACACATGGGCAGGTAGTCCGGGCTGGTGCAGCGCAGCGCGGCGCGGCCGCTGCACTGGCTGGCGCTCAGGCTGTCGCCACCCAGCGCCTGGTGCAGCGCCGGGCTCATCTGCGCCAGCATGTCCAGGTTTTCCTGATGCTCGCTGGCGCAGGGCTGGGTGTCGCTGGTGTCAAACTTGAAGGTAGCGCCCATGCAGTGGGTGTCGCCGCGTGCCGGTGAAATATAGCCTTCGCCGCAGATGACGGTTTTCAGCGCGTGGCTGGCTGCGGTGGCCGCCACCACCGACACCTGGCCGCGAATGCGTTTTACCGGCAGGTAGAAGGTGGGGTCGAACTGTACCGTTTCGTTGGCGGTGGCCAGCACGGCAATACCGCCAATGGCCATGGGGCCATCGCTATCCATGGCTACCCAGCTGTGGTCTGCCGGGTTTTGCGATAGCTCGGTAATGGCGGTAGCCAGGCGCAGGGTGATGTTGGGGTGATCCAGCAGGCGGCGTACCAGCGCAGGCGGGTGCAGCCAGCCACCCTGCGGGAAGTACAGGCCGGGCAGGTCTACCGCGATGCCGGCCAGCTGCGAGGCTTGTTCGCTATCCACCGCGTGCAGAATGCCGTGCGGCAGGCCAGCCAGGGCCAGGCCGTGCTGGCGTTTGCTTTCTTCGGCATTGTGCGCCAGCTGCAGTACACCGCACTGGCGCCAGGTGTCGTCGCCTTGCGGCAGGCTGGCGGCCAGGGTGCGCAGGCTGTAGCCGTAGCCGGACAAAATCAGCTGGGTAAGCGGGGTAAAGTGCGGCGACAGCTTGGTGTACAGCACGCCTTGCGGGTTGCCCGACGCTTCGTTGGCCGGTACCGGGTGGCGGTCTACCACGGTAACCTGCCAGCCGCGCACGGCCAGGCTGTAGGCAATGCTGGCACCGGCAATGCCGGCCCCTACCACAATGGCGGTGCGCTCCAGCTGGGCGGGCAGCTGCGGGCGCGCATACCAGGGCGCTTGCCAGCTGCTGGCGGGGGCGCTGGCCAGCTGGCCGCGCGTCATTTCCCGCTTGCTGCCAAAACCGGTGACTTTTTCTACCGCAAAGCCGGCCTCGGCCAGGCCACGGCGTACCACGCCTGCGCAGGTAAAGGTGGCCAGCGTGGCGCCGGGTTTACTCAGGCGCGCCAGCTGTTCAAACAGCGCGGGCTGCCACATGTCGGGGTTACGTGACGGGGCAAAGCCATCCAGAAACCAGGCATCTACCCGCGCATCCAGCTCGGGCAGGGTGGCCAGCGCGTCGCCTACCAGCAGGGTGAGCGTGATGCGCCCCGCGGCCAGCACAAAGCGGTGCCAGCCGGGTGCCAGCGTTTGGTACTGTTGCAACAGCTCGGCGGCCTCTGCGGCCAACGCTGGCCACATGGCCAGCGCACGCTGCATGTCGTCCGGGGCGAGCGGGTGCTTTTCTGTGCTGACAAAAGCCAGGCGTGCCCCGGCCGGGGCGTGGGCCAGAAAACACTGCCACGCCACCAGAAAGTTCAGGCCGGTGCCAAAGCCGGTTTCGCCAATGGTGAACAGCCCGCCGCTTTGCAGCGCAGCAAAACGCTGCGGCAGGTCGTTGTTATCGACAAACACGTGGCGGGTTTCGGCCAGGCCGCTATCGCGCGAGAAATACACATCGCCATAGTCGGCCGACATCGGCAGGCCGGTGCTCCAGTCCAGACGGGCAGGGTGAAGAGGTGAAGTCATGCTGTTGCCTGGTGCCATAGGCACGGGGTGAATCCGAGATGGTGCATAGTATGCCTGCTTGCAGGAAAAGCGCCTATGCTGCAATGCAAAAAGCCGGTATCTGCCCCGGCTTGTGCGCGCTAGTCTATCTGCCAGCGCAGGTTGAATGTGGTGGTGGCCGGCATCATGCGGTCTTTCCAGTGGATTTCCGGCACATAGCCGATCTCCAGCTGCAGCAGCTTGCCCCCCACGGTTACAAAGGGCAGCCCGGCCAGGCCGTGCATGCCGCTGCCGTTCAGGTAGCCCACCATCACGCCGGCACCCACCACCATGTCCTTGCTTACCTCCCATTCCGTGCGCCCGCCACCTGCCACGAAATAGGCTGTTTCGCGGCGCGAGTCGCGGTAGCTGCCGCCACGAACAAACAGACTGTAGTCCACCATGGGCTCGGCCAGTTCCAGCCCCAGGCCGGGGTTGCTGTTGTTCAGGTCGCAGCGGTAGCGCGTGCTATCGCAGCTGCCGTGGTGCGATGCCCCGAACACCAGTAGCGAGGTGTCTGCCATGGCGCTGCTACAACCCAGTAGCAGCATAGCTGTCAGTAGTTTTGTTTTCATATTACCCCCATGTCTTGATAGGAGATGGTTTAACAACCATGGCTAGCTCTTTGATGTTAGGCAAAAAGCCGGCAATGTGAACCTTGAAAAGCAGGCGGTTTTGCCCCAGCTAATAAGCATCAGACGTTTATTGCCAAGGAGGCTGTCATGCGTTTCGACAAACTCACTACCAAGTTCCAGCAGGCCCTGGCCGAGTCCCAAAGCCTGGCGCTGGCTGCAGACAATGCTTTTATCGAGCCACAGCACCTGCTGCTGGCCATGCTGGACGACGCCGAAAGCGGCGTGGGCAGCCTGCTGGCGCGTGCGGGGACCAATATCGGCGCGCTCAAGACCGCGCTGCGTGACAGCGTGGCGCGCTTGCCTAAAGTCAGCGGTGGCGACGGTGACATCACGGTGTCGCGCGAGCTGGGCAAGCTGCTGAACCTCACCGACCAGGCCGCCACCAAGCGCGGCGACCAGTTCATCGCCAGCGAGCTGTACCTGCTGGTATTGGCCGCAGACAAAGGCGAAGCGGCCCGCCTGCTGAAACAGCACGGCGGCCAGCTATCGGCCATCGTGGCGGCCGTGGACGCAGTGCGTGGCGGCGATGGCGTGGATAGCGCCGACGCCGAAGAGCAGCGTGAAGCGCTGAAAAAATACACGCTGGACCTGACCGAACGCGCGCGCCAGGGCAAGCTGGACCCGGTGATCGGCCGCGACGACGAAATCCGCCGCGCCATCCAGGTGCTGCAGCGCCGCACCAAGAACAACCCGGTGCTGATTGGCGAGCCGGGCGTGGGCAAGACCGCCATTGTGGAAGGCCTGGCGCAGCGCATTGTTAACGGCGAAGTGCCGGAAAGCCTCAAGCACAAGAAGCTGCTGGTGCTGGACATGGCCGGCCTGATTGCCGGTGCCAAGTTCCGTGGCGAGTTTGAAGAGCGCCTGAAAGCGGTGCTGAGCGACATCGCCAAGGACGAAGGCAGCATCATTCTGTTTATCGACGAAATCCACACCATGGTGGGCGCCGGCAAAGCCGAGGGCGCCATGGATGCCGGCAATATGCTGAAGCCGGCGCTGGCACGCGGCGAGCTGCACTGCCTGGGCGCCACCACGCTGGACGAGTACCGCAAGTACATCGAAAAAGACGCCGCGCTGGAGCGCCGTTTCCAGAAGGTGATGGTGAACGAGCCTAGCGTGGAAGACACCATTGCCATCCTGCGCGGCCTGCAAGAAAAGTACGAAATCCACCACGGTGTAGACATCACCGACCCGGCCATCGTGGCCGCCGCCGAGCTGAGCCAGCGCTATATCACCGACCGTTTCCTGCCGGACAAGGCCATCGACCTGATTGACGAGGCCGCCGCCAAGATCAAGATGGAGCTGGATTCCAAGCCGGAAGAAATGGACAAGCTGGACCGCCGCCTGATCCAGCTCAAGATCGAGCGTGAGGCCGTGAAGCGCGAAAGCGACGAGGCATCGAAAAAGCGCCTGCAGCTGATCGAGGCAGAAATTGACAGCCTGTCGCGTGAGTACGCCGACCTGGAAGAAATCTGGAAGGCCGAAAAAGCCAGCCAGCAGGGCAGCCAGGCCATCAAGGAAGAAATCGAGCAGCTAAAGCTGGAGATCGAAGAGCTCAAGCGCCGTGGCGACTGGCAGGCGCTGGCCGAGCTGCAGTACGGCAAACTGCCGCAGCTGGAAGGGCGGCTGAAAGACGCCGAGGCCGCCAGCGCGGATGATAGCAAGCCCAACCGCCTGCTGCGCACCCAGGTGGGCGCCGAGGAAATTGCCGAGGTGGTATCGCGCATGACCGGTATCCCGGTAAGCAAAATGCTTACCGGCGAGCGTGACAAGCTGCTGCAGATGGAAAGCGCGCTGCACCAGCGCGTGGTGGGGCAGGACGAGGCGGTAACGGCCGTGGCCGACGCCATCCGCCGTTCGCGCTCCGGCCTGGCCGACCCGAACCGTCCGTACGGCAGCTTTCTGTTCCTGGGCCCCACCGGCGTGGGTAAAACCGAGCTGTGCAAGGCGCTGGCGGGTTTCATGTTTGATAGCGAAGAGCACCTGATTCGCATCGATATGTCCGAGTACATGGAAAAACACTCGGTATCCCGACTGATCGGTGCGCCGCCTGGCTATGTGGGTTACGAGGAGGGCGGCATGCTCACCGAGCAGGTACGCCGCAAACCGTATAGCGTGATTCTGCTGGACGAGGTGGAAAAAGCGCACCCGGACGTGTTCAACGTGCTGCTGCAGGTGCTGGACGATGGCCGCCTGACTGACGGCCAGGGCCGTACCGTGGACTTCAAGAACACCGTGATCGTGATGACGTCCAATATGGGCAGCCAGCACATCCAGAACATGGCCGATAGCGACTATCAGGTAATCAAGCTGGCGGTGATGGCCGAGGTGAAATCGCACTTCCGCCCCGAGTTTGTGAACCGCATCGACGAGCTGGTGGTGTTCCACGCGCTGGGCGAGGCACAGATCAAGTCGATCGCCCGTATCCAGCTGAAGCGGCTGGAAGCACGCCTGGCCAAGCTGGATATCAGCCTGCAGGTGGGCGACGACGCGCTGGCGCTGATTGCCGAGGCCGGCTTCGACCCGGTATATGGTGCGCGGCCGCTGAAACGCGCCATCCAGAGCGAGATCGAAAACCCGCTGGCCAAGGCGATTCTGGCTGGCAAGTACCCGCCTAAATCTACCGTCATGGTAGAGGTAGCCGGTGGCGGGCTGCGCTTTGCCTGATCGTCGGGCCATTGCACGCTAGTCATGTTTTGCGGCCAACCTGGCAGCCAGGTTGGCCGTATTTTGTGTTGCAGCCGTGCTGGGTGTGCGGTGATGATCTGGTCAGCAATGAACCTGACGACCGCACGGTGGTCATAAAAATACATTGTACTGATGCGCTGCAGCATCCGGCTTGCCAGCCGGGCGGCTTCACGTCAGTCTGGGCACCGCAGCCGCGGCAGGCTGCGCTGACCCACCAGCATAACGACAACCGTTTCAGGAAGGTGCATGGATCAATTTTTGCAAACCCTGGCCCAGCGCCAGAGCCCCGACAGCGCGGTGGCCCCGCTGGCCAGCCTGCTGGCTACGCTGCGCCCGGACGACGCCGGCGATTTTGTCCAGGCCACCAGCAACCTGCGCGCGCTAACCTACCTGCTAAGCCGCCACCCCGATTACCGCGATGGCCTGCGTCGTGCCATTCTCGACCTGCTGGCCGCTACCCGTCAGGTGCAGCTGTATACCGATACCGGGCTGTTATCCAACGAGCCGTTCTCTGCCGCCATCAAGCGCCGTATTGGTGAGCGCCTGCTGCCGCCGGCCCGTTCGCCCCATCACCTGTCCGACCAGTTCGGCCTGATTTTCAGCCACCCGGAAGACTACCGCTGGGTCGGTGCCGTGGCGCAGGATGTATGGCTGGAGCTATGGCAGGCGCTGGCTTGGGGCGAGCTACCGGCCGCTGCGGCTAACCCGGTGCGCCAGCAGCTGCTGGAGGCAGTACAGGTGTTGACTGCCCGTATTACCGCCATCGGGCTGGAGCCGGAGCTGGTACGTGTGTACCCCGACATCGAGCGCTTCGAGTCGCCGTTTCTGCACCTGGCTTCCGAAGCCATGCGCTATGTGGAATCGGCCCGTCAGGCCATGGTAGACCCGACCTGCCAGCCAGAAGACGAAAAGCACATGCTGGTGCTGCTGGAGCAGTGCGAGCAGCTGATTGCCCGCCTGCGCAAGGTAGCGCACGAGCGTGGTGTGTCGGTTAGCCTGACTTACCACCTGATACGCTTGGGCCAGCACATAGGCCGCTTGCGTACCCTGCTAGCCTTGCTGGATAGTGACGGCAGCCCAGCAGCCAACGGCACGTTGTTTACCCTGCTGGCCGAGCTGGTGCGTGCCGAAAACCGCCGCTTCAGCGTGCGTGACGTGTTTACCAGCAATACCGAAATGCTGGCGCGCCAGGTTACCGAGCACGCCGGCCGCCACGGCGAGCACTACATTGCCGAAGACCGCAAGCAGTGGAAAGACATGGCCAGTGCCGCCATTGGCGCTGGCGTGATTGTGGGCTTCATGGCGCTGGTGAAACTGCTGCTGGTCAAGCTGCACCTGCCGCTGATCTGGGAGGCGCTGGCCTTTGGCCTGAACTACGCGCTGGGTTTCATGCTGGTACACGTGCTGCACTTCACCATCGCTACCAAGCAGCCGGCCATGACGGCCGCGCGTATTGCCGCGGTGATCCACGAGTCGGGCGGCAAGCCCGACATGCCGCAGCTGGCCGAGCTGGTGGCCAAGGTGATGCGCACGCAGTTTGTCGCCATTCTGGGTAATGTGCTGGCGGCCATACCGGTAGCCTGGCTGATTGCAGTGAGCTGGCAGGCGTTTACCGGCGCGCCGGTCGTCAATGCCGACAAGGCGGCGCACCTGCTGGCCGACCTGGACCCGGTGCACAGCCTGGCCATCTTCCATGCCGCCATTGCCGGGGTGTACCTGTTTCTGGCTGGGTTGATAGCCGGCTACTACGACAACCTGGCGATTTATCGCCAGATTCCGCAAAGGTTGGCCGCACTGCCGTGGCTAAACCGCCTGCTGGGCGAGGCGCGCACGCGGCGCCTGGCGCACTACGTGGAACACAACCTGGGCGGCCTGGCTGGCAACTTTTACTTTGGTTTATTCCTGGGGGTAACCGGCACCATCGGCTTCCTGCTGGGTTTGCCGCTGGATATCCGCCATATCACCTTCTCGTCGGCGTATCTGTCGTATGCCGCGGTAACCTACGACTACCTGATACCGCTGCCGCTGGTGCTGTGGTCGGTGGGTGGTGTGCTGCTGATCGGCATGACCAACCTGCTGGTGAGCTTTACCCTGGCGCTATGGGTGGCACTGCGCTCGCGCAAGCTCAAGGGCACGGATGCGCTGCCGCTGATACCGGCGTTGGCGCGGCGCTTCTGGCAGAAGCCGAAAGACTTTTTCATCCCGCCCAAGGATGTCCAGCCCGAGCAGCCCGCACCGTAGCGGTGTGGTTTGCCGCTCCGTGCCAGCCGGTTTACACCGGCTGGCATTTTTTATGGGCTAAAAGATAGTAGCCAAGAAAAACCCGCCTGGGTGGCGGGCAGAACTCCGGGCTCGGAGAGGAGAAACATGCAGCGGGAGATATTTCATTTATAGAAGCCTATGCCATAAACGCCATGCCCGATGTTGAATTCTGTGTTCTCCCGCCATAGTCCTTGGCGCCATGGCGTGATAGTTGCCACGCCGGCGCAGCGCTAGAAGTGGCCTATGGTGCGCTTTTTGTTACGGATATGCGCCGCATAGGCTTCGGTGTTGCTGGTGGCGACCTGCCGTGCCAGCGCATTGTGTTGCCAGATCAGTGCGTAGCTGCCGGCCAGCTGCTTTTGCAGCGTCACGGTATAGGCACCTTGCGGCCAACTATAAGCCGCGGCTTGGTTGCTGCCGTGCCCGGCTGGCTGACCATAGCGGGCGGTCAGGTCCTGGTAGGTCGGGTCGGTGGGGGTGCCAGGTGGATAGTCAAAGCGTATCTGGTACAGCACCTCGTCCAGAAAAGCCATTTGCAGGTGTGGGGTGCCGCTATCGGGCATGCCTTCTACATGCATCACGATCACCCGCTTGTTGGGGATGTTTTCTGGTGTGATGGCCAGAAAGGCCTCTTGCGCGTTGCCATAAAACTCGCCGGTTATGCGGGCCTGTCTGGCCTGTACCGCTTGCTGCGCCTGCTCCCGTGTGTGGCTGCCGGGCAGCAGTCCGAATAGCGGCAAGCTGGTTTGCGCCAGGCAAGGCAGGGCCAGGAAAAGCAGGGTGAGCCAGAGAGCAAATCTGGGTGCGGGCATGGTGTCATGGCTGCCTTGGGGTTGAGTGCCGGCAGTATACATGGGGCATCGGCTGCTGATGTATCGCGGTGTGCCGGTGGCGGCACTAGACCCTATGCAATAGATATTGCTATTGGGCTGTTGTATGTCATGGCTTTGTTTGCTTTAAAAATAGCCATGTCATTGACTTGCTTATGTATTTCATTGTGGTGCACCAGCGACAAATCAGGGGGGCTGGGGGGCGGCGCTGTGGCCCGGGTTCCGGCGCCGCACCACAGCGGGGGGGGGGGGGATGCAGGTTCAGGGCAGGGTAACGTAATGCTGTTTGGCACGGATATACGCGGCGTAGGTTTCGGTATTCGAGGTGCGCACCTTGCGCGCCAGCTGGGTGTGTTCCAGCTGCAAGACAAGCTGGCCGTTGATTTGCTCCATCAGCACCATCCAGACATTGCCCCTTTGCCAGCTGGCGTGCTGCAGTTTGCTGCTGGATTGCGCGTCTGGCTGGCCGTAGTGGGTGCCAAGCTTATCCAGCGCCTGCTGGAAGGTGACACCGCTTCGGTAGCTGGCACTCACGCGGTAGAGCAGGTCATCAAAGAAGGCAAATCGTGCGTTTTCCAGCTCTGGCGTGGGCAGCGAGCGGATATCGGCCACGACGACGCGCAAGTTGGCCAGGGTTTGTTCGCCGCTTTGCGGGTAGTTTTCCAGGGCATTGCCGTGAAACAGGCTGTAAACCGAAGCTTGTTTTTGTTGCCAAAGCATTTCGGCCTGGCCGCGCCGGGTTTCGCCGGCGACCAGCCCCATGAAGTGCAGCTTGCTGGCCATCGGCATGATGCTGGCGGGGGCTAGTGCAGGGGAGGGCGCGGCCATGGCAGGCAGGCCGGCTAAAAGCATGAATAAAGTAAAAGCGTGACGCATGGTAGTCCCGTACAAGTTGCAGGTGATAGGCAGGTAGCGCCAAACCATGGTTGCCGAGGCCTAAAATGGCGATAAAAAAAATCTAACTATCCGAGAAAATCATTCAATTGGATTTGGCTATTGGGTTGCGGCATGATTGCACTTGTCGACAACGACACCACTGCAACCAAGGAGCCCGACATGTCCATTATCAATAGCCAGATCAAACCGTTTGCCAGCAAAGCCTTCCACAATGGCCAGTTCATTGACGTAACCGACCAGACCCTGCTGGGCAAATGGTCCGTAGTGTTCTTCTACCCGGCCGACTTCACCTTTGTGTGCCCGACCGAGCTGGGCGACCTGGCTGACCTGTACCCGGAATTCCAGAAGCTGGGCGTGGAAATCTACTCGGTATCCACCGACACCCACTTCACCCACAAGGCGTGGCACGACACGTCCGACACCATCAAGAAAATCCAGTACCCGATGCTGGCTGACCCGACTCACCTGATCTCGCGCAACTTTGGCGTGCTGATCGAAGAAGCCGGCCTGGCTGACCGCGGTACCTTCGTGATCGACCCGGAAGGCAAGATCCAGATCGTGGAAATCAACGCCGGTGGCGTGGGCCGCGACGCAGCCGAGCTGCTGCGCAAAGTAAAAGCTGCTCAGTACGTAGCCGCCCACCCGGGTGAAGTGTGCCCGGCCAAATGGCAAGAAGGCGATGCCACCTTGGCCCCGTCGCTGGACCTGGTAGGCAAGATCTGATTTTTCGCCACGCTGCAGCCCCAGGCTGACAGCACAGCACCTTGACGAGGTTGGCCGGCCTCTCCCGGTCAGCCTCGCCCCACCCGACATTTATGCCGGGTGCCCCGGAAAGCGCCCTTGCGGCCAACTGTGAAGCCGCTTTCCCGGGTACCCGTTACCAAGGAGCACACCATGCTGGACAACAATATCAAGACCCAACTGCAAGCTTATCTCGCCAACCTGCAACACCCTATCGAGCTGGTAGCCAGCCTGGGCGGCGGTGCCAAAGATGAAGAAATACGCGGCCTGCTGGCCGACATCGCCAGCCTGTCCGACAAGGTAAGCGCCCGTTTCGATGGCCAGGACGCCCGTAAGCCATCGTTCACTATTGCCCGCCCAGGCGACGCCACCCCGCGCGTACAGTTTGCCGGCGTGCCGATGGGCCACGAGTTCACCTCGCTGGTGCTGGCGCTACTGCAGGTAGGCGGCCACCCATCCAAGGCCGGCCAGGAGCTGATCCAGCAGGTAAAAGACCTGCACGGCGAGTTCACCTTTGAAACCTATATCTCGCTGTCGTGCCAGAACTGCCCGGACGTGGTACAGGCGCTGAACCTGATGGCCGTGCTGAACCCTGGCATCCGCCACACCATGGTGGACGGTGCGCTGTTCCAGGCAGAGGTTGCGGACCGCCAGATTATGTCGGTGCCTACCGTGTACCTGAACGGCCAAGTATTCGGCCAGGGCCGCATGGGGCTGGAAGAAATCGTGGCCAAGCTGGACACCGGTGCCGCCGCCCGCGACGCCGAAAAACTGGCGCAGAAAGAGGCGTTTGACGTGCTGGTGGTGGGTGGTGGCCCGGCTGGCGCTGCCGCCGCCATCTACACCGCCCGTAAAGGCATCCGCACTGGCGTGGTTGCCGAGCGCTTTGGCGGCCAGGTGCTGGACACCATGGGCATCGAAAACTTCATTTCGGTCAAAGAAACCGAAGGTCCCAAGCTGGCCATGGCGCTGGAGCAGCACGTCAAAGAGTACGACGTAGACGTGATGAACCTGCAGCGCGCCAGCAAGCTGATTGCCGCCAGCGAAAGTGCCAGCGGCCTGACCGAGGTACAGCTGCAAAGCGGTGCCACGCTGAAAGCCAAGTCGGTGATTATTGCCACCGGTGCGCGCTGGCGCGAAATGAACGTGCCGGGCGAGCAGCAATACCGCAACAAGGGCGTGGCTTACTGCCCGCACTGCGACGGCCCGCTGTTCAAAGGCAAGCGCGTGGCGGTGATCGGCGGTGGTAACTCCGGTGTGGAAGCGGCTATCGACCTGGCCGGTATCGTGTCGCACGTGACCCTGCTGGAGTTCGGCGACGCCATGCGCGCTGACGCCGTGCTGCAAAACAAGCTGCGCAGCCTGCCCAACGTCACCATCATCCTGCAGGCGCAGACTACCGAAGTCACCGGCGACGGCAGCAAGGTCAACGGCCTGGCCTACACCGACCGCGTCAGCGGCGAGGCACGCCATATCGCGCTGGAAGGCATCTTTGTGCAGATCGGCCTGCTGCCCAATACCGACTGGCTGAAAGGCACTATCGAGCTGAGCAGCCGTGGCGAGATCATTACCGGCCGCCACCAGGACACCAGTGTGGCAGGCGTGTTTGCCGCCGGCGACGTGACCGACGTGCCGTACAAGCAAATCATCATCGCCATGGGCGAGGGTGCCAAAGCCGCGCTGGGTGCGTTTGACCACCTGATCCGCAGCAGCGCACCGGCTGCCTGAGCCCATACCGAATCAAGCCTCCTTGGGCGCCCTGTGGTCTTGTGACCCAGGGCGTTTTTTTTATTGCCAACGGCTATAGTGCAACGTTGGCCGCAGCGTGGCCGTGCTGGCCGGCACGCTGTGGCTGAAAGGTGTCAGCCGCTAAAAAGCGCTTCAATTTGCGGCCAACTTCAGGTAAAAAGAGCCATCACGTCATACCCGCCCGCCGGGTATGACGCTTTTTGTTTCTGGCCCGCCGCCGTATGCCGTTTTGCTGCTGCGGGCGCCACATTTTCACGAGAGGAGACCCCGTGTCCCACGGCGATACCCCATCCGATGTATTCCACCTGGGCCTGACCCGCGCCCAGCTCGAGGGCGCTACCCTGGCCATTATTCCGGGCGACCCGGCACGCGTAGAGCGCATCGCCCGCAAGCTCGACAACCCGCGCCACCTGTCTACCCAGCGCGAATTCACCACCTGGCTGGCCTATATCGATGGTAAGCCCATCGTGGTGTGTTCCACCGGTATCGGCGGCCCGTCCACGTCCATTGCGGTAGAGGAGCTGGCGCAGCTGGGCGTGCGCACCTTCTTGCGCGTAGGCACCACAGGCGCCATCCAGCCGCACATCAATGTGGGCGATGTGCTGGTGACCACCGGCGCGGTACGCCTGGACGGCGCCAGCCAGCACTTTGCACCGCTGGCCTACCCAGCCGTGGCCGACTTTGCCTGCACCACCGCGCTGGTGAACGCCGCACGCGAAGCCGGCCAGGCCGTGCACGTGGGCATTACCGCCTCGTCCGATACCTTCTACCCGGGGCAGGAACGCTACGACACCTACAGCGGCCGCGTGGTGCAGCAGTTTGCCGGTAGCATGAAAGAGTGGCAGGCCATGGGCGTGATGAACTACGAAATGGAATCGGCCACGCTGCTGACCATGTGCGCCACCATGGGCCTGCGCGCCGGCATGGTAGCGGGCGTGCTGGTGAACCGCACGCAGCAGGAAATCCCCGATAGCACGCAGATCAAGGCGTCGGAAACCACGGCGGTGGATATCGTCATCGCCGCGGCACGCCAGCTGGTGTAAGCCGCGCACGGCGGCCAACCCTGGCTGCTGCTGCAAAAAGCCCTGTCTCTGTCGAGGCAGGGCTTTTGTTTTGCGCGTGGGTTCAGCGCGGTAGTAGCCGCAGCAGCCGGCCTTGCGGCGCGTCGGTCAGCAGGTAGAGCAGGCCGTCCGGCCCCTGGCGTACGTCGCGCACGCGCTGGCCGTCGCTTACCGCCAGTTTTTCTTCCGCCACCACGCGCTGGCCTTGCAGCGTTAGCCGCGCCAGGTAGCCGAATTTCAGCGAGCCGGTAAACAGGCTGCCTTGCCATGCTGTGCCGTAGCGGGCACTGGTCAGCCACGCCAGGCCGGACGGCGCGATGGACGGCACCCAGTAGTGCAGTGGCTGCGCCATGCCCTGCTGCCGGGTGTGGCCCGCACCGATTGGCCCGCCGCCGTATTGTTGGCCGTAGGTAATTACCGGCCAGCCCTGGTTGCTACCGGCTGCCGGGCGGTTCAGCTCGTCGCCGCCTTGCGGGCCGTGCTCTACCAGCCACAGCTGGCCATCTTGGCCCAGCGTGGCGCCCTGCGGGTTGCGGTGCCCCAGGCTCCAGATGGCCGGTAGCGCGTCACTGCGGCCAATGTAGGGGTTGTCCGGCGGGATGCTGCCGTCGGGGCGTAGCCGCACCACCTTGCCCAGCGTGTTGTCCAGCCGCTGGGCGTCCTGCATGCGGCTGAAACGCTCGCCCAGGGTGAGCCATAGCGTGTTGTCGCTTTGCTGCGCGATGCGGCAGCCAAAGTGCAGGCGGCTGGCTACCGCCGGCTGTTGGCGAAAGATCACCGCGACATCCTGCAACTGCTGGCCATCGGGGCTGAGCCGGGCACGCGCCAGCGCCGTGCGGTTGCCGCCGTCGCCGGCCTCGCTGTAGCAAAAATACAGCTGGCGGTTGTCGGCAAAGCGGCGGTCGGCAACGATATCCAGCAGCCCGCCCTGGCCGCCGGCATCCACCGTCGGCACGCCCGCCACGCTTGCCACGCTACGGCCGCTGGCGTCCAACAGCCAGAGTTGGCCGCGCCGCTCGCTTACCAGCATGCGGCCCTGGTCGATAAACGCCAGCGCCCACGGGTGGTGCAGGCTGTTGTTCAGCACCTCGGTGCGTACTGGGGGTGTCTGCGCGCAGGCGAAAATCGGCAAGGCAAGCAAGGGCAGGGCGAGGCGATACATGGCGGGCTCCATTGGGCATGGCGGGCTTGTTGGACGCGATGGCCGTGCCAAAGTGCCATGGGCAAGCTGCACGGTAGTGGCCAGGCGACCGGGCCGATAGCGCGGCTGGCAAGCTTGTGAATCTGTTTGATTTTATAGAATTATTGCCGGGCTTTTAATCATGCTGATACGGCGGAACCAGTGTGCCAAAGTCATACTCTACATGGACAGAGGCTTGCCTGCTGGTGTGGTAGCCCGCTGCTGTGTGTTGGCCGTCCAGGCCGTTTTCAGGGAGAGTGATGAGCATGAACGAAGTCGTGAGTGTTGGTACGCCGTGGTTGTATGCCGGCTTTAGCGTGCTGGTGGTGGTCTTGCTGGCGGCTGATTTTCTGTTGTTGCGTACCCAGGGCAGCCACAAGGTTTCGGTAAAGGAGGCCGCGTGGTGGTCGGTGGTGTGGTTTGCCGCAGCCGCTGCTTTTGGTGCCTGGTTCTGGTGGCACCTCAACGGCCAGTTCGGCACGGCGGTGGCCAATCAGAAGACGCTGGAATACGCCACCGGCTATTTGATAGAAAAAGGCCTGGCCATTGAAAACGTGTTTGTGTGGATTACCATTTTCACCTATTTCGCCATTCCGCCAGAGTTCCAGAAGCGCGTGCTGTTATGGGGGGTGATAGGCGCCATTCTGATGCGGGCGGTGCTGATCTATCTGGGGGCGGTGCTGATACAGCAGTTTGACTGGATCTTCTACGTGTTCGGCCTGTTCCTGGTGGTAACCGGTATCAAGATGTTCCTGTTTACCGGCAAACAAAGCGACCTGGGTACCAACCCCCTGCTGCGCTGGTTACGCCAGCGCGTGCCAATGACTGACACCCTGCACGGCGAGCGCTTCATGGTGCTGGAGCGCGGGGTGAAGGTGTTCACCCCCTTGTTCGTGGTGCTGATTTTGGTGGAGGTGAGCGACCTGATCTTTGCCATCGATAGTATCCCGGCCATTTTTGCCGTGACCAAAGACCCGTTCATCGTGTTTACCGCCAACACCTTTGCCATTCTTGGCTTGCGCGCGATGTACTTCCTGCTGGCCGATGTTGCCGACCGTTTCCACCTGCTGGGTTACGGTCTGGCGGTGATTGTGACCCTGGTCGGCGTGAAAATGCTGCTGATGGATGTGTACAAGGTGCCTATCCTGTGGATGCTGGGCACGGTAGCCGTGGTGCTCGCGCTGTCCATCATTGGCAGCCTGCTGTCGCCGCGCCCGCAAGGCGATGGCAATAAGGGCAGTGCCTGAGGCCGGCCAGGCAGCCCGGTAGTGCCGCTTAAATGAGCAACCCGGCTTGCGCTGCAAGCCGGGTTTTCTATTCAGGGTTGGCCGTGGCGGTGCTGTTTGGCGTAGCTGGCGCGGGCGATCTGCTGGATCTCGCACGACACCTGCACGTCCTGCGCCGGGTCGGCGGGGCAGTGCACCAGCAGCGCGTCCAGCACCAGCTGGGCCAGGGTTTGCTGTACTGCCTCGCTGCGGCCTTCCAGGATGGCCAGCCGGGCGTGGATGAAGGCGCGCTGCGGGTCGCGGGCGGTGCCTACCTGATAGCAGCTCACCATGCTGGCGCGGCTTTTGATGTCGATTTCGCTGAACTGGCCGCTGGCTTCCAGCGCCAGGTTGGCTTGCTGCAGGGCGGTGGCGGCGTCGAAGCCGGCCAGGTTGTCGCTGTATTCCAGGTAAAGATGGGGCATGGCGTGTCGCATCGGCTAAGGGCTTGGGGTGGCCATGATACCGCAGCTGCCGCATGCGCCCGCAACTGGCCAAAACATGCGACAATCGCGCCAGTTTTTGCGGGCAGCCACGGCTGCCCGCCTTCGTTTGTTACCGGAAGCCCGCCATGTCCCAGATCGCCAGTGTGCGCGTGTTATCGCTGATCCCGCCGATGACGCAGCTGAATACGCCTTACCCGTCCACCGCCTATATCACCGGCTTTTTGCGCTCGCGCGGGGTAACGGCGGTGCAGGAAGACCTGGCGCTGGCGCTGGTGTTGCAGCTGTTTTCTACCGATGGCCTGCAGGCCATCCGCCAGCGCATCGACGCCATTGCACCGAAGAAACGCAGCGCGCAGGTACGCTTTTTTGTCGATAACTTCGACCAGTACCTGGCCACCATCGACCGCGTGATTGCCTTTTTGCAGGGGCGCGACAGCACGCTGGCGCACCGCATCTGCAGCCGTGGCCTGCTGCCCGAGGGCGCGCGCTTTGCCGCGCTGGAAAACTATGTCGACCCGGACGACCCGTACGGTGGCGACCCGCTGGCCTGGGCCTTTGGCGCGCTGGGCAGCTACGACCGCGCCCGCCACCTGGCCACGCTGTACCTGAACGACCTGGCCGATGTGGTGCGCGACGCCGCCGATAGCCGCTTCGAGTTCGTGCGCTACGCCGAATCGCTGGCCATGAGCCAGCCCACCTTCGACCCGCTGGCTGCCGGCTTGGCCGCGCCGCCTACGCTGGTAGACGACATGCTGGCCGCGCTGGCCGTGGCAGCGGTAGAGCGCCATCAGCCCGACCTGGTGCTGCTGTCGGTGCCGTTCCCCGGCTCGGTGTACGCCGCGTTCCGCATTGCGCAAACCATCAAGGCACGTTGGCCGCCTATCCGCACCGCGCTGGGCGGCGGTTTTGCCAATACCGAGCTGCGCGAGCTGAAAGAGCCGCGCGTGTTCGATTACTTTGATTTTGTCACGCTGGACGACGGCGAAAAGCCGCTGCTGGCGCTGATCGAGCACCTGCAGGGCCAGCGTGGTGTTAGCCGCCTGGTGCGCACCTATGTGCGCGAAGGCGATGCGGTGCGCTACATCAACATGATGGAAGCCGACATCCCGTTCGAAGAAGTGGGCACGCCCACCTGGGACGGCCTGCCTATCCACCGTTATCTGTCGCTGCTGGACATGCTCAACCCCATGCACCGGCTGTGGAGCGACGGCCGCTGGAACAAGCTGACCGTGGCGCACGGCTGCTACTGGAAAAAATGCAGCTTTTGCGACGTCACGCTGGACTACATCTCGCGCTACGAAACCGCGTCCGCCACCACGCTGGTAGACCGCATCGAGGCCATCATTGCCGAAACCGGTCAGACCGGTTTTCACTTTGTGGACGAAGCCGCGCCGCCCAAGATGCTGCGTGCGCTGGCCGAAGAGCTGCTGCGGCGCAAGGTGTCGATATCGTGGTGGGGCAATATCCGCTTTGAAAAATCGTTCACCCCCGAGCTGTGCCAGCTGCTGGCCGAATCCGGCTGCATCGCCATTTCCGGCGGGCTGGAGGTGGCGTCCGACCGCCTGCTGAAACTGATGAAAAAAGGCGTATCGGTAGAGCAGGTGGCACGCGTGACGCAGGGCTTTACCGAGGCCGGCATTCTGGTGCACGCCTACCTGATGTACGGCTTCCCCACGCAAACGGTGCAAGACACGGTAGACGCGTTGGAATACGTGCGCCAGCTGTTCGAAAACGGCTGTATCCAGAGCGGCTTCTTCCACCGCTTTGCCTGTACCGTGCACTCGCCGGTGGGGCAAAGCCCGGACGAGTACGGCGTCAAGCTGATCCCGCTGCCCGAGGTGACCTTTGCCAAGAACGACGTGGGTTTCATCGACCCCACCGGTACCGACCACGACACCCTGGGCCGTGGCCTGAACAAGGCGCTGTACAACTATATGCACGGCATTGGTCTGGATGCCGACGTGCGCGAGTGGTTCGATATGCGCGTGCCACGCAGCCGCGTGCCGCGCCATTTCATCAGCAAGGCGCTGCACCCGCAGCGTTAAACACTGTGGTACAGGGCGTGCGGCCAACCTAGCGCAAAGGTTGGCCGCATTTTTTTGCCACAGGGCGCAGGCCGGAGTAGGGTAACGCCCCTTGTTTGACGTTTTTGTGAAAGAACCCATGCGTTACGCCGTCTATTACGCGCCCGCGCCGCGCACCGCCCTGTGGCGGGCCGGCAGCGAATGGCTGGGCTGGGACGCCGCCCGTGGTGCGGCGCTGCTGCCGCCCGCACTGCCTGGTGGCCTGCTAGCCAGGCTGGCTCCGCTCACGCGCCGCGCCGCGCACTACGGCTGGCACGCTACGCTGAAGGCCCCGTTCCGGCTGGCCGCTGGCGTGGACGAAGCCCAGCTGCTGCAACAGGTATCCACACTGGCCACCGGCTGCACGCCATTTACCTTGCCGCTGCAGGTGGGTACGCTGCGCGACGCCACCGTGCTGCGCGTGGCGGGCGATAGCACGGCCATCGACGCGCTGGCCGAGCGCTGTGTGCGCGAGCTGCTGCCGCTGGGCGCACCCGCGCCAGACCGCCCCGGCCTGAGCCCGCGCGAGGCCGAGCTGCACGCCGCCTGGGGCTACCCCTACGTGCTGGAGCAGTTCTGCTTTCACCTGACGCTGGCGCGGTTCAGCCGCGAGCCGGCCTTGCAGGCCGCCATCGAGCGCGCGGCGGTGGCGCATTTTGACGGTTTGCTGCAGGCCGATGTGGCGGCGTTGTCGGTGTTTGTGGAAACGCGCCCCGACGAGCCCATGCGGCTGCTGGCCGAATGCGGCTTTGATGGCAGCCTCACGCGCCACCTGCGCTGATACTGCCTGGCGTAGCCATGCAAAAGCCCTGCGGCCAACCTTGTACGGGTTGGCCGCAGGGCTTTTTGGTGTGTGCTTTAGCTGGCTTGGCGCGCTGCTGCCGCTGCGTGCAGGCAGGCCGGGCACAGGCAGTCGCTGGTGGCGTCTGCGGGGCTGGCCAGTGGTGGCAGGTCGGCGCACCAGCAGCCGCCCTGGCTGCCGCCCGTGCCGCAGGCAAAGGCGCTGCCGCATTGCGTGCAGTGCAGCTGGCGCACCGGCAGCGGCTGGCGCAGGCTGGCGATGCGCTCCAGCGCGGCCTGCTTTTGTGCATTGCTGGCGCTGGACCAGCCGGTGATTTCATCCAGCGTGCGCAGGCAGCCGGTGCAATAGCGGCGGCTATCGTCCAGCTTGCATTGCTTGATGCAGGGGGAGGTGACCTCAGTCATCGGTGCTTTCCATCAGCGTGAAGCTGGCCAGCAGCAGGGTTGTGGCGGCCGTGCAGTGCAGTACCACGTCGGCGGCGTCGTCCAGCCAGCATGCTTCCATGCTCTGCAGCGCCTGGCCAGCCAGATGCAGTTGGCCGCTGGCCACGAACAGCAGGCTGCGCGGCGGCAGGGGCAGGGGGTGGCTGCCCGCCGCCAGTACCAGCTGCCGGCAGCAGTGGCTGGCCTGGCCCTGGCGTGTCATCACGTTGAAATCGCGCACCTTGCCCGCCAGGCGCAGCCCGGCCAGCGGCAGGCCGCCGTCAAAGGCCAGGGGCGCATCGCCGGGGCGCAGGGTGGCGTACAGCTGGGGCCCTTTCATTAGCACCAGGCCGTCGCCAGCCAGGATGGCCAGGCTGCGGTCTACGCCGGCAAAGTGGGAAAACGGGCCGTCGCTGTCTACTTCGGCCACGCTCACGCGGTAGGTAAAACTATCCAGGCTGGCCCCGGGTGGGTAGGCCAGTAGCTGGCGGGTACTGCCGCCGCCGTTTTTCCAGGTGCTGGGCGGGCAGTCCTGCAGTCGAATAATGTGCATGATTATTGTTTGATGTCTCTATGCCGAGGCGCGATGGTAGCATGGCTGTTTCTGCTGCTACAGGGGAGTAACCATGTCGGACATCACCTTGCGCCCGGCGCTGGCCATCGACCATGCCTTGCTAGCCAGCCTGCATGCCCGTAGCTGGCAGCATGCCTACGCCGGCCTGCTGCCAGCCGGCTTTCTGCGCGACGAGCTGGATGGCTTCATGGCGGCCAAATGGGCGGCGCGGCTGGCCGAGCCAGCGGGTACCTACTGCATCGCTATTGCCGAGGTGGATGGCGTGGCCGCCGGCTTTGTGTGCCTGTGGCCACAGGCCGAGCCGGACAAAGGCGTGTATCTGGACAACCTGCACGTGTTGCCCGCTTTTCAGGGCCTGGGGCTGGGCCGGCGCCTGATGGCATGGGCCGCGGCTGAAACACAGCAGGGTTGGCCGCAGCTGCCCATGTTTCTGTACGTACTGGCGGGCAATGGCGGGGCGCGGGCGGTGTACCAGCGCATGGGCGGATTTGAAACAATTCATCAGGATGTGCCCATGCCGGGCAATGTCACCCTGCCTGTAATGCAGGTTACGTGGCAGGATGTGCCCGGCTTGCTGGCTTTGCTGCAACGGCAGGGGTGATGCGTCAAGGCGCTTGTCGCAGCGCAATAGCAGGGTGCGTGGTAGACTTTCACCATCCGGTTTCTTCTTGCGTGCCAGCCTGTGCGGCCAACCCGTACCGCGGGCCGGCATGTTTTGCCATCACATGGAGCCCTGCATGTCCTCTTCGATTTTCGCCGCCGTAGAAATGGCACCGCGCGACCCGATTCTGGGTCTGAACGAAGCTTTTAACGCCGATACCCGCCCGGTTAAAGTGAACCTGGGTGTGGGCGTTTACTACGACGACAACGGCAAAATCCCGCTGCTGGCCGCAGTAAAATCCGCCGAAAAAGCCCGCCTGGAAGCCATGCCACCGCGTGGTTACCAGCCTATCGAAGGCCCGGCTGCCTACACCCAGGCGGTACAAAACCTGCTGTTCGGTACCGGTAGCGAGCTGGCCGAATCCGGCCGCGTGGTCACTGCCGAAGCCCTGGGTGGCACCGGCGCACTGAAAATCGGTGCCGACTTCCTGAAACGCCTGGACCCGAACGCCAAGGTATGCATCAGCGACCCGTCGTGGGAAAACCACCGCGCGCTGTTTGAATCGGCCGGTTTCACCGTAGAAAACTACCCGTACTACGACGCAGAAACCCGTGGCGTGAACTTTGCTGCCATGAAAGCCTTCCTGCTGGGCCTGGACGCCGGTTCCATCATTGTGCTGCACGCCTGCTGCCATAACCCTACCGGCGCCGACATGAGCGACGCCCAGTGGGCTGAAGTGGTAGAAGCCTGCCGCGAAAAAGGCCTGGTGCCGTTCCTGGACATGGCTTACCAGGGCTTTGCCGACGGTATCGAAGCCGACGCCGTGGCTGTGCGCCTGTTCTCTGCTTCCGGCCTGCAGTTCTTCGTGTCCAGCTCCTTCTCCAAGAGCTTCTCGCTGTACGGCGAGCGCGTGGGCGCGCTGTCCATCGTCACCGAAAGCCGCGAAGAAGCCGGCCGCGTGCTGTCGCAGCTGAAGCGCGTGATCCGCACCAACTACTCCAACCCGCCAATCCACGGCGGTGCTGTGGTCGCTGCCGTGCTGTCCAGCCCCGAGCTGCGCCAGCAGTGGGAAGACGAGCTGGCCGGCATGCGCGACCGCATCCGCGCCATGCGTACTGCACTGGTAGAAGCCATTCAGGCACAGGGCGTGGCTCAGGACTTCAGCTTTGTGATCAAGCAACGCGGCATGTTCAGCTACACCGGCCTGACCGTGGCCCAGGTAGAGCGCCTGAAAGAAGAGTTCGGCATCTACGCTGTGTCTACCGGCCGCATCTGCCTGGCCGCACTGAACAGCAAGAACATCGGCTACGTGGCCGAAGCCATTGCCAAGGTCGTCAAAGCCTAAGGCACTGTGCTGCATGAAAAACCCCCGCCTGCGCAAGCCGGCGGGGGTTTTTCATGTGCGGTAGCCCGTTTTAGCGGTGGCCGTGCCCGCGGTGTTTTTGCCAGTTTTGCTGCTGCCCCCAGGCCTTGCCGTGGCCGCGGCGCCCGTCATCGCGGCGGTATTCGGTGTGGCGGTACTCGCTGTGGCCGTGGCGCGGGCGGCGGTAATCCGGCCGGGCTTCCTGTTGTACGACCACGGTTTGCGGGCGGCTTTTGGCGGCAATGACCGCGCCGGTCGCACCGCCGATGGCACCACCGATAATGGCACCGTCACGGCCGCCTACGCTCTGGCCGATGGCCGCACCGGCCGCGCCAGTGGCAGCGCCCACAATAACGCTGTGCAGGTCGTTGGCCTGTGCCGGCAAGCTCAGGCTGGCCAGCGCCAGTGTGGTGATGGTAAGCAGTTGGCGCATGATGTGTTCCTTGTCGGTTTATCGATACCGGCAGTGTAGGCAGGTGGCGCCGGGCGATCTGCCGTGCTTTGGTGTGCGCTGTGTGACGGCGTGTGACAGGGGGCTTGACCAGCCTGCGGGGGCTGGCAAAAATATTTGCCCCATTATCTTGCTGCTGTTACAGCCCTTAGCGTATGTCTACCGTGTCTGCCTGCCAGGATTGTGGCGCTTGCTGCGCCACGTTTCGTGTGTCTTTTTATTGGGCCGAGGCCGCAGACGGCTGCGGCGGGGTGCCGGTAGCCCTTACCGAGAAGGTAGACAGCTTTCACCGCTGCATGCGCGGTACCTGGTCGGCGGCGCCGCGTTGTGCGGCACTGCAGGGCGAGGTTGGCCGCAAGGTCAGCTGTACCATCTACCCGCAGCGCCCCAGCCCGTGCCACCAGGTGGAAGAGGGCTCGGCACAGTGCCAGCGGGCGCGCCGCCAGCATGGCCTGCAGCCACTGCCCGCGCGCGTACCGGCATGAAAAAGCCCGGCCAGCCTAGGCTGCCGGGCGTGGTCTGCGTGACAGGGTCAGACTTTGTTCTGACAGGGGATGACTTCCATCTGTGTCAGCAAGTCCATGACCTCTACCGAGGCACGCTCCATGTCCTGCAGGGCGCGGGTGGCGGCGTTGAAGTCGCCGGCGTAGAAAGCCTGCAGCGCCTTGCGGCCTTGTTCGTGTACGCGTTCGTGCGGCGCATCCAGCTGGGTATAGGTGTGTGTGCCACGGCATTCGTGGTGGCCACGGCCCTCGAAATACCATTTGCCCAGGCGGCAGTTGCGGTGGCTGGAAACCTGTTCCGGGTTCAGCGTGTGGTAGCCGATGAAGGCTTTGTAGATGTCCAGCTTGAACAGCACGTGGTCCAGCTTCACCACTTCCATGAAACTGGTGTTGGTACCGGTAGCAATGGCATTGGCCATGGCCTCGCTATCGCTGACCAGCTTCTTGATGGCGGTGGCGATTTCCAGGCCGGTGTTGCGGTAGCCTTCGGCCTGCAGGGCGGCTTCGCCGACTTGTTGTTTGGTGTTGTTGGACGCGGTTTCCACGTCGGTCACCAGGCTGGCAATTTCGTTGGTGGCCTGGCTGGTGCGTTCAGCCAGCTTGCGTACTTCGTCTGCCACCACGGCAAAGCCGCGGCCTTGCTCGCCGGCGCGGGCGGCTTCGATGGCGGCGTTCAGCGCCAGCAGGTTGGTCTGGTCGGCTACATCCTTGATCAGCTGCACAAACTGGCGAATCTGACCGGTTTTGCTGCTGAGGGTATCCATCTGCTGTGCGGTCTGTTGCTGGGCGTCGGCAATGCGGGTAAAGCTTTCTGCCAGGGTATCCACGGCGCCGCGTGTGTGGTGCAGGCTGGAGATGGCGTCGGTGGCCAGGCTGAACTTGCTTTCCATCATTTCGGCCAGGGCGGCAAAAGACTGGCGGATGGTGGCGGTGCTGTCACAGAACTCGCCAAACGGCTCGCGGTAGACCGCGCGTTTGGACTGGTTGACCTGTTCTTCCTGTTGCACTTGCTGACACTGTTGGTAGGCACTTTGGCAGGCTTCCAGTTCGCGGGCCAGGCTAGCTTTTTCTTTATCCAGCTCGTCGATACGGGCTTGCAGGGCGTCTATTTTTTTACGGTTGCCAAACATGTTCTAGTGCTCCATCCAGAGTGATCGCTCGAATTCGTACTTATCATACCGACCGAGAATACCTGCACCAGCCTTCATGTGGCCAAGCTTTTATGTGCCTGCTTTGCCGTGCATCAGGTTTATTGCCATGGCATGTGGTCGGTTTTCCGAACGTACCGTACCTGCGTGTACGGCAAACCGGCGATTTTTCGATGACTTTTCTGCCTAAGCTATTGTTTTTTAATGGTTATGGGTGGGCGATAAAACCTGGCCTGCAATCTGCTTATATAAGCCCGAGCCGTGACCCGAATGCGGCCGATAAAAACACCTCGGGATAGAGCAAAACCATAATCCGGCAACGACCGGACGTCGTCGGGCCGCCTCGCAGCGGTGACAGCTGCGGGGCGGTTCACGGCCCATCTTCTCCTTCCTTACTGCGCGATCTGGCCGCTGGCTGCAGGGTGTGATAGAACGCTTGGATCTCTGCACATGCTCCGGCTATTTCTCGACATGATTACCTCCCGAATACGCAAGCCGCTGGTCTGGGTCAGCGTGCTGCTGCTATTGGTGCTGCTGTTTAGCCTGATGACGTACCGCATTTCGTTTCGTGCCGGCACCGAGGCACTGCGCGAAAGCGGCAACCGCCAGCTGGAGCTGCACGCGCGCGGGGTAGAGAGTGAAATCGAGCGCTATATCTGGCTGCCGCGCCTGCTGGGCCTGCATACCGCCACCCGCCAGCTGCTGCAGCAGGACAACCCCGGCATCCGCACCGAAGTAGATAATTTTTCCACGCTGCGGCGCGAGGTCAACGAATACCTGGACGGCATGAGCACGCGCAGCGGCACGCTGGCGCTGTTTGTGCTGGACGGCAGCGGGCGCGTGTTGGCCGCCAGCAACTGGCGGCGCCACGATAGCTCGGTGGGTGAAGACATGTCGCAGCGGCCGTATTTCGTGGAAGCCATGGCCGGTGGGCAGGGCCAGTTTTATGGCCTGGACAGCATGTCCGGCGAGCCGGGCTACTACTTGTCCAGCCCCCTGCGCATAGGCGACCGCATTATCGGCGTGGCTGTGGCCAAGGTACGGCTAAGCCAGCTGGAGCAGGGCTGGCGCAAGGCTAATTCCAACGCGCTGGTCACCGACGAAAACGGCGTGGTGATCCTGTCTACCAACCCGGACTGGTACCTGCGTGCGCTACACCCCATTAGCGCCGAGCGGCGCGAGCAGCTGGCGCGCAGCCTGCAGTATCACTGGTCGCCATTGCCCATCCTGAGCCTGGCCGAGCGCGTCACGCTATCGCCTGGCGTGGAGCAGTGGGGCGTGGGCGATGCGGCCAACCCGCTGCGCGTGCACCGCTACCTGGTGCAGTCGCGCACCCTGAACGACACGCGCTGGCAGCTCACCATGCTCAGCCCGCTAAACGATGTGCGCAGCGCAGCGCTAACGCATGCCCTGCTATCGGCGGCCATCGTGGCGTTTCTTACCCTGCTGATTATTGCCATGAACGAGCGGCGCAAGGCGCTGGCCACCAAGCTGGCGGCGCGCGAGGCGCTGGAAGAAGCCAATAGCGAGCTGGAGCGTCGGATTACCGAACGCACCGCCGACCTGAAATCCAGTAACGACCGCCTGCGTGCCGAAATCCGCGAGCGCGAGCTGGCCGAGCAAAGCCTGCGCAAAACCCAGAACGAGCTGATCCAGGCCGGCAAGCTGGCCGTGATCGGCCAGATGTCCACCAGCATTGCCCACGAGCTGAACCAGCCGCTGGCTGCGCTGCGCACGCTGTCGGGCAATACGGTGAAATTCATGCAGCGCGGTGCTTACGATGTGGCTGCGGCCAACCTGCAAACCATTGGCGAGCTGGTAGAGCGTATGGGCAAGATCACCGCCTCGCTGCGCTCCTTTGCGCGCCGCTCCGAGCACGCCGGTGGCCGCGCCAGGTTGGCCGCAGGCGTGGACGCCGCGCTGTTTTTGCTGCACCCGCGGCTAAGCCGCGAGCCGGTGACCGTTATCAACCAGCTAGAGGATGTCGAGCTGGCCATTGACCAGACGCGGCTGGAGCAGATTCTGGTGAACCTGCTGGCCAACGCCATGGACGCGCTGCAAGGCCGCGCCGAGCCCACCATCGTGCTGCGCGGCCAGGCAGAGGGCAGCCGCTACGCGCTGGCTGTTAGCGACAATGGCTGCGGCCTGCCGCAGCACGTGATGCAGCATTTGTTCGAACCGTTTTTTACCACCAAGCCTGCAGACCGTGGCCTGGGCCTGGGGCTCACGCTGTCGGCCAGCCTGGCCGCCGCCGCCGATGGCGCGCTCAGGGCCGGCGCCTCGGCCAGCGGTGGTGCCGAATTTACCCTTACCTTGCCCCTGTACGCAGGGGAGGACGCACACCATGCATGATGACCTGACCGTATTGTTTGTCGAGGACGACCCGCACGTGCTGCTGGGCTGTCAGCAGGCGCTGCTGCTGGAAGACATTCCGGTAGTGGGCTGCGCCAGTGCCGAGCTGGCGCTGCAGAAAATCGAAGCCGGCATGGTGCCCGGCATTGTCATCAGCGATATCCGCCTGCCCGGCATGGACGGGCTCACGCTGATGGACCGCCTGCTGCAGGCCGACCGCCAGCTGCCGGTGGTGCTGATTACCGGCCACGGCGACGTGGCCATGGCGGTGCAGGCCATGAAAGACGGCGCCTACGATTTTGTGGAAAAGCCGTTCTCGCCGGAAAAGCTGGTAGACGTGGCGCGCCGTGCGCTGGCGCAGCGCCGCCTTGCCCTGGAGGTGGCCAGCCTGCGCCGCCAGCTGGACGGCCGCCAGTCGCTGGAGCAGCGCATTATCGGGCGCTCTGATGGCATACGCCGCCTGCGCGAGCTGCTGCTGAACGTGGCCGATACCGCGGCCAACGTGCTGATCAACGGCGAAACCGGTACCGGTAAAGAGCTGGTGGCCAGCTGCCTGCACGATTTCAGCCGCCGCAAAGACCACCAGTACGTGGCCATCAACTGCGGTGGCCTGCCGGAAAACCTGTTCGAAAGCGAAATCTTCGGCCACGAGGCCAATGCCTTTACCGGCGCCGGCAAGCGCCGTATCGGCAAGATAGAGCACGCCAACAAAGGCACGCTGTTTCTGGACGAAGTAGAGTCCATGCCGATCAACCTGCAGATCAAGCTGCTGCGCGTGCTGCAAGAGCACAAGCTGGAACGCCTGGGCAGCAACCAGTCGGTACCGGTGGACTGCCGCCTGATCGCCGCCACCAAAGACGACCTGGACGCGCTGTCGCAGCAGGGCAAGTTTCGCTCCGACTTTTACTACCGGCTGAACGTGGTCACGCTGGAGCTGCCGCCGCTGCGCGAGCGGCGCGAGGATATCCCGCTGCTGTTCGACTGCTTTTTGCAGCAAGCCGCGCTGCGCTTCGACCGCGAGCCCAGCGGGCTGGACCGCAAAACCCAGAGCCAGCTGATGGCGCACGACTGGCCCGGTAATGTGCGCGAGCTGCGTAACGTAGCCGAGCGCTTTGCCCTGGGCCTGCCGGTATTTAAGGGTAGTGGCGGCGAAAGCGTGAACCACAGCCTGTCCGACGCGGTAGAGGCCTACGAAAAAAGCCTGATCGTGGAGGCACTGCGCCGCCACGGCGGCAATATGACCCAGGCCAGCGCCGCGCTGGGTACGCCCAAAACCACGCTGTTCGACAAGGTAAAAAAGTACGGCCTGCAAAGCAGCTAGCTGCCGTGCGCAGTAAGGCGTGCCTGCTTGGCCGCCTTGCCCAATGCATGCAAAAGCCCGCGCCATGCCAGCGCGGGCTTTTGCATGGCTGGCTGCGTACGTGCCGTGGCTGGCTTGCACGCTGGCCACGTTGCCATGGTGCCCGCACGGGCAGCTTGGCCGCATGGCTCAGGCAGCTTGCCTTTTGTATTGCCCAAATTGGGTGGCCGTGTTGTTTCGATGAAATGTGCCTGCGTCACAATCGCTGATTCCCTACTGTTCTACAGGTTGGTAGATGACGGTTTCGCAGCACATAGTACGTACCCTGCTGGCGGTGTTGCTGCCGGTGGCACTGGGCCTGGGCTGGCTGCTGCATAGCGGCTGGCAGGCCCAGCAGGCTGCCGTGCGCCAGCAGCTGGACGCCCTGGCGTTGCAGCAGCAAAGGCTGCTCGATGGCCAGCTGCGCCAGGGGCAGCGCGTCGCCGCCGCGCTGGCGGCTACCTCTTGGGTGCAGGCGCTGGATGCCCGCCGCTGCCCACCGGGTGATATGCAGCACTTTCTGCTGGGGGCGTATGGCTTCAGTAATGCGGTAACGCTGAATGCCGCGGGCCAGGTGGTGTGCTCGGTACGGCCGGTGGATGGCGCGGCGCGCTTGCGGGTGCGCCAGCTGCCCGAGCTGGCCGGCTTGCTGGCCCAGCGCCACCTTGCCGTCAGTGAGCCTATGCAGGCGCCGATTTCACGCCGCCGCGTGGTGGTGGTGTCGCACCCGATATGGGGGCCTGCCGGGCAGCTGCGCGGGCAGCTTGTCCTGCCGCTGGATTTGCAAGACCTGGCCAGCCCCGCCTTGCAAAGCGGGCTGCCCGATGGCCTGGCGTGGCGCGTCTACAGCACTGCCGGTGCGACCTTGCAGCAGTATGGTGCTGGCGACCCGGCGGATAGTCTGAGCGTGCAGCGCCAGCTGGATAACGCCCCGTGGCACGTAGCGGTGAGCGTGCCCTACGCAGCCGTGCGTGCCCAGCTATTGCGCCAGGGGCTGCCGCTGATGCTGGGCATGTTGGCCGCGATCCTGCTGGCGGTAGCGGCGGGCTGGCTGTTTGCCCGCTATCTGCTGCGCAGTATTCGCCAGCTATCCGGTTTTGTACTGCGTGTGGGGCAGGGCGAAGCCAGCCTGCGTATCGAGCCGGTAGGCCCGCAAGAGCTGGTGCTGCTGGGGCAAGAGATCAACCGCATGCTGGATGCGGCTGACTATTCCGAGTCGCGCTACCGGCTGCTGTTTGCCGCCTCTACCGATGGCGTGCTGGTGGTGAACGCGCAGATGCAGATACTGGCGGTAAACGAGCAGGGGGCCAGCATGTTTGGCTATGGCGTGGATGAGCTCACCGGCCAGTGTGTGGATGTGCTGATTCCGCAGCCGCTGCGTGCCGCACACCGCCACGTGGCGGGCGGCTATGCGGCCAACCCTGTGGGGCGCAGCATGGGCCACCGCCCTACGCTACGCGGGGTGCGCCGGGATGGCAGTGAGGTGCTGGTGCAAATTACCCTGAGCCCGCTGCCAACGGGCGGCGTGGCTGCCATCGTGCGCGATGTCAGCGAGCGCCACCAGATGCAGGCGCGCATGCAGTGGCTGGCGCAGTACGACTCGCTGACCAATCTGCCCAACCGTGTGCTGCTGGCCGACCGGCTGGAGCAAGCCCTGCGCCGGGCGCAGTTCAGCCAGCAGCCCTTGGCCCTGGTGCTGGTGGGGTTGGACCATTTCAAGCTGATCAATGAAACCTGGGGTCATGGCAGTGGCGACCGCGTGTTGTCGCAGTTTGGCCGCCGCCTGCTCGATAGCCTGGGCGAGGGCTGGACCGTGGCCCGTGTGGGCGGTGACGAGTTTGCCATTGTGGTAGAGGATGCCGCCGAGCCGCATCAGCTGCCCGGCGTGCTGGAAAAGCTGCGCCAGGCGCTGTTGGCGCCGCTGGAAGGCGCAGGCAGCAGCCGGCTGGTGGTGGGCGGCTCCATGGGCGTGGCGCTGTTTCCGGACGACGCGGAAGACGCCGGCGAGCTGCTGAAGGCGGCCGATATGGCGCTGGAGCAAGCCAAGCTGCGCCAGCGCGGCGGCGTGCGTTTTTACAGTGAGCAACACGTGCCGCGCTACCGCCAGGAGCTGGAGCTGGAAGCCCGGCTGCGCGAGGCCATTGCTGCTGATGTGCTGTTGCCGTACTTTCAGCCCATCGTGAATACCGATGGCGGGCAGATTGTCTGTGTCGAAGCCTTGGTACGTTGGCCGCAGGCAGGCGGCATGGTGTCGCCGGCGGCGTTTTTGCCGGTGGCCGAGGCGGCCGGCCTGCTGCCGGGGCTGGAGCGCCTGGTGCGGCGCAAGGCGCTGGCGGCGGTGCGTGCCTGGCACGACGAAGGCCTGCCCTTGCAGCTATCGCTGAATGTGTCAGCGGCCGAGTTCGACAGCCCGCATTTCGTGGATGACATGGCCATGCTGGTGCACGAGGCCGGGCTGCAGCCCGCCATGCTGGTGCTGGAAATTACCGAAGGCGCCGTACTGGGCAACCACGATGCCGCCCAGGCGCGCATGCAGCAGCTGCAGGCCAGTGGCTACCGTATTGCCATCGATGATTTTGGTACCGGTTATTCCAGCTTGTCCTATCTGCACAGCTACCCGTTTGACCGGCTCAAGCTGGACCGCTCGTTTGTGGCGCGGCTTACCCACGACGAGCGGGCGCGCAAGGTCACGGCGGCCATTATTGCCATGGCGCACGAGCTGTCGCTGGTGGTGATTGCGGAAGGGGTAGAGGAGGCCGATCAGCTGGCCGTACTGCAAGCCATGGGTTGCAACCAGGTGCAGGGTTTCTATCTGCACCGGCCGCTGTCGGCCCAGGCGCTGGGCGAGCTTATGCGCCACCCTCGCGTGCCGCAGCCTGCAATGCCTTGAGCTTTTCTGCCGTGCGCGTAATCAGGCCAGCCTGGGCCAGCAACAGCTGGTGGTAGCTGGCCTGTTTTTCATGGTTGACCAGCAGGCCGCCATTGGGCAGCCGTGTTACCCAGCCCGCCTCGATCAGCTGCAGTATCTTGCGGCGCACGGTTTCGCGCGGGTAGCCGGTGGCTTCGGCCAGTGAATGGATATTGGAAAACGCATAGTCTTCGGCCGCCAGGCCGTGGCGCGCCTGGGCTACCGGGTGGCGGCTGCTGATTTCGCTTAGCAGGTAGGCTTTGATCAGGTCACCGTCAAACAGCGCTACCTGGCTGCGCGCTTGTTCGGTTTGCAGGTGGTTGACCAGCGCCGCCAGGCAGGCTGCGTTATTGGTATCGACCGCAGGCTGGCGAAACTGCTGCAGGCAGCAAGCGGGGATATGCTCCTGCTGCAGGCAGGCGGGGTAGCTGCAGATGCTGGCTATCGGCCAGGTGTGTCGGCTCATGGGGTATCCGTTTTTTGGGCGGCCAAGCATGAATGGCGCCAGCTCAGTGTAGGCGTGCAAAGCGGCGGCAGTCTTAATCTGCATCAGTAGTCTGCGTGCTTGCTGCCGGCTTTGTGTGTTTGGCTGGGCGGTCGGGTGGGGGGTGTCAAATGCAGGGTGCGTGTCGGCTGGCCTTTGGTGTCTCTTCTTGACGGGCGCTGTTGATTGTTTCTAGCATGCCATGCGCGCTCATTACCCATGGCGGCCTGGCCGCGCATGTTTCGGGGTGGCTGCTGCGCTGTGCTGTGCTGGCATGGCAGTGCGGTGGGGTGTGTTGTGATGGTGGCCGCTTGGCGATGGTGCCGCGCCTGCTGTTGCAAGGTGGTGGGTGCTTGTGGGTTTTTTTGGAAATTTGGTTTAAATATAAGGCCATTTTACCATTGCCTACTATTTTATATTGAAAGGACATTGTGTGGATAGGATTTTTTCCAGCTTACTACGGCGTGCCGTTATGCAATTCACGCAAGACGCGCCCTGTTCAGGCGAGCCGGGCGCCAATATGCGGGTGTCCGGCCAAGATGCCAGTACCGTTGGCGAGCCATGGCTGCAGGAGTATCCGGCTGCATCGAACAGGGAGGCGCATTGCCCTGCCGTGCCGCGGCGCAGTGTGCTGGCTTTGGGCGCCGGGGCGCTGGCGGTGGGTTTGTTGCCCGCTTGCGCCCATTCGCAAGCTGTTCCGCCGGGGCCGGGCATGACGGCTTCTGTCACCTATCTCAACCTGCTGGCCAAGACCCCGATGTTTCGCGACATGAGCCGCGAACAGCTGCAATGGGTTATCGACCATTCGCGCGAGTGGGCGGTAGCGCCTGGCGCGCTTGTCGCCAGTAGCGAGCGGGGTGCAGACCGTTTTTGGACACTGCTGGATGGTGGCTGGCAGGTGGAGCAAGGGGGTAAGGCCTACCCGGCCGGGCACGCCGACCCGGCCAAGTGGTACGGCGGGCGCGACATGCTGGCGCTGGGGCTGGCGCCCACCCGCCTGGTAGCGACCAAGCGCAGCTACGTGATGGAAATCGAGCAGGCAGCGCTGGACGAGATGCTGCGGCGCGGTATACCGCTTGCCCCGCATTTGCGTGCCGGGCTGGATTTTTACCGCAAGCTGGCGCGCTGATGCTGCATGTTGGCCGCTTCATTCAGTAAACAGGGAGAAATGTGATGCACATGGCGATGGTGATGGGCGGTGGTGTTTTGCTGCTGGTGGTGTTTGTGATGTTCGGCTGGCTGTGGGGTGCCAGTGCGGCCGGTATGGTACTGGCTAGCAAGGTGTTTATCCCGGCGTGGCTGGTGGTGGCGCTGATCAATATGTGGGTGGGTGTCACGCACGCGGGCTATACCGTGCGCCAGGAATTGCCGATTCTGCTCATCGTGTTTGCCGTGCCGGCGGCTATTGCCGTCATCGCGGCATGGCAACTGTCGAGGAGCTGAGCGCCATGGCCATGGAGGGAGGCGCGGGTAGCCTGATTCAGGTAGTAAGCCTATTGGGCGCGGCTGTGGTGGCTGTGCCCTTGTTCAAACGTATCGGGCTGGGGGCGGTGCTGGGTTATCTGGTTGCGGGCCTGGCCATCGGCCCGTTCGGGGCCGGGCTGTTTACCGACCCGCAGGGTATTTTGCATATCGCCGAGCTGGGCGTGGTGATGTTCCTGTTTGTTATCGGGCTGGAGATGCGGCCCTCGCATCTGTGGAGCTTGCGCCGTACCATTTTCGGCCTGGGCAGCCTGCAGGGGGTGGTGTGCGGCTTGCTGCTGACGCTGGTGGGGGTGGCGTTCGGTTTTTCGTGGCCGGTGTCTTTCATTAGTGCCATGGGCTTTGTGCTGACGTCTACCGCTATCGTGATGCAGCTGCTGGGCGAGCGTGGCGATGTGGCGGCGCCGCGTGGCCAGAAAATCGTGGCCATCTTGCTGTTCGAAGACCTGCTGATCGTGCCGCTGCTGGCACTGGTGGCCTTCATGGCGCCGCAGGCTGCCGGCGAGTTGGCCGCATCGGCCAGCCAGCGCTGGGTGGCGGTAGGCACGGCAGTAGCAGCGATTGGCGTGCTGGTGGCCGTGGGGCTGTGGTTGCTGAACCCGCTGTTTCGCGTGCTTGCCAATGCCAAGGCGCGCGAGGTGATGACGGCCGCTGCGCTATTGGTGGTGCTGGGTTCGGCGCTGCTGATGCAGTTGGGCGGGCTGTCCATGGCAATGGGGGCGTTTCTGGCCGGCGTGCTGCTGTCGGAATCTACCTTTCGCCACCAGCTGGAAGCCGATATCGAGCCTTTCCGCGGCCTGTTGCTGGGTCTGTTCTTTCTGGGTGTGGGCATGTCGCTGGACCTGGCGGTGGTGGCGCGCAACTGGCAGCTTATTGCGTCCGGTGTGTTATCGCTGATGGTGGTCAAGGCGCTGTGTATCTACGGCGTGGCGCGGCTGGCGAAAAGCTCGCACGCCGACGCGCTGGATCGGGCGGTGCTGATGGCACAAGGGGGCGAGTTTGCCTTTGTGTTGTTTTCGGCGGCGCTGGCAGCCGGGGTGATCGACCCGGTAGTCAATGCCAATATGACCGCCATTGTGGTGCTGTCCATGGCGCTTACGCCGCTGATGGTGCTGCTGCATAAGCGCTTTGCCCGTCAGGCCGTGGCCTCGATGGCAGGGGTGGAGGCGGTAGCCGAGCGCACGGCCAATGTGCTTATCGTGGGTTTTGGCCGGGTCGGGCAGATCGCCAGCCAGGGCGTGCTGGCGCGTGGTGCTTCGCTGACCATTATCGATAACGATACCCAGGTTATTCGCGATGCACAGGCTTACGGCTTCAAGGTCTACTACGGCGATGGTAGCCGCGCCGACGTGCTGCATGCTGCCGGGGCGCACACTGCCAGTGCCGTGCTGGTATGCATCAACGACCGTGCCGCTGCCACGCATATTGCCGAGCTGGCCAAGCAGGCCTGCCCGCAGGCGCGCATTCTGGTGCGGGCCTTCGACCGTGAGCATGCTATCGAGCTAGCCCAGGCCGGGGCCGATTTCTTTGTGCGCGAGACCTTCGAGTCGGCCATGTTGCTGGGGCGCGAGGCGGTGCTGGCGACTGGCGCCACGGTGGAAGAGGCCGACGACATCATGGGCGAGGTACGCCGGCGTGACACCGACCGCTTTGATCTGGAGCTGGCCGGTGGCCTGTTTGCCGGGCGGGCGCTGGTATTACGCAATGAGGCACAGAAAGACGATGCAGGCGCATAGCCTGCCTGCGCGCCTGTTGCGTGGCCGTGGCTGCCCGGCGGCATAAAAAAAGACCAGCCCGGTCCAGGGGCTGGTCGCAAAATCCTGGCAGATTCCAGGGAGAGAAAACGGTAATGCCTAGTTGGCCGGTTTTTTCACCAGGCCCAGCGCCACGGCGGTCAGTACGGTGCCGGCTACCAGGGCTACCAGGTACATGCCCAGGTTGGTTACGGCGTTGGGGATAGGCAGCACAAACACGCCACCGTGCGGCACGCGCAGCTCGCAGCCAGCGGCCATGGAGATAGCGCCAGCCAGGGCGGAGCCGGCTACCAGCGCCGGGATCACGCGCAGCGGGTCTTTGGCGGCAAACGGGATGGCGCCTTCGGTAATGAAGGAAATCCCCAGTACGCCGGCAGCCTTGGCGCCTTCGCGCTCGTCCGCGCTAAAGCGGTTCTTGAACAGCAGGGCAGCCAGGGCAATACCCAGTGGCGGGGTCATGCCGGCGGCCATCACGGCGGCCATCGGGGCGTACACCTGGCTGGCCAGCAGGCCGGTGGCAAAGGTGTAGGCTGCCTTGTTGATCGGGCCGCCCATGTCGAAGGCCATCATGCCGCCCAGAATCATGCCCAGTGCCAGTGCGCTGGAACCCTGCAGGCCTTTGAGCCAGTCGGTGACCACGCCCAGCGCCGCCGCTACCGGCTGCCCCAGTACGTAGTACATCAGCAGGCCGACGATGGTGGTGCCCAGCAGCGGCAGGATCAGCACCGGCTTCAGGCCGTCGAAATTACGGCCCAGCTGGATTTTCTCGTTCAGGTATTTCACCGCATAGCCGGCGATAAAGCCCGCCACGATGCCACCCAGAAAGCCGGAACCGATAGAGCTGGCGATCATGCCGCCGGCCATGCCGGGGGCAATGCCTGGGCGATCGGCAATGGAGTAGGCGATGTAGCCAGCCAGAATCGGCACCATCAGCGCAAACGAGGCCTTGGCGCCGATATTGAACAGCGTCCAGCCCAGCGTGCCCTTGAAGGCGTCTTCGTACACGTAGATGCCACCCAGCGCAAAACCCAGTGCAATCAGCAGGCCGCCGGTCACCACAAACGGCAGCATGAAGGACACGCCGGTCATCAGGTGTTTGTAGGCGGCGCTGCGCTCGCTGTTTTTGCTGTCAGGGTTGGCCGCAGCCTGTGGCTGGGCATCGCCACCGGCCTGGTGCGGGCGGGCTTCGGCCTGGGCGCGTTTTACCAGGGCAATACCATCGTTGATGGCAGCCTTGGTGCCGCTGCTGTACAGGCGCTTGCCGGTGAAACGGTCCAGGTTGACCTGGGTGTCGGCGGCGATGATCACCAGGTCCGCAGCAGCAATCTCGGCGGCGGTCAGGGTGTTTTGCGAACCTACCGAGCCCTGGGTTTCTACCTTGATCTCGTGGCCCAGGTTGGCCGCGGCCTGGCTCAGGCCTTCGGCTGCCATAAAGGTATGGGCAATACCGGTGGGGCAAGACGTAATGCCGACGATGCGCAGCTTGCCGCTGCTGGCTGCTGCGGCAGCCGGGGCGGCGCCCAGTGCTGCGCTGATCACGGCGCCGGCGTTGGTCAGTACGGCGTCCAGGTTGGCCGCATGGCTGGCGCGGCCGTTCAGGCGGCCGGTGTCGGCATCGCCTTCGGCAATCACGATAACCGCATCGGCCGCCGCCAGCTGGGCGTCGTCCAGCCGGCCTTGCACGCTTTGTGCGTGGCGGATTTCGATAGCAATCTGGTGGCCGGCTTGCTGCGCGGCCTTGCGCAGGGCCTCGGCGGCCAGCTGCCCTTGTGCCAGCCGCTGCGGGCAGGCAATGATGGCCAGTACGTTTGACATGGTGAATCTCCTCTATGTGCCGCTGTGCGGGCTTTTCTGGTCGTGCATCCGGTGCCGCTGCGCGGCGCTGTTGTTATGGGGTCAGGGGGCTTACCTCGATACGCGCTTGCAGGCGGGCTACCTCGCTGGTGTCCGGCAGGTGCGGGCCGATGTGGGCCAGCTTGGCAGCGGCAAAGGCCATGCCCAGGCGTAGCACGTCTGGCCACGCATAGGGCTGGCCGGGGGCGGTGCCGTGCAGCGCAGCCACCAGGCCGGCAACCAGCGCGTCACCGGCGCCTACCGTGCTTTTCAGGCTGTCCAGCCGTAGCGGTGCGGCCAACCAGCAGCCCTGTTCGCAGCACAGCAGCGCGCCAGCACTGCCCAGCGATACCACCACCACGGCAATGCCACGTGCCTGCAGCGTGCGGGCCGCTTGTGCTACGGCGGCAACATCGGGCAGGGCGTGGCCCAGGTATTGTTCCAGCTCGTGCTGGTTCGGCTTGATCAGCCAGGGCAGCGCGTCGGGGGGCAGGCTGAGCGCCTGCTGCAGTGCCGGGCCGCTGGTATCCAGAATGACCTTGGCACCCAGTGCCTTCAGCTGGCGGGCCAGCTGGGCCCAGCAGCCTTCATCCACGCTGGCGGGCAGGCTGCCGGCCAGTACGGCCAGGCTGTCTTGCTCGATGTGTTCGTCCAGCAGCAGCTGCAGCTTGGCCAGCGCGCCGGTGCTGGGCTGGATGCCCGGCAGGTTGATATCGGTGGTGTCCAGTGTGCTGGCGTCCACCAGTTTGATATTGGTGCGCGTGCTACCGCCTACGCGGATAAAGGCGTCGCGGATGCCTTTGTCGGCAAACAGGTCTTCAAACGGCGTGGCGTTGTCGCGGCCCAGCAGGCCGCTGGCCACCACCGGTACGCCCCAGTCGGCCAGGCAGCTGGCCACATTCACGCCTTTGCCGCCGGCGTTGATGTGCACCTCGCTGGCCAGGTTCACCGCGCCGGGGTGCAGTGCGGGTACGGTAACGGTCTGGTCCAGCGCCGGGTTTAGCGTCAGGGTGATAACGGGCTGGCTCATGCCTGCGCCCCCTGCAAGGCGCGGACTTCGGCGGCGCTATCGCACGCCAGTGCGGCCTGGGCCAGCTGCTGCAGGGCAGCCAGGCTGGCGGCGCGTACGCTGGCCTTGGCGGCCGGGATGTCACGCGGGCTCATCGATAGCTCGGCTACGCCCAGGCCGGTGAGGATGGCCGCGCCCAGCGGGTCGCCCGCCATGCCGCCGCATACGCCTACCCAGCGGCCATGGGCCTGGGCACCGGCCACGGTCTGGGCGATCAGGCGCAGTACGGCCGGGTGCAGGCTGTCGGCTTCGGCGGCCAGCTCCGGGTGCTGGCGGTCGATGGCCAGCACGTACTGGGTCAGGTCGTTGGTGCCGACCGAGAAGAAGTCCACGTGCTCGGCCAGGCGGTCCGCCATGGTGGCGGCGGCCGGTACTTCTACCATGATGCCCAGCGGTACTACCGGTGCGTTCAGCTCGGCGCGCACTTGCTCGCACTGGGCGCGCAGCAGTTTGACCTCGGCCAGGGTGCTCACCATCGGGAACATGATGGACAGCGGGCCGTGGGCGGCGGCGCGGTACAGCGCGCGCAGCTGCGGCAGCATCAGGTCTGGGCGGCGCAGCAGCAGGCGCACGCCGCGTACCCCCAGGAAGGGGTTTTCTTCGTGCGGCAGGTGCAGGTAGGGCACCTGCTTGTCGCCGCCGATGTCCAGCGTGCGGATCACCAGCGGGCGGCCGTCCAGTGCGGCCAACATGGCGCGGTAGGTCTGGTATTGCTCTTCTTCGTCCGGCGCGCTGTCGCGTTCCAGGAACAGGAATTCGGTACGCATCAGGCCCACGCCTTCGGCACCGGCTTGCAGCGCGGCGGCCACTTGTTCCGGGCGGTTAACGTTGGCCGCCACTTCTACCTGGTGGCCGTCGGCGGTGCGGGCGGGCTGCTGGGCCTCGCGCGTGGCTTGCAGCAGCTTGTCACGCTGCGCTTGCTGCCATTGGCGGGCGCTGGCCAGGTCGGCCTCGCCGGCGTTCAGGTATACGGTGCCGCTATCACCATCCACGATCAGCGTGGTGCCGTCCTGGATATCCAGCACCGCGCTGCCGGCGGCTACCACGGCAGGCAGGTCCAGCGTGCGGGCCAGAATGGCGGTGTGCGAGGTTGGGCCGCCCTGCGCGGTAATCAGCGCCAGCGTTTGTTTGGGGTCGAGCGTGGCGGTGTCGGACGGGGCCAGGTCAGCGGCGATCAGTACTTCGTTGTCGCGCTGCGCGCCTTTGCCGGCGTCCAGTGCCAGGTCCGGTGCCAGTTTGGCCAGTACGCGGCGGCCAGCGTCGCGCAGGTCGGCGGCGCGGGCGGCCAGCAGCGGGTTGCCCAGTGCGCCCAGGCGGTCTGCCATGCGCTGCACGGCTTCGTGCCAGGCCCAGGCCACGCCGTGGCCTTCTACCATCAGCTGGCAGGTCAGGGTGATGAGGTCGGTGTCGGACAGCAGCTCGGCCTGCGCCAGGAAGATGCCGCCTTCGGTTTTGCCCAGGCGGCGGCTGGTGTCGTCGGCCAGCGCTTGCAGCTCGCTACGGGTGGTGCTGAGCGCGGTTTCCAGCAGGTCGCCGTCGTAGCCCAGGGTGCCGGGTACGTCCGGTACCTCGATCTGCTGGGCTTTCAGCACACGTGCCTGGCCAATCACCAGGCCGGGGCTGGCGCTAATGCCGCGCAGGGCCAGCAGCTTGCCGGGGGCTTGCCAGTGCTGGCGGTTGGCCTTGGCCGCGGCTTTGGCCGCGGCCTGGGCGTCGGCTACTTCCTGGGTGGTGAGCTGGTTGGCGATGGCCAGCATGGCTTGCAGTGCGGCGTCGGCGTCCGGGCCGTCGGTGGAAAGCTGCAGGGTGTGGCCGTGTTCGGCGCCCAGTTGCAGCAGGCTGATCAGGTTTTTGGCGTCGGCTACGTCGTTGCCGTTGCGTACTTGTACGGTGGCGGCAAAGCGGCGTGCTTGCTCGCTCCAGGCGCGGGCCGGGCGGGCGTGCAGGCCGTTGGGGTAGTTCAGCTGCCAGCTGGCGCTGTGCGCCAGGTCGGTGGCCGGGGCTGCCGGGGCGGCAGGCGCGGTGGCGCTGTCTTCCAGCGCGGCAATCAGGTCTTGCGCATTGCCGGTGGCAAACAGCTGGGCCAGGCGGGCTTCGTCTTGCAGCAGGCGGGTAAGGCGGCGCAGCAGGGCGATGTGTTCGTCAGACTGGGCGGCAATGGCAATCACCAGGTGTACGTGCTGGCCCGGGTTCCATTCCACCCCCTGCGGCAGCTGCAGGATGGCAATGCCGGTTTCGCGAATCAGGTGGCGGTCTTCGATCATGCCGTGCGGAATGGCCACGCCGTGGCCCAGGAAAGTATTGGCAACGGTTTCGCGGCGCAGCAGGCTATCGATGTAGGCGGGGTCGATGCGGCCGGCTTTTGCCAGCAGCTGGCCGGCAGCCTTGATTGCGCTGGTTTTTTCCTGTGCCTGGGCGCCAAGCTGAATCAGCTCGGCGCGGATGATCTGGGTACTCATGGGGTGCTGTCTCCGGTTTATTTTGCTCTGCGCTGGTTATCAATTGAAATCGATCCCACTTTTTGTGTCAATATTTCTCTCAGTTTTGGTGGTAACATTTCACCACAAGATTGCACAGGCCCAAGGTTGGCCGCATGAAATCGATTCCGGAGCAAGCAAGTGGCAAAGATCAAGGATGTGGCAGCAGCAGCAGGGGTATCCCCGTCCACCGTTTCGCGGGTGCTGTGTAACGGCCCGGTAAGCGACAAGGTGCGCAAGCGGGTAGAAGACGCCATGCGCAAGCTGGACTACCGCCCCAATATGGCGGCACGCCGCTTGCGCTCGCAGCACACCGATACCATCGGGCTGATTGTGTCCGACATCCGCAACCCCTTCTTTACCGCCGTCAGCCGCGCGGTGGAAGACGAGGCCTACCGCAACGGCATGCGCGTCATCCTGTGCAATACCGACGAAAACCCCGACAAAGAAGCCATGTACCTGCGCCTGATGCAGGAAGAGCGCGTCACCGGGGTGATTTTTGCCCCCACGCGCCAGACCGTGGCCAGCCTGGACCCGGTGGCGCTGGGCTTTCCTGTGGTGATGATCGACCGCGCTAGCCGCGACGTGATAACCGATGCCGTGGTGCTGGATAACCGCCGCGCTGCTGCCGCGCTGGTGGACCACCTGCTGGCGCAGGGCTACCGCGATATTGCTGGCGTGTTTGGCAATACCAGCAGCACCGGCATGGAACGCCACGCCGGCTTTGTCGAGGCCATGCAGCTGGCGGGCCTGCCGGCGCCGGCGCAGTTTGTGGCGCCCAGTGTGGAGGCGGCAGAGCAGGCGGTGCGGACCATGTTGGCCGCACCGCAGCGCCCGCGTGCGCTGGTGGTGAGTAACGGCGTGCTGATGCTGGGCGCGGTGCGCGCGCTGAAATCGGCCGGTTTGCAGTGGCCGCAAGACGTGGCGCTGGCCGGTTTTGATAACGATGTGTGGACCGAGCTGCTGGGCGATGGCCTGACGGTGATCGAGCAGCCGGTAGGCGAAATCGGCCGTGCTGCCATGGCCATGTTGCTGGAGCGGCTGGACGACCCCGAGCGCAGCCCGCGCATTGTGGTGCTGCAGGGCAAGCTGCTGGCGCGCGGCAGCAGCGCGCCGGCTGGCTGATGTTGCGTGGCTGGTAAATCAAGCAAAACAAAAAACCCCCGCACTGCGCAAGCAGGCGGGGGTGTTGTTTTGCCGTTTGCGGCCAACCTTGACGCGGCCGTGCCGATCTCAGTTTTCGGTATGGTGGCGCGCTACCAGCTGCTGGAATGCCGGCAGAAAGTCGGCCTGCACATACGGCTTCAGCAGGGCCAGTACCTGGCGTACGCCACGGTGGCCGGAGGCCTCGTTGATCGGGGCTTTCGGGCGGGCGGTTTGCTCGAAGGCAAACCAGAACTTCACCACCAGCCAGATGTTGACCGATACCGGCTCGATGTCTTCCAGGTCCATTTTCAGCAGGCCCAGGCGGATGAACTCGCGGAAGTGGCTTTCCAGGATGGTTTGCAGCTCGCCATTCACAAACTGGTGGTAGTCGGCCTGCAGCTGCGGGTTGCGTGCCATCAGGCCGGGCAGGTCGTAGAACATGAAGCGGAACTGCCACATGGCCTCGAACGCGGTTTCCAGGTAGTTCACCAGGTCGGCCACGTCCATCTGCCGGTCTGCCGGTACGGCCAGGCGCTCGCTGATGAAACGGCGGTAGCTCAGGAAAATCTGGTGCACGATCTCTTCTTTATTGCGGAAGTGATAGTACAGGTTGCCCGGGCTGATCCCCAGATGCGCGGCAATGTGGTTGGTGGTGATATTGCGCTCGCCGTGCTCGTTGAACAGGCTCAGGCTTTCCTGAACGATGCGGTCGTAGGTTTTGATCCGGGTCTTGGGCATGGTTTAGTCTGCGTCGGCAATCTTGTTGTTATCGGTTTCCGGGAAGCAGGCAAACATGAAGCGGCGCAGGATGGCCTGCTCGGCACGCTGGCGTTCGCGCTGCGGTACGGCGATGCGTACGATCAGGCGGTATTCTTTTTCTGATGCAGGCTGCAGGGCGATGCGCGGCTCTACCGACGGTGTGTCCATCATCAGTTTGTGCTCCAGCATGGCCATATGGTGGCGAGCGTCGCCCAGCCACGGTGCGCACACATCGCTGGCAATCTCCTGCAGCTGCCGCTCGGCGTAGGCAGGGGCGATGCGGTAGGGCAGCGGGATGGTGATGATGTGCATCACGTAGTCGCCGGTAAAGTTTTCACGCACTACCGGGTGGGTCAGCAGCAGGCTGTTGGGAAAGCTGACCGACTTGCCGGTGAGCTGGTGCGAGTCGTGGCGCGGGCCAATTTCGATAATGGTGGTGCTGAGCATGGTGATGTCCTGCACCCGCCCGCGCATGCCCTGCATCTCGATAATGTCGCCCAGCTCGTAGCTATTGGAAATGGAGCGCACCAGGCCGCCGCCCAGGCACATCAGCAGCTCCTTGGTGGCCACCACCAGCGCCGCGGCAAAGGCCACCATGGACAGCGCGATGGTTTGCAGCTCGCGCGCCCAGATAATCACGAAGCCCGCCAGGCCGATAACGATCATGGCGTTGCGCATATTGATCGTCCAGCGCCGGCGGGTGTCTACCGGTACCTGCGGGTTGGCCGCAATGGCCCGCACGATGCTGGCCTGAACCAGCAGCAATACCAGCACCAGTACGGCCGAGCGCAGCAGGTCGGCACCGTAAGCTTGCAGGATGGGGGCGAGCCAGGCGGGCATGGGCAGGTTTACCGGCATCAGTCGTTCAGTTTTACAGCGTGTTCACGGGTTTCGTGGAACACGATGTCCGGCCAGCGTTCCTGCGTCAGTGCCAGGTTCACGCGGTTCGGTGCCAGGTAGGCCAGGTTGCCGCCGGCGTCGGTGGCAATGTTCATGGTCAGCGCGTTGCCGAATTCTTCCAGCTTCTTGCGGTCGTTGCAGCTGAACCAGCGGGCCGACCAGATGCTGCACGATTCGAACACCGCGTCCACGCCGTATTCGGCGGCCAGGCGGCTGGCTACCACTTCAAACTGCAGCACGCCCACGGCGCCCAGGATCAGGTCGCCACCGTTGTGCGGCTTGAACACCTGTACCGCGCCTTCTTCGCCCAGCTGTTGCAGGCCTTTTTGTAGCTGCTTGAGCTTCAGCGGGTTCTTGATGCGCACGCTGCGGAACATTTCCGGGGCAAAGAACGGAATGCCGGTAAAGGTCAGCTCTTCGCCCTCGGAGAAGCTGTCGCCGATCTGGATATTGCCGTGGTTGGGGATGCCGATGATGTCGCCGGCAAAGGCTTCTTCCACGATTTCGCGGTCGTGCGACATGAACGTGACCACCGACGAGGCGGCGATGTCACGGTTCAGACGCAGGTGTTTCATCTTCATGCCACGCTCGAAGCGGCCGGAGCACACGCGCAGGAAGGCGATGCGGTCGCGGTGTTTCGGGTCCATATTGGCCTGGATCTTGAACACAAAGCCGGAGAACTTGCCCTCGGTCGGTGCTACATCGCGCACGGTGGCGTCGCGCAGCTGCGGGGCCGGGGCCCAGTTGATCAGCGCGTCCAGGATCTCGCGGATGCCGAAGTTATTGATGGCCGAGCCAAAGAACACCGGGGTCAGCTCGCCGGCCAGGAATTCTTCCAGGTTCCACTCGTTGGAGGCGCCTTGTACCAGCTCGATCTCCATGCGCAGCTGGGCCATTTCCAGCGGGAACAGCTCGTCCAGGCGCGGGTTGTCGATGCCCTTGATCACCTCGATATCGGTAATCAGCTTTTCGCTACCGGCTTCAAACAGGATGACTTCGTCGGACAGCAGGCTGTACACGCCGCGGAAGGCCTTGCCCATGCCGATAGGCCAGGTGATGGGCGCGCAGCGGATCTTCAGCACGCTTTCCACCTCGTCCAGCAGCTCCAGGCTATCGCGCACTTCACGGTCGTACTTGTTCATGAAGGTGACGATAGGGGTGCTGCGCAGGCGGCAGACGTTCAGCAGTTTGATGGTTTGCTCTTCCACGCCCTTGGCCGCGTCGATCACCATCAGTGCGCTATCCACCGCGGTCAGTACGCGGTAGGTATCTTCCGAGAAGTCCTGGTGGCCCGGGGTGTCCAGCAGGTTTACCGTGTGGTCGCGGTAGTCGAACTGCATCACCGACGACGCCACCGAAATGCCGCGCTGCTTTTCGATCTCCATCCAGTCGGAGGTGGCAAACTTGCCGCCCTTCTTGCCTTTTACCGTACCCGCCATCTGGATGGCGCCCGAAAACAGCAACAGCTTTTCGGTCAGCGTGGTTTTACCGGCGTCAGGGTGGGAGATGATGGCGAAGGTGCGGCGCTGCGCAACTTCTTCGGCAATACGGGTCAGTTCGGCGGACATGGATGCTCGTCTGGTAAAGATTCGGAAAAACAGGCGATTGTACTGCATTCTGGCCGTTTCATAGAAGCCGCAGCAGGCCGTGCGGCCAACCTTTTGCCGCGTAGCGCCTCGTATTTGCAGTGCAACACGGTACAATCGCGTTTTCGGATGTTTGCGGAGCCAGCAGAATGTTTACCGGTATCGTGCAGGGCATGGCCACCGTGGTGGCGGTGGAAGAAAAAAACCAGTTTCGTACCCACAAAGTGCAGCTGCCGGCGGCGCTGCTGCCAGGGCTGCAGATCGGCGCGTCGGTGGCGCATAACGGTTGCTGCCTGACCGTTACCGCCATCGATGGCGACGTGGTGAGCTTCGATCTGATCGCCGAAACCCTGCGCCTGACCAACCTGGGCCGCCTGCAAGCCGGCGACGCGGTGAACGTGGAACGCGCTGCACGCTTTGGCGACGATATCGGCGGCCACAGCATGTCCGGCCACATCATCAGCACCGCTACCGTGAGTGACGTTATCAGCAGCCCGGACAACCGCACGCTGTGGTTCACCCTGCCGCGCGAGCTGATGAAATATGTGCTGATCAAAGGCTATATCGGTGTAGACGGCTGCAGCCTGACCATTGGCGACGTGCGCGACGACAGCTTCTGCGTAAACCTGATCCCGGAAACCCTGCAGCGCACGCTGCTGGGCGTGCGCCAGGTGGGCGATATGGTGAATATCGAAATCGACCCGCAAACCCAGGCCATTGTCGATACCGTTGAGCGGGTGTTGGCCGCACGCGGTGCTTGATTGCCGGCTAGCCGGCCCCATCTATAAATGAATCACTCCTGCATGGCGCGTGGCGCCATGCTCCATAGCAGCCAGGCGCGCCGCAGGCGTGCGGGAAGGACGACACAATGAGCATTGCCCCGATCCAGGAAATCATTGCCGACATCAAGGCCGGCAAAATGGTGGTGTTGATGGACGCGGAAGACCGCGAAAACGAAGGCGACCTGGTCATGGCCGCCGAGCACGTTACCCCGGAAGCCATCAACTTCATGGCCAAGCATGGCCGCGGCCTGATCTGCCTTACCCTCACCGAAGAGCGCTGCAAGCAGCTGAACCTGCCGATGATGGCCACCAATAACGGCACCAGCTTTGGCACCAACTTCACCGTGTCCATCGAGGCCGCCGAGGGCGTGACCACCGGCATTTCCGCCGCCGACCGTGCCCACACCACGCTGGTAGCCGTGGCGCGCGACGCCCGCCCCACCGACATCGTGCAGCCGGGCCATGTGTTTCCGCTAAAAGCGCAAAAGGGCGGCGTGCTGGTGCGCGCCGGCCATACCGAAGCCGGCTGTGACCTATCGCGCCTGGCCGGGCTGGAGCCCGCCTCGGTAATCTGCGAGATCATGAACGATGACGGAACCATGGCACGCCTGCCAGAGCTGTTGGAGTTCGCCCGCGAGCACAACCTGAAAGTCGGCACCATTGCCGACCTCATCCACTACCGCAGCCGCACCGAGTGCTTTGTGGAGCAAGTCGGCCAGCGCCTGGCCGAAACCCCGTTTGGCGCCTTCCAGCTGCATGTATTCCAGGACGTACTGACCCGCGCTACCCACCTGGCACTGGTATGCGGCCAACCCCGCGCCGATAAGGAAACCCTGGTGCGCGTGCACGAGCCGCTGTCGGTGATGGACCTGCTGGACCCGCTGTCCGGCAAGCACAGCTGGACCATCCCCAACGCGCTGGAAGAAATCAGCGAGCGCGGCTGCGGCGTGGTGATCCTGCTGCACCGCCCCGAATCCGGCGCCGATATTCTGGCGCGCGCGCTGCCCGAGCAGGCCGAGCCAGGCCCGCGCCAGCGCTGGGACAGCAAGACCTTCGGCATTGGCGCGCAAATGCTGCGCGCACTGGGCGTGGGCAAGATGAAGCTGATGGCGTCGCCAGTGAGCTTGCCGTCCATGACCGGTTTCGGTCTGGAGGTGACCGGCTTTGCGCAACCTGAACACGTGCACGTGGATTTGGATTAAAATACGCCCCTTTCTAGATTTGGCTGTCGCCGCAAGGAGAACTGCATGCTGGACCAAGTAAACCGTATTACCCCTGATCTTTCCGGCAAAGGTCTGAAGATTGGCGTGGTAATGTGCCGCTTTAACGAGCTGGTTTGTCATGGTCTGCGTGATGCCTGCCTGGCCGAGCTGCAAGCACTGGGCGTGGCGCCCGCCGACGTGACCCTGGCCACCGTGCCAGGCGCGCTGGAAGCCCCGCTGGTGCTGCAAACCATGGCAAAAACAGGCCGCTTTGACGCGCTGATTGCGCTGGGCGCGGTAATTCGCGGTGAGACCTATCACTTTGAGCTGGTGTCCAATGAATCCGGCGCGGGTATCACCCGCGTGGGCCTGGATGCCGGCATCCCGATTGCCAACGCCATTCTCACCACCGAAAACGACGAGCAGGCCGAAGTCCGCATGTCGGTAAAAGGCCGTGAAGCCGCCCAGGTGGCTGTAGAGATGGTCAATCTGCACAAGACCCTGCGCGGCTAAGCTGCCGCGCCTGCTCTTTAGATACAAGGAAAGCTGTAATGAAAACCGCCCGCCGCCGCGCCCGTGAATATGCCGTACAGGGTATTTACGAGTGGCAGCTCAATGCCGACCGCCCGGCATCGCTGATTGAAAAGCACCTGCGCGAAAACGACTACTTCGTCAAAGCCGACGAAGCCCTGTTCCGCGAAATCCTGTTTGGTGTACTTCGCGATGCCGCCGACCTGTCCAAATACCTGGTGCCTTACTACGAGCGCGACGCCGCCGAAGTCAGCCCGGTAGAGCGCGCCATCATGCTGATGGCGGCTTTCGAGCTGATCTCGCACCCGCAAACCCCGTGCCCGGTCATCATCAACGAAGCCATCGAAATCGCCAAAACCTTTGGCGGCACCGACGGTCACAAATTCGTTAACGGCGTACTGGACAAGCTGGCCGCCGACGTGCGCGCCGACGAAGTCAAGGCTATCCGTAGCCGCCGCCAGGCAGACTGATACTGCGCCAGCCTGCGGGCTGTACTGCCAGAGCCCGGCCATGCCGGGCTTTTTTATTGGTTTGCTCCACGGATGCGCCTGCGGCCTAGCCGGGCTACGGTCTGATCCGGGCAATGGTTTGTCCTTGCCATGGCCGGGTGGCGGAGTAGGTTTTTTCAAAGGTTGGCCGCAAGCGGGCTTGTGGCCAGTGTGGTGATAACGGGATGACCGAATTCGATCTGATACGGCGGCACTTTACCCGCGCCGCGCCCAATGCGGTGCTGGGCGTGGGCGATGATGCTGCCATTGTGCGGCCAACCCTGGGCTGCGACTTGCACGTGTCTACCGACATGCTGGTAGAAGGGCGCCATTTTTTTGCCGATGTCTGCCCGGAGGCCTTGGGGCACAAGGCGCTGGCGGTGAATCTGTCCGATATGGCCGCCATGGGCGCCACCCCGCGCTGGGTGACGCTGGCGCTGGCACTGCCGCGGCTGGACGAAGCCTGGGCGGCGGCGTTTGCGCGCGGCTTTTTTGCCCTGGCAGCCGAGCACGGTGTGAGCGTAGTGGGCGGCGATACCACGCGTGGCCCGCTCACGCTGTCGGTAACCATTTTTGGTGAAACGCCGCACGGCCAGGCGCTGCGCCGCGACGCTGCACAAGTGGGCGACGATATCTGGGTGTCCGGCCAGCTGGGCCTGGCTGCCGCCGCCTTGCAGCAGCGGCTGTCCGGCAGCGGCGAGGCGTTGCCGGCGGATTGCCGGCTGAAACTGGAGCGCCCGCAGCCACGCGTGGCGCTGGGCCAGGCCCTGCTGGGGGTGGCGCGCGCGGCGCTGGACGTGTCCGACGGCTTTGCGGCCGACCTGTCGCACATTCTGGTGCGCTCCGGTGTGGGGGCTGAAGTGTGGGTGGAGGCCTTGCCCACGCACCCGCAGCTGGCGGCGCAGCGCGCGCGCTGGTTGCCAGCCATTGCTGCCGGTGGCGACGATTACGAGCTGTGCTTTACTGCCGCCCCGGCGCAGGCAGCGGCGGTGCAGGCTGCTGCCGCGCAGGCCGGTGTAGCGGTGCGCAAGGTTGGCCGTATCGTGGCGGGTGAGGGTTTACGCCTGCTAGCTGCCGATGGGCAGGCGGTGGCGCTGGAAAGGTTGGGTTATGACCACTTTGCCTAAGCCGGATGTGCGCTTTTTGCTGCGCCACCCGGCGCATTTTCTGGCACTGGGTTTTGGCAGCGGGCTGATTACCCCGGCGCCGGGTACCTGGGGCAGCATTGCCGCCTTGCCACTGGCAGCGGGTTTGCACCTGGCTGGCGTGCAGGGTGTGATGCTGGCCTGGCTGGCGCTACCGCTGTTTGTGCTGGGGGTGTGGGTGTGCGGCGTGACCGGCCGGGCGCTGGGCGTGGCTGATAGCGGTCATATTGTGTGGGACGAAATCGTGGCCATGCTGCTGGTGCTGGCGGCGGTGCCGGCTACGCCCATGGCGTGGTTGGCCGCATTGCTGGCGTTTCGCGTGTTCGACATCGTCAAACCATGGCCGATACGCTGGCTGGATGCCCGTGTGCACGGCGGCTTTGGCGTGATGCTGGATGACGTGGTGGCGGCACTGTTTGCCGTGCTGGTGCTGTGGTCGGTGTTGCCGTATTTGCCAGCCTGACCATTGCCATAGCTGCCTGTGATGGCGGCGATATCGATAGCCACCCCGGTCTTGCCGTGGGTGGCTTTGTTTTGTGCTGCTTTTGCATACCCAAGACAAATAAAAACCAGACAAATAAAAAACCCAGCACCAGGCTGGGTTTTTTATTTGCTGCTACAGCAAGCTTACTCGCTGCGTGGGCGACGGTCGGCGCTGCCACCCTGGCGTGGGCCGCTGCTGCTGCGGTTGCGGTCGCCGTAGCCACCGCGGTTGCCGCCGTAGCCGCCACCTGGTTTACGGTCGCCGTAGCCACCGCCGCCATTGCTGCGACGCGGGCCACCTTTGCCAGCCGGACGGCCTTTCGGTGGGCGACGGGTTGGCTCCAGGCCTTGGATCACGGCTTCGGTCAGCTGGCGCTTCAGGTACTGCTCGATACGGCGTACGCGGTGGAATTCGCGCGATTCGGCAATGGTGATCGCCACGCCGCTACGGCCAGCACGGCCGGTACGGCCAATACGGTGTACGTAGTCTTCGGCTTGTTTTGGCAGGTCGTAGTTCACCACCAGGCCAATGCCGGGTACATCGATACCGCGAGCGGCTACGTCGGTGGCTACCAGGATCTTGATGCGGCCACGACGCAGGTCGTTCAGGGTACGGTTACGCCAGCTTTGCGGCATGTCGCCGTGCAGGCAGGCAGCGCTGTAGCCCATGTCGGACAGCTTGTCAGCGATTTCTTCGGAGCCGATCTTGGTGGCGGTAAACACTACGGCCTGGTCAAAGTTGGCTTCTTTCAGGATCGCATCCAGCAGGCGCTGTTTGTGATTGTTGTCATCTGCGTACAGCAGGTGCTCTTCGATATTGCCGCTTTCCTCTTTGCGCTCGATCTCGATGCGCTGCGGGTCGCGGGTCATGCGTTCTGCCATCTTGCCTACGATACCGTCCAGGGTAGCGGAGAACAGCAGGGTCTGACGCTCGCTAGGGGTAGCGGCTACGATGGTTTCGATGTCTTCGATGAAGCCCATGTCCAGCATGCGGTCGGCTTCGTCCAGAATCAGCATTTCCAGGCGGGAGAAATCGATGCGGCCGGAGCGCATGTGGTCCATCAGGCGGCCAGGGGTGGCCACGATGATGTCAACAGGGCGCGACAGGGCGCGGGTCTGGAAGCCGAACGATGCGCCACCCACCAGGGTAACGGTACGCAGCCAGCGCAGCTCTTCGCCGTAAACCAGGGCGTTTTTTTCTACCTGCTGAGCCAGCTCGCGGGTAGGGGTCAGTACCAGAACGCGTGGGCCGTTGCCGGAGCCTTTGGAGCGCTCGCTGACACGGGTCAGTGCTGGCAGCAGGAAGGCAGCGGTCTTGCCGCTACCGGTTTGTGCCGAAACAAGCAGGTCGCGACCAGCGATGGCGGCAGGCACGGCTTCGCCTTGTACTGGGGTCGGCGTGTCGTAGCCGGCTTTTTCCAGTGCTTTGGCAATAGCGGGGGCCAGCCCCAGGTCGGAGAACTTCTGCATGGTGAATCCTTTCAGTCCGGCGTGGTGCGCCGGTTGTGAGCCCGCTTGGGGTTACAGGTCATCGAACCAACCTGACAAGCGGCGAACAGCAGTCCTGAAAGGACGAGGCGGAAACGAAGCCAAATAGGGTCAGATGCGATGAAATCGTAGAGGCCGGCAGCGCGGGTGTTACTGCCAGCAATTTCGAGAAGGGCGCATTCTAATGAAAATAATTCGATTGCGCAAGGGTTTTTAAAGTACAGGCTATGCAAGTGACTGATTTTTAAAAAGCCAGCCGGATTGTATGCAAAAAAAAGCCATCAGCCGGCGGCCAGCCAGCCGAGCGTGCTGTGGCTGGCGGCGGTGGGGCGGTATTCGGCGCCCAGCCAGCCGGTATAGCCATTTTTTTCAATAAAATCAAAATAATCACGCAAGGGCAGGGTGCCGCTGCCCGGCTCGCCACGGCCCGGGTAGTCGGCAAACTGGATATGGGCCGCTTGCGGCAGGTGGTGGGCCAGCAGGGCCGGAATATCCAGATTCATGCGTGCGGCGTGGTAAATATCGATTTGCAGGCCGATGCCCGCTTGCGGCATGCCGGCCAGCAGCTGGGCGACTTCGTCCGGCGTGCGTAGCAGAAAGCCGGGCATGTCTATGTCGTTGATGGCTTCACAGCACAGGTGCAGGCCGTGTGGGGCAAAAAAGTCGGCGGCCAGCTGCAGGTTGGCCGCCAGCGTGGCCAGGCAGGCCTGGCGGCTATGCCCTGCGGCCAACCTGCCGGGCAGGATATTCAGTAGTGGCACGCCCAGCGCTTGCGCGTAGTGCAGCGCCTGCGGCAGGGCGGCGGCAAAGGCGTCGCGGCGGTCGGGGTGGCTGGACAGGCCGGGGCCGCCTGCCATCAGGTCGCCCGCCGGCATATTGATCAGGATCACCGGCGTGCCGGCAGCGCGGGCGGCGGCGGCCAGTGTTTCGGCTGGGTGGTTGTAGGGGAACTGGATTTCCACCGCGCCAAAACCGGCCGCGGCGGCCTGGGCAAAGCGCTGCGGCAGCGGGTATTCGGTAAACAGCAGGGACAGGTTGGCCGCAAAGCGTGGCATGGTTTACTCCTGTGACAGGTAGTGCAGTATCAGGCTGCTGAGGTCGTGCTGGCCGTGGCCGGCCTGACAGTGGGCGTGCAACAGTGCCTGCGCCTGGCTGGCCATGGGCAGCGGGCGCTGCGTGGCGCTGCCCAGTGCCGTGGCGTTGTTCAGGTCTTTCAGCAGCGTGGCGGCTTTCCACTGTACCGGCGCAAACTGGCGCCCGGCCATGCGCGGTGCCAGGATCTGGAACGGCAGCGAGTCGGCAAAGCCGCCCGCGAGTGCGGGGGCCAGCAGGCTGGCATCTACCCCCGCCGCCTCGGCCAGCTGCACGGTTTCGGCGATCAGCGCGGCGGTACTGGCCACGATCAGCTGGTTGCAGACTTTGGCCACCTGGCCGGCGCCCGTGTCGCCCATGCGCGTAAGGCGCTGGCTCAGGTGCGCCAGCAGCGGGCGCAGCGCGTCGATATCGCTGGCGTCGCCACCCGCCATGATCACCAGCTGGCCGCTTTCTGCGCCCTTGACGCCGCCAGACACCGGTGCGTCTACCCAGCGCATGCCGCAGTGTGCGGCCAACCTTTGGGCAAAGCTGCGGGTGGCGTCGGGCGCGATGCTGGAAAAGTCCACCAGCAGCTGCCCGGCGCGGCCATGGCTGGCAATGCCGCCTTCGCCAAACACCACGCTTTCTACGGCAGCGGTGTCGGAGACGCACAGCATGATGACGTCGCAGCTGGCTACCAGTGCGGCCACGCTGGGCGCTACGCTAGCCCCTGCGGCCTGCAGCGCAGCCGTTTTGCCCGGGCTGCGGTTCCATATATGGAGTGGCACGCCAGCGCCCAGCAGGCGCTGGCACATCGGCTGGCCCATCAGGCCCAGGCCGATAAATCCTGTTTGTGGTGACATGGTTTCCCCTTGGCGGCTTGCCACGATGCTAGCGCAGCCACGGGGGCAGTGTCGCGCGGCAAAAAAAGCGGGCCGGCAAAGGCCGGCCCGTAAAGTAGATATTGCAACAAGGGAAGGTCGCCGGTGGCAAGGCCGCCGGCTGCACCCACGCAGAGCTTGCGAGCAAGCAAAAGCGTAGCCCTAGCTTACCTTCAGGCCATTTGCATGGCAACGGCGTGCTGTTTTGTGCGCGTGGCATGGTGGGGCGGGTGGGGGTTTGCGGTACAATCCTGCCTTTTTTTGCGAAGGGGTTGGGGTGGTGACCGATTTACATAGTGCTCGTTACCAGGCGTCGCGCCCTTGGGCCAAGCGCGTGGCGCAGCTGTTTACCCAGCTGGCAGGCCGCGAAGAGGCGTGCGCCCAGGCGGCGCAGGTGGTGCAGCGCGAGCTGGCACAGCTGGCCGAGCTGTACACCATCAATGATACCCAGCGTGAAACCGAGTTTGTGTTGGCAGAGGCTTACGGCCTGTTTGTGCGCGACGGCCGCCGCGCCATGGCCTTTGCCCCGGACCTGGCGCAGGCTTTGCAGCACACCCGGCCACTGGCGGCGCTACCGGCGGTGTTGCCGCTGCCTGCCGGTACGTTTCTGTTAAGCCTGCCCGGCGAGGCGGGCAGTGCCGCGGCCTATGTCACGCACGATGCCGCAGCGCAGCGGCTGGATATCTTGCTGCTGATGCCGGATTTTGCCCCGGCCGGCGTGCCCTGCCACCAGCGCATGGAGGCGGCATTGACGCTGGGTGTAGCTTACCCCGGCTCGGTACAGGTGCCGGATTCGCCGGCGCTGGCCAGCTGGAAGCCCTGGCTGGAAACACTGTTTGCCGGGCTGGCCATGCTGGCCCAGCCGCAGCTAACGTTGGCCGCACAGTGGCAGCCCGCCCCGGCAGCGGCCGATGCGCAGCTGCTGCACACGGGTAGCGCACGGGACAAGCAGCGCGTGCGTGCGGCCTTGCTCAAGGCGGGGGCGCAAGAGGTGCTGCTGGCGCAGCGTGCCGGCTTGCTGCCGCTAGGTGGCCAGGTGAAGGCTGGCTACTGGCGCACGCAGGCGGGCAAGGCTGGCGAGCGCCTGGTGTGGGTAGCGCCGCGCCCGGCATAAAGGGTGCCAGGCATGAAAAAACCGCAGCGCTGTGGCCTGCGGTTTTTTTGCGGCTGCTGGCAGCCAGGTGTTACAGAAACTGCACGATCAGGCTGCGCAGGGTGCTCATCTCGAATGGCTTGTCACAGATGGCCGACACGCCAGCTTCTTCCACGGCGGCCAGGCGGGTTTGGTCCTGCTCGCCAGACACCATCAGGATGGGCACCGACATTTGCGGGCTCAGCGTGCGCACGTATTCGATCAGCGCGCGGCCGTCCATCTCGGGCATGTTGTAGTCGGTAATGATCAGGTCGAATTCGGTTTCCTGCAGCAGGGGGACGGCCGACATACCGTTGGCCGCTTCTTCGATCTGGTCAAAGCCCATGCGCTCCAGCACGGTGCGCAGGTAGTGGCGCGAGGTGCTGCTGTCGTCCACCAGCAAGATACGCTTGGTGTCCAGGTCGTAGTGTTCCAGCTCGGCGCGTACTTCTTCGGTGTTCAGGTAATCCAGCGCCGAGCACAGGGCGCGGTCCAGCTGGCGGGTGGTAAAGGGCTTGGGCAGAATGGCCAGCGCCCCGGCCTGGCGGATGGCGTCCAGCTGCTGCGCGCGGGTTTCGCTGGAAATCAGCACGTAGGGCATGTCGCGAATTTCGCCATCGGCGCGCATGGTAACCACCAGCTCGGCGCCCGTCATGTCGGGCAGGTACATGGCGCTGATGGTGATATCCGGGCGCGGTAGCTCGCGCATGCGCGCCAGCCCTTGTTCGCCCGTTTCCAGCAGGTCGATATTCTCTATACCCATTTCGCGCAGGTGATTCTGGATGATGAGCCTTTGGGTGCGGGAAGGCTCGATCAGGCAGACCATCAGGTTTTGCAGATCAAACATGCTGTTTTCCTGTTTTGCTTTCTTGCAAGCATAGACACTGCGCCGCTTTAGGTCTAACCCATCTGCTGAAAACCTTATTTCTATAAGTCTGGCTTGTGGGTTTTGCCGTGATTGCGTTGCTCGTTTGCCGCAGTTTGTTCCAGCCAGTGGCAAAATGCATGAATGGTCACATCGTCTACTGCAGCGCGCGGCGCGATCCAGCAATAGTCGCGTACCGGCACCACCGGCTGCTGTAGCGGCGCCACCAGCTTGCCGCTATCCAGCGCCTGCTGTGCCATTGGCAAGGGCCCCAATACCACGCCCAGGCCATCCATGGCCGCCTGCAGCGCCAGCGAGAAACGGTCAAAATGCAGGCTGCTGGCCGGTTTTAGCTCCGGCACGCCCGCCAGGGTGAACCAGCGCTGCCACTGGGTTGGCCGCGTATCGGCGTACAGCAGGGTATGGTTTGCCAGGTCGGCCGGCTGTTGTATAGGCAGGCGGGCCAGCAGCGCCGGGCTGCACAGTGGTAGCTCCCACTCTTCCAGAAACGGCTTGGCCAGGTGGCCCGGCCAGTCGCCCGGGCCACGGCGGATGGCGATGTCAAACGGCGTGTCCAGCCGGCTGATGTCGCGGTCTGATGTCACCAGGTGCAGGTCGATATCGGGAAAGCGTGCCCGAAAGCCCTGTAGCCGTGGCAGCAGCCAGAACAGCGCAAACGTGGGGGTAGAGTTGATCGACAGCCGCCGCTGGCGGTCTGGCTGCAGTAGCTGGCTGGTGGCGTTGGCGATCAGGTCTAGCCCGTCCTGCACCTGTACCAGATAGCGCCAGCCGGTGTCGGTGAGTTTCACACGCCCGCCGCTGCGCTCGAACAGCTGCACGCCCAGCCATTCTTCCAGCTGCTTGATCTGCTTGCTCACAGCGCCATGGGTGACATGCAGCTCGTTGGCCGCAGATGAGAAGCTTTCCAGCCTTGCCGCTGCTTCGAAAATGCGCAGGCCGTTGAGAGGGGGGTAAGTATTCATGGCTGTGATTTTATCTCACAATCTATGTTTCGATTACTCGTTTGTGCATGGGTCGCCAAGGGCGTAATCTTCACGAATCATAGCCGGGAGTCGTAGTAATATCCCGGATGGTTGCCGGCAGCCCGCACCCGCTGCCGTCAGGCTGATTGCAAACAACCCAAGCAAAAAGGTCCCGAGCCATGCTAGTAGCTTACCGCCAACATGTTGCCGAGCGCGCCGCGCTGGGCATCCCGCCACTGCCGCTGACTGCCAAACAGGTAGAAGAACTGGTTGAACTGCTGAAAAACCCGCCCGCAGGCGAAGAGCAGACACTGGTAGAACTGATTACCCACCGTGTACCGCCAGGCGTGGATGACGCAGCCAAGGTAAAAGCTTCTTTCCTGGCCGCCGTTGCCGAAGGCACCGTGGCATCGCCACTGGTATCGCGCGAGCTGGCCACCGAGCTGCTGGGCACCATGCTGGGCGGCTACAACGTTAAACCGATGATCGACCTGCTGGGCGACGAAAAAGTCGGCGCCATCGCTGCCGAAGGCCTGAAGAAAACCCTGCTGGTATTCGACTTCTTCAACGACGTGAAAGAGCTGGCCGACCAGGGCAATGCCAACGCCAAAGGCGTACTGCAAAGCTGGGCCGACGCCGAATGGTTCACCAGCCGCCCTGAAGTAGCCCAGAAAATCACCGTTACTGTATTCAAGGTACCTGGCGAAACCAACACCGACGACCTGTCGCCGGCACCGGACGCCTGGAGCCGCCCGGACATCCCGCTGCACTACCTGGCCATGCTGAAGAACACCCGCCCCGATGCGGCCTTCAAGCCGGAAGAAGACGGCAAGCGCGGCCCGATGCAGTTCATCGAAGACCTGAAGAAAAAAGGCAATGTGGTTGCCTACGTCGGCGACGTGGTCGGTACTGGTTCCTCGCGTAAATCCGCCACCAACTCCGTGGTGTGGGCTACCGGCCAGGACATCCCGTTCGTACCGAACAAACGCTTCGGCGGCGTGACCCTGGGCGGCAAAATCGCCCCGATCTTCTTCAATACCCAGGAAGACTCCGGCTCCCTGCCTATCGAAGTAGAAGTGTCCAAGCTGGAAATGGGCGATGTAATCGACATCTACCCGTACGAAGGCAAAATCGAAAAAGACGGCCAACTGGTAGAAAAATTCAGCCTGAAATCCGACGTGCTGCTGGACGAAGTACGCGCCGGTGGCCGTATCAACCTGATTATCGGCCGTGGCCTCACCGCCAAAGCGCGCGAAGCACTGGGCCTGCCAGCTTCCACCGAATTCCGCCTGCCGAAAGACCCGGCCGACAGCGGCAAAGGCTTCTCGCTGGCACAGAAAATGGTTGGCCGCGCCTGTGGCCTGCCGGAAGGCCAGGGCGTACGCCCGGGTACCTACTGTGAGCCACGCATGACCACTGTGGGTTCGCAAGACACCACCGGCCCGATGACCCGCGACGAGCTGAAAGACCTGGCTTGCCTGGGCTTCTCGGCCGACCTGGTGATGCAGTCGTTCTGCCACACCGCCGCCTACCCGAAACCGGTAGACGTGAAAACGCACAAAGAACTGCCAGCCTTCATCTCCACCCGCGGCGGCGTAGCCCTGCGCCCGGGCGATGGCGTGATCCACAGCTGGCTGAACCGCCTGCTGCTGCCGGACACCGTCGGTACCGGTGGCGACTCGCACACCCGCTTCCCGATCGGTATTTCCTTCCCGGCCGGCTCCGGCCTGGTAGCCTTTGCCGCCGCCACCGGCGTGATGCCGCTGGACATGCCGGAATCGGTACTGGTGCGCTTCAAAGGCGAACTGCAGCCAGGCGTTACCCTGCGTGACCTGGTGAACGCCATCCCGCTGTACGCCATCAAGCAAGGCCTGCTGACCGTAGCCAAAGCCGGCAAGAAAAACATCTTCTCCGGCAAAGTGCTGGAAATCGAAGGCCTGCCAGACCTGAAGGTAGAGCAAGCGTTCGAGCTGTCCGATGCCTCTGCCGAGCGCTCCGCCGCCGGCTGCACCGTGCGCCTGAACAAAGCGCCAATCGTCGAATACATGAACTCCAACATCACCCTGATGAAGTACATGATCGCCGAAGGCTACGCCGACGCCCGCACTCTGGCCCGCCGCATCAGCAAAATGGAAGAGTGGATCGCCAATGGCGAGCTGCTGCAGCCGGATGCCGACGCCGAATACGCTGCCGTAATCGACATCGACCTGGCCGACGTGAAAGAGCCGATCGTGGCCTGCCCGAACGACCCGGACGACGTGAAATTCATGTCCGAAGTGGCCGGCACCCAGATCGACGAAGTGTTCATCGGCTCCTGCATGACCAACATTGGTCACTTCCGCGCCGCTTCCAAGCTGCTGGAAGGCAAACGCGACCTGCCGGTAAAACTGTGGCTGGCCCCGCCAACCAAGATGGACGCCGAACAGCTCACCAACGAAGGCCACTACGGCGTATTCGGCATGGCCGGTGCCCGCACCGAAATGCCGGGCTGCAGCCTGTGCATGGGTAACCAGGCGCAGGTACGCGAAGGCGCTACCGTGATGTCCACCTCCACCCGTAACTTCCCGAACCGTCTGGGCAAGAACACCAACGTGTTCCTGGGCTCCGCCGAGCTGGCCGCTATCTGCTCCAAGCTGGGCAAGATCCCGACCCTGGCGGAATACCATGCCAACATCGGCATCATCAACGAGAAGAGCGCCGAGGTGTACCGCTACATGAACTTTGACCAGATCAAAGACTATCAGGACGTAGCTGACACCGTTAAAGCATAATAAAATCAGTAGTTTACTGATTTGACATCTTGGGGGTTTGGTAGGGGTTTCGGCAACGATACCCTTACCAAGCCCCCAATTTTTTTGGAATGCTGGCTCGAAATGCGCTGTTTACCGGGTGTTGCGCAGATGCATAAATCGAGCGGTGATGCCTGGCTTGAGCGGTGCAAGAGCCGAAGCATGGTCAGTTGTCTGATTCGTTGCTGGCTAAATCTGCTCTGCGGCCAACCTTGATGTCTTGTCATTAGCCGTAGCCTGCTATCTCTTTTTTGTCCATTCAGCGACCGTTTTGATAACCCCACCTTCATCACGCTGGACGGCATCCCCGGCCTGCGCGAGTACGCCACCCGGCTGCGCGGCGACGTGCTGCAACGGGTAGGCATCCCCACCTGTGTCGGCATCGGCCCCAGCAAGATACTGGCGAAGCTGGCCAACCACGTGGGCGAGGTCTACCCGCGGGCGCAGGGCGTGTTTGCCTGGCACTGGCTGGCGCCGGAATGGCAAGACAAGCTGATGGCGCGCATCGCGGTGGGCGAGGTATGGGGAATAGGGCGCCGCATCGCGGAAAGGTTGGCCGCAATGGGCATCCATAGCGCGCTGGACCTGAAACACGCCGACCCGCGCGACATCAAGCGCCAGTTCAATGTGGTGGTAGAGCGCACCGTGGCCGAGCTCAACGGCATCAGCTGCCTGGCGCTGGAGGATGTGGCGCCGGCCAAGCAGCAGATCATCGCCAGCCGCAGCTTTGCCGAGCTGGTGCACGACTTCGACACCCTGGCCAGCGCCATCAGCCACCACGCCTGCCGTGCCGCCGAAAAGCTGCGCCGCCAGCACAGCCACGCCCGGCTGGTGGCGGTCAGCATCCGCACCAACCGCTTCCGCCAGCAAGACGCCCAGTACGCCGGCTGGGAGGTCTACCCGCTGATCCACCCCTCATCCGACAGCGCCACGATTACCGCCGCCGCGCTGGCCGGCCTGCGCCGCGTCTACCGCCCGGGCTACAGCTACAAGAAAGCCGGCGTGGTGCTGCTGGAAATCGGCCCCGCCGACCGCGTTCAGCCCGACCTGTTCGCTCCCACGCCCGACCTGCGCCGGGGCAGGGTGATGGCGGTAATGGACCACATCAACCGCGAATACGGCCGCGGCACGCTACGCCTGGCCAGCGAGAAGCTGCACAGCGGCTGGGCGATGCGGCAAGAAAAAAGGTCGCCACGATGGACGACCTGTTGGGGGGAGTTGCCGGTGGTGTAGCTTTTATGTTGTGAGTGATTTTTATTAGATGTCTTGCACATTATTTCCCACAGCACTTCTTGTACTTTTTAGTCGATCCGCAGGCGCATAACTCATTTCTACCTTGCTTATTGATCAGTCTTGATTGGTCCGTCATGGCTTTAAAAATGTGACCCATTAATTTAAATCTATCTGAAATTGCATTGAATAGCCGATCATCAATTTCAAAGTTAAGATAGTTTTTTGCATTAATACTACCTTCTGCGGCTGATGATTTTAATAATTGCAACCCGCGCTCTTTATCTTGGTGGGTTATTTTTCCTTCATAGAGCATCTTGCCAAGCAAAAATTTGCTGTGGCTATCATCCTTGGCAACGCCATCTTCCAAAAATTGCTTCGATTTTTCTGGCGAATAAAATGGTACATTTTCATCTTGATAGATAAGGCCTAGTGCAGCATATGCAGCTGTCTCACCTGCATGTAGGGCTTGCTCAAGTATATTCAAGCTTTCATTAAATTTACTTTCATCTCGTAGCATCTCTGCATATAAAATGTATGCCCCTGTGTACTTGCGCTTTGCACAAGCTTCTAATGCCTTAATGCCGCGAATCTGGCTCTTTTCACCTTTGTTTTCTTCGAATGTCAATCGCCCATACCGATAGAGTGCTTCGGGGTTAGCAAGTTTGAATATTGGCTCTTCATTTCCACCCAAACGATGGAGGTCATTAGAATTCAGAGAGTCGGTTCGGGCGCTAATCTCACAAGCAGACCAATACAATTCAGCTGCCATGCGTAATGTTGTTTGGTGATGAGTGTCTTCAACATTACTGATTATCAGTCTATCTTTTCTAATGGGTGCTAATGCTTGAGCTTCTAGAATAAGCCCCGCTGACATTTTTGAGTTAAAATCAAAAGTCGATACTGCTTTCCACAATATTATTTGGCTGGTGATGTCGTTAAATTCTGCTATTAATATAGTGGGAGGATTTCTGTTGTTAATAATGCTGAATATTTTTTTAAAAGCTTCTATTAGCTCAAGCCTGGTGCCTCTTGCACTATCTGCATCATTGGAATTTTCCGAAGAATTCGTATAGACAGCCCCGCCTTCTTTGTTGATTCTTGTGGTTGACTTGGCATGGACAGCGGCATTGCCTTGCTTTCTAATGTGATGAAGTTGAGAGCTTAATTCATCGTCAATCAATTTATTCTGATGTAATGCCTTGATTGCATCAAAAAGATCTATTTGGGGCGGTATGTTGAAGTGGGAGGCAAGTGTTGATGTCAAGTGCTCAATTACCTGTCTGAATTGAGATTTTGCATAGTCCGGATAAATTGAGATTACATCCAGTGCTTTTCTATAATGCTCGCCCGCTTCCATGGAGATTGATTGGCACAATTCCAAGTCGCTAATTTTTTCTTTTTCGATCATCTTTAAATTGATGGAAGTATTTGAGGAGATTCATGTTCTATATGGTCTAACTTCTTACCGGCTGCTTGTGTCGGGTGAGTAGTTTTGATGATGGTCTTATTTCACTCCTCTTCTAATAGAAGAACAGCCTCCTGCACTAACGCCTGATGCCGCAGCCAGTCTTTCACCGCTGCCGGGTTTTCTTTCAAACCCTTCTCGATGGCCAGGCTTTCCCGGTACTCGGCGGCTTTGGCTGACATGGTCCAGGAGGCGTCGATGTCGTGCTCTTCCACTACCTGACGCAGCTCTTGCAAGGGCAGGCGGAAGAACTCTTTGCGCGGGTTCACTTTATTGACCTGGGCCTGTACAAAGCGCTTGTGCAGGGTGTGCTCCAAGGCCGGGGCATCGTCGCACCAGATCATGGCGTGTACGTCGAAGGCGAAGGGGACACTGGCATCGCCCAGTTCTTTCACCCGGTCCAGTGGTTCCAGGCGCCGCGTCATGCCTACCTTGTAGATATCCTCGCCAAATGAGCCCACGTTAGAAATCACATAGACATGGCCGGCTTTGGTCTGCTGCGCCATCGATAGGGCGCGCTGGTTACGCGCCTCGGCTTCCTGCAGCTTCACTTCCAGCTCGGCCAGTTTGGCTTCCATCTCCGCACGCTGCTCCTCGGTAGCCTTAGCCACTTGAGCGCGGGCCTTTTCCATCGCCTTGTGCAGGTTTTCTTCTTCCTTTGCCGCTTCTTTCAGTGCGCGCTCGATCTCGCGGCGCGCTTTTTCCTCTTCGCGGATTTGCTCGCGGATACGTCGTTGCTCTTCCTTTTCCTGCTCGCGCAGTGCATTGACTGCGGTAAGCCATTTCAGCTCGGCCAGCCGTGCATCGAGGTACTCTGGTGCAATGCGTGCATCACGGAAGGCGCTGCCATTGTTGTTGACCAGCGCGCAGGCATCTTTGATCTGCTGTTCCAAGGTGCCGAAGTTATCGACTCTGGCGCGTGACAGGATCGAGTCCACCTTGCCGTTAAACGCATCCACTAGAAAGCGGATGGCGGTTTCCTTTCGGTGCCGTTCGACGTAGTCGCAGGTTGCGGCGCGGCCGTGCTCTACCATCAGTTTGCTGCGCTCGCGTGCCTGCTTCAGCTGCTGGCCAGCTTCATCAAAACCGTAGGCGTCGGCCAGTTCATCCAGCAGGCTGTAGGTCGGTTTCAGATAGCGGTCGCCATAGCCTTCGATGACGTTCTTCATCGCCTTGATGCTTTCTTCCAGCTGGTTGGCTTTGGAAAGCGCCACATAGGCCTCGCCAGCGATCTGCTCTGCCCGGGCATTGGCATCGCGGATGATCTGCTCGGCCTGCTGGTTGGCCAGCGCCAGCTGCACGTCAATCTTCTCGCGCTTGGTTCGGGCATCGGCATTCGCATCTTTACGGATGGTGTCTGCCTCCTGTGCGGCGATCTGCCTGGTAATGCTGGCGTCCGACTCCGCTTGCCGCCGCATCGCCGTGACGGCTTGCTCGGTGGAGGTTCTCAGCTCGGCCATGGTGTTTTGCAGCTGCTGTAGCATGGCATCGGCATCGCGCACGTTCTGAAAACGGGCGAGCGAGGCGATCTCCTGCCGCAGTGCAGCGATACGCTCTTCCAGTTCAGCCTGTTCAAGTTTCGCTTGCGCCAGATCAGCCTGCTGGGCTTCGTGTCGCTGCTGCCACTCCTGCTCCTGGCTGGCCATGGCGGCGGCGGCTTTGGCTTGCGCCTCGGCCAGTTGCTTTCTTGCTTTCTGACTTTGCAGGTAAAACACCACTGCGATGACTGCCAGCAGGAGTACGAGGCCTTCCATGGTTGATTTCCTTGCGTTATTTTCTAGTTGCTAGCTATAGAAATGAGTCAGAGGCATCCTTCAATAGCGCTGTGATCTTTACTCTTGGCTCTTGTTTGCACTTCCTGATGATGCTATGGATTTTGGAATTTTGCCGGGCTTGTCAATTTCCAGCTTGTTGCCATTTAAGTCTAGAGAAAGTTTTGAAGCACTCCCCATCAGAGCTGAGGCTAGCTCGTCAGCAGGGTGAAGAACTGCTGGAGTCGTATCCTTTCCTAAAAATAGGCCTCGGGTAAGGCTTTCAATGAGATGAGATGGTATTTCTGAGTCGGTTTCTTTTCGCCACTCAAGACAGGTCTCGACTACCCAGTTTGCACGATTAACATCGATGTGAAACTGCTTCAAGCTTTCCTCAGTATTTGCAAAAGAGGTTGCCAGTTGGTTTTGCCAGCGGATATAGTAAAGAATGGTTGCGGCCAAGCTGATCGAGATTAAGCTAAATCTAATCCACAACATTATAATTTCAGTATTGCTGCTTTGTTCTTTCGAAAGCAAGGCGGAGGCTGGTGGTAATTCGGATTGCTTGGATTGTGGTGCAGATAGTGCGGTGACTTTGTCTGCAAGAGTGGCTAGGGTGTCATATTTTTTATCACTCGTTGTCTCTGTGCGAATGATGACGATCTCAAATATTGTCAAGGCCAAAAGGAAAAACAAGAATGCTCCCAAAAGACGCATACCACCAGCCACTGGCCTTCTCGCTTCGATTGTTGCATTAGACAATCCAAAATTATTCACTCGATTTGAAACATCGTTGAGCATGCTATTTCTTATTTGCCTGCGTGCGAAGGTGTTGTCACTTTCATCTATTGACTTGCCTCTTTCGTCAAGCTCTTCTTTCAGTTTTGCCAGTGCATCTTTTTCTGCTTGAATTTCACGAGATGCTTCTGCCTGCTTTTGTTTGAATTCCTCTTGTAGTTCGAACTCCTTATTTTTTACCTGCTCGTCAAGCTGGCTTCGAAGGTTGATGGTTTGTTGAAAGACTTCTTCAAGCTGTTTCTGCAAGCGTAGAAATGAAGACTCTTGCAAAGCTCTTTGGGCTTCTAAAAGAGCTATAGGCTCAGAAGGTTTTGGAAGTTGTGTGGGTTTAAATAATGCTAAAATATAGCTTGCAATTTCAACTCTGGAGGGTTCAAAATTCTGTATGTCGATGGCTACGTCATCAAAGATTGGTGATTTTTCCCACTGACTTGTAGCACTTCCACCTCTGTAATACCAAAAAGAAACGCCATTGATGTTGCCTGATATACTGGAGATCAGCTCGCTTTTCATTGCAAGTATGGATTTAATATTTTCGCTGCTGCCATCAGGATAGGTGACTTGCCCTGTGTTAATGTCGCCAATGTAAATGTTTACATTGTAATCGCCGAATTTTTTTCCTATTCCAACGAGGTGGCCGTTAATTTGCTCATCATTTACACGCGGGATTTTATATACGGTTTGGCCCATTTGGAATTTCTTTCATTTTGGATTGCGGGATTCGGGTATGCCGAAAAAGGGAATGCAATCCGGAACGTGCTTAGCAGCATAATGAATACCCCTTTGCCACCTTCGGTCCCGGCCCTTGCCGCGGGCGCAGCGTACTGCTCACTTTGCCCTGCGCTTGCAGCTTCACCAGTACGCTCATGATCTCCGCCTTGTCGTAGGCAAATTCCAGTGCGGCTTCGATTTCACCCAAGAACAGCGCCCTAGGAGCCACGGCCAGTACGTCGCACACCTTGGCCGGTAAGGGTTTGTCTGCGCTGTTCATGCCGCCCCCTGTTGCCACTGCAGCCAGTGTTGGCCGAAGTGCAGATGTGCGGCCAGCAGCAGGGTGTCCAGGTTGCGTGCGTGCAGGCCCAGGCTGCGGGCAATCAGCTGTCGGCCAGATGCTGCCAGGTCACGTAGCGGGTGCGCAGTACGCGCCGTTCGTGTCCGGGTCGGGTGTTGATCAGGGCTTCTATCGCTTTATCGATATGCTGATCGTATCGTAATGGAAACAATTTTTCCATGTCATCATCGTGCAAATGTCGATGGCTAATGACGAGGGGGTGATGCCATTGAGGTCTCACCTGTTCGGGACACAACAGATCCATGTTGGGCAGAGTGCCGGAAGTGATGGGCGACATCACCCGAGAGTACGACCAAGCTGCGCTACGTTGTAATAACCCAGCCCTGTCGGCACAGCTCAGGTTGCTAACTGATACGCCATCGCTGGCGCCTCCCCCCCCAAAAAAAAGCCTGATGCAGCCACCGGTGCTTGCAGCACCTGGCCCCGTCGGCCCTTACCCGGCGGGTGCCTCGCCTTGCCGTGGGTGCGTTAGTGAACAGACGCGTGGCGGGTGAGGGGGGATGCTGTCCTTGGGGTAAACGCCACGCCTTCCGGTACGGCTTGCCCTGAATGAAGGAGCATCATTATGGAAAAAACCACCAAGCCCCCCGTTGCGGCTACTGCCGCTGTTGCTAGCCCGGCTAGCACCTCTGTCCATCTGCCAAGTGCTGACGAAATAAAAGGCAAATGGAAAACCTATGTTGGCGAGGCCAAGGTGCTGTGGGGCAAGCTGACCGATGATGAGCTGTTGCAAACAGAAGGCCATGTGCAGAAGCTGGCCGGGCTGGTGCAGCAACGCTACGCCATCACGCGTGAGGCTGCCGAAAAGCAGGTTCATGACTTTCTGAACAAGCACAAGTAAACCCTGGCCCGCTACGGGGGTAGCCACTACGGCTATCTGCCGCCGGCGGGCTTTTGCTGATTAGCAGGGAGCCGCTAACACAACCCCGATGCTGTCTTGCATCACGCTTGCCGGTGGCGGGCTGATAAAGGTTGGCCGCGCGGTTTTGTTAGCGGCGCGCCATCAATAGGGAATTCATCATGAAAACGCGGTTTCGCCAGCTGGCATGGCTGTTTTTGTCAGGCGGACTTTCTCTGGGCCTGAGTGCCCAGAGCTTTGCAGCCCCTACAGCACAGGAGGCAACGGATATACGGCACGAAACACAGATTTCCACTAGCTACGCCTTGAACCCGCTACTGCGTGACCAGGATATTCGTGTGACGGTGATCAACAATAAAGTCACGCTAAGCGGCACGGTAGAAGAGAGCGTGAAAAAGGAGCTGGCGCAGGAGATTGCGCTAGGCGTGGAGGGGGTGACTACGGTGGATAACCAGCTGGATGTGCGCGAGGGCTTTATGCCGCCGCCGCCGGTGCTGACGCGTGGTTACGGTGAAATGGCCGACGACGCCACCTTGAATGCGGCGGTGAAGTCGCGTTTGAAATGGAGCCGTTACGCGGACGATGTGAATGTGACGGTCAGCAGCCGCCAGGGCAAGGTAACGCTGCAGGGTACGGCCAACAGCAAGCAAAGCATGGGGATGGCCGGCATGATTGCCGCTTCTACACGCGGCGTCACCGATGTGGACAACCAGCTGCAGGTGGTGACCCCGCCGGCGTCGGCGGGTGGCATGCGTTCGGCTACGCAGGTGGAGCAAGGGTTATCGGATGCCTGGGTTACCACCAAGGTGAAGTCTACGCTGCTGTACGCGCGCAATATCGATAGCAACCGTATCAGTGTGACCACCACCATGGGGGTAGTACACCTTAGTGGCAAGCTGCACGGCCAGGCCGAGCGTGCGCTGGCGATTCAGCTAAGCAAAAACGTGCGTGGTGTACAGCGGGTAGAGGCGGGCAAGCTGCTGCCCTGAGCCCCGCACGTTTTACTGGCTAGCATGATAAAACCGCACTGTCTGGTGCGGTTTTATTGTTGCCGGTGTGGGGTTAAGCCTGCGCCACGGGGGGCTGGCTGGCCAGGTTGGCCGCATATTGCCCTAGCGCTGTTTAGCGTGCGGTTTGCTGGCGATGCCCTTTGCCTTTGCTGCGTTGTTTGGCCGCTGGGCTGGCTGGCGCTGGCACGGTTTCTGGCTGGGCAGGCAGTGCGTCTTCTGCCAGCTGGGTAGGCATGATGGCGTCCGGGTATTCGCAGAACAGCTTTTCCATCAGCTTGCTGCGTGTCTCGATATGGTGCCCCAGGCGCCAGTCTTCTAATAGCTGCATGGCAATGTTGAAGTATGAGTAATCAATTTCATACAACAGATGTACATTGAAGTCGTGTTTCAGCTGCAAAGCCAGTGCCAGCTGTTTCAGGATGTCCAGCTGGCGGCAGGCAGGGTTGTCATCCATCAGTTTCCTGATGCGTTTCGCGGCATTATTCATATCAGCAACTCCTGGTAAAAGAGCGAAGGCTGGTGTGGTGGGCTTGCCTGCGCCATGGCGCAAACGATGCCAACCCGCCCATGTTTGCGGGCCAATCTCTGCCGTGCGTGGCAGGCTGGCATCCAGCCTGATGCGGTACAGAACGCTGGCAGGTCTTGGTATGTTCTATCGAACCTTGTGAGCAATCTGTGCGGTAGCGTACATACATCGGGTGTGCGGTGCTTTTATGCTGAATCGTTTTTTTTTCACCTTTCAACACAGGCGCCATGATGACCCATCAGCCTTCCAGAGCCGGCAACGGCTTGCTACGCGCCTTGCCCGATGAGGCATGGCTGCGTATACAGCCCCACCTGCAGCGCGTAGACATGCCGCTAGGCCAGACGCTGTACCAGCCGGGAGGCAAGCTGAACCATGTTTACTTTCCGGTGGATGCCATTGTGTCGTTGCTGTACGTGATGCAAAACGGTGACTCGGCCGAGATCGCCGTGGTGGGCCACGAGGGCGTTGTCGGTATTGCCCTGTTTATGGGGGGCGAGTCCACCCCCAGTAGCGCCGTGGTACAAAGTGGCGGCTATGGCTACCGGCTGCCTTCGCGGGTGATCAAGGAAGAGTTCAATGCCTCGGTCGCCGTAATGCACCTGCTGCTGCGCTATACCCAGGCGCTGATTACACAGATGGCCCAAACCGCCGTGTGCAACCGGCACCACACGCTGGATCAACAGCTGTGCCGCTGGCTGCTGTTAAGCCTGGACCGCCTGCAGGGCAGCGACCTGGTGATGACCCAGGAGCTGATCGCCAATATGCTGGGCGTGCGGCGCGAGGGGGTCACCAATGCGGCGATGAACCTGCAGCGTGCCGGCCTGATTGCCTATGCGCGCGGCCATATCCATGTGGTAGACCGCCAGGGCCTGGAGCAGCGTACCTGTGAATGCTACGCCGTGGTCAAGCAGGAATACGACCGCCTGCTCCACCCGGACAAGCTGGCCTAGCGCTGCCCGCCGCGCCGCCATGCGGCCAACCTTTGCCCAGCGGGCCATCTGGCATGCGCCTACACCATCGCGCTGGCGTCCACCCAGGCGCTAAACTGTGTGTCGCTTATGCCGCCCACGGCGATGGCGGCCTCGCGCAGGCTACAGTCCTGCTGCTGGGCGTACTGTGCAATGACTGCGGCGCGGTCGTAGCCGATATGCGGCACCAGGGCGGTAACCAGCATCAGCGAGCGCGCTACGCTGGCCTGGATGTGCGCTTCGTTGGCGGCCAACCCGGTAATGCAATAGCGTTTGAAGCTACGCATGCCATCGGCCAGCAGGCTCAGGCTTTGCAGCAGATTCAGCAGTATCAAGGGCTTGTAGGCATTCAGCTGCAGTTGGCCGGCGGCACACGCCAGGGCAATGGTGACGTCATTGCCCATTACCTGGCAGCACAGCATGGTGATGGCTTCGCACTGTGTGGGGTTCACCTTGCCGGGCATGATGGAGCTGCCGGCCTCGTTTTCCGGCAGTAGCAGCTCACCCAGCCCTGCGCGCGGGCCGGAGGCCAGCCAGCGGATGTCGTTGGCCATTTTGTTCAGCACCGCTGCCAGCACTTTCAGCAGGCCATGGCAGGCCAGCAGATCATCGTGGGCAGCCTGGATGGCAAAGCGGTTACTGCTGGCCGACAAGGGCAGCCCGGTTTCTTCGGCCAGGCGCACAATCACGGCGCGGGCAAAATCCGGGTGGCAATTCAGCCCGGTGCCTACCGCCGTGCCGCCGATAGCCAGCGGGTACAGGTCTGGCAGCTGTCTACCCAGGCTGCGCTGCACCTGCTGCAGCTGCGTGACCCAGGCGGAGATTTCCTGCCCCAGTGTCAGCGGTACGGCATCTTGCAGATGGGTACGCCCCAGCTTCACCAGCTTGCTGTAGCACTGTTGCTTCTGTTGCAGCGCATCGATGAGCTGCTGCAGGGCGGGCAATAGCTGTGCGTGCAGCATGTCCAGTACGCACAGGTGCATGGCGGTGGGGAATACATCATTGCTGGACTGGCCCAGGTTCACGTGGTCGTTGGGGTGCACAATGCGCCGGTCGCCGCAGTCTGCGCCCAGAATCTCGGAGGCGCGGTTGGCTAGCACCTCGTTCATGTTCATGTGGCTTTGCGTGCCGGAGCTGCTTTGCCAGATATGCAGTGGAAACTGCTGGTCATGGATGCCCTGCAGCACCTCGCCGGCGGCCTGGGCAATGGCCAGTGCCAGGCGGTTGTCCAGCAGGGTCAGCTCGGCATTGACCATGGCGGCAGCGCGCTTGATGCGCGCCATGGCGTACACCGCCGGTAGCGGCATCAGTTCGCTGCCTATCTGGAAATGCAGCAGCGCGCGCTGGGTGTGCGCCCCCCACAGCACATCGGTACTGACGGCGATGGCGCCCAGGCTGTCTTGTTCGCGCCGGATGAAGGTGGTCATGCGGGCACCTGCTGCGGGGCCAGCGAGGCCTTGCTGATCAGTGTTCTCACCAGATACGGCATGAGCCCGCCGTGGCGGTAGTAGGTGGCTTCGGCTTCGGTGTCGATACGCACGCGCAGGGTGCAGCTGCGCTGCTGGCCATTCGGGTAGTAAATCTGCAGGGTAAGCAGCATGCCGGGGCGGATGCCGTCTTCGATAAACGGCAGGTCAAACAGCTCGCGCCCGTGCAGCTGTAAGGTCGCCACACTGTCCTGGCCCTGAAACTCCAGCGGCAGCACGCCCATGCCCACCAGATTGCTGCGGTGGATGCGCTCGAAGCTGCGGGCAATCACCGCCCGCACGCCCAGCAAGGCCATGCCTTTGGCGGCCCAGTCGCGGCTGGAGCCGGTGCCGTAGTTGTGGCCGGCAAACACCACCAGCGGTACCTGCTCGGTGCGGTAGCGCATGGCGATATCGTAGATAAAGCCGCGCTGGGCATCGGGCTGGTGCAGGGTAATGCCGCCTTGTGGTTCATTGTCGGGCGGCAGCATCAGGTTCCGCAGCCGCGGGTTGGCCAGGCAGCCCCGCATCATGACCTGATGGTTGCCGCGCCGGCTGCCGTAGCTATTGAAATCGGCCTCGGCGATGCCCTGCTCGTACAGGTAGCGGCCAGCGCAGCTGTCTGCCGCGATCGGGCCGGCAGGGCTGATGTGGTCGGTAGAAATGGCATCGCCCAGTAGTGCCAGGGCGCGGGCCTGGTAAAGGCCAGCGATAGCGGGGCAGGCCAGGGCAAGCTGCGCCACAAAGGGCGGGCGCACGATGTAGCTGGACGCTGGCCATGGGTAGCGTTGGCCGCTTAGCACCGGCAGGGCCGCCCACTGTGGCTGCTGCAGCGGCAGGTAGGCCTGGCGATAGGGCTGGCTATGGCTGGCCTGCTGCAGGGCCAGCCCGGTGTCTAGCGGGCTGGGCCATAGCTCGTGCAGGTACACCGGCGCGCCGGTGGCATCGTGCCCCAGCGGCTCGTGGGCCAGGTCGATATCGATACGGCCGGCCAGGGCGTAGGCCACCACCAGCGCCGGGCTCATCAGGTAGTTGGCCCGCAGGGCCGGGTGGATGCGGGCTTCAAAGTTGCGGTTGCCAGATAGCACCGCCACACACACCAGCCCTTGCTGGCTGACCTGCGCTTCCAGTGCCGGGTCCAGTGGCCCGGCATTGCCAATGCAGGTGGTGCAGCCGTAGGCCACTACCCGGAAACCCAGTATGCCCAGCGGTGCCAGCAAGTCGGCGCGGGCCAGGTAGTCGCTGACCACGCGCGAGCCAGGCGCCAGCGACGTCTTGATATGCGGCGCCACCCGCAGCCCGCGCAGCACGGCGTTGCGCGCCAGCAGGCCTGCGGCCAACATGCTGCCGGGGTTGGCTGTATTGGTGCAGGAGGTGATGGCGGCGATCAGGATATCGCCATGGCGCAAGGCGGCAGGGTTGGCCGCAAGGGGTAGCCGCGGCGCGGTAATCTGGCCAAAGCCGCCCTGGCTTACCGGCTGGCCAAGCGACAGCAGAAAGTCCTGTTTGACGATGCCCAGTGGCTTGTGTTCTTGCGGCAGGCGGGGGCCAGCCACGCATGGCTGGATACGGCTCAGGTCGATGCGCACGGTACGGCTGTAGTGCAGCATGCCGGGCAGCGGTGTGCCGAACATGTTCTGCGCCTGGTAGTAGTGGCGAAACGCCAGCTGCGTGGCTTCGTCGCGGCCGGTGGCGGCCAGGTAGGCCACGCTTTGTTCATCGGGCGGGAAAAAGGCCACGGTGGCACCGTACTCTGGCGCCATATTGGCCAGCGTGGCGCGGTCGGGCACGGTGAGGCTGGCGCAGCCGGCACCAAAGAATTCCACAAAGCAGTCCAGCACATTTTCTTCCCGCAGGATGGCGGTCAGGGCCAGCGCCAGGTCGGTGGCGCTGACCCCGTGCGGTAGCTGCTGCTCCAGCTGTACGCCTACCACATCGGGGATCAGCAGCGTCACCGGCAGCCCCAGGATGGCGGCCTCGGCCTCGATACCGCCCACCCCCCAGCCCAGCACACCCAGGGCGTTGATCATGGTGGTGTGCGAGTCTGTCCCCACCACGCTATCCGGAAAGCACACCTCGCCCCGCCGCCCCAGGCCCGGTGCCAGATGCTCCAGGTTGACCTGGTGCACAATGCCCAGCCCCGGCGGGCTGACCTGCAGCTTGTCAAACGCCTGCACCCCCCACTTGATAAAGCGGTAGCGCTCGGCATTGCGCGTGTATTCCTGCGCCATGTTCAGCGCCAGCGCATTGGCTTCACGAAAGAAATCTACCTGTACCGAATGGTCCACCACCAGGTGCACCGGCACCTGCGGCGCCAGCCAGCCGGCATCGCCACCCAGGGCGTGCACGGCGTCGCGCATGGCGGCCAGGTCGCACAGCAGCGGTACGCCGGTGAAGTCCTGCAGCAGCACGCGCGCCGGCATGAAAGGGATATCGCTATCGCGCAGCGCCTGCGGCTGCCAGCTGGCCAGCTGGCGCAGCTGCGCCTCGCAGGCCGGTGTGCTGTCGGCGTGGCGCAATAGCGACTCCAGCAAGATGCGCAGCGACACTGGCAGGCGGGAGATAGCGCCGTAGCCGTCCCGCTCTAGCGCCGGCAGCGAATACAGCTGCCCGATGACACCTGCTGCGCTGCCGAAGGTCCTTACATAGCGTTCGGAATACATAGGTCACTCTCCGGATGGGCGGTGCCGGTGCCATAGGCAAGATGCCCGGCCGCCTTTGCGCCATCAGCACACAGCATCGCGCCGGGCACCGTGGCTGTCCGTGCGCTGCCGAACCAAAGCGGCAAGCGGCCTGGCTGTTATTTCGATGAATTATGTGTGCCAGTGCACAGTCGCCCGCCGCCCGGGCGCGCACTGTAGGGCTGTACCGGGTAGCGAGCTGCAAGCCGGGCCTTTTATCCCCTTAGCCAGGAGGCATGCCATGAACGAAAGCCAGCTTTTAAAACGTATTCAGACTGTTGCAGGGCCGGATAACCGGGCGCTGCTTGCACGCTTCTGGCTGCTCATGGATGCCCGCCCTGTGGCCCCGCCGTTTACCTTTAGCGATTTTCGCCATCTGGATGCCGAGGCGCGCAGTGTGTTTCACAGCATCTTCAGCAGCTATAGCCGCGACCAGTTTGCGCCGCTGGATGCTGCGCTGGTGTCCAGCCTGCGGCAGCTGACAGTGCCGCGCGGCTATCGCGATGCGGTGCCGCATGGGCAGATGTGCGCCATGCACTACTACCCGGCACAGGAAAGCAGTTCTGCCGCTATGCGGCCAACCTTACCCGAAGGAGTCATGACATGACCAAGACCGATACCCAGCTGCAACACGATGTGCAGGCTGAGCTGATGTGGGACCCCGCCATCAACGACACGCACATTGGCGTGCAGTGCGATAAGGGGGTGATTACCTTGAGCGGCCACGTGCCGGACTTTGCCCAGAAGTGGGCAGCCGAACGCGCCGCCCTGCGGGTAGGCGGTGTCAGTGCCATGGCGGTAGAGATTCAGGTAGACCTGGTGGACCCTGGCAAATACAGCGATGCCGATGTGTCGCGCTCGGTATCCAATGTATTGCAGCTGATGGCGCCGGAATACAGCCAGCGCATCAAGGTGATGGTGGAAAAAGGCTGGCTGACGTTGTCCGGCGATGTGGAGTGGAACTTTCAGCGCAATGCCGCCGTGCGCCAGGTATCGCATGTGCTGGGTGTGAAGGGCATGAGCAACAATATCAATATCCGCCCCAAACTGATTGCCCGCGCGGTAAAAGAAGAGGTGCGTGCCGCCTTGCAGCGCAGGGCGATCCAGGACATCGACTCGATTACCATCGCCATTGATGGCCCGGATATCACGCTCAGTGGCACGGTGCATAGCTGGTCGGAAAAAGCACTGGCCAAGCACGCTGCCGCGTGCATGCCAGGGGTGCGCGATGTTATCGACAAGGTGACCGTTGTCATCTGACACGCTACGGTGCTACCACCGCGGCGGCCGGTTTGCCGCCCCCAACCCCAGCCTGGTCTGGGGTTTTTGCATGCGGCTAGGTACTCGCCCCGTCTGTGCGGGGTGCGGCAGTGCCGCATAGCTGCGCAAAACCCTGCAGTGCCAGCTGGGCGCTGTGGTGGTTGTCCAGCAGCTGGTGGTCGTGGTGGGCGCTTTGTATCAGGCCGAACAGCATGAAAGCCAGCAGGGGCACATGGCTGCCTGCGGCCAGCTCGCCGGCGTCTTGTGCGTCTTGCAGCAGGCGCTGCAGGGTGTCGCGCTGCCAGCGCTGGCCGGCCACCAGCGCGTCGCGTATGGCGCCGGGCTGGTCGTCAAACTCGTAGGCCGCGGCCAGCAGCGGGCAGCCGCCGGGCATGCTGCTGCCGTACAGGCGCATGACCCAGGCGTGAAACAGTGCGCGCAGGCGTGCCATGCCGCGCGGCTGGGTAAAGGCCGGCTTGACCACTTCTTCCACAAACTGCGCTTGTGCCGCCTGTACCACGGCCAGCTGCAGTGCTTCCTTGCTGCCAAAGTGGGCAAACAGCCCGCTTTTGGATAGCCCGCTCTGCTCGGCCAGGCTGCCGATGGTCAGGCGGCTGATGCCGATCTGGCTGGCGCTGCGCACCGCCTGTTGCAGAATGGCTTCGCGGGTAAGGGCTTTTTTACTCATGGGTGTTTGCCTGCGTGCTGTTTATGTGCAAAATAGCACGATCGTTCTTTTTTGAGTGAGTGACATGCACCCGTTTACCAAAGTAGTAGAAGTGCGCTGGTCTGATATCGACGCCAATCAACACATGCGCCATAACGCCTACGCCGACCTGTGCACCCACACCCGCATGGAATGGTTGGCCGCAGCCGGCTTTGGCATGGATGCCTTCATGGCGCACGGCTTTGGCCCGGTACTGTTTCGCGAGAGTACCGAATACCGCCGCGAGGTGCACCTGGGCGAGCGTATCACGGTTGACGTGCAGGTTGCCGCCGCCAGCCCGGATAACAGCCGCTGGAAGATCCGCCAGCAGCTGATCAAGCCCGATGGCAAGCTGGCCGCCATTTACGAGGTGGCCGGGGCGTGGATGGACCTGCGCGAGCGCAAGCTGATACCGCCGCCGCCTGCGCTGGCCGCCATTCTGGCAGATTTGCCGCGCTGCGCCGATTTCGAGCTGCTGCCGCAACCCGAACACAAATAAGGAATAGCCATGTTGCTCGCTGCCCAGATCGCCAGCGCCGTGGTGGCGCTGATTCACCTGTACATTCTGGTGCTGGAGATGTTTCTGTGGACCAAACCGGCAGGCCGCCGCGCCTTTGGGCTAACGCCAGAGTTTGCCCAGGCTAGCCGCGTACTGGCGGCCAACCAGGGGCTGTACAACGGCTTTCTGGCGGCGGGGCTGGTGTGGAGCCTGCTGCCGGGGGCGCCGGCTGGCGTGGGGGTGTTCTTCCTGAGCTGCGTGCTGGTGGCCGGGGTGTATGGCGCGGCCACGGCCAGCCGCAAGATACTGTTTGTACAGGCATTGCCGGCGGCACTAGCCCTGCTGCTGCAGGCGCTGGCCTGACGTGGTGGCTTCGGGCTTGCGCTGGGCGCCACCCAGCGCATCGCCCTCCGCCTGGCATGGGAAAACATCTCGGCCCTGCGCCTTGGCAAGAAATCGTGTTAACGAGCCGCTAAACCCTGCCGCTGGCGGGGTTGCCAGCCGCGGTGCCAGCGGTAATGCTGTGCGGCCAACCTTGTAGGAGCTTGCCATGTCTGCCGTGCTGCAAAACCTGTTAAAGCTGTGCGATACCCCGCGCGATAACGCGCTGCTGCGCTTTGGCATAGCCAATGAATACGCCAAGGCGCAAGACTGGCCGGCCGCCGCACAGCAGGCACGCGAGGCGCTGGCGCGGCAGGGGGATTTTTCGGCGGCGTGGAAGCTGCTGGGCAAGGCGCTGGCTGCAGGCGGGGAGGCCACCGCCGCGCTGGCTGCCTATCATGAGGGCATTGCCGTGGCCCAGGCCCGTGGCGACCTGCAGGCGGTAAAAGAGATGACGGTGTTTGCACGCCGCATCGAGAAGCAGTTGGCCGCAGCGGCCGGGCAGGGCGACAGCTAGCTACTGCGTTTGAGCTGGCGCATGGCCTGCTCCAGCCCTTCCAGCGTGAGCGGGTACATGCGGTTCTGCATCAGCTCGCCCACCATGCCGATGGACTGGGTGTATTCCCACGCTGCTTGCGGCATGGGGTTCAGCCACACGGCGTGCTTGAATTGATCTAGCAGGCGGCGCAGCCACACCTCGCCCGGCTCCGGGTTCATGTGCTCTACGCTGCCGCCTTTCAGGATGATCTCGTAGGGGCTCATGCTGGCGTCGCCCACAAAGATCAGCTTGTAATCCTGGCCGTAGGTGTGGATCAGGTCCCAGGTGGCGGTTTTGGCGGTGTGGCGGCGTGCGTTGTCCTGCCACACGCTTTCGTATACACAGTTGTGGAAGTAGTAGTAATCCAGGTGCTTGAATTCGCTGCGCACGGCGGAAAACAGCTCTTCGCACACGCGGATGTGGTCGTCCATGGAGCCGCCCACGTCAAACAGCACCAGCACCTTCACCGCATTGTGCAGCTCGGGCACCATCTGCAGGTCCAGCAGGCCGGCATTGCGCGCGGTGGCGGCAATGGTGCCGGGCAGGTCCAGCACCTCGGGGGCGCCGTCGCGGGCGAACTCGCGCAGGCGGCGCAGGGCTACCTTGATATTGCGCGTGCCCAGCTCCACGCTGTCGTCGAAGTTGCGGAACTCGCGCTGATCCCACACTTTTACCGCGCGGCGGTGGCGTGACTCCTGCTGCCCGATGCGGATGCCTTCCGGGTTATAGCCATACGCGCCAAACGGGCTGGTGCCGCCGGTGCCTATCCATTTGTTACCGCCCTGGTGGCGTTCCTTCTGTTCTTCCAGCCGCTGGCGCAGCGTGTCCATCAGCTTGTCCCAGCCCATGGCTTGCAGCTGCTGTTTTTCTTCCTCGCTCAGGTATTTTTCTACTTGCTTGCGCAGCCAGTCTTCCGGAATGGCGGTGTGCAGGTCGTCCAGGCTGGTTTCGATACCGTGTGCGTACTGCGCAAACACGCGGTCGAAGCGGTCGTAGTACTTCTCGTCTTTCACCAGCACGGTGCGCGCCAGGTGGTAAAACGCGTCTACGCTGGCAAACGCCAGCTTTTGCTGCAGCGCTTCCAGCAGGGTGAGGTGTTCTTTCAGGCTAACCGGCAGGCCGGCTGCACGCAGGGCATAGAAAAAGTCGAGCAACATGGCGATAAAGATATATGTGACAGGCGATGGAAATCGTAATAGAGTCTGGGCTCTAAACGGTCGTTTGCCCAAGTTCAAGGAGCATAGCATATGGATACCGCCAGCCCTATCGGTAATAGCCTGCATAGCCAGCTAGCCCACCTGCAGCAGCTGGCTGCGCTGCAGCCACCCGATTACGCTACCCGCCAACGCTGGCTGGCAGGCCTGGCCAGTATGGTAACGGCTCACCAGCAAGACTGGATAGATGCCCTGCAGGCAGATTTTGGCTGCCGCAGCGCGGTAGAAACCCGGCTGGCGGAGCTGTTCCCCTCGCTGGAGGGCATACGCCTGGCGCAGCGCAAGCTGGGCCGCTGGATGCGTGCGCAGCGGCGCGGGGTGTCGTTCTGGTTCTGGCCGGCCACGGCCCGCGTGCTGCCGCAGCCGCTGGGTGTGGCGGGCATTATCGTGCCGTGGAACTACCCGGTATTCCTGGCGCTGGGGCCGCTGACCTCGGCACTGGCAGCGGGCAACCGCGCCATGGTGAAGATGTCCGAGCTGTCGCCGCATAGCGGGGCCTTGCTGCAAAAGCTGTGCCGCCAGTACCTGGGCGACGACGTGGTACAGGTGGTGAATGGCGATGTAGCCGTGGCGCAGGCTTTTGCCGCGCTGCCGTTTGACCACTTGCTGTTTACCGGCTCCACGCGGGTTGGCCGCAGTGTGATGCAGGCGGCGGCGGCCAACCTGACCCCGGTCACGCTGGAGCTGGGTGGCAAATCACCGGTGCTGATTGCCCCCGGTTTTGACATGCGCCGTGTGGCGGCCAGCCTGATCGCCGGCAAAATGCTGAACGCCGGCCAGACCTGTGTGGCGCCCGACTACGTGCTGGTGCACCAGGACGACCGCGACGCGCTGCTGGCCGAGCTGCGCCGCCAGGCTGCGCTGGCCTATCCGGACCCGGCGGCCAACCCCGACTACACCGCCATCATCAACCAGACGCACTACGACCGCCTGCTGCGCTGGCGTGACGAGGCCGCCCAGATGGGCGCGCAGGTAGAAGTGCTGGCCGCAGGCAGTAGCGAGGCGGCGCTGGCGGCGGCGCGCAAGCTGCCGCTAACCCTTATCGACAACGCCCCGGCACACAGCACGGTGATGCGCGAGGAAATCTTTGGCCCGCTGCTGCCCATTGTCACCTACGACAAGCTGGGCAACGCGCTGGCCTATATCAATGGCCGCGACAGGCCGCTGGCGCTTTACCTGTACGACGACAACCGCCGCCGCATCCGCACGGTTCTGCAGGGCACGGTGGCCGGTGGCGTCTCGGTAAACGATACCTTGATGCACGTGGTGCAAGACCAGCTGCCGTTTGGCGGGGTAGGGCCGTCCGGCATGGGGCACTACCATGGCTACGAAGGCTTCGCCACCTTCAGCAAGATGAAGCCGGTGTTTTACCAGTCCCGTTTTGCCGGTACCGTGCTGACCCAGCCACCGCATGGCAAGCTGGTGCAATGGCTGCTGAACCTGATGCTGGGGCGGATCAAATGACCATCAACCGACGCCAGTTCATTCGCACCGGCCTGCTGGGTGCTGTAGCGCTGGGCGTGGCCGCCAGGTTGGCCGCACCGCACCCGGCCCCCGGTTTTGCTGCCAGTGCCGCAGACCGCCAGCTGATCGCCGCGCTGGGGCGGGGCATGCTGGGTAGCTTGCCGGCCACGGCGCCGATATCGTTGGTGGACAACACCCTGGCTGCCATTGCCGGCCTGCCATTGGCCAGCCAGGCCGAGCTGCGCCAGCTGTTCGACCTGCTGCAGCAGCCGCTGGCCCGTATGGCGCTGGGCCTGCGCCCCGCCTGGCCAGACGCCAGTGCCGAGCAAGTACGCGCCACGCTGGATGGCTGGCGCTACAGCCGGCTCACCCTGCTGCGCAGTGCCTATCAAGGCCTGCATGGCCTGTTGTACGCTGGCTGGTATGGCGACACCGCCAGCTGGGCCGGCATGTCGTACCAGCTGCCTGCCAGCATGAAAGGACTACTGAATGAGTAAGCTACCCGACCTGTGGCAAGACGGCCTGGCCGCTGGCTGGAAAGTTACCGACGCCAGCCAGGGTGGGCCAGACCTGAAGCTGGAGTGCGATGTGGTCATCGTGGGCAGCGGCGCCGGTGGCGGCATGGTGGCCGAGCAGCTCAGCAGTGCCGGCTTGCACGTGGTGCTGGTGGAAGAGGGCGGTTTGTACAGCTCGCGTCACTTTAACCTGCGCGAATCCGAGGCCTACCCCCAGCTGTACCAGGAGTCGGCCAACCGCCTTACCGCCGACAAAGGCATCACCATTTTGCAGGGCCGCACCGTGGGGGGCAGTACCACGGTGAACTGGACCAGCTGTTTTCGCACCCCGGCCGATACCCTGGCCTGGTGGCGTAGCCATCATGGCCTGGACGCCATGCAGGATGCCGCACTGCAACCCTGGTTCGAGCAGGCCGAAGCCCGGCTGAATGTGGGCCCCTGGCAAACCGACCCCAATGTCAATAACGCACTGCTGGCGCAAGGCTGCAACAAGCTGGGCATACCTTACTCGCCCATCCGCCGCAATGTGAAAGGCTGCTGGAACCTGGGCTACTGTGGCACCGGCTGTGCCACCAATGCCAAGCAGAGCATGCTGGTTACCACCATACCGGCGGCGCTGGCCAGCGGCGCGCAGCTGCTGACCCGCGTGCGCGTGCAGCAGTTGTTGCTATCACCTGGCCGCAGCCACGCCGAGGGCATTGTCGGGCAGGCGCTGGGGCCGGACGGCATCCAGCCTAGCGGCCGGCGTGTAGAGGTACGGGCACGCCAGGTGGTGCTGTCTGCCGGTGCCATCGGCACCCCCGCGGTGCTGCTGCGTAGCCATGCACCCGACCCGTACCGCCTGCTGGGCAAGCGTACTTTCCTGCACCCGGTTGTGATGTCGGGCGGGCTGTTCCGCCAGCGGGTAGAGGGCTATAACGGCGCCCCGCAAAGCATCTTTAGCGACCATTTCCTGCATACCCAGCCACTGGACGGCCCGCTGGGCTACAAGCTGGAGGTGCCACCGGTGCACCCGCTGATCATGGCCGCCACGCTGCCTGGCAATGGCCCAGTGCACCAGCGCCTGCTGAAAAACCTGCCGTACTGGCAAGTCAGCTTGGCATTGATGCGCGACGGCTTCCACCCGGAAAGCGTGGGTGGCAGCGTAGGCTTGCGTAGCGATGGCACGCCGGTGCTGAGCTACCCGCTGGGCGCGGTGGAGTGGGAGGCCGCGCGGCGGGCCTTGCTGAAAATGGCCGAAATCCAGTTTGCTGCCGGTGCCCGTGTGGTGTTACCGGTGCACGAAGACGCTGGCCTGGCGACCAGCTGGCGCCAGGCGCAAGACATGATCCGCCAGCTGCCCATGCAGATTCTGCGTACCCGCGTGGTGAGTGCGCATGTGATGGGCGGCGCCATGATGTCGGCCGACGAGCGCCACGGAGTGGTAGACCAGACCGGCCGCCACTGGCAGCTGGACAATGTCACGGTAATCGACGGCTCGGTGTTCCCCACCAGTATCGGCGCCAACCCGCAGCTGTCGGTGTACGCGCTGGCCTTGCGCGCTGCCGACGCGCTGCGCCGGCGGCTATAGCGCCGGGCAGGCTCGGCATGCAAAGCACAAAGCCCCGCGGATCTCCCTGCGGGGCTTTGTGTTGACGGCGTAGCCATGGGCTAGCGGATTTCCAGCAGCCCCTGTTGCAGGGCTTGCCAGCGTTCGCTGTGGCTGGCTACCAGCTGGTCCATCACATTGCTGTCTACCAGCTTTTTCAGGGCTTTGTTCAGCCGGTCGTACAGCTGTGGCGAAAAGCAGGGCGACTGGTGCGTGAGTGTCAGGTACAAGGGCTCGCGGCTTACCGGCGTGCCTGCTACACGGATATTGCGTATGCCCAGCTTGTTGGCGTAGGCCTGGCCGGGTGCCTCTTCGTAGATCAGGTAATCGGCCCGCCCCATGCTGAGCATGCGCATGGCGTTTTCCACGCTGCCGACAGTTTGCATGGTCAGGCGCAGCTCGGCAAAACGGTCGAACTCTTCACCAAAGCTGTTATTGACTACGGTAATGCCGTTGCGGCCAACCAGGTCGGCCCATTTGCCATAGGCCGGGGCCTTGTTTTCACGCATCCATACCGCGCTGCGTGTCTGGTAAAACGGCGTCTGGATGTAGCTCATGTACAGCCTGCGCGGCAGGGTATAAAACGCGCCGGCGATCAGGTCGATACGGCCGGCTTTGGCCGCTTCCTGCACGCGTGCCCACGGCCCCGCATTGCGCATCACGATGGGTATGCCGATTTCGCGCGATAACAGCTGCATCAGCTCTGCATTGGCACCGTGCAGGGCTTTGTCGTCATCGGGGGCGACCCATAGAAAAGGCGGGTATTCCGGGTTGCCCGACGCAATCAGCTGGGTGCAAGCCCGATTGGTTTGTGCTGTGGCAGCGCTGGCCAGCAAGCTGGTAGCCAGCAGCAGGGCCAGCCGGGTGGGTGTAGGGGTGGGCAGGCGGGTCATGCAGTGTTTCTGGTAGATACAGGGCAGCCGCCAGTCTATGCAGCGCGCTGTGGCTAGACAAGGGCGTGCAGTGCACTTTCTTGATTTAAATTCATCTTTTTATATAAAAAATATCGGCTTAATTTAAACATTTGTTTAATCAAACGAACTTTCCGCTGCAAGTTTGCACGGCATGGGTCGGGAAAGCGGGCAACTGCCGGTTCATACAGGTGTTTTATTTTTACCAAGGCCGGGGCATGAAAATGCCGTTTGCCATGCAATTGTCAAAAATGCTTGCCTATAATCGCCGCCCCATAACAAAAAGCAGCACTTTACACATGACACCACAAACTCCATTCCGGCTGTTGCCGCTATGCCTGGCCCTGGCCACTCCTGCGGCCTATGCCGCTTGCGGCGTGCCCGGTGCTACCCTGGTAAGCCAGGTACAAGGCAGTGCCGCCGCCACGACGATGGCAAACCAGACCGTTACCCTTGAAGGCGTCGTTACCACCGTGATGACGGGTAGCGACCAGGTAAAAGGCTTTTACCTGCAAGAAGAAGCAGCAGATCAGGACGGCAACCCCGCCACGTCGGAAGGCATTTTTGTGTACACCAACGCCATGAAGCCTGCTTTGGTGGCGGGTGACATCGTGCGTGTTACCGGTGTGGTGAAAGAATTCAACAACGAAACCCAGCTACAGCCGGCCAATATCAGCCAGATAGAAAGCTGTGGTAGCCAGGCCCCGGCTACCGCGGTGAAAGTACGCCTGCCGGTAGCCAGCCAAAGCAGCTGGGAGGCGCTGGAAGGCATGCTGGTGCAGCTGGATCAGCCGGTATACGTGGTGGCCAACTACGACTTTGCCCGCTACGGCGAGCTGACACTGTCCAGCCAGCCACGGCTGTGGACCGCTACCCAAAAACACCGCCCCGGTACACCCGAAGCCGTAGCGCTGGCTGCGGCCAACCTGCTGGACAAAATCACGCTGGACGACGGCTATAGCAACCAGAACCGTCATGCCTGGCTGCCAGGCCCCGGCGGCCTGTCTGCCAGCAACACCCTGCGGGCTGGTGACCAGCTGGGCAATGTCAGCGGTGTAGTAGGCTACAGCTTTAGCAAATACCGCCTGCACCCGGTGGCCACCCCGCAGGTGGTGGCGGGCAACCTGCGCCCGGCCGCCCCGGCACGCAGCGCCAACAGCGTGCGCCTGGCCAGCTTTAATGTGCTGAACTTCTTTAATGGCGATGGCAGCAGCAGCGATGTGCCCTTCAAGGACGCCAGCAACCGTGGCGCCAAAACCTATGCTGATTTTCTCAAGCAGCGCGCCAAGATCGTCAGCGCCATTCGTGCGCTGGACGCCGACATCGTGGGGCTGATGGAGCTGGAAAACGATGGCTTTGGTGCCCAGTCTGCGCTGCAAGACCTGGTCAATGCGCTGAACAGCGGCCAGCCGGCCGCCAAACATTACAGCTTTGGCCTGCCCGGCATGGACAAAATCGGTACCGACGCCATCCGTGTCGGCCTGATCTACCGCGCTGCGGTGGTCACGCCTGCGGCCAACCCTGAAGTAAAAGAAATCGGCGACCCCACGCGTAACCGCCCGGCACTGGCACAAAGCTTTTACTTGGGCAGCCAGGCCAGCGGCCAGCCGCTGACGGTGGTGGTAAACCATCTGAAATCCAAAGGCAGTGCCTGCGCTGGCGACCCGGATCTGGCCGACGGCCAGGGTAACTGCAACCAGACGCGCGTGGCGGCGGTAAACGACCTGACAACCTGGCTGGGCGGGCAGCGCGGCGGCCTGGGGCGCAGCATTGTGCTGGTGGGCGATTTTAACGCCTACGCCAAGGAAGACCCGATCTACCAGCTGGAGCAAGCCGGTTTCACCAACCTGCTGGCCAAAAACCACGCAGACGGCGTGTACTCCTATGTGTTCAATGGCGAATCCGGCAACCTGGACCACGGCCTGGCCACGGCTGCCGCCAGCGCCCGTGTCGTGGCCGCCGGCGAGTGGCACATCAACGCCGACGAGCCCACCGCGCTGGAATACAGCAGCGAGTTCAAATCGCTTACCCAGCAGCAAAACTACTACGCAGCCGATGCCTACCGCTCGTCCGACCACGACCCGCTGTACATCGACCTGCGTGCCGACACGCCAGCCAGTGCCACCAGCAGTAGCGAAAACGATAGCCGCCTGAGCAAGCTGGCCGCCGCGGATGGCAGCCTGCTGGGCCTGCTCGCGCTACTTGGGCTGGGGGCCATGCTGCGCCGCCAGCGTGGCTAACACCCTGCTGCTGCGCCTGGTGTGGCTCTGGCCATGCCTGCCCTGGCTGTTTGGCTGGGGCCCGGCCGCCATGCTGCGCTGGCAGGGCGACGCCGCCGCCACCCGTGCCGGGGAGTACTGGCGCCTGTTCAGTGCCAGCTGGGTACACCTGGATATGCAGCATGCCCTGCTCAATACCACCAGCCTGCTGCTGGTGTGCTGGCTGTGCCCGCCAGCCAGGCGGGCAGGGTTATGGCCGCTGGCCGTGCTGCCGGCACTGCTGCTGCCGCTGCTGGAGGCCGGCCCTTTTGCTGGTGCCTCTGGCGTAGCCTACGCCTGGGCCATGTGGCTGTTGCTGGGTTGGCCGGCGGGCCGCTGGCGCTGGCTGGCAGTGTTACTGCTGGTGGGCAAGGTGGCCTGGCAAAGCGGGCAGGGCAGCCTGCTGGCTGGCCACCCGGTGGCCCATGGTGCGCACTGGCTGGGTCTGTTGCTGGCTACCTTGCTGCATCTGGTGTGCCAGATAGCGGTGCGGCCAACCCCTCGCAAGCGCCAGCCCGGTGGGGCCTGCGCGTGAGCCAAAACACAAACCCCGTTTGCACAGCAAGCGGGGTTTGTCTTTATTGGTAACAGTGTGATGAAGCAAAAGCCGGGTGGGTAACGGGGCATGGCGTGGCTACCCGGCCACCCGGTTGCGGCCTTCCGCCTTGGCCTGGTACAGCAGGCGGTCTGCCTCGCGTACCAGCTCGTCCAGGCAGCCTGCCGCCAGGCTGGCCACGCCAATGCTGGCGGTAATGCGCACCAGCTGGCCGTGCTCGAGAACTTGCTGTGCCGCCAGGCTGGCGCGCAGTGCCTCGGCGGTGAGCAGCGCATCGGCGTGCTGGGTATCCGGCAGCAGTACGGCAAATTCTTCGCCCCCCAGGCGGCCTGCCAGCGCGCCCGCAGGGCAATGCGCTTGCAGCGTGCGGCCAACCTGCTCGATTACCCGGTCGCCCGCCACATGGCCCCACTGGTCGTTAATGGCTTTGAAATAGTCAATATCCAGCATCAGCAGTGCCAGTGGCTGCGCCTGCTGCTGCGCACGGGCTAATGCCGCATCGGCTGCCTCGTACCAGGTACGGCGGTTGTGTAGCTGGCTGAGCGGGTCGGTTGTGGCGTACAGCCAGTTTTGCCGCGCTATCTGGTAAGACTGCAAGGCCGTGCGCCGCTGTACGCTCAGAATCATCAGCATGAAAGCCATGGCCGGCATGCTGAACAGCAGTAGCTGCAGCCAGTGGCTTAGCTGGTAGCCATCCAGCCACATCACGCCACCGGCCAGCAAGACACTGGCCAGGTGCGGCCACATAAAGGCCAGCGGCGATACCAGTGGCGCAATCAGCAGCACACCCAGCATGAAATACATCAAGATCATGGGCAGGTACGACAGCCGCCCCAAGGCCATGATATTGCCGGCCATCATCACCACCATGGCCAGATTACCCAGCCACAGCACCCAGTGGATGCGGTGCGCCTCGTAGCGCGGGTGCTGCATGGCGTGTGCCATCCAGCCTATCAGCCCGCAGCCCAGTATGCTGGCCAGTACCATGCCGGCAAAACCCGCTCCCAGGCCCAGGCGCCACAAATCGGCCAGCAAAAACAGCCCGATCACCCCCATGCCGCCATAGGAAAGCTGCGCCGCACCGGGTAACAGGCGCTGGCTGTAGTAGCGTTCGTAGCTGGCGAAGTCTGCCTGGAACAGCGGTGGTTTAGTGCTTGAATCCACGATGGCGCCTAGTGATTCGTTAAGTTGTCATTATCACGCAAAACGTATGCTTTAGTGTTGTCCCCGGCGGCCTGCCATACCCCGTGACAAATCGCCAGCGTACGCTACATTTCTATAAATATACTCCCCGCCAGATTCAGCATGAAACCTGCCCTCATCGCCCTTTGTCTGGCCTGCCTTGCCACACTGCCCGCCCGGGCCGGCGACCTGGTGGCCTATACCGAGCAGCTGCCGCCGCTCAACTACCAGGACGGCGCGCAGCTCACCGGCTATGCCACCGACCTGCTACGCATGGCCGCACACGACGCCGACTTCAGCCTCAGCATAGAGCTGCAGCCCTGGGCCCGCGCCTACCGCGCCGTGCTGGATACCCCCGATAGTGTCATCTTCAGCATTACCCGCACCCCCGAACGCGAGCCGCTGTTTTACTGGGTAGGCCCCATCAGCCCGCGCCAGATCAAGCTTTACCGCCTGAACGCCCGCCGCGACATCAATATCCAGACCGAGTCAGACCTGATGCACTACACCCACGGTGCCATGTTCGAATCTGCCGCTGCCAAAAAACTGGCTGGCCTGGGGCTGCAGCCCGGCCATGGGCTGGACCTGGGCGCCACCGACGAAATTACCCTGAAAAAACTCCTGCTAGGCCGTACCGACACGGTAGCCATGCTGGACTGGGCCATGGCCTGGCAGCTGAAACAGCAGCGCCTCAAGCCGCAGCTGGTACGCCCCATCTGGCTGCTGGATGGCGGCAGCCAATACTGGTTTGCGCTAAACCGCAGCACCCCGCTGCAGAAGGTAAAACGCCTGCAAGCCGCGCTGAACCAGATCAGCGCCGACGGCCGCATGCAAGCGCTGCGGCAGAAGTACCTGGCAGAGTAGGGGGCGGCTGGCCGTTGGCCGCACCCGCAGTGGTGGGCCGTTTTTATAGAAGCAAACAGCAGGGTATACAACAGCATCTCCGCAAACGGGAGATCAATGTCATGAAACCTGCCTTATTGCCGCTGATCATCACCCTTGGCCTGACCGCCTGCAGTAGCCTGAACCCCAGCAGCGAATACCTGCGCAACCCGGCAGTAGACGCCAAATACAGCTGGACTTACTCCGACGACACCCAGGCTGGCAGGCAGCCGGACTCCGTCTCTGCCGAAACCAACTTGGTACACGCCGGCTATCGTTTCGCCTGGGCAGTAGGCAAGGCGCAGTATTACCGTGAGGTGGTGCCGTTAAACCTTGCGCAAAGCCTGCAGTACTGGGAGGTATTGGTAGCAAAGCAGGCTGCCGATTTGCATAGTGCAGCAGCAGCCCAAAAGCCACAGCATCAAGCCTTGCTGGATGACAGTAAGCGCAACCTGGCCATTCTGAAGGCGCTGGAGAAGCAAACAAAACCGGATACCCTCGCCATGCTGCAAGGGGGTGGCCTGCTGGCGTTGCCCCGCTACCAGGCATTGCAAGAAATGTGGCAATCCGGTGTCAGCTTTGCCGACCTGAGCTGCGCCCGGTTCTTTGACGCGGCCAGCCGCCAGCAAACCTCGCGTGATTTTTGGGGCAAAGAAGCACAGCTGTTGGCCGGGCTCACCTCGGCAGTGCAGGGCATCACCGGGGTGAGTGCCAAGGTGATCAGCGCGACCGCGTCGTCGTTCTCGTTTGGCCAAAGCGCCGTGAGCGCCTACGAAACCACCATGGCCCTGGCGCCCGATATCTACCTGCTGCAAAAAGCCGTGCAAGTCAAAAAGGGCAAGCAGAAAAAACAGCTCGACACGCCCACGCTGTTTGCCGGCAGCTACTACGACGTAGAGCAAGCACTGCTGACTTACGCCGAGCCCTGCACCTTTAGCGGCCTGAAAAGCATCATCAACGAAGCACTGCAGGAAAAAAACCAGAAGGACCAGTAAGCGCGGGGCTACGGGCGGGCAGGTTTGGCTGCGCTGCCAGGCAAGCAAACCGGGTTGGCCGCATCATGCGAAATGGTGCGGCCAACCCTGGCCAAACGCTGCCAGGGGGCAGCAGATTTCACGGTTTGCCGGTCTGGGCACATCACTCGCCAGCCTGCCGGTTGCCGGCAGGGGGGGCGCAGAGAGAGCGGCTATGGTGGCAGGCTTGCCAGCCCGTGCCGGGTGTATTGGTCGCGAAAGCGCTGTGGCGTGGTGTGCGCCAGGCGGGCAAAAAACTTCACAAAATTGGTGGACTCGCTAAAGCCCAGATGATGGCCAATCTCGTGAATCGACGCAGGGCTATGTACCAGCAGCCGTTTGGCCTCCAGCGCCGTGCGTTCATCCAGCAGCTGCTTGGCCGTTTTCTCTGCCATGGCCATGCATGCGCGGTTCAGCGTGCTTTCCGAATAACCCAGCTTTTTGGCATAAGCCGATACCGCCTGCCTGCGGTGGCCTTCTTCCGCCAACAGCTGCTCAAACAGCGAAAAAATAGCAGCCGCCGCATGGTTGGCCGCGCCGCGCTTGGCACGCATGGCCTGTGCTACCCGTAAAAGCGTTGCCAGCAGCGTGTGCCAAATGATGCTGATCTGCGTCTGGCTGCCATCAAAGTGCGCGATGTCAGCACGCAGCCGTGCCATATCGCACTGCACATGCTCCCGCAGCGCCGCATCCGGCACCAGTAGCGTCTGCCAGCTGTGCATGCCCAGCAGCTGCATGTCCAGCCCGGGTCGGCCAATTGCCGGGCTAAGCGCCTCTGGCTTGATCAACATGCAGTCCCCCTCCAGCCCCGCGTGCATGTGCCACTGCTGCACCTGGCCCGGCCGTACGTAAACCAGGCTGCCCGGGGCAAGCGGGTAGTGCTGGAAATCCACCGTATGCTCGCCCACCCCGGCATGCATCAACAGCAGCAAATGAAAGCCTGGCCGTTGCGGGTGAAGCAAGGTGTGCGGCGCCAGTGTACGTATGCTCTCTAGGCTCAGCACCTCGATACCCACACCGTCCAGCCGTGGGTTGTGAAAGGCAATGGGGGCAACACCAGGGGTTTTGGGCAACATGTCAGGTGCTCGGCGTGATGTAAACGATGCAGGATTTTCACCATTCTTAGCAGGGTTTCTACCTTGTTGCCAGGCCCCCGCCACCCGACACTACGACCCATGGCTGTGCCGTGGTGGCATAGCGATTTTTGCCATCGAAAGCTAAGCCATGCCAAGCCCCAGCAAGCGCATTGCCCCTGTACTGCTTTTAAGCCTTGGTGCGCAGATGGTTTTGGCCACTGCAGCGCTGGCACACACCACACAGAAGGAAACCCCCATCATGTCCCCAGCAAAACAACAAATCGTATCCCTGCTAAAAAGCCTGGAAACCGGCGAGGCCGAACCGGTAAAAGTCGTGAACCCGCACAAATACATTCAGCACAACCTGGCCGTAGGCGATGGCCTGGCCGGTTTGGGCGCAGTATTGCAGGCCGCGCCCAAGGGCTCGATTAACGTTAATACCGTACGCGTTATTCAGGATGGCAACTATGTCATTGCCCATACCGACTACAACTTTTTCGGGCCCAAAATCGGCTTTGATATCTTCCGCTTCGAAAATGGCAATGTTGTGGAGCATTGGGACAACCTGCAGGAAAAACCCGCGCAGCCCAACCCCGCAGGCCGCACCATGATCGACGGGCCCACCGACGTGGCCGATCTGCACCACACCGCCGCCAACAAAGCACTGGTGCGCGGCTTTGTCGACCAGGTACTGGTAGGCGGCCAGTTCGACAAGCTTACCGACTACATCGACCCCGATCATTACCTGCAACACAACCCGGCCATTGGCGATGGCATACCTAATCTGGCCAGCGCACTGCAAACCCTGGCACAAGCGGGCACGCCACTGAAATTCGAACGCATGCATGCCCTGTTTGGCGAAGGCAATTTTGTACTGGCCGTGAGCGAAGGCGAGTTTCTAGGCAAGCACGTAGCGTTTTACGATTTGTTCCGCGTGCAGGCAGGCAAGATCGTGGAACATTGGGACACCATTGAGCCTATCCCCCCGCGCAGCGAGTGGAAAAACACCAATGGCAAGTTCGGTTTTTAATCAAGGCTGCGGCCGGGCTACCGTCACCACGCCACCCTGATAAAGGACACCCGATGAAAACCGCTAATGTAATTGGCAATAGCTTCAAAGTAGACTTTGGCCAGCTTGCTTTCCGCCTGGACTTTCACAGCGAAACCCGAATGACATGGCAAGCGCTGAATGCCCACGGCCAGCCAGAAGGCCAGGACATGACCGTCACCATCCACCGCACCGAAGTTCGCCCCAATGTGTTCATGGTGTACTGGAGCGAGCCCGCGCTGGGTGCCACCGTTGTGCATGTGCAGGATTTCGACAACGACAAGGTCTGGACCAATATCACCACCAAGGACGGCCAGTTCATCAACCTGGCCGGTACGCTCACCCCGTACTGAGCTATCGCCCGGCACACGCCGGGCAGGGTAGCCCCCCGCCTACCGTACCGCTGCAAGCCGCCTGATATGGTGGGCGGGTTGTCATTCCGCCGCAAAACGGTGACGGCAGCCTGCCCTTCGCCACAAAGGGCAGCTGCCATCAATCAAACAAGGTTGGCCGCACGCCATCACAGCATGCGGCCAACCTTGTTATTGGGGGGAATGATCAAGTGCGGCGTATTTGGCTTGAGTGTGGCGAAGCCAAACGGTTACCGTGGCGCGGCGAACAACATTCAGCGCGTGCGGCAACGGGTGCGCGGTAAACGTTGGGCTTCATTTCATTCAGCCCAACCTACCGAGCTGAGCTATCGCCCGGCACACGCCGGGCAGGGTAGCCCCCCGCCTACCGTACCGGTGCAAGCCGCCTGATATGGTGGGCGGGTTGTCATTCCGCCGCAAAACGGTGACGGCAGCTTGTCCTTCGCCACAAAGGGCAGCTGCCATCAATCAAACAAGGTTGGCCGCACGCCATCACGGCATGCGGCCAACCTTGTTATTGGGGGGGCAAGTTCCAACGTAGGATGGGTGAAGCGCAGCGTAACCCATCAAAACAAAGCTATCTGCCATCTACGCACTGTGTGAATTATGACCTGTGCAGGTTTTTAGTGGGTCATTACAGGTCGGTCAAACAAGGTTGGCCGCAAGCCATGACGGTTTGCGGCCAGCTTTGTTATTGCGGAATGGTCAAGTGTGGCGCAGTGGCTTTGCTTGAAGGTGGCGTGGCCTGATGGTTTTCGTCGGGCAGAGCGTATTCAGAGCGCGCAGCAGATGGGGCGCGGTAAACTTTGGGCTTCATTTTATTCAGCCCAACCTGCCGAGCTTGGTCCTTGAGGCCGTCTATTTATTAACTATAGAAAATTATTCAAAAAGCTTCAGTTGGAGCTTTTCATTTATATCTCTAGTTGGAACTTTGATAGCGATTCCATCCAACGAACCAAGATGGATCAATTTGGTCCCGTCAGGTTCGTGTGAGCCAAAAGCAAAGCGATACTCATTCTGGTGTTCGTAGATGTTCCTCTTTCTGAAAATGGCCTCAAGCTCTTTGAAGCTACCGTGAAATGTGTCTGGGTCGTAGTAGTCAATTAAACCATTCCAGCAAGCAAAGTCCTTCTCTTGTGCAGCCTTCTTGATCCTGCCAATGAAGTCTTCAACCTCGTAGACAACAACTGCGAATTCGCCCAGTGATAAAATCTCATCACTCAAGGTAATTCTTTCCTTAAGCATCTGATTGATTTTCTCAACGATGGCTACTCGCTCTTCTTCTGTCTCATAGGACTCTTCAAACTCTGGAGCTTTAACCGCATACATACAGTAAAGATTTAGCCTTTCATAGCCATTGTTCTGGACTGTGACTGGACCGGCCAGCTTTTCAATTGGAAAGCTCTTTTCAATACCGTCACTATCTTTGTAGGTGATGGCTAGCTTGATCTGATCTGGTTGATACCAATCTGTGACAGCTTCAAACCTATCGCCACGCCCATCTTCCTCATCTGCCTTCTTAAAATCACCAAGAGTTCTGCAAAACAACTCACCATTCTGGATGAAGGCATCTGCGTATTCTTCTTTGTCAAAGACTTTTATCAGTAGGTAGATTTTCGTTGCCATAATTAAACAATCAAACTTTCCGGAAATTTTAGAAAGTCAGCGCAGCCCGTAGGTTAGACTGAGCTTGCAAAGCCCAACGTTTACCACGCAAGCAGTGCCGTGATGTAACAACGTTGTCTAGATTTTAAAATCTACACGTCGCTATCTTTTTTGTATATTTCGAGCGGGGGTCGTTGCGATTATAATTTGGCTCAAAATCGTACAAGTCAATAACCGTGGCTTTGCCTTGCCTATAAAAATCAAACTCGGCATGGCCAGAAACGCCAAACTTGGAAAAATCAACGAAGTAACGCCCGCTGGATAGGTGCAAGCCTTTTAAATTAAAGAATACGCTGCCGCCCTTTGGTAATTCATCGTTATAACCAATAAATAACCTGTACGAACGGCCAGAGCCATCTTTTGAAACGGACTGGATGTTAAGATCATACCCGCGCATGGGGCTAGTCAAAATGAAGCCAATTGCACAATCGGATTCAACTGGTTTCAATATTGGTACTAGCCTAGTTGATGCGTGCGAGCATGCGAAATATAAAAAGAAGAACAAAAACAATAGGGTTGTAATATATCGCATTATTTTCGCTTTTGTTCTATCAACTCGTAGGGCCGTAGGTTGGGCTGAGTTTGCGAAGCCCAACGTTTACCGCGTACGCAATATTGCCAATCCGTATGGGTGTAAATCGCGTGGTCGGCGTTGGGCTTCACTTCGTTCAGCGCCAACCTACCCAAGACTGGCTTGCTCACTAGCTCGTAGCCCGGATAAGCCAACGGCGCATCCGGGAAAGGGGCATGACAAAAAACGACCGCAGTTATTCTGGTGCTGAATAAGAAACCCCGGATGCGGCTGTGCCTTATCCGGGCTACGCGTTTGCCCACCAAGGTTGGCCGCGCTACTCCCCGCGCCAGCGCGGCAGCCGTTGCAGCGCTTCCAGTAGCGTCTGGCTGCTGCTGGCTAGCCTGTCCAGGCTGCTTTCACGCAATAGCGATAAATCTACCCCATTTGCATGGTGCATGCCAGCCCATTGTAGTAGGGCGCTGCCGGCTTGCGGGTGGTCGAACAGGCCGTGCAGGTAGCTGCCCATCACCGCGCCGTCGGGGCTGACGGCGCCGTCTACGCTGCCGTCGTTCAGCTGGAATACCGGCCGCTGGCAGTCCGGGCCATGGCTCACGCCCATGTGGATTTCGTAGCCGCTTACCGCCGCGTCGGCGTTCACGAAGCTCGTAGCCCGGATAAGCCAACGGCGCATCCGGGGATGGGGGATAAAACATGGCCGACTTCCACGGGCGCTGGTTGGCCACCCCGGATGCGGCTGTGCCTTATCCGGGCTACGCGTTTGCCTATCAAGGTTGGCCGCGCTACACCCCGCGCCAGCGCGGCAGCCGTTGCAGCGCTTCCAGCTCGTAGGTTGGGCTGAGCTTGCGAAGCCCAACGTTTACAGTGCAACTCATATTGCTCACCCGCATGGGTGTAAATCACGTGGTCGGCGTTGGGCTTCACTTCGTTCAGCACCAACCTACCCAAGACTGGCTTGCTCAGTAGCCAGTGGTTCGTAGCCCGGATAAGCCAACGGCGCATCCGGGGATGGGGGTAAAACATGGCCGATTTGCACGGGCGCGGGCGGGTAACCCTGGATGCGGCTGTGCCTTATCCGGGCTACGCGTCTAGCCATCAAGGTTGGCCGCGCTACACCCCGCGCCAGCGCGGCAGCCGTTGCAGCGCTTCCCGTAGCGTCTGGCTGCTGCTGGCTAGCCTGTCCAGGCTGTTTTCACGCAATAGCGATAAATCTACCCCATTTGCATGATGCATGCCAGCCCATTGCAGCAGGGCGCTGCCGGCTTGCGGGTGGTCGAACAGGCCGTGCAGGTAGCTGCCCATCACCGCGCCGTCGGGGCTGACGGCGCCGTCTACGCTGCCGTCGTTTAGCTGGAACACCGGCCGCTGGCAGTCCGGCCCGCTGCTCACGCCCATGTGGATTTCGTAGCCGCTTACCGCCGCGTCGGCGTTCACAAAGCGGCCTTCGCGCCGCGTTAGTGTTTTGTCGGCGGCCAGCGTGGTGTCGATGTGCAGGTAGCCCAGGCCGGCGCTGCTGCCGGGGGCGCCTTCTACGCCCAGCGGGTCGTGGATGTGGCGGCCCAGCATCTGGTAACCGCCGCAAATGCCCAGCAGGCGGCCACCGTAGCGCAGGTGGCGCTGCAGGTAGGGCGGCCAACCTTGTGCCTGCAGGAAGGCCAGGTCGGCACGGGTGTTCTTGCTGCCGGGCAAGATCACCAGGTCGGCTGGCGGTTTGGGGGCGTCGGGGCCGACAAAGTGCAGGTTCACGCCGGGGTGGGCGCGCAGCGCGTCGAAGTCGGTGTGGTTGCTGATACGCGGTAGTACCGGCACCACGATATTGAAGTCGCCGCGCTGCTGCTGGCTTTGCACTGCGTCTTCGGCGTCCAGCATCAGGCCGTGCAGCATGGGCAGCACCGCCAGCACCGGCTTGCCGGTTTTGGCTTCCAGCCAGTCCAGCCCGTCTTGCAGCAGGCTGATGTCGCCGCGGAATTTGTTGATGACAAAGCCCACCACGCGGGCGCGCTCGCTATCGCTCAGGCAATCCAGCGTGCCTACCAGGTGGGCAAATACGCCGCCTTTGTCGATGTCTGCTACCAGGATTACCGGGCAGTCCACCGCCTCGGCAAAGCCCATATTGGCGATGTCGCGGTCGCGCAGGTTGATCTCGGCCGGGCTGCCGGCGCCTTCCACCATCACCACGTCGTACTGCGCCTGCAGCCGCTGGTAGGACTGCAGCACGGCGGCCATGGCGGTGGTTTTGTACTGGTGGTAGTCGCGCGCGTTCATGTCGGCGCGCACCTTGCCGTGGATGATGACCTGGGCGCCGGTGTCGCTGCTGGGTTTGAGCAGCACCGGGTTCATGTCGGTATGCGGTGCCACGCGGGCGGCGATGGCCTGCAGCGCCTGGGCGCGGCCGATCTCGCCGCCGTCTTCGGTTACTGCGCTATTGAGCGCCATGTTTTGCGGTTTGAACGGGGCCACACGGTAGCCTGCGTCGGCCAGCAGGCGGCACAGCGCGGCCACTACCGTGCTTTTGCCGGCGTCCGAGGTGCAGCCTTGCACCATTAGCGTGGGGAAGGGCCAGGGTTGGGCGGGCATGGGGATTTCCTGATCGATAAATGTCATTTTTGCCACGAAATCCACGAAAAAACACGAAAACAAAACGAGTAGCGGCTCCGGCGTTTGGTGGGTTTCGTAATTAAAGGCATTAGCCACTAAAACCACGAAAAAACACGAAAATAAAACGGGTGCGTTGGTTGTCGCTGGTATGGCAGCAGAGTGGCCAGCGCAAACCGTTTCAGGCAAATACCTGGGCGCACACGGCTTTCATCTTTTTTCGTGCTTTTCGTGGTGTTCGTGGCCGAGTTTTTTACTCACCGCTTCGTGGCCAAAGCGCCGTTAGCCGGCGCGGTCTTCGTGCCACTGGCGGATCAGCGCCTGCAGCTGCGGCAGGCCACGGCTGATGAGCGTGGGGCCGGGGGCCAGGATGTCGGCGGATTTGATTTCGATAATATGGCCGCGCTCGGCGTTGCGCACCGCTGGTACGTTTTGCCAGCCTTCGCGCTGGGCGACCGTCTCTGGGCGGAAGCGCTTGCCGCACCAGCTGCCTACCATCAGGTCTGGCTGGCGGTCGATCACGGTTTGCGGGTCGGCTATGATGCGCTGTTTGGCGCGGGCGTGGCCGGCCAGCTCGGCAAAGGCGTCGCGCCCGCCGGCCAGCGCAATCAGCTCGCCCACCCAGCCGATGCCGCTGATGATGGGGTCGTGCCATTCTTCGAAATACACCAGCGGGCGCGGCAGGCCGGCGGCGTCGCGCGCGGCGGTTTCCAGGCGGGCGGCGCTGATCTGGCCTTCCAGCTGCTCGCACAGCAGCTCGGCGGCGTGGCGGCGGCCGGTAAGGCTACCCAGCACGCGCACCATGCGCAGCACGCCGTCTACGCTGTGGTGGTTGAAGTGCAGGATATCCACGCCGGCTTCGGCCACTTCTTTCAGCATATCGTTTTGCAGGCTGGAATAACCCACCACCAGGTCGGGCGCCACCGCCATGATTTTTTCCAGCTTGCCGCTGGAAAAGCCGCTGATTTTGGGTTTTTGCTGGCGGGCCTCGGGCGGGTAGACGGTAAAGCCGGAGATGCCTGCGATCAGGTCTTCTGCGCCCAGCAGGTACAGGGTTTCTACCGCCTCGGTACACAGGCAGGCAATGCGGTGGTAGTGCGGTGTGGTGTGGATCATGGTTTTACTTTCGCGTAGACCGCCCGTGCGGCGTCCAGGCTGCGGCACACGGCGCGGGTGCCTTGCAGGAAGCGCGGGGTGGGGCGGTTCAGGATGTCACTGTCGATCTGGTATTGCTGCTTGTACTGCACGGCGGCAATGGCGTTGATGCCGGCCCAGCGCGCCTGCAGGTCGTCTTGTTTTTTCATGCCGGCGGCCAGCATCACCTGCGGGTTGGCCGCAATGACCGATTCTTCGCTCACCACCGGGGCGGGGATGGGCAGCTGGGCAAAAATGTTCTGGCCGCCGCACAGCTCGATGGCGTCGTTCACGATGTGCTGGCCGCTTAGCGTGTACAGCGGCTTGTGCCACACCTGATAAAACACGCGCAGCTTGGGCTTGCCGGCGTACTGGCGGCGCAGCGCGGCCAGCTCGGTATCAAACTGGCGGGCGCTTTGCTCGGCGGCGGCACTGCTACCTAGCAGGGTACCCAGCTTGCGCAGGCTGGCGGGGATGTCGGCCAGGTGCTTGGGCTCGCTGTAATACATGGGGATGCCCAGCGCCTTCAGCTGCGCCAGCTGTTTTTCGGCCGGGCCGTGCAGCCACACAATCAGCAAATCGGGCTTGGCGGCAATCACGCGTTCGATATCGATACCGCGAAAGCTGCCCACCTGCGGCAGGTTTTGTGCGGCGGGCGGGTAGTTGCTGTTGGCGTCGGCGGCAATCAGCCGGCTGCCGCCACCGGCGGCGTAGACCAGCTCGGTCACGTGCGGCGCCAGGCTGATCACGCGTTTGGCCGGGGCGGGCAGGGTGAGTGTTTGGCCCTGGTCGTCGGTAACGGTAATCGGCGCGGCGCTGGCAGCCACGGCGGGCAGCGCCAGGGTGCAGGCCAGGGCAAGGGCGATGGGTTTCATAAGGTATCCGGTGCAAAGCTGGCCAGCGCGGCGGCTAGGCGCTGCCAGTGCGCCTCGCTGGCGGGCAGCCCCAGACGGAAGCGGGGCTGCGGGTCGGTAAACAGGCGGCACCAGATGTGGTGCCGCGCCAGGTGTTGTTGCAAGGCGTCGGCGTGTGTGGTGGCGCCACCGGCAAACAAGTGGCAGCCATCAGCCGGCAGGCCGTGCGCCTGCAGCAGCGCGGTCAGGCGGGTGTGGCCAGCGGCCAACTGCTGCTGTGCGGCGGCTTGCCAGGCGGTGTCGGCCAGCGCGGCGCTAGCGATGCGCGCCACCGGCGCGGGGATGGTCCACGGCCCCAGCTCGTCGTCCAGCGCCTGCAGGATGTCGCCTGCGGCAGCGACAAAGCCAAGCCGCAAACCAGCCAGGCCAAAGAACTTGCCGGGGCTGCGCAGCACCACCAGGCCGGGCTGCGTGGCCGCGTGTGTGGTCACGGACAGCTCGGGCGTCACATCGGCAAACGCCTCGTCCACCACCAGCCAGCCGCCACGTGCCGCCTGCGCCGCCGCCATGGCCAGCACAGCGTGTTGCGGCCAACGTTGGCCGCTGGGGTTGTCGGGGTTGCACAGGATCAGCACGTCCACCTGGCCCGCTTGCGCCGCCAGATCGGCGTGCGGGTAGCGGGCTACCTGGTGGCCGGCGCGGGCCCAGCGCCAGCCGTGCTCGGCGTAGCTGGGGTGCGCCACCGCCACGCTACCGGGCGCACGCAGCCGTGGCAGCGCCTGGATGGCGGCCTGGCTACCCGCTACCGGCAACAGCTTGGCCGCACCGTAGTAGGCGCAGGCGGCGGCGTGCAGGGCGGCGTCCGGCTGCGGCAGTGTGTACCACAGCGCGGGGTCGGTGGCTGCGGCCGGGTAGGGCTGCGGGTTCAGCGCGGCGGACAAATCCAGCCATTGCTCGGGCGTGCCGCCAAAGCGGGCCACGGCTTGCAGCAGGTTGCCACCGTGGACGGGGCGCAGGGCGCTCATGGGATGGGCCTTTCCATGCGGGCGTTGGCGAAGGTTTGCCCGCGCAGGCTCACGCTTTGCCGTTGCGTTACCACAAAGCCGTGGCGGGTAAACAGCGCTTCGGCGCAGAGGCTGACGTCGGCGTGCAAGCGCGGCAGCGCCCTGGCGGCGGCCTGTGTCAGCACATGCTGTAGCAAGCCGCTGCCAACGCCGCGCCCGGCAAACTGCGGGTGGACGAAACACAGGTCGATCAGCCCGTCCGGGTGCAGGTCGATGAAGCCGGCGAGGGTGTCGCCGACGCAGGCTACCCACGGCGGGTTGGCCGCCAGCCGTTGCTGCCAAGCCTCGGCATCGTACTGCGCAGGTGCCCATGCTGCGCATTGCGCTGCATTGTAATGACGGTACGCCAGCTGGTGCACAGCGGCGTGCAACAGTGCGCGCAGGGCGGCAAATTCGTGTGCTTGCGCCACGCGCAGTGTCAAGGTGTCATTCATAGCGGCAGCGCCAATAGCAGCCACAGCACGATGGCGCGGTCCATCAGCTGCGCGGCGCGGCGGATGTCGCCAGCGCGCGGGGCCGGGCCTGCGCCTAGCGCGGGCCGCGCTTCCAGCTGGCCGTGGTAGACGGCGGCGCCGCCCAGCTGTACGCCCAGCGCGCCAGCACCGGCGGCCATCACCGGCCCGGCGTTGGGGCTATCCCACAGCGGGGCCTGGCGGCGCCAGCTGGCCAGCGCCAGCCGCGTATTGCCGGCCAAGGCGTAGGCCAGCGCGGTGAGGCGCGAGGGCACGTAGCCCAGCACGTCGTCGGCGCGGGCGGCGGTTTTGCCAAAGCGCTCGAAGCGGTCGTTACGGTAGCCCCACATGGCGTCCAGCGTGTTGGCCAGGCGGTAGGCCAGCGCTGCTGGTGCGCCGCCCACGGCAAACCAGAACAGCGCGCCGAATACGGCGTCGTGGCCGTTTTCCAGTAGCGACTCGGTAGCGGCGCGGGTGATGGCGCTGTCGTCGGCCTGGCTCAGGTCACGGCTGACAATGCGCGCGGTCAGCGCCCGCGCCTCGGCCAGCTTGCCCTGCAGCAGCGCGTCGGCAATGGGGCGGGTGTGGTCGATCAGGCTCTGGCGGCCCAGCGTAAAGTACAGCACCGCCACGCTCAGCACGGTGGCGGCCAGTGTGGGCAGCTGCGCCATTAGCCAGGCCAGCAGTAGCGGCAGCGGTAGCACCAGCAGCGCCCAGGCAAAAGCGCCGCGCAGCAGGCGGCTGCGGCCAACGTTCAGGCGTTTTTCTAGCAGGTTGGCCGCATGGCCAAAGCCCACCAGCGGGTGGTAGCGTGTGGGCTCGCCCAGCAGGCGGTCGGCCAGCAGGCCGGCGGCCAGCAGCAGGCTGGTGCCTAGCATGTTGCCCCCGGCAGGAACAGCGCAGCGGCGGCGGCGGGCTGGCTGGCAAAGTAGGCGTGAAAGTAGCTGGCCTGCACGCTGCCGTGGCGGTACACCACCTCGCCCGGGCTGCCGCCGGCTTTGCGCTGGCAGGTGGCGGCGGCAGGCAGCGGGGTGGTGAACTGCGAGTAATGAAAGGTGTGGCCGCGCAGCTCGCCGGCGGGGTGCGGCCAACCCTGGCTGCCCAGCCCGGCCAGCTTGGCGGTCATGCTGACGCTACCCGGCAGGATGCCCGCCATGCGGTGCGCCTGGCCCTGGGTGTCGTGCAGCTGTTCGGTCAGCGCCATCATGCCGCCGCATTCTGCCCATACCGGTTTGCCGGCGGCGGCAAAGGCTTGCACGCTGGCCAGCCAGCGCGCGTTGCCCGCCAGCGTGGCGCCGTGCAGCTCGGGGTAGCCGCCGGGCAGCCACAGCGCGTCGGCGTCGGCCGGAATGGGGTCGTTAGCCAGCGGCGAGAAGGTGGCGATGCGCGCGCCCATGCCCTGCAGCGTGCGCAGGTTGGCCGCATAGACAAAGGCAAAGGCCGCATCGTGCGCCACGGCGATGGTTTTACCGGCCAGCAGCGGCGGCAGCGCTGCCGCAGGCGCGGCGTCTGGCGCAAAGTCTGGCAGGGCGGCCAGCACGGCGTGGTCCAGCTGCAGCGCGTCGGCCAGCGCGTCCAGCCTGGCGGCCAGGTCTGGCAGGTCGCTAGGCAGGTGCAGGCCGAGGTGGCGCTCCGGTAGCGATTCGGCCTGGCGTGGCAGGCAGCCCACTACTGGCAAGTCTGGTGTGCCGCAGGCGCGAATCATGTCGGCGTGGCCCTGGCTGGCGACGCGGTTGGCCAGCAGGCCGGCCCACGGCAGCTGGCCGTGGTCGCGCAGGCCGCGGGCAATGGCCAGCGCGGTGCCCACCATGGCGCTGCAGTCCAGCACGGCCAGTACCGGCACGCCAAATTGTTTTGCCAGGTCGGCGCTGGAAGGCTGGCCGTCGTACAGGCCCATCACGCCTTCTATCAGCACGTAGTCGGCTTCGGCGGCGGCTTGTGCCAGCAGGCTGCGGCACTGGCTTTCGGTGCACATCCACAGGTCCAGCACGTCTACCGTGCCACCGCTGGCGGCGGCCAGCAGCAGCGGGTCGATGAAGTCCGGCCCGGTTTTGAACACGCGCACGCGGTAGCCGTCGCGCACCAGGCGGCGGGCCAGGGCGGCGGTGACGGTGGTTTTGCCCTGGCCGGAGGCGATGGCGGACAGCAGAAGGGCTTTGCAGCTCATGGGGCTTTCTTTGTAAGGCGTATCAGAGAAAAACTTTATTTGCCACGGAATGCACAGAAGGCACGGACTAAAGACGGTTGTCGTCGAAGCCCGGCCTGCTGGTAGGCACTGGTATTCGGTATCGCCCGTGGCTAATCCATTCTTTTTGGCCACCGAATCCACGGAAAATACGTCAAACGCCGCGTTGGTTAGCACCTGGCTGGGTCGCGGCCGGTGGCTTTTTTCTGTGTTTTCCGTGTATTCCGTGGCGAAAGAATGCCGTGGCGGCAATCTGGCAACCGGTGCCTACCACTCCACGCCGGGCTGGGCGGCGATGCCGGCAGCGAAGGCGTGTTTGACCAGCGTCATGTCGGTGACGGTGTCGGCGGCTTCTACCACCGCGTCCGGTACGCCACGGCCTGTGACGATAACGTGCTGGTGCAGCGGGCGTGCCAGGATGTCGTCCAGCACTTGCTCTACGTCCAGGTATTTGTATTTCAGTGCGATGTTCAGCTCGTCCAGCAGTACCAGGCCAATGGCCGGGTTTTGCAGCATTTCGCGCGCTTTGGCCCAGGCTTCGGTGGCGCGGGCTACGTCGCGTTCGCGGTCTTGCGTGTTCCAGGTGTAGCCCTCGCCCATGGCGTGGAACTGCACCTGCTCGGGGAAGCGGCGCAGGAAGCGCTCTTCGCCGGTTTCCATGGCGCCTTTGATGAATTGCACCACGCCTACCTGCATGTCGTGGCCCAGCGCGCGCATCACCATGCCCAGGCCGCTGGAGCTTTTGCCTTTGCCGTTACCGGCATTCACGATAAACACGCCGCGGTGCTCGTCGGCGGCGGCAATGCGGGCGTCCATGATTTCTTTTTTGCGTGCCATGCGGGCGTTGTGGCGCTCGGTGCGGCCTTGGTCGTCGGTGTGGCTCATGTGCTGTGTCCGGGTAAAAAGCAGGGGTGGCCTGCGTGGGTGATGCGGGTAAGCGGGTAGCCCAGTACCTCTGCCAGGTGGGTGGCGCTGAGCTGGGCCAGGGGGTGCTGGCTGTGGCCGCCGGCGCCATCCAGCAGCAGGGCATGGCTGGCGATGGCAGGGGCAAACTGCAGGTCGTGGCTTACCACGACGACGGCTTTGCCCTCTGCCTGCCAGCGGCGTATCTGTACTTGCAGGGCGGCCTGGTGCGCCAGATCCAGCGAATTGGTGGGCTCGTCCAGCAGGATCAGCGGGGCGTCTTGCGCCATCACGCTGGCCAGCGCCACGCGCTGGCGCTCGCCGCCGGACAGGGCCTGCAGCGGGCGCTCGGCCAGGCGGGCCAGGTCGAAGGCGTTCAGCGCGGCGGCAATGCGGCCGGGGTTGTGGCCGTCGTCCGGCCACGGGTAGCGCGCCGCGGCCACCGCGTCGATCACGGCGTAGTCGAAGGCGTCGTGGCTGGCCTGTGGCAGCAGCGCCATGCGCTGGGCGCGCAGGCGCGGCGCGGTGGTGCCTAAAGGTTGGCCGCACAGGCTGATGCTGCCCTGTGCGGGGGCGCGCAGCCCGGCCAGCGTAGCCAGCAGCGTGCTTTTGCCGCAGCCGTTGCGCCCGGCCAGCCACCATACTTCGCCGGCCTGTACCTGCCAGCCCAGCTGGTGCAGCAGGTGACGCTGGCCTTGCAGGATGCTGAGTTTGTCTGTGTGCAGCATCATGCCAGTCTCCGGCGTGTGCGCGACAGCTGCCAGAACAGCACCGGTACGCCCAGCAGCGCGGTAAGAATGCCCACCGGCAGCTGCATGGGGGCCACCACGGTGCGCGCCAGGGTGTCGGCCAGTACCAGCAGGCTGGCGCCGGCCAGGATGGACGCGGGGATCAGCAGGCGCAGGTTGGGCCCGCACACCAGGCGGCAGGCGTGCGGCACCATCAGGCCGACAAAGCCGATGCTGCCCCCCTGGCTAACGGCGGTGGCGGTCAGGCTGGCCGCCAGCAGTAGCAGCAGGCGGCGCAGGCGCGCCAGCGGCACGCCCAGCGTGGCGGCGTGGTCGCCGTGCAGCGCCAGCAGGTTGATGGCAGGGGCCTGCCACCAGGCCAGCAGCATGGCCGGCAGCAGCACCAGCCACGGCCACGGCCGTAGCGGCGTGCCGGAGATATCGCCCACCAGCCAGAACACCATGCCGCGCAGCTGGTTGTCTTGCGCAATGGTGAGCAGCAGCGAAATCACCGCGCCGCAGGCGGTAGACAGCAGCGCGCCGGTCAGTAGCAGCAGTACGGTGCCGCTGCTGCGGCCAAAGTCGCGCCGCGCCAGCCAGAACAGCACGCCAGACAGCACCAGCGCACCGGCAACGGCCGCCAGGTCTACCTGCCATACGGCCAGCCCCAGCCACAGCGCCAGCAGGGCACCCACCGAGGCGCCGCCGGATACGCCCATTACGTAGGGGTCGGCCAGCGGGTTGCGCAGCAGCGATTGCATCAGCAGGCCGGCCAGCGCCAGCGCGGCGCCGGTAATCCAGGCGGTGAGCGCGCGTTCCAGCCGCAGCTGCAGCAGGGTGGTGGCCAGCGCATCGCCCTGGCCCTGCAGTACCTGCCAGAGCTGGCCGGGGCCCAGCGCCACGCTGCCACTGGCGCAGGCCAGCAGCAAGGTCGCCACGCTAATGCCCAGCAGCAGGGCCAGCAGGCTGGCCGGGGGCAGGCGTAGCGCAGTGTGGGCCTGGCGCGGTGATGAAAGAGAGGATATGGGCTGCACGGTGTGTCCGGTGTACAGCAGGGGCGGGCGGGCAGGGGGCTGGCCGCATGCCGCCCTCCGCAGCATGGTAAAGCGTGCGGCCAGGGTAGTTGGCCGCACATAGCGTGGCCTGGGCCGGTATCCGGGCTGGTTTCGCCACTGGCCCGCCTTCCCGTACCGGCAGGTACAGTGGCGCAGGGGCCGGGCAGCTGCGCGGGGCAGCCAGATGAAACACACCGTTGCGGGGGCAGCACAGCTTGGGGCTGTTTCCCGTTTAACTTGCCGGCCGAGCCGGGCAAGCACCTAGGCAGGGGGCGATTTTACCAGATCAGGCGCGTTTGCCTGGGGTGTTTATATTGCCATGAGAAATAAAAAAACAATAAATCAGTCTTTTTGGAAATATAAAAGCGCTGCTAAGGTAAGGGCAAATGACATTGGCAGGAGCAGCGGCATGGCACACGATTTTTCCGGTTTCGACTTTATCATCCAGCCGGGCTGGAATAACTCCGGCCCCGAGCACTGGCAAAGCCACTGGCAGCAGCTGCTGGGCGCGCAGCGCGTGGCCAACCATGAATGGCACGCGCCGCAGCTGGGCGACTGGCTGGCCGCGCTGGACGCAGCGGTAGAGGCCGCCACGCAGCCGGTGGTGGTGATTGCCCACAGCCTGGGCTGCGCCACGGTTGCGCACTACGCCGCCCGCTACGGCAACAAGCTGGCCGGCGCACTATTGGTGGCCCCGGCCGATGTAGAGCGCGCCAGCGCGCCGGCCCAGCTGCAGCCGTTTGCCCCGCTGCCGCAGGCCGCGCTACCGTTTGCCGCCCGCGTGGTAGCCAGCGATAGCGACCCGTACAGCCTGCCGCTGCGCAGCGCGCGCATGGCCGCGCTGTGGCAGGCACCGCTGGTGTGGCTGCGCGGGGCTGGCCATATCAACGTGGCGTCCGGCCATACGCAGTGGCAGGCCGGCCTGGCCGAGCTGGCGGCGCTGCTGTCGGTTATCCGGGCGGCGCAGCAGGCCGCCTGAGCGCGGCGTTTTGCCGCCTGCGGCATAGTGTCGCACCGCCTTGTGGTGCGTGCGGCCAACCTTAACAATGCCTGCCTTGTTTTGTCCTGTGCAGGAAACCACCATGGCCGTTGTTGCCGAAAAGAAAACCCCTCGCTATTACACCGTGGCCTGGCGCTGGCATTTTTATGCCGGTTTGCTGGTGGCGCCGTTCATGATCATGCTGGCCATCACCGGCATGATTTACCTGTTCAAGCCGCAGCTGGACCAGCTGATGTACGGCAAGCTGCTGAACGTACCCGCTGCCAGTACGCCGGCACACCCGGCCGACCACCTGGTGGCAGCGGTGAAAGCGCAGTACCCCGGCGCCAGCGTGCTGCGTTACCAGCCGCCGGCGGCTGCCGACGCCAGCGCCAAGGTCATCATCAAGACTGCCGACGCCAAACTGGGCGTGTACGTGGACCCCTACCAGGGCACCGTGCTGGGGGCGCTGGACGAAAACAACAATCTGCAAACCATCGTGCTGAAACTGCATGGCGAGCTGCTGATGGGCAAAAACGGCGACCTGCTGGTAGAGCTGGCCACCAGCTGGACGCTGGTATTGCTGGTGTCCGGCCTGTACCTGTGGTGGCCGCGTGGCCGCGGCAAGCTGGCGGTGTTCTGGCCGCGCTTCAGCGCCGGCGGCCGGGCCTTCTGGCGTGATATTCACGCCGTTACCGGCTTCTGGGGCGCTATCTTTTTGCTGTTCATGCTGTTGTCCGGCCTGACCTGGACCGGCTACTGGGGCGAAAAATTTGCTGCGGTGTGGAGCCAGTTCCCGGCGCAGATGTGGGACGACGTGCCCAAGTCGGACAAAAAAGCCATCAGCCTGAACAGCACCGAAGAAAAAATCGTGCCGTGGGCGGTAGAGCCTAGCCCGCTGCCCAAATCCACCGACCCGCACGCCGCGCACAAAGGCGCCACCCCGCAGGCAGCTACCCCACAGATTGCGCTGCAGCAGGTGGTGGATACGGCCAAGGCCCGTGGCGTGGTGCTGGGCTACAACATTGCGCTGCCGGATGGCGACGAGGGCGTGTTTACCGTGTCGGTGTTCCCGAACGACCCGCGTAACGAAGCCACGCTGCACATAGACCAGTACAGCGGCAAGGTGCTGGCGGATATCCGCTTCCGGGACTACGCGCTGGTGCCCAAGGCGGTGGAGTTTGGCGTGGTGATTCACGAAGGCAAGTTCTTTGGCCTGGCCAACCAGCTGCTGATGGCGGCCATCTGCCTGCTGGTGCTCATCAGCAGCATCAGCGGCCTGGTGATGTGGTGGCTGCGCAAGCCCGCAGGCCGCCTGGGTGCACCGGCCGACGCACCGGATACCCCGCTGTGGAGAGGCGCGCTGCTGATCATGCTGGCGCTGGGGCTGGCCTTCCCGCTGGTAGGCCTGTCGTTTGTCGCCATCCTGGCGCTGGACTGGCTGCTGCTGCGCCGCGTACCGGCGCTGGCTTTCCTGCGCTAAGGCACCTCTCCCGCGCGCTGCGGCCAACCCTGTGCTACCAAGGGGTTGGCCGCATTTTTGTGTCTAGCCACTACCTGTTACGCATGACATGATCGTTGCCCGGTACTAGGCCGGGGCGGATCCGAGCTGTGCCATGCAGCGCAGCCGGGCTTCTTCGGTTTCGGCGCGAAATGCACAATCGAGGGCGTGGTCATTGACCAGACCCATGGCTTGCATGAAGGCATAAGCTGTTGTGGGGCCGATGAATTGCCAGCCGCGCTTTTTGAGCTCTTTTGCCAGGGCTATGGATTCACTGGAGGTAGATGCCGATTGCGGCGGGTGCAAGCTGCCCGGCGGCGGCGCGTATCGCCAGACAAAGGCTGCCAGCGAGCCTTCTTTTTCGATAAGCTCCAGGGCGCAGCGGGCATTGTTGATCACTGCTGCGATCTTGCCACGGTGCCGGACGATGCCTTCATCCTGCAGTAAACGTGCCATGTCCTGCTCGGTGTAGCGGGCAATGCGCGCCATGTCGAAATGGTGGAAGGCCTGGCGAAAGTTGTCCCGTTTGGCCAGGATGGTGCGCCAGCTCAGCCCCGACTGGAAGCACTCCAGGCAGAGTTTTTCAAACAGATGCTGGTCGTTGGCAACGGCTTGCCCCCATTCCTGATCGTGATAGGCCAGAAATTCAGGGGCCGCCATACTCCACCGGCAGCGTGCCTTGCCATCGGCACCTTTGATCGTGTCGTTCATCCCGTTGGGCTCCTCTGCTGAATAGCCATGCCTAGGCCAGCAAGAAAGACAGTGTGTCGGCGGTTTTGCCTGGGTTTATCGACATGACCTCGGTGGTCACGATACCAGCCTGTACGAAGGGGTCGGCGGCCAATCGTTCGGCCAGCTGCTCGCGTGTGGTCTGGTGTGCCAGCATCGCGCCGCCCTGGTTGGTTTCCAGGCTGCCCGCCAACAGAAAAACGCCATCGTCGAAACCACGTTCCAGCCAGGCACGATGTGCCGCCAGCCATGACGCCGCCTGTGCCTTGTTGTCGGAAAACCTGAGCAGTACGATAAACATGTCGTCATCCTTTCTGGTGGGGTTTCAGGGTGTTGCCTTGTCTGGCGGTTCGGCCAGGCAGCGCTCCAGCCAGGCAAAAAACTGCGTGACTTCGCGCTCTACAAAGAGTTCGTCCTTGAAAGCGTGGGCCAGGGTGGCAATGCCTTGGCTGCGCATCAAGGCATGCATGGCCAGATCGTCCGCATCGACTTGCCTGCCAAGTGCATGGAACTGCTCGCGTAGCCAGCCACGAAACAGAGAGAAAAGGGCATTGGCCTGATCTTGTGCCGGGTGCCCAAGCTTGGCCAACTCGGCGCAGAGCGTGCCGACCGGGCAGCCGGACAGCATGATCTGCGTGCGGTTGGCGGTGAGCATGCAGATGAATGCGTGGATACGGGCCTGGGGTGTTTCAGACGCGGCGGTCCATTGCGCTAGCATGGCCTGGGTGCCTTGCTGCCGGTAGTCGATCACGGCTGCGAGGATGTCGTCCTTGGTTTTGAAATGATGGTAAAAGTTGCCGCGCGAAATTTTCACCGCATCGGCAATGTCGGTGAATGAGGTGTGCTGGTAGCCCTGCCGGTAAAACAGCTGGTCTGCCGCCTCGACAATATAGTCGCGCGTGGATTTGTCTTTCATGTGCGGGCTTTCTATTTGTTTCGGTTGGCGTGTAGCGGCATCCGGGGCCGGCTTGCCTTGTCTGCCATGCATGGCAGCAGGTTTTCACGCTGGTGTTTTATCAGTGGCAGCGTGTTTGCCACGGTGTGTTCGTCCTGAATGTCAGTCATTGTTTAGGATTGTCATCCTAGTTAGGTTTTAAAGTAGGATTGCCGTCCTACCGCGTCAAGCATCCTGGGTAGAAACATCGACTGGTTGAGGGCTATGTTCGGCCAAAAACAACAGCCATGGCAGCATGCAGTGGTCGTACTGGTGTGCTAGCCAATTTTTAATGGGGTTTCGCCATGCACCTGCTGGCTTTTGTAAACCGTGTAGAAAGCGACATCATCACCCCCGCACTGGACCGCCGCTTTGGCGTGAGCCAGGTCAGCCTGCTGTGCCACCGCAGCGAGCTGGGGCTGGCTACCGATATCGCCGGGGTGTGCCGCAGCCTGCACCTGCCGGCCAATGTGGTAACGCTGGCGGCCGATACCCAGCCGCTGGCGCTGCGCCAGCAGTTGGCCGTACTGGCGCAGGGGGCGGTGGCGTTTAATATCAGCGCCGCGTCGCCGGTGCAGGCGGCGCTGGCCTACGACCTGGCGCGCGAGCGCCAGCTGCCGCTGATGAGCATTGCCCCGCACAGCGACCGCCTGATCTGGCTGCTGGGCGGCGAGCACACCGGCCTGCGCACCGGCGCTGATATTGCCGATGGCCTGACGCTGGCGGCCTACTTTGCGCTGTACGGTAGCCGTATCGAGCACATCCATTACCGCCTGGCCCAGCGCCCGCAGCGGCTGGAAGCGCTGGCTGCCGGCCTGGCCCAGCTGGCCGCGCAGCGCCCGGCGGCGCTGTCGCTGCTGAACCGCTTGTGCACAGACCTGGATGCCCGCCAGTACAGCCGCCAACCCTTGCCGCGCGGCGAGCGGGCGCTGCGCCACTGGCTGGCCAGCTGCGGCCTGGTAGATATCGATCAGGCTGGCCACGTGCGCTGCCACGACGCCTCGGTGCGCTTTTTTCTGGGCGGTGGCTGGCTGGAGGTGTGGCTGCTGTCGCAGGTAGCGGCGCTGCGGCCAACCTTGCCCATCAGTGATGCGGCGGTAGGGGTGAAGGTGGTACACGACGGCGTAGCCAACGAATACGACGTGGCGATCTTGTGCAATAACCAGCTCTACCTGGTGGAGTGCAAAACCACGGCGCCCACCGCGCTGCACCAGCGCGGCATCGGGCTGGATAAGCTGTTCAAGCTCGATAGTGCTGCCAGCCTGGGCGGCCTGCACGCCCACGCCATGCTGGCCACGCTGTACCCGGCTACCGACAGCGAAGCAGCCCGGGCACAAGCACAGGGCATTGCCTTGTTATCCGGCCCGGCGCTGGCCCAGGTGCAGCCTGTATTGCGCCAGTGGCTACACACAGGGTGACGCGAATGTGATGTGGCGCAGTCTTTTCTGTAATACCTATAGAAACATTATGGTTATTAAGTATGATTTACTAAATATCCACTGGTTTTGGCCGTATGAACGCTTACCCGCCACGATCCTGCCCCCTCAGCCGCCGCCAGCTGCTGCAAGCCGGCCTTGCCGCGCTGGCACTGGCTGGCTGCAGTACGCCAGAGCCACTGCTGCGCATCGGCAGTAACGGCTGGCCAGGCTATCTGTTTATTTCCTGGGCTGCCGATACCCATGTGCTGAACCGCAAGCAGGTACGCCTGCTGCACATCAGTTCGTCTACCAGCAGCCTGCGGGCGCTCAGTGCCGGCATGCTGGATGGTGCCTGCCTGACGCTGGATGAGGTCATCAGCGCGCTGGCCGAGGGCATTCCGCTAAAAGTAATTGCCGTGCTGGATGTGTCGCACGGCGGCGACGTGGTGCTGGCACGTAGCAGTATTACCAGCCTGGGCCAGCTGGCGGGCCGCCGTATTGGCGTGGAAGCCAGTGCCGTGGGGGCGGTAATGCTGGACGCCATGCTGCAGCGTGCCGGCCTGAGCCGTGAGCAGGTGATACCCGTACCGCTGCTGCTGGACCAGCACGAAGCCGCGTTTGACTTTGGCAGTGTCGATGCGCTGGTCACCATGGAGCCGCAGGCCAGCCGCCTGCGTGCGGGGGGCGCGCGCGTGCTGTTCAGTAGCGCCGATATCCCCGGGCGTATCGTGGATGTGCTGGCCGTGCGCGAAGATGCCTTGCTAAACACTCGTCAGGCCTTGCAGGCGCTGGTGGATAGCCACTTTGCCATGCTGGACAAATTCAGCCGCCAGCGCGCTGAAGCCTATGCCTATATGGCCGCGCAGATGGGGGTGAATCACGCCGAGCTGACGCCGATATTTGCCGGGCTGCGCCTGCCGGGGCGGCAGGAAAACCTGCGCTGGCTAGGCGGGCGGCTGGACGACGAAGCCCGTAACCTGGCCAATGTGATGTCGCGTGCCGGCCTGCTGCCCAAACCGGTACAGCTAGGCCGTCTGGCGGTGCCGGATTTTGTGGAAGGGGGGCGGTAATGCGCTTGTCCCTGAAAAGCCTGCTGCCCATGGTGGTGCTGTTTTTCCTGCTGCTTACCCTGGCGGGTGCCTACGGTGTGGCCGAGCAGGGCCGCAGGCAGCAAGCCTTCCGTGACGCCAGCCTGGTGGCGCAGAAAGACGCCTACCACCTGCTGCAGGAGCTGTCGCAGTCTGGCCCGCTACGTGTGAGTGAAGAGCTGATGCTGCTGGCGACCGATGCCCGCCTGGCGCAGGCCGTGGTGGCCAATAGCCGCGGGCTGATCGCCCACGCCATGCAGCAGCAAGACGTTGGCCGCAGCATCGATACCCTGCCAGGTCTGCCCGCCGGCCTGTTGCAGCAGGCCTGGCAGCATAGCCTGGCCATCCTGCACCCCGATTACGACAAGCAGTACCTGTATCTGGCGGTGTCGGTGCCCGACCAGGAAGACCAGGAGCTGCGCGGCGTGCGCAAAGGCATGGTGGTGCTGGCCTACGACCTGGGGCCGCAGCTGGCGCTGGAGCGCAGCCGGCTGCAGCAAAGCTTTGTGCTGCCCTGCGTCATGCTGTGCTGCCTGCTACTGGTGCTGTACCTGCTGGTGTGGCTGTACGTGGCGCGCCCGCTGGCCAACCTGCAGGCCGCGGCGCTGCAGCTGGCGCAGCAGGGCCACGCCCCCGTGCTGCCTTTGCAAGGGGTAAGCGAAACGCGCGCCGTGTGCGAGGCATTCAACACCATGCAGCGGCAGCTGCAGCACACGCTGGGCGAGCTGGCCGAGCGCGAGCGTCGCGCCAGCAACCTGGCCAAGGAGCAAGAGGCGCTGCTGCAGGCCATTCCCGACCTGCTGTTTGAAATGAGCGCCGACGGGCGCTACCTGCAAGTGTGGTCGCATACCGCCAGCGACAAGCTGGTCTCGCCACGCGAATACCTGCTGGGCAAGCACGTGCACGAGGCCATGCCGGCAGAGCAGGCGGCCATTATTCACAGCGTGATTGTCGAGGCGCTGTGCCACGGCGAATCCAGCGGCAAGCAGATCATGCTGCTGCTGCCCGACGGCCCGCACTGGTTCGAGCTGTCGGCCGCACGCAAGGTGGCGGCCAACGGTAGCGAAACCTGCATCATGGTGTCGCGCGACATTAGCCAGCGCCACCGCGACGAGGGCGCGCTGCAGCTATGGGCACGCGTGATGGCCGCCGCGCATAACGGCATCCTCATCACCGACGGCCAGCAGCGTATTGTGGATGTGAACGCAGCCTTTACGCGCATTACCGGCTATAGCCTGGAAGACGTGCGCGGGCAGCGCCCCAGCCTGCTGTCGTCGGGTAGCCAGGACCAGGCGTTTTACCAGCGCATGTGGCAAGACATCGACGAGCACGGCTACTGGCAGGGCGAAATCTGGAACCGGCGCAAGGACGGCGGCGTGTTTCCCGAGTGGCAGTCCATTTCCAGCGTGCGTGGCGAAGACGGCCAGATCAGCCACTACATCAGCGTGTTCAGCGACATCAGCAGCCAGAAAGAATCCGAAGCCTATATCCGCCGCCTGGCCTACTACGACAGCCTTACCGGCCTGGCCAACCGCGCACTGCTAAGCGACCACGCCGGTCTGGCGCTATCCGCCATGCGTAGCAACGGTACCAGCCTGGCGCTGATGTTCATCGACCTGGACCGCTTCAAGAACATTAACGACACCCTGGGCCACAGCGTAGGCGACCAGCTATTGCAAGAGGTTGGCCGCAGGCTGGCCCGCTGTGTGCGCGAGCGCGATACGCTGTCGCGGCTGGGCGGCGACGAATTCATTGTGCTGCTGCCGGAAACCACGGCGCCAGAGGCGGCGCACTGGGCCGAACACGTACTGGCGACCCTGGGGCAGCCTTACGAGATTGCCGGCTACGATATGGTGGTGACGCCATCCATTGGCATTGCCATGGCCCCCACCGACGGCGACACGCTGGAGGTGCTGCTGCGCTGTGCCGATGCGGCCATGTACCGCGCCAAAGACGAAGGGCGCAATACCTTCCGTTTCTTTGCGCAGCATATGCAGCAGCGCACGGTTAGCCGCCTCAAGCTGGAATCCGACCTGCGCAGCGCGCTGGACAACCAGCAGCTGCTATTGCACTACCAGCCGCAGTGCACGCTGGATGGCCGGCTGGTGGGGGTAGAGGCGCTGGTGCGCTGGCAGCACCCCACGCTGGGCATGGTGTCGCCGGGCGAGTTCATCCCGCTGGCCGAGGAAAGCGGCCTGATTGTGCCGCTAGGGGCCTGGGTGATGCGCGAGGCGATCGGCCAGTTGGCCGCATGGCACGCCGCCGGGGTGGCGGTGCCGCAGGTGGCGGTGAACCTGTCTGCCCTGCAGTTCCGCCAGCCGGGGCTGGTGCAGCAGGCCGCACAGTACCTGGCCGACGCCGGGGTGGCCCCGGCCTGCCTGGAGCTGGAGCTGACCGAAAGCGTGGTGCTGGACAACCCGGACGATGCCTTGCTGGTGATGGAGCGCTTGCACGCGCTGGGCGTGCGTTTGTCGATAGACGATTTCGGTACCGGGTATTCGTCGCTGAACTACCTGCGCCGCTTCCCGATAGACCGGCTCAAGATCGACCGCAGCTTTATCCTGGACCTGGACAACGACCCGCGCGGGGCGGCCATTATCGAAGCCATCATCAGCCTGTCGCGCTCGCTGGGCTTTGTCACCATTGCCGAAGGCGTGGAAACCGCCAGCCAGCTGGCCCAGCTGCACGCGCTGCGCTGCGACGAGGTGCAGGGCTATTTCTACGGCCGGCCCATGGCGCCACCGCAGCTGCAGGACTGGCTGGCGCAGCGCAAGCAGCCGGTAGCGGGCGAGGCCTGAGCCATGAAAAAGCCCGCCAATGGCGGGCTGGGAAAAGGTTGGCCGCAGCGCTGTGCTGTCAGGCGTCCAGGCCGCTTTGCACCAGCTGGGCGGCGCGCACCACGGCGCGGGCCTTGTTTTGTGTTTCTTCCCATTCCGACTGCGGTACCGAGTCGGCCACCACGCCCGCGCCAGACTGCACGTACAGCACCTCGTTCTTGATCACGGCCGTGCGGATGGCAATGGCCAGGTCCATGTCGCCGGTAAAGCCCAGGTAGCCAACGGCGCCGCCGTACACGCCACGTTTGGTGGGCTCGAACTCGTCGATGATTTCCATGGCGCGCACCTTTGGCGCGCCGGACAGGGTGCCGGCCGGGAAGGTGGCTTTCAGGATGTCGATATTGGACACGTCCGGTTTGACCGTGCCTTCTACGCTGGACACGATGTGCATCACGTGCGAGTAGCGCTCGATCACCATATTGTCGGTGATCTTCACGCTGCCGGTATCGGCCACGCGGCCAACGTCGTTGCGGCCCAGGTCCATCAGCATCACGTGCTCGGCGATTTCTTTCGGGTCGGCCAGCAGGTCTTCTGCCAGCGCCTGGTCTTCTTCACGGGTCTTGCCGCGCGGGCGGGTGCCGGCGATGGGGCGCACGGTCACGGTGTCGTTTTCGCGGCGCACCAGGATCTCCGGCGAGGCGCCTACCACGTGGAAGTCGTCAAAGTGGTAGAAGAACATGTACGGCGACGGGTTCAGGCTGCGCAGCGCACGGTATAGCGACAGCGGCGAGTCGCTGAACGGCATGCTCATGCGCTGGGCCAGCACCACCTGCATGATGTCGCCGTCCAGAATGTAGTTTTTGGCGTTGGCGACGTCGCGCTTGAAGGCTTCTTCGCCGTATTCGCTCTGCGCGGCGGTGGCGGTGGACGGCAGCGACAGCGGAATGGCTACGTTGTCGCGCAGGCGGGCGCGCAGCTGCGCCAGGCGGGCATTGGCCTTGGGCAGGGCGTTGGGCACCGCCGGGTCGGCGTACACCACCAGGTAGAGCTTGCCTGACAGGTTGTCGACCACAGCCAGCTCTTCGGACAGCATCAGCAAAATATCGGGCGTGCCTACCGGGTCGGGCTTTTGCGTGGCCGCCAGGCGGCGCTCTACGTAGCGCACGGTGTCGTAGCCAAAGTAGCCCACCAGGCCGCCGGTAAAGCGCGGCAGGCCGTCGATAGGCGGGGTGTTGAAGCGCTGGCTGAATTCTTCGATAAAGGTCAGCGGGTTGCCTTCGTAGCGCTCGATGACTTTGTCACCGTATTCCACCTGCACGCTGTGGCCTTGCACGCGGATACGCGTGGTGGCTGGCAGGCCGATGAACGAGTAGCGGCCCGAGCGCTCGCCGCCCACGACCGATTCCAGCAGGTAGGAGTAGGGCTGGTTGGCCAGCTTCAGGTACACCGACAGCGGGGTGTCCAGGTCGGCGAACAGTTCGAGGGTAACGGGGATGCGGTTATAGCCGGCCTGGGCCAGCTCGTTGAAAGCTTGCGGTGTCATGCGGGTGTCCAATGGTGTCAGTTCGGTTCGTGGGATGAGCGGCGGCGGGCTGGGCTTTGCCATCGCCAGCTGGCACGATTGGGCAGGAATTTCATGATGTCGGCAGCGGGGGAATGTTGTCGGTATGCGGGGCTATTGTGTCGCAAAAGCCGGCCGCCGTACAGGCGGCGCGGCGCTGCAGCATTACATGCGCACGTTGGCGTGCGGGTCGGCCGATTTTTTCAGCAGGGCAAACAGGTCTACCAGGCTGTCTACTACCAGGTCGGCACCCAGCTTGGCCGCATCGCGGTAGCCGTAGCTTACCGCCACCGCCAGTGCACCGGCTTTGTTGGCACACAGGATGTCGTTTTCCGAGTCGCCGACCATGATCATCTCTTGCGGCTTCACGTTCAGTACGGCGGCGGCGTGCAGCAGCGGCAGCGCCGACGGTTTTTTCTCGGCCAGGCTGTCGCCGCCCAGAATCATGCTGAAGGCCGTATCGATGCCCAGCTCGGCCAGCAGCGGCACGGCCAGGCGGTGCGATTTGTTGGTAATCACCACCAGCGGCAGCTCCAGGCTGCGCAGCAGGTTCAGGCTTTCTGCCACGCCGGGGTACATGCGGGTGTGGGTGGTGAGGTTGGCGCGGTAGTGCTGGATAAACAGCGTAAAGCCTTGCGCCCACAGCGCTTCGTCGGCCTGGCCGTCTTTGTCGTCGGTGATGGCACGGTGCACCAGGCTGGCGACACCATCGCCCACGTGGCTTTTGATGCGCTCGGCGTCCAGCGGTGGCAGGCCCAGTGCCTGGCGCATGGCGTTGGCGCTGGCGGCCAGGTCGGCTATGGAATCAACCAGGGTGCCGTCCAGGTCGAAGGCGATGGCTTTGATGTGTTTCAGGTTCATGGCAGTGCAGGGTGGCAATAGAAATGGCCATCATTGTACAGGATGCCCGCCGTCGCGCCTTGTGCCGGCGCGGTGGCTTCTTTATGATGCGCACTTTCTTTTGTCATGGTGGCGCGGCCTGGCCCGCACTGCTGCCCTGGAGAGTGTCATGCCTTTTATTACCCGAATCTGCCTGCCCGTAGCGGCCAGCCTGGCGCTGGCCGGCTGCGCCACGTCGCCGCTGGCCAACAAGACGGCAGACGATGCTGCCATCTACACCCTGCAGCACAGCAGCCTGGACGCGCGCTACAACTTTGACGGCACCCTGCGCATCAGCAACCTGGACATCCCGGCCGAGCTGGGCAGCCTGGCCAACCCGGATCTGGTAAAAGACGTGGCGCGCTCGTTCAGCTTCGACATGCGCGGCGCGGTAGACATGCCGGCCAGCCGCATCGAGCTGGTGCCAACCTTCCGCTTTGCGCGCCCCAATGTGGAAAGCTGGGTGCGCGTGCCCATGCTGTTCCAGCTGAATACCCTGACCGCCTGGGTGGATGCCTCGGCGCTGGACCTGGCGCTGCCACAGCTGCACGGCAAGCTGCTGAAGCTCAATGTGCCGCAGGATAAGGTAGCGGATATCCCGGTGGATGCCGTGATGCGCGACCTGCCGCTGATCATTCGCGAGGCATACTCCGCGGTGGACAAAAAAGCGTTTACCTTCCAGCCGCTGAGCGAGAGCGACCGCCAGAAGGGCGCCAGCTATCGCATCCGCCTCACGCTGGACCCGGCCGCCGATGCGCAGCTGGGCCGTGTCATGCTGCAAGAAGTGGCCGCCCGCGTGAAGCGCTACAGTGCCAGCAAGGAGGTGCAGGCACTGGCTGACAAGCTGTCCGAGGAGGTGGCCAAGACGCAGGGCGAGCTGGCATCTGACAGCCAGACCGAGCTGCTGGTGGATAGCCAGGCCAAGCTGCTGGCCATGGAAGAGCAGCGCACGCTGCGTGTTCCCAAGCTGACGGGTTTCAGCATGACCCTGCGTACGCAGATGGCCGTGCGCAACCACGGCCAGCCGGTGTTCACCGTGGTGCCCACTGCGGCCAACGTGCTGACGCTGGACGAGCTCAAGGCGCCGTCGTGGTTTGCTGGCGTGACGGGCAAGCATGATGGCGAAGAAGCGACCGAAGCCGCCGAGCCGGAGGCAGATGCTGCCGAAGCCGCCGCCCCGGCCGAAGCCGTGCCGGTACCGCCCAAGGCTGCAGCCAAGGCCAAGCCGCGCAAGCCGCAGGCTAAAAAGTGAATTAAGCTATCGCCAGCGTAAAAAAGCCGCCTACTGGGCGGCTTTTTTTGTGCGGTGCTGGCACTTTACAGTAGGCGGATATCCGCTACCGCCTGCTGGCCGAAGTTGCTGCCATGCAGGTAGCGGCAGATTGCCGCGGCGCAGTCGGCGGGCTGGGTCAGCTGGCCTTCGGCCTTCAGCGCGGTAAAGCGCGGCAGGTTGGGGAAATGCGCCGGGTCGGCGGCGCGAATCTCACCCTGCATGCCGGTATCCACTACGCCGGGGTACAGCGACACGGCTAGCACAGGGTTGGCCGCAGCCTGCTGTTCTAGCGCCAGGGTGCGGGTGAAGTGGTCCAGCCCCGCCTTGCTGGCGCAGTACACCGCCCAGCCGGGGTAGGCGTTGGCCGCGGCACCCGACGAGATGTTCAGCACGCGGCGCTGGCCGCCAAAACCGGCAGTGTGTGCCACAAAGGCATTGCACAGCACGATGGGGGCGGTCAGGTTCAGCGCCAGGGCCTGCTCGGCCACGCCGTCGGCAAAGCTGCCGATGCTGGCGATGGGCTGCACGGTGCCGGCGTTGTTGATCAGCGTCAGGCTGCTACAGCTGGCCAGCTGCGCCAGTGCGCGCTCGGCCAGCAGTGGCAGCAGGTGGCTATCGGCCAGGTCGGCGTCGATGGTGGCCAGCTGCGGGTGGGGTGGCAGCGGGCTGCAGTCACGGGCAATGGCTACCACGTGGCCGCCGTCGGCCAGCAGCTGCGCCACCAGCGCAGCGCCTAGCCCGCGCGAGGCGCCGGTGACGATGTAGCCGTTCACGCGCGGCCAACCTTGGCCAGCTCGGCGCGCATGGCATCGATGGTGGCTTTGTAGTCTGGCGTGTTGTAGATGGCGCTGCCGGCGACAAAGGTGTCGGCACCGGCGGCGGCAATCTCGGCGATATTGTCCACTTTCACGCCGCCGTCCACTTCCAGCCAGATTTCGCCGCCGTGCTTGGCGGTGTATTCGTCGATGCGCTGGCGGGCGGCACGCACTTTTTCCAGCGCGTGCGGGATGAACTTCTGGCCGCCAAAGCCTGGGTTCACCGACATGATCAGCACCATGTCGATTTTGTCCATCACGTGGTCTAGGTAGCTCAGCGGGGTGGCCGGGTTGAATACCAGGCCGGCTTTACAGCCTGCTTCCTTGATCAGGCCCAGGGTGCGGTCGATGTGCTCGGAGCCTTCCGGGTGGAAGGTAATGATGTCGGCGCCGGCCTTGGCAAACGCGGCAGCCAGTGCGTCTACCGGCTTTACCATCAGATGCACGTCGATAGGGGCGCTGCTGTGCGGGCGAATCGCCTCGCAGAACATCGGGCCCATGGTGAGGTTGGGTACGTAGTGGTTGTCCATCACGTCGAAGTGGATGATGTCGGCGCCAGCGGCAATGACATTGCGCACTTCCTCGCCCAGGCGGGCAAAGTCGGCAGACAGGATGGACGGTGCAATACGGAATTGGCTCATGGCGTTATCGTGGGCAGGGCTGGAAATGGGCGCATTGTAAGCGATCGCCCCCGCCGGCGCGATGCGTGGCGTACAATTAGCCTTCGTATCGCGCTGTGGCGGCCAGTAGTTGGCCGCCCGCATCAAAGGACTTATCGTGAGCCAGAAATACCATATCACCGTATCGGCCGAGGTTATCTACCAGGAGCAGCATTCCAGCGTGGCGGCAGACCGCTACGCGTTTGCTTACCGCATCACCATCAAGAACACGGGCGAGCTGCCGGCCAGGCTGCTGTCACGCCACTGGGTGATTACCGACGCCAACGGCAAGGTGCAAGAGGTACGCGGCATGGGGGTGGTGGGCGAGCACCCGCACCTGCAGCCGGGCGAAAGCTACACCTATACCAGCGGCTCGGCGCTGACGACCCCGTATGGCACCATGCGCGGCAGCTACCAGATGGAAGCCGACGATGGCCATACCTTTGATGCCGAGATCCCCGAGTTTCACCTGATTGCCCCGCGCGTGCTGCATTAAGCCGCACCGCTATCACCGAAAGCCTGCATGCGTCATTTTGCCCACGGCAATACCCCGCCGCCTACCGACCGTAACGACCTGAAAACCCTGAAGACCCTGCTGCCGTACCTGTGGCGTTTCAAGCTGCGCGTGCTGCTGGCGCTGACCTGCCTGATTGCGGCCAAGGTGGCGGGTGTGACCACGCCGCTGTACCTGAAAGATATCGTGGACCAGCTGTCGCTGCCGGCCACCATGGCGGTGGTGCCGCTGCTGGCTTTGGCGGGCTATGGCCTGGCGCGGTTGCTGTCCAGCGTGCTGGGCGAGCTGCGCGATGCCATTTTTGCCCGCGTTGTGCAGGGGGCGGTGCGCACGGTGGCGCGCGAGGTGTTCTCGCACTTGTTCCGCCTGAGCCTGCGTTTTCATCTGGAGCGCCAGACTGGCGGCATGAGCCGTGATATCGAGCGCGGCACCAAGGGCATCGGCTTTTTGCTGAACTTTACCGTGTTCAACATCCTGCCCACGCTGGTGGAAATCGGGCTGGTGATCGGCATTCTGCTGCATCGTTACAATGCCTGGTTTGCCGTGGTGACCTTTGCCACCATTGCTATCTATATCGTGTTTACCCTGGTGATTACCGAGTGGCGCACGGTGTTCCGCCGCAGCATGAACGACCTGGATTCCAAGGCCAACAGCAAGGCGATTGATGCGCTGATCAACTACGAAACGGTCAAGTACTTTGGTAACGAGGGCTACGAAACCCGCCGTTACGATGGCAACCTGGCGTCGTGGGAACAATCTGCCATCAAGAACCAGGTGTCGCTATCGTTCCTTAACGCGGGGCAGGGCGTGATCATTGCCACCGGTGTCACGCTGATCATGTGGTTGGCCGCACGCGGCGTAAACCAGGGCGAGATGACGGTGGGCGATGTGGTGCTGGTGGCCACCTTTATTACCCAGCTGTGGGCGCCGCTGCATTTCCTGGGCTTTGTTTACCGCGAAATCCGCCATTCGCTGGCGGATATGGAGCGCATGTTCACCCTGCTGAATGTGGGGGCCGAGGTGGCAGACCGCCCGTCGGCGCAGCCCTTGGCTAACCGGGAAGTGGCGATCCGTTTTGATGCTGTGGGTTTTGGCTACGACGCCAAGCGCACCATCTTGCACGATGTCAGCTTTGACATCCCTGCCGGCCATACCGTGGCGGTGGTGGGGGCCAGCGGCGCGGGCAAATCCACGCTGTCGCGCTTGCTGTTCCGTTTTTACGATGTCAGCAGCGGGGCGATCCGCTTTAACGGCACGGATGTGCGCGAGCTCAGCCAGGACAGCCTGCGCGCGCATATCGGTATCGTGCCGCAGGATACCGTGCTGTTCAACGACAGCATCTACTACAACATTGCTTACGGCCGGCCCGATGCCACGCGCGATGAGGTAATAGAAGCCGCCCGCTCGGCGCACATTCACGATTTTGTCATGGGGCTGCCGGATGGCTACGACACCACGGTGGGCGAGCGCGGGCTCAAGTTGTCGGGCGGCGAGAAGCAGCGCGTGGCCATTGCCCGCACCATTCTGAAAAACCCGCCGGTGCTGATTTTTGACGAGGCCACCAGCGCGCTGGATTCGCGTACCGAAAAGGCCATCCAGGCCGAGCTGCTCAGCATTGCGGCCAACCGTACCACGCTGATCATTGCGCACCGCTTGTCCACCATTGCCGAGGCCGACTGCATTCTGGTGATGGATGGCGGGCGTATTGTGGAGCGCGGCACACACCGCGAGCTGCTGGCGCAGGGTGGGCGCTATGCGGAAATGTGGCGTTTGCAGCAAGAGGGCGAGGCGATAGAGCCAGCTTGATGACAGCCGCCCTGCCGCCAGGCAGGGTAGCAGGGCAAAGCAAAAACCCCGCACAGTAACTGTGCGGGGTTTTTGGTATTGGTGCCGGAGAAAGGAGTCGAACCCTCGACCTTCTGATTACAAGTCAGCTGCTCTACCAACTGAGCTACACCGGCGAAGGAGGCAAATTATGCCGTCACTTTTTCTGCTTGGCAAGATGCTGCCGCGTCTTTTTTACAGCCTTGTTGTGTTTTGCCGCTTTTTTGCTAGCTTGCACCTGGCGGCTGTTTGCTTTTAGCGAGCGGGCACTCTGGCGGGTTTTCTGGCGTTTTGCCTCGCGCACGGCTTTGGGTTTCAGTAACGTTGCTTTTTTGCTACGTACATTCTGGCGGGCCTTGGTCTGGCTGCGCAGCGTGGTTTTCTGGCGTTTGGCCACTGCCTTGCTTGCCTGGGCGCGCTTTTTGCTAGCTTTTTGCGTACGGGCTACTTGTGTTGCCTTGCGTGCTTTGCTGCCGGGTTTGTTGGCTTGTGGCTTGTTTTTGCTGGCTTTCTTGCTGCTGTCGCTGGCTTTTTTTGTGGTTTTTGTCTGGTTTGCCTGCTGCTGTCGCGTCTCGCTGCGTTTTTCAGGCGCAGGGGCGGGGCTGGCGGGTGGCAAGTTCAGCGGTTTGGCTTTGGGTGCCTTGGGAAGAGGTGCCGGCTGGAAATCGCCCGGAAGCGGGGCGTCTTCACCCTCTGCGAAGCTGGGGGTGGCAGAAAATGCCACGGCAGCGATGAGGATGGAAGCAATGGTGCGGGTTAATTGCATTTGAATGATTCTGTTCGGTTGGCCCGGGGGTTTTTCGCATTGTAGCCCCAGTTTGAGGTTGTTATATTAGCACGCAGCCCAATCCCAAAAGGAAATGGGCTCAGCGCAGGAAATCAAGGAGATTAGGGATGAAACAAACGAGAAGAACATTGCTGGCGGGTATGCTGTTGTCTGCTTTTGCCTTGTCTGGTTGCGGCCAGAAGGCACCAGAGGCAGCCGGGGCTTCGGCGCCTGTGGCAGAAGCGTCTGCAGCGGGGGGGGATGTCAAAGAGTACGTAGTGGGCACGGATGCCAGCTATGCGCCGTTTGAATTCCAGACTGACAAAGGTGAAATCGTCGGCTTTGATGTCGAAGTGCTCAGCGCTGCGGCGGCTAAAGGTGGCTTCAAGGTGAAGTTCATCAATACCCCGTGGGAGGGCATGTTTGCCACGGTGGATCAGGGCGATCGCGATATCCTGTCGTCGGCCATCACCATTACCGACGAGCGCAAGCAGAGCATGGATTTTTCCGATCCGTACTTTGAAGCGCGCCAGCTGATTGCTGTGGCCAAAGGTGTCTCGGACGTGAAAACCTTTGAGGACCTGAAAAACAAGAAAGTAGCCGTGCAGACCGGTACCACCGGTGACGAGGTGGTGCAAAAGCTGCTGGGTAAGACCAACCCGAATATCAAGCGCTTTGAAAACATGCCGCTGGCCCTGAAAGAGCTGGAAACCGGTGGTGTGGATGCAGCGGTAGGTGATAACGGCGTGGTGATCAACTACGTTAAAAACAACCCGCAACACGGCATGACGACGGTAGAAGATACCAAGAGCTTTGCGCCAGAGTACTACGGCTTTGCTGTGAAAAAAGGCAATACCGAGCTACTTGGCAAGGTGAATGCCGGCCTGAAAGCCATCAAGGCTGATGGTACGTACGACCAGATTTTCAATAAATACTTCGGCGCCAAATAACAAAACGGGCAGCGGCGGGTCTGCGGGCAGATCCGCCGTTTTCTTTTTATAAAGCCGGGAGCAGAGCATGGATTTCCGTTGGGGCATGATTGCCGATTACGCACCTTTGTTTATCGAGGGTGCAAAGATGACCGTAGGTATTACCCTGGTTGCCGTGGTGTTGGGTACCTTGATCGGTCTGTTTATGGGTATGGCACGCCTGGCAGAGGCCAAGCATGGCGCCGCCAAGTATCTGTTGAAGTTTGGCGTGCGCTGGCCTTCTGCCGCGTACGTAGCGTTTTTCCGTGGCACGCCGCTGTTTGTGCAGATTCTGCTGGTGCATTTTGCCTTGATGCCCATGCTGATTCACCCGGTGGATGGCGTGTTGATCGACGGCGAGCTGGCGCGTGAGCTGCGTCAGAACTATGGCGCCTTCCTGTCTGGCCTGCTGGCGCTGACGCTAAACGCTGGTGCTTATATCACCGAGATTTTCCGTGCCGGCATTCAGTCCATTGACCGTGGCCAGATGGAGGCGGCGCGCTCGCTGGGTCTGAGCTACGGCCAGACCATGAAGTTTGTTATCGTGCCGCAGGCTTTCCGCCGCATGCTGCCACCGCTGGGTAACGAGGCCATCATGCTGCTGAAAGACAGCTCGCTGGTGTCGGCTATCGGTCTGGCCGAGCTGGCCTATGCGGCGCGGACTGTGGCCGGCGTGTACTCGCGCTACTGGGAGCCGTACCTGACGATTTCGTTCATCTACCTGGCACTGACCATGCTGATGGCGTGGGGCATTTCCCGCCTGGAGAAAAAGCTGCACATCGGCACGCGCTAAGCGCCTGCCAGGCAAGAGAAGCCCCCTGTTGCGATGACCAGGGGGCTTTTGCATGGTGCGTGCTGCGTGATGTGCCGCAAAAAGCGCTTGCGCTATTTTTGCATGCCCTCTGCGTGCCGCCAGGGCTTGCCGGACATGGGTTTGTGGTAGAATGGGCGATATTTTTTGCCTCTGATACGGATTTCCATGACCGACCAGCTTTTTGCCAAGGAAACGCTTCCCATCAGCCTCGAAGAGGAGATGCGTCGTTCTTATCTCGATTACGCCATGAGCGTCATCGTGGGCCGTGCCCTGCCGGACGTGCGCGACGGCCTGAAGCCGGTACACCGCCGCGTGCTGTTTGCCATGCACGAACTGTCGAACGACTGGAACCGTGCCTACAAGAAGTCTGCCCGTATCGTGGGTGATGTGATCGGTAAATACCACCCGCACGGCGACAGTGCGGTGTACGACACCATCGTGCGTATGGCGCAGGACTTCAGCCTGCGCTACCCGCTGGTAGACGGCCAGGGTAACTTTGGCTCGGTGGATGGCGATAACGCCGCCGCGATGCGTTATACCGAAATCCGCATGTCGCGCATTGCGCACGAGCTGCTGGCTGATATCGACAAGGAAACCGTCGACTTCGGGCCCAACTACGACGGCTCCGAGCACGAGCCGCTGATCCTGCCTGCACGCATTCCGAACCTGCTGATTAACGGCAGCTCCGGTATTGCCGTGGGTATGGCAACCAACATTCCGCCGCATAACATCAGCGAAGTCATCGATGGTTGCCTGGCCCTGCTGGCCAATAGCGAGATGACCATCGACGAGCTGATCGACATCATCCCGGCGCCAGATTTCCCTACCGCCGGCATCATCTACGGTACCGCCGGCATCAAGGAAGCCTACCGTACCGGCCGTGGCCGCGCCATCATGCGCGCCCGTGTGCACTTTGAAGACATCGGCAAGGGCGACCGCCAGGCCATCATCGTGGACGAAATTCCGTACCAGGTGAACAAGGCCCGCCTGCTGGAGCGCATCAGCGAGCTGGTACGCGAAAAGCTGATCGAAGGCATTTCCGACCTGCGCGACGAATCGGACAAATCCGGTATGCGCGTGGTAATCGAGCTCAAACGTGGCGAAATGCCCGAGGTGGTGCTGAACCACCTGTACAAGCTGACCCAGCTGCAAGATAGCTTCGGTATCAATATGGTGGCCCTGGTCGACGGCCAGCCGCGCCTGCTGAACCTGAAACAGATCATTGACGAATTCCTGCGTCACCGCCGCGAGGTGGTTACGCGCCGTACCATTTTCGAGCTGCGCAAAGCGCGCGAACGCGGCCATATCCTGGAAGGCCTGGCCGTGGCGCTGTCCAACGTGGACGACATCATTGCGTTGATCAAGGCATCCGAAGCGCCGCCACAAGCCAAGGCAGCCCTGCTGGGCCGCGCTTGGCGCTCGGAGCTGGTGGAAGGCATGCTGGCCCGCGTAGACCAGAGCCAGGCCCGCCCGGAAGGCCTGGCGGCCAACCTGGGCCTGCACGCAGACGGCTACTACCTGTCCGAAGCCCAGGCCCAGGCTATTCTGGACCTGCGCCTGCAGCGCCTTACCGGCCTGGAGCAGGACAAAATCGTGGGCGAGTACCGCGAGATCATGGAAACCATTCTGGACCTGATCGATATCCTGGCGCGCCCGGAACGCATCAACCAGATCATTCACGACGAGCTTAGCGCTATCCGCCTGCAATACGGCGACAAGCGCCGCTCCGAGATCGAGCCGTTCGGTGGCGACATCAACATCGAAGACCTGATCACCCCGCAGGAAATGGTGGTAACCCTGTCGCATACCGGCTACCTGAAAGCGCAGCCGGTGGGCGACTACCAGGCGCAGCGTCGTGGCGGCCGTGGCAAACAGGCGGCGGCGACCAAGGACGACGATTTTATCAATACCCTGTTCGTGGCCAACACCCACGACTACGTGCTGTGCTTCTCCAGCTTTGGCCGCTGCTACTGGATCAAGGTGTACAACATGCCGCAAGGCGGCCGTACCAGCCGTGGCAAGCCTATCGTTAACGTGCTGCCGCTGCAGGATGGCGAAAAAATCAGTGCGATGCTGCCGGTGAAAGCCTTTACCGGTAACGAGCCGGAGCTGGACGACGACGCCGAGGTCAGCGACAAGGTTGAAGGCCCGTTCGTGTTCATGTGTACCGGCAACGGCACCGTGAAGAAAACCCCGCTGGAGGCCTTCAGCCGCCCGCGTACCGCCGGCATCATCGCCGTGAAACTGGACGAAGGCGACACCCTGGTGGGCGTGGCCCTGACCAGCGGTAGCGACCAGGTCATGCTGTTCAGCAACGCCGGCAAGGCCGTGCGCTTTGCCGAAGCCAATGTACGCGCCATGGGCCGTACCGCTGGCGGCGTGCGCGGCATGATGCTGGCCGACGGCCAGCAGGTCATCTCGCTGCTGGTGGCCAATAGCGACGAGCAGCAGGTGCTCACCGCCAGCGATGGCGGCTACGGCAAACGTACCCGCGTGGGTGAGTTCCGCCAGACCAGCCGTGGTACCCAGGGCGTCATCGCCATGGACCTCACCGACAAAACCGGCTTGGGCCTGGTGTCGGCCAGCCTGGTGGAAGACAGCGACGACGTGATGCTGATTACCACCGGCGGCGTGCTGATTCGTACCAAGGTAGACCAGATCCGCGAAACCGGCCGCTCGGCCCAGGGCGTGCGCCTGATCAACCTGGACGAAGGCGAGAAGCTGGTATGCCTGGTGAAAGTGGCCGAAAGCGAAGACAGCAGTGAAGAAATTGGCGAGGCTGACGTGGATGCCGAGCTGGCTGCAGAGGATGGCGCAGCACCAGCCGCCGAGGCAGGCGAGGGCGCGGCTGAATGAGCCATGCCGATGCGGCCAACCCCGAGGTGCTGACGGCGATGGGCGAGCTGTTTGTCAGCTTGCCGCATTGCCGCACCCTGGGCTTTGAATACCTGGGTACCGTTGGCCGCAAGCCAACGCTGCGGGTGCAGTGGCGCGAAGACCTGGTAGGCAACCCCGCCACCGGCGTGGTGCACGGCGGGGTAATTACCTCCATCGTCGACACCACCAGTGCGGTATCGGTGGCGGCCAATATGCAGGACTACGAAACCATCGCCACGCTGGACCTGCGCATCGACTACCTGAAGGCCGCCACCCCCGGCAAGGCAATCTACTGCACGGCAGAATGCTACCGCATGGCCAGCCAGATCGCCTTTACCCGCGCCGTGTGCTATCACGACTCACCGGATGACCCGATTGCCCACGGCGTGGCTACCTTCATGCGCGGCTCCAACCCCAAACCCATGCTGCAGGTGGAGGACAAACCATGAGCCAGTTCATGGAAACCTTCGACCGCCTGCGCGACGAAAAGCGCTACGCTGAGGTGATTGCCGCCGTGCCGTACGCCCGCCTGATGGGCGTGGAGTTTGGCGAAGGCGACGATGGCGAGCTGCTGTTTTCGCTGCCGTTTTACGAGCGTAATGTCGGCAATACCACCCTGCCTGCACTGCATGGCGGGCTGATTGGCGGCTTTCTGGAAAACGCCGCACTGCTGCACCTGATGTGGGGGCGCGAATCGCAGGAAGCCCCCAAGATTGTGGATTTTTCACTGGACTACCTGCGCAGCGGCCGCGCGCAAACACTGTATGCCCGCTGCGAGATTACCAAGCAGGGCAAGCGGGTGGCGCACGTGCTGATCGAGGCATGGCAGGAAGACCGCAAGAAGCCGGTGGCGGTAGCGCGAGCGCATTTTTTGCTCAGCGCCGGCAGCTAGACACAAAGCCACGCCGCGCGCGTGGCTTTTTCATTATCAGAGACAAAGAGACAGAGGTCTGACATGGCAAAGGTGTACAACTTTTCGGCTGGCCCCGCCGTACTGCCACACGAAGTTCTGGCCACGGCGCAAGCCGAGTTGCTGGACTGGCACGGCTCCGGCATGTCGGTGATGGAAATGAGCCACCGCGGCAAAGAGTTCATGGAAATCATCCACGACGCCGAGCAAGACTTGCGCGAGCTGCTGCAGATTCCCGCCGGCTACAAGGTGTTGTTCATGCAGGGCGGTGCGTCGCAGCAGTTCTGCATGGTGCCGCTGAACCTGGCACCGGCAGATGGCGTGGTAGACGTGCTGGATACCGGCCACTGGTCGCGCCTGGCGGTAAAAGAAGCCAAGCGTTATACCCAGGTGAACGTGGTGGCTAGCAGCGCCGACCGCCACTACGCCACCGTGCCGGCAGTCGATACCTGGCAGTGCCGCGCCGATGCCGCGTACTTCCACTACACCTCCAACGAAACCATCGGCGGCCTGCAATACAGTGCCATCCCCGATACCGGTAGCGTGCCGCTGGTATGCGACATGTCGTCGGACTTCCTGTCGCGCGAGATCGATGTGTCCAAGTTTGGCCTGATCTACGCCGGTGCGCAGAAGAACATCGGCCCGTCCGGCCTCACCGTGGTGATCGTGCGCGAAGACCTGCTGGGCCGTGCCCAGCCGCAAACACCTACCATGCTGAACTATCAGGTACACGCCGACGCCGACTCCATGTACAACACCCCGGCCACTTACCCGATCTACATCGCGGGCCTGGTGTTCAAATGGCTGAAGACCCAGGGTGGCATCAAAGGCATGGCCGCGCGTAATGAAGAAAAAGCCGGCCTGCTGTACCACGCTATCGATAGCAGCAACGGCTTCTACTACAGCCATATCGACGCGCCGTACCGCTCGAAGATGAACGTGGTGTTCCGCCTGAAAGACGAGGCGCTGGAAGAGCAATTCCTGTCCGAAGCCAAGAAAAACGGCCTGGTGCAACTGAAAGGCCACCGTTCGGTAGGCGGCATGCGCGCTTCCATCTACAACGCCATGCCGATCGAAGGCGTGAAGGCATTGGTGCATTTCATGCTGGATTTTGCCCGCCAGCACGGTTGATCGTGCCAAAGGTTGGCCGCACGCCGGTGCAGCCCGCAAAAGCAAAACCCCTTCCCGTCAGGAAGGGGTTTTTGTTTGCCATTAGCACCGTTGTTCACTGCGCAGACAAGACTGTTTGCGCCGCTTGGCTGGCTTTGCTGCGGCATTGTGTCGCATGATGTTGGCTACCCTTACGGAGAATGCCCATGCGTACCTTATCCCCACTCACCCTGTTATTGCTGGCTGCGGGTGCGATCGTGTCGATCAGCATGGGCGTGCGCCATGGTTTCGGGTTTTTTCTGCCGCCCATGACACAGGCCTTTGGCTGGACGCGCGAGACTTTTGCCCTGGCGCTGGGGCTGCAAAACCTGGTGTGGGGCGCGACCCAGCCGTTTGCCGGGGCCTTTGCCGACCGTCACGGGCCGGGCAAGGTGCTGTTGGCCGGTGGTGTGCTGTACATATTGGGCCTGGTGCTGATGACGGTGTCCAACACCGGCTGGCTGCTGTCCGGCTCGGCCGGCTTGCTGCTGGGGCTGGCGCTATCCTGTACCACCTATAGCGTGGTGTTTTGCGTGATTGTGCGCGCCGTGCCAGATGCGCAGCGCTCCAGCGCCATGGGCATCACCGCCGCGGCCGGCTCGTTTGGCCAGTTCATGATGGTGCCTATCGAGCGCGGGCTGATTGATAGCCTGGGCTGGGTGCCAGCCTTGCTGATTCTGGCGGGCATGGCGGCGGCGCTGTTGCCGTTGGCTGCCCCGATGGCGCGCGCCTACCGCGATGCACCGCCGGTGCCGGCGGCCACCGGCAGCATCTGGCAGGGGATGGTGGCGTCGTTTGCCCAGGCCTGGCAGCAGCGCTCGTTTCGCTTGCTGATGGCCGGCTATTTCGTGTGTGGTTTCCAGGTGGTGTTCATCGGTGTGCACTTGCCCGCCTATCTGCGCGACCACGGCCTGGCCGGTGGCGTGGCCAGCATGGCGCTGGCGCTGATTGGCCTGTTCAATATCGGTGGCACCTACACCGCAGGCAAGCTGGGCGGGCGCTACCCCAAGCCATATTTGCTGGCGGGTATTTACTTTGCCCGCAGCGTGGTGATTGTGGCTTTCCTGCTGGCGCCGCTTTCCAGCGTATCGGTGGGGCTGTTTGCTGCAGCTATCGGCTTCTTGTGGCTGTCTACCGTGCCGCTGACCAACGGGGTGATTGTCAGCCTGTTTGGCGTGCGTAACCTGGGCATGCTGTCGGGCGCGGTGTTTTTCTCGCACCAGGTGGGCAGCTTTCTGGGCGTGTGGCTGGGCGGGCTGATTTATGACCGCACCGGTAGCTACGACATCGTGTGGGGCATGGCCATCGCACTGGGTTTGATGGCTGCTGCGGCCAACCTGCCGGTAAAAGAAGTGCCGGTGGCGGTGGCCGGGGCGCAGGCATGAGGCTGCTGTTGGCCGCCGGCCTGTTCACGGTACTGTTGCTGGGTTTGTGGGCGTATGGCCGGCCCGCTTTTATCGTGGGCCTGGGTAATACCATCGCCAGCTGCTTCTGATGGCGCTGCACAGCCGTGGCTTTGCCCTTACACTAGGCGGGTATGCTTAATGAAAGGGGTGGGCCATGCTGACACCATCGATACTGCAGCGTTTGCAACAGCTGTGGCAGGAGGGCGAGCACTTTGACGCCAGCCACAGCGAGCGGCGCGAAAAGCGCTTGAACATCACGCCGGACACCGGCAAATTCCTCTACCAGCTATCCCGCAGCCGCCGCGCGCGTACCGTGCTGGAAATCGGCACCAGCAACGGGTTTTCTACCGTGTGGCTGGGGCTGGCAGCCAAGGCACACAAGGGTAGCGTGCTGACAGTAGACAGCTCGGCACACAAAACCGCGCTGGCGCGTGCCACGCTGGATGCCTTTGGCCTGCACGATGTAGTGAGCCTGCGTACTGGCGATGCGTTTTCCTTGCTGGCTGACGCCAATGACGAGTCGGTGGATTTGCTGTTTCTGGACGCCGATCGCGCAAGATATCAAGGTTATTGGCCGGAAATTACCCGCATTCTGGCGCCAGGCGGGCTGGTGGTGATGGATAATGCCCTGTCGCACGCTGCCGAGTGCGCGGATTTTATTGCGGCAGTGCTTGCGACACATGGCTATCTCGCGGAAACTTATCCTATCGGAAAAGGCCAATTTGTCATCCTGAAAGACCTCTGAATCGTGTCTGAAGACCTCCTCAAGCTCCATCGTGACGCTATCGACCAGATCGACGTCGACATCCTGCATCTTCTTAACCAGCGTGCGCAGCACGCGCGCGACATCGGCGAAATCAAGGGCGGCGGCATTATCTACCGCCCCGAGCGCGAAGCGCAGGTGCTGCGCCGCATCAAGGCGCTGAACCCCGGCCCGCTGCCGGGCGAGTCCGTGGCGCGCCTGTTTCGCGAAATCATGTCCGAATGCCTGGCGCTGGAAAAGCCGCTGTCCATTGCCTACCTGGGGCCGGAAGGCAGCTTTACCCAGCTGGCCACGCTCAAGCACTTTGGCCATGCCGCCCGCACCGTGGCCTGCAGCTCGATCGACGAAGCCTTCCGCCTGGTAGAGTCGCGCCAGCTGGACTACGTGGTGGCACCGGTAGAAAACTCCACCGAAGGCGCCGTGGGCCGCACGCTGGACCTGATGGTGAGCACACCGCTGAAGATTTGCGGCGAAGTAGTACTGCGCATCCACCACCACCTGCTGCGCAATGCCCCCGCAATGGATGGTATCCGCCGGGTGTACGCCCACGCCCAGGCGCTGGCACAGTGCCACGAGTGGCTGAACAAAAACCTGCCGGCCCATGTAGAGCGCATTTCGGTAGCCAGTAATGCCGAAGCCGCCAGGTTGGCCGCAGAGGACGCCGACTGCGCCGCTATCGCCGGCCAGGCCGCGGCCGAGCGCTACAGCCTGGCCAAGCTGGCCGAGAACATCGAAGACGAGCCTAATAACACCACGCGTTTTCTGGTGCTGGGCCATCAGGAAGTGGGGCAGACCGCACAGGACAAAACCTCCATTATTGTCTCGGCGCCAAACCGCCCGGGCGCGGTGCACTCGCTGCTGGAGCCACTGGCGGCCAACGGCGTATCCATGACCAAGTTCGAGTCGCGCCCGTCGCGCGCGGGGCTGTGGGACTACGTGTTCTTTATCGATATGGAAGGCCACCACAGCAACGACAATATCGCGCAGGCACTGAAAGGCCTGGGCGAGCGCACGTCTTTTGTCAAAGTGCTGGGCGCCTACCCGCAAGCCGTACTGTAATGACTGGGCTGCCGGCAGGCAGCCCGATAGAAAGCATCTCATGAGCATCCAGTCTGTTTGTCTGTTCTGCGGTTCCAATAGCGGCACCCGCCCGGCTTATACCCATGCCGCGCAAGAGCTGGGCCGTACCCTGGCCGCCCGTGCCATTACCCTGGTTTACGGCGGTGGCAATATCGGCCTGATGGGCGAAGCCGCCGACGCGGCGCTGGCCGCTGGTGGCCGTGTGGTGGGCGTGATTCCGGGCTTTTTGAAAGAAAAAGAAGTCGCGCACCACGGCCTGTCCGAGCTGCATGTCACGCAAACCATGCACGAGCGCAAGGCGCTGATGGAAGACCTGTCCGGCGGCTTCATTGCGCTGCCGGGTGGCTTTGGCACCTACGACGAGCTGTTCGAAATGCTGACCTGGGCGCAGCTGTCGGTGCACTGCAAGCCCATCGGCCTGCTGAATATCGAGGGTTTCTTCGACCCGCTGCTGGCTATGGTGAAGCACGCGGTGGCCGAAGGCTTTGTGCGCGAAAGCCATCTGGCGCTGTTTGTGGTGGCCGATACGCTGCCCGAGCTGCTGGACGCCATGAATCAGCATCGCGGCGCACCGGATGGCAAGTGGCTGTCGCATGACCACATCTAGCCGGAGCGCGGCATGATTATCGTAATGCACGGCCGGGCCAACCCCGCCCATATCGATGCGGTGGTGGCCAAGATTCGCGCTGCCGGTTTGGCCGAACACCTGTCGCGTGGCACCGAGCGCACCATTATCGGTGCCGTGGGTGACGAGCGCGTGCTGTCTGCCGACATGTTTGAAACCATGCCCGGCGTGGAGCGTGCCATCCGCGTGCTGAAGGACTACCGCATCGTCTCGCGCGAGGTAAAGCCGGACAACAGCGTGGTGTCGGTACGCGGCGTGCAGCTGGGCGGCAGCGCCATCCAGCTGATAGCCGGGCCGAGCGCCATAGAAAGCGCAGAGCAGATGCAGGCGCTGGCTGCCCGCCTGCGCCACAGCGGTGTGGGCCTGCTGCGTGGCGGTGCCTACAAGCCGCGCACCAGCCCGTATGCTTTTCAGGGCGTAGGCGAGGCGGGGTTGGGGTATTTGCAGCAGGCGGCGCGCAGCCAGGCCATGCCCATGGTGAGCGAGCTGCTGGATGTGCGCCAGCTGGATACCTTTCTGGAATACGACGTAGACGTGATCCAGATCGGCCCGCGCAATATGCAAAACGCCGAGCTGCTGAAAGAGGTTGGCCGCATCAACAAACCGGTGCTGCTGCACCGTGGTGTGGCGTCTACCCTGAGCGAGTGGCTGATGGCTGCCGAGTACATCGCGGTGGGCGGCAACCACAATATCGTCTTTTGCGAGCGCGGTATCCGCAGCTTTGATACCGCCAGCCGCCATGCGCTGGATATCAGCGCCATCCCGCTGTTGAAGCGCGAAACCCACCTGCCGGTGCTGGTGGACCCCAGCCATGCCGGCGGGCGCGCTAGCCTGGTGGCGCCGCTGGCCTGCGCTGCCATTGCCGCGGGTGCTGATGGTCTATTGCTGGAAGTGCACAACGACCCGCAACAAGCCTGGTGCGATGCCGAACAAGCCATCACGCCTGATGCGCTGGATGAACTGCTGGCGACGCTACGGCCACTGGCGGCCGTAGTGGGGCGCACGCTGTAAGCAAGGAGAGCACATGTCCGCCAATGCCCGTGTCACGCTGACACAGCTGGAAAACTACCGCTTCGACAACCATTTTGATGGCGGCCATACCCTGGTGACAGACGAGCCGGCCCCGCTGGGTAGCGATACCGGCCCCTCGCCATCGCAGCTGCTGGTGGGCGCGGTGGCCAATTGCCTGAGTGCCAGCCTGCTGTTTGCTGCCCGCAAGTACCGCATCAACCTGGAACCGCTCAGCTGCGAGGCCAGTGCCGAGGTTGGCCGCAATGCGCAAAACCGCCTGCGCGTGCTGGGTATGACGGTAACGTTACGCTGCGGTACGCCGGCAGCTGGCCAGGCGCAGCTGGCACGCCTGCTGGATACCTTTGAAGACTTCTGCACGGTAACGCAAAGTGTGGCCGCTGCGATTCCGGTAAGCCTGACCGTACTGGACGCCGATGGCAGTGTGTTGAAAGCCCCGGCCTGACCCCGCTTGCGATGTGTGCAAAGCCATGAAAAAACCCGCCAAAAGCGGGTTTTTTCATGGCGGCTAGCGGTATCAGAAATGCCGCAGCATCAGCGGTACGCTTAGCTCTGCCATCCAGCCCAGTAGCAGTGGTGCTGCCAGCGTGGAGGCGACGACGGCTAGCCAGGAAAAGCCGTGTTGGCCGCGGCACAGTTTCAGGCACAGGCGGTAGATCAGGTAGGCGCCAGTGGCGACCAGGGGTGGCAGCATGGTGTAGGCCTGCGCCGGGCGGCCGGACAGTAGCGGCGTAAGCAGCAGTACGCCAGCATGCATGCACAGCTGGGATAGCACATAGATGCTCAATATCGGCGGTATGCCTTCCAGCCGCAGCCCGCTGCGGCCAACCTTCAGCGTAGCCAGTGCCAGCAGCAGCGCCCCCACGCCAGCCCAGGCATAAGGGTAGAGAAAAGGCAGCCAGACCGGCACCATGGGCAAGGTAGGCAGGGCCAGGCGGCACAGTAGGCCCAGCACCAGGTAGGCCAGGGCAAAGCTCAACACCGCTGGCAGGCTGTCGCTGGCGATAAGCCGCCACAGCGCGTGCAGGGTGTACAGCACCAGGGGTAACAGCAGCAGTGCGCTGGACAGGGTGGGGCTCATGCTTTCAGGGCGCGCAGCATGGCCAGCGAGATCAGCTCGCCCATTTGCGCCAGGTAGTGGGTTTGCATGTCAAAGGTAAAGCGCTGGGCGTCGTCGCTGGCAATGACTACCATGCCGAACGGCTCGGTGCCTTCGCGCAAGGCCAGCTGGGCAAACGACTGCAGCACCGGCACGGCGGGGAACCAGCTGATGATTTCGTCGTTGGCGTACGGGCCGCAATAGGGCGCGGACAGGTTGCCTGCCAGCAGGCGTACGTCCTGGCGGGCGTTGTACAGCCCGGTGTCGGCGGCGGCGTCGTGCCACAGCCGTACGGCTACGCGGTTTAGACCAAAATGCTCGGCAAATACGTGCAGGATGGCGCTGTGCACCTCGTCCACGCTGCCGGCTTTCATCAGGGCCAGGCTCAGCTTGTGCGTGCGTGCCAGGGTCTGGTCGTTTTGCTCGCCGTGGCGTACCAGCTGCGTCATGCGTGCTTCCAGCTGGCGGTTGCGGTCTTTCAGGTCCAGCAGTTGGCGGTCGGCAAACGAGACCACGCGGTCTTGTACCGGTTTTAATCCATAGCGCAGGGCGTGGCTGGACAGAAAGTCCGGGTTGGCATCCAGATAGGCCAGTACGTCATCAGCTTCCACTACAGCACTCCTTTGCAAAACAGTGTTGGGGGTGACGGCACGCTACACGCCAGGTGCGGCGGCAGTATTGATCTGCCGCAGCGCCCTGGCCGGGTCAGACTTCGATTTCGCCGGTGAATACCGTCACGGCCGGGCCGGTCATGCGTACCGGGTGGCCGTCGCCCAGCCATTCGATCTGCAGCTTGCCGCCGCGGGTGTGCACGGTCACCTTGCTGTCCAGCAAGCCACGGCGGATGCCCGCTACCACGGCAGCGCAGGCGCCGGTGCCGCAGGCCTGGGTTTCGCCCGCGCCACGCTCGTACACGCGCAGGCGGATTTCACTACGGCCAACAATCTGCATGAAGCCGGCGTTGACGCGCTCGGGGAAGCGGGTGTGGTGTTCGATGAGTGGGCCTTGCGTGGCGACCGGTGCGGTATCTACATGGCTGACTACCTGCACGGCGTGCGGGTTCCCCATGGATACCACGGTAATGTCGATAGACTCGTTACCCACTTGCAGCGGGTGGGTGATGGCATCGCCCTCGGCCACAAAAGGGATTTGCAACGGTGCAAAGCGCGGTGCGCCCATGTCTACCGTAATGAGGCCGCCTTCGCCCAGCTCGGGCACGATCACGCCACGGGCGGTTTCTACGCGGATGGCGCGCTTGTTGGACAAGCGCTGTTCGGTGACAAATTTCACAAAGCAGCGTGCGCCGTTACCGCACTGTTCTACCTCGCTACCGTCGTTGTTGAAGATGCGGTAGCGGAAATCGTTTTCTTGCGACTGCGGGGCTTCTACCAGCAGCAGCTGGTCAAAGCCGATACCCAGATGGCGGTCTCCCAGCTGGCGCAGGCGGTCTGCCGTCAGGGTGACGGTTTGTCTTACGCCATCAATGACCACAAAGTCATTGCCCAGGCCGTGCATTTTGCTGAACTTGAGTTTCATTGAATATACCGCGTGTAATCAGGCAATTTGGCCACCATCATAACGTATTCGGCATGCCTGTCCATGGCTGGTGGTGGCCAGATTGACACCTTACTGACCAGTAAGTAGAGTCGCGGCATGAAGCCTGAAACCGATGCCCGTACCGATACGCGCAAGAAAATCCTGGACCTGGCCGAGGTGCTGATGCTCTCGCGCGGGTTCAATGCCTTTAGCTATCAACACATTAGCGGTGAGCTGGGGGTGCGTAATGCCGCCATCCACTACCATTTCCCCAAGAAAACCGACCTGGGTGTGGCACTGATCGAGCGTTACCGTCGCCGTTTTGCCCGCTATGTCGAGGCGCAAGCCGAGCTGTCGCCGCCGGTACAGCTGGACCGCTACTTTTCCCTGGCGGATACCTATTACAACAAACAGCAGATCTGCCCCAGCGGCATCTTGTCGGCTGAGCTGCACACGCTGCCGCCGGAAATGCGCCAGAGTACTGCCAGTTTTGTAGAAGAAATGCGCACCTGGGCGGTGGATATCGTGCGCCGTGGCCAGGTAGCGGGGGCCATGCACTACGTGGGCACGCCAGAAGGCATGGGCACCATTGTGTTTGCCGCCATGCAGGGCAGCCTGCAGCTGGCGCGGCTGGATAGTACCGCGCTGGACGAGGTAAAGCAGCAAATCCGCCTGCTGCTGGGCATGGCGCAGGCGTAATCAAGGAGGCGGGCTGGCCATGGCCCTCGCCCCGTTTATAAGGCTGCCCAAGCAGCCATCGACAACACGAGAAGGGCAATCATGACAACAGCAAAAAACAGTATGTGCCGTATGGTGGACAAAACCGCCAGCCTGCCGGCCGGGATGCGTTCCTGGGTCATCACCCGCATGTTTGGCAAGTTTGTACCGTTTCTGGGTACCGCCGGCCTGGTGTTCGAGGAAGTTGGCCGCGAGCGCATGGTGGTCAGCGTAAAAAACCGCAAGAAGGTACAAAACCACATTAAAGGCCTGCACGCCGCCGCTATGGCCCTGCTGGCCGAAACCGCGTCGGGCTTTGTGGTGGGCATGAACGTGCCGGACGACAAGCTGATGCTGCTCAAATCCATGAAGGTCAGCTACTACAAGCGCGCCCAGGGCGATATGCGCGCCGTGGCCACGCTGAACACCGACCAGGTGCAGCGCATGTTTGTGGAAGACAAAGGCGACGTGTTGGTAGATGTGGTGGTAACCGACGAATCGGGCGAATCGCCCATCGTGTGCGAAATGGTATGGGCCTGGGTGCCCAAGAAGCGCAAGGAGGCCTGAGCATGAGCTACACCACCTTGCAGCTGACTTGCCACGGTGCCGTGGCGCATGTGGCGCTAAACCGCCCGGACAAAGCCAACTCGCTGAACGAAGCCATGTGGCAAGAGCTGCAGCAGGCCATGGAATGGTGTGATGCCGAGCCCGGCGTGCGCGCCGTGGTGCTGTCGGGCAACGGCAAGCATTTCTGCGCCGGTATCGACCTGTCCATGCTGATGAATATGCAAAGCGCCATCGAAGACGCCTGCGAGGCGCGCAAGCGTGACAAGCTGCGCCGCATCATCCTAGGGCTGCAGGCCAATGTCAGCAGCCTGGAGCTGTGCCGCAAGCCGGTGATTGCCGCCATTCATGGCGCCTGTGTCGGCGGGGCGCTGGATATCGTGTTGGCCGCCGACATTCGCCTGGCTGCCGAGAACGCCGTGTTCAGCGTGCGCGAGGTGGATGTAGGCATGGTGGCCGACGTAGGCACGCTGCAGCGCCTGGGCCGCGTGGTAGGCGAGGGCAATGCCCGCGAGATGGCGCTGACCGCGCGCGACGTGAAAGCCGCCGAAGCCGCCAGCCTGCACCTGGTGAACCGCGTGCTACCCGATGCGGCTGCCGTGCTGGCCGCTGCCATGGACATGGCCACCGCCATTGCCGCCAAATCGCCGCTGGCGGTACAGGGCACCAAAGAAGTGCTGAACTACAGCCGCGACCACAGCGTAGCCGATGGCCTGAACCACGTGGCCAACTGGAACGCGGCCATGCTGATGTCGGAAGACATCCAGCTGGCGGTGATGGCGGCGGTAACCGGCCAGCCCGCGGTATATCGCGACTAAGCGCATAGTGGTATGTTGGCCGCATCAAATCAAAGCCCTGTTGCTATGCAGCAGGGCTTTTTGCTGCTGGCTTGGCGGCGCAGGCCATGCTGGGCTAAAGTGGCAGCCTGATTCATTGCCGGGGTGTGCGTGTGCTGGCCATTTTGTCTATCAGTGTGGGTGCGGCGCTGGGTGCGGTGCTGCGCTGGCTGCTGTCTGTGTCGCTGAACGCGCTGTTTCCCGCGCTGCCGCCCGGTACGTTGGCCGCCAACCTGATCGGTGCCTACCTGATTGGCGTGGCGCTGGCCATCTTTGCGGCCAACCCGCAGCTGGCGCCAGCATGGCGGCTGTTTGTGGTGACCGGTTTTCTGGGTGGGCTCACCACGTTTTCCACCTTTTCGGCCGAGTCGGTAACGCTGCTGCAGCAGGGGCGCTGGGCCTGGGCGCTGGCGCATATCGGCAGCCATCTGGCTGGCTCTTTATTGATGACAGGGCTGGGCCTGGCCAGCGTGCAGCTGCTGCGCCAGCTGTGGCGCTAGGGGCGTGAAGGATGAGCATGCAAACAATACTGGGGGTGGCCGGCTGGTCTGGCAGTGGCAAGACCACCTTGCTGGAGCAGCTGTTGCCGCGCTGGTGTCAGGCCGGCCTGCAGGTGTCGGTGATCAAGCATAGCCACCACCGCCTGGATTTTGATACGCCGGGCAAGGATAGCTACCGGCACCGGGCTGCCGGTGCTGCGCAGGTGATGCTGCTGGGCGAGCAGGGCCTGGCCGTGTATGAAAACCTGGCCACGCCGCCCGATCTGGCGGCGCAGCTGGCCAGGCTGCAGCCGGTAGACCTGGTGGTGCTGGAAGGCCAGAAGTGGCTGCCCATCCCGAAAATAGAGGTATACCGTGCCGCGCTGGGCAAACCGCTGCTACAGCCGGACGACACGAACATCATGGCGGTAGCCAGCGATACGGCGCTCGACTTGCCCGTACCCTGCCTGCCGCTGAACCATACTGATGCCATCGCCGATTTTGTCTTGTGCTGGCTGAAGGAGAACAAGTGAACATACGCGTACTGTATTTTGGCCGCCTCAAAGACACCGCCGGGTGTAGTGAAGAACAGCTGCCGTGGTCGGGCGGCAGTACAGCTGCCTTGCTGGCCCAGCTGCGTGCCCGTGGCGATAGCTGGGCGCAGGCCCTGGCCGAGGGCCAGGTGTTTCGCCTGGTGGTCAACCAGCAGGTGGTGCGTGGCGAGGCCGACATCCCGCCAGGGGCCGAGGTGGGGATTCTGCCGCCGGTCACGGGGGGCTAGCATGTATTGCCATATCAGCATCCAGACCAAGGCTTTTGACCTGGCCGCCGAAGAAACCGCCTTGCGCCAGCACGCCGGCGACGCCGGGGCACTGGTGGCTTTTCAGGGCATGGTGCGTGCGCACGATGCCGCCATACCGTTGGCCGCACTGTTTCTGGAGCACTACCCCGGCGTGACCGAGGCCGAGATCCAGCGTATCGCCGAGGATGCCGCGCAGCGTTGGCCGCTCTCGGCGGTGCGGGTGATCCACCGCGTAGGCAGCCTGTCACCGGGCGAGCAGATCGTGCTGGTGCTGGTGGCATCCGGCCACCGTAAAGCCGCTTTTGCGGCGGCCGAGTACCTGATGGACTACCTGAAAACCGAAGCACCGTTCTGGAAGCGCGAAGACTTTGTCGATGGCAGCTGCCGCTGGGTAGACGCCAAAGCCAGCGATGACGCCGCCGCCGCCCGCTGGGGCTAAGCCAGACCCGCCGCCATCAGTAGCCTGCGTATAGGACTGAGCATGAGTGCAGCACAGAAAAACCTGGACCGTCTGCAGTGGCTGTTTATCTGCACGCTGTTGCTGTTTGTGGTGTTTACTGCCACTTTTGCCCTGTATGTGTTTACCGAGTGGCGGCTCGATCAGGCCAACGAGCGGCGGTATCAGTCCTATCTGCTGGCCGATGAGCTGCGCCAGTCGTCCGACGACCTTACGCGCATGGTGCGCAGCTATGTGGCCACCGGCAACCCGAAATACCGCCAGTACTTTCATGAAATCATTGCCATCCGCGATGGCACCGCCGCCCGCCCGCTGCATTACAACCGCATTTACTGGGACCTGGTCTACCCGCGTAATGACAGGCCCAAGCCTGCAGGCGAAAAAGCCAGCCTGATTTCACTGATGCAGGCAGCGCGCTTTTCCAGCCAGGAGTTTGCCCGCCTGGCGGATGCCAAGCGTCAGTCCGATAGCCTGATCCACCTGGAGTTGGCCGCGATGGACATGGTGGCACGTAGCGACAGCCTGCCTGAAAGTCAGGCCGCCCGGCAGCGCGCCCAGGCACTGCAAATGGTCTACGACGAGCGCTATATGCTGGCCAAGGCCCGCATCATGCGGCCTATCGACGAGTTTTATCAGCTCATCGAGCAGCGCACGCTGTTTGAAGTAGAGCAAGCCGCCATGCAGGCCAGGCTGGTGCGCTTTGTCTTTCTGCTGGTGACCGCCGGCTTGTGCCTGCTACTGCTGCGCATGCGCAGCTATAGCCGCGACGTGCTGGGTGGCAGCCTGCGCCAGCTATACAGCCATATCGTGCATATCGGTGACGCCGATCAGCAGCCCGCCCCGCCGGCCGAGGCCGATACCATACTGGGCTGGCTGGCGCGTACCGACACCCGCTTGCGCGAGCTGGCGCAGCAGCAAACGCAGGTGCAGCAGCAGCTGGCGCGCCAGGCACATACCGATGCCCTAACCGGCCTGGCCAACCGCCGCGCGCTGATCGCCAGCCTGCAAGCCTGGGTGCAGCAGCCACCACCGCAGCCCTGGGCCTTGGCGTACCTGGACCTAGACGGCTTCAAACCGGTCAACGACCACTACGGCCACGCCGCAGGCGATGTTTTGTTGCAGCGCGTTGCCCGCCAGCTACAGCAATGGCAACCCGCTGCGCAATGCGCCGCGCGTATGGGGGGCGACGAGTTCGTGCTATTGCTGGCCGGGCCGCAAGACTACGCCCAAGCCATGCAGCAGTTGGCCGCACAGCTGGGCCAGGTACAGCAGCTGGATGGCCATGCTGTCCAGGTGTCGGTCAGCATCGGCCTGGCTTGTTTTGCTGCCGGCCCGGCACCGGGGGCCGACGAGGTGCTGCGCCAGGCCGACATGGCCATGTATCAGGCCAAAGCCGCAGGCAAGCGCAGCGTGTATGTGTATCAGCCGGCCGCACTGCCCTGAGCCGCCTGGGGCAGGCCGCCATCACTTGCAGGCTGTGTCCGCAAGATATCCAAACCCTTCAGCCGTGCCAGATCCTCCAGCCGCGGGTTGCCACCCAGCAGTACGCCATGGCCGACAGCCGTGAGCATGGCAAAGTCGGAATAGTCGTCGCCAAACGCCCAGCAGGTTTGTGGATGGGTACCGTGTGCTTGTAAAAAGTCCTGCATGGCCGTGGCTTTGCCTGCGCCAATGGTTTGCGGTGCTGCGATGCGCCCGCTGTAGCGCTGGCCGCTTTCCAGCAGCGTGGTGCACAGGATGTGTCTTACACCCAAGGTGTCTGCAATGGGTGCCAGCACCGCGCGGAACGAGCCGGACACCAGAACCGGTGTGAGCCCGTCTTGCTGTAAACGCTGCAATTCTGCCTGTGTCTGCGTAATGAAAAAGCCCGGGCTATGGTGATGCTGCTCGAACCATGACTGCGCGCACTCGGCTACCTCGCTTACCGCACGGCCGGCAAAGAAGGTGTAGTAACGCCGGTTGATGGCCTCCCGGCTTTCGCCATTGCGCGCCAGCGTATCCAGAATGGCACAGATATCCTCGTACTCCTGCGGGGCGGCCCGGCCCTGAGCCGGTAGCCAGTGCTGGTACCAGTAGTCGTGAAAGCTGAACATGCTTTTGAGGTTGATCAGCGTGTTGTCGACATCAAAAAAGGCAAAGCGTGGCGCGTTCATGGCAGGCGTCCTGCGGCAGGTGGCTGGCGGCTGCGGGCGGCAAAGTCGGGCTCGCACCCCAGAATGCCGCCTTCTGCCCAGCGGCTGGTGGGGATTTCGCTGATGTAGACAGTGATGCGGTCCAGCGGTGCGCCGCTTATCTCGTGCAGCGTGCGGGTCAGGGCGGCTACCAGCTGTCGGCTTTTTTCATCGCCCAGGCCGGGCCAGGTGGTCAGGTGAAGAATGGGCATGGTGTGCTCCTGTCAGGGGTGGGTTTGCAGGGTTTGAAAACCAGGTTCGGCCAGCTTGAGCTGGGCGTGGATATCCCCACCCAGGCCAAACCAGCCTATCGCCCCGCCGCAGTTCATCTGGTAGCTCATCCACAGCACGATGACATTGATGACGCGGTTGGCACCCGGGCTGGCCGGGTCGGGAAAGGGGTGGGGCAGCGTAGCCCGGTAGTAGCCGCGGCCTTGCGCGTCGGCCATGAAAACATTGGGTACGCCCAGCGGGCCGGGGCGGGTGGGGGCGACCGGGTGCAGGTCGTGCTGGCGCAGGCTCATCACGGTGTACAGGCTGTCGGGTATCAGCCCTGTCATGGCGAGCTCGAAGGTGGCATGCCGGCGGTCGGCCGATAGTTGCACGTTCAGTTGCCCGCTGGCCGTCACCCACATGCCCAGCGTGATGGGGGTGCCGATGCGCCTGCCATCCTGTTCGCGCAGGTCGGGGATAGGGGTTTGGTGAAAGGCATAGCTGGGCCGTACCAGCTGGCTGGCCAGTGGCTGCTGCGCCGGGGCAAACAGCATGGGGTAGTTGCTGCACGGCAGCGGTAGCGGCAGGGTATGCAGTACCAGCTGCTGGTCGGCCGGGCTGAGGGTGGCGGGCAGCTCGCGCACGATGCGGTACGGCAGCTGTTGCCCGAACGCGGGCAGTGGGCTGTCTGCTGCCACGATGGCGCGTGACCACGTACTGGACAGGCCGCCATCGGGCGCCTGCCGGTTTACCCGGCCGATCACGATAAAGTTGCCCTCGGCGTCCATGACCTCGCTGGGTGGGTAGCTGGGCCCCTGGGTGGTGAGCTGCAGCGGGTAGCTGGCGGATTGTGTCATGCCACCCCCTCTGCCTTCGCCGTGCTGGTAGCCGGCTGCCAATGAGCTTGCAGCGCGAGTGTGGCTTGCTGCTGTTCTTTGGCTTCGATCTGCTCGGCCAGAAATGCGGTGAATTGCACGCCAAGCTGGGTCACGGATTTGCCGCCTTGCAGCACGGTGATCAGCGTGTCAAAGCGCATGCGGTCGCGGTTATCCACGTTCATGCTGACGATCTGGTAGCGCAGCGTGGCATCCAGCGGGAAAACAAAACCCTGGAAGCGGATAGCCATGCTGTTGATCACAAAGTAATACCGCTGCGGTTCATCCGGCCCGATGAAGTACTCCTCGGTCACCGCCAGAAAAGTCTGGCGGGCAGCCTCGATCAGTACCATGCCCTGTATGTGCTGGCCGGTGGCATGGTCACCCATGAGTTCGCTGCGATCGTCCACCATCAGTGCCACTTCGAACAGCGTGTCGTTCAGGCGTAAAGGGTGCGAGATGATGGCGTTTTGCAGCTGGTGCTTGTGGGTGTGCAGCCGGCTGGCGCGTGCCGGGCGCTGGTATAGCCCGCTCAGGTCCAGACCAGCTGCCAGCGCAGCAGGCTGCAAGGTGCGCAGTATCTGCTGGATATCCGCTTCGCGCAGCCCCTGGCCGGCTAGCAGGCGCGTGTCCTTGGGCAGGCTGGCAAGCTGCTGATCCCGCACCAGCTGCTGTAGCTGGGCCAGCGTGATCACATTGTCGTGCTGGCAGAAATCCTTGAACTTGTTCCCTACGATAAACATGGTTTGCATGGCTGCTCCCGGTGTGTGTGTAAAGAGTGGGTATGCCCATCAGAACCGCTGTATGTCGAGCTTGGGCTGGCAGGCGGGTTGGCCGCATTAGCGGCCAGGGTGCGGACCTGCGCTGTCGCGCAGCAACACCAAGGCGGCGAGCCCCGTGCAGCCCAGGGCGACGCCACTGATCCCGGCCCAGCCCGCCAGTCGCCATGCCGGCTCCAGCAAGGTGCTGGACAAGCTGCCGGCCCCCAGGCAAATCAGCAGATACAGTGACGATGCCGTACCGCGCCGGCTGGCCCCGGCGCGCCCGGCGATTTGTACAAAAATGGCGGGCTGGCAGGAAAACACACCTAAAAACAGCAGGAATAGCCCGCTGCTGACATGCAGGTTTGCGCTTGCCCGCCACAGCAGGCCGATAGCCAGCGCAACCATTGCCAGCCCGGCCAGGGCAACCTGCCGTGGCCCGTAGCGGTTGGCCAGGCGGCCGGACAGCGGGGCGCCCAGCACGGCGATCAGGCCTACCAGGCTGACCTTGCCGATATCGGTGCTGTCATAGTGAAAGGGCGGCTGCTGCAGGCGGTAAGTCAGAAACGTCACCATGCCCAGATAGGCAAAAAACAGCAGAAACCCCGTGATGAACAAGCTGCGCAGGCCGGGTTCGGCCAACATGGCTAGCGACTGGTAATAGGTATGGCGCTGCGGTGCTTGCGCCTGGCTGCCCCGGTGGGGCTCCGGTGGCAGGCCGTAGGTGGCCAGTGCCATCAGTAGCAGGGCCGCCGCTGCTATCAGGTACGCGTGCTGCCAGCCTGTCACCCCGGCCAGCAGGCCCATGCCGGCCCGGCCCAGGGTAATACCCACCACGGAAGCGGCAATGATCAGGCCAAAATAACTGCCTAGCTGCTGCGGCGGCGCTAGCCGGGGCAGCAGGGCAAACATGGCTGCAGGTACCATGGCAGCACACGCCCCGGCAGCCCCGACGGCCAGCAAATAGGCACTGAAGTGCGACAGCATGCCAGCCGCGCCCAGGCAGAGGGCGCCCAGCACCAGCCCCCGGCGAGCCATGGCAGCGGCGGGCAGGTAGTCTGACCATGGCCCCAGAATGAAAAAGGCCAGTGCATAGGCCAGGCTGGCTACGCTAAAACCCAGGCGGGCATCGCTTGCCGGCAAGGAGAAGCTAGCCGCAATGTCGGCAAAAACGGGCTGGCTCAGGTACACCGATGCCACGGCCAGGCAGGTGGCGGCACAGGCTAGCAACAGGGTCATGGCCAGCGAGCTGGCCGGCGGGGTGGTGTGGTTCATGGTCACTTTCTAGATAGCGGCGCTGGCGCCGCCATCGACAGTGATGGCCGCACCGTTGATGTACTGCCCGCCCGCCGATGCCAGGAATACCACCAGCGCGGCCACATCGTCGGGTGCGGCCAACCTGCCCAGGGGAATCTTGTCGCGTACTTGCTGGCTCACGGCATCGGCGGTGGTGTGCAGCCGGCTGGCCAGTGCCTGGCTGATATCTGCCCACAGCGGCGTGTCGGTAGCGCCCGGGTTGATGACATTGACGCAGATGCCGTGCCGCCCCAGGTCGTGCGCGCTGGCTTTGCCAAAGGCCGCCAGGCCGGCATTTACGGTGCTGTTGATGGGAAACAGCGGGTCCGGCTCGCGGCCGAATACCCCGTTGATGATCACGATACGGCCACTTTTGCGCGCCACCATGCCTGCTGCCACCGCACGGGTCAGGCGTATGGTGCCGAGCAGCTTGCCCTGTATGGTGGCTTGCCACATGGCTTCTGTGGCCTCCAGCAAGGGCGCTACCGGGCCGTCACCGGCTGCGTGCACCAGCATGTCGGGCGTGCCCAGTGCCTGCCCCTGCGCGGCGATTGCCTGGCTCACCGAGCTTGCATCGCGGATATCGATTTGCTGTATGGACAGCAAGTCACCAATGCCCCATTGCCGGGCCAGCTGTTCGCGCGCTTGCCTTAGCCGGTCCAGGTCGCGCCCCAGCATCACCACCTGCGCCCCGGCTTGTGCCAGCTGGGCGCAGATGGCCTGGCCCATGCCGCCGCTGGCGCCGCTTACCATGGCAACACGGTTTTGTAACGGTCGGGTGGCGTTCATGGCTGCGGCTCCGGCTGGCTGATGTCCTGGTAAAGCTTGGTGTACAAGCCACGCTCACCGCCGGTAATAAAGCGGTTGCCGGCCTGGCGCACGATGTCCTGGTAAGCCGGGCTGCCAAATACCGCGCTATAGGCGGCAAGGCTGCCCGAGAAACCGGATACAAACATCACGCCGGGCTCGCTGCTGATCAGCGAGTGATAGGCCAGAAAGGTTTCTACTTCGCTGGCCTCGCGCACTACCTGAAAAATGGTTTGCTCGCGCCACGCCAGGTACGCCTCGTGTACGGGTGGGCGTACCTCGACATGGCGCAGCTGGATATAGCGGGTACGGGGCAGCGGGGTGGCGCAGTCTTTGGGTGCCTCGACAAAGCGCAGCACCTGCCGGCACATGTCGCCCTGTAAATAAGGGCGCGTTGCCTGCAAGCAGTGTGCCCACCAGCTATCCAGCAGGGCCAGATTGGCCATGTCGGGCAAGGCCATCAGCTCCAGTACGCTGCTGCCGTCCAGTGCGGTATACAGCTGACGGGCCGCTACCCAGTCGGGTGCGATGGTGCCCGCCCAGGCCCGGGCTGCCGTTAGCGCCTGGCCGGGTAGTGTGGGTGCTTCGCTGACGAGTAAGAGTTGGGTAGACATAAGGTGCTCCGTTTAGGGGGTGGAAGCTGTTAGCACGCTCAGGCCGCATGGGCCTGGCGTGCCTGCAGTACGTCTTGTGCGGCCAACATGCCGTTGATGGCAGCCGGAAAGCCGGCGTACACCGCGGTGTGGATAAGGGTTTCGGTAAGCTGCTCCTGCGTGCCGCCTACGTTCAACAGGCCGTGGATATGCACTTTCAGCTGGGCCGTGGCGGTGCCCATGGCGGCCAGGGCCGCCACGGTGACGATTTCGCGTGACAGCAAGTCCAGCCCGGGGCGGGTGTAGATATCGCCAAAGGCAAACGCCACCACAAAGTGCGCCAGGTCTGGCGCAATGGCTTTCAGGCTGTCTACCACGCGAAAGCCGGCTTCACCGTCGATATGGCTTAACGCGGCCCAGCCTGCGTCGTAGCGCGCGGTGTCGGTTGCCATGACAGGGTTGGCCGGCGGGCTGGGTTCCGGCGGGCTAAGCTGCAGCGCCTCGAACGCCGCCTGCGCGGTGAAGACCCCGTTTAGCGCAGCCGGAAAGCCGGCGTACACCGCCATGTGTATCAGCGCCTCGATTACCTCGCTTGCGCTGCAGCCCATGCGTATGGCGCCCATGATGTGGAATTTCAGCTGCGGCTGGGCATTGCCCAGAGCCGCCAGCACGCCGATGGTGGCCAGCTGCCGGTGGCGGGGTGTCAGGCCCGGGCGGGTGTAGACATCGCCGTAGGCAAAGGCAATGGTGAGTCGGGCCAGGTCCGGTGCCATGGCCGCCATGGCCTGGATAATGCCGGGCTGTGTGGTGCCTTCTACCAGGCAAAGCTGGGCCAAGCCTTGCTCGTAACGTGTGTCGCTCATGCCATGTCCTTTGGTTTTTAAGCAAAACAGATTAAACGGTATGACATAAGTTAGACTGCGCTGAACGGGTATGACTAATACCTTTTGCTTGATACCTTTTGTGGATGGCGCACTGGACTGCATAAGGTTTAATACGGTGATAACGAGGTATATGGATGAGCCGATTATTCAAACCCAGACAGCTACAGTGCTTTGTCGCGGTGGCCGAGCTACTGAACTTTCGCCAGGCGGCAGAGCGGCTGTGCATGACACAGCCACCACTGAGCCGGCAGATTCAGCAGCTGGAGGCCGTGCTGGGGCGGCAGCTGTTCGAGCGGGACACGCGGGGCGTGCGCATGACCGAGGCGGGCGTGCATTTTCTGGCAGATGCACGGGCGCTGCTGCAGCAGGCCGAAAGCGTGCTGCAGCATGCGCGGCAGCAAGATTCGGGTGCGGTGTTGCGCATCGGCATGACCACGGTGGTAGACAGCGGTATCTTCCCAGACTGGTCTGCCATGCTGGCAGCGCCCTGCCCAGGGGTACGGCTGGCCATTTCGCGCCAGCTTTCCATACAGCTCATACGCCAGCTACGCCGTGGCGAGCTGGATGTGGCGCTGATCGGCCTGCCTTCGCTGACGAACGAACTGGTGGTAGAAAAACTGTTTGACGACCCGCTGATGCTGGCCCTGCCTGCCAGCCACCCGCTGGCCAGAAAGCGCCAGGTCAGGCTGGCCGACTTGCAGGGGGAGGCGCTGTTCTGGTTTGGCCGGGCGCTGAACCCGGCTTATTACGACTTTTGCCAGCCCGCTTTTCAGGCGCTGCCCCGGCCGCCGCGCTTTGTGCCGGAGCCGCCCGAGCACCATATCTTGCTGGCGCAGGTTGCCGCAGGGCAGGGCGGGGCCCTGATACCGCGCTCCTTGCGCCAGATCCGGCGTAGCGGCGTGGTGTACCGGCGCTTTGCCGAAGGCGAGCTGCTGTCTATCGGTGTGGGGGTGGCCTGGCGGCAGCAGAGTGACAGCCCGCTGGTGCAGGCATTTGTGCAATGCGTGCGCCAGTATTTTGCTGACGGGCGCGCCGCTACGGCACCATGAAACGGCTGCTTGTTGCACCAAGGTTGGCCGCATGACGGCGGTGTGGTGTAGTTTTCTTACGCGAAGCTTACATTAAATATCAGCCTTCTGGCCGGGCTGGCTGCCGGGTGATGTCTGCCGTGCCTGGTTAAGTTTTTGTTTGTATTGATGTTTGCCGGTAGCCCAGGCGGCGGGGTGGATAAAAAACCATGAAAACAGTCGAGTACATTGCTACTTGAACTTAGACTGCGCGCCTTCGCCCATTACCACCGGAGCACGATACATGCACGCGCATGGAGAGACACAACACGGCAAGTCGCTCGCCGTCCTGACTACCCTGTTTTTCATGTGGGGCCTGATTACCTCGCTGAACGACATTCTGGTTCCGCACCTCAAAGGGGTGTTCTCGCTGAGCTATGTGCAGGCCGCACTGATCCAGTTCAGCTTTTTTACCGCCTATTTTGTGGTGTCCTTGCCTGCCGGCCGCCTGGTACACCTGCTGGGCTACCAGCGTGGCATCGTGGCCGGTCTGGGTATTGCCGGGGTAGGCTGCCTGCTGTTTTACCCGGCGGCGGCCAGCTTGTCCTACCCGGCGTTTCTGGGGGCGCTCTTTGTCCTGGCCAGCGGCATTACCATTTTGCAGGTGGCGGCCAACCCTTACGTTACACGCCTGGGCCCGGTAGCCACTGCCTCCAGCCGCCTGAACCTGACGCAGGCGTTTAACTCGCTGGGCACCACGGTGGCGCCGCTGCTGGGTGCGGTGCTGATTCTGGCCGGTACACAGCACGTTACCGGTGTATCGGCGCAGGAAAAAGCGCTGGCCGAAGCCGCTTCGGTGCAAGGCCCTTACCTGATGCTGGCGGCCGCGCTGTTTGCCATTGCCGCTGTATTTGCCATGCTGCGCCTGCCGGTTATTCAGGATGATGCCGCTCAAGACAGCCAGGCCGTGGGCAGCGTATGGCAGCACCGCCACCTGGTACTGGGTGCCGTGGGCATTTTTGTGTACGTGGGCGCCGAGGTCGGTATTGGCAGCTTTCTGGTGAGCCTGATGGAGCAGCCGGATGTCGGGGGCCTGAGCCAGGTGGATGCCGGTAAGCTGCTGGCGCTGTACTGGGGCGGGGCCATGGTTGGCCGCTTCATTGGTAGCGCGCTGATGCGTCGCGTGGCGGCCAGCAAGGTATTGGCCTGTGCAGCCTTGCTGTCGGTGTTGCTGATTGCTGTAGCCATGCTGGCCGGTGGCAAGGTGGCCATGTGGAGTTTGCTGGCCGTGGGCCTGTGCAACTCCATCATGTTCCCCACCATTTTCTCGCTGGCACTGGCTAGCCTGGGCAAGCTCACCGGCGCCGGCTCCGGCGTGCTATGCATGGCTATTGTGGGTGGCGCGGTATTGCCGCTGCTGCAAGCCAGCGTGGCAGACAACATCAGCTTGCTGGCCTCGTTTGGTGTGCCGCTGCTGTGCTATGTATTCATTCTGTACTATGGCCTGGTGGGTTATCGCCCGCGCTAAGCGCCCTGCAGACCAAGCCACCTTCGGGTGGCTTTTTGCATGCTGAGTCCGGCTTGTCTTGCTGCCGTGGCGGGGCTGGCCTGAGCAGCGTTTCGCCCTGCTGGCCAGCCGTTGTACATTAGCCGTGTGGTGCCTTGATGGCGCTATTCACACCGCGTCTGGCTGCGCTGGGCGTTGCCATGGAAACTATCTGAGGATACCTACCATCATGCACACGGACTTGCACGGCAAGGTTAATGAAGCGGCATGGCGGCTAACGCTGGGCGCGGATCAGTTGCACTTGACGCGCACGAGCCCCATGGCGCAGCCAGAGGAATATGTTCTGGATATCGGCGTCGCGTCGATTGCCCGCCGCTGGTTCAAGCACGAGCCGCCAAGCGCGCTAGAGGTGGAGTACGCGATAGAGGAGATCGAAAACAAGCTGGAGACCTGGCACCGCCTGGCCGGGCAAGTGCTGCCCTTGCATACGCCAGACAGCCAGATTCTGGATATCGCCAAGTTGGCCGCTATCCCGCTGCAAGCAGAAACCGCGCTGAGCCGTGATGTCGTAGAGCACACTTTCGGGCGCCTGGTCGCGGTGATTCAGGGGCGGCCAGCGTCGGTGGAAGGGCTGCCCGCAGACCGGCTGTTTGCCGCCCGCTTATTGATTTTGCGCGAGTTCATGCACCACATGAAATGCGAGTCGATCATCGTGAAGACATGACGCGCCGGGGTGTGCTGCCGTCAGCCGGCAAGCTGCGTGTTGAGCGTGCCGCTTGATGCGCATGGCACGATGGCCGCCATGCCGGCCGGCGATCGTTTGCGCTGGGTGCTGGGGTAGCCCGATTAAACATGGCCCCATGCCTACATCATCAGGCCGTCAGGTAAACTGGCCCGCCTGCCTGTGCGGCCAACCTTTTCATGCCGAGATCGCCATGCCCGATACCTTCCCCTTGCTGTACACCCGCCGATTGCAGCTGCGGCAGATAGGCCAGCACGATGTGCCGGCACTGTTGCCGGTATTTGCCGACGCAGACGCCATGCGCTGGTTCGGTACCGACCCGGTAAGTGACGCCGCACAGATGGCGCAGATTGTGGCGGCCCGCTGCTTGGCACCTGCGGGCTGTTTGCCTGGAATCAGGGCTGGCGGCGCGCCACGCTGGGCTACGAGCTGGGGCGGGCGGCGTGGGGGCAGGGCTATATGCAGGAGGCGCTGCAGGCCGTGCTGGGCTGGGGTTTTGACCAGATGCAGCTTCACCGCATTGATGCCTGCATTCACCCCGACAATGCGGCATCGCTAAAGCTGGCGCGCAAGCTGGGTTTTGTAGAAGAAGGCCGGCTGCGCGATGCGGGCTTCTGGCTGGGGCAATACCACGATCTGCTGCAGTTTTCGCTGCTGGCGCCCGAGTTTGCCGCCAGGCAGGCCGCTGCCTGAGCCGTGCGCTGCGCCGGCCAAAGCAAAGCCCCTGCCGGTGTGGCAGGGGCCGGGGGGCGGCCAACTCGGGCCTGTCATGGCCCCGGCATGGCCGGGGTGGGCTGACACGGTAATCAGGGGCTGCATAACGTGGGGCAGCGCCCTGTTTGTACGGGTGTGGCGGCAAAGCCTGCTGCAAGCGGGTGCGGTGTTGGCAAGAGCGGGCTTTGCTGCCTGTGTTGCAGGCTGTCGGCGGCTTGCCGGCAGCGAGTGTTTTGCCTGTGGGTTGGCCGGTGGTTTGCCCACCGGGCCCCCAGGCTGGCACGCTTAGCCGACAAACTCTACCGGGGCGTAGTAGCTGCGGCCGGTGCGGGTAAGCAGCACTTGCGGCTGGCCTTCGATCACGGCGCGAAAGGCACGTGGCAGGCGCTTCCAGTCGCGGAACATCATTTTTACCGGGTCGTTATGCTTGTTCATGCTGCGCTCCTTGTTCAGTCCACTGCGTGAATGACATTGGTGACGACGCCCCACACGAAGAAACTGGCGTCTTCGGGTACTTCTATCGGTTTGAAATCGGGGTTTTCCGGCAGCAGGCGGATGCGGCCGGCCGAGCGTTCCAGGCGCTTTACGGTAAGTTCGTCGTTGATCACGGCCACCACCACCTTGCCGTTGCGCGGCTCCAGCGAGCGGTCGACAACCAGCAGGTCGCCGTCGTGTATGCCGGCGTTGATCATGGAGTCGCCTTTGACGGTGACCAGAAAGGTGGACGCAGGCTTGCGCACCAGGTGCTGGTTCAGGTCGATGTCGGCTTCTTTCAGGTCGTCGGCGGCCACGGGCGAGCCTGCAGGCACACGGCTGGCAAACAGCGGCAGCGACATGTTTTTCAGGGCTTCGCCCAGCAGGGCGATGTCGCCAGCGCTGTTGCCGCGTAGGCCGCGCAGGCTGCGGTATTCGTCCAGCCAGCCTTCCAGCACGGGTTTGAGCGGCTCGGGCACGCGCATGGCTACGGTTTTGTCGCCACCAAAGCGTGATTTGCGGCCTGCGCCTTCGCGTTTTCCACCTTGTGTCATGTGTGTGATCTCCTTGGTTCTGATTTTGTACGTATTCAAAAGCAAAGGCAAGCCTCTTTTTGCCGTAGCGGGCAGGGTGTTGTTTTTATATCGGTTTATAGAAATGGTGCGTGCTGCTGCGGCGGCGCTGGCGAGTACTTGTTGCCGTACGCCTGCGCTGTTAGTCTGCCAGTCTCGATAGAAAGGAAATTATGGCGAGGCTGCTTTTCTTTATGTTCTGCCTGATGGCTGCCAAGGTGGCCGCTGCCACAGGTATTGTGGCCTGTGGTGGTGACAATGGTTGGCCGCCATCGTCTTACTTCGGCCCGCCGCAGCATAATAATGCGCGCCCGGTGCTGGGGTATTCGCCGGATGTGCTGCATGCGGTGTTGAGTACCAGCGCGTTTCGCCCCGAGTTCGTGTTGTTGCCGTTTCGCCGCTGCCTGAGCCTGGCCGAGCAGGGGCGGCAGGTGCAGGTGGTGATGGGGGCGACCTTTTCTGCCGAGCGGGCACGGTTGTTTTTGTTCAGCCGCCGCTACCTGCATTTGCGCCCGGCGTTGTTTCTGTGGCCCGGTGCGGCGCCGGGCTTGCCCTTGTGTGGCCTGATCGGCTTTAACTACGCCCCTTTTGGCCTGAAGCCGGAAGATGTCGATGAGGGCTCGTCCAGCTACCTGCTGGTGATGAAAAAGCTGCAAGCTGGCCGCTGTCGTGGCTTTGCCGAGTATGTGGAAGTAGGGCGCAGCCTGCAGTTGCTGGGTTTGCTGGGCGAAGACGGCGGGCGCCTGCAAGCCCGGCTGTTACCCGGCCTGGTGCCGGTACCGCTGCATTTTATGGTGTCGCGCGCGTACCCGCATGCCGAACAGTTGTTGCGGCAGCTAGACCGGCAGCTGGAGCTGATGGAGCGTAGCGGGCAGCTGGATGCGCTGCTGGCACGACATCAGGCAGTAGAGCAGTAGGTGCAGGCTGTCGATAAAACGCCCTGCCAGGCGATGCCGGGCAGGGCGTTGTTGTTGGACGGGGGGCTCAGGCGGTGGCGGGTTTGCGCGCCACAATCTGCAATACAGCAGCCATGCCGGTGTGCAGGCTGCCTTCGATGACTTCGCGCTGTACTTCGGCAAAGTGCAGTAGCTCCAGCCCGGCCAGCTCCTGGCGCAGGGTGTCGGGCTCCAGCAGCAGGTCGGTATCTTTGGGGCCGCCGGTGCCAAAGCCTAGCTGGCGCGGCGTGTAGCCTTCCAGCATAAACAGGCCGCCCGGTGCCAGCCCGGCCACGCAGCCGGCCAGCACCTGCCGGCGCAGGGCGGAGGGCAGGTGGCAGAAGATGGAAATAATGGCGTCCCAGCTGCCGGGTGCGATGGGGTAGTCGGCCAGGTCGGCCAGCGTGGCAGTAATACTGAGGTTTTGCTGGGCTGCACGCTGCAGCAGCTTGATCAGGCCGGTATGGGCGGCGTCTACGGCGGTAAGCTGGTGCCCCAGTGCCGCCAGGTACACGGCATTGCGCCCTTCGCCTTCCCCCAGGCTCAGCACCCGGCTGCCTGCGGCTAACCTGGGCGCCTGCTCTTTCAGAAAGTCGTTGGGGGCGTTGCCGTAGGCGTATTGCTCGCCGGCAAAGCGCGGGTTCCAGAACAGGGCGGCCTGGCTCATGGCTTACTCGTTTTCCTCGGCGGCTTCGGCGGCGGCCATGTCCGCGCGTAGCTGGGCAAAAAAGGCGTAGATGCTGGCGACCGAGTCCGAGATGCTGGCCAGCCAGGCTTCGCGCTGCTCGGTGCTGGCGCCATGCAGGAAGGGGCGCATTTCCGGGTCCGGGTGGTGTTCGAACGCCAGTGCCATGATGGGGGCCAGCGCCGGGGCGGCGTCGGCATCATCAAACAGCAGGCCCCAGTCTTGGTGCATCAGCTGCATGCCCTCGCTAAAGCCCTCGGCCCACACATTGCCGTGCACCTGGCCGTGTTCGTCTTCGTCCAGCCAGGGCTGAAAGGCCTGGCCGCGCTGCAGGGTGTGGGCGATATCCAGCCAGTGGCCAGACAGCAGGCGCACAAACTGCTCCATGGCTTTGGCGGTGTTGAACGCGTCGTCGTCGTCGAAGGCTGCGCCCATGATGGCCGGCAGGCAGTCCACCGGCTTGATCTGTTCCGGGCCACATAGCAGGGCGGCAAAAAAGCCGTCCAGTTTTTCCAGGCTCATGGCGCCTTGCGGGGCGAAGCGGGCCAGGGTGTCGGACAGGCGCTGGTAGTCTTGGTCGGTCAGGGCGGCAGATTTCATGGATGGCGTGGGCCTGTTGCGTGGGAAGCCTGCATTATCCGGTAAAATGCCGGCTCTGCGGCTATTTATCGCGAAGGCCGCGCTACTTTTCATGACTATGTCCACTGCCATTTCCCCCGTCCCGCCGCGCCAGGGCGTGGCTGCCAGCTGCCTGGTACTGCCACAGGGCCATTGGCCCGACTTGCTGGCTTTTCTGTGCCAGCGTTTTGCCCATGTGGCCGACGCTTGGGCACACAGGTTGGCCGCAGGCCAGGTGTGGGACGATGCCGGCCAGCCGCTGGCGCCCGGCGCGGCTTACCTGCCGGGTATGCGTATCTGGTATTTTCGCGAGGTACCACACGAGGTGCCGGTGCCGTTCGACATCGCCATCCTGCACCGTGACGACCGCCTGCTGGTGGTAGACAAACCGCACTTTCTGGCCTGCGTGCCCGGTGGGCGGCACGTGCGTGAAACCGTGCTGGCGCGCCTGCGTAGCCAGCCTGGCCTGGCGCAGGTGTCGCCTATTCACCGGCTGGACCGTGAAACCGCCGGCGTGATGGTGTTCTGCGTGGATGCGGCCAGCCGTGGTGCTTACCAGCGCCTGTTCGAACAGCGCAGCGTGCAGAAAGAATACGAAGCCATTGCCCCGTGGCGGCCAGATCTGCCATTGCCGCTGCTGCACCGCAGCCGCCTGGCCGAGGTGCCGGGCGAGTTTGTCATGCAGGAGGTGGCCGGTGAGCCCAATAGCGAAACCATCATCAGCCTGCTGGCGCAGCGTGGCAGCTGGGCGCGCTATCGCCTGCAGCCGGCTACGGGCAAAAAGCACCAGCTGCGCGCCCACCTGGCCGCGCTGGGCATCGGCATCGCCCACGACCCGTGGTACCCGGTATTCCGCCACGACAAAGCCCCCGACGATTTCAGCCAGCCGCTGGCACTGCTGGCGCGCAGCATTGCCTTTACCGACCCGATAGATGGTAGCCAGCGCCATTTTGTCAGCCAGCGCGAGCTGGCCTGGCCGCCGGCGGTGCAGCCATGATTGGCGCCTTGCTGTTGGCGGGGGGCGAAGGTCGCCGCATGGGCGGGGTAGACAAAGGCATGCAGCCGCTGTGCGGCCAACCTTTATACCAGCACGTGTTGCAGGCCCTGCAGCCGCAGGTGGCCTGGCTGGCCATCAGCGCCAATCGCCATCTGGGCGATTACGCCGTGCATGGCCACCCGGTATGGCCGGACGCGGCGCCCTGGCAGGGCATGGGGCCGCTGGCGGCGCTGGCCACTGCGGCGGCCAACTTGCCGCCCCATGTCACGCTGCTGCAGACGGCACCGTGCGATAGCCCGCTGTTGCCGGCGGATCTGGTGCCCAGGCTGGCCGCCGCGCTGGGCGACGCCGATGTGGCGATGCCGGTGACAGCACAAGGCCCGCAGCCGGCGTGCCTGCTGCTGCGCGTGGCGGCGCTGGCGGGCTTGCCGGCGTATCTGGCGGCAGGCGGGCGCAGCATACGCGGCTGGCTGGCGGGCTTGCAGGTGGTAGAAGTAGTGTTTGACGAGGCGGGGTTTGCCAATGCCAACGACGCAGCGGCACTGGCGCGGCTGGCGGCGGTGATGGGCGGCGCGGGCTAAGGTTGGCCGCAGGGCCGGGGTAGCGGCGTTGCGCGGCGAGCAGGCAAAAAAATGGCCGGCATATAGCCGGCACAATGCTCGTATCAAGGGTGCCCATTCGGCTTGCCACGCTGCCGGTCTGGCCGGGCGGGGCACGAAATTCAGGGCATTGCGCTTGTGAGCCACAACACAACACAGAGAGTGATTGCAGTATAGGGATGGCTGATGCATTCGTGAAATGAATCATTTTTATCGTTTTTATTCCGATGTGGAATGATTTGTTTTGGCGCCTGTCTGTGTCGGTAGCTTGCGGGGTAGGCTAGTACGCCGCCTGGCGGGTCTGCCGCTGGTTTGTTCGTGCAATGTGTTTGCAGGCAGCTGTGCGTATCGCTGCATCCATAGCTTGTGGCGTCTGAATGATTACAGCACTGGGGCTGATGCGCGTGCTTGGGGTAGTTTGTCACTTGCATGACTTTGTGGGTGGGGCGCCGCCTGTCAGGAATGCTAAATCAGGCGGGCGTTTTGTTGAGTATTCATGCTGTTTGGCAGGTTTTTTAGCTTGATATTGCTGGTGTGGCAATCTTGCCAAATGCATTGAAAAAGCGATTGACTCTATTTTTTCTGCCATCCAATAATGACTTCTTAATATTTTCCAATAAGATAAAAATTGTGAAAATCGATAAGAATCATTATGTTGGCCTACGCATCCGCCTGTGCGTAACATGCTCCATGCTGGCTGTGTTTGGCATGGCGTCCCCCACGGTACTGGCAAACTCGGACAGTGATTTTTCGGGTAGCCGCATCGAGTCGGTAGCTGTGCGCTTTGATGGCGGGGCGCTTGAAAATACCACCTATCGTGATGCGGTCCTCAAGGCTTTTGCTGTTTATCCTGGCGGGCAGTATGACCCGACACGAAGCAATATGATGCTGGCCCAGGTTCGGCGCCTGAAGTTTGTCAAAGCCGCCAGCTTTCAGTTGCAATCCAGCCGTGCGGGTAATCTGGCTTTGACTGTGGATGTCATCCTCAGCGACAAAGCCAAGTCACTCGATGATGCCCCCATTGGCGTATTGGTAAACGATAGCCTGCAGGATTTTCCTACGTTGTATGCCGATGACCGCTCGGTATTGCAGGCCAAGCTGGAAAACAAGTCCATGCTGTTTTCCAACGCAGGCGCCTTTTTTGGCCGTCCAGATGTCCTGACGGCAGGTAACCCCCTGGCGACGTCGCCATCTGGCAAAGATGGCACCGATACCTGGCTGGAAAGCAGTATCGAGGCCGGTGTGTATGGTCTGAAAGCGCTGAATGGCCGAACCTCTGCTTTTGCCGGTGTCAGCGCGATTGCTTCGGGTTCCTGGGGGCCTGAGCTTTTTACCGACAAGACGCGTCATCATGTGGCGGTCGAAGACGCCTATGCGGGGTTCATCAACAGCCACGCTACCGAGCAGGGTGGGCTCAGGCAGCTGTCGGTGTTGTATGGCAGAAAGGCTTTTCAGGTAGACAGCGGCATGATTCTGCGGCTGGCATCAGCCAATGGCGGTGAGCGTGCTGCGCTGCAGTCCAATCCGCGTAATGCTGCAGAGCAGCTGCTACATGTGCAGTTTGTGCATGATGCACACCGGGTAGAGCTGTTTCGCTTGAACCCGGATGAGCTGCAAGAAACCGATAGCAAGACCGTGCTGCAGGGCATCAACTACGAGGGGCGCGTCACGCCGGACATCCGCCTGGGCGCCATGTGGCTGGAAGTGCCTGAATCCCGCTTTGCCTATTACACCACGGCGACAACGTATTCACGGCAGGGCCTGAAAGTGGCGGATCTACGGTTTGCCTACGAGCCGCCGGCAGCAGCGGTGCCGGTTTTTTTCAGGGCCGAGTACGCGCGGCAGACGCATAGCCACATCGATATGGATGCGCGCGCAGCTTACCTGGAGGCGGGCTATCAGTTTCTCAAGCCGGGCTGGCGGCCTAGTTTCAGCTATCGCTATTCGCGCTTTAGTGGTGACAACCCCGATACCGCCACATTCGAACGCTGGGACCCGCTTTATGCTGGCGGCAGTGGTGATGAGTGGGTGCAGGGCCTGAATCAGTACAAAGTGGTGCAGACATCCAACGTGATCGGGCACCGCTTCATGGCACGTCTGCAGGTGGCACCGCGCTGGGAGCTTTCACCGCAGCTGTGGTTTTTCAAGGCTGACGAGCTCAATAATCTGGGCGGTGCACAAGCTTTGTCGGTGCTCTCTTCCCGCGATTTGGGCAAGGAGCTGAACATCACTGCCCGCTATGTGGCCAACCCTAACCTGATATTCGTCATGTCGGCCGCATACACCCAGCCGGGCAAGGCCATCCGGCAGGCCTTAAACCAGAATTATCGCAACTGGTTCAGCGCCAGTGCGTTAATGATTGCACGTTTCTGACCCTATCCCATAAGGACGTACCATGAAAGCTATGCGCAAACTATTGGGCCTGCTGTTGCTGTCTGGGGGGCTGTACGCCCTTCCTGCCCATGCCGAAGGTTATAAGCCAGTTGACATCAAGCCCCTTGACCCGGCTTTTTTTGTGCCAAAACGTCATGATGGCCGTACCTATATGATCACCGGTGGTGCCCGGGGTATTGGCGGTGCAACAGCAGTGCGCTTGGCCAGAGAAGGGGCCAATGTGGTCATTTTTGATGTGCTGGCAAAGGATGCGGCGGAAACGGTTGCGCAAATCCGCCAGGAGGGTGGCAAGGCCGAGTTTGTGCAGGGTGATGTACGAAAGAATGCCGACGTACAAAAGGCCGTTGATCATGCGGTAGCAACCTATGGCCAGCTGAATGGCGCGCTGAATGCCGCTGGCGTGATGGCTGCCATTTCACCGGATGCGGTATTCGATTACCAGAAACAGAAAAGCCTGCTGCCCACGCCCATTGCCGATGCGGGTGATGAATACTTCGATACCGTTATGGATATCAATGCTACGGGCGTGTTCAAGTCCATGCGAGCGCAGCTCAAGCCCATGCTCAAGCAGGGTAAGGGTGGCGTTATCATCAATATCTGCTCGATCGCCGGTTTGACCGGGCTGGCGGGTAACCCGGCCTACGTGGCGAGCAAGCATGCGTGTAATGGCCTGACACGTAACGGCGCGATTGATTATGCGCCTTATGGCATCCGGGTGAACTCGGTCAATATGGCGGCGACCGAAACCGCGATGACGGATATGGCAATGAAATTTGTCATGGCGGCCAGCAAAGAAAATGCACAGTCCACCGTGCCTAATATGGGGCGTACCAAGACCTTGAGCCTGCTGGCTTACGCGGATAGCAACAAGCGCCAGGCAACCGTATGGGAGCAGGCTGCCGTGATTTGTTTCCTGCTGTCCGATGAGGCATCCAACCTCACCGGTGGCTTATATGCTACCGATGGCGGCTGGACTGCCTATTAGACGGCGCAGGCTGCCTGCGTGTGGCCAATGAGAAAAGCCCCGCTTGCATGGCAGGCGGGGCTTTGTCATGGAACGCAGGCTCAGGTCAGGTCTTTGATGGTGTCGCTGCCGCCATTGTTCATCACCGACAGGATGCCCTTGTCGCGTGACGCCGCGCTGGCGTACATCTGGCTGCTGCCGATAATCTGGTGGTTGGCCGCTTTCAGGTTGAAGTAAAACTTGCCGTTGGCCGCCTCCTTGGCGTCGTAACGTTCAGCGTTGCCACTATTGGTTTGTACCGAGGCAATGCCGTTTTCTGCCGACGCCCGCGTCTTGTACAGCTCGCTGGTCAAGATGACTTCGGCATTGCCTGCCTTCAGCACAAAACGGTACTGCCCGTCACTGCTATTGCTTAGTTCGAACCAGCCAGCCATGGTGATTGCCTTTCCTGTTGTTTGCCTGATAAAGCCACCGCCTCATGCGGGCGCGTGGTGCTGGTGGCACCCTACCATCAATGTAAAACTTGTATAAAAGCGCAACCGTGCGCCATGTGCGGGGCGACGCACGCCACTGCTGCCCGGCAAGCGGGTACTAGCCGCCGGTCATCGACATGAAGCGCACCACGCGCTGTGGCTGTTCGGTGAACTCGTGCTTTTCCGGCTTCAGCTCGATGGCGGCGCGGATGGCGGCTTCCAGCTCTGTATCGCTGCAGCCCGCGCGCAGCAGGGGGCGCAGTGCAAAGCGCTCTTCCTGCCCCAGGCACATGTATAGCGTGCCGTCTACCGACAACCGCACGCGGTTACAGGTGGCGCAAAAATGCTGCGACATGGGGGTTATCAAGCCCAGGGTAAAGCCGCCGTCGGCGCTTTCCCAGTAGCGGGCGGGGCCGCCGCCCAGGGTTTTGCACGTTGGCCGCAGGTCAAAGCGCTGCTGTAGCTGCGCCAGAGTGTGCTGCAGGTTCAGCCCGCGCGTCTGTTGGCCGGTGCTGCCCATGGGCATGGCTTCGATCAGGCGCAGGATCAGGCCGTTTTCGATACAGAACGCCACCATCGGTTCGATATCGGCTTCGTTAACACCTACCATGGGCACCATATTGATCTTGATGCGCGTGAAGCCAGCGTCGCGTGCAGTGCGCAGGCCATCGAGCACCTTGGGCAGGCTGTGGCTGCCGGTAATGTCGTGTACACAGTCTTCGCGTAGCGAATCCAGGCTCACGTTCAGGCGGCTTACCCCGGCGCGGTGCAGGGCGTGGGCGTGTTCGGCCAGCTGGGTGGCGTTGGTGGATAGCGACAGGTCTTCCACGCCGGGCAGGGCGGCTAGCCGGGTGGCCAGGTCGGGTAGGTTGCGCCGTAGCAGCGGCTCGCCACCAGTGAGGCGGAAGCGGCGGGTGCCCAGGCGGGAAAAGGCGGCCACCACACGGCCGATTTCGTCGAAGGTCAGCCAGTTGGCCGGCTCTTCAAAGCCCTTGAAGCCTTTGGGGATGCAGTAGCTGCAGCGCAGGTCGCAGCGGTCGGTAACCGACAGGCGAAGGTAATCGATGGTGCGGCCGAAGCGGTCTGACAACATGGGGCATTCCCGTGGGTAAGTGCTGGGTAAAACAGGTTTTAAGCAAATGGCCTGCCAGCACTGGCTGCAGGGGCCAAGGTTGGCCGCAGCCAGTGTTGGCGTGGCTGTGCCCTGCATCAGTCGGCGTAGGCAGGCTTTATCTTACGCTGCCGGTGCGACTTTCTGTCCCTGCCGTGCGCGATTGCGACATTTTGTCTGCGCATGGCAGGGACCAGTGGCCGCGCAGGCAGTAAAAGAAAAAGCCTGCACGCGGCAGGCTTGGCATGGGTTGGGGCAGGCTTACAGCTTGATCAGCGTGGATTTCAGCTCGGTGTATTTTTCCAGCGCGTGCAGCGACTTGTCGCGGCCATTGCCGGACTGCTTGAAGCCGCCAAACGGGAAGTTCATATCGCCGCCTTCGTCGTAGCAGTTCACCCACACGGTACCGGCGCGCAGGCGGCGCGATACCTGGTGCGCGGTGCTGACATTGCTGGTCCATACCGCTGCGGCCAGGCCGTACTCGGTATCGTTGGCAATGCGGATGGCTTCTTCCACGTCGCTGAAGGTGATGATGGACAGCACCGGGCCAAAGATTTCTTCGCGGCAAATGGTCATGTCCGGGCGCGGGCACACAAAGGCGGTGGGCTCGATGAACAGGCCTTCGTCGGTGCGGGTGGCATGGCCGCCGCAAACCAGCTCGCAGTCTTCTTCGCGCGCCTTGGCGATGTAGCCCAGCACCTTGTCGTACTGGATGCGGTCCACAATGGCGCCCATGCTGGTGGCCGGGTCCAGCGGGTCGGCCGGCTGGTAGGCCGCAGCGGCTTTCTTGAATTCGACCAGGAAGGCGTCCTTGATGTCTTTGTGCAGCAGCAGGCGCGAGCCAGCGGTACACATCTCGCCCATATTGTAGAAAATGGCGCCGGCAGCAGTGCGCGCAGCACGCGCGATGTCCGGGCAGTCGGCCAGCACGATATTGGGCGATTTGCCGCCCAGCTCCAGCCAGGCGCGCTTGAGGTTGGACTGCGCGGCGGCGGTGGCAATGAGCTTGCCCACGCCGGTGGAGCCGGTAAAGGCAATGCAGTCGATGTCCCTATGCTGTGCCAGCGCCTGGCCCACGTCGCCAGCGCCAGGCAGTACCTGGAACACGCCGTCCGGCATGCCGGCTTCTTTGGCCAGTGCGGCCAACTTGATGGCGGTAAGCGGGGATTTTTCCGACGGCTTCAGGATCACCGCGTTACCGGCAGCCAGCGCCGGGCCGAATTTCCAGCTGGCCATCAGGATAGGGAAGTTCCACGGCACTACGGCGGCTACCACGCCAATGGCCTCGCGCGACACCAGGCCCACCAGCTTGGGGTCCACCGGGGCGACTTCGCCGCCGATCTTGTCGATCGCTTCGGCAAACCATTCCACGCAATAAGCAGCACCGGGTACGTCCACGGTAGTGGTGTCGCCGATGGGTTTGCCGGCGTCCAGTGTTTCCAGCAGGGCCAGTTCGTCGCCATGCTGGCGGATCAGTGCGGCAAAGCGTTTCAGAATGCGGCCGCGTGCCAGCGGTGCCAGCCCGGACCATTTGCCACTTTCAAATACGCGCCGTGCTGCGGCAACAGCTTGCTCCACTTCGGCGGTGCCAGCCCAGCTGATGGTGGCGAGCTTGTCGCCGGTAGCCGGGTTGATGCAGTCGAAGGTGCGCTCGTCAGCCGCGGTGACGTACTGGCCATCCACGAAGGCACGGCCTTCGATGGTGATCTGGCCGGAAAGGGCTTTCCATTCTGCATGGGTGCGAGCCATGGTGTTTCTCCTCTGTAGTGTCGGGTTCGCCCCGCTTGGGAGGCGATTTAGAACGTTGGCGGGGAGCTTGCGCTCACAATCTCACAGGTGTCGTTGCCAACGTTACGAAAACGGTGTGGCTGCTTGCTGTCGAAATAGTAGGCATCGCCCGGGCCCAGTACGCGTACGTCGCTGCCCACGGTGATTTCTACCTCCCCCTTCAATACCACGCCGCCTTCCTGGCCTTCGTGTACCAGCATGTCCGGGCCGGTATCGGCACCTGGCTGGTAAACCTCGCGCAGGATGGCAATGTCGCGCCGCTCGTGCGCTGTACCCACCAGCAGCAACTGGATCTGGTCATTACCCAGGTTGGGTAATTCGTCGCTGGTGTAAAATACATGCGCTTGTTGTGGCTCGGTGTCGAAGGTGAAAAAATCCGACAAGGTCATTGGCATGCCTTCCAGTACCTTGCGCAGCGAGCTGATGGAAGGGCTGACACGGTTTTGTTCGATCAGCGAGATCGTGCCGTTTGTCACCCCAGCCCGTTTGGCCAGTTCGCGCTGGGAAAGCCCCATGCGTTCGCGAACCATCCTGAGTCGTGCACCAACATCCATATGTTCCTGTCCAATCCAAATGTTAATAATTTTAGACGTTCGATGATAAGGATTTTGACCACTTTTTACTGCACTGCTGCGCTGCAAAATCGAAATTTCTTTGCAAGGTGTGCAAGTTATAGTCAAAATCAGTGTGTGACTGCAAGCATGTTGTAGATTTTTTTAAACAAGTGCTGCTAAATATTCACGACACCACCAAAGGAGTCAGCTATGTTAATCGGCGTTCCGAAGGAGATCAAAAATCATGAGTACCGCGTGGGCCTTACCCCCTCCGGTGTGCGTGAATTGGTGGCCGCCGGCCACAAGGTGATTGTGCAAAGCCAGGCTGGCCTGGCAATAGGTTTTACTGACGAACACTACCTGCAGGCAGGTGCCGGCATTGCCGCCCGTGCAGACGAGGTGTTTGCCCAGGCCGAGATGATCATCAAGGTAAAAGAGCCGCAGCCGGTGGAGTGTCGCATGTTGCGCCCGGGGCAGCTGCTGTTTACCTACCTGCACCTGGCTCCGGACCCGGAGCAAACCCGGCTGCTGGTGGAATCCGGCGCGGTGGCCATCGCCTACGAAACGGTGACTGACGAGCGTGGTGGCCTGCCGCTGCTGGCGCCGATGTCCGAGGTGGCAGGGCGCATGGCGATCCAGGCCGGTGCGCATGCGCTGGAAAAAGCCCAAGGCGGTCGTGGCGTGCTGCTGGGCGGTGTGCCCGGTGTGGCGCCAGCCCGTGTGGTGGTGATCGGTGGCGGTGTGGTGGGCTTAAATGCGGCGCGTATGGCGATGGGGCTGGGGGCGGATGTCACCATTCTGGATAAATCGCTGGCGCGCCTGAAAGAGATAGACATGGTGTTTGGTGGCCGTATCAAGACGCTGATGTCCAATGCGGCCAACATCGAAGACAGCATCCGCGAGGCCGACATGATTGTGGGCGCGGTGCTGATACCTGGCGCGGCGGCGCCCAAGCTGGTGAGCCGCGCCATGCTCAAGCACCTGAAACCGGGTGCGGTACTGGTGGACGTGGCCATTGACCAGGGCGGCTGTTTTGAAACCAGCCGTGCCACCACGCACCAGGACCCCACCTATATTGTGGATGGCATCGTGCACTACTGCGTGGCCAATATGCCGGGCGGGGTGGCACGCACCTCTACCATGGCGCTGACCAACGCCACCTTGCCGTACGCGCTGGAGTTGGCCGGCAAGGGCTGGGTACAGGCGATTGCTGATAACGAACACCTGCGTCATGGCCTGAATGTGTGCCGTGGCAAGGTAACCCACGCTGCGGTGGCGCAGGCACTGGGCTACGACTATGTCGAGCCGCTGGTGGCTGCCCGCGCAGCGCACTGACAAACGAGGAAATCATGTTGCAACCCATTATCGGGATACCGTGCGACGTCAAGCAGATCGGCTTGTTTCCGTTTCACGCGGTAGGTGAAAAGTACATCACCGCTGCGGTGGGCGGGGCCGGGGGCGTGGCTATCCTTATCCCTTCGCTGGGCGATGCCAGCCAGCTGCGTGCCATTGTGGACCTGGTAGACGGCATTTTACTGCCGGGCTCGCCATCCAATGTGGAGCCGCACCATTACCAGGGCACCCCCAGCCGTGAAGGCACGCTGCACGACAAGGCGCGCGACGCCACCACGCTGCCGCTGATCGACATGCTGGTCAAGGAAGGCGTGCCGCTGCTGGGCATCTGCCGCGGTTTTCAGGAGATCAACGTGGTGATGGGCGGCGAGCTGCACCAGCACGTACAGGAAGTACCGGGGCTGCACGACCACCGCGAGCCGGATACGCAAGACCTGGACCACATGTACGGCCCGGCGCACCCGGTAAGGTTGGCCGCAGGCAGCTGGCTGCAAGGCTGGCTGGGCTGTGACAGCGTGCAGGTGAACTCCATTCACCAGCAAGGCATCAAGCGCCTGGCCGATGGCCTGGTGGCCGAAGCGCTGGCCGAAGACGGCCTGGTAGAAGCGTACCGCTTTGACAAGGCCCCCGGTTTTGCCTACGCCGTACAGTGGCACCCGGAATGGAAATACTGGGACAACAAGGCTTCACAAGCGATTTTCAAGGCTTTCGGCGACGCTTGCCGAGAGCGCCGTATGCGTCGAAACCAATAGACGTGTACTCGGCAAACCCTTCCGGCATAGACCGGAAAATAGAGGAAATGCATCATGAGTCACCAAATGTTTGAATGGCTGCGCGAGCACCGTATTACCGAGATGGAGTGCATTGTGCCGGATATGACCGGCGTGGCACGCGGCAAGATCGTTCCGAAAGACAAGTTCGTTTCCGAGTCGGAAATGCGCCTGCCCGAAGCGGTACTGATCCAGACCGTTACCGGCGATTACCCCGACGACAGCATGCTGGACCTGACCGACCCGGATATGGTTCTGCTGCCCGACCCGAACACCCTGCGCTACGTACCGTGGGCCACCGACCCTACCGCCCAGCTGATCTACGACGCTTTCCGCGCCGACGGTGAGCCGGTAGAAGTGGCACCGCGTAACGTACTGCGCCGCGTACTGAAAATGTACGAAGACAAGGGCTGGGCTCCAGTTGTGGCGCCGGAGATGGAGTTCTACCTGCTGTCGCCCAACCCGGATCCGGACATCCCGCTGGCACCGCCTATCGGCCGTACCGGCCGCGCCGAATTCGGCCGCCGTTCCTATGCCATCGATGCGGTAAACGAGTTCGACCCGCTGTTCGAAGACATTTATGACTACTGCCACGCCCAGAACCTGGAAGTGGACACGCTGATTCACGAAATCGGCACCGCGCAGATGGAGATCAACTTCCTGCACGGCAATGCGCTGGACCTGTGCGACCAGGTATTCCTGTTCAAGCGGACAGTGCGCGAAGCCGCCTTCCGCCATAACATGTACGCCACCTTCATGGCCAAGCCGATGGAAGGCGAGCCGGGCAGTGCGATGCACATCCACCAGAGCGTGGCCAGCATCGAAACCGGCAAGAACATTTTCAGCAACCCGGACGGCAGCACCTCCGATGACTTCCTGCACTTCATCGGCGGCCTGCAGCACTACCTGCCGGAATGCATGCCGTTCTTTGCACCGTACGTAAACAGCTACCGCCGCCTGTCGCGCTACACCGCCGCGCCAACCAACGTGGAATGGGGCTACGACAACCGCACCGTGGGCCTGCGCGTACCGCATTCCTCGCCAGCGGCGCGCCGCGTGGAAAACCGCGTACCGGGCGTGGACGTGAACCCGTACATTGCCATGGCCGCCACCCTGGCCTGCGGTTACCTGGGCATGGTGAACAAGATCAAGCCGCGTGACCCGCTGTCCAGCGACGCCTACGAGCTGCCGTTCCAGTTCCCGCACGGTACCGAAGAAGCGCTGGTGCGCCTGAAGAACTGCACCGATATCGCCGAGATCCTGGGCCCGCGCTTTGTGAAGATGTATGTAGGTATGAAGGAGAAGGAATTCTCCGAGTACTTCCGCGTGATCAGCCCGTGGGAACGCAAATTCCTGCTGCTGCACGTGTAATACCATAACGATAACGACACGCTGCCGCCTGCGGCCAACCCTGACCCCGCAGGCGGTGTTTACCGGAGAGTAGAAATGACGCAGCAACGTAACACCGCAGCCTGGCGCGAGATGGATGCCGCTCACCACCTGCACCCCTTTACCGATACCGCTTCGCTGAACGAGCAGGGCGTGCGCATGATTACCCGTGCGGACGGCATTTACCTGTGGGATAGCGAAGGCAACCAGATCATGGACGGCATGGCCGGCCTGTGGTGCGTCAATATCGGCTATGGCCGCAAAGACCTGTCCGACGTGGCCAAGCGCCAGATGGACGAGCTGGCCTACTACAACACCTTCTTCAAGACCTCCCACCCGGCGGTGGTAGAGCTGTCGCACCTGCTGGCTGACGTGGCGCCGCAGGGCTTCGACCACGTGTTCTACACCAACTCCGGCTCCGAGTCGGTAGACACCATGATCCGTATGGTGCGCCGCTACTGGGACGTAAAAGGCAAGCCAGAGAAGAAAACCCTGATCGGCCGCTGGAACGGCTACCACGGCTCCACCATCGGTGGCGCCAGCCTGGGCGGCATGAGCTATATGCACGAGCAGGGCGACCTGCCGATTCCCGGCATCGTGCACGTAGAGCAGCCTTGGTACTACAAGCACGGCAAAGACATGACGCCGGAAGAATTCGGCGTAGCCGCTGCGCGCTGGATTGAAGAAAAAATCCTGGAAGTCGGCGCCGACAAGATTGCCGCCTTCGTGGGCGAGCCTATCCAGGGCGCCGGCGGCGTGATCGTGCCGCCGTCCACCTACTGGCCGGAAGTACAGCGCATCTGCCGCCAGTACGACATCCTGCTGGTAGCCGACGAAGTGATCTGCGGCTTTGGCCGTACCGGCGAATGGTTTGGCCAGACGCATTTCGGCTTCCAGGCGGATATCTTCACCACCGCCAAGGGTCTGTCGTCCGGCTACTTGCCTATCGGCGCGGTATTCGTTAACGACGAAGTGGCCAGCACGCTGGCTGCCGGTGGCGATTTCAACCACGGCTTTACCTATAGCGGCCACCCGGTGGCCGCCGCCGTGGCGCACGCCAACGTGAAAGCCCTGCGCGACGAAGGCATTGTCCAGCGCGTAAAAGAAGACATCGGCCCCTACATGCAAAAACGCTGGCGCGAAACCTTCAGCCAGTTCGAGCACGTGGACGACATTCGCGGTGTGGGCCTGATCCAGGCGTTTACCCTGGTGAAAAACAAAGCCACCCGCGAGCTGTTCGACAACTGGGGCGAGATCGGCCTGATGTGCCGTGACATCTTCTTTGCCAATAACCTGATCATGCGCGCCTGCGGCGACCATATCGTGTCCGCACCGCCGCTGGTGATCAGCAAGGCCGAGGTAGACCAGATGATCGACACGGCTGCCCGCTGCATGGCCGAGTTCGAGCGCCAGCTGAAGGAAAAAGGCCTAGCCTGACCCGCCAATGCCTAGCAAAAAACCCGCTGCGGCGGGTTTTTTGCCGTTTTGCCGCGACGCGCATGCCGTGTGGCAGTGGTGCGGTGGCACAGCAGCTGCAAGTCATGTAGTAAGATAAGGGTTGGCCGCATGCCGTACGCTGCGGCAGTGTTTAACCATACCGACGGGCATGCCGGCCAGTGCCGCGCCCGCCGTTTACCCGCGATAACAAGGGCTGCAAGCATGGCTGACGAATCACAACGCCCCATAGTCGTCAAAAAAATCAAAAAAGGTGGCCACGGCCACCACGGCGGGGCGTGGAAAATTGCCTACGCCGACTTTGTTACCGCCATGATGGCGTTTTTCCTGCTGATGTGGCTGCTTGGCTCCACCTCGCAAGGTACGCTTAGCGGTATTTCCGATTTCTTCAAATCGCCCCTGAAAACCGCGCTGCAGGGCGGCGAGGGGGCCGGTGCATCCACGTCAGTGATTAAAGGCGGGGGCACCGATCTGACCAAATCTGCCGGTCTGGTAAAAAGAGGTAACCCCGACCCTGCCAAGGCCGAAGAAGAGGCGCAAAAGCTGAACAAGCTGCAAAAACGCCTGCAGGACAAGATGGAAGACAGCATGGCCAAGAGCGAAGTGCTGAAGCAGTTCAAGAACCAGGTGAAGATGGAAATGACCCCGGACGGCCTGCGCATCATGATCATCGATGAGCAGAACCGCCCCATGTTCCAGTCGGGTGGCTTTTCCCCGCTGGGCCATACCCGTGAAATCCTGCAGTCCATCGGCCGCGAACTGAACGACGTCGACAGCCGTATCAGTATCTCCGGCCACACCGATGCCAACCGTTTTTCCGGTAGTGACGCCGGTTACACCAACTGGGAGCTTTCCGCCGACCGTGCCAATGCCGCGCGGCGCGAGATGATAGCCGGCGGCATGCTGGACGAAAAAGTGCTGCGCGTGGTGGGCCTGGGCCCGGCGGACCCGCTAAACAAGCAAAACGTGTTTAGCCCGGAAAACCGCCGCATTGCCATCGTGATCCTGAACAAAGACGCAGAGGCGCGTATCCGTGGCGACGGGCTGATCTCCAGCGATGCCGACCTGAGCAACGCCACGGTCAGCAGCCCGAAAGAGGCCGCCGCAGCCGTCGCGCCGGCTGGCGCTAACTGATGCTGGCAGCCCTGCTGCGGGCGCTGCTGATCCAGCTAGCGGCAGCGCTGCTGGTGTTCTACTTTGTGGCGCCGCTGGCGCAGCCGGTGCTGTGGAGTGTGCTGCAGGCAGCCGTGGCGCTGCTACTGGCCAGCTTGCTGCGCCAGCGCGGCATGGCGCGCTGGCTGCATGGTGTTGCCGGCCCGCTGGTGTTGGCCGCATTGTGGCTCGCGCTGCCCCCCTGGGTTTACCTGCTGGCCTTTGTGCTCACCTACGCCGTGTCACGCAATGCCATTACCGAGCGTGTGCCGCTGTACCTGTCATCCCGCGAGAGTACCGAGGCGCTGGCCGCGTGGCTGCCGCCAGGTGCCCGCGTGCTGGACCTGGGCAGTGGCGACGGCAGGGTAGTGCTGGCGCTGGCCCGCCTGCGGCCCGATATTGAGGTGGCCGGCGTAGAAAACGCCATGCTGCCCTGGTTGTGGAGCCGTTGCCGCCACCAGCTGGCAGGCCGCCCGGCCAATGCCCGGCTGTACTACGGTAATTTCTGGCAGCAAGACTGGGGGCAGTACAACGTGATTCACGCCTTTCTTTCCCCAGCGCCGATGGACAAGGTGTGGCAGTATTTTTTAAACAAATGCCACACAAATAGCTGGCTGGTCAGTAATACATTCACTATCAATACTGAAGAGCCCGCCCAGCGCCTGCCGCTGGGGGGGATTTTGCAAAAAGAACTCTTGATCTGGCGACACCCGCATGGAACTAGCTAACTGGTTGTCTTCCCTGGCTGAAAACCGCTGGCCTATCCTGCCTGGCACCGCAGTCAAGGTGCGCCAGATGATGGGGCAGCACCCGGACCAGATTGCGTTTTCCGACCTGTCCAACCTCACCATGTCCGACCCCTTCCTGCTGCTGGACCTGCTGCGGGTCGTGGGGGCGTCCAGAGCCCTGCAGCGCAGCGAAGCCACCCCCACGGTAGAGCAGATGCTGATGATGCTGGGGCTGGAGGCGGTGAATACCCGCTACCGCAATATCCCGGTGCTGGAAGTCAGCCGTGGCAAGCTGGACGAAGACGTCTTGGACGCACTGGGCGACTGGCTGGGGCGTAGCCGCATTGCTGCCTTTACCATCAAGGGCTGGCTGGCCATGCTGGACGACTACAAAGTCGAAGACTGCTTCCTGGCCGCACTGGTGTACAACCTGCCAGCCTGCCTGTACCTGATTTACCGCAACCGTGTGCCGCATGGCCCGCTGCTGCAGGAAGTGTCCGACGTTTTCAAAACCGAATACCCCAAGCTGCTGGAGCATTTCATCCAGAAAATGCCACTGCCAAGCGGCCTGCTGGCCAACCTGGGTACCGGCCCGGGCAACCGCCGCAAGCAGCTGCTCAAGCTGGCCATTGCTACTGCCAACGGGGTGGATCAGGGCTGGTGGCGGCCGCAGTGGAATGTGGGCATTGATGCCGCCGCCAAGCTGATAGGCTGCAGCCCGGAAGACGCCCACAAAGTGGTGCAGCAGTCCATTTTGCAGATCGCCCGCAACCCGCGTGCCATTGGCTACACCTATAGCGCACGGGCGTATCTGTACCGGGAAGGCCCGTTCCCCAGCCTGGTCAAACAAAACCCGGTATCCACACTCAGCAGCGCCGAGCAGCTGGATGTGGCGCTGCGCGAGTCTATCCGCCACTTTGCCAACGACCTCAAGCTGGAGCGCATTTTCTTCCTGCGTTACGACCAGCCTACCCACACCCTGCGCCTGCGTTACCAGGTAGGGCTGGACGACCACGACCCGATCCGCAAGCTGGCGGTATCGCTGGAGCCGGGCAGCTTCTTTAACCTGCTGGCCAGCAAGCCGCAAAGCTTCCACGCGCCTGCGGCCACCCGTGCGCAGCTGGCACGCAAGTACGAAGACCCCTTCTTTGCCCATATCGGCGATAGCGCCTTTGCCTGCATGTCGGTCTTTACCGGCCACACGCTGGCGGGGGTGTTCTTTGTCGATAACTTCCGCAGCAATAAACCCATAGACGACGACACCTACCAGCGCTTCAAGGAAACCGTAGCGCGGGTGTCGCAGATAGCCCTGTAAAGCATGACATTCCAGAAAACCCTTACCTCGGCGGCCAACGATGAACTCAAGCATCTGGGCCGCCTGCTTGGCAATGCGCGCGAGCGCCGCAAACACGGCCAGCTCGTGCTGGAAGGCTTGCACCTGCTGCAATCCGCCATCGATGCCGGCCTGACCATTGATGCCGTCTACGTCAACGAAAGCGCGCAGCACCACGGCGAGCTGCTGCCCTTGCTAGCCAGGCTGGAGCGCCGCCTGGCGGTGCTGGTAGCCACGCCGGTGCTGGCCAAAGTCACCGCGCTGGCCACGCCTGCGGAGGTGCTTACCGTCTGCCGCCGCCCGGCACCGCAGCCTACCGCCGCCGGCGCACCGTGCGTGATGCTGGACGACGTGCAAGACCCCGGCAACCTGGGCACCATCCTGCGCTGCGCCGCCGCGGCCAACGTGCGCGATGTGTATTTGTCCAAAGGCTGCGTGGACGTGTACTCGCCCAAAGTGCTACGCGCCGGCATGGGCGCGCACTTTGCCCTGCATATTCACGAGGCCGCCGACCTGCCCGCCGTGCTGGCCGCCTGGCCGGGGCGTAAGCTGGTCACGCATCTGGAAGGCAGCGTATCGCTGTATGGCCAGAGTCTGGCCGGTGATGTGGCCTTTGTGTTTGGCAATGAAGGCGCCGGTGTCAGCGCCCCGGTGTTGGCCGCCGCCGACCTGCGCGTGCGCATCCCCATGCCGGGCCACGCCGAATCGCTGAACGTGGCGATGGCCGCTACCGTGTGCCTGTTCGAGCGCGTGCGCCAGCTGGAAGCTGCCAGCTAGACCTTGTCACCATGACCAAAGCATGGCAGGGTGAAAGCCCTGCCGTTTTCATTTGCGGCCAACCTAAGTCGCCAACGGACGCCTGCCATGCTCATTGCTTTCGAACACCCCGATCAGCCGGATGTTGTGGCGCTGATTGCCGCACTCGATGCTTACCAAGCCAGCCTGTACCCGCCCGAGGCCTGCTATACGCTGGACATCAGCGCACTAAGCCAGCCGCAGGTGCGCTTTGCCGTGGCGCGTGATGACAGCGGGCAGGCCATCGGCTGCGCCGCGGTCGTGCTGGGGCCGGATGGTGGCGAGGTGAAACGCATGTATGTGCAGCCGGCCGCACGCGGGCAGGGTGTGGCACGGCAGCTGCTGCTGGCGCTGGAAGGTGCCGCCAGGGCGGCAGGCTGCCGGCTGCTGCAGCTGGAAACCGGCCCCTTGCAGCCTGAGGCGTTGGCGTTTTACGCCTCGCTGGGTTTTGCGCGCTGCGCCGCCTTTGGCGACTACCCCGATCACCCCTTAAGCGTGTTTATGTGCAAAACACTGCAGCCGGCCAGCGCGGGCTACCAGCTGGAGCCGTGCGTGGCGGACGATTTCGAGGCGCTGCTGGCGCTGCGCCTGGCTGCCATGCAGCCTAGCTTGCAAGCCATTGGCCGCTTCGACCCCGAGCGCGCCCGTGCGCGGCTGGCCGCCAGCTACCAGCCGGCGGTAACGCACTGGATCGTGCAGGGCGGGCAGCGTGTGGGCTTTGTGGCCTGCCGGCCGCTGGCCGACTGCCATTATCTGGACCACCTGTATGTATTGCCAAGCTTGCAGGGGCAGGGCATAGGCGGTGCGGTGCTGCAGCAGCTACAGGCACAGGCTGCCCATGCGGGCCTGCCGCTTTGCCTGGGCGCGCTGCGCGGCAGTGCGGCCAACCTTTTTTACCAGCGCCACGGTTTTGTGCCCACGCATGAAGAAGAGTGGGACATCTATTACCGCTGGCCTGCGGCGTAGGGCTAATGCCCGCATGCCTGGCAGCGTGTTTTCTCGTGATTTTCCTGTTAGTGAGCGTGGCTTTCTATAGCTGGCGCAGGTCTATGGCATAAAGCAGCCACCCCGCCAGGCGGCGGGTGCTATGGTGGGGCCAAACTAAAAAAGCGGTGTGTCATTGCCACAAGGGGCTTTGCTTGCTTGAAAAAGGAAAAGCCATGAAAAGATTGCTGCTGTTGCTCCCCGCCTGCCTGCCGGCCCTGTCGTTAGCGGTGGTGCTGGAAAAAACCTGCCACTGCGACCTGGTGCGCCACCAGCCCAACCAGGTGCTGTTCAACCTGACTGCCAGTGTGAACTGGCGCCCCAAACTGTGGGTGGTCAAGCCATCCGACCAGAACGACTGCCGTAACAAGTGCGATGTGGCCTTTGCCGATAAAAAGCAGCCTATCGGCAGTGCGCTGTGCTCCTACCCGCTAGCCATTGCGCCGGATCAGGTGCAGATGACGCTGCACTCCCGGCTAGGGGAGAACACGCAAACCTATACTGGCAAAACCTATGTACTGAACCGCCGGCAGGTGGTGCAGTGCCCGGCAGACTGGCGGTCCAATAGCAATAACCAGATGGGCGGTATTACCGAGGACGGCCGCTGCAAGAAAGAATTTGCCCTGCCGGCCGGGCTGCTGAGCGTCCCGCGGCCGGCCGATGGTACGCCCATCGGCAACTGGGGTTTCTGGTGGGGCGATGGCCTGGTGGCATGGAACACGGCAGATAACGGTGGCAACCCGCAGCCGGTGTCGCCGCAGCAGTTCAAATGCGTCATTACGCCGTAGCGCGCGCTTTGTCGCTCGCGTCATGAAAACGGCCGCACACTGTGCGGCCGTTTTGCATGGCAATGCGTTTGGCCAAAGGTTGGCCGCAAGCCGCGCCTAGGCCTGGCCGGCAATAAAGTACGGGTTCACGCCGATGCGGCCATAGCCCGCTTCGCCGGCCAGCATGTCCAGCATCAGGCTGGCCAGGTCGTCGGCAAACGGTTCGGCCTGCGCGTCCAGCAGGGTGGACACCATTTTCAGCTCGCCGTGGCAGCTGTCGCAGCATTCTGCCTCGTGCACGGCGCGGTGCTGGTGCGGCTGCTTGTGGTTGGGCGCGGCGGGCTCGCTGTCGTGCAGGGCCAGGCTGCGGTATTGCAGCTCGCGCGTATTGCCACAGCCCAGGCACTTCACGCGGGTAACGTGCCATTCGCTGGCGCACTGGCTGCAGCAGGCGTAGCGCACGGCGTGGCCGCTGTCGCCACGGCGCAGCAACGATGCCACCGGCGGCGCGTGGCATACCGGGCAGTGCGCGCTTTCGCTGTGCTGCAGGCGGCTCAGGTCGCGCTGGCGCGCGCTGATGACGGCTTGTACCTGCAAGGCGGCGCCCAGTAGCGGCAAGCCGGCCTGCAGGGCAGGGTTGGCCGCAGCGGTGCCGGCACGCAGGGTGAGTGCCAGCGCCTGCAGGGTGTCGTCGTCCATGGCCAGCAGGCAATGCACGGCGCTATGGCTGGCATCGCCCAGCACCGGGCCCAGCGTATTGTGCAGCTGGGTCAGCATGTCGCGCAGGCAGGCCGTGCTGTTCACGGCTTGTTCTGCCAGCCGGTCGTGGCAGGCTTGCTGGGCGTGGGCGATATCGGCGCAGCAGCGCAGGAAATCGGCCATGGCATGGCCGTGGGCCAGGCTGCGCAGGCGCTCGGCACGGCGGGCAAAGACTTGCTGCCCCGGCGGGCGTAGCGGCTGCGGGATGGCGGTGTCCTGAATGGCCAGATCATCAATAAACATGGTGTGTTTCCGTTGCGGTGGCGGTGATAAGCCGCTCGGTATGGGTGTAGGCCACCAGGCGGCCGGGGCGGGCAAAGCCTGCCAGCAGCAGGCCGCATTGCCCGGCCAGCTGGGCCGCATAGGCGGTGGGGGCAGACACGGCGATCAGGGCTGGTATGCCCGCCTGCGCGGTTTTCTGCACCATTTCATAGCTGGCGCGGCTGGATACCAGCACAAAGCCGTCGCGGGTATCGACGCCCTGGCGGCGCAGTGCGCCGATCAGCTTGTCCAGTGCGTTGTGGCGGCCTACGTCTTCGCGTACCAGCACGATGCTGCCGTCGGCGTGGCAGTAGGCCGCGCCATGGGCGGCGCCCGTGGCGGCGTGCAGCGGCTGCTGTGCGGGCAGGGCGGCCACGGCGCGGGCGATGCTGGCAGCGTGCAGGGTTGGCCGCAGCGGCAGGGGCGCGATGGTTTGCGCCACGGCGTCCAGGCTATCTACGCCGCACAGGCCGCAGCCGGTGCGCCCGGCCATATTGCGCCGCCGTGCCTTGAGCTGGCTAAAGCGTGCGCTGGCAATATCCAGCCGCAGCTCGATGCCGGCCTCGCCTTGCCAGGCCTCGCAGTCGTACAGCTCGCTGGCGTGGGTAAGGATGCCTTCGCTCAGCGCAAAGCCCAGCGCGAAATCGTGCAGGTCGGCAGGGCTGGCCAGCAGCACGGCGTGCGAGATGCCGTTGTACACCATGGCCACGGGCACTTCGGCAATCAGCTGGTCGGTGGCGGCCACGGCGCTGCCCGCCTGCAGGCGCAGCACCGGCAGGCACTGGCTGGCTGGCAGGGTGTCATCGGCGGGCAGCGGTAGCGCGCAGCTCATTTCTGTTTGCCTGTCATCTCGCGGTACCAGCGCGGGTGGTGTTTTTTGGCCCAGGCGTGGGTCACCACGCCTTCCACCATGGCACGGATGGTGCCTTTTACCCAGAACGCGGCGTACACGTGCACGATGATGCCGGCAATCAGCCCGGTGGCGGCCCAGGCGTGCGCCAGCAGCGCCAGGCGGATCACCGGGATGGGAAAGTAGCCGGCAAAGTAGGGCCGCCAGGCAATAAAGCCGGATACCAGCAGCACGGCCATGCACGCGCACATCAGCCAGAACATGCCTTTCTGCCCGCCGTTGTACTTGCCGGTGTCGCCTACCTCGTGGCCGGACAGCACGGTTTTGACCGATTTCATCCAGCGGATGTCTTCGCTGTTGATCAGGTTATGGTGCCAGTAGCGGAAAAACTGCCGCGCAAAGGCCACGAACATGATCACACCCACAAAGGGGTGGATGATGCGCGCCAGCTGCGGGGTGCCAAACACGCCGGTGAGCCAAAAGAAGGCTGGGTAGAAAAACGCCAGGCCGGATAGCGCCAGCAGGATAAAGCACACCGCCACAATCCAGTGGTTGATGCGCTCGGCGGCGCTATAGCGCTGTATCAGTTGCTCTTTCATGCCTTGTCCTCCTGTTTGGCGGCAGGGTTGGCCGCAGCGTGTTCATCGTCGTCGTCCGGGCGGTTCGGGCCCACGGTGATGTAGTGGAAGAAACCGAACAGGCCGGCCGCGGCAATGCCGATGGTGGCCAGCGGTTTGAGCCAGCCTTTCCACAGCTGCACGGTGGTGCTGATGGCCGGGTCTTTCGGCAGGCCGGAATACTGCTCCGGCTTGTCGGCGTGGTGCAGCACGTACATCACGTGGGTGCCACCTACGCCTTGCGGGTCGTACAGGCCGGCGTTGGTGTAGCCACGGGTTTTCAGGTCGGCCACGCGGGTGGCGGCCACGTCTTTCATGTCTTCCTTGCTACCGAACTGGATGGCGCCGGTCGGGCAGGTTTTCACGCAGGCCGGCTCCTGGCCTACCGACACGCGGTCCGAGCACAGCGTGCATTTGTAGGCTTTGTTGTCCTTTTTGCTGATGCGCGGCACGTTGAACGGGCAGCCGGAAATGCAGTAGCCACAGCCGATGCAGTTTTCCTGGTGGAAATCCACAATGCCGTTGCTGTACTGGATGATGGCACCCGGCGACGGGCAGGCTTTCAGGCAGCCGGGGTCGGCACAGTGCATGCAGCCGTCTTTGCGGATCAGCCATTCCAGCTTGCCGTTGCTTTCTTCTTCGGCAAAGCGCATCACCGTCCAGGCATCGGCGCTCAGGTCGGTCGGGTTGTCGTACACGCCGATGTTGTGGCCAACCTCCTCGCGGATGTCGTTCCACTCCGAACAGGCTACCTGGCAGGCCTTGCAGCCGATACAGGTGGAAACGTCGATCAGCTTGGCGATTTCGATGGTCTTGCGCGCCTGCGGGCTGGCCGTGGGGCTGGCGGAGCGGCGGGTAATATCAAGTGATTGCAGTGCCATGGTCCGGGGCTCCTCAGGCTTTTTCCAGGTTTACCAGGAAGGATTTGTACTCGGGGGTCTGCGTATTGCAGTCGCCCACGGCGGGGGGCAGGCTGTTGGTGAGGTAGCCTTTTTGCGCCACGCCTTCCCAGCCCCAGTGCAGCGGTATGCCGATCTGGTGCACGGTCTGGCCGTTGACCTGCAGCGCCATCAGCCGCTTGGTCACCACCGCCTTGGCCTTGATGAAGCCGCGCTTGGAGCTCACCTTCACCGTGTCGCCCTGCACAATGCCTTTTTCCTGCGCCAGCGCCACGCCGATTTCGACAAACTGTTCCGGCTGGGCAATGGCGTTCAGCAGCACCGATTTGGTCCAGAACTGGAAGTGCTCGGTCAGGCGGTAGGTGGTACCCACGTACGGGTAGTCCTTGTGCGTGCCCAGGCGCTCGCGGTCGGTCTTGAAGATACGCACCGCCGGGCTGCTGACCACTTTGGGGTGCAGCGGGTTGGTGCCGATCGGGCTTTCCATCGGCTCGTAGTGCTCGGGGAAAGGGCCGTCGGCCAGCTTGTCGGTACAGAACAGCCGCGCCACGCCTTCCGGGTTCATGATGAACGGGTTCATGCCGCTGTCCGGGCCGGCGTCGGCCTTGAAATCGGGGATGTCCGCCCCGGCCCATTTTTCGCCGTTCCAGCCGATCAGCTTGCGCTTCGGGTCCCACGGCGCACCGGCCGGGTTGCAGCTGGCGCGGTTGTACAGGATGCGGCGGTTGGCCGGCCACGCCCACGACCAGCCCGGCGTATTGCCCAAACCGGTGTCGGTGTTGTCGCGGCGTGCCATCTGGTTGCCGGCTTGCGTCCAGCTGCCAGAGAAAATCCAGCAGGCGCAGCTGGTGCTGCCGTCGTCTTGCAATGTGGCAAAGCCGGGCAGCTGTTCGCCTTTTTTGGCCAGGAATTTGCCCGGCTCTTTCGGGTCTGGCAGGTCGGCCAGCGCCTTGCCGTTCATTTCGCGCGCCAGTTCTTCCGGGCTCGGGGCGTTCGGGTCGCGGTAGTGCCACGCTACGTTCAGGATAGGCTCGGCCACCTTGCCGCCTTCTTGCAGGTACATCTGGCGCAGGGTGTTGAACAGCTCGCCGATAATCTCGTTATCGCCCTTGGCTTCGCCCGGCGCGTCGGCGCCTTTCCAGTGCCACTGTAGCCAGCGTGCCGAGCTGACAATGGCGCCGTCTTCTTCGGCAAAACAGGTGGACGGCAGGCGGAATACCTCGGTCTGGATGTCGGCCGGGTTCACATCGTGCGCTTCGCCGTGGTTCTGCCAGAAGGTGGAGGTTTCGGTGGCGATCGGGTCGATGATCACCATGTATTTCAGCTTGCTGAACGCCTGCGTGACCTTGGTGGCATCGGGGAAGGACGCCAGCGGGTTGAAACCCTGCACGATAAAGCCGTTCATCTTGCCCTGGTGCATCAGCTCCACGATGTGCAGCACGTCGTACAGCTTGTCCCACTTGGGCAGCCAGTCGAAGCCCCAGTTGTTGTCTGCGGTGGCTTTGTCACCCCAGAACCACTTCATCAGGCTGACAAAGAACTTGGGCGTGTTGCTCCAGTAGTTGAACTGGTTGGGCTGCAGCGCCTTGGGCGTGGTTTTGCTGATGTAGCTGGCGTAATCGGGGTGGTCTTTTTCGTTGGGCAGCGTCAGGTAGCCGGGCAGGGCGGTGGACAGCAGGCCCAGGTCGGACAGGCCCTGGATATTGGAGTGGCCGCGCAGCGCGTTCACGCCGCCGCCGGGCATGCCCATATTGCCCAGCAGCAGCTGGATCATGGCCATGGTGCGGATGTTTTGCGCGCCCACGGTGTGCTGGGTCCAGCCCAGTGCGTACAGGATGGTGCCGACTTTGTCCGGGCGGGCGGTCTCGCCCAGCTGTTTGCACACTTCCAGAAAGCCTTCTACCGGCGTGCCGCACAGGTTGGTGACTACCTCGGGTGTATAGCGCGCAAAGTGCGCTTTCATCAGGTTCCATACGCAGCGCGGGTGCTGCAGCGTGGGGTCGGTTTTGGCGTTGCCGTCGGCATCCAGCTCGTAGGCCCAGCTGCTGCGGTCGTACTTGCCCTTGGCTTCGTCGTAGCCGCTGAACAGGCCTTCTTCAAAGCCAAAGCCTTCGCCCACGATAAAGCTGGCGTTGGTATAGGCTTTTACGTAGTCCCAGTGAATCTTGTCGTGGGCGATCAGCCAGTTGATCACGCCGCCCAGGAAAGGGATGTCGGCGCCGGCGCGAATCGGCATGTACAGGTCGGACACGGCGGCGGTGCGGTTGTAGCGCGGGTCCACCACGATCAGCTTGGTGCCGCGGGTTTTCTTGGCTTCGATGGCCCATTTGAAGCCCACCGGGTGCGCCTCGGCGGCGTTGCCGCCCATCACCAGGATAAAGTCGGCGTTCTTGATATCTACCCAGCTATTGGTCATGGCGCCACGGCCAAAGGTAGACGCCAGTGCCGATACGGTCGGGCCGTGGCACACGCGGGCCTGGGCGTCGGTGGCGATAATGCCCAGGCTGCGCAGGAATTTTTGCGTGATGATGCCGGTTTCGTTGGAGCCGGCCGACGCGGTGAGCATGGCGGTGGTAAGCCAGCGGTTAAGCGGCACGCCGTCGGCGTTTTTGTCCAGCACGTTGGCGTCGCGGTCGGCCTTCATGTGCTTGGCAATGCGGTGGAGGGCGTCGTGCCAGCTGATGCGCTTCCACTCATCGCTGCCGGCTTCGCGTACTTCCGGGTATTTCAGGCGTTTGGGGCTATGGATGAAGTCCAGCAGGCCGGCGCCTTTGGGGCAGAGCGAGCCGCGGCTTACCGGGTGGTCCGGGTCGCCTTCGATGTGCATGATTTCCGCTTTGGCGTTTTTGGCACCGTCACCCAGGCTGTACAGAATCAGGCCGCAGCCTACCGAACAGTAGGTACAGGTGTTGCGCGTTTCGCGTGCACCCAGCAGCTTGTACTGGCGCACCTCGGCCAGCGCTTGGGCCGGGCTAAAGCCCATGGCCACCAGGCTGGAGGCGCCTACCTGCGCCGCGCTGAGTTTGAAAAACTGCCGCCGGTTCACTTCCATCGGACTCTCCTTTTTATCGCTATTCGTTTGACGTGCGTCGGGTTGCGCAATAGCCTTGGCATAGCATTTGCCGTGCCCGTGGTAGGGTTTTTATATTTTTCACGAATAAACAAGGTGTTGCGTGTGGCTGCCCAGGGTTGGCCGCATGGGTACCAGACAAATAGTCGCAATAGCCCTGCGCGTGGTGCGACTATTTGTCCGCAGAAGGAGTAGGGTCTTGCAGCGAGAAAATACCTTGGCAGCGGCCGCTGACAGCGCGGCCAAACCATGGGGCAGCTACAGCGTGCTGGTGGTGGATGACGAGCCGGGCATGGTGAATTTCATCCGCCGGGCGCTAGAGGTGCGCTGCGGCAGCGTGCATGCCGCCGGTAGCGTGGAAGAGGCCGAGCCGCTGGTGGCGCAGCAGCGTTTTGACCTGATCGTGCTGGATATTTCCCTGCCCGGCATGTCGGGGGTGAACTGGCTCAAGCAGCTGCGTGAGCGCGGGGTAAACAGCGAAGTCATCCTGATGACGGCGTTTGCCGACGTGGAAACTGCTATCGATGCGCTGCGCGCCGGCGCCTCGGACTTTCTGCTCAAGCCGTTTTCGCTGGCGCAGCTGATCAACTCGGCACGGCGTGCCTTCGAGCGGGCGCGGCTGGAGGCAGAAAACTGGGTGCTGCGCCGCGAGGTGGCCTCGCACGCCAGCCGCAGCCATGTCAGCCGCGACGGCTTGATCGGCCACTCGCCCGCCATTGCCGAGCTGCGCACGCTGCTACAGCGCTTTGCCCCCATGCCCTCCACCGTGCTGATCCAGGGTGAATCCGGCACTGGCAAAGAGGTGGTGGCGCGCGCGCTGCATCAGCAAAGCCCGCGCGCCAACGCCAGCTTTGTGCCGGTAAACTGCGCGGCCATTGCGCAGGAGCTGATCGAAAGCGAGCTGTTTGGCCACGTGAAAGGCGCCTACACCGGTGCCACCGGCAGCCGCGACGGCCTGTTTTACTACGCCCGCGGCGGCACGCTGTTTCTGGATGAAATCGGCGAGCTGCCGCTGCCCATCCAGGCCAAGCTGCTGCGCGTGCTGGAGGAGCGGCGCATCCGGCCGGTGGGCTCGGAGCAAGAGATCAAGGTAGACGTGCGCGTGATTGCCGCCACCAATAAACCGCTGGCGGACGAAGTAGCCGCCGGGCGCTTCCGTGCCGACCTGTACTACCGCCTGCAGGTGCTGGAGCTGCACTTGCCGCCGCTGCGCGAGCGCACCGAGGACCTGCCCGAGTTGGCCGCGCACTTCATGGACCTGCTCAGCCCTGCGCTGGGGGTGCAGCCGGTCGCCGTGGAGCCGGCCATTCTGGCCGCCATGGCCGCCTACGACTGGCCGGGCAATGTGCGCGAGCTGAAAAACCTGGTAGAGCGGTCGCTGATCCTGGGCTACGTGCCGCGCGACCTGCCGTGCACCCGTGCCGTGGGCGGCACGAGCCCGGCGGGCGAGCCTGCGGCCAACCTGGCCGGCGCGGACGAGTGCCTGGCCGAGGTGGAAAACCGCCATATCCGCGCCATTCTGGCCGCCTGTGGCGGCAATAAATCCGAGGCGGCGCGCCGCCTGGGCATCTCGCGCAAGACGCTGGAGCGCAAATGTCTGGCCTGGGGCGAGTAGCGCGGCTATGGCAGCGGCTGATGCAGCCGCTGAACCGCTCGGTACGCAACCGCTTTGTGGCGCTGGCGCTGTTCCCGCTGGTGGTGGGCTTTCCGGTGCTGTTATTGCTGCTGGCCGGCTGGGGTGGGGCGGCGTTCCAGGAACTGCTGGTGTTCAAGGTACGCAGCGACCTGGCGGTGGCTACCACCTATTTTGAACGGGTGCAGGGCGACGTTGGCCGCAGCATCGAGGCATTGGCTAACTCCGAGGCGCTGGCCGACGCCCAGCGCCGCCCTGGCCCCGGGCTGGATGCGCTATTGCAGGCACGCGCGCAGTCGCTGGCGCTGGATTACCTGCTGCTGGTCGACGAGCAGCGCCAGGTGCTGGCCAGCTCGCTCAATGGTGCGCGGCACCACATCTACCCCGCCGGCGGGGTGCCAGCCGCCGGGCTGAGCGGACAAAGCCGTGTGGCGCTGGATGCGTTTAGCCCCGCACAGCTGGCCGCACTGTCACCGGCCTTGCAGCAACGGGCGCGTATCGACTTGCGCCCTACGCGCGGTGCCCGGCCCAGCCTGCAGCAGCAAAGCCAGGCCGGGCTGGTGCTGCACGCTGCGGCCGCTGTGCCGGGCCGGCGTCTGGCGCTGGTAGGGGGCTTGTTGTTGAACCGTAATGTGGATTTTGTCGACCGCATCCAGCACCTGGTTTACCCGCCGGGCTCGCTGCCGCAGCGTAGCCGTGGCTCAACGACGCTGTTTCTGGATGATGTGCGGATTGCCACCACGGTCGCGTTGCCCCATGGCGGTCGCGCCATCGGTACTCGTGTGTCCGGCGCGGTAGCCGAGCGTGTGCTGGAGCATGGCCAGCTGTGGCTGGACCGCGCGCTGGTGGTGGGCGACTGGTATGTTTCCGGCTATCAGCCACTGCAGGATAGCCGTGGCGAGCGGGTGGGCATGTTGTACGTGGGCTTTCTGGAGCAGCCCTTTGTGCTGGCCAAATGGATGGCGCTGGCCGTGCTGTTTGTGCTGTTTGCCATCACCATGGCGGTGGCGGCCTGGGTGAGCTGGCGTTTTGCTCAGTCGGTTATCCACCCGGTAGGGCGGCTGCGCGCCACCATGCGCCAGGTAGAGGCCGGGCAGCTGGATGCCCGCGTCGGCACGCTGCCGCAGGACGACGAGCTGGCCCTGCTGGCCAGCCATTTTGACCACCTGCTGGACCGCATCCAGTCACAAAACCAGGCGCTCACCCGCTGGGCCGCCGAGCTGGACGACAAAGTGGCCGAGCGTACGCGCGAGCTGGCGGCGGCCAACCAGACGCTGCTCACGGCGCAGCAGCAGCTGTTCAAATCGGAAAAGCTGGCGGCCATTGGCCAGTTGGCCGCAGGCATCGCCCACGAGGTCAACAACCCGGTGGCGGTGATGCAGGGCAACCTGGAACTGATGCGCGAGCTGCTGGGCGAGGCCGCCGCGCCGGTGGCCGAGGAGTTCCGCCTGCTGAACGAGCAAGTGCAGCGCATCCGCCTGATTGTGGCCAAGCTGCTGCAGTATGCACGCCCCAGCGAATACGCAGGCTACCTGCAGCAAGTGCGGCCAGAGGAGGTCTTCCAGGATAGCCTGGTGCTGGTTAGCCACCAGCTGGGGCGCAGCCATGTAGCCGTCCGCAAGGATTGGCAAGCCGCGGGCGCCTTGCTGGTAAACCGCTACGAGCTGCAGCAGGTGCTGATCAACCTGCTGCTTAACGCGCTGCAGGCCATGCCGGATGGCGGCATGCTGGCGCTGGCCACGCAGGATTGCCCGGGGCGTGATGGCCAGGCCGGTGTGTTGTTGTCGGTATCGGATAGCGGGCCGGGTATCGCGCCGGGTGATATGGCGCAGCTGTTTACGCCTTTCTTTACGCGCAAGGCAGATGGCAGCGGCCTGGGTCTATGGGTGTGCCTGGGCCTGGTAGAGCGCTATGGCGGTGATATCCATGCGGCCAACCTGGCGGCGGGCGGGGCGGTTTTCCGCGTATGGCTGCCCTGCGAGCCAGCGCTGGCCAGCCCAGGAGAAGTGGTGGGCGACCTGTAAGGTTTGGCTGGCGGATAGCATTGAAAAAGCGCCCTGGTCGGGGCGCTTTTTTTGTGGCCGTCCAGGCGGCCTGTAAAACGGGTGACAGCTGCCGCCTGCTGCGTGGTGCCATGCAGCAGGGTGTGTTGGGGTGGGTAGGCCGTGTTGCCAGCAAGCTGGCGGGTTTATTCCCTTGCTTCGCGTTCTATCCGCCGCCGCTCTATTTCGCGGCGTGCTGCGGCATTGCGGATATCACAAGGGCGGCTACGGGGCATGGGTTTGCCGGCGAGTGCGTTACTGCGCACTTCGGCACGAACTTCATAGTACGAAGACTTGGACTGATACTGCGACATGACGGCTTCTCCTTTGAAGGGATGCTGCTCTATCTAGCAATCTGACCGCTTAGCGTTACTGCTTTATTACGCCGTGCCGGCGTAGTGCGCAAGTATCATTTGTGTGTTGTGTAACTTGTGTGTGGCATCTGGCGGGTAAGTGTTGTATTCGTCTGGCAAAAGCTATCGAATGGGCTGGTTCGAGTATTCTTTTCTATGACTGATTTACCACGTGCACAGGCTGCTATAGAGTGCGCCGTTTAGTCTTGCGGTAGCTTTGAATGCATTTCACCATATTCGATACCCCGATCTTGCGTACGCTGTTGCGCTGGTTCTCTCTGGCCATGCTGCGGCTGCTGGGTTGGCGCTTGCACGGTGCGTTTCCCGCAGACAAGAAATATGTGCTGATCGGTGCGCCGCATACCAGTAACTGGGACTTTCCCTACACGCTGATGTTCTGCTTCGCCGGTGGCGCCAAGTTGTACTGGATGGGTAAGCACACGCTGTTTACCGGCATGAAGGGCCCGGTCATGCGCTGGCTGGGCGGGATCCCGGTGGATCGCCGCCAGAAGAATTCGCTGGTAGAACAAATGGTCGAGGTGTTTCACCGTAGCCCGCAACTGGCGGTGGCGATTCCTCCCGAGGGTACGCGTGCCAAGGTGGCAGAGTGGAAGACGGGTTTCTATCACATCGCCTGTGGTGCGGGTGTGCCGATTGCGCTGGGTTATCTGGATTTTGCCAAAAAGCAGGGTGGTGTACTGGGTATGTTTCAGCCCAGTGGCGATATTACCCGCGACATGCCGCTTATTCGTGCCCGCTACCAGAGCGTTACCGGAAAGTGCCCGCAGAATCAATAAGTTTTAGCCATGTTATTCAGACGGCCGGTAGTATGGGCGAGAATAAAAAAGCCAGCGCAAGCTGGCTTTTTTATTCTCCACAGCAAGCTGCAAAGCATGGTGTGGCGTGGTGGCTTATTTGGTTTGGGGCGCGCCGACATTCAACGCTTCCCAGCCTTCGCGACCCATCTCTTGCATCAGGGCGATATTGCGTTCGTAGATAGTAGCGGCATCCGGGAAGGCTTCTACGGCACGTTCGATACTGCTTTCGCGTATCAGGTGCAGGGTAGGGAACGGTGAGCGGTTGGTGTTGTTGCTGACATCGTTGATGGTGGTGCCGGCAAACTGGAATTTGGGGTGGAAGTCGGCCACCTGCAGCGTGCCTTCCAGGCCCATATCAGCCAGGGCAGCGTCTGCAATCTCCAGAAAGTCATTGAAATCCAGAAAACGCTGCAGCACGTAGGGGTGTACCAGCAGGGTGGTGTCTACCTCCTCCGGTTCGCTGTCTGCCAGCAGGCGCAGTTCTGCCATCAGGTGTTCCAGCAGGGTGGCCGGGTCTTTGGCGTCGCTGATGACAATGCGCACCTGGTCTTTTACGTATACCGCTTTGGCAAACGGGCACAGGTTCAGGCCGATGACGGCTTTTTCCAGCCAGTTGCGGGTGGCGGCGATGATATCGTCGTGTGAGCGTTCCACGTTGTGGCTCCTGCGGCGGATAAGCCGCCGCTAATGCGCTAATACAAAAAACCCGGATGAAGTCATCCGGGTTTTTCTGACAGGCTAGTAACAGCCAGCTTCTGAATTACAGAGGCTGAATGTTGGAAGCTTGTTTGCCCTTAGGGCCGTCAACGATGTCGAAGCTAACGCGCTGGTTTTCAGCCAGAGTGCGGAAGCCTTTAGCGTTGATCTGGGAGAAGTGAGCGAATACGTCGTCACCGCCGTTGTCCGGAGTGATGAAGCCGAAGCCCTTGGAGTCGTTAAACCATTTAACGGTACCGGTTGCCATGTTCTGTTCCCTTATGAGAATAGCGTTGAGTATGAGAAAAGCGCATGTCAATCAAGGGAAATGACAAACTGTGGTACGGGCAACGCCACTACAACAACTGACAGATCACGACTTGAAAAACTGCAGCACGCAGTCTGCCTGTGCTTCATTGCCTCGGCAAGTGTTTTTTGCTGGGCGGCGTAAAAAAAATGCATCGGCAATAGTGGTTTCATGGCATGCATACAGGTATTGGCAGTATTTGCTATCTGGCTTTGCCGGGTAAACACTATAGTAGATTCACGCTGGCAGCTTATAAGCCTTCGCCTCTGGAGATAGTCATGGATCGTTACCGCATTGAAGATGAAGAAAGTTTTTCCGATTTTCAGTACGCGCTGGACGACTACGCCCCGCGCGCGGCCAACTTGCTGGCCGCCCTACGGCAAAGCCCGCACGATGCCGGCATGCTGGCCGAGCTGATGCGGCTTTTTCACACTATCAAAGGGGATGCCGGCCTGTGCCGGCTGGCGTTCGTGGAGCCCATGGTGCACGCCGCCGAAGACCTGCTTTCCCGTGTACGCAGTGGCAGCCTGCCATTTGATGCGGCGCTGGAGCAGCTGCTGCTGCTGGCCATGGACCGGCTGGAGCTGGTGGTCAGCGAGCTGGAAAGCGGGCGCGAGGTATCGTTGGCCGATTTCAACCGCCTGATAGCCGAGATGAGCCAGCTGAACGATACGCCGCCGGCGCTGGTAGAGGCGCAGGCGTGGCTGGTGATCAAGCGCCTGACCGGCTTTTTGCCGCAGCAGCCGGCACAGGTAACCGTATCCCGTTCGCCGCAGGTCGATGCCGACTTGCTGTACTTCCGTACCCTGGCCTTGCAGTTCGAGCAGCGCTCGCTGCTGTTTCAGGGGCGTACCGAGCGCAACCTGCTGTTGGCCGCGGCGTGTAACGAGGCGTCTACCCAGCCCATCGACCCGCTGCAGCTGGAGGCGGCGGTATGCATGCACGATGTGGGCATGATGTTTCTGCCGGAAGAGCTATGGCTCAAGCATGGCAAGCTCAGTGATACAGACCGCCTGCAGTTGGCCGCCCACCCGGACTGGGGGGCAGATATGCTGGCCCGTATGCGCGGCTGGGAGGAGGCGGCACGCATTGTGCGCGAGCATCACGAGCGTATAGATGGCACCGGCTACCCGGCAGGCAAGCGCGCAGGCATGATTTGCGAGGGGGCCAAGCTGTTGGCCATTATCGATACCTTCGAGGCGGTCATCCTGAAGCACGGCCAGCGCCGCCAGGTGCGCTCGCTGCTGCGGGCTGTGGCCGAGGTGAATGCGTGCGAGTCGCAGTTTGACCCGGCATGGATTGGCTGTTTCAACCTGGTGGTGCGCGACATGATCGCACGGGGCTTTGTGCTGCCGCATGTGCGCTAGCGGGCACGGGCAAGTGCTTGAATCCACTTGGCTTGTGAGCCGGCGGTGGCGCTAGGGGTGACGGCGGGGCGTTTGGCGCCCCGTTTCATTTATTGACGCTGCAAATCGGCTGCGGGCATGATGCAGATAAGAGCCGTGTAACGGCCGTGCCCAAACAAGGAGAAATCATGAGCCAGTTCGATAATGTAAGTGTGGTCAAGAAGGCCAATGTTTATTTTGATGGCAAGTGCGTGAGCCATACCGTGGTACTGCCGGACGGCACGCGCAAGTCGGTAGGGGTGATTTTGCCGGCCAAGCTGCTGTTCAGCACCGGTGCGCCCGAGGTGATGGAGCTGATCGACGGCCAGTGCAAGGTGACGCTGGCAGGCGAAACAGAAGCCAAAACCTATGGCGCTGGCCAGTCGTTTACCGTGCCGGGCGAGAGCTCGTTCCAGATCGAAGTGCTGGAAACCGTACACTACGTGTGCCACTTCGGCTGATCTGCCCTGATGCATGAAAAAAGGTTGGCCGCGGCCAACCTTTTTTCATGCCTGCGCCGCATCGGGCGGAGCGGGGGCGTGTACCGCTTTACGCCCGATGATCATCAGCGATTGGCCTTCGCCCAGCAGGGTTTCTGCCGGCGGGTTGAACGCCACCTCGCCGCCCGGCATTTCCAGCGCCACCACAATCACGCTGCCATCACTCACCGGCATGCACTCGGCAATGCTGCGGCCCAGCCATAGCGGCTCTACCGGTACCACCTGGGCGCGGAAGGTGTTGGGGTAGCGCGTGTGCAGGCGCTCGAAAAAGTGCAGGGTTTCCGGCTTGATCACCAGGTTGGCCATATTCATGCCACCCAGGTAGGACGGGATCACCACCTGGTCGGCCCCGACGGCCAGCAGCTTTTTACGGGCGCTTTCGGTTTCGGCTTTCGATACGATGGACAGCCGGCTGTTCAGGCTGCGGGCCGTCACCACCACAAAAGCGTTATCGGCGTCCGATGTCAGGCTGGTGATAATGGCCTGGGCGCGTTCTATGCCTGCAGCCAGCAGGTTATCGTCTTCGGTGGCATCCCCCACGATATAGGGTCGCTCTTTGCCCCCTAGCCACTGCTGTATTTGTGCTTCGCTCTTTTCGATGATCACTACATCGTGGCCGCTACGCGTGAGCTCTTCCAGCGCGTACAGGCCGGTGCGGCTGAGGCCGCAGATGATGATGTGGTTTTCCAGGCGGGAGATGAGTTTGTCCATTTTGCGTACGCGCAGGTAGTGGGGCAGGTCGCCCTGAAACAGCAGCAGGGTAAGGGATGAAATACCGTAGCCCATCACGCCGGTGCCAAAGATGATCAGCACCACGGTGAAAATGCGGCCAACGGTATCCAGTGGGTGCGTTTCGCCATAGCCGATGGTGGCCAGGGTGATAACGGTCATGTACAGGCTGTCGAACAGGCTCCAGCCTTCCAGCAAGTGGTAGCCCAGCGTGCCCATCACCACGGCACTGAGTACCAGGGCAAACAGGAACAGCAGGCGGGTGGCCAGGGCGCGGCCCATGGCGTGGGTATTTAGCAGGCTCATGCCCGCATTTTAATGGCTTGTGCGGCAGGTGGCGGTGATTTGTACAGCTAGCGGTTGCCCAGCTGCTGCAGGGCGGGCTTGTCCAGCAGGGTAAGCTGCTTGCGCGCCACCTTGATCAAGCCAGCGTCGGCCAGCTGGCCCAGGATGGTATTGCAGGTTTGCCGGCTGATGCCGGTGGCGCTGGCCAGCGCCTCTTGGCTCAGGCTCACCGCCTGGCCGCTGCCGGCCAGTAGTAACAGGCGCTGCGCCAGCCGGGCCTCGGGCGATAGCAGGGTTTGTTGTGCCAGCCCGCTCATCAGCTGCCGGGTTTTGCCGGCCATCAGCTGGCCCAGGTAGTACCAGCCCTGCGGCCAACCTTCCAGCCAGGCCAGCAGCGGGCCGTGCGGTACATGCCATAGCAGGCAGCCGCCATCGGTGTGGGCGTGGTGTGTGCGCGGGCCGTGGTCGAATAGCGCCACCTCGCCAAACCATTGCCCGGGGGCGAGCCGCGCCAGCACGCTGTTTTTGCCCACGGCCGAGCTGCTGCCAATCAGCACGCTGCCTTGTAGCACGCAGTACAGCCCGTCGGCCGGGTCGCCCTGTAAAAACAGGTAGTCGCCGCCAGGCAGCGCCCGGCTGCGGCCCAGCGTTTGCAGGCTGGTTTGCAGGGTGTCTGGCAGGCTGGCAAACCAGCTGCTGCTGGCCAGTAGGCGTAAAGCCTGGGTTTTGTCGCCTGCTTGACAGAAAGCCTGGTGGTGCAAAGGCATGATGGTGCTTCCCGACGATGGAGGTTCACCATGAAAACGCTGCAAGCGCATTTAGTCAATTACGCCTGTTATCACCGCGACCTGCGCAATATCCATACCCATTTTGTGGGCATCCCGCTCATCGTGCTGGCGGTGGCGGTGTTGCTGGCCTGCCTGCCACTGGGGAGCGGCCTGCTGGCCCTGCACCCGGTGTTGCTGGGTGCCATTTTGTTTTATCTGCGGCTGGACCTGGCATTGGGGGCGCTGATGGCGGTGGTGATGCTGCTGGCGGGCTGGGCCGGCATGGCGATTGCCACCTTGCCTTTAGGGGGATGGATAGGTTTGGCATTGTTTGTGGCCGGCTGGGTAATGCAGTTTGTCGGCCATGCTTACGAAGGGCGCAAGCCGGCGTTTGTGGACGACCTGGTGGGCTTGTTGGTGGGGCCGCTGTTTGTAGTGGCTGAGTGGCTGTTTTTGCTGGGATTTTATCGAGATTTGCAGGCATGCATCATAGAAGGTGCTGGCCCGGTACGTGCAGTGCAGAAAGTCGCGGCAGGTGGCTGAAGATTCGCTATAATCCCGCTCCTTTTGCCTGAGGGGGTGGATGAACATGACCGTACAAGCCTGTGGCGTGGACTTTGGTACGTCCAATTCGACAGTGGGCTGGTGCCGCCCCGGTGTGCCCAGCCTGCTGGCGCTGGAAGAGGGCAAGACAACCCTGCCATCGGTGATCTTTTTCAATGCCGAAGAAGAAAGCACCACCGTTGGCCGCGCGGCCATTGCCGAGTACCTGGATGGCTACGAAGGCCGCCTGATGCGCTCGCTGAAGAGCATTCTGGGTACCAGCCTGATGAATGGCCAGACCGAAGTGCAAGGCCGCCCGCTACGCTTTCTGGATTTGCTGTCCATGTTTATCGGCCAGCTCAAACAGCGCGCCGAACAGAACGCCGGCCGCGGTTTCGAGCAGGCCGTGTTTGGCCGCCCGGTTTTCTTTGTGGATGACGACCCGGTAGCCGACCGCCTGGCACAAGACACGCTGGGCGAGATCGCCCGCAAGGTGGGCTTTAAAGAGGTCGCCTTCCAGTTCGAGCCCATCGCCGCAGCCTTCGACTACGAAAGCCGCATCCAGCGCGAAGAGCTGGTGCTGATTGTGGATATCGGAGGCGGTACCTCCGACTTCTCCTTGCTGCGCCTGGCGCCCGAGCGCGCCCATCTGCTGGACCGCCGCGCCGATATTCTGGCCAACGGTGGTGTGCACATTGGTGGTACCGACTTTGACAAGCAGCTCAGCCTGCATTCTGTCATGCCGCAGCTGGGCTACCGCTCGCGCCTGAAGAATAACGCCGAGGTGCCATCCGGCTTTTACTTCAACCTGGCTACATGGCACACCATCAACTTCGCCTACACGCGCAAAGCCCTGTCCGACCTGCAGGGCGTGTACCCGGACGCACTGGAGCAGGGCAAGCTGGACCGCTTGTTTTCGCTGATCGACAAGCGCGCCGGCCACTGGCTGGCGATCCAGGTAGAGGCTGCCAAGATTGCGCTGTCCGACGCGGCACAAACGCGGCTGGACATGGGCGAGATCGAAAAAGCGCTGTTCCATGATATTGCGCGTGCCGATTTTGACGAAGCCATCGAAAAGCAGATTGTGAGCATCGAAAGCACGGTCGCGCGCTTGCTGGCCGATGCACAGCTGCAGGCGGGCGAGGTGGATACCGTGTTCTTTACCGGCGGCTCCAGTGGTGTGCCGCTGCTGCGCGAGCGCATTGCCGCCATGTTCCCCGCCGCCCGTGCGGTGGAAGGCGACCGCTACGGCAGTATCGGCAGCGGCCTGGCGCTGGACGCCTCGCGGCGCTTTGCCTGAGTAAAGGTTGGCCGCAGGGCTGCCAGCCAAAGAAAAAACCCGCCAGTTGGCTAATGCCAGTCAGTCAGGCGAATATGCTTGGTCATCAAGTGATAGTGCGTGAGTGAAGCACCCCATCCCGTTGGCGCGAGCCGTGCAAAAGGGTGCGCCCCAGGTTTTAAGACGCCGATTTGTTTGAGTCCCGAGCCGTTAGCGAGGGACGAGTTCGGCGGCGCCTGGGGCGTGCCATTTTGGCCGGGGTTTCGAGCAGCCCCGGGTTGCGGGGGAATGAAAAGGGGGCGGCAATCCGCCCCCTTTCCCGTTTGCCGGGCGGAACCGGCATTTAAGCATCGTCCGCATAGCGGACACGCTAGCAAGCTTCAACACAACAAACCCCCTAGCCAAAAAAATGCCAGTCAGCGTTAACTGACTGGCATCACGCTAATTGCCGGGGGTTTTACTGTGCGCGCGGCTTAGTGTGCAGCGGGGCTGCCGCGTAATTTTCCGATCAGCATCACCACCGCCAGCACCAGCGCGCCGGCGACAATGCCGAACAGGCCATCCAGCACCGCCGGTACGATGGCCGCTAGCAGGCCGCCAATGCCGGCGATGCCTGCCACGCTGTGGGTGGCTGCTTCAATGGCGTGGTGGGCAAACGGCAGGCCGTGGGTGAGGATGCCGCCGCCTACCAGGAACATGGCGATGGTACCGGCCACGGCCAGAAAGCGCATCAGCGGCGGGGCTGCGTTCACCAGCAGGCGGCCCAGCTGCTGGCTGCCTGCGCCGGGCTTGCGCGTGAGGTAGAGGCCGACGTCGTCCAGCTTCACGATGCCGGCCACCAGGCCGTATACGCCGACGGTCATGATCAGTGAAATACCGCTCAGCACCGCCAGCTGCGACATGAAAGGCTGGGTGGCTACGGTACCCAGCGTAATGGCGATGATTTCGGCAGACAGGATGAAATCGGTGGTGATGGCACCTTTGATCTTGTCTTTTTCGTAGGCCACCATATCGACTGCCGGGTTGGTCAGTGCGGCCAACCTGTCGTCGTGCTCGGCGCCTTCTTCGGCGGCGTGCAGGTATTTGTGCGCCAGTTTTTCTACGCCTTCAAAGCACAGAAACGCGCCGCCTATCATCAGCAGCGGGGTAATCAGCACGGGTGCAAACGCGCTGATGGCCAGGGCCAGCGGCAACAGAATCGCCTTGTTGCGCAGCGAGCCCACCGCTACCGCCCAGACGACCGGCAGCTCGCGGTCGGCCTGTACGCCGGCCACTTGTTGTGCGTTCAGCGCCAGGTCGTCGCCCAGCACGCCGGCGGTTTTCTTGGCGGCAACCTTGGTCATTACGGCGACATCGTCCAGTACGGTGGCGATGTCATCAATCAGCATCAGCAGGCTACTACCAGCCATGATTTGTTTCCTGTCGGTAAAAAAACGCTGCCGGCAAAGCCTGGCATACATGCAAAACCCGGCGATGGCCGGGCGGGGGTATACACGGTAGCAAAGCGTGACTATGTCATCAAGTGTTGTTGCAGCCATTTATCAATGCGCTGCGCCACCTGCTGCCAGCGCGTATCCAGCATCATCATGTGCGCCATGTCGGGCAGGATCTCGACATGCAGGTTCAGGGCATGGCCCATCTGGCGTACTTCGGCGGCGCTGACCAGGTGGTCGTGCTCGCCCCCCAGCAGCAGGGTGGGCAGCCGCAGCTGGGTGCGGCTAAACGGCGATACCATGGACATGTCCATGATGGCACGCAGGCTCTCTACCTGGCTGTTGGTGGCCATCCAGGCCACGGTGCTGGCTGGTGCGTCATCCGAAAACAGCATGTGGCGCAAGTCGCCTACGGCGGGGGGCTGGCGGCCGTTCTGGAACATATTCAGCCCGATCAGCACGTCGGGTGCCTGCTGGAACAGCCGCCAGGTGGAGGCAGCCAGGCCGGTGTGCGGTACCGACGCCAGCAGCACCAGCCCGGCGGCGCGGTGCTGTTGCAGGTATTGCTGGGCTACGAAGCCGCCCATGGAGTGGCCGATCAGTACCGGCATGGTGCCGATCTGGCGTATGGCCTGGCCCAGGTTGGCCACGTAGTCGTCTATGCTCACGGCGGCCAGCCAGTCTTTGCCGTCACTGTGGCCGTGGCCTTCCAGGCTAAGCGCCCAGCAGTCGTAGCCTTGTGCGGCAAACCACGGCAGAAAGTTCACCTGCCAGCAGCTGGCGCTGCTATACGCACCATGAATAAAAAGCAGGGGTGGCACGCTGTGCGCTACCCCTGCTGCGGCTTGGTGTATCAATTCAAGATGTAGGGAACTCACAATACCTCGGCGGCGTGGTCTGCCAGGCGCGAGCGTTCGCCGCGCTGCAGGGTGATATGGCCGGAATGGTCCCAGCCTTTGAAACGGTCTACCACGTAGGTCAGGCCTGAGCTGCCCTCGGTCAGATACGGGGTGTCGATCTGGCTGATGTTGCCCAGGCAGACGACCTTGGTGCCGGGGCCGGCGCGGGTAATCAGGGTTTTCATCTGCTTGGGTGTCAGGTTCTGCGCTTCGTCGATGATCAGGTATTTGTTAAGGAAGGTACGGCCACGCATGAAGTTCAGCGACTTGACCTTGATGCGGCTGCGGATCAGGTCGCGCGTGGCAGCGCGGCCCCAGTCGCCGCCGTCGTCTTCATTGCGGTTGAGCACGTCCAGGTTGTCTTCCAGTGCACCCATCCACGGCAGCATTTTTTCTTCCTCGGTGCCGGGCAGAAAGCCAATGTCTTCGCCCACCGGCACGGTAACACGGGTCATGATGATTTCGCTGTACAGTTTTTGTTCCAGCGTCATGGCCAGGCCTGCGGCCAAGGTGAGCAGGGTCTTGCCGGTGCCGGCCTGGCCCAGCAGGGTGACAAAGTCTACCTCGGGGTTCATCAGCAGGTTCAGGGCAAAGTTTTGCTCGCGGTTGCGCGCGGTAATGCCCCACACATTGTTCTTCTGGTGGCTGTAGTCTTTCAGCGTTTCCAGTACGGCAGTTTTGCCATCGATCTGGGTGACGCGGCACTGCAGCAGCTGCTCGCCTTGCTGCCACAGCAGCTGGTTCAGGTGCAGGCTGGTGACGTCGGGGCCTTTGATCTGGTAGTAGCTGCGGCCGTGTTCCTGCCACGATTTCAGGTCTTTGCCGTTGCGTTCCCAGAAGGTGGCGTCGATCTCTCGCGTGCCGGTGTACAGCAGGTCGGTGTCTTCCAGCACCTTGTCGTTAAAGTAGTCTTCTGCCTCCAGCCCTAGCGCGCTGGCCTTGATGCGCATATTGATGTCTTTGGACACCAGAATCACGCTGCGCTCCGGCTCGCGCTCTTTCAGCGCCACCACGATGCCCAGGATCTGGTTGTCGGCCTTGCCTACCGGCATGCTGGCGGGCAACACGGCGTGGATGGCCTGGGTTTGCAGGCGCAGCTTGCCGTTGGCCGCATCGCGGCTGGCGCTTTTGAGCGGAATGCCGCTGTCGATATTGCCGGCGGCCTGGCTGACGATTTCGTCCAGAAAACGGCTGGCCTGGCGCGCGTTGCGTGCCACTTCGGTCATGCCCTTTTTGTGGGTGTCCAGCTCTTCCAGGGTGATGATGGGGATGAAGACGTCGTGTTCCTCGAAGCGGAACAGGCAGGTAGGGTCGTGCAACAGCACGTTGGTATCGAGAACAAACAGCTTGACGGTTTTAGTCTTTTTGCGGCTTGCCATGATGTGAGGCCCCTTGATGAGCGGGGCCTCGCGGTATGCCAGGCCCGTCGCTTAAATGGTATTCACGAATGCCAGCACTTCTTCGACATGGCCGGGGACCTTCAGGCCGCGCCAGGCTTTGAGGATGTTGCCCGCGCTGTCGATGACGAAAGTGCTGCGTTCGATTCCTCTTACCTGTTTGCCGTACATATTTTTCAGCTTCATGACAGCGAACAGATTACATACAGTTTCCTCCGGATCGCTGATCAATTCAAATGGCAATTCGTACTTGGCCTTGAAGTTTTCATGCGATTTCAGGCTGTCGCGCGATACGCCCACAATGGTCACGTTGGCCGCAGTAAAGGCAGCGTGGTGGTCACGAAAGCCGATAGCCTGGGTGGTGCAGCCGGGCGTGCTGTCTTTGGGGTAAAAGTACAGTACGGTCAGGCCGCTGCCTGGCAGGGTGATGCGCTGGCCGGAGGTGGCGGGGGCGGTAAAGCTGGGGCAGTGTTCCATCTTGTTTCCTTGTGTCAGCCGGGGCGTTTGAGTAGTGCCAGTACAGCACCGCTACCGCCATGCTGGGTGCGGGTTTCACAAAAGGCCAGTACTTCGGGGTGGTGGGTCAGCCAGCTGCGGACCATTTTGGGTAGCACGGGTTCGCCGCGCGAGCTTAAGCCCTTGCCGTGGATGATGCGCACGCACTGGCCCTGGTGGCGGGCGCGGTGCAGGAACAGCGCTAGCTGCTCGTGCGCCTCGAAGCGGTCCAGGCCGTGCAGGTCCAGCTCGGCACACACCGGCCAGTGGCCGGCTTTCAGCTTTTTCAGCGTGTGGGATGGCATGCCGGGGCTGCGGTGCTCGATATCGATGTGCGCTGGTTCGAACCAGCCCAGCATCTGCGCAAACAGGCCCTGTTCGTTCTCGCCGGGGTGATGCACGCGGTGCGCAGCGTGGTGCAGCGGGCGCGGCCGCGGGCGGGGCAGGGGGTGTTGTACGCGGCCATCGGGCTTGAGCGGTCGCACATCGCGCATCAGGCTGGGGAAGTCCGGCTCCGGCGGCGGCGCCGCAACGGCCACAGGCAAGACCCTTGCGGGCCTTGCCTGTGGTTTGATCGGCTTTAGCTGCTCTTTGAGCGACTTCAACGTGGCTTAGCCGTGGTCGAGGTAGCGCTCGGCATCCAGTGCGGCCTGGCAGCCCGACGCGGCGCTGGTGATGGCCTGGCGATAGATGTGGTCTTGCACATCGCCTGCGGCAAATACGCCGGGTGCGCTGGTGGCGGTAGCGTTGCCCTCGCGGCCGCCACGGGTCACGATGTAGCCGGTTTCATCCAGCTCCAGCTGGCCTTTGAAGATGTCGGTGTTCGGCTTGTGGCCAATGGCAATGAACACACCCATCAGCTTGATGTCTTCGGTGCTGCCGTCGTTGAACTTCAGGCGCGCGCCGGTCACACCGCTGTCGTCACCCAGCACTTCGTCCAGGTTGGCGTTCAGCTTCAGGGTGACTTTGCCTTCGGCAACACGAGCCATCAGCTTGTCGATCATGATTTTTTCCGCACGGAAGGTGTCGCGGCGGTGAATCAGGGTAACGTGCTTGGCGATGTTGGCCAGGTACAGGGCCTCTTCTACGGCAGTGTCGCCACCGCCTACCACGGCAACGTCCTGGTTGCGGTAGAAGAAACCGTCGCAGGTAGCGCAGGCCGATACGCCCTTGCCGGAGAAAGCTTGCTCGGACGGCAGGCCCAGGTATTTGGCCGAGGCGCCGGTGGCAATGATCAGCGCATCGCAGGTGTATTCGCCGCTGTCGCCAATCAGGCGGATCGGTTTTTCATCCAGCTTGGTGGTGTGGATGTGGTCGAAGATCATTTCGGTGCCAAAGCGCTCGGCGTGCTGCTGGAAGCGCTGCATCAGTTCCGGGCCCTGCACGCCAGCTACGTCGGCTGGCCAGTTGTCCACTTCGGTTGTGGTCATCAGCTGGCCGCCTTGCGCCATGCCGGTGATCAGAACGGGTTTCAGGTTGGCGCGTGCAGCATAAACGGCGGCGGTGTAGCCAGCCGGGCCGGAACCGAGGATCAGCAGGGGGCAGTGACGAGTTTGGCTCATGTGGGTTTTCCTGTTAGTGCGAACGGATTAGGTTTATTTTATCAGTAATCGGGAATCTGGCCGATAAAGTGTTTCTACTTGCCAAATAGTTTATGGCTACCGGAAGGAGTAATGCTATGGAGATTGGTGCCAGCACCAGTACAAACGTGAAGCAGGCTGCCGAAACGTTTGTGTTGAAAAAGGCCATGGAGGTGTCCAGCGACACCATGCAGACGCTGATGGCGTCTGTGGAGCAAAACGCGCCCAAAACAAACAACCCTGCCCATCTGGGGCAGAATGTGGATGTGAAGGCCTGATTTGCCAGCAAGCCATGAAAAAACCCGCCCTGGAGGCGGGTTTTTTCATGGCTTGCTGCTTAGGCGCTGAACTTCATGCCGCTGCTGCTTTGCAGTAGCGATTGCGATGCCTGGTACTGTGCCACGGCTTGTTGCTGGGCGCTGGCGTTCAGCTCGGCGCGGTTGCTGTCTTCGGCGCGGGCGGCAGGCTGTGGCGTGCTGCGCGGTGCGGCGGTTTGCTGGGCCGCAGCTTGTGGCGACGGGCTGGCAAGGCTGGCAGCACTGGCGTTGCCGCTATTGCTATCGCCAGTAAGGTTGGCCGCAGGCGGGTTGTTGGCCGCGGGTGCAGCACTGTCGGCCTGCTGTTGTGTTTGCTGCACGCGTACTGCCTGGGTGCTCAGCAGCTGTGCTTGCAGGCTGAACTGCAGGTCAATGGCGCGGTTGTTCAGCTGGGCGGCGGTGTTTTGCGGCTTGCCGGCTACCTGCTGGGTAGCGGCCTGCAGCTGGGCTTCGCGTGCTGTGCTGGCTTCCAGCGCCTGCTGGCCGGCGGATTCCAGGCTGCCGGCTGGCGGCAGCTCGCGCTGGCGGGCGGCTACGCTGTCACGGTATAGCGGGCTGGGGCTGAGCGGGTTAGTGCTGCTGATGTCCATGAGATTCCTCCTTGTGCACGCCTTGCCGCATTGCGCATTGCGGTAATGGCTGCGCCGCGCTGCTGGCCGTAATGGTGGGCAGGTGCCAGATCCAGGCTGACAGGCCTAGCCACAGTGCGGCCAACATGGCTTGTAGCAGGGGCTGGCTGCCCAGCATCGCCAGGCTGGTGCCAAACGAGATGGCCATGGCCAACAGGGCGATACGCTTGGTTTGTCTGCGCATGCCGCGATAAGTTCGCCAGTCGCGGATGGCGGGGCCAAAGCGCGGGTGGTCCAGCAGCTTTTGCTCCAGTGCCGGGTGGCTGCGGGAGAAGCACGCCGCTGCCATCAGGATGAATACCGTGGTGGGGAGCAGGGGGGTAACAGCACCGATGATGCCCAGTGCCAGGTTTAGCCAGCCCAGTGCGGCCCACAGGTGCTTGCGCGCTGTGTGTATCGCCATATCTCCCCCGCTTGCCGTGTCTTTACTAGCAGCTTAGTGCCTGCTTTGTCATACAGCTAGCGCGTTTGCAGGGTCAGCGCCAGCATGCGCTCGGCCAGCTGCGCTACCGATAGCTCGCCGTCGTTGCGGTACCACTGTACGGTCCAGTGCAGGCTGCCCAGCAGGGTGCGGCGCAGCAGGTGGGTGTCCTGTTTGATCAGGCCTTCTGCGGCGGCTTCGTCCAGCACGGTTTGCCACAGGGCTTCGTAGCGGTCGCGCAGCACAACCAGGCCGGGCTTGGCGCTGTCGGAAACGCTGCGCCACTCGTACAGCATCACTTCCAGCGCGGCCTGGTTGTCGCCCAGCAACGAGTGCAGGTGTACGTGGAACAGTGCGGCCAACTTGCTGCGGGTGTCGTGGGCCGCCGCCAGGGTCAGCGCCAGCTGTTCGGTGGTGGCGGTAATGCCCAGTGCCATCACGGCCACCAGGATCTCTTCTTTGGTGCGGAAGTGATAAAACAGGCTGCCCGATTGCAGGCCTACGGCATTGCCCAGGTCACGTACAGTGGTGCGTTCGTAGCCCTGGTCGCGAAACAGCTTGGCGGCGGCGCGAATCAGCTCCATGCGGCGGCTGTTGGCTTCCTGGGGGTTGTTCAGATCGTTGCGGCTCATGCTTCGCTCGTGGTGGTGGGGGCGCTGGGGTTGGCAGCGTGTTTCAATAGACTGTCCGCTGCGCTGCGAACCTGTTCTGGTGCCAGGTTTTCCAGGCAGTGCGTGTGTTTGTACGGGCAGGTGCGTTCAAAGCAAGGGCTGCAGTCCATGTTCAGCGAGACAATACTGGCGCTGTGGCTTAGCGGCGGGGTGAAATCCGGGCTGGAGGAGCCATACACGCCCACCAGCGGCACGCCCAGTGCGGCGGCGACGTGCATCAGGCCCGAATCATTGCATACCGCCAGCTTGGCCAGGCCCATCAGGTCGATAGCTTCTTCCAGGCCGGTTTTGCCGCACAGGTTCAGCGCGCAGCCATCGGCCAGGTGGGCGATTTCGTCGCCGATTTCTTTGTCTTTGCCCGAGCCGAACAGCCATACCTGATAGCCTTCGGCGTGGTATTGCCGTGCCAGCTCGGCAAAGTGGCGTGCCGGCCAGCGTTTGGCCGGGCCGTATTCTGCGCCGGGGCACATGGCCACGATGGGCTGTGCCAGCGACAGACCCAGCTTGCGGGCGGTGTTTTCCTGTACGGCGGGGGTAGAGCGCAGCTGCGGGTGGGCAATGGGCTTGTGTAAGGCCTGGCGCGGGGGCTCGCCCAGCGCGCAGAAACGCTCCACCATGGTGGGCAGCGCGTGCTCGTCCAGCTCGCGGGTGTCGTTCAGCAGGCCGTAGCGCAGCTCGCCGGTAAAGCCGGTGCGCAGCGGTATGCCGGCCAGAAACGGTATCAGCGCCGCTTTGAGCGAGTTGGGCAGCACCACCACCTGGTCGAAGTTTTCACGCCGCAGGGCGCGGGCTACCCGCCAGCGTTCGCCCAGGCGCAGCTGGCCGTGGCCGAAGGGGTTCAGGTGTGCCTTGGCCACTTCCGGCATGCGGGACAGCAGGGGCAGGGTCCATGCCGGGGCAAAGACGTGCAGCTCCAGGCCCGGGTGGCGCTCGTGCAGGCGGCGGTACAGGGGCTGCGCCATGACGCTGTCGCCCACCCAGGACGGGCCGATTACCAGTATTTTTTTGATCATGTATACAAGCAAAAAAGGTGTAGCCAGGCCACACCTTTGTTCAGGCTGTCATTAAAAAGGCTTAGTGGTGGCCGTGCGGCAGCGGGCCGGTCAGCTTGTAACGGGTGCCACAGTAAGGGCACAGGGCTTCGCCGCCATTTTTGGCTACCGGCAGGAAGACGCGCGGGTGCGAGTTCCAGGCCACCATGTCCGGGGTAGGACAGTGCAGTGGCAGGTCCTTGGCGGTGACTTCGATGATGCGTGCGGTGTTTTCTTTCAGTTCGGCCATGCTGTTAGCTTCCGGTTGGGGCCCGCATGGCGGGCCGTCTTGCTGTAATCAGGCGACGTAGGTCAGCCAGTGTTGCTTGCTTTCGTCCAGGCCTTTGACGCAGTCAAAGTAGCGTTTCTGGATTTCGGCGGTAATCGGGCCGCGTTTGCCCTCACCGATGGCGCGACGGTCCAGTTCGCGGATCGGGGTGACTTCGGCGGCGGTGCCGGTGAAGAAAGCTTCGTCGGCGCTGTAGACTTCGTCACGGGTAATGCGTTTTTCTACCAGCTCCAGGCCCATTTCGTCGGCAATCTGCACCACGGTGTCGCGGGTGATGCCTTCCAGCGCGCTGGTCAGGTCGGGAGTGTATAGCTTGCCCTTGCGTACGATAAAGATGTTTTCGCCGGAGCCTTCTGCCACAAAGCCGTCTACGTCCAGCAGCAGGGCTTCATCGTAGCCGTCTGCGGTGGCTTCGTTGTTGGCCAGGATGGAGTTCATGTAGTTGCCGTTGGCCTTGGCCTTGCACATGGTGATGTTCACGTGGTGGCGGGTAAACGAGCTGGTCTTGACGCGAATGCCTTTTTCCAGGCCTTCTTCGCCCAGGTAGGCACCCCACGGCCAGGCGGCCACGATCAGCTGCACATCGTCTTTTTTCGGGGCCACGCCCAGCTTGCCGGCGCCATAAAACGCCATGGGGCGGAAATAGCACGATTGGAGCTGGTTGGCTTTCACCACGTCGATATGGGCCTGATTGACCTGCTGTTTGCTGAATGGCAGATCCATGCCCAGGATTTTGGCAGAGCGGAACAGGCGGTCGGTATGGTCTTGCAGGCGGAAAATAGCCGGGCCACGTGCCGTTTCGTAGGCGCGTACGCCCTCGAATACGCCCATGCCGTAGTGCAGGGTGTGGGTCAGTACGTGGGTGGTGGCGTTGCGCCACTCGACCAGTTCGCCGTTGTACCAGATGAAACCGTCGCGGTCTGCCATCGACATGGTGAGTTCTCCGTTAGTCCTGTTTTTGCTGTGGTGCGATTATACAGTTGCCCTACTGAAAGTGAACCGGCTTTTCCGCCGCGCTAGCTACCGCGCCCAGCACGTTTTGCCACAGGGTCTGTACCTGCGCGTAGGCTTCCAGCGGCGGGTGGCTGCATTTATCGTTGCCATCCAGGCGGCTGGCGTGCTGCAGGCGGCGGTACAGGCGGTAGGCTTTGCGCGCTTCTTCGGCTAGCTGCGCGGGGATCAGCCCGGCGTCGGCGGCGGCGGCCAGCAGGGCGATGTTGCCGCTGTTGGCCAGCAGCGCCGGGTGCTGGCCGGCGTGGGCCAGTACCAGGAACTGCACGATGAATTCCACATCGATAATGCCGCCGCGCGCGTGCTTGACGTCGTCTACGTTGGCCGCATGGCTTTCCAGCATCTTGTTGCGCATGGCGACCACTTCGGCGCCCAGGGCGGCGCTGTCGCGTGCTAGCGCCAGCACTTGCTGGCGGATGGCTTCGAAGCGCGCGCCTATGCTGTGGCTGCCGCACACATAGCGGGCGCGGGTCAGGGCCTGGTGTTCCCACAGCCAGGCCTTGTGGTGCTGGTAGTGCTGGAAGGCTTCTACGCTGCTGACCAGCAGGCCGCTGGCGCCGTCGGGGCGCAGGCGGATATCGATGTCGTACAGCACGCCGGCCGAGGTGGTGCTGGTAAGCCAGGTGATGATCTTGCGCGCCAGGCGCGAGTACAGGTCGGCGGCGTCCGGGTGGTCGTCGTCGTACAGAAAGATCACGTCCAGGTCCGAGGCGTAGCCCAGCTCCTTGCCGCCCAGTTTGCCGTAGCCCACCACGGCAAACTGTGGCGTGTCGCGGTGGCGTTTGGGGATGTCCAGCCAGGCATGGCGTACGGTGACATCCAGCACCAGGTCGGCCAGGCGCGATAGCTCGTCGCTAAGCGCTTCCAGCGTCCACATGCCGGCCAGGTCTTGCGCTACCAGGCGGAAGGTCTGCGCGTGCTGGAAATGGCGCAGTGCGTCCATTTGTGCTTCTACATCGCCATGGCACTCGGCCAGCTGTTGTTCCAGCTGTGCGGCCAACTGTGGCCAGTCCGGCGTGGCGTACAGCACGCGGGCGTCCAGTAGCTCGTCTAGCAAAATGGGGTGGCGCGACAGGTAGTCGGACACCCAGGCGCTGGACGAGTACAGCGAGGCCAGGCGCTGCAGGGTTTGCGGGTATTCCAGCAGTAGCGACAGATAGGCGGCGCGGCGGCTGATGGCATCGATCAGCTGCAGGATGCGCTGCAGCGTGGTGTCCGGGTTGTCGAAGCTGGCCGATACCTCCATCAGCGGGCCCATCAGGGCGTCCAGCTTTTTGCGGCTGGCGTCCGGTAGCTGCTGGTAACGTTGGCCGCAGGCCAGGCTACGCAGCTGGCGCTGCATGTCTTCGGCGTTGTGGTAGCCCAGTGCGGCCAGCTTGGCCGAGATGTCGGCATTGGCGATATCGCGCCAGTCCGATTCCAGCGGGTGGGCGGCCGCGCCTTCGGTGGGCAAAAAGAACACCTGCTCGAAGTGGCGGGTAACGCGGCGGCGGTGCTGGTTCAGCTCGTCCAGAAAGGCTTGCCAGCCGCTAAAGCCCATGCTGGCGGCAATGCGCTGGCGGTTGTCGTCGCTGGCGGGCAGGCTTTGTGTTTGCTGGTCGTCCAGGTATTGCAGGCGGTGCTCGAGGTTACGCAGGAAGGTGTACGCGGCCAGCAGCTCGGTGACGGTGTCCGGCTCCAGCAGGCGCAGCTCGGCCAGCACGGCGTAGGTGTCGCGCGTGCTTTTCAGCTGCAGGCGGCGTTCGCGGCCGCCGCGGATCAGCTGGAATACCTGGGCAATGAACTCTACCTCGCGAATGCCGCCGGGCCCCAGTTTGATGTTGTCGGCCATGTCGCGGCGGGCTACCTCGCGGCGGATCTGTGCGTGCAGCTCGCGCATGGCGCCGTAGGCACCGTAGTCCAGGTATTTGCGGTACACAAAGGGGCGAACCAGTGGCGCTAGCTGGCTGGCGTCGCCGCTCATCACGCGGGCCTTGATCCAGGCGTAGCGCTCCCATTCGCGCCCCTGGGTCAGCAGGTAGTTTTCCAGCGCCGCCAGGCTCATCACCAGCGGGCCGCTGTCACCGTAGGGGCGCAGCCGCATGTCTACACGGAACACCTGGCCGTCGTAGGTAACATCGTTGATGGCGCTGATCAGCAGCTTGCCCAGGCGGGTGAAGTATTCGTGGTTGGACAGGCGGCGCGGGCCGCTGGTGTCGCCGTCTTCCGGGTAGATGAAGATCAGGTCGATATCGCTGGAAACATTCAGCTCGTGCCCGCCCAGCTTGCCCATGCCGATCACGATCAGCTCTTGCAGCTCGCCGCTTTCCTCGCCGATGGGGTCGCCCAGGTTGGCCAGCGCGCGGCGTGCCACCGGCAGCGTGGTTTGCACGGCAAAGTCAGCCAGCAGACTGATGGTGGTCACCACTTCGTGCAGGTCGGCCAGCCCGGCGTGGTCGCGGGTAATCAGGCGTGCCATCACGGCGATGCGCAGCTTGCGCAGGGCAGGGGTGAGGGCGTCGATGCTGTCGTAGCTGTGCCAAGGGGCAAAGCTGGCCATTTCGGTGGCATCAAACGGGTAATCCAGCCGTGCGGCCAACCTGTCGGCCTCGTCCGGGCGGGCCGCCAGCTGGCGGTCCAGGTAGTAACTGAATGTACGGGCACAGGCGATGGCGGCGGTATTTGCTGGCATAATGCGCTTTCCACGCAATGACGAAATCGTGACAGAACATTCTACCCCCACTCCCGCCCCCGCCGCAGCACCCGCAGACCAAAGTTTGCGGGTGATTTTCTGGCTGCGCCGTGTATGCCGCTGGCTAGGCTGGCTGCTGTCGGGCGTGGTGCTGCTGCTGGCGCTGGCTTTCTTGCTGTTCCGCTTTTATGTGCTGCCCAACCTGGATAGCTGGCGCCCGTGGCTGGCCAGCCAGGCCAGCGCGGCGGTGGGCATGCCGGTGTCGCTGGGCCAGCTGCAGGGCCAGTGGCAGTGGCTGGGCCCGCGTTTTACCATCAGCCAGCTGCAAGTGCGCCCCGACCCGGCCAGCCCGCCTGTTACGGTGCGCAGTGCGCTGGTGCAGCCCTCTTGGCAGAGCCTGCTGTACCTGGAGCCGCGCCTGGCGCTGCTGCGGCTGGACGGCCTGAGCCTGGACCTGGAACGGCGCACCAACGGTCACCTGTACCTCAATGGCGTGGATTTGTCTGCCGGTAAAGGCGATGGCGCCGGGGTGGACTGGCTATTGCGCCAGGGCGAGGTCCGCATCAGCCTGCAGCGCTTTTCCTGGCAGGATCATCTGCTGGGCTTGCCCGCGTTTACCGCGCGCCAGCTTACCGCCACCTTGAACAACACCCTGCTGGGCCACCAGCTGAAGGTGCAGGCCTTGCCTGCAGCCAGCCAGCTATCACACGTGGATTTCGAGGCCAGCTGGCAGGGCGGGCGCCTGCGTGACTGGGCGCAGTGGCAGGGCAGCGCCACCTTGCAGGCCGATGCCCCGCAGCTGAACTGGTTGCAGCGCTATTGGCCTGGCTCGCCGCTGTCTGGCCGTGGCGCGGCGTCATCCCGCGTGCAGCTGTCGTTCGAGGCGGGCCGCTTGACCGCGCTGCAAGGCAAATGGCAGCTGGAAAACGCCGCGCTGGGCCTGCCGGGTGAAGCCGCCACCGCCGTGCCCCGCCTGGCGGGCGAGGTGGATTACCGCAGCCCGGCCGCCGGCCAGCACCAGCTGTCTGCCAAGCACCTGTACCTGCAAACCCGCTTTGGCAGCCTGCTGCAGGACGCAGCCGTTAACGCGCGTTGGCACGATAGCCAAGGCGGCTTTGTGGAAGCCAGCGGCCTGCAGCTGGCGCCGGTGCTGCCACTGCTGCAGCCGCACGTGGCGGCCCTGGCCGACAGCCCTGTGCGCCAGCTGGCCGGCCAGCTGCAGGGTATGCGCTGGCAGTGGCAGGGCCCGCTGCAGCAGCCGCGGCAGTATCTGTTCAAAACCCGTTTTTCCGAGCTGGCACCGCACACCGATGCGGCCAACATGACGCTGTCGGGCGGTTTGTCTGGCGAGCTGGTGGCCGGTAGCCAGCAGGGCAGGCTCAGCCTGGTGGCCAGCCCCATGCAGCTGGCACTGCCTGGCCAGCTAAAGCAGCCACTGCGTATTCTGGGCGGCGAGGGCGAGCTGCGCTGGCAGCGCCAGGGCACCGGCTGGCAGCTGGCCATCCCGGCCATGGCCGTAGCCACCCCGGATTTCAGCGCCCGCCTGCAGGGCCAGGTACGCCTGCCCGCGCAGGGCGCCAGCCAGAGTGACTTGCAGCTGGCGATCGACCGTGTGGCCATTAACCGTGTACCGGCCTACCTGCCGCAGCTGATAGGCAGCGATACGCTCGCCTGGCTGGAGGCAGCATTGCAAGGCGGCCAGGCGCGCCAGGTGCGTGCCACGCTGCAGGGCGATGTGCTGCAGTTCCCCTTTGCCGGTGGCCGCGGCGGGCGCTTTACCGTGGATGCCCAGGTGGCGGGTGGCAAGCTGCGCTTTGACCCGGCCTGGCCGCTGATAGAAGGCATAGAAGGCCAGTACCGCATGCGTAACGACGCCATCGAAGTTACCGCCACGCGTGCCAGCACGGCGGGTATCGGCCTGCAGCAGGTGCAGGTGCGCTTGCCTGACACCATGCAAGACACGCAAACCTTGCAGATAGAGGGCCTGGCAGAGGGCGAGCTGTCCGCCATGCTGGGCTACACCCGCTTAAGCCCGGTGGACGGCTGGCTGGGCGGCTTTTTGTCCACGCTGGACAGCACGGGCCCTGGCAAACTCAAGCTGGGCCTGGCCATACCGCTGGACGATGCCGAGAAAACCCGTGTCAGTGGCGAGCTGCACCTGGTAGGTAATACCCTGCAGCTGCGCAGCCTGCCGCTACCGCTACTCACCGGCATAGACGGCGTATTGCATTTCAACGAACACGGCATTGCCAGCCCCGGCATAGACTACAGCGCCTTTGGCGGGCGCAGCCGCCTGCAGGCCAGCCTGGATGCGCGCGGGCGCATGCAGTTCAGCAGCCAGGGCCAGGTAGACGTACCGCAGGTGTTGCAACAGTACGTGCCGTTTCTCGCCCCTTATGCACTGGGCCAAACCGGCTATCGGGCAGACTTTACCGTCAGCAATACGCTGGACGCGCTGACCGTACAGTCCAGCCTGCAAGGCGTGCGCACCACGGTGCCCGCCCCGCTAGCCAAAACAGCAGAGCAAAGCTGGCCGCTGCAGCTGGGGGTATTTGCCACCCAGGCGGGCTGGCAGGTGGATTGGCAGATACCGCAGCACGCACAGGGGCTGGTCGCGCTGGATCATGCTGGCCAGCTGCTGGGGGCCGGCGTGGGCGTGGGTGCCGACGCACCCGACCCGCAAGGCCGCATTGCCATCAAGGTAGACGCGCCGGTGCTGCAGCTGGGCCCGTGGCTGGCTGCCTTGCCAGAGGGGCAGGCTGATGGCGGCGAGTGGCCATTGCCATTATCGCTGGGTCTCAGCACGCCGCGTTTCATGGCACAGGGCAAGGTGCTGAGCAATGTGCAGGCCGCACTGGCCTGGCGTGGCGGCGATAGCCCGCTGCAGCTGAATGTGAAATCGCGTGAAGTCAGCGGCACGCTGCAGTACATGCCGCACGGCAAGGGCAGGCTGCAGGCGCGGCTGGCACACCTGGCGCTGCCGCTGAACGACGACGGGCTGCCGCCCGCCAGCGAGCCCGAGCCGGAGATCAGCATCCCCGGGCTGGATGTGGATATTGCGGCGCTGCAATGGAAAGACAAAGTGCTGGGCAGCCTCAGCCTGAAAGCACAGCATCAGCCGCAGCTGTGGCTGCTGGACGAAGTGCTGCTGCAAACGCCGGAAGGCAAGCTCACCATGAGCGGCGCCGCGCCGGAAGGCAAAAGCAGCGGCGCCCGCCGTACCGAAATCAGCTTTGCGGCCAACAGCCAGAACGCCGGTGCCCTGCTGGCGCGGCTGGGGGTGCCCGACGCGCTGGTGGGCGGCGAGGGCGAGCTGAACGGCCGGGTAAACTGGCTGGGCCACGCCGCGGCGTTTGACCTGGCGCGCATGAGCGGTAGCGTAAAGCTGGACCTGCGCAAGGGGCGTTTTGCGCAGATCGACCCCGGCGCGGCGCGCCTGCTGGGGGTGCTGAGCCTGCAGTCGCTATCGCGCCGCATCCGCCTGGATTTTACCGATGTGTTCAGTAGCGGCTTTGCCTTTGACAGCCTCACCGGTAGCGCCGATATCGACGCCGGGGTGTTCCGTTCCAGCAATGTGCTCTTGCAGGGGCCGGCGGCGAAAGTTACCTTGCAGGGAGAAGCCGACCTGGCCAATAACCGCCAGCAGGTAGCGGTACGTATTACCCCCACGCTGTCGGAAGGCGTCGCGGTACTGACCGGCGCCTCGTTATTGAACCCGGTACTGGGCGCCATTACCTTTGCCGCGCAAAAGCTGCTGAAAGACCCTGTGAGCCAGATACTGTCATTTGATTACGACATTACCGGCAGCCTTACCGACCCCCAGGTGCGCAAGGTCGGGCAGCGGGTAGAGAACAAACCGGCGGCAGCCCCGGCTGCCCCCTGATGCGGGAGTATCGAGATGGATAAAGCGTTTAAAGTTGCCGCCGTGCAAATGGTGTCGGGCACCGAGCCACAGCACAACTTGGCCCGTGCCGCACAGCTGGTGGCCGAGGCCGCCGCCCAGGGTGCGCAGCTGGTGGTATTGCCCGAGTACTTTTGCCTGATGGGCCGACAGGATGGCGACAAGGTAGCCATCCGCGAAGCCTATGGCAGCGGCCCGTTGCAGGCAGCGCTGGCGGCCATGGCGCGTGATAACGGCGTGTGGCTGGTGGGCGGTACGATTCCGCTGGCCTGCCCGGATGATGGCCGCGTCTACAACACCCTGCTGCTGTACGCGCCGGATGGCAGCGTGCACAGCCGCTACGACAAGATCCACCTGTTCGGCTTTACCGGGCAGGGCGAGCGCTATTGCGAATCCGACAGCATCCTGGCGGGTACCCAGCCGCTGCGTGCCAGCACACCGTTGGCCGATATTGCGTTTGGTATCTGCTACGATCTGCGCTTCCCCGAGCTGTTTCGCCGCATGACACCATTTGACCTGCTGGTACTGCCGGCAGCCTTTACCGCCACCACCGGTGCCGCGCACTGGGAAGTGCTGCTGCGCGCCCGCGCCATCGAAAACCAGTGCTACGTGCTGGCCTCGGCGCAGGGTGGCGAACACGAAAACGGCCGCCACACGCATGGCCAGAGCCTGCTGATCGACCCCTGGGGCAATATTGTGGCCCAGATCGGCAAAGGCGAAGGCGTGGTAGTGGGCGACATCGACCCGAATACCCTACACTCGGTGCGTAGCCGCCTGCCGGCGCTAGACCACCGCGTGTTTTCCTGAAAGAACAAGACATGAGCCAAATAGCCATTGCCGAGCAGCTGCTGCTGGCACCCTACGGTGTGAACGAAAGCGTGATCGACGCCACCCTGGGCCGCATGCTGGGCCACCAGGTGGACTACGCCGACCTGTATTTCCAGTACACCCGCAGCGAAGGCTGGAGCCTGGAAGAGGGCATCGTTAAAGCGGGCAGCTTCAGCATCGACCAAGGCGTGGGCGTGCGCGCCGTTGCCGGCGACAAAACCGCCTTTGCCTACTCTGACGACATCAGCCCGTTTGCTTTGGGCAAAGCTGCCGACGCCGTGCGCGCCATTGGCGCCGCCGGTGGCCATGGCAACGCCGGTGCCGTCGCCCTGCGCCACGGCAGCGGCCTGTATGTGGCGCAAGACCCGCTGGACAGCCTGCCGGCCGAGGCCAAGGTGGCCATTTTGCAGCAGGTAGAAAAGCTGGCCCGCGCTGCCGACCCGCGCATCATCCAGGTGATGGCCGGGTTGGCCGCAGAGTACGACGTGGTGTACATCGCGCGCCACGACGGTGTGCGTGCCGCCGATGTGCGCCCGCTGGTGCGCTTGTCTGTTACCGTGATCGCCGAGCACAACGGCCGCCGCGAAGTGGGTAGCAGCGGTGGCGGTGGCCGCTACGATCTGACCCGCTTTGGCGACGCGCAAATCGCCCACCATGTACAAAAAGCGGTGAAACAGGCGCTGGTGAACCTGGAAGCGCGCCCGGCACCCGCCGGCCAGATGACAGTGGTGCTGGGTGCGGGCTGGCCCGGCGTGCTGCTGCACGAAGCCATCGGCCACGGCCTGGAAGGCGACTTCAACCGCAAGGGCACCTCGGCCTTTAGCGGCATGATCGGCCAGCGCGTGGCCGCCGCGGGCGTCACCGTGGTGGACGACGGTACGCTGGCCGACCGCCGCGGCTCGCTGTCCATCGACGACGAAGGCAACGCCACCCACCGCACCGTGCTGATCGAAGACGGCATCCTGAAAGGTTATATGCAGGACGCGATGAACGCGCGCTTGATGGGTGTCGCCCCCACCGGCAACGGCCGCCGCGAGTCCTACGCGCACATCCCTATGCCACGCATGACCAACACCTACATGCTGGGTGGCGACAAAACGCCGGAAGAAATCATCGCCTCGGTACCGGACGGCATCTATGCGGCCAACTTTGGCGGCGGCCAGGTGGATATCACCAGCGGCAAGTTCGTGTTCTCCGCCTCCGAAGCGTGGAAAATCGAAAACGGCAAACTGGCCTACCCGGTAAAAGGCGCTACCCTGATTGGCAACGGCCCGGAAGTGCTGAACTACGTGGCCATGATCGGCAACGACATGGCGCTGGATGAAGGCGTAGGCGTGTGCGGCAAAGAAGGCCAGAGCGTGCCGGTAGGCGTAGGCCAGCCCACGCTGCGCATTGACGGCGGGTTGACCGTGGGCGGCACCGGCTAAGCATGCGCCGCCTGCCGTGGGCGGGCGGCCTTTCATTACTTACATAAAAGCTATAACAGATGGCAAACAGCAACACAGTGCAGCACGATGCGGCAACCCCACTGGCAGTCTTGCAGCTGTTTCGCGTGGTGTTTCGCGCCGCTCAGCAGCATTCCGCCGACACTGAAAAGCAGCTGGGTATCTCTGGGGCGCAGGCCTGGCTGATGGCCGAGTTGTACGAACACGGCCCGCAAAAAGCCGGCGACCTGGCCGCGCGCATGGCCATCAAACCGGCCACGCTGAGCAATATGCTGATCAAACTGGTGGAGCTGGGGTACCTGGCCCGCCAGCGCAGCGAGAAAGACCAGCGTGTCGTGGAGGTATCGCTGACCGAGCAGGGCCGCACGCTGCTGGCCGGCACGCGCTGTGCGCCGCGTGGCTGGCTGCCCGAGGCGCTGGGCAAACTGCCGCCCGAGCAGCTGCAGGGCCTGGCTGCTGGCCTGGGCGGCATGCTGGCCACCATGAACGTGCCGCTGGCGGACGGTAGCGACAAGCCGTTGCCGTTTACCGAGTAAGTGCGGCCAACGTAGCCTTAGCCCCGTTAAACAAAAAGCCCCTGCATCACTATGCGGGGGCTTTTTGTTGAGGCGAGCGATCACTGTGCCGGCCAAGCCGTACACGCATCCGGGGCATTTGACCAGGCAAACCGCACGCTAGATGACGGCTATGGAAGATAGCCCTTTAAGGCCAATAAACCATCCGCTTGCTTTCCCGGGTGCGACCTTAGCTATCCTGCCTACGCGCTGCCTTCTGGTGGCTTGGCAGCCAGTGCCTGTATTTCAGACTGCGTGAGCCTGAAATAGATTTTCTCCGGTACTTTATTTGCACCCAATCGTTCGTAGAAAGCTATCGCACCGTGGTTGGTATCTTCAGCCGTCCAGTCGAAACGAACACAGCCCTTGCTCAGGGCATACGCCGCCAAGAAACGCATCATCTCTTAGCCTATGCCTTGGCCACGCCAGGCCGAGCAAACATAGAGATCTTTCATGAACAGCTGGCCCTTAAGGCCGGGTGCCGGGTACAAAATTGCGATGGTAGCGAAGCCTGCTATCTGATTACCGTTACGGGCAACCACCAGTCTTACGCCAGAATCATCACCCAGAATCTCGTTGGCAAGTGCCAGCCTCACGGTGTCTGTATTGGGCGCAGCATGGCCAAAATAGTGCTGCCCCATATCTTGAAAGGCGACAGCCAGTGCGTCGAAATTGGCCGGCTCGAAGAAGGCGATTTGCATCATGCAAACCTAGTTTTCTTCAAAGCGCAGCGCTACCGAGTTGATGCAGTAGCGTTCGCCGGTAGGGGGCGGGCCGTCGTCGAATACGTGCCCCAGGTGGGCATCGCAGCGGGCGCAGCGTACCTCGGTGCGGATCATGCCGTGGCTGGTGTCACGAATGCGCTGGATGCTGCCGGGGATGGCTTCTTCCCAGAAGCTGGGCCAGCCGCAGCCAGCGTCGAATTTGGTGGCAGATTCAAACAGCAGGCTGTCGCAGCACAGGCAATAGTAGCGGCCAACCCGGTTGTGAAAGTAGTGCTCGCCGGTAAACGGGCGCTCGGTGCCGGCTTCGCGGGTAACGTAATACTGCTCCGGCGTGAGCTGGGCGCGCCATTGCTGCGGGGTCTTGAGGATTTTATCGCTCATGGGGTGTCCTTGCGGCCAACCTTTGGCCTGATAAGTGGGTGGTCAGATCTCGTCCAGCGACATTTCGCCCAGGTGGCGGGTGTCGGCCCAGTGGTCTACCTGCCATTGCTGGCCATCGTAGCTGAGCCAGTTCAGCGAGGCATTGGGTACCACCACCATGCGCTGGCCTTGCAGGCTTTGCCCGCTGGCTAGGCGGTAGATCATGTCCAGTACGCCGCCGTGGGCCACCAGCAGGATACGTTGGCCGCGATGCTGCTGTGCCAGCTGGTCTACGGCTTGGTGAATGCGCTGGGCAAAGGTCTGGATGCTCTCGCCACCGTACAGGTCGTGCTGCAGCGTGCGGGCGCTGTAGGCGGCCCAGGCTTCGGGGTGGGTGTGCGCCGCCTCGTCCAGGCGGGCGCCTTGCATGGCGCCAAAGTGGCGTTCCATCAGCGCGGGGGCGGTACGCACGGGTAGCTGCAGCACGCTGGCAAGCGGGGTGGCCGTATCCAACGCGCGTTGTAGCGGGCTGCTGTACAGCGCGTCAAAACGGTGGCCGGCCTGCGCGATGGCAGCAGCCAGCTGGCTGGCTTGCTGTTGGCCTTGCCGGTTTAACGGTATGTCGAGCTGGCCTTGCAGGCGGCGCTCGGCATTCCAGTCGGTTTCGCCGTGGCGTACCAGGCAGAAGCGGGTAAGGTCGCGGGTGGGCATGGCGTGCTCCAGAGTGCTATGCCGGCAGTGTAATGGATTTCCGGCGCTAGCCTAGCGCCAGCACCAGGCCCAGCGGCACAAACAGCAGGCTGGCCAGGTTGCCGATCAGCACGATGGAAGCCATGCTTTCTGGCTCCTGCTGGTAAAGCTCGGCCATCAGGAAGTTCAGCACCGCAGGCGGCAGGGCGCCAAACAGGATCAGCAGCGCGTGCTGGCTGGTGTCCAGCTGTAATAGCGGGCTGGCCAGCAAGGCGGCGGCCAGGCCGGTCAGCGGGCAGAGCACGGCGCCCAGCAGGCCAATACGCCAGCCGGCCAGGCTGACATCGACCATGCGCACGCCCAGCGCAAACAGCATCAGTGGGATGGTCATATCGCCCAGCATTTTCATGCCCAGGATCAGCCAGTCTGGCAGGTGCCAGCCGGCCAGGCCAAACAGCAAGCCCAGCAAGGTGGCGATGACGATGGGGTTGCGGCTCAGCCCGCGCAGGCTGGTGTGGCGGCTGAAAATAAAGGCGCCCAGGGTAAAGTGCAGCAGATTGGACACCACAAACAGCACCACAAAAGCGTTGAAACCGTCGCGGCCAAAGGCTAGCAGGGCCAGTGGCAGCCCCATATTGCCGCAGTTATTGAACATGACCGGCGGTAGCAGGGTGCGCGGGCTGGCACCGGCCAGGCGGGCAACAGGCCAGGCGAGCAGGCCGGACAGCAGCACCACGATGACGGCGGCGGGCATCAGTTTCCATTGCGCAACCAGCTGAAAGTCTTTTGCCGACAGCGCGCTGAATACCAGCAGCGGTACGCAGACATCCATATTGAGCTTGTTGGCCGCGCGCATGTCGGGGCGGACACGGCGGGCGTACAGCCAGCCTATCAGCACGATGATGAGGACGGGCAGGATGATAGTGAGGATGCGTTCAATCATGATGGCGTGCCGGGTGGGGGATAGGCATTGTCGCTGGGTGGCCACCTGGCGTGGCTGAGGGTTTACCCTTGTTTGCGGTGTGTGGCGGGGAACAGGCTGTTCGGCAAACAGCCTGTCGCCACTACAGAATGCCGACGCCGGATATCTCGCGCGCCAGGTTGGCCGCATAGTTGTCGGTCATGGCGCCGATGTAATCCAGTACGCCCATATAGGCCTGGTACAGGGTCTGGCCTTCGGCCAGTGGCTGGGGCAGCAGGCCCAGGGCCAGTGCCTGGCGGGCATTCAGGGCGTCGTCCCCTCGGGTGATGCGGGTGTGTACGGCGGGCACCAGGATATCCAGCACGGTGCCGATGCAGGGGTAGGATGCCAGCTCGGTCACCAGCTTGGTGCGGTGGCGGTAAACCTTCTGGCTAGCCAGCGCCTTGGCATTGAGCAGGGTGTGCTTGATCTCGGGCGCGCACACGTCGATCAGGTCTTTGCCGGGGAAGGTACCCGCCAGCAGGGTGTCCTGGTGCAGCATGAATTTTTCGGCGACCTCGGCTACGCAGCGGCCTACGGCAATGCCGCGCAGCATGGCGCACTTCTGGCTGATGTCGTGGGTCTGCCAGATGCGTTCGGTTTCGCCAAAGTGGCTGAACAGCATTTCGAACTCACGTACGTCCAGAATGCCGATTTCCACGGCGTCTTCCAGATCCAGAATGGCGTAGCAGATATCGTCGGCGGCTTCCATCAGGTACGACAGCGGGTGCCGTGCCCATTCGTTTTCGCCCTTGCGCAGCAGGCCCAGCTCGGCGGCCACATGTTCGAAGTACGGCAGCTCGGCGCGGTAGATGTTGAATTTGCCGCGAGCCTGCGCACGCGGCGCGTCGGAGGTCCACGGGTATTTGATCAGCGCGCCCAGTGCGGCACTGGTCAGGCGCATGCCGCCTTCGCCCTGGTACATTTCCAGGCTGGCCACCATGCGCAGGCTGTGGGCGTTGCCTTCGTAGGTCTGGATGTCTTGCCGCTCGGCAGCGCTCAGGCCGGCCAGCAGGTGCTGGTGCTGCGGGTGGCGAAACCACTCGCGCAGGGCGTCTTCGCCGGTGTGGCCAAAGGGCGGGTTGCCGATATCGTGCGCCAGGCAGGCTACCTGTACTGCACCGCCTATATCGAAGGGTGTGTAGCCGTCTGGCAGCAGGCCTTGTGCCTGCATCATGGCACCCACGCGGTTGCCCAGGCTGCGGCCAACGCTGGCAACTTCTACGCTGTGCGTCAGGCGGTTGTGGGTGTGGTCGTTGTGGGCCAGCGGGTGCACCTGGGTTTTGCGGCCCAGGCGGCGAAAGGCGCTGGAGAACACCACGCGGTCGTGGTCGATGTGAAAGTCGCTACGCAGGCCGGCGGCGCCTTCCAGCGTGGCGGGGGTGCGGGTCTGGCGTACTTCCTGGTCGATCAGCTTGAAGCGGCGGGTGGAAAGCAGCTGTTGCCACTGCATGCGGGGTGTGTTCATGGTGGTGTTCCGTGGGGAGGCTGCCGATATCATGCCAGAAACTGGCCGGCTTGCAGCGCTTGTCATGATGGTAAACTTTTTAGTTTACAAAATAAGCCATGTCTTTTAGCCTGCTGCCTGGATTAAATGAATGCAGCCACGCTGCGGGAAGACGGGCATGACGGTAGCGCATCCGAAACTGATTTTACTGGCTGTGTGCCTGGTGGCACTGATGAGTACGGCCGGGGTGGCCATGCCCTACCCGATACTGGCCCCCATTTTTGTGGATGCGCCGGCAGACGGCTTCAATCATTTTGCCGGCTTGCCGCCCAAGCTGCTGCTGGGGCTGGCTTTGGCGGCCAACCCGCTGGGCATCCTGCTGGGCAGCACGTTTATCGGCGCACTGTCCGACCGCCTGGGCCGGCGCCGCGTGCTGCTGTCTACCTTGACCTTGACCCTGGCGGGTTACTTGCTTACCGCTTGGGCACTGGATTTGCGTTGCTATCTGCTATTTGTGTTTGCCCGTTTCCTGACCGGGGTGACCGAGGGCAATGTGGCGGTAGCGCGGGCGATCGTGGCGGACCTGCACCCGCAGCTGGACCGCACGCGCAGCTTTGCCACGCTGAATGCGGTGTTGTACATGGGCTGGCTGGTGGGGCCGATGATTGGTGGCTTTACCCTGCCACTGGGGGAGCCGGTGCCGTTCCTGATCGGTGCCTTTACCTTGCTGCCCTGCCTGGCCATTTTGCTATGGGTGCTGCCCGAAACCGGGGAGGCCAAGGGTTTGCAGGGTATGAGTATGTTGGCCGCCGTGCGCGAGCAGCACGCCTTTCGCTTGCTGCGGCAGGACAAGCTGCTGGCGGCGCTGTTCTGGATGCAGCTGACTTTCGCGCTGGGGGTTAATGCTTTCTACGAGTTTTACCCGCTGTGGCTGGTGGAGTATGCCGGGCTGGGTAGTAGTGGCATAGCCTGGGTAACCGCGGGCCTGTGCCTGATCATGGCGCTGACCAGTACGCTGGTGGGCAAGCTGGGGCTGGGGGCAGACCCTTTGCGCCGGGCGCGGCAGCAGGCGGTACTGGTGGGGAGCAGCTTGCTGTTACTCGCGCTGTTACCAGCGGTGCCGGGGGTGGGCTTGCTGGTGGTCATCGGTTTGCCGCTATCAATTTATAACGCCGTGCTGCCCAGCTGGTGCGCCGAGCGGTTTTCGGCGTATGGCCAGGGGAGTGTCATGGGCCTGCTGAGTACGATCTTTTGCATCAGCAATGTGCTGATTGCCGTTTTTGGTAGTTTGCTGACGCTGGTGGATACCCGTTTGACCATCGCGCTGGGTGGTTGCATGTGCCTGTTGGCCGTGGTGATGTTGAACCGCTTGCTGCGAGCCAGTGCGGTAGCCGGGAGGGCGTGATGAGTAGCCAGGATCAAATAATGTACTTGCTGAAAACGCGTGGTGCCTTGACGGCGCAGGCGGTGGCCGAGGCCATGGCGCTGACCAGTATGGGCGCACGCAAGCATCTGCAACAGCTGCAGCAGCGTGGCCTGGTGGTGGTAGAGGACAGGGCAGCAGGCAAGGGCAGGCCGGCCAGGTTCTGGTTGCTCAGTGATGCCGGCCATGCGCGGTTCCCAGACCGCCATGGCGAGCTTACCGCCCAGCTTATTACCTTGCTGCGCAGTAGCCTGGGCGACGCCGCGCTGGATACGCTGGTGGCGGCGCGCGAGCAGCAGGCTATGGGCCACTATCAACAAAGGTTGGCCGGCGTGCAGTCATTGCACGAGCGCCTGGCGCTGCTGGTGCAGGTGCGAACCGAGGAAGGCTATATGGCCGAGCTGCAGCCGCAGGAACACGGCTGGCTGCTGGTGGAAAACCATTGCCCTATCTGTGCTGCGGCAAAGGCGTGCCAAGGGTTTTGCCGTTCCGAATTGCAGCAGTTTCAGCTGTTGCTACCAGGCGCCAAGGTGAGGCGCGCCGAGCACCTGCTGGATGGTGGGCAGCGTTGTGTTTATCAGATTATTCCATTGGTACAGGCATGAAAAAACCCCGCCGGGGCGGGGTGTAAAGTTGGCGTGCATGTCTCAGATGGTGACAGTAACGCGTGATTGGTTTTTGCCTGGGCTACTGGTAGGTATTTCATAGCCCAGCATGAACATGGCCGATTCGAACTTGCGTAGCGCATCGGGCTGTTGGCACCAGTCGGCAGTGGACTGGGCCAGTGCAGCATTCACTACCCAGCCTGCGCGGATTTTCCACTCGGCATGGAAGCGGCTGCGATTAGCCAGCTGTTTGAAGTGCAGCAGCTCGGTGCTGGGGTTTCTGTTCATGGTGGAAGCGCCTGGTGCCCACGGAAAGCAAAGCTCTTCCGGCAATAGCATGCGGCGGCTTTCACAGAACTGGCGCACCAGATAACCCATGGCGGCACCGGTACGGCCGTCATAGATCATGACGTTTTCGGCTGCGAGTGCGTAAACCTTGGTAAAGCCGGCATTCATGCGCAGCTCGCCGTCAAAACGAGTTACATCAGGCTCGTCGGACTGCAAGATGTCTAGCGCCTGTTTGATTTTGCTCACCAGGTGGTGCTGGTTGTGTCGCGCCCAGTCGCGGTTCAGCGTGTAGAGCTTGATGACCTTGCCACCCGAACCCCAGAGCAGGATATCGTCGATGACGGCTACGACTGCAGCAGCATCGTCTGTGGCCAGCGCATGGCGCAAACGAGTGCGCATGCTGCTTAGTTGAACCTGATTTTCCTTGAAGTAGTTGCCATTCCAGTAAAAGCGGGAAAAAGCTTGTTCCAGGGTGTTGGCAAAAAAATCCCGGTCGTAATTGGCCGGCAGGATCTTGTCACGTACCTTGAATGCATGTTCCCCGAAACTTTCACCGTCCATCCAGCAAGTGAGCTGTCCAATGAAATCCTGGACAGGCTGACGCTGAAGATATTCTGTTTTGCTTGTTAAATTCATATATTTGAACAGGACCCTAGTAGCAGATAGCGGTAAGTTGTGCTTAAGCGTTACGTGTTTGGGCCAGCATTCTGTATTAAGGCGTTTGTGCGTGGCTCAATTTATATTCTCTCACATTCATTTCTTTTCACAACCCTTCAATATGCAATCGTATTTTGATAACAAAATTAAAATGCCATTGTATTTTTATATTAAACCAATTGATTTAAGAACTTTTAGCGAAGCTTTTAAGTTTGGCTATTTTGGGCAAAATTTTCGTTAAATTTTTTTTGTGGGTTTTGTTGCTTTTTGGCAACCCGGCGTACAATTGCAGCTTGTTCGGTGACGAAAGGCGGAAAGATGAGGTTTGAGCACCTGGTAAAGATGTTTGACGAGCGTGCGGCGGTGCCGCTGATTTCGCGCCGCCAGCTATGGCTGGGCCTGGTTTTGCGCGCAGAAGACCCATGCCGCTTCGATGAGAACATCACCGAGGCGCGCATCTTGTCCTACGACCAGCAAGAAATGCAGCGCGAGGTGGTGTTTGGCAGCCTGGTAGTGAAGGAATGCGTACGATTTGTTGCGGATAGCCAAGTGGCATACCAAACGCAAGCTAGCGAACATTACAACGCCAGTACGCTGGACATGTTCATAGAAGAACCGCAGCCTGGGCATTTGTTCATCCGCTTTGTGTACGAGAACGATTTGCCAGATGGGCCGGTCTCAAACGATACGAATGATCCGGGCTACTATGTGCCCTATCTGAAATCGGCTTACCAGCAGGCGGATACCCTGACTTCGCAAACCATTCTGACGTTGGCGCAAGAGGGTGTGCTGGGTTCTCCTTGAGGCCATGCGGTGAGTGGGGTGGCCATGTTGGCCGCAAACTTGTCAAACTGATTTGGGTAATGATGAAAAAACTGATGATTGCTGTTGTGCTGGCGGCTGTAGGGATGCAGGCGGTGGCGGGTGTGGGCGAAGACCGGCAGAGAAGCTTCAAGAAAATGCTATTGAGCTATGAGCCTATCGGCGTGATGCTGCGGGATGGCCCGTTTCGGAAGGATCAGTTCATCAAGCATGCCAATGCCCTGAAGCTTGCGGCGCCAGTGCCTTTTACCCAGTTTGCACCAGGCACTATGGATGACGTTAGCCGTGCAAAACCGGAAATATGGCAACAGCCTGCGCGCTGGAAGCAGGAAGAAACCCGCTTCTTGCAGGCGGTTTCTGCTTTGCAGGCGGGTGCGGCGAATGATGATCTGGCGACGGTGCGCAATAAGTACAATGCAATTAGTCAGAGCTGCAAGAGCTGTCACGATGCGTTTCGGGGCCCCAAGAAATAAGTACGTTAGTGCGTAACCGCATGGCTCGGTAATAAACAAACCCTGCTGGCGCAAGCAAGCAGGGCTTGTTTTCTGGCGGCAATGCTGGCTTGCATTGCGGCGGGGTTCAGTCTGCGCGGAAGCTGTCGTGGCAGGTTTTACAGGTTTTCATCACAGCGCCGAATTGTGGCTTGATGTCGTCCAGTGTCTTGGCAGCGGCTGCAGTTTGTTTCAGCTTGGCCACCTCAGCCTTGTGGCTGTCAACCGCAGCTTTGAACTCTGCAGGTTTGGTCCAGATTTCAGCCTTGGCGTCGGTTTTACCTTTGTCACTGCCGGGCGTGAAATGCTGCCAAGGTTGCTGGGCAAGCTCATCCAGGTGGGCAGCCATTTTGGCGAACTCGTCCTTGTTGAAAGGGCTTTCGCCTTTCACTACCTTGGACATCGGCCCAACGGTTTTCTTGTATTGCTCAAATACATCTTTGCGGGCCTTGATCGGGTCGGCGGCCAGTGCTGGGGTCAGGATGGCGCAGGACAACAAAGCCAGAAGCAGTTTTTTCATCTTTCACCTCGCGGTTACGGGTTCACAGTTTGATTAATGCAAAGCATAGCACAGCATGCTTATGTTCTGGCTTAGGCAAAGATTAAGTCTTGTTAATCACTTTGTTATACCGTAACATTTGAGAACTCCTTTCGTTTGGATGCCTACATTTTATGGAAATCGCCTGTTTTATCGAGGCGGCCGACCGCCACTGCCAGCAGCAGGGCGTTAAGCTGACTGCGCTGCGCCGCCAGGTGCTGGAGCTGGTGTTGAGTTACCCCGGCGTGGTCAAGGCTTACCAGGTGCTGGCCGACCTGCAAAAACAGCGTGGCATTGCTGCGCCGCCAACGGTGTATCGCGCACTGGATTTTCTGGTGGCGGCCGGGCTATTGCACAAGGTGGATGCCTTGAATGGCTACATTGTTTGCCACCATGTGGGGTGCAGCCACGAAGGGCTGATTCTGGTGTGCGGTGACTGCGGCCAAGTAGAAGAGCTGGATGCGACGCCAGTACTGGATGTGCTGCGCCAGCAAGCTGGTGGTGCGGGGTTTGCCATCAGCCAGCAAAACCTGATGCTGACAGGGCGTTGCAAGGAGTGCCGTACATGAAAAAAACATTAGTCAACGTGCTGACCGGTTTTCTGGGTGTAGGTAAAACCACGGCGCTGCGTCACATGATAGCCAACCGCCCAGCCCATGAGAAATGGGCCATCATCGTTAACGAGTTTGGCGAAATCGGCATTGACGGCGCCGTGCTGGACAATGGCGAGCTGCCGGTGGCCGAGATTGCCGGTGGTTGCCTGTGCTGCGTGGCCGGCCCGCAAATGACGGTGACCGTGGCCAACCTGGTGCGCCGTGAGCGGCCAGACCGGCTGATTATCGAGGCCAGTGGCCTGGCACACGCTGCGGGGCTGATTGACGAGCTGCGCGCCGAGCCTTTGGGCAATGCGCTGGAAGTGGGCGCCGTCATGACGCTGGTCGACCCGCGCCAGTTTGCCAATAACGATTATTTCCGCCAGCCCCTGTATCGCGACCAGGTCATGATTGCGGATGTACTGTTGGCCACCAAGGCTGATTTGTGCGATGCCGACACGCTGGAAGCCTACCGCCAGAAGGCGGCAGGCCTGTTTCCGCCCAAGTCTGTGGTGGCCGAAATACATGAAGGTGCGGCCAACCCTGCCTGGCTGGATGCCGCGGTGCAACCCAAGGCGCGTTATCGCCCGGCGGTGAAAAGCGAAGATCAGGCCGGCTGGCAGTCACAGGGCTGGACCTTGCCGCCGGATACCGAGTTTTCCGGCGAGGCCTTGACCGCCTTCTTTGATGCCTTGCCGGACATGGTATCGGGCCTGGTGCGTGCCAAAGGCGTATTCCGCGTGCTGGATACCTGGCTGTGGCTGAACTGGACAGAAGGGCGCTGGGCAGCAAACCAGGTGGCCTGGCGTCGTGATAACCGCTTTGAGCTGATTGCCAGCCAGATTGATGTCGCCCGCGTTGAGGCGGTGCTGCAGGCCTGTGTCCTACCAAAACAATAAAGAACGTATTACATGCCCCATCAACATAGTCATACCCACCATGCCCATTCCCACCCCCATCCGCATGGTGCGGGCGAGGAAAACCATCTGCCGCGCTGGCGCCTGCTGGCCATGTCGGCGTGGCAGCGCCTGCTGCTGGCCGCCGTGCCGCTATGCCTGCTTTGGCTGCTGGTAGGCTGGGCACTGGGGGGGGAGGCATGATCGAGCTGGATAATCTGACGGTTTCCTACCAGCGCCACCCGGCGGTTCATCATGTGAGCGGGCGTTTTGCCGCCGCCACCGCTACGGCCATTTTCGGGCCGAATGGCGCCGGTAAAAGCACGCTGCTGAAAACCATCATGGGGGCGCTGAAGCCCGATAGTGGCCAGGTGGCTTTCAAGGGGATCAGCCGGCGTGATCTGGCCTACTTGCCGCAGCAGTCCGAGATCGACCGCTCACTGCCCGTATCGGTGATCGACCTGGTCAGCAGCGGCCACTGGCGCCAGAGTGGCTTGTTTGGCCAGGTTCGCCGCCATCATGACGAAGCCAGCTGGAACGCGCTGGTGGCGGTGGGGCTGGAAGATTTCGCCACGCGCCCCATATCGGCGCTGTCTAGCGGGCAGTTTCAGCGTGTGCTGTTTGCCCGCATCCTCGTGCAGGATGCCCGGTTGATCATGCTCGACGAGCCATTTAATGCGGTAGATGCCCGCACCACGCAAGACCTGTTGCAGCTGGTCGCGCGCTGGCAGCAGGAAGGGCGCACGGTGATCGCCGTGCTGCATGACATTGCCCAGGTACGCAGCCACTTTCCCCAGACATTATTGATGGCGCGCGAGGTTATAGCCTGGGGCGATACCGCTGCGGTGCTAACTGAAGAGCGCTTGCGCCAGGCCAGTGAAACGGCCGCGCACTGGCTGGCCAGGGCACCGCTGTGCCAGGTAGACGGGGAGGGTGTGTGATGAGCTGGTTGCAAGACATGCTGATTTCCCCCTTTGCCGACTTTGCCTTCATGCGCCGTGCGCTGGTGGGGTGCCTGGCGCTGGCGCTGGGCAGCGCGCCGGTGGGGCTGTTTCTGGTGATGCGCCGCATGAGCCTGATGGGCGATGCCATGAGCCATGCCGTGCTGCCGGGCGCGGCGGTAGCTTACTTGCTGGCTGGCTTGAGCCTGCCGGCCATGAGCCTGGGTGGCTTTGTGGCCGGGGTGCTGGTGGCGGTGCTGGCCGGCCTGGCCACGCGCTATACCGAGGTAAAAGAAGACGCCAGCTTTGCGGCTTTTTATCTGTTGTCGCTGTCCCTGGGGGTGCTGCTGGTGTCGAAGTCCGGCAGCAATGTGGACCTGATGCACCTGCTGTTCGGCTCGGTGCTGGCGGTAGATGATGCCGCCCTGTTGCTGGTGGCCGGGGTGGCTACGTTCACCTTGCTGGTGTTGGCCGTGATTTACCGGCCGCTGCTGCTGGAGAGCCTGGACCCGGTGTTCATGCGGGCGATTGGTGCGCGTGGCGGCATCTGGCACATGCTGTTCCTGCTGCTGGTGGTGCTGAACCTGGTGGCGGGCTTTCAGGCGCTGGGGACGCTAATGTCGGTGGGGCTGATGATGCTGCCGGCTATTGCGTCGCGCCTGTGGGCGGCCTCGGTGGGCGGCATGCTGCTGACCTCGTTTGCCATTGCGGCCTTGTCGGGTGTGGGTGGGCTGTTGCTGTCGTATCACTACGAGCTACCGTCCGGCCCGGCCATTATCCTGCTGGCGGGGCTGGTGTACCTGCTATCGCTTCTGTTTGCACCCCAGGGTGGTTTGTTGCCACGGCTGGTGCGTGCCCGTCATTTCACCAATTAGGAAGAGTCATGCGTAAACTATTTGCCCTCACCCTGGCCATGTCACCCCTGCTGGCCTGCGCCAAGCTACCGGTAGTGGCGAGCTTCAGTATTGTTGCCGATGTGGCACGCGAGGTAGGGGGCGAGCGGGTAGAGGTGGTATCGCTGGTCGCACCTGACCAGGATGCCCACGTGTTTCAGCCATCGCCAGCCGACGTGCGCAAGTTGGCCGCAGCCAAGGTGTTTGTGGTGAATGGCCTGGGTTTTGAGGGCTGGATGGCACGGCTAAGCAAGTCGGCCGCGTTCAAAGGCCTGACCGTGACTGCTGCGGCCAAGGTAAAACCGCTGGCCATGGCCGAGCCAGAAGAACACGATGACCATCATGGCCATGATCATGATCACGGCAAGCAAGACCCTCATGCCTGGCACAACCCGCAAAATGTGGTGCTCTACGCAGAAGCGATGGCCGCCGGTTTTGCCAAGGCAGACCCGGAAGGTGCCGCGTATTACCGCCAGCGGGCGCAAGCCTACAAGGCACAGCTCATGGAGCTGGATGGCTGGGCGGCAAAAAGCTTTGCCGCCATTCCGGTAGCGCGTCGCAAGGTGCTGACCTCGCACGACGCCTTTGCCTATCTGGCCGCACGCTACCAGCTACGCTTCATGGCGCCGCAAGGTGTTACTACCGATGCAGAGGCCTCGGCCAAAGGCGTCGCTGCGCTGATTCGCCAAGTGCGCAAGGAGAAGGTGGGGGCGGTGTTCTTCGAGAATATGGCCGATCGCCGTTTGCTGGATCAGCTTAGCCGCGAGGCCGGGGTGAAAGTAGGTGGCAAGCTGTACTCCGATGCGCTGTCTGTATCGCCGGAGGCCGCCACCTATCTGCAGCTGTTCAAGACCAATGTGGGTGCCTTGGTGGCTGCTATGAAGTAATCAGGCTGGCCAGGTGCCATAGCCCGATCGCACAGACGGCCAGCCCGGCAAACAGCCGGACTGGCCGTAGTTGTTTTAGCTGCTGCAGTTTGGCCGCAAAGGTACCCATCAACAGCAGGTTGGGCAGGGTGCCCAGGCCGAAACTCAGCATGGCCAGGGCGCCGCCGCTGGCAGACTGCGTGGCCAGCGCCGCCAGGCTGGCGGTATACACCAGGCCGCAAGGTACCCAGCCCCAGATGGCACCGACGACGATACTATGCAGCGGGTGGCGTACCGGCAGGAAGCGCCGTGCCAGCGGCTGTAAATACTGCCAAAGTGGCGAGCCTAGCTTCTCTATGCGGCCAACCATGGCAGAAAAGCCTGCCAGGTACAGGCCAAGCAAGATCAGCAGAACGTTTGCCAAGGCAAAGAGCCCGATTTGCAGTGGGCGATAGCTGGCCTGTGCCATACCCCACTCACTCAAGCCACCAAGCAGTGCCCCCATTAGCGTATAGCTGGCAAGCCGGCCCAGGTTATACCCCAGCAGTAATAGTGGTTTCTGCCCGGTGCCGGTAACCGATATGGCCGTCACGATGCCGCCACACATGCCCAGGCAGTGCACACCGCCCAGCAAGCCGGTAATGAAGAGGGAGAACAGACTGATTTCCAGCATTTTGGTGAAAACAGTTCTAAAACTAAAAAAAGATTGTAGCAGTGATATTAAAGAAAACTGCTATTTTTTTGGCCAAATACGCCTATGGTTTATTTCATTCGACTATTAATGACATTGGTGTTAACTCGTTGGAAATACTTGAAAAATCATGGTGATAGTCCATTTTTAGTACTAGAAAATATCGACATTTCGTCACAAAATGGTCGCCTTTGCGTGAATGGGGTGGTTTCAATGTCTAGACGTACAGGCACGGTAGGAAAGTCGAACAGCCGTGTAGCACAGGTGGGGAGGTAACGAATGAGCAAGTATATTGTGGTTGAACGATTGGGTCAGTCGGCCATTGTTACCATCAACAACCCACCAGCCAACGCCTGGACGCTGGAGTCGTTGAAGGCATTAACGCTGGCAATGGAAGCGTTGGATGCCGACCCGCAAGTACGCAGCGTCGTGCTAACAGGGGCTGGTGACCGGTTCTTTTCGGCGGGTGCCGATCTTGCCCAGTTTGCTACGGCAGACCGCGAGAAGGCGGCGCGTGTGATCGATGCTTTTGCGGCTGCGTTCAATAGCATCCGCCAGTTTCGTGGTGTGACGGTGGCCGCAGTAAACGGTTTCGCGCTGGGAGGGGGGCTGGAGTGCGCGCTATCCTGCGACTATATCGTGATCGAGCGTGGTGCCAAGCTAGGGTTGCCTGAGGCGCTGGTTGGGCTGATTCCTGCTGCGGGCGGTACCAAGGCGCTTACCGAGCGTGTGGGCGTATCCTGGGCCAAGCGTATCATTCTGGGGGCCGAGCTGGTGGATGCAGACGCCGCGTTGAAAATAGGCCTGGCAGAAGAGGTAGTCGATGCGGGGCTCGCCAAGATTGTGGCCATCAGCCTGGCGGGCAAGGTGGCTAACCAGTCGCGTAGCGCCGTACTGGCGGCGCGCCGCCTGATAGAGGTGAGCGCGCAGAATACACTGGAGCGGCAGCTGCTGCTGGAAAAAGCCGCCTTCCTGGAACTGGTGGGCGGTGACGAGCAGCGCGAAGGTGTCGCGGCGTTTCTGGAAAAACGCCCGCCTTCATGGCAAGACGACGAGGATTGATTGCCCTCAGCCAATAAAAAAGCCAGCGCATGCGCTGGCTTTTTTATTACACCGGGCCGCGACAGCGGCCCTGATGCTTACTGCTGAACCTTGGCCTTGGCTTTCAGGTCTTTGATCAGCGCTTCGATGCGTTGGGACTGAATGCGCTGTTCCAGCTGTGGGCGCAGGGCATCTACCGGTGGCGCAGCTTCTACTTTGACATCGTCCAGCTTGATGATGTGGAAGCCAAACTGGGTTTTTACCGGTGTGGCAGTCACCTGGCCTTTGGCCAGCTTGATCATTGCTTCGGAGAACGGTGCGACAAAGGTGGCAGGCTCGTTCCAGCCCAGATCGCCGCCATTGACCTTGCTGCCCGGGTCGATGGATTTTTCTTTGGCCAGCTGGTCAAACGGCTTGCCTTTCTTCAGTGCCGACAGCACTGCCTGCGCTTCGGATGCGGTTTTTACCAAGATGTGGCGTGCGCGGTAGCTTTTCTTCTCCGGGAACTCGGCTTTTACCTTGTCGTACTCTGCCTTGATCTGGGCATCAGTAATCGGGTTGGTGCGTACGTGTTCCTTGATGAAGCGGTTAGCCAGCGCCATGGCTTGGGCGTTTTCCATTTCAGCCTGGAAGTCGGCAGATTTATCCATGCCTTTTTTCACGGCTTCCTGGCGCAGGATTTCGGCGGTGATCAGCTGGTCGGTGATCATCTCTTTCATCTGCGGGTTGGCTGGCTGGCCCTGCGCTTCCATCATGCGGGCAATAGCGTCAATGCGCTGCTGGCTGATGGTAACGCCGTTGACGGATGGGGTTGCCATGGCAGCAGAGCCGGCCAGCAGCAGCGTGGCAGCAATCAGGGAGTGCTTGAAGCGAGTAGTCATGAGTCTGTTCCGATCGGGTTATTGAATGTTGGCCTTCTGGCGCAGCTCGAGTACGGCGTCGCGGACGGCTTTTTCCTGAAGATCCTGGGCAATGCGTGCCTTGATGCTGTCAAATGGCAGCGGCTGGGCATTGCGGATGTCTTCCACTTTGAAAATGTGCCAGCCCATTTGCGATTGCAGTGGTTTGGCGCTGATCTGGCCTTTGCCGATGGCTTTCAGTGCTTCTGCCAATGGCGGTTCCATGGCGGCCAGGTTGCCCCAGCCCAGGTCGCCGCCGCGCTCTTTGCTGGCGTTGTCCAGTGATTGGGCTTTGGCCAACTGCTCGAACTTGGCGCCTTTTTTCAGCGCGGCAATGGCCTTGTTGGAGGCGGCTTCATCCGCCAGGATGATCTGGCGTACCTGTACTTCTTTTACATCCTTGAATTGGCTGGTGTAGCGGTCGTACTCGGCCTTGACGTCTGCATCGCTTACCGGGCGGTTCTTGCTGGCGGCTTCGAAGAATGCCTGCTGTAGCAAGTCATTGCGGGCCTCTGCCAGGCGGCTGACAAATTCCGGGTTTTTATCCAGCCCGGCTTTGTTGGCTGCTTGCAGTACCAGCTCGCGGTTGATCAGGCGCTGGCGTACATCTTCGCGCAGGGCAGGGCTGTCCTGGATGCGGCCGCCGTTTGCACTGACAATCTGGCTGACAGCTTTGTCCAGCACGGTTTGGTCGATGACGGTGCCGTTGACGGTGGCCGCGGGTGCCGCCATGGCCAGGTTGGCCGCGAAGCAGAGCACGCTGATGCCCAGTGCTTTATTCAGTTTTGTCATGTTCAGATTTCTTCTGGGGTAAGGGTGCGCATGGCCAGGGCGTGGATGCCGTTTTGCATCAGGTCGCCAAGTGCCTGGTAAACCAGGCGTTGGCGCTGGACGCGGTTTTTGCCGCTGAAGGCTGCCGATACGATCAGCAGGTCGTAGTGCCCGCCAGAGCCGGCGCCGGCATGGCCGGCGTGGGCTGCGCTATCGTCGTGGATGTCGAGGTGGCTTGGCGCCAGAGCGGCCAGGCGGGTTTCCATGGCATGGATGATGCTCATGCCGGCAGTACTTTGCGGAATGGTTTGACGCTGACCGAGGCATACACGCCTGCGGCGACGTATGGGTCCGCGTCTGCCCAGCTTTGTGCAGCTTGCAGGCTGCTGAACTCGGCCACGATCAGGCTGCCACTGAAGCCTGCAGTGCCCGGGTCGTTGCTGTCGATGGCAGGAAAGGGGCCGGCCAGTATCAGTCGGCCTTCTGCCTGTAGCGCTTGCAGGCGCTCCAGGTGGGCGGGGCGGGCAGCCAGCCGCTGGGCTAGCGAGTCGGCTACGTCCTGGCCGGTAATGGCGTACAGCATCAAGGTGTCTCCTCAATATATTTCGACAGGTACAGGCTTTGTGCAATGACAAAGGCGATCATCAGGCCGAAGCCGCCAAACAGCTTGAAGTTGACCCAGGTTTCTTCACTGAAGGTAAAAGCAACAAACAGGTTGATGCCACCAAGTGTCATGAAGAATGCTGCCCAAGCCAGGTTCAGCTTTTTCCAGATGGGGTCTGGAAGCTGTAGTTGGCCGCCCATCAAGCTTTTCATGCCGAAGCGGCCGGTAAGCTGGCCGATTAGCAGGCCACCACCCATCAGCCAGTACAGCACGGTGGGTTTCCACATGATGAAATGCTTGTCGTGCAGCAACAGCGTGGCGCCACCCATGACAACAATCAGCCCTAGGCTGATCCACTGCATGGTTTCCACTTTTTTGTGTTTGAGCCAGGTCAGGGCCACCATGATGGTGGTGGCGGCAATGGCGATGCCGGTGGCCAGGAACATGTCCTTGGTTAGCCAGTAGCAGCCAAAGAACAGAATGACTGGAAAAAGGTCGGAGAGAAATTTCATGTGCAGGATTATGGGGGCAGGCTAAATGCAAGACAAGTGTGACAAAGGGGCAGGCTTTTTGTTCATTCGCCGGTAATCGTGGCAGTTGGGCGGGCTGGCGGTGGCGTGTGCATCATTTAGGTCACAGCCTGTGCACCGCTCAGGCGAGGGGTCATGCCGAGAAGTGGATGAATGGCAAGGCAATTCTGTCCTGGCGCTTGCAGGTGCTATGTCTACATGCTGATTTCCTGCGCGCACAAAGGCAAGCAGCACGCTATCATGAGCTGTTCGCCTGATTAATACGGCATCGAGCTGGAGAACCATTATGGCCTATGAAAAGTATCGTTTGGTAACCCGCAGTGACTTTGACGGTTTGGTCTGCGCCGTACTGCTTAACGAGCTGGATCTTATCGACGAGATCAAGTTTGTGCACCCGAAGGACATGCAGGACGGCAAGGTAGAGATCACCAGCCGTGATATCACCACCAACCTGCCTTATGTGCCTGGCGCTTACCTGGCGTTTGACCACCATTTTTCCGAGACTTTGCGTAATAGTGGCGAAATCACCAACCATGTCATCGACCCGGATGCGCCCTCGGCCGCCCGTGTGGTGTACGACTACTATGGCGGCAAGGCGCGCTTTACCGGTATTAGCGACGACATGATGGAGGCGGTGGACAAGGCCGATGCCGCCCAGTTCAGCCGCGACGAGATCCTGGCGCCCAAAGACTGGGTACTATTGAACTACCTGATGGACGCGCGTACCGGCCTGGGGCGTTTCCGTGAGTTCCGCATCAGCAACTACACCTTGATGATGGATCTGATCCAGTATTGCCGTAACCATACCATCGAAGAAATCCTGGCCCTGCCCGACGTAAAAGAGCGGGTAGAGCTGTATTTCGAGCACGAAGCCAAAGCGCGCGAGCAGATCGAGCGTTGCGCTACGGTGCACGGCAACCTGGTGGTGCTGGACCTGCGCGAGGAAGACCTGATCCACCCGATCAACCGCTTTGCCATCTACGCCATGTACCCGCAGTGCAATATCTCCATTCATGCGCTATGGGGGCTGAACAAGCAAAACACAGTGTTTGCCACTGGCAAATCCATCCTGGACCGCAGCAGCAAGACGAACGTAGGCGCGCTGATGCTGGAGTACGGCGGCGGTGGCCACGAAGCCGCTGGCACCTGCCAGGTAGAGAACGAGCAAGCCGTCGAGGTGCTGGGTGCACTGATTAGCCGGATTAATGCCGACGGTTAAGCCAGTGCGGCCAGCAAGGCCTGTGCTGCATACAGGTCCTGGCATACCGCCAGGGCCTGTTTTGCTATCTGCGCAGGCGGTGGCGCCATGTCGGGCACGATAATGACGCGCATGTTGGCCGCAAGCGCTGCCTGGGCACCATGCGGCGAGTCCTCCAGCACAATGCAGTCTGCCGGGGTAACACCCAGCAGCTGTGCCGCTTTCAGATACACATCCGGTGCCGGCTTGCTGTGTGCCACCTCATCTCCCGCCACGGTGTGGGCAAAGTAGCGTTGCAGGCCAGTGCGGGTGAGTTTCAGGTCTGCCAGTGTGCGTTGTGTGGCGGTGCCTACGGCACGCGGCAGGTTTTCCCGGGTGCACCAGTCCAGCAGGTGAAGTATGCCGGGCTTAAGCGGGATCTCTTCCTGGTGTAGCATCTGGTGATAGCGTTGGCGTGCCAGCTGGCCAAAAGCCTGCACATCATGCCCTGCGGGCAGGGTGTCTGCCAGGTACTGCAGGCAGCGCTCGGTGGATAGCCCCACCATCATCTGCAGTTGTGCGTGGCTGAGCGGGATGCCCTGCTCGGTGGCGGTTTGCCGCCACACGCGCTCGGACAGCGCCTCGGTGTCTATCATCAGGCCATCCATATCGAACAGCAGGGCGGCAAAGGGGCGGGCAGGTGTCGTCATGGCAAAATCATGATCAGTTTGGGCATGGCAGCATAAACCAGCAGGCCGCGCGCTGCACGTTACGCGGTGGGCAGCCTGCATAGCAGAAAGTACTTATGGCGTATTCGATACTGGTGGCCAACCCCAAGGGGGGGAGTGGCAAATCCACTTTGTCTACCAACCTTGCCGGCTTTTATGCGGCGCAAGGCACCCGCATCATGCTGGGGGATGTTGACCGCCAGCAGTCTTCACTCGCCTGGCTGGCCTGCCGGGACAAGGCGCTGCCGCCGATTGATGGCTGGAAGGTAGACCCCGGCGAGCCGGCGCGCCCGCCCAAGGGCACGCAAGTCATTGTGCTGGATAGCCCCGCTGGCTTGCACGGTAAAAAGCTGGCCGCGCTGGTGGCGAAAGTAGACCGTGTCATTGTGCCTATCCAGCCATCGCCTTTCGATATGTGGGCCAGCCGGGATTTTTTTGAAGTGTTGCTGCAGGAAAAAGCGGTGCGCAAGCAAAAGGCCTTTGTCGGGGTAGTAGGGATGCGCATCGATGCGCGCACCAAGTCTGCCCGTGACTTGCAGCAGTTTCTCGATGGGTTGGGCGTGCCGGTGATAGGCTATCTTCGCAATACCCAGCTTTATGTGCAGGCTGTTGCCATGGGCTTGACGCTATTCGACCTGCCTCCGGCACGCGCAAGCAAAGAGCGGGAGGCGTGGCAAAGCATTATCGACTGGCTAGACAATTGAGCATGGCTGGCTGCAACAAGAAAATGTTCTTAGTGGTTGACACTAGGGAAGTTGGGCTGTAGATTTGAAATGTTTGTGCGCGCCCTCTGCCGAGGCAAGCGCAGGGATAAATGCAAGCGGAAGCCAGTGGCTTCCGCTTTTATTTTTGGGGCCCCCAGTTTTATGTCGCTATCCGGAACGGCGGCATGTCACCCCAAATAGATGGAGCGCATCATGCACAAGACCGAATTGAACTATGGCGATGTTTATCTGGTACCCCGGAAAACAATCGTGGATAGCCGTAAAGAATGCGATACCTCGGTGCAGTTTGGCCCGCGGCGTTTTGATATGCCGCTGTATGCGTCGAATATGAAAAGTGTTGTCGATGCAGAAACGTGTGAATACTTTGCCCGCCAGGGCTGGTTTTACACCATGCACCGCTTTAATGTGGATACGGTCGGCTTTGTGGCCGACATGCAGCAAAAGGGTTTGTTTGCCTCGATTAGTGTCGGGGTAAATGATGACACGCTGGCGCAGCTGCAAGCGCTAAAAGATGCCGGCCTGACACCGGAATACATCACGCTGGATATTGCCAACGCATGGTGTGTCAAAGCAGAGCGCATGATCAAGCTGGTGAAGCAGATGTTCCCTGGCAGCTTCCTGATTGGTGGCAATATCGCCACAGCCGAGGCGGCGCGTGATTTGCAGGCTTGGGGTTGCGATGCGATCAAGGCGGGTATTGCTGGCGGTCGCGTCTGCATTACCAAAAACAAGACTGGCTTTCATCGCCCGATGATTTCTACCGTGCAGGATTGTGCAGCGGCGGTGACGGTGCCGGTGATTGCCGACGGCGGTATTGTCGAGCATGGCGATGTGGCCAAGGCGCTGGCTTGCGGCGCCACCATGGTGATGGCGGGCTCGCTATTTGCCGGCTATGACGAATCGGCTGGTGAAATTGTGGAAATCGACGGCAAGCATTACAAGGAATACTTTGGTAGCGCCTCCCAGTTCAACAAGGGTGAATACAAGAACGTAGAGGGTAAAAAGATTCTGGTTGAATATAAGGGCCGTATGGGGCGTGTGCTGGTAGAGCTGAAAGAAGATTTGCAGTCCTCTATCAGCTACGCGGGTGGCAAGGATATTTATGCCCTGCGTCAGGTAGAAATGATTGTGGTAGCGCGATAAGCTAATGCGGCCAACTTGCAAAGGTTGGCCGCATTTTGCTCAGGCCGGTTTGTTGATGAACTCCGGCCTGAATAAATAACCCTGTACATAATCCACGTTTAATTCCCTGGCAATGGCCAGATCATTTTCTGTTTCAATCCCTTCCAGTACTGTCTTTTTGTTTTCTTCCCTGGCGTAATTCAAGAGCATTTTCAGCATGCGGCGCTGTGCCGGCTGGTGTATGGCCTGCAGCCAGTGGCGATCGAATTTGAATATATCCACATTGCACAGAATCGGTAGCGACAACATGGTGCCGATACCGCCTATATCGTCCAGCGCCGTCTGGATACCGCGTTCGGCCAGGCACTCCGCCAGCCACAGGCTGCGGTCCGCGTCCTGGATGCTGGCATTTTCTATAATCTCGACCACGATCCTGTCGGGCTGACCCAGTAGCTGCAGCATGGGGTGCTGATCGGGCGTCGAGCTGCTGGTGGTAAAAGCATCCGGGTCCAGATTCAGAAACAGCAAGCCGTCTTGCGGGGCGCTGTCTATCTGCCAGCGCTTGCTCATCAGTTCGGCTTGCACCAGGGTAACCGGCGAGTCGTGCAGCGTGGCAAACACGGTTTGTGGCGGTATGGGCTGCCCGCTGCGCCTGTAAAAGCGTGCCAGTGCCTCGTGGCCTATAGTGGCTAGGGTATCGGTGTGCTTGATGGGCTGGAACTCGGCACCGATGCGCTGGTGCTCGATGATGTCCAGCAGCGTATCGGTATCGATATGGGCTTGGTCGGCGTGGTGCAACATGTCTTTTTGATATTGATTATCGTTTGGCTAATGTACTGCGTTCCGTCTGTTGTGAGAAGTGTTTTGCATTGCAATGAATGTATATTTGATTAGTATTCGCTTATAAATGCTAGAATTCCGCGACCACACACAGAAGAATAAGCCATGAAGATCAATACCCCAGTAACGGCCAACGAGTTGTTCCTCGACCCGCAGCGCCCCATTGTTACCAAGACAGATCTGAAGGGCGCCATTACCTATGCCAACCGGGCCTTCATCGAGATCAGCGGCTTCGAGGAGGGCGAACTGCTGGGTAAAAACCATAACGTGGTTCGGCACCCGGACATGCCGGCAGAGGCCTTTGCCGACCTGTGGGATACGGTAAAAACTGGCAAGCCGTGGCGCGGTATCGTGAAAAACCGTGCCAAGAATGGTGATTTTTACTGGGTGGAAGCCTACGTTACGCCCATCACCGTGCAGGGGCAGGTTCAGGGCTATGTCTCTGTGCGCAGTACGCCTAACCGGCAAGATGTAGCGGCAGCCGAGGCGCTATACCAGCAGGTGCGTAACAAGCAAGCTGCGCTGGGTTCTACGCTGAAAGCGTATGCCGGCCGTAAAGACAGCGGCAAGATCGGTTTCGGGCTAACCGGCCTGTTTGTTGGCCTGTTGTTTGCCGGCGGTGCCATGCCGGGGCTGGGGGAGCTGGCACGCTTGGGCCTGGCGCTGGTGGGCGTTGTGGGCCTGAGTGCCACCTCGCTTTGGTGGCGCCGCAGCGAAGCCCAGGCCATGGCGGTGATTCACCGTGGCCTGCGGGCGCTAGGCGAGGGCCAGCTGGAGCAGCCCCTGCACGCCAACCTGGGTGGGCAGATTGGCCGCATGACCGATAGCCTGGAAACCCTGCGGCTCAGCCTGCGCGCCATGGTGGCCGATACCCTGGCGACCAGCAGCCTCACGCATAAGCAGGCGGCGCAGCTGGGTAGCGAGATGTCTGCCCTGGTAGACCGCGCCCTCGAGCAGGGTGGCGGGCTGAACCACATCAGCGATTCGATGATGGTGATCAGCCAGTCGGTAGGCCGCATTGTCACCATGACCGAAGAGAGCGTGCGCGGTGCCGAGGCCACGCGCCGCGCCGCCACCGATGGCCAGGCGGTGATGAAGCTGGCCGAGGCGGCAGCAGGGCAGGCGGTGGCCGTGGTAAACCAGTCCAAGGCCGAGCTGGGCGAGCTGGAATCTGCTATTGCCAAGATCAAGGGCATGACCGATCTGATTCACGAGATTGCAGACCAGACCAATTTGCTGGCGCTGAATGCAGCGATCGAATCAGCCCGCGCCGGGGAATCCGGCCGTGGTTTTGCCGTGGTGGCCGACGAGGTGCGCAAGCTGGCCGAGCGTACGGCGCAGACTACCGAAAGCATCACCCGTCTGGTGCAGCATATTGTCACCATTACCGATGGCGTGGCCGGCAAGATGGATTTGTCTGCTGCCGAAGTTGGCCGCGTGAGCGACGAGATTCGCCAGTCTGCCGGCCATCTGCACAGCCTGCTCAAGGTGGCGGATGAAGCGCGTGATTTCTCGGTAAGTCTGTCGTCGCAAATGGCTAGTCAGTCCGAGTCGGTGCATCAGGTGGCCGCCTCGGTGGAGCAGTTGGCCGCATTGGGCGAGCAAAATGTGCATACCGCCCAGGTGGTGTGCGCCAGCTCGCAGCGGCTGGAGCTGGCGGCCAGTGATATGGAAAAACTCACGCGGGACTTTCGGCGCGAGCCATAAGCCGGCCCTGACAAGCTGGCACCACACGGTGCCGGATAGGAAAACCCCCCTGCGGGCACCGTGCCGGCAGGGGGTTTTTACGTGTTATCAGCGCTTCCGGGGGCGGTGAGCCAGAGGGCGGGGCGGGCGCTTTAGACGCGTAGCGTTTCGATCAGGTCTGCTTCCAGCGCCAGCAGGGCCTTGTCGTCGGACAGGCGCGGTGAGGAAAGCAGGAACGAATCTTCTACCCGACCGCCCAGCGTCATGATCTTGGCGGAGTCCACACTCACCTGGTAGCCGGACAGCACCTTGGCAATGCGCGCCAGCAGGCCCTGGTTGTCGCCGGCCACAATGGACAGGACAAAGTGCCTGCCTTTGTCGTCCGGGCGGATGAGTACCTGTGGTTTGATGGGGAAGTTTTTCTGGTGCCGGTTCAGCCGCCCTTTGGTCGGCAGGCTGATGGGGTCCTGCCGCAGCAGGGTGGCGGCCAGCTCGAATTCCACAAAGTTGATCAGATCGCGGTAGTTGCCTTCGTGGTGCTCTGGCAAGAACACATGGAAGGTATCCAGCGCGTAGCCATGGCGTGTGGTGTAGATCTTGGCGTCGGCAATGCTGTAGTTGTGGCGGCCCAGAAAGGCGCATAGCCGGGCAAACAGGTCGGGCTGATCCGGCGTGTAAACCAGTAGCTGCAGGCCTTCTTTGTCTTCGGATAGCCGTGCCCGCACCACGGGCTCTTTGGTATCAACCAGCCGGCCCAGTATACGGGTATGCCAGGCAATTTCTTTGGCTTCGTGCCGCAGGAAATACACGGTTTCCAGCTTTTGCCAGAAGTTGGCCTCGGCACCTTCGGGCATGATGTTCAGGCGCATCAGGCGCAGGGCGGCCTGCTTGCGCTCTTCCAGCTCGGAGTCGGCATCCACGTGGCCGCCGCGCTGCAGGGCGCGCCGGGTGGCGTAGAACAGGTCTTCCAGCAGCTTGGCTTTCCAGGCATTCCACACCTTGGGGCTGGTGCCGCGGATGTCTGCCACGGTCAGGATATACAGTGCGGCCAACCTTCTGGGGCTGGCAACCAGCTCGGCAAAGTGCTGGATGGTCTCCGGGTCGTAGATGTCCTGCTTCTGCGCCACGCTGGACATGGTGAGGTGCTGTTGTACCAGCCAGACCACCAGGTCGCAGTCTTCCCCGCTAATGCCGTGGTTTTCGCAGAACTGTGCCGCATCGACCATGCCCAGCTCGGAATGGTCGCCACCGCGCCCCTTGGCGATGTCGTGCAGCAGGCCGGCTACGTACAGCAGCTCGGGGCGGTCGAATTCGTGGATCAGGCGCGACAGCAGCGGGTATTCGTGGTTGAAAGCCGGTATGGCAAAGCGGCGCAGATTGCGCACCACCATCAGGATGTGCTCGTCCACGGTGTAAACGTGAAACAAATCGTGCTGCATCTGGCCCATGATGCGGCCAAAGGCGGGCAGGTATTTGCCCAGTACGCCATACAGGTTCATGCGGCGCAGGGTGCGGGTGAGCCCGCCGCCGGCGCGGAAGATCTGGATGAATAGCGCACGGTTTTCCGGGTCGCGGCGGAAACGGTCGTTGATCTGCCGGCGGGCGTGCCACAGGCTGCGCAGGGTGCGCGGTGCCATGCCGCCCAGCTCGTGCTGCTGCATGTGCAGAAAGGCGCGCAGGATGGTGGATGGCTGGCGCTCGAAGAGCTGGCTGTCGTAAATGCCCAGCAGGCCGTTAACGCTGTAAAAGTGTTCGTCCAGCTGCTGGGTAATGCGCGGGACATCGCACAGCAGGCGGGCGCGCAGGTTGGGCAGCAGGATGCCGTTGAGCTGGCTGACATTCTTGGCCGATTTGTAAAAGCGTTGCATCAGCTGCTCGCTGGCGCGCTTGGCCTTGTCGTCTTCCAGGCCGCTCATGCTGGCTACTTGCTGCTGCAGATCGAAGATCAGGCGGTCTTCGCGGCGGCGGGCGGCCAGGTGCAGGTCGATGCGGATCTGCTCCAGCTGGCGTTCGCTGTAGTGAATCAGCCGCGCTTCGGAGGCGGTCAGGATTTCGTTGCGCGCCAGGCTGTCCCAGTCCTGCCCCAGGCCAATGGCTTTGCTGATCCACAAAATGGTGTGCAGGTCACGCAGGCCGCCCGGGCTTTCCTTGACGTTGGGCTCCAGGTTGCTGGTAACACCAAAGTGCTTGTTATGGCGTTGCTGTTGTTCCAGCAGCTTGCCTTCCAGAAAACGCAGCGGGTCGCGGTGTTTTTCTACGGTCTGGTTCAGCTGGTGGTATAGCGTGATATTGCCCGCTAGCAGGCGGTTTTCCAGCAGTGTGGTTTCTACGGTGATGTCGCGCTGCGATTCGCTCAGGCACTCGCTGATGGTGCGTACGCTGTGACCTACCTCCAGCCCGATATCCCACATGGCGCTGACAAAGGTTTCCACGAAGCCGGACAAGTTGTGCGAGGTGGTGGCAGGCAACAACAGCAGCAGATCGATATCGGAGTGGGGGAACAGTTGGCCGCGACCATAGCCGCCTACGGCCAGCAGGGCGGCGCGCTGGCCCATGCCCAGTACTTCCCATGCCGAGCGGATGATGCCGTCTACCAGCAAACCATGCTTGACCAGATACTGCCGCGCATTGCGGTTTTCGCGGTATTCGGCGGCCAGCGCTTCACGGCCTTGTTGCAGGGCTTGGCGCCAGCGGCGGTACTGCTGTGTCTGGTCTGGTGTGGTCATCGTCTTTCCTGTCGCGCCAGGGCTACCAGGCCTGCCACCAGGAAGAGCAGGGTGGGCAGGGTGGCAGAGGCAATCGGGTTCCAGTTGTACAGCAGGCCCAGGTGGCCAAACAGACGGTTGCTAAAATGGAAGGCAATACCCAGGCAGATGCCGGAAAACAGCTTGATGCCCAGGTCGTTGTGGCGGCCCGATACCGGCGTAAAGGCAAGCGCCACCATCACCATAGAAATACAGGCTAAGGGGTAGAACAGCTTGCCCCACAGTGCAATTTCATAGCGCTGCGTCTTTTGATTATTGGTGCGCAGGTGTTCAATATAAGTCATCAGGTCCATGGCCGACATTTGTTCCGGCACCACCAGCAGCACCGACAGGATGTCCGGCTGAAGCACCGAGCGCCAGGTTTGCTGCGCCATGCGGCCAACCTTTATCTGGTCCGGCAAAATCTCGGACTGGCGCACCTGGCTTAGCAGCCAGGTTTTACTGGCGGGCTGGTGCTGGGCGCGCTCGGCATGGCGTGTCATCACCAGGCGGTAGTCCTGGTCGTAGGTGTAGATGCGTACGCCCAGCAGGGTGTTGTCCGGCAGCATTTCGCCCACATTGATGAAGTTGTTGTCGTCCTTCACCCATAGGCCGGAGCGGAACTCCTGCGCCACCAGCGAATGCGTGGCCTGCAGTTTGATGCGCTCTGCATTTTTTTCGGCCAGTGGCGAGGCGAACTCGCCCAGCAGCAAGGCGGCGATCGCCATGGCCACACCAAACAGCAGCTTGATACGGGCGATTTGCCCCAGCGATACCCCGGCGGTACGGATGGCGGTGTATTCGGAGGTGCTGGACAGCTGCGACATGGCCACCATGGCGCCGATGAGCACGGCCAGTGGCATCAGCTCATAGGCATGGCCAGGTGCTTGCAGCAAGGTGTACATCAGCAAGGTGCCGGAATCAAAGCTGCCCTTGCCTACGTTGGGTAGCTCGCGAATGGCGTCAAAGAAACCGTACAGGCCCAGCAGGCAAGCCAGGGTGAATAATGTCGCGGTGGTAAAGCGCGTTAGCAGGTAATTGCGCAGCATGCTCATGCGGATTTCCTCCGCAGCAGTCTTTTCATACGGGTAAGCCAAGGCTCGGCTGGGCGGTTGTGGTAGTAGAGCAGGGCGGCGGCCAGTGCCAGCATGGCAGCATGGGCCGGCAGGATGGCCAGCGCACTGGGCAGCTTGCCGCTGCCGATGGCATCACGCAGCAGCCACATCAGGTTCTGGTACAGCAGGTAGGCGCCCAGCGCAAAAACCAGGTTGTAGGCGTGGCCGGAGCGCGGGTTGAAATAGCTTAGCGGAATAGCCAGCAGCGCCAGTACCAGCGCGCACAGCGGCAGCGATAGCCGCCACGCCAGCTCGGCACGGTCGGCAGGCTGGTCGCTCGCCAGCAGCGCCAGGGTTGGCCGCGTTTCACTGTCCAGCTCGGGGCGTACGACGCGTTCGGTTTCGCTGATTTTCAGCGTGTAGTGCTCGAACTCGGCTACTTCGAAAGCGCCAGAGCCGGGCTCGCCGGTGTAGCGGCGGCCGTTTTCCAGCATCAGGACGCGGTTGCCGTCCTTGTCGGTGCTGAGCTGGCCCGCCTTGGCAAAAATGGACGATACCTCACCAGCCTTGATGCTTTGCACAAACACATTGCGGGTGGCGCCGCTGAGTACCGAATAGCTTTCGATGAAATACACGCGGTCGCTACTGCGCGATTCCTTGAACACGCCGGGCGACAGGGCCGTCATTTCCTCGCGCTGCTTCAGGGTTTCGGCGTATTCCTTGCTGCGCTGTACGGCCCAGGGTTCGATGACTGTCGTACCGACGGCAATCAGTAGCGATAGCGGCAGCGCAAAGCGCAATACCGGCCATACCCAGTCGGTAAGCGACTTGCCACTGGCCATCCAGATAGCCATTTCATGCTCGCGCCACATGCGGGTAAGCGTGACAATGACGCTGACGAAGATGGTAAGAATCATCAGTACCGGGAAAAAACCGATCGACCAGAAGCCGATCAGCGCAAAAATGGCGTCGCTGGCAATGCGGCCTTGGGCGGCGCGGCCCAGCATATTGATGGTTTGGGTGCTCAGCAGAATGGCGAGCAAGATGGAAAATACGCCGATACTGGTATAAGTCAGCTCTCGGGTAAGGCTTTTCTGAAAAAGCATAAAACAGGCCCGTTTTTGACAATTCGTCAAAAGGATAGTGATAATTGGAAAGGTTAACCTGAATGGTTGTCGGCCAGAAAATCAAGGCTTGTCGGCCGGTTCCGGCCAGGCCAAAAGCCTGCTGGAACGTATGTCTTGATGAACCAAACACACATGGTGGAGCGTTGCATGGAGTTTAACATTAAAAGCGGAAGCCCGGAAAAACAGCGCGTAGCCTGCGTTGTGGTCGGTGTTTACGAAACCCGCAAGCTGTCTTTTGCTGCCGACCTGCTTGACCGCATCTCGAACGGCTTCATTACCGATGTGCTCAAACGTGGCGACATGGATGGCAAGCTGGGTACTACCCTGATCCTGCACTCCATCCCGCATACCCTGTGTGATCGTGTCATGCTGGTTGGCCTGGGCAAAGAGCGTGACTTCCGCGCCAAAGAATACCGTGAAGCCATCCGCGCTTCGGTGAAAGCCCTGGCCGCCACCCAGTCCAATGAAGTGGTGAGCTACCTGTCCGAACTGCACGTGAAAAAGCACGATGTAGAGTGGATGGTAGAGCAAGCCACCGTGGTCACGCTGGACACCCTGTATCGTTTTGACAAGTTCAAATCGCGCCTGGACGAAGTGCGCGAGCCACGCAAGATGACCCTGGCCGTACCGCGCCGCAGCGACCTGAGCGACGGTGAGCGCGGCCAACAGCGTGGCCAGGCCATCGCCGCCGGCATGAAGCTGGCCAAGGATCTGGCCAATGCCCCCGGCAACGTCTGCACCCCCGTCTACCTGGCCGAAGCTGCGCGTGACATGGCGCTGACTTTTGGCGCAGAAGCCGAAGTCATGGGCCCGGCCGAGCTGGATGCCCTGAAAATGCATTCCTTCTTGTCTGTAGCCAAAGGCAGCGACGAAGAAGCCCGCTTTGTGGTGCTCAAACACTTTGGTGCCAAAGACAAAAACGACCGCCCCATCGTGCTGGTAGGCAAGGGCCTGACCTTTGACTCCGGCGGTATTTCGCTGAAGCCGGGCGAAGGCATGGACGAAATGAAGTACGACATGGGCGGGGCTGCGGCGGTGATCGGCGCCTTCCGTGCTGCAGTGGAAATGAAGCTGCCACTGAACCTGATCTGCGTGGTGGCTACCTGCGAAAACATGCCGTCCGGCCGTGCGCTGAAACCGGGTGACATCGTTACCTCCATGTCCGGCCAGACCATCGAAGTGCTGAACACCGATGCCGAAGGCCGCCTGGTACTGTGCGACGCGCTAACCTACGTCGAGCGTTTCAACCCGGCTACCGTCGTGGACGTGGCCACGCTGACCGGCGCCTGCGTCGTGGCGCTGGGCCATGTGGCGACCGGCCTGTACAGCAACCAGGACGGCCTGGCCAAAGAGCTGTGGGCTGCCGGCGAAGAAGTGGGCGACCGTGCCTGGCACATGCCGTTGTGGGACGAATACCAGGAGCTGCTGAAGAGCCCGTTTGCCGATATGGCCAATATCGGTGGCCGTGCCGGTGGCAGCGTGAGCGCCGCCTGCTTCTTGTCACGTTTTGCCAAAGCCTACGACTGGGCGCACCTGGATATAGCCGGTACTGCCTGGCGGGGTGGCAAGGACAAGGGGGCTACTGGCCGCCCGGTGCCGATGCTGGTGCAGTTCCTGCAAGACCGTGCCGACATCGCGCTGGGTAACGTGGTTCGCCGCGGCCGCCCACGTCGTGAAGTGGTAGAAACGACCGAAGATGACGCGGATTGATTTTTATACAGGTGTCGCCAGCGTGCAGGCGTTTGCCTGCCGCGCGGCACAAACTGTATACCGCAAGGAAGAACGGCTGCTGGTCGTTCTTCCTGACGACCAGGCGCTGCAGGCTTTCAGCCGGGCGCTTTGGTCTTTTGGCGATACCAGCTTCATTGCGCATTGCGAATGGCAAGCTGCCGAGGCACCTTCGTCACGTATCTGGCTGGCTACCCATTTTGAGGTGCCAGCCGGCCCCACGGTGCTACTGAACCTGGGCGAAAAAATGCCTGCCAATCCGGCGGCATTTTCCCGTATTCTGGAGGTGGTTAGCCAGGATGAGGCCTCCCGTGCCGTGGCGCGTACGCGCTACCGCGCCTACCTCGACCAGGGCTTTGATATTCACCATCACGACATGAGTGATGCCGCATGACAAATCCTACCCCCGACCGTACCTGGAACCCGCAAGACCTGCCCGTACTGACCGACGTGGTAGATGTCGAAGCCATCCCGGTGCTGGACATCCCCGCCTACGATTTTTCTGCCGAGCTGGATGCCCTGGCGCAGGTATTGCCAGAAGAACCCCAGCCCGAACTGACCCTGCCGGACGAGCTATCGCTCGACGATGTGCTGGGTGACGAAGCGGGCGATAGCGCGCGGGCCAGCCTGAATGCCAGCCAGCTGATAGAGCGCCTGCCATCGCTGGATCTGGAAGTCGACCTACCTGCCGAGCTGTCACTGGACGACGTCTTGCCGGGCCTGGATTACGGCCGTAGCGACCCGGCAATGCCGGGCGCAGCTGTGCCGCCAGCGCCGGCGGCAGACGACTTCGCCTTTGAGCTGGACGATGTGCCCGCCGCACCGGTGCCGGCCAATCCGGGCGGTGGTAATGGCCTGGGGGCGTTATTTGCCAGAGCGACATTCGAACCCGTCATGTCGGCCAACCCTGAGCCTGCGGCTACTGCCCTGGCTGTAGCCGAGGCCAATCCGCTGCAGGCAGACCAGGTATCGCTAGACCAGTTTGCCGCGCAGCTGGATGACTTTGACGAGCCGGCAGACCTGCCCGAGCTGCCGCTGGATGCTTTTCTTAGCAAGGCCGACGACACAGCAGCGCCGCAGGCCGAAGTGTTTGTTGCCGAGTCTACCGAAGACGAGTGGGCCGGCACCTGGGAGCCGCCCGTCGTGCCGCCGCCCGAGCTGGCCCAGCTGAACGAGCTGCCTGTTCTCGGCGTGGCGCCCGACGCAGCCCCGCCAGCCAGCCAAGCCGTGCCAGTGTTGATGGACCCGCAATGGGACAACAGCCTGCCGGAGGGTATCAGCGAGCTGGATGCGGCCAACCCGGCAGAGCTGGCGGTTACGCCAAGCAAGCCAGACACGACCTCTGGCTTTGAAGCTTTGCCTTGGGACGTGCCCAATGAGCCTGCCATCGTGCCAGCAGGCAACCTTGCCATGTCGATAGACGACATCCTGGCGGGCCTGCAGCCGATAGCCGCACCGTTGGCTGCGGACGCGCCTATGGCGGATAGCACCGCCGTCGTCACCGAAACGGTTGTCACGGCAGACGCTGCATGGCGCGATGAGCCTGTGGCCCCGACTGTCGCGGATGACGTGACCGTGGCTGAGCCTGTGGCTTTTGTGCCTGCCGGTGTCACGCCAGATGTGGTGGCATGGGCGGTGGACGAAGCCGGGCTACCTGCCAGCGAGCCAGCCCCGCTGGCACCGGCCGATACGATAAGTGCCATGGCCGAGGGTGCGCCGCTGGACGATGCGGGCCAGCAAGATGATGCCCCGCTTGGGCGTGCCGTCGAGCCCGTACCGGCTTGGTTGCAAGCTGCGCAGGCAGAGTTGGCCGCAGTGGCGCAGGAAGAGCCTGCAGCGCCGTTAGCATTGGGCGCCCCGGCTATCGATAGCGTACAGAGCATTTCGCTGGATAGCCTGCCCATGGGTGTGCTGGGCGGTGGCCTGGGCTTGGCTACGGCGGCCGTATCGCCTGCCGCCATGCTGGGCGAGCCAGCAGGCAAGCTGCCAGGTGGCGATTGGCCGCTGGCAGGCGGCGGTTTTCATGCCGGGGACAAAGAAGTCGAGCTGGCGTGGGCGCGCGATCTGGGTGCCGAGCCACCGCTAGACCTGGATCAGCTGCCGGATGCCACCGAGCCCGAGCCTGTACCGGTGATTGCCGAAGTCATTCGCGTACGGCGCCAGCCCGCACCGGCAGAGGCACCGGCCGCCCCGGCTGCCAGCCCGGCGGTGGTGCAGGCCGTACCGGTGCTGTCGAATGACGACATCCATATCGAAGCCGTCAGCCAGGCCATGCCTGAGCAGGCTAGCCCAGCCGCCGCCGTGCCGGCTGTAGCGGTAGGGCTGGATGAGAATGCGCTGATCGAGGCACTTTACGCCCGCGTACTGCCACGCATGAAAGTGGAGCTGGCGCTGTGGATGCAAGACGCGCTGGAGCAGCAGGCCAAGCAGCTGATGGCAGGCGTGATGAAGCAACTTAAAGAAGATTTTGACATGATGCTGGCCGAATCCCTGCGCGCCTCGCTACGCGAAGCGCTGGATGAAGCGGCCAGCCAACATAAGGACGTTTGATGACTGACCGCCTGTCCAGCATTATCACCCGTGGTGGCGATGCAGGTACCACCGGCCTGGGGGATGGAAGCCGGGTTTCCAAGAACGCCGACCGGATCCATGCCCTGGGGGATGTAGACGAGCTCAATTGCATTATCGGCCTGCTGCGCTGTGAGAGCCTGCCAGATGGCGTGGATGCCTTTCTGGCCGAGGTGCAGCACGACCTGTTCGATCTGGGTTCCGAGCTGGCCGTGCCCGGCTACCAGGCCTTGCAGGAAGCCCAGCTGGCCATGCTGGAGCAGTATGCCGAGCAGTGGAATGCCGCACTGCCACCGCTAAAGGAATTCATTCTGCCGGGTGGCTGCCGTGCCGCCGCCGTAGCGCACCAGGGCCGTGCGGTATGCCGCCGGGCCGAGCGTAGTGTGGTGGCGCTGGGCGAATTCGATGCCATGCCGCCGCTGCCGCGCCAGTATCTGAACCGTCTCTCGGACGTGCTGTTCATCTTGTCGCGTCATTTGAATAGCGCGGCCCAGGTGCCGGATGTACTGTGGCTACCCCGGCGCGTGGCGGGCTAAGCGCTTGCCACACACCTCTGAAACGGCCTGCGGGCCGTTTTGTTTTTATGCGCTATCGAGACCGTGCTGGCAGGCGGGTTCAGGTGCGGATGGCCGGGCGCTGGTGTAGGCCAGGTGCGCGGACAGCTCGCCGGGTGCCACCGGGCGGCCCAGATAAAAGCCCTGCAGCTGCAGCTCGGGGTAGCGGCCTTGCAGGTAAGCCAGGTCGTGCGGGTTGTCTATGCCCTCGGCCACCATGCGCAATTTCAGCTGCCGCCCTATCTGGATGATGCCGTCCAGAATGCTTTGCGTGCGGTTTGCCTGATGAATGTTCTTGATCAGTGTGCGGTCCAGCTTCAGCTCGGTAATCGGCAGGTCTTTCAGCTGCTCCAGGTTGGTATGCCCGGCGCCAAAATCATCCAGTGACAGCTCGAAGCCGCGCATGCGCAAGCGTAGCAAGGCGGCCAGGGTGTTGCCCAGGTTGCTGAAGGCCATGGTCTCGGTAATTTCCAGCACGATTTGCCAGGGCGGTATCTGCCGTTCTTGTACTTCTTTGATCAGCCAGTCGAAAAATTCGGCGTCATCCAGTAGCCCGCGTGACAGGTTGATCGATAGCCGCAGGTCTTGTGCCCAGGGGTTGCGCGTCAGCAAGTCCAGGCTGGTTTGTACGATGCGCCGGGTCAGCAGCACGATAAAACCCTCGTGCTCCAGCCTGTCTATGAAACTGGCCGGGCCCAGCAGGCCGTAGGCCGGGTGTTGCCAGCGTGCCAGCGCCTCTATCTGCACCGCACGCTGCGCTTGCTGGCTGTAAATCGGCTGGTAGTGCGCGCAAAACTGGTTGTGGGCCAAGCCGGTAAAAATTTCGGATAGTGGTATCGCCTGCTCGTACACTTCTGGGCGCTGGCGGCGCAGTAGCAACCGTTTTATCTCTTGCAGCAGGGTAGGCACGCCGACCGGTTTGGCCAGGCAGGCCACATTGGCAAAGCCCAGTGCTTCGGCAGCACGCATGCAGTTGGACAGCAGCTCCGGCACATGGCCGCTGAGCAAAAGCAGGGACGGTAGGTGGACATGGCGGGATAGCTGCTGCATCAGCGCTATGCCATCCATGCCTGGCATATTGATATCGGTGATCACCAGGTCTAGCTGTTCCAGCTGGCGTGCCAGCTGCGCTGCCCCGCAGCCATCCGGTGCTTCATGTACCTCAACGTCTGGCAGGGTGCGGCACAGCGCGGCCAGGGCCTCGCGCTGGCTGCTACTGTCTTCGGCAATGAGGATATGGCAAGGCATGGCAGTCCCCTTTGATAACCCATTTAGTATAAGCACCAGACATTGAAATTCACATAAATTCTATATGCATGCCTTTGTTTTGCCGGGTAGTTGAGCACTTATGGCACAATGGCGGCAGTTCAAGAAAGGCAAAACATGAAGAAACAGGCCATCCAGCAGGCCATTGACCAGGCCTTGGCGCAGGGTAAAAGCAAGCAGGCCATCTACAACGAGCTGCAAGCCAGTGCGGCCAACCCAGGCCAATTGGCCTATTTGCTGGCTGCTACGGCTACCCCGGCAAGGCGGCAGCAGCATCAGGTCAAGAACCACACGCTGATTGCCGTGATGATGGGTTTTTCCTTGCTATCACTTGGGGTGGGCTACCAGAGTGGCCAGCTCTTGGGTGGGCAGAGTAGCGTATGGATGGCACTGTTTTCTGCGCTGGTGCCGGCAGCCTTTGCGGCGGGTTTCTCACGCTGGATGGCCGCGGCGTTCAATGTGTACATCCTGTATGCGCTTATCCAGATCCCGCAGTTGGTGTCGCAGCTGCCAAGCGGCGGCTGGGCGGTGGTGCAGGGGGCAATGACCTTGCTGACCTTGCTGCTGACCTGGCATGTGCGCAGCCTGGCTTTCCCCGACTTTAACCCCATGGCCATGCCACGGCGTGATGCCCAGGGCCAGTTTGTGTTCCGCGACTAGCCTGCGGTACACCGTGTAGCTGCCCGGCGTGGCAGCCGTACCAAAAAGCCCCTGTACCTGGCCGTGTACAGGGGCTTTTCATGTGGCGGCTTGTTTAAGGCTGCTGGGGTATGTACAGCGTGCCCTGCATTAGCGGCCGGGCGTGGCGGGTCATGGCGACTTCTTCTACCTTCCAGCTACGGCCGTGGCGCTGCATGGTGGCTTCCAGTGTCTGGCTGCCGCTGGCGTGGGCAAAGGTGAAAGGTTGGCCGCGTACCGGGGCGCCGCACAGCTCGGCGGCCAGGGTGTTTTTGATGGCTGCTGCTGCTGCCAGCGCAATGGCACCCGTGCCGGTATAGGCGTGGTGCAGGCGGCCCATGGACACGATGCGGGCGGTCAGGGCGCAGCCGGGCTGGCTGGCCGGGGACAGAAAGCTGATCTTGGGCGTGGCCGGGCGTTCGCGGTGGATGGTGTCGGCGTCTGGCCCCAGCTTCATCATCACTGCACCGGCGCAGCGCGCCCATTCCAGCTTCTGCTGCTGTTCCGCGCTCAGGGCTTGGCCGGTTTCGTCGCCGCGCAGGCCCAGGTCGGCTGCCTGCACAAAGACCGTGGGGTTGCCGGCGTCGATCAGCGTGGCCTCCAGCGTGCTGCCGTCCGGCAGGGTAAGGGTGTCGCGCGGCCTGCCGGTAGGAAACAGCTTGCCGCTGGCGCCACCAGCCGGGTCCAGAAAACGCACGCGGATGGCGGCGGCGGGGAAGGCGATACCATCCAGGCGGTAGTCGCCCCACCAGACCGGCATGCCGTCCTGCATATGCAGCTCGGCAATGATCTTTTTGCCGATATTGGCCTGCCAGATATGCACGGCCACCGGGCCGTTGGCCGGGGCATCGGCCACCATGTGCTGCATCAGCGCAAAGACTGGCACCGCGGCGCTAAGGTTGCCGCAATTGCCGGACCAGTCCACCAGCCCGTCGGCGATGGCAACATGGCCGAACAGGTAATCCACATGGCAGCCAGGCTGTTGCGATGGGCCGATGATGACGATCTTGCTGGTGCTGGAAATGCCGGTGCCCAGGCCGTCCAGCTGGCTGCCGTACGGGTCCGGGCTGCCCAGGGCGCGTACCAGCAGCGCCTGTACCTGTGCCGGGCTGTCGGGTAGCTGGTCGGCGCGAAAGAACAAGCCCTTGCTGGTGCCGCCACGCATCAGCGTGGCGGGTAAGGTGGTGAAGTTCATGCGGGGTGGGGGTAGGTTTTTTTGGCCTGGGTGATGGCGGCCACGCGGGCGGCATCGACCGCTTGGGCGATGTTTTTCTTGTCGGTGCAGGCTTGTGCCACCGCACCGGCGTCTACTGCCTGCGCGGCGGCCAGCATGGCGGCCAGATAGTCGGCTTGCGGGTAGTCGCACTGCTCGAAATGCAGGCGGCCGCGGGCGTCGGCCAGGCAGGCGGCCAGCATCTGGGCAAAGCGTTCCGGGCGGCGCAGGGCATCGCAGTCGCGCAGCAGGCCCAGTACGGTGTCCGGGCGCAGCTGGAAGGCGGTGTGGACCTTGGTGTGGTACAGCGCGGTGATGCGCGCTAGGTCACGGCACTCGGCCGGTACGCGCAGCCTTTCGCATAGCGCCAGCAGCGGGGCCTCGCCACGCGGCTCGTGGCCGATATGGCGCGGCAGGATATCGGCTGGCGTGCGCGCCTTGCCCAGGTCGTGCATCAGCGCGGCAAAGCGCACCGGCAGCGGCTGGTTCTGGCTGGCGCTGTAGTCCAGCACCCGCATCACGTGGTCGCCGGTGTCGATTTCCGGGTGGTAGTCGGCGCGTTGCGGCACTCCGAACAGCGCGTCTACCTCGGGCAGCAAGCGCGCCAGCGCGCCGCAGTCACGCAGTACCAGCAGCATGCGCGACGGGGTGTCGGTCATCAGGCCCTTGGCCAGCTCCTGCCACACGCGCTCGGCCACCAGTGCGTCTACTTCGCCATTGGCCACCATCTGCTGCATCAGCGCCTGCGTTTCCGGCGCCACGGCAAAGCCGAAGCGGGCGGCAAAGCGCGCCAGGCGCAGGATGCGCACCGGGTCTTCGGCAAAGGCCGGGCTCACGTGGCGCAGCACGCCGGCCTGCACGTCGGCCACGCCGCCGTAGGGGTCGATCAGCGTGCCGTCGTCGTCCTGGGCAATGGCGTTGACGGTGAGGTCGCGGCGGATCAGGTCTTCTTCCAGCGTGACATCTGGCGCCGCATGAAAGGTAAAGCCGTGGTAGCCGCGGCCAACCTTGCGCTCGGTACGCGCCAGCGCGTACTCCTCGTGCGTGTGCGGGTGCAGGAACACCGGAAAGTCTTTGCCTACCGGCTTGAAACCGCGCGCCAGCATGGTTTCCGGCGTGGCGCCGACCACCACCCAGTCACGGTCTTTTACCGGCAGGCCCAGCAGGCGGTCGCGTACCGCACCGCCAACGATGTAGCACTTCATCAGCGGGCGGCCTTGGCGCGGTAGTGGTCGCGGGTCAGGTTGATTTCTTGCTGGCCCAGGTAAAGCGGCGCGATGGCTTCCAGCGCCGCGGGGCTAAAGCCCAGTTCGGCAGACGGGAAGGGCTGGTCGCTGATGTTATCCACCCGCAGCGAGCGCACATTGTCGGCGCTCAGTAGCGCGGGGCCGGGTAGCAGGCCCAATAGCGTGGCCTGCAGCATGGCTGCCCACTCCGGCAGGCCAATAATGGTACGCGGGTGGCCGGACAGGTTGGCCGCATAGGCGACCAGCTGGCGTAGCGTGTAGATGCCGGGGCCGGCCAGATCCAGCTTGTGGCCAATGGTGGCCGGGCGCGCCAGGCAGGCGGCCACGGCGCGGGCCACGTCGTCTACCCACACCGGGGCAAAGCGGGTGTCGGCACCGCCTATGGGCAGCAGCGGGGCGGTGGCGGCCAGCTTGGCAAACATATTGAGGAAGTTATCGCCAGCGCCAAAAATGACCGACGGGCGCAGGATGGTGTAGTCCAGCCCGCTGGCTTCGATCAGGCGCTCGGCCTTGCCTTTGGTTTGCTGATAGTCGCTGGGGGCCTGCTCGCTGGCGCCCAGGGCGCTGATGTGTACCAGGCGGCGAATGCCCGTGCTGTGGCAGGCGCTGATGATTTTTTCCACCAGCTGTACGTGCGCGTGTTCGAACGCGGCGCGGCTACCGTGCAGGATGCCTACCATGCTGATCACGGCGTCGTGGCCGGCCAGCAGTGCGGCCAACTGTTGTGGCTCGTGTACATTGCATTCGCGCAGCTCGGCTTGCGGCAGCGGGATCAGCGTGGCCTTGTGGCGCTCGCGGTTACGGGTGGCCAGCGTGAGCGCATGGCCTGCGCGGGTGAGGTGCTCGGCGATGTGGCTGCCGACAAAGCCGGCGCCGCCGATAATGGCTATGTTCATTTTCCACTCCCTGATAATGGGTGCAGGCGTGCACGGGTGGCACGCCTGCCTTGAAGCGCTATCGCCATCTAGCGCGGCGGTATGGTGCCCAGGCGGGCTTTCAGCGTGGCGTTATCCTGGCGGAATGCCCCGGCATAATACACCGCGTTGGCCATCACTTTCTGTACGTAGTCGCGCGTTTCGTTAAACGGGATGCTTTCGGTATAGATGGCGCCTTCCAGCGGGCGGGCGGCCTGCCAGCCCCGTGCGCGGCCTGGCCCTGCATTATAGGCGGCGGTGGCCAGTACCGGCTGGCTGTGCAGGGTGTCCAGCACGTGGCGCAGATACCAGGTGCCCAGGCGGATATTGTCGTCGATGTCGTTGATCTGGTAGCCGGGCATGCCCAGCTTGCCGGCCACCCATTTGGCGGTGGCTGGCATCAGCTGCATTAGCCCGCTGGCGCCTACACCGGATCGTGCCACGTTCAGAAAGCGGCTTTCCTGGCGGATCAGGCCATACACCCAGGCCTCATCGATATCCAGCTGCCGCGCGTAGCTGCGTGTGGTGTCACGGTAAGGGGACAGGTAGCGCAGGCTGAAGTCGTGGCTTTCGCGGGTACGCTCTGCCGCGAGGATGGCCATATCGTACAGGCCGCGCTGGCGGGCGATGTCGGCCGCAGCCAGTAGCTGCAGGTCGCTGCGCTCGCGCAGAGCCCAGCGCCATACGCGGCGGCCTTCTTCGCGCCATTCGCTACGGTTGCTGCGCTCGGCCAGCTCAAACAGGGCCAGCGCCTGGGCGATGGCGGGGTCGTTGCTGACGGCTTTTTGTGTGGCGTCGTCGACAACGACGCGGGTAGGTGGCGCTTCCAGCGTCACGCCCAGCTCTTCTTTGGCCAGCAGGCCGTAGTAGCTGTGCTCGAAGCTGGTTTTAACCAATACCGGCATGGCTTCCTGCATGCGGCCCTGGGCTTTCATGGCACGGGCACGCCAGTACTGCCAGGCGGGTTTGGCCGCCAGGGTGTCGGGCATGACGCGGGTGATCTGCTCTACCCGTGCCCAGTCTTCCTGGCGCAGGGCGGCGCGCAGCCACCATTCCCACTGATCGTCGTTGAGCTGAGCCGGGTCGGCCTGGGCGTAGGCCCCCAGTGCGGTGGGCATGTCCAGGCGGCGGGCGGCCACCAGGCCCAGCTGGCCGTAGGCAAAGCCGCGTTGTGCGGCAGACAGCTGGCTGTTGCCGGATAGCTGTGCCAGCGCGCCGGCCAGGTCGCTCTTGCCGCGTGTTATCAGCGCCTGGGTTTGTTGCTCGGCACTGCCGGGGCGGAAGAAGCTGTCTTCCAGGTTGGCCGCTGTGGCCAGCCGGCGGGCGGTGGTGGTGAAGTTGCCGGCAATCAGTAGCCGCAGCCGTGCTTGGGTCTGGGCACTATCCAGCATGCCGCGTGCCGCCTGGGCATCGATCAGCCGGTTGCAGCCATCGGCCAGGTTGCCTGCCAGGTAGCTGCGGTCGGGCTTGATGCTTTGCTGTTTTTGCAGCGTAGCCAGGCTGACAAAACACACGGTTTCGGCATCGCGGGCATTGTCGGCCAGCACCGGGGCGGTTTTGAGCAGGTCGTCCCATTGGCCGCGGCGGCCCATGTCTTCCAGCAGCTCGTTGAGGGTGCGCTCCACCAGGTAGCCGCTGCGGTAGCGGTTCACAAACTGGCGGGCGGGGTTGCTGTCGCCGCTTTCCAGTGTCTTCAGGCCCAGCCAGTAGGCCGGGTAGGCGTCCAGCAGGCCTTTGTCTGCCTGGCTGGCCAGCGTGGCCAGGGTGGCGGTGTCGCCTTTGCGGTAGGCTTCGCGTGCGTCGAACAGCTGGCTGTCGCCCAGAGCGTGGCTCAGTAGCGGAATCAGGGCGAAACCCAGCAGGGAGTAGCGTTTTTGCATGGTCATTTTCGCCAGAAAGCAGGTGTAAACAGAATCAGGATGGAAAAAATCTCCAGCCGGCCCAATAGCATGGCAAAGCTGCAGACCCAGGTCTGGAAGTTATCAAGCGCCGCGTAGTTGCTAGCCGGCCCTACCTGGCCCAAGCCTGGCCCCACATTGTTGATGCAGGCCAGAATGGCGGTGAAGGCGGTCAGGAAGTCCAGACCGCTGCCGATCAGGACAAAGCTCAGCAGCACCACGCTCATGAAATACACAAAGATGAAACCCAGCACCGACAGTGCAATGCGCTCCGGGATGGTGCGCCCGCCGATGACTAGTGGAAGGACTGCGCGCGGGTGCAGCAGGTTCCCCATTTCGCGGTAGCTCTGGCGGGTAAGCACCAGGGTACGGATCATCTTGATGCCGCCACCGCACGAGCCGGAGCTGACGGTGATGCAGGACAAGAACAGCATCCATAGTGGTACCAGCAGGGGCCATTGCGCGTAGTCCACGCTGGCGTAGCCGGTATCGGTGGCGATGGATACCAGGTTGAACGCCACGTGGCGCAGCGCCGTGCCAAAGTCGTACACCCCCTGCCACCACAGGTACAGGCTGGTCAGCAGCACGCTGGCCGCCAGCAGGCCCAGCACGTAGCGCGCCTCGATATCGTGCCAGTAGCTGCGCAGCGATTTGCGCTGCCACGCCGTAAAGTGGGTGGCAAAGTTCAGCGCCCCCAGCAGCATGAACACAATCAGGATGCTCTCGATCAGTAGCGAGTCAAAGTAGCCCACGCTCTGGTCGTAGGTAGAAAAGCCACCCAGCGCCACCGCGGTAAAGGCGTGGCACAGCGCATCCAGCGGCGTCATGCCGGCCAGGTACAGGCACACAAAGCACACCACGGTCAGCGCGCTGTACATATACCACAGGTTTTTGGCGGTCTGGCCGATGCGCGGTGCCAGCTTGGTTTCCTTCATCGGGCCCGGGATCTCGGCCTTGTACAGCTGCATGCCGCCAATACCCAGCATGGGCAGCACTGCCACGGCCAGCACGATAATGCCCATGCCGCCCAGCCAGCTTAGAAAGTGCCGCCAGAAGTTCATGGCCGGAGCCAGGTGTTCCAGCCCCTGCAGCGTGGTGGCACCGGTGGTGGTCAGCGCCGACATGGCCTCGAAAAACGCGTCGGTCACGCTGAGATTGGGCAGGTACAGCCATAGCGGTACGGCCGACATGGCGGTAAAGCCCAGCCACAGCAGCGTAACCAGAATAAAGCCGTCACGCGGCTTGAGCTCGCGCTCGAAGCGGCGCGTGGCCAGCCAGCTGCTGCTGCCTATCACCAGCCCCGCCGCGGCAGAGTGCAGAAAATGCCGCCAGGTGCCGTCCTGGAAATACCACGACACGGCACAGGGCACCAGAAACATCACTGCCGACAGCAGGATGAGCTTGGACAGCACATGGATGATGGGTAGTAGTTTGTTCATGCTGGCACTTCGTATAGCTCGATGGGCAGGCCATCCGGGTCGGCCAGGAAAGTAAAGCGGCGATCGGTGTACTCGTCCACGCGTACCGGCTCGCACACCACGCCCAGGCTAGCCAGGCGGGCGATGTCGGCGTCCAGGCTGGTGGTGGCCAGTGCCAGGTGGCGCAGGCCGCAGGCCTCGGGGCGGCTGGGGCGCGCTGGCGGGCTGGGGAAACTGAACAGCTCGATCTCGCAGCCGTCTGGCAGCGCCAGGTTCAACTTCCACGAGTCGCGCTCGGCACGGTAGTGCTCGGACACCAGGGTAAAGCCCAGGGTGTGCAGATAGAAGTCGCGCGAGCGCGCATAGTTGGCCGCAATAATGGCCACATGGTGAATGCCGCGTATGGCCATGGCTAGAAGAACCCCAGTTTTACTTGTGTCAGTTTTTCGATTTGTTTTACGCGGTGCCTGCCGTGCACAAAGATGATCAGGTGGTCTTCGGCCTGCAGCACAGTATCGTGGTGTGCCATCAGCACCTGGCCATCGCGCAGGACGGCGCAGATATTGCAACCACGCGGCAGGTCCAGCGCATCGATGCGGCGGCCAACCATGCGCGAGTTGTGGCGGTCGCCATGGATGATCACTTCCAGCACTTCGGCACGGCCGCGGCGTACCGGGTGCGCCGCTACCACGTCGCCACGGCGCAGGTGCGCCAGAATGGAGCCGATGGTGGACAGGTAGGGCGAGATGACGATATCGATGCGGTTGCCTTCCAGCAGGTCGACATAGCTGGCGCGGTTCACCAGCGCCATCACGCGGCGGGCGCCCATGCGCTTGGCCAGCAGCGTGGACATCAGGTTGTCTTCGTCGTCGTTGGTCAGCGCGCAGAAAGCGTCCATCTCGTCGATGTTTTCTTCCTCCAGCAGCGCCTCGTCGGTGGCCTCGCCGTGCAGCACCAGCGCATGCGGCAGGTTTTCGGCCAGCCAGCGCGCGCGCTCGGCGCGGTATTCGATGATCTTGACTTCGTAGTCGTCGGCCAGCAGCCCGGCCAGGCGGTAGCCGATATTGCCGCCACCGGCAATCATTACCCGTTTTACCGGTTTTTCACTCGGTCGCAGCTCGGCCAGCATGGTGGGAATATCGGCGCGCGCGGCCACAAAAAACACCTCGTCGCCTTCCTGGATTACCGTACTGCCATCGGGCTGCACCAGGCGGTCGTCGCGATAGATGGCGCAAATGCGGCAGTCGGTGTCCGGCATGTCTTCGCGCAGCTGGCGCAGTGGTTTGCCCAGCAGCTTGCCGCCTTGCTGCGCGCGCGACACCACCAGCTGGGCGCGGCCTTCGGCAAAATCGATAACCTGCAGTGCACGCGGGTACTGCAGCAGGCGCTTCAGGTTCTGGGTCACGATCTGCTCCGGGCAGATGGCGTGCTCTACGCCAAACTGCTCCAGCACCGGCAGGTCGCCGTCTACGTAGTCGGTCGCGCGGATACGGGCAATGCGGGTGGGAATATTGAAGTGGCGCTGCGCCAGCGCACAGGCCAGCAGGTTGGTTTCGTCGCTACGGGTGAGCGCCAGCAGCATTTCTGCCTCGTCGGCGCCGGCCTGGCGCAGCACGCCGGGCAGGGCGGCATTGCCGGTGACGGTGCGGATATCCAGCCGCGCTTGCAGCACCTTCAGCAGGTTCGGGTCTTGGTCTACCACGGTGATGTCGTTGCCTTCATCTACCAGGTTTTCGGCGACGCTGGCGCCTACCTGGCCGCAGCCCAGGATCAGTATTTTCATGTGGAAGTATGGGCTGGCCGGCAGCCGGTGTCGGAATGCCGGCTATTTTACGCTGTATCAAGCGTGCATATCGAGCCTGGCGGGCGGCTTTTGTTGCCGGTGAAAAGTACAGCGCCATGCCTGGGCCAAGCATGAGAGGGCAATGGCGGCATGCTTATGGGGGGCTGTTTGCCCAAAATGGTGAACCGGCACAAGGCGCTACCCTTATTGCGTACAAGCCGCATGGCATAATGCTGTGTTGCCCTGTATGGGCGTTTCTGTTTGCCTGTGCGTGTCGGAAAGGCCCGGATCATGCTGGTTCTTGTGCTTGTTTGCCTGTTTTTTGTCTGCCTGGGTTTGCTGCTTGCCGTGCTATGGCAGCGGCGGCGCATGCGGGCCATACAGTTGGCTGCAGCCAGCCAGCGCCAGGCGCTGCAGGATTTTCTGGCCGTGGCCAGTGACTGGTTCTGGGAGCTGGACGCCGATGGCCGCATTGTGCGCTGCTCTGCCGCGCTACAGCCTTTGCTGGGCTTTGCCCCGGCGTCGCTATACGGGCTGCACTGGACTGCCCTGCAAGCGGTGCAGGGCTCGCCCGATAGTAGCGAGCGTCTGGCCGCGCTGTTTGCCGCCGGGCAGCCGTTTCGCCAGCAGGTGTTCTTGCTGCAATGCCCCGATGGCGTGCAGCGTCATATCTCGCTTAGCGCTATGCCATGGCACGATGCCACCGGCCGGCTGGGTGGCTACCGTGGTACCGGGCGCGATGTATCGGACAGCCAGCAGCTGGCGGCGGCACTGCGCCAGGGGCATGCTGATATGGGGCAGTCGCTGGCCGAGCAGGCTCTGGCGCTGATCGATGCCAAACTGTTGGCCGAGCACGCTTGCCAGGCCAAAAACCGGCTGCTGGCCAATGTGTCGCACGAGCTGCTTACCCCGCTGCACGGCATGCTGAATTTTGCCGAGATGGCCAGGCTGAAACTGGCGCGCGGTGATACGCAGCGCGTAGCGGCCCATTTGGCGGCCATTAGCGAGAGCGGGCAGCGCCTGGCCTATCAGCTGAACGGCTTGATCGACCTGGCGGCGCTGGATGCGGGGCGGCGGCCATTTCACTGGCAAAGCCTGAACCTGCGCCTGCTGGTGGAAGACTGCGTGGCGCAGCACGAGCTGGTGTTGCAACAGCATGGCCTGCGGGTGCACATCAGCAGCCACCCTTTGCCGCGGCTGGTGGCAGATCACGGCAGCCTGCTGCAGCTGCTGGGCCACCTGTTGAGTAACGCCATCCGTTTTTCGCCACCAGGCGGGGTCATCGATATCCAGATCAGCCGGCTGGAAAGCTGCCTGCAGCTGAGCGTGCAAGACCAGGGCCCCGGTGTGCCAGCTGCCGAGGCGCAGCGGATATTCGAAGCGTTCGAGATGGGCAGCCAGGGGCAGGGTAGTGGCCATGCCGGGCTGGGGCTGGCCATTTGCCAGCGTATTGCCGTGGCACACGGCGGGCAGATTGGCCTGCAGCCGGGCGGGCAGGGTGCCTGCTTTGTCTTGCAGCTGCCTTTTGTTGCCGGCCAGCCCATGGCCGCGCTGCCCGCTGCCGGGCCAGCTGGCGAGCGGGTGGCGGGCTAGTTTGTCAGTCTGGCTGCTTCGGCTTGTCTTGCGGGCTGTCGTCGTCGTCCATCAGGATGCGGTGGGCCGGGCCTTCCAGGTCGTCAAACTGGCCGGAGCGGGTAGACCACCAGAACAGCAGACCGATAAAGAACACCAGCACGATGCTCATGGGGATCAACAGGTACAGGCTTTCCATTACTTACTCCGTTTGGTCAGGCGCAGTGCGTTGCTCACTACCAGCAGCGAGCTGAGCGCCATGCCCAGGCTGGCGAGCCAGGGCGTGACCCAGCCGGCCATGGCCAGCGGCAGGGCCACCAGATTGTACACCGCGGCCCAGGCCAGGTTCTGGCGGATGATGTACATGCTGCGCGCCGCCAGCGCCAGTGCTTGTGGCAGGCGGCCCAGCTCGTCGCCCATCAGCACCATGTCGCCACTGGCGCGGGCCACGTCGGTACCGCCGCCCATGGCCAGCGATACATCGGCGCGCGCCAGCACCGGCGCGTCGTTCACGCCATCCCCCACCATCAGTACACGGGCGCCGCCTTGCTGCAGGCTGCCTACGTAAGCCAGCTTGTCTTCCGGCGTGGCAGCAGCGCGGTAGTGGGCGATGTGCAGCTGGCTGGCCAGGCTGGCGACTGCGGCCTCTGCATCGCCAGACAGCAAATGCACGCGCAGGCCGCGTGCCTGCAGTGCGCTAATCAGCGCCGCGCTGTCTTCGCGTACCTGGTCGCCTATGGCAAATACCGCGGCCACACCGCGCGCATCGCCCAGCGCAATGATGGTGGCGCTGTCGGGCAGGGCCGCGGGCAGGCTGATGCTGCCAGACAGCCCGGCCACAAAGGCCGGGCGGCCCAGGCGCCAGCGCTGGCCGGCGATGTCGGCCTCCACGCCCTGGCCAGGCTGGTTGCTACGTTGGCCGCAAGCAGGTAGTGCGGTGCCTTCGGCGGCCTGTAGCAGGGCGCGGGCGATAGGGTGCTCGGAGCCTTGCTCCAGCGCGGCGGCGATGGCTAGCGCCTGGCCCGCGTCCGGGTGGCTAAAGCCATGGCTGGCCAGCAGCTGCATGCGCCCGTGGGTGAGGGTGCCGGTTTTGTCGAATACCACATCGCTGATGCGCGCCAGTGTTTCCAGCGCGTGGCCACGGGTAGTCAGAATGCCCAGCTGCGCCATGTGGCCGGTGGCGGCGGTGAGCGCCGCCGGGGTGGCCAGTGACAGCGCGCACGGGCACGACACCACCAGCACGGCCACCGTTACCCACAGCGCGTGCTCCTGGCTACCCGCCAGGCTCCAGCCGATATAGGTGGCGGCTGCGGCCAACAGCAGTATGGTGACAAACCACACGGCGTAGCGGTCGGCCAGCTCGGCCAGGCGCGGTTTTTCCGCCAGCGCCTGGTCCATCAGCCGTACGATGCCGGCCAGGCGGGTGTCGCTGCCGGTGCGGCTCAGGCGTAGCAGCAGCGGGCTGGCCTGGTTCACGCTGCCGGCAATCACGCTGTCGCCCGCCTGTTTGCCAATCGGCGTGCTTTCGCCGGTTAGCAGCGCTTCGTCCACGCTGCTTGCGCCTTCCAGAATGTCGCCGTCGCAGGGGATGGTCTCGCCCGGTTTTACCAGTACCACGTCGCCCACCGCCAGCTGGCTGACGGCCACCTCCTGCTGGGTTTGATCCTGCGGCCAAGCTGGCACCGCGTGGGCAAAGGCCGGTATCAGCTTTACCAGTTTTTCGGTGGCCTCGCCGGTTTTGCGCCGCGCCATGCTTTCCAGGTAGCGCCCGCCCAGCAGCAGGAAGATGAACATCGACACCGAATCAAAATACACACCGTGCTCTACCTTGTTCAGCAGCGCCCACAGGCTGGCGAAGAAGGCGGTGAGGATGCCGATGGTCACCGGCGTATCCATGCCGACGCGGCCGCGCTTCATGTCGCGCCAGGTGCCGCGGTAAAACGGTATGGCCGAGTACAGCACCACTGGCAGCGTGAGCACAAAGCTGGACCAGTGCAGCATCCACAGCCACTGGCTTTCGATCTCGCCATCCGGTGCCATGTACACCGGGTAGGCGTACATCATCACCTGCATCATGGACAGGCCGGCTACCCATAGGCGGTTCAGCGCCGTCTTGCGCTCTTTCTGGTGTAGCGCTTCCTGGCGCGAGGCATCGTAGGGGTGGGCGCGGTAGCCAATGGCGCTGATGGCTTCCAGAATCTGGCTAAGCCGCAGCTGGCGGGTATCCCAGCGCACGCGGGCGCGGTGGGTGGCGTAGTTGATGTCTACCGACAGCACGCCCGGCAGCTGGCGCACGTGGTGTTCGTTCAGCCACACGCAGGCCGCGCAGGTAATGCCTTCCAGCATCAGCGAGGCTTCGCGGATGTGCTCGTCTTCTACATGCACAAAGCTGTGCTGCAGCGCCTCGTTATCGTACAGCTGCATCTGCTGCAGCAGCTCGGCCGGTACCGGCTCGGCCTGGCGCTGCTCGGCGGTGCGGTGCTCGTAGTAGTCGGCCAGGCCGCTGTCGATAATGGTCTGCGCTACCGCCTGGCAGCCGGCGCAGCAGGCTTGTTCGGTGCGTTCGCGATAGCGGATAGGAAAAGCTTGCCCGTCGGGGATGGGCAGGCTGCAGTGAAAGCAGGTCGGGTTCATGGCGTGCTATTGTAGTGCAAGAGATGCTACTTGTTTTGCCGAGGGTCAATCATGTCCATGCTGCACGTTACACAAGCCGCCCCGGGCGGCGCCGAGACTCTGGAAATTACCTTTGCCGAAAAGCCGCAGCCGGCGCCCGGCCAGCTGCGCGTGCGCGTGCTGGCGGCGGGTATCAACCGTGCCGATATCGTGCAGCGCCAGGGCCACTACCCGCCACCCAAGGGCGCGTCGCCGGTGCTGGGGCTGGAAATTGCCGGCATGGTGGACGCGGTCAACGGCCCGTCGCGCTTTCAGGAAGGTGATGCGGTATTCGGCCTGGTAGCCGGCGGTGCCTATGCCGAGTACGCGCTGCTCGATAGCAGCGCCGCGCTGCCCAAGCCGGACCTGATGAGCTGGGCCGAGGCCGCCAGCCTGCCCGAGGCGTGGATGACCGCCTGGTTCAACCTGGTAGACATCGCCGCGCTGCAGCCGGGCGAAACGGTGCTGGTGCACGCCGGTGCCAGCGGCGTGGGTGCCGCCGCCATCCAGCTGGCCAGCCTGCTGGGCGCCCGCGTGGTGGCCAGCGCCAGCAGCGAAGAAAAACGCCAGTTTTGCCGCAGCCTGGGCGCGGCCGAGGTCATCGACAGCCGCCAGCCCGGCTTTGCGGCCAACCTTAAAGCACAAGGCGGGGTAGACGTGGTGCTGGACCCGGTAGGCGCCGCGCTGTTCGACGACAATATCGCTGCGCTCAAGCCGGATGGCCGCCTGGTGGTGATCGGCATCATGGGCGGCAGCAGCGCCACGCTGAACCTGGGCCTGCTGCTGGTCAAACGGCTGCGCCTGCTGGGCTCTACGCTGCGCAGCCAGCCGGAGGCGGTGAAGGCAAGGTTGGCCGCAGCGCTGGAGGCCGAGGTGCTGCCCGCACTGGCCGACGGCCGCGCCCGTATTACGCTGGATAGCGTCTACCCGCTGGCCGCCGTGGCCGACGCGCACCGCTATGTAGAAGACAACCGCAACCTGGGCAAGGTAGTGCTCAGCCTGCAGCCTGTCATCATGCCGTAATCGTGTTTCGATAATCTGGTTTCAACAGCAAATCGCTTCTGCTGGATGGACCTGGATGGGATGCGGGGGTTGCCTTTGGACGGGCAACCCCTCTTTTTTTGCCCGTCATCCACGCCGGTAGCCTGTGCTAGACTGCGCGCTTGCCAGCGGGGCGCCAGCCGCCCCGCCCAACGAACACGAAAGCCCCACGCATGACTACCGGCAACGAGCCCTGGCGCCACGCCAAAAACCTGCAGCAAACCCTGGACACCCTGCTGGCCGAGGCCATCACCGCCAGCGGCCTGTGCCGCAAGATCGCCGAGCAGCTGCACTCGCAGCAGCAACAGCAGGGCGAGCGCAGCGCGCTGTCCAGCAGCTTTGGTCTGCTGGTGCGCAACAGGAAAAAGAAAGAGTTTATCGGCGGCTGGCTCAATTACCAGATCAGCCTGTCCGGCGACGGCCTGCCGCAGCGCGCAGACGGCCAGCCGTGCGCGCCGGTGCTGCACGTAGCGCACTGGGGCTGCGAGTTTGCCTTTGAATACGATGCCTACGTGGGCTTCCCCGCCAGCCAGTGGCAGCCGTGGCAGCAGCAGGGCGATAGCCTACTGTGGTGGGATGAAAGCGATAGCACATTCGGGCCGGAATGGACCTACACGCTGGATCTGGCGGCCTTGAACAGCGAAGACGCACTGCGCGCCGCCGTGGTGGCCCCCGCGCTGGCGCTACTGGCCGGCAAGCCGGTAGCCGAGGCGCTGCCTGCGGATACACCCGGCCTGCTGCGCTACCACAGCGTGGCGGATGCCAGCGGCGACACCGACCTGCGCGTGCGCTGATCCCTGCCTGCACGATAATGCGGCCAACCTTGCCAGTCAGGGTTGGCCGCAGTGCTTTTACGCGGCCAAAAAGCACAACACCCGGCGCGGGGCCGGGTGTTGTGTCGTGCTGTCAGCGCAGCGCGCTAGTGCTTAGATCCAGCTGATCAGCGTGTGGTTCTTCTTGCCGCGTTTCAGCAGGCTGTACTGGCCAAACAGGCGATCGCTATCGGCTACCTGGTAGTCCAGCGCCTCGATCTTGTTGCCGTTAATGCTCACTGCGCCGCTCTGGATAAAGGTGCGTGCTTCGGACTTGGACTTGGCCAGGCCACCGGCTACCAGCGCGTCGATCAGGCCGGCTTGTGCCAACTCGATCTGCACGCTGGGCATGCCGTCCTGCGCCAGCTGTGCCAGGTCGGATGCGGTCAGGTCGGTGATGCTGCCGCTAAACAGGCTGGCGCTGATGCGCTGTGCCGCGTCTACCGCCGCCTGGCCGTGTACCAGCGCGGTGGCTTGCTCGGCCAGGATGCGCTGTGCCTGTGGCTTGGTGCCGCTGGCTTTGTCCTGTTCTTCGATGGCGTTGATCTCGTCGATGGACAGAAAGGTAAAGTAGCGCAGGAACTTGTACACGTCGGCGTCGGCGGTGTTCAGCCAGAACTGGTAGAACGCGTACGGGCTGGTTTTGCTGGCGTCCAGCCACACCGCGCCGCCTTCGGTCTTGCCAAACTTGGTGCCGTCGGCCTTGGTCACCAGCGGCAGGGTCAGGCCGTATACCTGTTTCTGGTGGATGCGGCGGGTCAGGTCGGTGCCGGCGGTGATATTGCCCCACTGGTCCGAGCCGCCGATTTGCAGCTGGCAACCGTGGCGGCGGTACAGCTCGGCAAAGTCGTAGCCTTGCAGCAGGCTGTAGCTGAATTCGGTGTAGCTGATGCCCTGGTCTTCGCGGCTGATGCGCTGCTGCACCGACTCTTTCTTGATCATCTGGTTTACAGAGAAATGCTTGCCGATATCGCGCAAGAACTCCAGCGCGCCCATGCCGCCAAACCAGTCGTAGTTATTGGCCATGATGGCAGCGTTGTCGCCGTCAAAGCTCAGGAACGGCGATACCTGGCCGCGGATTTTTTCTACCCAGCTGGCAATCACGTCCGGGGTGTTCAGCTTGCGCTCGGTGGCCTTGAAGCTGGGGTCGCCGATCATGCCGGTGGCGCCGCCCACCAGTGCGATAGGCTTGTGGCCAGCCTGCTGGAAGCGCTTCAGCACCAGCACCGGCACAAGGTGGCCCAGGTGCAGGCTGTCGGCGGTGGGGTCGAAGCCGCAATACAGGGTCACGCTTTCCTTGGCCAGCAGTTCTTCGAGGGCAGCCGCGTCGGTTTGTTGTGCAATCAGACCGCGTGCTTGCAGATCCTGGATAAGGGAGGCTTGGGACATCTGTATTGTTCTCCTGAAAGGGTCGGGGCGCAGGCCCCACAGCAAAACAGCAAGTTTACCCGATTTTGCCGTTTTGCTGCGCTGGCACATGGCGGCCAACATTTGTTAAGGAATGCTGCAGCACTTGATACCGCAGTAGGGGTAAAATCGATTTTGCATGAGGACAGCCGGCAGCCAGCCGGCGTTACAGGGAGAGGGTAAATGAGCAATAAAGTAAAAGTATGGGATGTGCCGACCCGTCTGTTTCACTGGACACTACTGGCCATGTTTGTCGGCATGTGGGCATCGGCCGAAAACGGCCTGCTACAGATCCACACCAAGCTGGGGGTGGCCATGCTGGTGCTGGTGGTGTTTCGGGTGCTGTGGGGGTTTGTGGGTAGCCAGAGCGCACGCTTTGCCGACTTTGTGAAGCCAGGCCAGGTGAAAGCCTATCTGCGCGGCGAGGTCAGCGAAAACCAGCAGCCCGGCCACAACCCGCTGGGCGGCCTGATGGTGCTGGCGCTGCTGGGCGCGCTGCTGGTGCAGCTGGGCTTGGGCCTGTTTGCCGCCGATGTGGACAGCTACACCTTCGACGGCCCGCTGGCCAAACTCATCGACAGCAGCCTGGCCGAGCAGGTCACCGAATGGCACGAGCTGTGGTTTAACGTGCTGCTAGGGCTGGTAGGCGTACACGTACTGGCCATTGTGGCTTACCGCAAGCTGAAAAACACCAACCTGGTACCGCCGATGATTACCGGCCATAAAACGCTGGAAGGCGAGGTCAAGCCGCTGCGCTTTGCCCCGGGCTGGCTGGCGGTGGTGGTACTGGCGCTGGCTGCGGCACTGGTACTGGGTGGCCTGTCGCTGGTGTAACAGCGTCCGCCGAAACACAAAAGGCACGCCGCGGCGTGCCTTTTGTTTTGTCTGCCAGGTAGTGTGCGTGCTACGTGGCGATAGCCAGGGTTGGCCGCAGGGTAGGCGGTGGCGGGTGCTGACGGCATTTTTTGCCGCGAATGCAAGCGTAATCTGCCCGCAGGCGGCTTTAACTGTAATCAATTTAGTACATGGCTATTTCGTACCATAATGCAGGCAGAACCCAAGGAGACAACACCATGACCCGTCGTACCAAAATCGTCGCCACCCTCGGCCCTGCGTCCAGTGACCCGCAAACCCTGGAACGCCTGCTGCAGGCCGGGGTAAACGTGGTGCGCCTCAACTTTTCGCACGGCACCGCGCAAGACCACATCGACCGCGCCGCCCTGGTGCGCAGCACGGCAGACAAGCTGGGCATACCGGTGGCCATCATGGTGGACTTGCAAGGGCCCAAGATCCGCGTGGGCAAGTTTGCCAACGGCAAAACCACGCTCACCAACGGCCAGGCCTTTATCCTGGACGCTGAATGCCAGCTGGGCGATGACGCCCGCGTAGGCCTAGACTACAAAGAGCTGCCGGGCGATGTAGAGCCGGGCGCCGTATTGCTGCTGGACGATGGCCGCATCGTGCTGGTGGTAGAAAAAGTACTGGGCAGCCAGATTCACACCAAGGTAAAAGTGGGCGGCGTGCTGTCCAACAACAAAGGCATCAACCGCCAGGGCGGCGGCCTGTCTGCCCCGGCGCTCACCGCCAAAGACATCGACGACATCAAAGTGGCCGCGCAGCTGGAAGCCGACTACGTAGCCGTATCCTTCCCCAAAAACAGCGCCGACCTGTACATGGCGCGCACGCTCATCAACGCGGCCGGCTGTCAGGCACGCATCATCGCCAAGATCGAGCGCTGCGAAGCCATCACCAACCTGGACGACCTGATCAACTCCGCCGACGGCATCATGGTGGCGCGTGGCGACCTGGCCGTAGAAGTGGGTGACGCCGCCGTGCCGGCGCTGCAAAAGCGCATGATCCGCGCCGCGCGCGAGCGCAACAAGCTCACCATCACTGCCACCCAGATGATGGAATCCATGATCAGCAGCCCGGTGCCCACCCGCGCCGAGGTGTCCGACGTAGCCAACGCCGTGCTGGACGGCACCGACGCGGTGATGCTGTCTGCCGAAACCGCCACTGGCCAGTTCCCGGTAGAAACAGTCGAGTCCATGTCCCGCGTGTGCATGGAAGCGGAAAACTCCAGCGACTACCAGCTGGAACGCACCTTCCTCAACCGCGAATTCAGCCGTGTAGACCAATCCATCGCCATGGCCGCGCTGTTTACCGCCAACCACCTGCCCGTGCGCGCGCTGGTGTCGCTCACCCAGACCGGCTCCACCGCGCTGTGGATAAGCCGCGTGAACTGCGGCGTGCCCATCTACGCGCTCACGCCCGAAGTCAGCACCTACCGCCGCCTGGCCATGTACCGCGACGTATTCCCCATGATGCTACCTGCCGCCACCGACCAGAAAAAACTGCTGGCCGCCGCCGAACGCAAGCTGCTGGAACGCGGCCGGGTCGTGCAGGGCGACGTGCTGGTAGTCACCATCGGCGACACCGTGGGCATGATGGGCCACACCAACACCATGAAGATCATCAAGGCAGGCGAATCGCGTTAAGTGATCGCCTGAGGCACCCTTTGTAAGCCATGCGGCCAACTACGGCAGCGGCTGGCGGCCCGCCGCGACACGCAGGGCCAGCTGGCCAGTGCGCTGCTGGCGCAGGGCTAGCGCAGGCCGCGCCGCCGGGCTGGGTGCCGGGCTATGCCAGGCCACGGCTGCCTGCCATAGACAACACCCCTGACCGCTGCCGGCTGTCGGGGGTGTTTTGTTGCAGCGTCCAGCCACGGCGGCACGCCAGGGCGCAGGCTACGCTAGTGGCTGGTGTTGCGGCCAACCTGGCCTGCGGTGTGCTGCGTGGCCGCCACGTCGTCGCCCAGGTACAGCTGCTGCCCGTCGTCCAGCAGGCAGGCGCTGCCAGGGGCCAGCCGGCGCGTACTGCGCAGGCCGTGCCCACGGCTGACAAAAGCGGCGCGGATGGCGGCGTTGCGTGACACCGTGGGGCGGAAACGCGGGTAGCGGGGCGGGGGGTGTCCGTGCTGGAAACAAAGGTCATCTTCTAGCAGCTCGCCGTTGTCGTCAGCATAGGCGCTGCCCATGGAGTGCGGCTTATTCCAGGCGTCGCGATGCTTGTGCCACAGGGCTTGTAGCGGTTGGAGGAGTAGCTTGAGCAGCGGGGGCATGATGGTCTGGTAGCGGGTGGTCGGGTTTACCCGCTTATCCTATATCGAAACCGGGCGCTGGCACACTGCCTGCTGCAGTGGTGGCGATTGGGCAGCGTGCAAGCATTGCACTGCTGTGTGTGGGTGGATGCCGCTGTGCGGGCGTAGGTGGGGGGGCGCAGTGCTCCGCCGTGGTGGCGCCTTGGCTGGTGGCTGGGTGCGGCGCCCGGCCAGCTACCAGCAACGCTCTGGCTCAGGCCAGCTGCTGCGCCATTTCCTTGATAACGGTGTGCAGCAGGGTGCGCAGGCAGCGCGCCTCGCCTGCCTGCGTGGCGGCCAGCTCGGGGCGCACCTGTAGCAGGCGGGCGTTGTCGGCTTCAACCTCGGCGTACAGCGCTTCTGCCTGCTGTACGGCGCGTTTGCGCAGGTTTTCCAGCAGCCGCTCGGCGGTGCCTTTGGCAAGGTTTAACGCCGCACCGGCCTCCAGCAGCAGGCCACGGGTGATGGCCGAAAAGTGCCGCTCGCCCAAGAGTGGCCAGGCCAGCTGCGTGTGCGCCGGCCACCCGGTTTTATCGAAGGCGGCGGTGTCGTAGCTGGCCACACTGAGCAGATCGTAGAGCGGTGCCAGCTGCACGCCCTCATGCGATACCAGAAAACTCAGGTTTTTCAGGTGGGCATCGCTATTGCCTACCAGCACGTTGAATACCAGCCAGCCAAACAGCCGGGGCCGCGCTACCGCCGGGCTACGGCAGGCATTGGCCAGTGCGGCCAGGTTTGGCAGGCTGCCCTGGCTGTATTTGAAGCTGCGGTCCAGCCCCAGTAGCTGGCAGGCGTCTATCACGTGCCGGCGCTGCCAACCCTGGCCGGCAGGCGTGCGGTCAAAGCGGTCTATCAGGTAAACCAGTGATGGTACATAGCGCCGATGCACCTCGGGCACCGCCAGCCCCAGTCGCTTGGCCAGGCGCATCACGAACCATTCGTTGATTACCGAGTGGGGGTAGTCCTCATCCGGGTGGTCCGGCTTCAGGATATGGGTGGAAGGTGTAGCGCCTGCTGGTTCGAACAATGCGTCATCTTGCAGCACTACTGCCAGCTTGTGCTGCGCGCCGGCCAGCGACATGCGTTTGATGGCCGCTTGCGTCAGCGGTGCCTTGGGTAGCTGGCGAATGCGGGCCTCCAGCACCTCGTCCGGCAGAGGTCGCAGCGGTTCTGCTGTGTGTGGCGCGGCATCGGGTGGCAGCAAGGTAACCGACCCGGCCGATTCTGCGCCGTACCAGGCCAGCAGGCCGAAGGCGTCGGCCGCATCCAGCCGGGCATCGCCTGCCAGCAGCAAGCGTTGTCCTTCTTCCGGCAGCAGGTTATCGAAATACCACTGCACTGGGCGCTGGCTCGCGCCATCCAGCAACGGTTCGGCCTGCAGTGGCAGGTGCGGGCTGAGCGCGAAGCACGCCGGCGTGCCCAGCCAGTCGGGCGCGTACTGGAAGCTCCACAGCCCGGCCACCTCTTGCAAGGTGCCCACCGTGGTGTGATTGATCGATGCGTGCAAAGACCGCCCGTTCATGGCTTGCCCTTGTGGTTGGCCGCATCCTGCAGGTAGGTGGCCACGCTTTCGGGGACGTCCACCGTTACGCGAATGCCCAGCCCCTCCAGTACCTGGAACAGCTTGCCCCACTGCACCGTTTCGCCGCCGCGCTCGATCTTGCCAAGAAAATTCTCGCTGACGCCAATGCTGCCAGCGGCATCGTCCTGGCGGATTTTCTGTGCCTTGCGGCTGGCGCGCACTACTTTGCCAATGGCTGCTGCATTATCGATGGGTATCTTCATGATAAATCCTTGCGGTTGTAAGGATTCTGCACTCCGTGCGCGCACTTGGCAACAAATCCTCGCAATTGTGCGGATTTTTGTATTTGCCATCGGCTTTCATGCAAAATCCTTATATTCGTGAGGATTTTTACAATAGTGCTGCAACCACATGGCTGCCATGCTGCACCCGGCCCCTCAGCCTTGTGCAGCTTGCCGCTCGTGACAAGGGTGGTGCGAGACTGTGCCAAAAATCGCGCAACGCTACCCTGTCAGGGCTAATGTGTGGTGTGGCGGAGGTATTGGCATTGACACCGTCGGTGGGATGAGCCGGGATATTGTGGGAAGATCTAGGCTCGGTGCGGCTTTGGCTCTGTAGGGCCATGATGCGCGCCGATGTCATTTTTGCACCGCCAAAGTAAAAGGCCGCAGGGTTTTGCGGCCTTTTTGTCATTCTGCAGCGGCGTCTTTGACACCAGTTTTCATGTTTGTCTGCCATACCACACTACACGGCCGATGACATCGAAGTCAGCTGGCGGGCTATTCAGGTCTACTTCGAAGGTAGGATAGGCGTCGTTGGCGCTGATAACGCGCAGGGTACCACCAGGCAGGCGTTGTACCCGTTTCACGATCAAATCGCCTTCCACCCGTAGCACATACAAGCCACTGGTAGGCTGGTTGTCTGCGGTATTCAGCAGGATCACGTCCTTGTTGTTCAGCACGCCCTCCATTGAATCGCCTTTTACAGAGATCACCGCCAGGTCTGCAGGGTATGCGTGCAGGTAGTTCTCTACCCAATAGCGGCGGAAAGCCATGCTGAACATCGGCGTTTCGTCATCCACCACGGCTCCGTGGCCTGCTGCAGCTTTCAGGTTGTAGCGCGGGATGAACACAAACTCCGACAGATCTACCGGATTGCCACGTGTATCCACCACCGCCTGTGCATTGCCTGCAGAGGCAGCAGCGGGCACGCCGCTGGCCGCCAGCATCGGGCCAGCGCCGAACAGCACCCACTCTGCCGCCAGCCCGTAATGCCTTGCCAGTGCTGACAGCTTGGTTGCGTCCGGCTCACGTTCGCCGGCCTCCCAGGCCTGGAAGGTAGATAGCGAAACGCCCACCACGTTAGCGGCTTCATTTCTTGACACGCCCAGTGCCGTTCTGGCCGACCTGATTCGCTCACCCAGTGCCAGTCGTTCATTTTCAGGTTCAACAATGTAAGTTGAAACCGGTTTTCTGTTGCCTTCCTGCGCTTTAAGGTTGTTCATAGGTGCCTGAAAACAAAAGCATTTCAGCCTGTTTGTGGGTTGTTTGCCACATAACAAACCTGAAAATAAGTTGAAAGCAATTATAGATAACCAATTTTCAGGTACTTTGTATTCACCTAATCACTCCACGAGATAAGGCAATGAATACATTGAGCAACCCAAAAAAAGCCGCCGAAGACTGGCATCGAGCGGACATCGTTGCGGCCCTGCACAAAAAAGGCTGGTCGCTACGTCAGTTATCCAGACACGCGGGTTTGAGTGAAGGCGCACTCAACAACGCCCTCAATCGTCCCTGGCCCAAAGCGGAGCGCATCATCGCTGCCGCCATCGGTACCTCTCCCGAAACGATATGGCCTGCACGTTACGCGAAGCGCCATTTTAAGCCGGTTTTCCCCTCCATGGCGCCTGTCACGGCATCAGTCGTGGCAGCCATGGGTAAATCGTAGTGCGGTGCGCCTGTTCACACCAGCACGCCGTTTCCCGCACACAGGGAGGACACCATGAGAAAACGCAGCGCCAAATCCATCCGGCCCAGCAGTCTGTCCGAGGCCATGGAGCTGTGCGTCGAGCACGCAGCTACCCTGCGGCGTCCGATCAAGGTGCTGGCCGACCTGATGGGCGTAGAAAGCAAGACGCTATACCGCTGGCTGGCAGATACCTCCATGCCGCTCAACCGTATCAGGCAGTTCGAAGCCTTTTGCGGCATTGCCTTGGTCAGCGAATACCTGTGCCTGGCACAAGGCAACCGAGTGGTCATTGCCATTCCCAGCGGCAAGAAAGCCAGCGTAGCAGATATTGCCCAGGTACAAGCCAATGCCGCCGCTGCCATGGCCTTGCTGGCACGCTTTTATGTGCAAGGAGAAGGTGCTGACGAAACGCTGGCAGCCATGACGCGCACCCTCAGCGAGTTCGCCTATCACCGCCACAACGTCCAGAAAAGTAGCGAGCCGGAGCTGGACCTGTTCGGGGGTGACGAAGCATGAGCATCAAAAGTCACTACAGCGCCGCAGAGCTGGTCGCCATGAGGCTGCCGGGCTTGCCCGCCACCATTCAGGGGCTGGGCTTGCGTGCCAAGCATGAAAGCTGGGCTAGCCGTAAACGCCAGGGCAGGGGAGGTGGCCGCGAGTTCGCCCTCATCAGCCTGCCGCCCGCCGCGCAAGACTTCATCCGTACCGCCGCCGCCCGCGAGCTGCTGGCCAGCCTGCCGGTACCGGCAGCCGTCAAGCGCAAGGCACCGGCCCTGCGTGATGCGCAGCTGGCGCTGCCGCTCACCACCGAGCAGCAGACCATCGAAGGTGCCCGCCTGGGTGTACTGGCCCACATCGAAGAGCTGATGCAGGGCTGCGGCCTCACCAAAGAACGTGCGATCCACCATCTGCTGGCCAGCGCGGCTGCCGGCGATGCCAGCCCGCTGGTTTGTGCCATGCTGCGCAAAGCCGAAGACAAGCGCGGCCGCAAGAGCGGTGGCGACCTGCCATCGGTACGCACCATCAAGCGCTGGTTTGCCCAGCGTGCCGACAGCCAGCTGGCCCCCAAGGTTATCCAGCCGGACTTCACTATCCCTTGGTGGGCGCGGGATTTCCTGGGCTACTGGCAGCAGCCGCAAAAGCCCAGCGTCGAGCTGGCTTACAAGCTGTTTTGCCAGGACATGGCCGGCCGCCAGCTGGACGTGCCAGAGCTGTCGCGCATCCTGCCCAGCATCCATGCGGTACGCCGCTTTCTGGCCAAGCTGGGCACCGTCAGCCGCGAGCGTGGCCGCCTGGGCGGGCGCGAGCTTAAAACCCTGCTGCCCTTTGTGCGCCGCGACTTTGCCGAGCTGCAGCCCAACGACGTCTGGAGTGCCGATGGCCACTGCTTCGATGCCGAGGTACAGCACCCCATTACCGGCCGGCCCTTCCGCCCGGAGGTCACCAGCATTGTCGATATCGCCACCCGCCGCGTGGTGGGCTGGTCGGTGGATCTGGCCGAGTCCGGCACCGCCGTACTGGACGCACTGCGCCAGGCCTGCAGTACGGACGGCATGGGGGCCATCTTCTATGTCGATAACGGCAGCGGCTACGTCAACGTGCTGATGAAAGACGAAGGTGTCGGCCTGATGGGGCGCATCGGCATGACCATGCTGCACTCCATCGCCTACAACTCGCAGGCCCGTGGCGTGATTGAACGCCTGCACCAGACGCTGTGGGTCAATGCCGCCAAGCTGCTGCCCAGCTATATGGGCGCCGACATGGACAGCGAAGCGCGCCAGCGCCACTTCAAGCTCACCCGCGCCGCATTGGCCAAAACCGGTACCCGCAGCATGCCGATGATGCAGTGGGATGACTTCCTGCAGTTCTGCCGCGAGCGCGTCGCCGAGTACAACGCCCGCCCGCACGCCAGCCTGAACGGGCTAAGCCCGGACCAGGCGCTGCAGGGCTTTATCGCCAAAGGCTGGCAGGCCGACCGCATGCAGCCGGATGCCCTGGCCTTGCTGTTCCGCCCGCGTATGGCACGCACGGTACAGCGTGGCGAAGTGCGCCTGTTCAACAACCAGTATTTCAGCCGCGACCTCACCGAGCTACACGGCCAGACCGTGCAGGTGGCCTATGACATCCACAACCCGCAGCAAGTATGGGTGTACCTGCCGGATGGCCGCTATGTCTGCAGCGCGGAATGGGGCGCCAACCGCAGCCAGTACTTCCCCGCCAGCCAGGTACAGCACGCCCGCGACCAGCGCGCTGCTGCCCAGCTACGCAATCTGGCGGCCAAACGCGATGCCATCGAACAGGAGCGCGATGCCCGCCCGGCACTCACCGTGATCGACAGCCCGGTCAGCCTCCCCGGTATTCGCAGCAGCGACATTGCCGGCGCGTTTAACCGCATGGCCGAGGCCCGCGAACCATTAAACGCCAGCCCGCTGCGCGTGGTGAACGCCGAGGTGGTGGCAGGGCAGGGCTTCAGCGTGCCAGCCACCCCGCAGCTGCGTATCCGCCAGTGGCACGCCTTGTCCGGGCAGGCCGCCGCTGGTGAGGTGCTGACCGACAAAGAAACCCGCTGGCTAGCCAGCTACCCGAAAAGCCGCGAATTCAGTGTCATGAACAAGCAGCCAGACAACGCAGGAAAGGAGACCGCATGAACCTGATAGCCCCTATCGCCAACCTCGACCTGGTGGCGGTACTCATGGAAAAGCTGGTCAGCCGGCAGGATGGCCTGCCAGGCCTGGCCGTGTACTACGGCCCGTCCGGTTATGGCAAAACCACCGCCACCGTCGCGGTAGCCACCCGCAGCCGTGCCTACTACGTGCAGATGCGCAGCAGCTGGAGCCGCAAAGACCTGCTGGAAAAAATCCTGTTCGAAATGGGTATCAAGCCGGTAGGCCGCACCACCCAGCTGCTGGACCAGATTTGCGAGCAGCTGGCCGCTAGCCGCCGCCCGCTGATCTTGGACGAGTTCGACTACGCAGCCGCCAAAGACGCCATGGTCGAGCTGGTGCGCGACATCTACGAAGGCAGCCAGAGCAGCCTGCTGCTGGTGGGTGAAGAGCTGCTGCCAAACAAGCTCAAGAAGCACGAACGCTTTCACGGCCGAGTGCTGAACTGGCTGCCCGCCGCGCCGGTGTCGCTGGACGACGCCCGCCTGCTGGCCGGTATTTACTGCCCGGATGTCACCGTGGCGGACGACCTGCTGCAGCACCTGGTCGCCCTAAGCCATGGCAGCGTGCGCAGGGTGTCGGTCAATCTGGTCAACATCCAGGACACCGCCAATATCGAAGCCTGGGGCCAGGTAGACATGCCGCTATGGGGCCATCGTGAGCTGTATACCGGCGAAGCGCCCAAGCGGCGTGGCCTGAGCTGAGGAGCCGCACATGAGCCAACGTAAAACAGGGCGCCGCCAGCCTGTCCAGCTGGAATTCAAGGGCGGCAAAAGCCAGCGCCAACGCATCTGGGAAGCACTGCGCGCCCAGCAGGGCAGCTTTACCCTGTACACCCTGGCCCGGCGGGCCGATGCCGACGACGAAACAGCACAAAGCTATCTGCAGGCGCTGGTGCGCGCCGGATACGTGCAGTGCCACACACCGGCCGATGCGCCACCGGCCACGGTCAGGCACTACAGCCTGCAGCGCGACAACGGTGTAGAGGCACCCCGGCTGACCCGCCGTGGCCAGCCGGTCAGCCAGGGCATGGGCACCGAAGCCATGTGGCGCGCCATGCACATCACCCGCGACTTTACCTGCCGCGAGCTGGTGGCCTACGCCAGTGCCGGTGGGGTCGTGGTGAGCGAAGACAGCGCCAACAGCTACATCCGCACCCTGCGCCTGGCAGGCTATCTGGCCGTTACGGTACCCGCCACCACCAAGGGCATAGGCAAGGGCAAGACGCTGGCGCGCTATGCCTTGCAGCCAGGCCGCTATACCGGGCCACGGCCACCCATGATCCAGCGTACCAAGTCACTGTACGACCCCAATCTGGGCCGCGTGGTATGGCAACAGGAGCCAAACGATGACGACTACTGACAGCGCAGCGCACTGGCTACACCTGCTGCGCGAAGAGGCCCGGCGCACCAGCATGGCCCGCACCGCCAAGCTGCTGGGTTACAGCACCGCTACCATCAGCCTGGTGCTGGCCGGCAAGTACCCCGGCAAAGCCGACCGCATTGCCCAGACCGTGCTGGCCACGCTGGACAAACTGACCTGCCCGCATAGCGGCGAACAGATCAGCAGCGCCACCTGCCGGGCCACCGCCCTGGCCGTGGCCCCTACACATCACCCGATGAAGCTTTCCCACTGGCGCGCCTGCCAGCGCTGCCCCAAACGCCCACAAGGAGAATAGCCATGACAAACAACGCGCAAATCAGCAATGCCGTGCTGCTGGCCAGCACCCTGAAGGTAGCCGACGCCATCCGCGAGCTGGGCAAGATGGGCCTGGTGGCCTGCGCTGCTCGGCTGGAAGGCAAGCGGCCTACCATCGAAATCCAGACCAGCAGCAAGTGCAGCCGCCTGGTCGCCAGTGGCGATGCCGCCTATTACAGCTTTGGCCGTAGCGACCATATCGGCCCTTACAGGCAAGGGCAATTCTGCATTGGTGGCTGCCGGGTAGTGTGGACGGAGTTCGGCCACTAATGGCGCTGTGCGACGAAACCCGTGCCAGGCTGCGCTGGGAGGCCGAAAGGTTGGCCGCAGAGCAAGGCATCAGCCTGCAGCGCGCCCGCGAAATCGTGTGGCTGGACTACCTGGACGAATGCGGCCAACCCCAACCACCCCAAACCGAGGCACCTGCAGCGCCGCCGGTAGCAACCCCGGTACCGGAGCCACCCGGCACCTACTGGCAAGCCGATAGCAGCACCTTCTTTACCCCGCAGCGGCTGGCTGCCAACCGCAGACAGCTGGCCCAAGTGAAACAACTGCTAGGACGATGCACATGAACACCATCACAAACGACTACAAGCAAGACGCCAAAGGCCGCCTGGTGCCGCTGGCCACCATCAAACCCATCGACTTGGCCCGCGACCAGCTGGTGCAGGAAATCGTGGCCAAGGCCAAGGCGCTGAATGCCGCGCTGGCCAGCTTCAAGAGCAGCGTGTTTGCCGACATCGGTGCCTTTGTGGAGCTGTCGGTAGAGCGCTACGACACCCGTCTGGGCGGTGCCAAGGGCAACGTCACCCTGGTCAGCTTCGACGGCCGCTTCAAAGTGCTGCGTGCCATGGCCGACACGCTCACCTTCGACGAAGGCCTGCAGGCCGCCAAGGCGCTAATCGACGAATGCGTGCACGAGTGGACAGCCGGTGCCCGCAGCGAGATCCGCGCCCTGATCAACGACGCGTTCAACGTGGACAAGGAAGGCAAGATTTCCACCGGCCGCATCCTGTCGCTGCGCCGCCTGGATATCCAGGACGAAAAGTGGCAGCGCGCCATGTCGGCCCTGTCCGACTCGGTACGCGTGCAGTGCTCGCGCAGCTATATCCGCGTGTACGAACGGGTGGGCGAGACCGACCAGTACCAGGCTATCCCGCTTGATATTGCCGGGGTCTAGGGCACAGAGCACCGTGTCCAGCCGCCTGTACGCAGACGGCTACGCAAGGTGTTTTTCCAAGGGTGACACATCATGCGCAATCTACTGGCCCAGATCCACATCGCCAAAAAAGCGCTGGGGATGGACGACGCGACCTACCGCGCCATGCTGCACAGCGTGGCGGGCGTCACGTCGGCCAAAGACCTGTCTGTTGCTGCCGCTGCCAAGGTGATAGCCAACTGCAAGCGCCTGGGCTGGCAGCCCAAGGCGGCCAGCAAGGCCGGCCGCAAGCCGGCACCGGCCCGGCACAAGGCCAGGCTGATGGCCAAGATCGAAGCCATGCTGGCCACCGCAGGCCGGCCGTGGGCCTACGCCGACGCGATGGCAGCGCGCATGTTCCAGGTAGAAAAAGTGGACTGGCTCACGTATGAGCAGCTGGAAAAACTGATGAAGGCACTGATTGTGGACGCCACGCGGCAAGGGAGGTACCCGCGATGAACCTGGACAATGTACAACACCTGCTACCGGAGTCGGCCCGGCTGTTTATTAGTTTGATAGGATTGCAGAAAACCATGCTATTGGTACAAACTTGGGGCGGCACCACCTTTCCAGTCAGCAAGAACCAGACTCGTAGCGGCCATGTGCGCTATGAAGCCTTGGCCGAAGTGTTGGGAGTGGAGGCGGCTGACATTCTGACTCAGCATTTCGGAGGTGAAGTCTTATCCATCCCTCTCTGTAAGAACGCACTCACTGAGTCACGAAATTTAATCATGTGCAAAGAATTTGATTTGATGTCATCAACTCAGTCAGCCACGTACATTGCCTCGTTTTTGGCTCGGAAGTATAAAATGACTGAGCGAAATGTCTGGCGAATACTGAAACAAACAAGCATCGAAGATTACCCTGGTCAGGCAAGTTTATTTTAGTGATCATGCATGATGGCCCTTGTTTAATATTGCGCACCTAAACTTTAAATAAATCAAGGTTGGAAATATGATTCAATTCGAGCAAGCAATTGATGTGGCTCTATCAAATGCGAAAAATCTACTTAAACAGGCTTACAACTTCACGCTTGAGGGTGTGATCATATCAAGTGATGAAAAATACTTGGAAGTTACTCTTAGTTACGAGTTGCATGGATCTGATCCTCTTGCCATTAGTCCGGAAAAAGCTAATGGCCTATCGGCCATGGCTCAGCTCGCTCAAATAATGGGTCGAAGAAGAGAGTACAAAGTGTTTTTGGTAGACTCAGGAAGTGGTGTCTTCAAAGGCTTTAAAATGTATAGGGATAAGTGAGATTGATCGGGAAGAAGCTAATAATCGATACCAACCTTTTGCTTTTATTAGTCATTGGCGCGGTGGAGAATGGGCGATTTATTTCTCTATCAAAAAGATTAGGCGGCTATTGCGAGGAGGACTACCAGAGCGTAGTGCGCATTATGGGTAGTTATGAGGAAGTCTTTGTAACACCATATATAGCCGCCGAAGTATCTAACCTCATTGATTTGAGTGGTAATTCGGCAATTTCAGCATTTCATATTGCCAGAAATCTTCTAAGTATTTTTAATGAGATAAGAGTTAATATCAAAGAAGATTGCGCATCCGAAGCCTTTCTGAAATTTGGACTTACCGACAACTCACTAATCAATCTTTCTGACGAATATCACGTCCTGACAAATGATAAAAGGCTTTATTCGTTGTTAAATCCTGAAAATATAGTGCCATTTTTCACAAAAAAAGAAATAACTTGGTAATGTTAATTCTATTTTGTTAACTCTCTTGGCACTGACCCCCTTCACAGCGCCCCCTGCGGGCGCTTTTTCTATGCTGGCGACACCGCTTTCCAGGAGTCGCCATGTCCCGCCCCATCAGCCTTATCGTCATCCACTGCTCGGCCAGCGCTAACGGCCGGCAGCTGGGTAGCCGCACCCAGTCGGCCACTGCCGTTATCGACGGCTGGCATGCCCAGCGTGGCTTTCAGCGCCAGCGCGCTGCCCGTGCCGCCTTCAACCCTGATCTGGCCGCCATCGGCTACCACTTTGTGCTGGATACCGACGGCAGCAAGCACACCGGCCGCGCCATGGCCGAGGTTGGCGCGCACGTGCAGGGCTTCAATAGCCAGTCCATCGGTATCTGCCTTGTCGGCACCAGCCGCTTTACCCGTGCGCAGTGGGATGCCCTGCACAGCCTGGTGAAAGCGCTGAAAGCGCAGTACCCGGCGGCCCGTGTGGTAGGCCACCGCGACCTGTCGCCGGACAAGGACGGCGACGGCACGGTAGAGCCTGCCGAGTGGCTGAAAACCTGCCCCGGTTTCAACGTGGCCGACTGGCTGCAAGCCGGCATGAAGCCGCTGCCGGCCAACCTGCAGGCGTAGCACCATGAACGTGTCCGACCTGTTTACCAACCCGGCCACCGGCCGCCTCAGCCACAGCAAGCTGTGGGCCAATGTGGCCTGCGCGGTGGCCACCGCCATGTTCATCCAGCAAGGCTGGCGCGACACGCTGGGTGCCGATATCTGGCTGGCCTACCTGGGCATGGTGGGGGGCTACTCGGCCGCCCGCCGCTGGATAGCCACCCGCCGCGACAGCAAGGAGGCCAACGATGCTTGAAACCCTGGCTTTCAACGCCTGGCGCATCGGCAAGGTGGTGCTGCCGCTGGCGGTGGTGGCCTACCTGGGCTACGACCTGGGCCACACCCAGGCCAGCCGCAGCGGCGAACTAAAGCTGGCGCGCTTGGAACAGCAATACGCGGCAGCGCGTGCCCAGGACAGCCAGCTGCATGCCCGCCAGCTGCAAGCCAGCCAGGCCCGCTACCTGGTACTGCAACAGCAGGCCCACCAGATTGGCAGCGAACTGCTGCACACCCGTGCGGCACTGGCGCAAGCCCAGGCACAACACCGTAAAAGGATTACCCATGTCACCCAGCAAGATGGCCCCGCTTTTACTGGCCTTGGCCCTGACAGCCTGCGCCTCTACCAGCGCTTCCTTGGCTACACCGACGCCGACCTGGCTGCCGCAGTGCCCGCAGCCAACGCCGGACATGCTGCAGCTACCGCAGAAGCCGCCCCCGCCGCAGCCGGGCTATTACCCCGCGACCTCTTAGCCCACGCGGCCGATTACGGCCAGTGGTGCCAGCAGCTTGAAAGCCAGCTGCAGCTGTTCATCCGCCTGCACCAGCAGGCGGCCACACCATGACCGACGTGTACGACCGGGCACAAGCACTGGAGCAGCGCCAGCGCGAGCAGGCGCTGGCTGCCCAAGCGGCTGCCAGCCGGCCGCAGGGTAGCAGCCTGGAGCATTGCATGCGCTGCGGCCAAGCCATACCCGAGAAACGACGCCAGGCTGCGATGGGCTGCACGCGCTGCATCCGGTGCCAAACCGCTTGTGAAAAGGGGCACAAATGAACATCACGCTGGAACTATGGCAAGCCATCACCTTGCTGCTCACCATCCTGGGCGGGTTCTGGACGCTGGCCAAAATCCTGGCCAGCCAGGTCAGCCGCAGCATCACCGAGAAATTTCAGGCGGTAGCGGCATCGCAGGAAATCACCGCCACTACGCTGGAAGACCACCGCGCCAAGCTGGTGGAGCTGGAAAAAGACCTGCTAAAGCTCATGGGCACGCTGCCGCTGGAATACGTGCGCCGTGAAGACTTCATCCGTAATCAGACCACCATCGAAGCCAAGCTGGACGGCGTCGCCCACAGCCTGCAGCAGCTGGCCATGCAAAGGAAACCATGATGATCCAAACCGCACTCGACCCGGCCCGCGCCCGCCGCGAAAGCATGCGCTGGGCGCTGCTGCTCACGCTGAACAACGCCCGCCCGGTGGGCGCGCACGAGGCGCTGATCCTGTCCACCATCCAGAGCATCTACCCGGATGCCACCCAGATGGAGCAGCGCCGCGAGCTGGACTACCTGAAAGACCGCCAGCTGGTGACCATCAAGGTCGACCCTGCCGGCCCGTGGTACGCCGACCTCACGCGCCTGGGCGTGGACATCGTGGAATACACCGTGGACTGCCAGCCCGGCATTGCCCGGCCGGCCAAGTACTTCTGAGGTCGCCATGCCGCCACGTTCAAAAATCACCAGTCTGCCGCCGGACGTTAAAGCCTGGCTGGATAGCGCCCTGGTAGAGGGCGATTTTTCCGGCTACGACCTGCTGGCCGAAGCCTTGCGTGCCAAGGGCTACGACATCAGTAAAAGCGCCATCCACCGCTATGGCCAGACCTTCGAAGACAAGCTGGCCGCGCTGAAGATGGCCAGCCAGCAGGCGCGTGCCGTGGTGGAGGCCGCGCCGGATAACGAAGGCGCGGTCAACGAAGCGCTGATGCGCCTGGTGCAGGAAAAAATCTTCCAGCTGCTGATGGTGTCCGAGGAAGGCAAGATCGACCTGCCGAAGGTGGCCAAGGCAGTGGCCGAGCTGGGCCGTGCCACGGTGGTGCAGAAGAAATTCCGCCGCGAAGAGCAGGAGCGCATCGAGCGCGAAGCACGCGCCCAGCTGCTGGCCGAGCAGGAGGAGAAGCTGGAAGAAATGCGCGGCGCAGATGGCATGAGCGAGCAGATGGAAGCCCGCATCCGCCGCATTCTGCTGGGTAAAGCCTGATGGCCAAGCCAGCGGCACAAGCCGCCTCGACGCTCACCCCTGTCGGCACCCCACGCAAGATCGACCTGGCCGAAGAGCTGGCGCTGGCCGGCGTGGTGGTGCCACAGGACGTGGCCGACGCCATACCAGCCGAACAGCCGGTATTCCTGCCGTACCAGCAGCGCTGGTTTGCCGACGAAGCACAGATCATGTTTGCCGAGAAGAGCCGCCGCACCGGCATTACCTGGGCAGAGGCCGGCCGCAACGTGGTAAAGGCCGCCCGGCCACGCCGCCGCCAGGGCTGCAATACCTTCTACGTAGGCAGCAAGAGGGAAATGGCGCTGGAGTACATCGCCGCCTGTGCACTGTTCGCCAAGGCGTTTAACGAGCTGGCGCAGGCCGACGTCTACGAGCAGACGTTCTGGGACGAAGGCAAGCAGGAAGAAATCCTGACCTACATGATCCGCTTCCCCAAAAGCGGCTTCAAGATCCAGGCGCTATCCAGCCGGCCGTCCAACCTGCGCGGCCTGCAGGGCGATGTGGTGATTGACGAAGCGGCCTTCCACGACAGCCTGGAAGAGCTGCTGAAAGCGGCGCTGGCACTGACCATGTGGGGCAACAAGGTGCGGCTGATCAGCACCCACAACGGCGTGGACAACCCGTTCTGCCAGTACATCACCGACGCCCGCGAAGGCCGCAAGGACTACAGCGTGCACCGCATCACGCTGGACGACGCCATTGCCGATGGCCTGTACCAGCGTATCTGCTACGTCACCGGCCAGACCTGGACGCCAGAGGGCGAAAAGAAATGGCGAGACGACCTGTACAAGAACGCGCCCAGCGTGGAGTGCGCCGAGGAAGAGTACGGCTGTGTACCGCGTAAGAGCGGTGGCAGCTACTTCAGCCGGGCACTGATCGACAGCCGCGCCAACCCGGCCACGCCGGTGCTGCGCATCGCCCGTGACGACGCCTTTACCTTGCTGCCCGAAAGCGTGCGCGAGGCAGATATACGTGACTGGTGCGACACCCACCTGAAGCCGCTGCTGGACAAGGTGCCCAAGAACGCCAAGTGCTACTTAGGCGAAGACTTCGCCCGCACGGGAGACCTCACCATCTTCAAGCCGCTGGTACGCCACGGCCTGTACCGGCGGGTGCTGTTCCAGGTAGAGATCCGTAACATGCCGTTCGACCAGCAGCGGCAGATGCTGTTTTACATCCTGGACCGGCTGCCCAACTTCCTGTCCGCCGCACTGGATGCACGCGGCAACGGTGCCTACCTGGCCGAAAAAGCCACCCAGCGTTACGGCGCTACCCGCATCCACAGCATCCAGGCTACGGAAAGTTTCTACATGGAGAACTTCCCCAAGCTGAAGGCCGCGCTGGAAGACGGCACGCTGTGCGACCTGCCGGCCGACGAAGACGTGCTCACCGACTACCGCCAGGTACAGGTGATACGCGGCATCCCGCGTGTGCCGGACGCGCGTACCAAAGAGACCGGAAGCACCCAGGGCGGCAAGCGCCACGGTGATAGCGCCATTGCCTTGCTGCTGGCCGACTACGCCAGCCGCAACGAAGCGGCCCCGATTGAATTTGAAGCCGTCACGCGGGGGCATTCCGTGCACCGCGAAGACGACGAAGACAACGCCACCTTTGGCGAAGGTTGCTGGTAGAGGTGACAAACATGCCGCAAATCGTAGACCAACACGGCCGCCCCATTCGCAGTGCCGACCTGGCCGAGCCACAAACCGCCGAGCTGTGGAGCCTGCAGCGCGACCAGGCGGCGCACCCCTCACGCGGGCTGACCCCGCAACGGCTGCACCGCATCCTGGAAGACGCCGAGCGCGGCGACCTGGCCGCCCAGGCCGACCTGTTTGCCGACATGGAAGAGAAAGACGCCCACATCTACGCCGAGATGAGCAAGCGCAAGCGCGCCATCCTGACGCTGGACTGGTCGATAGAGCCGCCAGACAGCGCCAGCGCTACCGAGAAGAAACAAGCCGCCCAGGTCATGGCCTGGCTGCAGGACATGCCCGACCTGGAAGACATCATGCTGGACGCCCTGGACGGCATCGGCCACAGCTTTTCTGCACAGGAAATCGAATGGCAGCGCCAGGGCACTACCTGGCTGCCCAAGGCCATCAGCCACCGGCCACCGCGCTGGTTCCAGACAGCACGGCATGACGGCAACGACCTGCGCTTGCGTGACAACAGCCTGGACGGTGCCGTGCTGCGGCCATTCGGCTGGATCGTGCACAAGCACAAAGCCAAAAGCGGCTACCTGAACCGCGCCGGCCTGCACCGCGTGCTGGCCTGGCCCTACCTGTTCAAAAGCTACAGCGTGCGCGATCTGGCCGAGTTCCTGGAAATCTACGGCCTGCCGCTGCGGCTGGGCAAATACCCGGCCGGCGCCACCAAGGAAGAGAAAGCCACGCTGTTGCGGGCGGTGGCCAGCATCGGCCACAACGCTGCCGGCATCATTCCCGATGGCATGCTTATCGAGTTCGAAGAGGCGGCCAAGGGCAGCCACGACCCGTTCATGGCCATGGTGTCCTGGTGCGAGCGCAGCCAGTCCAAAGCCATCCTGGGCGGCACGCTCACCAGCCAGGCCGACGGTGCCAGCAGCACCCACGCGCTGGGCAATGTACATAACGAAGTGCGCCGCGACCTGATGGTATCGGACGCCAAGCAGCTGGCCGGTACCATTAGCCGCGACCTGATCTGGCCATTGCTGGCGCTGAACTACGCCAACGTCGACCCGCGCCGCCAGCCGCGCCTGGTGTTCGATACCCGTGAGCCGGAAGACCTCAAGCTGTACGCCGACAGCCTGCCGAAGCTGGTGGGGCTGGGGCTGCGGGTAAAGACCAGTTGGGTACACGACAAGCTGGCGATTCCTGAAGCGGGGCCGGACGACGAGGTGCTGATTGCCCCGCGCCCGGAAATGGCGCTGCCGCCCGCGCTGCGCCAGGTGTCAAAACCGGCGCCAGCCGCTGCCGGTTTCCAGTACCGGGCGGTACTGAGCAACGACCAGGGCGAAGTGGTGTACCCGGATCAGGCCGCCATAGACGCCGCCAGCCTGTCGGATACTGCTGCCGACACGCTGGCCAGCATGCTGGCACCGGCCATCAGTGCCATTCGTGATGGCGCCACGCCCGACGATGCGCTGGCCGCCCTGGCCGAAGCTTACCCGCAGATGGACGATGCCGCGCTGACCGAGCTGATGGCCCGCGCCATCTTCGTGGCCGATGTATGGGGGCGTATCCATGCCGAGCGCTGACTTGGGCTTTGCCATCGGTCTGCCACCGGAAGAAGCCATCCGCTATTTCGAGAGCAAGGGCTTTGCCATCAGCTTCAAGTGGCAGGACGTCTGGGTCGAGGCGCACGCCAAAGCCTTCACCGTGGCCGGCGTGGCCAAGCTGGATATCCTGCAGGACATCCGGGGTGCGCTGGACCAGGCATTGACAAACGGCGAAACGCTGCAGGGTTTTCAACACCGCTTGCAGCCGGTGCTGGAGGCAAAAGGCTGGTGGGGTAAGGGGCGCATCGTTGACAAAAGTACCGGCGAAATCGAAGGCAAACGGCTGAACCCGCGCCGGCTGGAAACCATCTATCGCACCAACCTGCAGTCGGCCTATATGGCTGGCCGCTACCAGGCACAGCTGGCCAATGCCGCGTTCCGGCCGTGGTGGGAATACGTGGCGGTGCTGGATACCCGCACCCGCCCGCGCCACGCTGCCATGCACGGCCGCGTGTTCCGCTACGACGACCCGTTCTGGCGCGCCTTCTATCCACCCAACGGCTGGAACTGCCGCTGCCGCGTGCGTACCCGCAGCCAGCGCGACATCGAGCGCCAGGGCATTAAGACATCCAGCAGCGAAGGCCTGATGGAAGCGGTGCAGCAGCCGATAGACCGCCAGGGCAATACCCGGCCGGCACCGTTGTTCCGCGACCCGGCCGGCCAACCGTTCATGGCCGACGCCGGCTTTGGCTTCAATGCCGGGCAAGCAGCCTACCAGCCGGATCTGGATCGTTACCCCGTGGACACTGCCCGCCAGTACGTGCGCGGCACGCTGACCGGGCCGGACTTTGCCCGCTGGTATCAGCAGCTGGATAGTGCAGTGGCCGAAAGGTTGGCCGCAGGCCAGAGCGTAAACGCTATACGCCAGGCACTGGCTGTTGGCCAGCGTTACCCGGTGGCAGTGCTGTCTGATGAATATCGTCAGTTGTTGAACGCCGAGGCGCAAACCGTCTGGCTGTCTGATGACACGCTGGCCAAGCAGTTCGTCAGCCGTGATGGCCAGAGCATTGATCTGGCGGATTACTGGCGGGTGCAGGAGGTGATTGAACGGGCGCAAATTGTGATACGCCAAGGCGATTTGAATCTGGTCTTTATCCAGCGTGCCGGCCGTGTTTATCACGCGGTGATCAAAGCCACCCAATCGGGCAAAGCCTTGTTTTTGACATCATTCAGGGAAAGCAGCGTCAAAGCGGCAGAACAAGCGATGAAGCGCGGAGAGATAGTACGAAATGACTGGGCGGGGGGGTAGGCACCGGGAGGGACTCCCACTTCACCCTCACGCGATCCGCCCCGAAGAGCGTCCTACGGCCGGGAGTATTCACCGTGTTTCCGGTGCCTGAACTGAGTATAGCCATGATAGACATCAAAATCGACCGCCAGGGCATTGCCGCCGCCATCGAGCGTATCGCCAGGCAACAGCGTGCACCGTTGATGGCCAATGTGGCTGCCATCATGGCAGACGCGGTGGAAGAAAACTTCGCCCAGGAAGGCCGCCCGAAGTGGCAAGGCCTGAAACCGCCAGGCCGGCCGGGTGGCAAGATCCTGCAGGCCAGCGGCCAACTGGCGGCCAGTATCGACTCGGACAGCGACGCCGACAGCGCTGTGGTGGGTAGCAACAAAAAGTACGCCGCCATCCACCAGTTCGGTGGCCGTACCCGCGCCCATGAAATCCGGCCGCGTGACAAGAAGGCGCTGGCCTTTGGCGGGCGCGTAGTGGCCAAGGTCAACCACCCCGGCAGCGTGATCCCGGCCAGGCCGTTTCTGGCACTGACACCAGGCGACGAAGCCGAGATCGAACAAACCGCCCTGGACTATCTGCAACGTTTGGTGGGCAGATAAGCCAAAACCCCGTAAACGCGTTTTGCGGGGCTTTGGCTGGGTGGGTGGCGTCGTTGGTGCTGCAGGTGTGCTTGCGATGAAATTAAACGGGGTTTAAACGGCAAGATTGTGCACTCCAGCTTGAGTATGAGCAGTATTCAGAGTAATTGCTGCCATATAATGCTGACTATGCAAGATGACTTGGAATTGTACATGCCCCGTAAGCGAATCGATCTTCTCAAAGTTGAACCAAGTAACGGTATTGCCAAGGAAGAAACCACCGGCAGTCAAGAATCAGAGCGGTATGGGTTGGCCTTGGATGCGTTGAAGCCATCAGCTGGTATTGCATCCGCACTTGAGGCTTCTAGGAGTAAGGATCTCGCGACGGCGCTTGAGGCTTCCAAGGCAATGAGGTCAGTGCAGTATGGGTCAGCTGGTATTGCATCCGCACTTGAGGCTTTTAGG
>NZ_VMTV02001026.1 GCF_007644035.1 Vogesella mureinivorans | reverse complement strand
TCCAATTTTTACGGTTGGACTCGTTTCATAAATGTCGCGGAGTTCCTCCTTTAGTTCATAAGCTATTCCTAAGCAAGCCGAATCTTTGAGCAAGTTCGTTAATTCAAGTTTTTCGGACTCAGTTAAATCCACTTGATTCTTCAAAAGTAAGCAGCGATTCTTCAAGCCTTTTAACTCTAAATTTAAGCGCATCTTATTGAGCGCTTTATTCACTAATTTCATCACATGAAACCGATCAATAACAATCAGGGCATTGGGGAAAACTTCTTTAATTACTTTAGGGAATCCGCCCCACATATCAACGCTTACTTCCTTGACATTCTCCCGAATAGCTTGTGGCTGCTGCTTTAACACCTCGATAATCTCTTCACTTTTATGAGAGTCAACTACTTCTAGTAAT
>NZ_VMTV02000071.1 GCF_007644035.1 Vogesella mureinivorans | reverse complement strand
GACCGTACCGACCAGCAACGACACCACCGACGAAGCCGACGAAACCGTCAAGCTGAGCATCGGCGGCAAAGACGCTACCGGTACCATCCTGGACAACGACGAAACGCCGACCATCGAATCGATCGGTAACGACCTGGGCACCGGCGACGTATCCGCCACCGAAGGCAGCGACCTGGCCTTCACCGTCAAGCTGTCCAACGCTTCGTCCAGCGCCACCACTTTCGACTTCGCGCTGCAAGACGGCACTGCTACCGCTGATGACTACGGCACCGCCACCTTCAGCAACGGCGTGAGCTACGACCCTGCCACCGGCAAGATCACCGTACCAGCTGGCGTCACCAGCTTCACCGTGACCGTACCGACCAGCAACGACACCACCGACGAAGCCGACGAAACCGTC
>NZ_VMTV02000290.1 GCF_007644035.1 Vogesella mureinivorans | reverse complement strand
ACCGTCCTTGACGTCGAGGTAGGGAGTGATGCGGGCCTTGAGTATCATGCCGCCCCCTTGAGCATGGCCAGTGCTTCACGTGAATCAATGCGGCCGTCATAGAGCGCCCGGCCCGAAATGGCCCCTTCAAGGATCTGGGCGTCCGGCGCGGTCATGCGCACGATATCCGCCATAGAGGCGAGGCCGCCCGAGGCGATGACCGGGATCGAGGTGGCATTGGCGAGCTCAAACGTCGATGGACAGTTGATGC
>NZ_VMTV02000363.1 GCF_007644035.1 Vogesella mureinivorans | reverse complement strand
CGGATCTAATCATCGGCAACTACTCAGACGGCAATTTGGTGGCGTTCCTGCTAGCACGCAGGCTAAAAGTAACTCAGTGCAACATTGCCCACGCGCTAGAGAAGTCGAAATACCTGTTCAGTAACCTCTACTGGCAAGATTCGGAGGATAAGTACCACTTCTCGCTTCAGTTCACGGCAGATTTGATCGCCATGAACGCTGCCAACTTTATTGTTAGCAGCACTTACCAGGAAATTGTCGGCACGCCGGA
>NZ_VMTV02001006.1 GCF_007644035.1 Vogesella mureinivorans | reverse complement strand
AATGAGCGTCATTCATTCAGCAGATGACAAATCCTCCAAAGGAATTTTGTTAGGCGGTTATACCCAGGCTGAAGGCAGAATAGAAAAAGATGATGAAACCTTCTGGATGCTGTACCTGGATCAGAATGGTAATGAACAGTGGCGAAAACATGTGGCAGGAGAATCAAGGCAGAGAGAAGAAAGACTTTCAGATTTGAAACTGAACCGGGATGGTTCTATTATCCTGGCCGGGACCAGCGCCAAAGAACTG
>NZ_VMTV02000767.1 GCF_007644035.1 Vogesella mureinivorans | reverse complement strand
CGGCTTGGGATGCACCATCCGGATCACGTCGGCGATCGAGGGCTGCTGGCCTACCAACGCGCGGATGAACTCGGCGTCGCTGCAGGTGTTCAGCCAGTCCTGCACCAGCCGCTTGGGCAGCGAACCCAGGCTGCGCCGCACCACCCGGCCCGAGCGCAGGATCTGCACGAAGGCGCGCAGCATGCGTCCCGAGTCGATCACCCGCGGGAAGATCGCCTGCAGCAGCTCGCCGTTGAAGCTGGCCAGATAC
>NZ_VMTV02001108.1 GCF_007644035.1 Vogesella mureinivorans | reverse complement strand
AATCGGCCTCGGCGCCTGCGACATCAAGGGCGCGGCCGCCTGCCTGATCACCGCGGCAGAACAGACTAAGGGCGACGCAGCCTTCCTGTTCACCACCGATGAAGAAGCCAACGACGCGCGCTGCATTGCCGGCTTCCTCGCCCAGGGCCACGACTTCGTCGAAGCCATCGTCGCCGAGCCCACACAGGCGCGGGCGGTGCTGGCGCATCGCGGCATCAGCTCGGTGCTGATGAAGTTCAAGGGCACGGCGGGCCATGCCTCGGGCGCGCAGGCGATGGAGCAGAGCGCCCTGCACCAGGCGATCCGCTTCGGCGGGCGTGCGCTGGATTTCGTGCAGACCCAGGCTGATCAGACGTTCGGCGGCCTGCAGGGCCTGCGCTTCAACATCGGCCGGGTCGAGG
>NZ_VMTV02000524.1 GCF_007644035.1 Vogesella mureinivorans | reverse complement strand
ACCGTCAATTGGACTGCCATTTGTCAGTAAATTGATTCCAGCTGACCCTAACCGTAAGCAAACAGCAAAAGGTGCAGGTACCGAAGCAGGTGTTCAACCGATGTATGGTGTTCCTTATGGTGTTGAAATCAGTGCTTTCCTTTCTCCATTCGGCTTACCATGTAAACAACCTGCATGGGGCTATGTTGCTGGTGTTGATTTAAAAACACATGATGTCGCATGGAAACGTCGTATCGGTACCATCCGTGAC
>NZ_VMTV02000342.1 GCF_007644035.1 Vogesella mureinivorans | reverse complement strand
ATATGCCGACATGCAGATGATTGCCGAAATCTACGGGGTGATGCGCGACGGCCTCGGCATGTCGCCCGCCGAATGTGCCAGGGTCTTCGAAGACTGGAACAAGGGCCCTCTCGACAGTTATCTGATCGAGATCACGGGACACGTTCTTGCTGCAGTGGACGAGAAGACGGGAAAGCCGCTCGTCGATGTCATTCTTGATTCCGCTGGCCAGAAGGGCACTGGCCGCTGGTCGGCCATCGAGGCGCTAAAT
>NZ_VMTV02000257.1 GCF_007644035.1 Vogesella mureinivorans | reverse complement strand
GCTGAAGCACATCAAGGCCGGCGATGCCGCGGTGATCGCCGAGGTCAAGAAGGCCAGCCCCAGCAAGGGCGTGATCCGACCGGACTTCTCGCCGGCCGACATCGCCCGCAGCTATGAGCGTGGCGGTGCCGCGGCGCTGTCGGTGCTGACCGACGTCGACTTCTTCCACGGCTCCGACGACTACCTGCGCGAAGCCCGCGCCGCCTGTGCGCTGCCGGTGCTGCGCAAGGACTTCACCGTCGACCCCTAC
>NZ_VMTV02000453.1 GCF_007644035.1 Vogesella mureinivorans | reverse complement strand
CGTCACCGCCGCGCCCATCACAACGAGGCGCGGAATCCGTTCCGGCAGCGATGGATCCAGCCGCAGCGCCAGCGCGAGATTGGTCAGGGGCCCCAGCGTCACCAGGGTGAGCTCGCCCGCGAGTTCCCGCGAGAGCCGCAGAATGGCCTGCACCGCGTGCTCGCTCTGCGCCGCTCGCGTGGGTGCGGCGAGACCGGCATCGCCGAAGCCATCGCTGCCGTGCACGTAAGCCGCGTCCACCGCCGGCCAC
>NZ_VMTV02000597.1 GCF_007644035.1 Vogesella mureinivorans | reverse complement strand
CGGCTTCTACCACCGCTACTTCTCGCACAAGGCTTTCAAGACCTCACGGCCGATGCAGTTCGTGTTCGCCGTGATCGGCGCGATGAGCGTGCAGCGCGGGCCACTGTGGTGGGCCGCACATCATCGGCATCATCACCGCAACTCCGACCAGCCGGCCGATCTGCACTCTCCGGTACAGCACGGCTTCTTCCGCTCGCACATGGGCTGGTTCCTGACCCGGCGGGCTTTCGGCACCGACACCGCCGCCATC
>NZ_VMTV02001131.1 GCF_007644035.1 Vogesella mureinivorans | reverse complement strand
CGAGAGAGCGCAATTACCAAATCCGTCCTTCCAGTGTAGCCGTAGTAAGGCTACAACTTCAAGAACTCTGTAACCACTCGGTTATAAATTTCCGCTCTCTCAAGCCCGTTACCATTGGCCGCTGCCAATGGCGATTAGTCGTGTCCATCCGGGTTGGGATCATGTTTGTTAGTTACCGGGTGAGACGCAGTGGTCGGACTGAACGGGGGGTTCGTGCATACAGTCCAGCTTGGAGCGAACTGCCTACCCG
>NZ_VMTV02000551.1 GCF_007644035.1 Vogesella mureinivorans | reverse complement strand
ATTGCACGCTTGGATAATTAACCAAATTGGGCTGACCATCAATGATTTCAAAGTATCTGGCTCTAAAGCGAGGATACCAATTGTTCCAATGAAGAAAATAATCACCACATAGCAAGTCAGAGGTCCACCCGGCAATTTAAATACGGATTTTGCATGAAGTTCTGGACGTGTTTTGTAATACACCAAGTAACTCCACAGGATAATAATCCATACGAGAATGAATAAAATCGTTGAAAGTGTCGTTGCTAAA
>NZ_VMTV02000324.1 GCF_007644035.1 Vogesella mureinivorans | reverse complement strand
GCCTCGGCCAGCTGCCGGCTGATCGACAGTCCCAGCCCGCTGCCACCGTGCTCGCGCGCGGTGCGTGCGCCCTCGGCCTGGGCGAAGGGCTGGAACAGCGCGGCCAGTTGGGCCTCGCTGAGGCCGGGCCCGGTATCGACGACCTCGAAGCGCAGCCCGACGCGGCCGGCGCGACCGCAGTCGAAGGCCGAGACCTGCAGCTCGACCGCGCCCTGGCGGGTGAACTTGATGGCGTTACCCAGCAGATTCA
>NZ_VMTV02000500.1 GCF_007644035.1 Vogesella mureinivorans | reverse complement strand
AGATTTAAAGGAGTTTAATGATGGGAAAACTCAATAAAACAGACCGAGAATGGCAAAGAGAGTTATCACCAGAGGAATTTAAAATTACCCGACAAAAGGGCACAGAGGCTCCTTTTACAGGTAAATATTGGAATACTAAACAGCATGGAACCTATGTTTGTCGATGCTGTGGTACAGAATTATTCACCTCTGACACCAAATATGACAGTGGTTGCGGATGGCCGAGTTTTTTTGGCAATTTCAGGATTGG
>NZ_VMTV02000276.1 GCF_007644035.1 Vogesella mureinivorans | reverse complement strand
AAGGCTGCATCGCCCGAATTCATCGAGGCCCTGCGCGCCTTCAAGCGCCAGGCCCTGCACGCCGAGCGCATCGCGTTCGCGCACCCGCGCAGCGGCGAGACCATCGACGTGGAGGCGCCGCGGCCGGCCGATCTGCAGGCCCTGCTCGATGCGCTGGCGGCCGATCTGGCCGAGGCCTCGGTCAAGCGCTGAGGCCGCTGTGATCGATCCGCGCATCGGCCTGCCCCTGGAACGCGCGCTCGATGCGCAGGCGCGGGCCTCGGTGCGGCTTGACGCCGACTGGCCAGCGCATGCCCACATCCGTGGCTTCAGCAGCCTGCGGCGCGGGCTGAATGTCGGTGTGTCCAGGCCGCCGTTCAATGACTTCAACCTCGGCGCGCACTGCGGCGATGAGCCGCAGG
>NZ_VMTV02001136.1 GCF_007644035.1 Vogesella mureinivorans | reverse complement strand
AGACGCCTGAACATGGATTACGTCGACCTGCTGCAAATCCACCGCTGGGATTACAACACCCCGATCGAAGAGACGCTTGAAGCGTTAAACGACGTTGTGAAAGCCGGTAAAGCGCGCTACATCGGCGCATCGTCCATGCATGCCTCACAGTTTGCCCAGGCGCTCGATCTCCAGGCGCAGCACGGCTGGGCGCGCTTTGTCACTATGCAGGATCACTACAACCTGATTTACCGGGAAGAAGAGCGCGAGATGCTGCCGCTCTGCTACCAGGAAGGCGTGGCGGTGATCCCGTGGAGCCCGCTGGCGCGCGGAAGGTTAACCCGTCCGTGGGGGGAAACTACCGCCCGGCTGGTATCGGATGAAGTGGGTAAAAACCTGTATGACGATACAGAAGCCAGCGAT
>NZ_VMTV02000896.1 GCF_007644035.1 Vogesella mureinivorans | reverse complement strand
CCGGTGCCGAACCTTCCGATCTGTCGCTGGAGCCTTCGATGAGTACCCCCCACCTCGGCGCCGAACCCGGCGCCTTTGCCGAGACCGTACTGCTGCCGGGCGACCCGCTGCGCGCGAGACACATCGCCGAGCAGTTCCTCGACGGCGCAGTCGAGGTCAACCGCGTGCGCGGCATGCTCGGCTACACAGGCAGCTACCGGGGCCGCCCCATCAGCGTGCTGGGCAGCGGCATGGGCATGCCCTCCTGCCTGATCTATGCCACCGAACTGATCCGCGAGTACGGCGTACGCCGCCTGCTGCGCCTCGGCACGGCGGGCAGCCTGCAGCGCGATCTCAAGCTCGGCGAGCTGGTGCTGGCGACCGCCGCGAGCACCGACTCCAGCCGCAACCGTCGCCGCTTCG
>NZ_VMTV02000816.1 GCF_007644035.1 Vogesella mureinivorans | reverse complement strand
ACCGACGAAGCCGACGAAACCGTCAAGCTGAGCATCGGCGGCAAAGACGCCACCGGTACCATCCTCGACAACGACAGCACGCCGACCATCGAATCGATCGGTAACGACGTGGGCACCGGCGACGTATCCGCCACCGAAGGCGATAGCCTGGCCTTCACCGTCAAGCTGAGCAATGCTTCGTCCACCGCCACCAGCTTCGACTTCGCGCTGCAAGACGGCACCGCTACTGCTGATGACTACAGTGCAGCCAGCTTCAGCAACGGCGTGAGCTACGACGCCGCCACCGGCAAGATCACCGTGCCAGCTGGCGTCACCAGCTTCACCGTGACCGTACCGACCAGCAACGACACCACCGACGAAGCCGACGAAACCGTCAAGCTGAGCATCGGCGGCAAAGACGCCACCGGTACCATCATTGACAACGACGGCACGCCGACTATCGAGTCGATCGGTAATAACCTGGGCACCGGCGACGTATCCGCCACCGAAGGCAGCGACCTGGCCTTCACCGTCAAGCTGTCTAACGCTTCGTCCAGCGCCACCAGCTTCGACTTCGCGCTGCAAGACGGCACCGCCACTGCTGATGACTACGGCACCGCCACCTTCAGCAACGGCGTGAGCTACGACCCTGCCACCGGCAAGATCACCGTACCGGCCGGCGTCACCAGCTTCACCGTGACTGTGCCGACCAGCAATGACACCACCGACGAAGCCGACGAAACCGTCAAGCTGAGCATCGGCGGCAAAGACGCCACCGGTACCATCATTGACAACGACGAAACGCCGACCATCGAGCACATCGGCAAGCCGGACCCGTCTGCGGCCAACCCGAACGACGTATCCGCCACCGAAGGCGATAGCCTGGCGTTCACCGTCAAGCTGTCGAACGCCAGCAGCACCAGCACCAGCTTCGACTTCGCGCTGCAAGACGGCACCGCCACGTCCGATGACTACAGTGCGGCCAGCTTCAGCAATGGCGTGAGCTACGATGCCGCTACCGGCAAGATCACCGTACCAGCTGGCGTGACCAGCTTCACAGTGACTGTGCCGACCAGCAACGACACCACCGACGAAGCCGACGAAACCATCAAGCTGAGCATCGGCGGCAAAGACGCCACCGGTACCATCCTCGATAACGACGGCACGCCGACCATCGAATCGATCGGTAACGACCTGGGCACCGGCGACGTGTCGGCCACCGAAGGCGATAGCCTGGCCTTCACCGTCAAACTGAGCAACGCTTCGTCCAGCGCCACCACCTTCGACTTTGCGCTGCAAGACGGCACCGCCACGTCCGATGACTACGGCACCGCCACCTTCAGCAACGGCGTGAGCTACGATGCCGCCACCGGCAAGATCACCGTGCCGGCCGGCGTCACCAGCTTCACCGTGACTGTGCCGACCAGCAATGACACCACCGACGAAGCCGACGAAACCGTCAAGCTGAGCATCGGCGGCAAAGACGCCACCGGTACCATCATTGACAACGACGAAACGCCGACCATCGAGCACATCGGCAAGCCGGACCCGTCTGCGGCCAACCCGAACGACGTGTCCGCCACCGAAGGCGATAGCCTGGCGTTCACCGTCAAGCTGAGCAACGCCAGCAGCACCAGCACCACCTTCGACTTCGCGCTGCAAGACGGCACCGCTACCGCTGATGACTACGGCAGCGCTACCTTCAGCAATGGCGTGAGCTACGACGCGGCCACCGGCAAGATCACCGTACCCGCCGGCGTCACCAGCTTCACCGTGACCGTACCGACCAGCAACGACACCACCGACGAAGCCGACGAAACCGTCAAG
>NZ_VMTV02000166.1 GCF_007644035.1 Vogesella mureinivorans | reverse complement strand
CTTGGTGCTGGTTGCTTTGAGTGGCTGGAAGGGACATCGCTTGTATCTGGCGTTAGACACGACAGTGTTGTGGGACCGCTATTGCATGATTCACCTATCGGTGGTGTGCTGTGGACGAGCCGTACCTTTGTTGTGGCGAGTGTTAGAACATGGCAGTGCAACGGTAGCGTTCGGTGAGTACAAGGGGCTGTTGCGAAAAGCCAGATGGTTGTTGCGCTACCACCCGGATGTGATGCTGTTAGCCGACCGAGGGTTTGCCAACCACGCTCTCATGCAGTGGTTGAGAAGCAGTGGGTGGCACTACTGCTTGCGCTTACCCTGTGATGTGCTGTTACATGGAACCAGACGCTATCCGGCAGCAGTTGGCTCCCTTTACCCATCAGTTGGAGAAGCCCGGTTTTACC
>NZ_VMTV02000273.1 GCF_007644035.1 Vogesella mureinivorans | reverse complement strand
CACGCGGCCGTCCTCGGTGCGCACGCCCACCGCCCTGCCCTGCTCGACCAGCACCTCGGCCACGCCTGCGTTCACTTCGATCTGCACGCCGGCCACTTCTGCCGCACGCGCCATCGCCTGGGTGATCGCGCCCATGCCGCCGATCGCGTGGCCCCATGCCCCGGCCTTGCCGTTGACCTCGCCGAAGACGTGATGCAGTAGTACATACGCACTACCAGCCGCGTACGGACTGGCGTAGTTGCCGACCACGCCATCGAAACCGAACAGGGCCTGGATCGGTTCTGACTCGAACCAGCGTTCCAGGTAGGCGCCAGCAGAATCGGTGAACAGATCGAGCACGCTCAGCGCCACGCCGGAGGCGCGCTGGTCGGCGACCAGGGTTTCCAGCGCGTTGTGGTCGACCG
>NZ_VMTV02001043.1 GCF_007644035.1 Vogesella mureinivorans | reverse complement strand
CACCCACAACATAACTGGATGCTGGGCAACCTCGACCGGCTGGTATGGGAAGGTGACAAACGCCCGCAGTACAAGGGCCAGATTCGCACCCGCAAACTGCTGGAGTGCAAGACGGCCTTGGGGCGGTTCGTAGACAAAACGATGTGGGGACCAGATGGTACCGATGAAGTACCGATTTCCTATCTGGCCCAGTGCCAGCACTACATGGCCGTGACCGACGCCGAGCTTTGCGACCTGGCTGTGATGATGGCCGGCCCCGAATTCCGCATCTACCACATCCACCGAGATGACGAGCTGATCCGCCAGATGATCGAGCGCGAAGGCGAGTTCTGGGAGCGCATCCAGACCGGCAAGGCGCCAGAGCCGGATTACGACCACGCCACCACCGGCGACCTGATGGCCAAGCTATACCCCGGCACCGACGGCACGGAAATCATCCTGCCCGATAGCGCCACCCACTGGCAGCAGGTAATGGCCGAGGCCAAGGCCCAGGTGAAGCAGTACGAAACCATCGCCGACGGCGCCAAGAACCATCTGCTGCACCTGATGGGCAATGCCGCCATTGGCCTGCTGCCGGACGGCAGCCAGTTCACCCGCAAAGAAGTGAAGCGCGCGGAGTACACGGTTGGTGCCGTGAGCTACGTAGATTTCCGATTCAAGAAAGCGAAGGAAGCAGCATGAACGACATCATTGAACATCAGGGCGACCAGTTGCCGGCTTATAACGGCGACCAGACTTCTACAACGGCGATGGTGCTGGATAGCAATACCATCGATAGCATCATGCGGGTGGCGGAGATCATGGCCAGTGGAAAATCCACCATACCTCAACATCTGCGCAGCAATCCCGGCGACTGCATGGCAGTTGTGATGCAGGCCATGCAATGGAAGATGAACCCGTTTGCCGTGGCTCAGAAAACCCATCTGGTGAATGGTCAGCTTGGCTATGAGGCACAGCTTGTGAATGCCGTTGTTCAGGCAACTGGCGCGATCACTGGGCGATTCCATTATGAGTACCAAGGCGACGGCCTGAACGTGCAGTGTCGCGTGGGCGCCGTGATCCGCGGGGAAAACGAAATCACCTGGAACGAGTGGCTCAGCGCCGCCAGCGTCACCGTAAAAAACTCGCCGCTGTGGAAGACCAATCCCAAGCAGCAGCTGGGCTATCTGCAGGTGAAAAACTGGGCTCGGGCCCACACGCCCGGCGCCATTCTGGGTGTGTATACCCCTGAAGAGCTGGAGACGCATCCGCGCGCCGAGCGCGATATCACGCCACAAGCCGAGCAGGCAGCCAGCCGCCCCGCAACACGCACCGAGGCGCTAAAAGGCAAGCTGGCAAGTAAAGCGCCCGCTCAGTCAGCCGCTAATACTCAGGCACTCCCAGCCCCAACGTTGGACATGATCACCGAGCAATTGCGGCAAGCAGCTGGCAAGGCAGATATGGACCGCATCAAGCACATGGTGGCCGAGCTGCCAGAGGGACAGTATCAGCTTGGTGTCGATGCCTACAACGCCCGCGCAGCAGAGCTGAAATCAAAGGCGCCCGCTGCTGCCCAGCAAACCTTCGATACCGAAGGCTTCGCCGCCCGCATTGCCGCCTGCACCGATATCGACACCCTCGACGTGATGGCCGACGAGCTGCGCGTGATCGAAGGCACGCTGGCGCACGAAGATCTTCTGGGCCTGTACCGCGACCGCCGCGCCGAACTGGCGATTGGTTGACGACCATGGCCGGCCCCGGAAACAGCCGGCCGGCCAGTGAGCGCTACTCGCAGAAGCGACTGGAAAAGCTACTGGCCGACGCCGA
>NZ_VMTV02000244.1 GCF_007644035.1 Vogesella mureinivorans | reverse complement strand
GGCATTCTGTGGTGGCAGGGGAACCGGATACTCGAGAACTACACGATCATCCGGGAGCAGAAGAGCACGCAGGCGATGCTGTCAGAGCGGAACAGCGGCGTTCAGCTCTCAACCTGCGGAGACCAGAGACGCCGATGCGTGAGGGTGAATCCGCAAGCGGGCGGATTCGGAGAGGACTCGAGCTGGATGATACTGGCGGGGAAATAGCACATGACGGAGCTGGAAAAACAGTTGCTGAGCGCATTAGAGCAGTTACAGCAGGACTACTCGAAAAGGCTGGACGAGTGGGAGAACGCCTTCGCGGAATGGCGGACGATGTCTGGTCTTATGCAACGGGAGAACGCGGCGCTGAGCGAGCGCGTCACGGGATTGAGCAGGCAGGTGCAGAGTTTGAGCGATCAGCT
>NZ_VMTV02001036.1 GCF_007644035.1 Vogesella mureinivorans | reverse complement strand
AAAGCTGGAATTACCAAGCTGTCGGCTATCATTAGGATAAAATCAGTAAGATAAATAAGGAATAAAATGCAGTAAAATGACTACCATCTGCTTCAGCAATTTAAAGGGCGGAGTAGGAAAATCAACGACTCTGACCCATTTCGCCTATTGGTTATCTGCCATTAAAAAGCGCAAGGTCGCCGTTATTGACGCTGATGGTCAAAGCAGTACATCCACCTGGCTGCAATCGATGGATACAGAGATCCCTCTATATCGCATGACAGATCCAGATGAGTTAGCGGAAGAAATTCCCAAGCTGGAAAAGACTGTGGATTATTTGGTAGTGGACAATGCCGGGAATTTGGGAGAAGCAACCCGGTGTACGCTTCTAACTGCAAAACTTGCAGTAATTCCGATTATCCCATC
>NZ_VMTV02000315.1 GCF_007644035.1 Vogesella mureinivorans | reverse complement strand
GTCAGCACCACGGGTGTGCCTGCATCCTGCTGGCGGAACTCGGCGACCATCGCCAGCACCCGCCGCAGGCCGACCTTGCGGCTGAGCGCACGTTCGCTGCTCTGCTGGATCACCGGGCCATCGGCCATGGGGTCGGAAAACGGCACGCCCAGCTCGATCACATCCGCGCCGGCACGCACCAGCGCGTGCATCACCGGCACGGTGGCGGCGTCGGAGGGATCACCGGCAGTGATGAAGGGGATCAGGCCGGTGCGCTTGGCGGCGGCGAGCTGGTCGAGGCGGGTGTCGATGCGGTTGGTCATGGGGTCGGTGAGGTGCAGTGAGAGGGCGAGTGTTGCGGAGCCGGGATTCGGGATTGGGGATTTGGGATTCGTTGAAGAGCGGGCGTCCGGATCTTCTGTTGGG
>NZ_VMTV02000361.1 GCF_007644035.1 Vogesella mureinivorans | reverse complement strand
AACCATGAAAAGTTGGATGCTCGAAGGTAATGATGTCGTGCTTGCAATTGGTGGACCCGATGGTCATTCAGAAGCAGTTCGCAAAGCAGCGGCGTGGCACTGGTCGCTTTCTAAACTAACACTTCCTCATCCATTGGTGCGTGTCATGAAAAAAAATATTTACTTCACATAAATTTCATTTCGGGTTGATTAAACTTCTTTATATAAAATCCAATGATTAGAAAATTAGGATACCTCTATGTTGAATCGTGTTAGGCAGTGGATAGACAGTTGGTCCCGTCCGATTCAGGTACAAATGATAATATTGTTGATGAAACCAAGTCATTTAGAACTGATCTGAAATATGAATTTGCACCAAATTGGAAATTTCATTGGGCATTGAGTCATCGTGAATCTTTTCAAGATT
>NZ_VMTV02000839.1 GCF_007644035.1 Vogesella mureinivorans | reverse complement strand
GTGTGGTTACCCGGCTGGCTAGATGCGATCAATAGCGGCACCAACTCCCTGTTCCTCACCATTGGCCCTGGAGACTTCCTCGTCCACCACGCCTTCGCCCTCGGTTTGCACACAACGACCTTGATTCTCGTCAAGGGCGCATTGGATGCTCGTGGCTCGAAGTTGATGCCGGACAAAAAAGACTTCGGATACGCCTTCCCCTGCGACGGACCCGGACGCGGCGGCACCTGTGACACCTCAGCCTGGGACTC
>NZ_VMTV02000270.1 GCF_007644035.1 Vogesella mureinivorans | reverse complement strand
CATCAAGGCGAAACGTGGTGGGCGATGGCATCGCTGCCCCCGCCCAGGCGATGTCCGCCGATGTAGTCCAGAGAGCTGCGGGGCACGGGTGCATGCCCGCCCGCAGTCAGTAGCGCGGCACGCTCGGGTCGATCTGCTGCGACCAGGCCTCGATGCCGCCTTCGACATTGAACAGCTTGCGGAAGCCTTGGCCGCGGAAGTGCTCGGCCGCGCGCGCGCTGGACACGCCGTGGTGGCAGAGGAAGGCCAGC
>NZ_VMTV02000367.1 GCF_007644035.1 Vogesella mureinivorans | reverse complement strand
CCGCCGACTTCAGGATGCGGTCGCCGGCGGCGTGGCCCATCGAATCGTTGACGTCCTTGAAGCGGTCGAGATCGAGGAACAGCACCGCGACGCGGGTGCCCTGGCGGCGCGCACGCACCACCGCGCGGGCCAGGCGCTCGGACAGCAGGCTGCGGTTGGGCAGGCCGGTCAGGGTGTCGTAGTTGGCGAGGTAGCGCAGTTCCTGCTCGGCGCGCTTGCGGTCGGTGATGTCGCTGACCACCCACACGTAG
>NZ_VMTV02000081.1 GCF_007644035.1 Vogesella mureinivorans | reverse complement strand
CCGCGTGACCGCGGTCGCCGCCCACAAAAAAACCCGCAAGATCGCGGGCTTGTCGTGGTGGCTATGGGTGGACTCGAACCACCGACCCCAGCATTATGAGTGCTGTGCTCTAACCGGCTGAGCTACATAGCCACGGGGTCGAGCATTGTCGTGAGGGGCCGCCGGGGCTGTCAAGCCGCACGCCCCCGGCGCCGACCTCGCCTTGCTGGCGCTTCCTGCCCTGTGTTAAACGGGGACAACGCCCGGACTCC
>NZ_VMTV02000898.1 GCF_007644035.1 Vogesella mureinivorans | reverse complement strand
CTCGGGATTCCGCTATCACGGTCGCATCAAGGCTCTTGCCGATGCCGCCCGTGAGGCTGGCCTGAAGTTCTGATCGCTCTGCGATCCCTTTGCTGCACCACAACTACAAGCGACCCGAAGGGTCGTAAGCAATCGAGAGAATCGCAATGAGCACGAACGATCGTGACAACAGCGACGGCATGCTTGAAAAGCCGGTCGCCGTCAATCGCGTGTCGAAGGCGGTCAAGGGCGGGAGCCACTTGACCTGCACC
>NZ_VMTV02000397.1 GCF_007644035.1 Vogesella mureinivorans | reverse complement strand
GGAGATGCACACCGGATTCGCCATCGTGATCCTCAAGGACTGGGCCGAGCGCGAGATGAGCACCGGCGAGGTGATCGACGCTTTCCGCGCCGAGCTGGCCAGCATCCCCGGCGTGCGCGCCTTCGCCCAGGGCCGTGGCGGTGGCCTGGGCGGCGGCCGCGGTCAGCCCCTGCAGGTGGTGCTGGGCGGCCCGACCTATGAAGAGCTGGCCGAGTGGCGCGACCGCATGCTGGCGCGCATCGAGCAGAACC
>NZ_VMTV02001007.1 GCF_007644035.1 Vogesella mureinivorans | reverse complement strand
CTGGAGATCATCGACCCGGTGATCGCCGGCAGCGTGCGCGCGCGCCAGACCCGCCGCGAGGACGCCGAGCGCAAGCAGGTGGTGCCCGTGCTGATCCACGGCGACGCGGCGTTTGCCGGCCAGGGCGTGGTGATGGAGCTGCTGCAGATGTCGCAGGCCCGCGGCTTCGCGGTCGGTGGCACCGTGCACGTGGTCATCAACAACCAGGTCGGCTTCACCACCCACCGCATCGATGACGCGCGCTCGACCCT
>NZ_VMTV02000216.1 GCF_007644035.1 Vogesella mureinivorans | reverse complement strand
TGTGGAGAATAAGGGAGTCGAACCCTTGACCTCCTGCGTGCAAGGCAGGCGCTCTAGCCAGCTGAGCTAATTCCCCCTCTAGGTGCTGTAGACTATAGGCCATAAGCTTTAGGCTAAATGCCTACTGCTTCAAGCTTACTGCTTACCGCTTTAATTAGTAGTCTCGGGCAGGCTCGAACTGCCGACCTCTACATTATCAGTGTAGCGCTCTAACCAGCTGAGCTACGAGACTCTATTATGAGTGATGAGTA
>NZ_VMTV02000925.1 GCF_007644035.1 Vogesella mureinivorans | reverse complement strand
ACGGGCTTCAACCACATTGCAAGCCTTACAAAAATTAAAAGGTGTGGTGAAAGCAGAAGGTACGGTAACTGCGGGCAATGCTTCAGGAATTAACGATGGTGCAGCCGCTTTACTGATCGCATCAGATCAAGCCGTTACACAGTATCAATTAAAACCACGTGCCAAAATCATTGCAGCAACAACTGTCGGTATAGAACCTCGAATCATGGGATTTGCACCTGCACCAGCGATCAAGAAATTACTTCAACAGG
>NZ_VMTV02000964.1 GCF_007644035.1 Vogesella mureinivorans | reverse complement strand
AAGGCAGAATTACTTTGCCTTTCAACCAATGCACATATTGCTTTAAAACAATTTATAGGTTGTCAGGTCGCTGTTGACCAAGTCACTGACTTTGGGGAACTCTATCGAACCACAGGAATCATTACTGGTGCAAGTCAAGGACAAAGTGACGGTGCATTAAGTATTTACAAGCTCACGCTCAACACGCCCAGCCATATCGCGGCTGATAAGCTTCTTCCTGGCGATGATTTTGAGGGCAACCTGCTGGCCGG
>NZ_VMTV02001093.1 GCF_007644035.1 Vogesella mureinivorans | reverse complement strand
ACCGCCCCCGCCTCGATTTGTCACCCAGCGCACAGCAACGGGAACTTGGCGGGTTGGTGCAGTCACAACACCCTTTACTCAAGTTGCGATCGCAGTAAGTTTAAAAGCGATCGCACAAGAAATGGTCGTGATCCGCAACATCTTCCTAATTTCAATTCCAGGGGTGCTTCTGCTCGTAGCGGGTGGTGCATGGGGTATTGCTGGCAGCAGTTTGCATTCCATCCGACGGTTAACTAAAGTCATTGGCAATG
>NZ_VMTV02000607.1 GCF_007644035.1 Vogesella mureinivorans | reverse complement strand
AGCGAGGCCGGCCTCCAGCACTGCATGCGCAGTGCCGATGCTGGGATGGCCGGCGAAGGGCAGCTCCTGGCGTGGCGTGAAGATGCGCACACGGTAGCTGCCGCCAGGCGTTTCAGGCGGCAGCACGAACGTTGTTTCGGACAGGTTGGTCCAGTGGGCGAGGCGCTGCATGCTGGCGCCGTCGAGCCCGGTGGCGTCGAGTACGACGGCGACCGGATTGCCGCCGAAGGGGCGGCAGGCGAAGACATCGA
>NZ_VMTV02000383.1 GCF_007644035.1 Vogesella mureinivorans | reverse complement strand
AATCACACGTTGCTTCATCAAAGCAGACATACGTACTGCATTTCGTGCATATTCCATAAACATCAAGAATGTTGCAAAAGGTGGTTATGTATTGGCTGAAGAAAAAGGTGAATTAAAAGCAATCATCATTGCGACAGGTTCAGAAGTTTCATTGGCGATGGAAGCACATGCACAACTTGAAGGTGTACGTGTGGTATCTATGCCATGTGCAGAAGAGTTTGTTAAACAAGATGCTGCGTACCGTGAAGCAG
>NZ_VMTV02000359.1 GCF_007644035.1 Vogesella mureinivorans | reverse complement strand
AGCACGGTCATGCTGGCAGCGTCCTGGACGAACTCGGCAATCGTGGACTTTCCGAGCTCGGTCGCACGCGCGGCCAACTCGCGCACCTTGGCCTGGTGCTCGGCGTTGCGCCCCAGGTCCTCGGTGAAGCTGCGGTCGAGCTTGAGCATGGTCGGGTCGAGGTGCTTCAGCACGTCCAGCGAATGCGTGCTGGCGCCGAACTGCTCAAGGCACAGGCCGCAGCCGAGCTTGGCCACCGCGCGCTGGAACTCCTTGGCGCCCTTGAGATAGGTCATGACCCGGGTCTCGGGCACGCCGAACACCAGCTGCTCGCCGCGCACCCCGGTCTGCTTGAGCAGGTTGGCGATCCAGCCGGGCAGGCTCGGGTCCTGCATGCTCTGCGGGGTGATCTTCACCAGCAGGCGGCG
>NZ_VMTV02000699.1 GCF_007644035.1 Vogesella mureinivorans | reverse complement strand
GTGCCTTCCTTGGCGGCAGCTTTATTACCGATATGACAAGCTTCACCCAGCAACGTACCGCAGGCTTGCCGCGCGTTTTCGTGCCGGCGAGCGCGGGCAATTGGGAATATGCGCTCGGCTCCTTTGTCGAATGCGACACGCCTTCGGCCTGCGCGACGTCCAAGATCAATTCCTCACCGGGTGCCTATGGTTGGACCGGCTGGATCGATCGCGAGACCGGCTATTACGCTTTGATCGCCACCGAAATATCGAGCGGAGGCGACCGGAAAGGCGTCGAGCTCGAACAGGTCATGCAGGATCTGATCGAGGATGCGATCGCGAATCGCACCCCGGCGCCCTGACCTGACCCAGCAGTCTAGTCACGCAGCACAGGAGAACTTGATCTCCATGCGCTGCGTGGCTGGCCTG
>NZ_VMTV02000633.1 GCF_007644035.1 Vogesella mureinivorans | reverse complement strand
AGCCAGGCGGTGCCGGCATCGATGCCCTCGCTGAGCGGCGAGGCCCAGCTGAACACCGCCTGGAAAATGCAGAACATCACCACGGCCAGGATCAGCAGGCCGTACAGCGGATGCAGCAGCACGCGGTCGAGCTGCTCGTCGATGCGCGCGGTGCGCTCGGGCATTTCCACGCAGCGCCTGAGCAGATCGCGCACGCGGGTGTGCAGGCCGTCCGTGGCATCGAACTCTCGCGACGCGCTCGACGGCAGCGGCGCATCCAGTGCGGCCAGCAGCTCCGCGGCGCCGTGGCGCTTGACCGCAACGGTCTCGAGCACCGGCACGCCCAGCTCTGCGGCGAGCGCCTCGCGGTCGATGCGGATGCCGCGCCGCTTCGCCGCGTCCATCTGGTTCAGCACGATGAGTGTGGGC
>NZ_VMTV02000343.1 GCF_007644035.1 Vogesella mureinivorans | reverse complement strand
AAAGTATGGGTTCGCAAATCACAGACTAAATAGATTTACCCAATTCCATTCGAGTGAGGTTGTTATGTTTTTTGAGGTTCTTAATCATGTTGATAGTGCGTTGAGCGTTGCTGTTTCGCTCCTGGCGTTGTGGCAGTTTTTGGTGGCGGGTGGGCGTTGAATGGCTGGTTCGATCCGCGCGCGATCCTTGTATTTATACTTAAGGGATAACTCTGGCGATAAAAAATGGCATCAAGCCTTGCGTACCAAGGCTTCGGGGCTTATTTGCGTTGTAGAAGGTTTTGGAAGTATTCTGTTGGGAGTGGTCGCCTTAAAAGCGACCCCCGCAACGACGGCCATCGTTCGGGGGTGTGACCACCTGCAGAAATTCGATTCGAAGCGACAACCAACAGGTGATACGGCAATGATAACACGTCAAATGAGCCATCGCCCAGCATGGGACGGTGTGCATGCAAAACCCTAAACTCCAGAACCTCACGGATTACTCCCCCTCAGACGCGCCCTGGGACGCTCACAAAAGCGTTTCTGACGACGTAGGTGGGATTTACCTTCTCGCAGCCGAATATGAGCGCTACGGGGCGCGTATGGCTTCCTGTGGCGGTTTACTGAGGTTTGGTTGGTCTACCCTCAAAGAAACTGGAGAAACTCGCCTTAGGCTACGTGAGGCGCATTTCTGTCGTGTCCGGCACTGTCCTGTCTGCCAGTGGAGGCGATCCCTGATGTGGCAAGCCCGTTTTTATCAGTCCCTGCCGCGTATTGTTGCGGATTATCCAGATGCACGCTGGATGTTCCTGACCCTCACAGTGCGAAACTGCGCGATCGGGGAATTGGGTGAGACACTTAACCGAATGAACATGGCCTTCCAGCGACTTAAGGATCGCAAAGAGTTTCGACCTGTTCAGGGCTGGATCCGCACCACGGAAGTTACACGTGGAAGTGACGGTAGTGCGCACCCGCACTTTCACACTCTGATGATGGTTCCTCCCTCAATGTTCACGCGAGATTACGTTAAACATGACCGCTGGGTAGAGCTTTGGCGAGAGTGTTTGCGTGTGAATTACGATCCGAATGTTGATGTTCGAGCAGTAAAACCCCGCAAGCCTAAGGACGGAGAATCATTGGCTTCTGCAACTGCGGAACTTGTACGGGGCGCAGTGGCTGAAACCCTGAAATATTCCACGAAGCCGGCTGACATGGTTGCTGATCCTGAATGGTTCCTCGAATTGACTAAGCAGACACATAAGCGCCGATTTGTGGCTACCGGTGGCGCACTCAAAGACATACTGAAACTCGATCAGGAAACTGATGCCGATATGGTAATCGGGGATGATATTCCCGAAGGCGATGATGATGGTTCACGCATTGCTTTTGAGTGGAAAACCGAATCCAAAAAGTACCGTCGCTCACCGTCAAAAGATAAAGCTGAATCAGACTGACAGGGTGTCGGGGCGCAGCCCTGACCACGACGTTTTTGAGAGGACGCCGCTTGTCGGCGGTACTCCAAAAACACATCTTGTCCTATTGGTTCTACTCCGATGCAGGATAGGGCTAACGCCGCAAAGTGACGTCACTCAATTACTGAGTTCGGTTTCCGAACTCAGTTGGGACAAGATGTGTTTTTGGTACACCGCCATCACGATGTCGGTGCCAAAAACGATTCGTCAGGGCTGCGCCCCGACACCCTGCCAACACCTCACGCAGTCAGATTAAAATCTGCCAGCGCTCGCTGTTTCCGAAATCGTCAAACTCTAAATCGTGGGGTCCCGCTGGCTTGCCAGTGGGTTCCGATTTAGTGATTGACGACATTGCTGATTGAAAAATTGGCTGAGGTGGTTGGATTCACGAAGTGAGGCCAACCACCTGGAAGACGGTTTTTAATTGTCTGGTACCGGATACAACCAGAACGAATGGAGTTGGTTCTGTCGTGATGCGAAAAAGTATGGGTTCGCAAATCACAGACTAAATAGATTTACCCAATTCCATTCGAGTGAGGTTGTTATGTTTTTTGA
>NZ_VMTV02000515.1 GCF_007644035.1 Vogesella mureinivorans | reverse complement strand
GGACGAGGGCTATGCGGTAGCGACCGCCGAGCATGCCGAGGCGGCGCGCGCAGCACGCAGCGAAGGCCGCTTCGATGCCGTGCTGCTCGACATCTGGATGCCCGGTACCGACGGCATCGCCCTGCTCCGCGAGTGGAAGACCGCCGGTGACGACACGCCGGTCGTGATGATGTCCGGCCACGGCACCATCGAAACCGCAGTCGAGGCCACGCGGCTGGGCGCCTACGACTTCATCGAGAAGCCGGTGACCCTGGCCAAGCTGCTGATCACCCTGGAGCGTGCGCTCGAAGCCCAGCGCCTGCGCGCCGACAACCAGGCCCTGCGTCGTCAGCTCAGTCCATCGGTGGCACCGCTGGGCGAGTCGGCGGTCATGCAGCGCCTGCGCGCGCAGCTCGAACGCCTGGCCGGC
>NZ_VMTV02000305.1 GCF_007644035.1 Vogesella mureinivorans | reverse complement strand
GAATAGTGATCCAAAAGATAACACCTGAAACTAAAAGAATCGACCCAGCTACATACGTTACATAAACCCCAACATAAGAGGCCGTCAGCCATATAAGTAAGTATATAGCTAGGGTAAATCCAAAAATAATTTTGGCCTTATGATGAATCCAGTTTTTCATATTTTAAAATCTCTTCATAAATTGGCGCAGCTGAGTGGATCTCACCAATCTCTTTTGTACGCACAAAGTAGCTATATTTACCATAACATCCCTTGCCCGCACCCCCGCAGGCGCCCTCAGCGCAATCCTGCCGCATCAGGGCCGTTTCCGGCACCTTTCCTCACCAGTATCCCGGAAAAACGCCCCTGATGATTTCTGCGCGACTGCATGGCTATGCACGCAGGTGAATGGCAGGTGATTTCGCAGCGTCAGCACCACTAAACCGCCAAAAGCCAAAATCAGCGGCGCGGCGCGCGCGGACGTGACCAGGCAAAATCGGACTGCTGCCGCTCATCCTCACGTAATGCACGCTGGCGGTCGGCGTAACGCTGCAACTCAATTTGCGCACGCGCTCTGTTCAGGACGATGTGCCGGTTAGGCTGATTTAGCTTTTTACCTGACGCTCTTTCAGCTGCGGCAACAGCATCATCAAGAAATTTTTTCTCTGCAGGCGTCAAGTTTGTCAGTCTGGCCATAACGTTCTCCAGTCAGAATAAATCAGCACAGTCTGCCAGACACAGTAGAAACGATGAAGCGCCAGCGACGGTGAAAGGCAGTCAGAAACGGTGAACGGGAGCGGATTTTAATCCGGTGCCGTGAGGCGTTGGACAAGCCGCAGGCGCGTCATTAGCTTTTAGCGGGTTTCGGGGCGCAGCCCTGAACCAGTCACGTAGCGCTAGCGGAGTGTATACTGGCTTACTATGTTGGCACGGATGCGGAAATCAGTGAAGTGCTTCATGTAGCAGGAGAAAAAAGGCGGCAACGGCGCGTCAGCAGAATATGCGATACAGGATATATTCCGCTTCCTCGCTCACTGACTCGCTGCGCTCGGTCGTTCGGCTGCGGCGAGCGGTGCCGGCTTACAGGCGGGGCGGAAATTTCCTGGGAGATACCAGGAAGGAGCTTAACAGGGAAGAGATAAGGCCGCGGCGAAGCCGTTTTTCCATAGGCTCCGCCCCCCTGACAAACATCATGAAATCTGACGCTCAAATCAGTGGTGGCGAAACCCGATGCGGCTTAAAGATACCAGGCGTTTCCCCCTGGTGGCTCCCTCGTGCTCCCCCGCATTCCTGCCTTTCGGTTTACCGGTGTCATTCCGCTGTTATGGCCGCGTTTATCTCATTCCACGCCTGACACTCAGTTCCGCGAAGGCAGTTCGCTCCTGGATGGACTGTATGCACGAACCCCCCGTTCAGTCCGACTGCTGCGCCTTATCCGGTAACTATCATCTTGAGTCCAACCCGGAAAGACACGACTTATCGCCACTGGCAGCAGCCACTGGTAACTGATTTAGAGGAGTTAGTCTTGAAGTTATGCGCCTGTTAAGGCTAAACTGAAAGAACAGATTTGGTTACTGCGCTCCTCGTAAGCCAGTTACCACGGTTCAAAGAGTTGCTGCTCTGAGAACCTTCGAAAAACCGCCTTGCAGGGCGGTTTTTTCGTTTACAGAGCAAGAGATTACGACGCCACAGAAAGGATCTCAAGAAGATCCTTCACCGTAATGGAAATCTATCCAATCCGAGCGCATAGGATACACATCGTTATAAAACATCGGATATTATGATCCCAATTAAAATAAGCTCGAGGATAAAAAATGAGTTCAATGGTTTACTGCCGAGGATGTGGCAAGGAAATACACGAAACAGCAAAGTCATGCCCGCACTGCGGAGCCACAAACGCCTCTTCAGGTTCAGGTGAAAAAAGTAGAATCGCAGCCGCGCTATTAGCATTCTTCCTTGGTGGATTTGGCGCACATAAATTTTACTTAGGAAAAATAGGACAGGGGTTCCTGTATCTAATTTTTTGCTGGACATTCATACCCGCGATCATCGCGTTTATTGAGTTTATTATTTATCTATGCGATTCCGATGAAAAATTCGCACGAAAATATGGCTAACTCATAGCAAAAAAAAGCCCCCTAAGGGCTTTTTTTTGTACCTGACG
>NZ_VMTV02000762.1 GCF_007644035.1 Vogesella mureinivorans | reverse complement strand
GCTGCCGGTCACCACGCCCTGGATGCGCAGGCGCTGGCCCTCGAAGGGGCTGCGCTCGCCGCTGCCCTGCAGCTCGCCGATCCGGCGCGGGGCCGATGGCACCTGGGTGGTGTCTTGGCGGGCGCAGGCCGGTAGCAGCATTGGCAGGGCCAGCAGCAGGGCGTAGCGGGCAAAGGCGGGCAAGGACATCGGGTTCGGGCTCCTGCAGAGACGACGACGCCGCCTCGGGGGCGGCGTCGCAGGCTGGGTGTCCGCGCGCGGCGGCAGCGGCTTACTTGAGGTTGTCCAGCATCCAGACAACCGAGGCCTCGACCTGCTCATCGGTCAGCGAGGGGTTGCCGCCGCGGGCCGGCATGATGCCTGCGGCGCCCTGGTAGCCGTCGATCGCGTGCCTGACCAGGGTTTCCACG
>NZ_VMTV02000355.1 GCF_007644035.1 Vogesella mureinivorans | reverse complement strand
CCGCTCGTGATTCCGGCCGGCAGCACCACCGGCACGATCACGGTCAACCCGACGGCTGACGCCACCATCGAAACCAACGAGACGGTGGTGCTGACTCTGAATGCAGGCGCGGGCTACACCGTCGGCGTGCCCAACAGCGCGACGGGTACGATCCTCAACGACGACCTGCCGAACCTGGTGATCAACGACGTCACCGCGAACGAAGGCAACGCCGGCATCACCAACTTCACCTTCACTGTCAGCCTGAGCGCACCGGCTGGCCCGGGCGGCGTGACCTTCGACATTGGCACCGCCAACGGCAGCGCTACTGCCGGCGTGGACTATGTCGCCAGCACCCTGACCAGCCAGACGATTCCCGCCGGCAGCAGCACCTACACCTTTACCGTGCTGGTCAACGGCGACACGCTCAA
>NZ_VMTV02000203.1 GCF_007644035.1 Vogesella mureinivorans | reverse complement strand
GCTTAGCGACTCTTGAGCATCTCTTAGAGTCAGCTCAAACTCATTTTTGTGATGACGAGTCGTTCCTTCAAAAGCGCATTGTGGCTGACATGCTTCCGTTCGGTACACAGATTGCTTTCACCTGCAATCAACCACGCAACTTTGCTCTCTGGTGTGATGGCAAACCTGCGAATAATCTAGAGCCAGACGTCATAGCTCTCACACAGGCATACGAGCACATAGCAAACACTAAGGAACTTCTTTTGGGTGTTAACGCTGAAGATGCAAAGCTAGCTGAGGTGACGCGCATTGACTTGGGTCAGAGCCTCTACGTCGAATTGTCTGGTAATGCCTACGTGAATGAATGTCTAATTCCAAACTTTTACGTCCATATGTTCACTGCTTACGATATTCTTCGCATGGCTGGTGTA
>NZ_VMTV02000770.1 GCF_007644035.1 Vogesella mureinivorans | reverse complement strand
GACATTGGTCACCGCGCTGGGGGACATGGCCACCAGGTTCGCCGGCGGTGCCCACAGGTTGGAGGCGCTGGAGTTCGACAAGGGCAGTGCATTGGTCGGCGTGTTGGTGCTCGCGGTCTGATTGCTGGCCTGCATCACATGGGTGTGGGTCGGCAGCTCCGCGATCGACAGCGTATGCGCCTGCTCGCCGCCGCGTTCTCCCAGGGTATGGCCGCTGCCGACGTGGATCGGCGTGCGCCCGCGCAGGTCGGGCAGGGCGAAGTTGACCCGGCCATCGCCACCGAAGGTGGTGCCCAGCAGGGCGAACAGCGCCTGGTTCTGGTTGATCGGCAGCAGCTGGCCGTTGCACAGCGCCCAGCCCTTGGGGGCGAACACGAAGCTCATCATGCGGATTTCAGAGAGAAAAGGTTC
>NZ_VMTV02001057.1 GCF_007644035.1 Vogesella mureinivorans | reverse complement strand
ACCAGCGCTTCATCATCAACAAAGCAACTCAAATGATAGGATCAAGCCTCACGAGCAATTAGTATCGGTTAGCTTAACGCCTCACAGCGCTTCCACACCCGACCTATCAACGTCCTGGTCTCGAACGACTCTTCAGGGAGGTCAAGCCTCCAGGGAAGTCTCATCTTCAGGCAAGTTTCCCGCTTAGATGCTTTCAGCGGTTATCTCTTCCGAACTTAGCTACCCGGCGATGCGACTGGCGTCACAACCGGTACACCAGAGGTTCGTCCACTCCGGTCCTCTCGTACTAGGAGCAGCCCCCGTCAAACTTCCAACGCCCACTGCAGATAGGGACCAAACTGTCTCACGACGTTTTGAACCCAGCTCACGTACCACTTTAAATGGCGAACAGCCATACCCTTGGGACCGGCTACAGCCCCAGGATGTGATGAGCCGACATCGAGGTGCCAAACTCCGCCGTCGATGTGAACTCTTGGGCGGAATCAGCCTGTTATCCCCGGAGTACCTTTTATCCGTTGAGCGATGGCCCTTCCATTCAGAACCACCGGATCACTATGTCCTGCTTTCGCACCTGCTCGACTTGTCGGTCTCGCAGTTAAGCTACCTTTTGCCATTGCACTATCAGCACGATTTCCGACCGTACCTAGGTAACCTTCGAACTCCTCCGTTACACTTTGGGAGGAGACCGCCCCAGTCAAACTGCCTACCATGCACTGTCCCCGATCCGGATCACGGACCAAGGTTAGAACCTCAAACACACCAGGGTGGTATTTCAAGGACGGCTCCACTGAAACTAGCGTTCCAGCTTCATAGCCTCCCACCTATCCTACACAAGTCTGTTCAAAGTCCAATGCAAAGCTACAGTAAAGGTTCACGGGGTCTTTCCGTCTAGCAGCGGGTAGATTGCATCTTCACAAACATTTCAACTTCGCTGAGTCTCAGGAGGAGACAGTGTGGCCATCGTTACGCCATTCGTGCGGGTCGGAACTTACCCGACAAGGAATTTCGCTACCTTAGGACCGTTATAGTTACGGCCGCCGTTTACTGGGACTTCAATCAAGAGCTTGCACCCCATCATTTAATCTTCCAGCACCGGGCAGGCGTCACTCCGTATACGTCCACTTTCGTGTTGGCACAGAGCTGTGTTTTTGTTAAACAGTCGCAGCCACCTATTCTCTGCGACCTCTACTAGCTTCGGACGCGAAGTCCTACACCAACAGAGGCACACCTTCTCCCGAAGTTACGGTGTCAATTTGCCGAGTTCCTTCTCCTGAGTTCTCTCAAGCGCCTTAGAATTCTCATCCTGCCCACCTGTGTCGGTTTGCGGTACGGTTCTTATGCAGCTGAAGCTTAGTGGCTTTTCCTGGAAGCGTGGTATCAGTTACTTCAGGTCCGTAGACCCTCGTCATCACCTCTCGGCCTTAAGGTGCAGCGGATTTGCCTACCGCACCAGCCTACCGGCTTAAACGACCTATTCCAACAGGCCGCTAACCTAACCTTCTCCGTCCCCACATCGCACTGCATAAAAGTACGGGAATATTAACCCGTTTCCCATCGACTACGCTTTTCAGCCTCGCCTTAGGGGCCGACTCACCCTACGCCGATGAACGTTGCGTAGGAAACCTTGGGCTTTCGGCGAGCGGGCTTTTCACCCGCTTTATCGCTACTCATGTCAGCATTCGCACTTCTGATATCTCCAGCAGGGTTTACACCACCACCTTCACAGACCTACAGAACGCTCCCCTACCACGGACACATTAATGTGCCCATCCGCAGCTTCGGTTATCAGTTTGAGCCCCGTTACATCTTCCGCGCAGGACGACTCGACCAGTGAGCTATTACGCTTTCTTTAAATGATGGCTGCTTCTAAGCCAACATCCTGGCTGTCTAGGCCTTCCCACCTCGTTTACCACTTAACTGATCATTTGGGACCTTAGCTGGCGGTCTGGGTTGTTTCCCTCTTGACGATGGACGTTAGCACCCACCGTCTGTCTCCCATGCTTGCACTTTCCGGTATTCAGAGTTTGCCATGGTTTGGTAAATCGCAATGACCCCCTAGCCATAACAGTGCTTTACCCCCGGAAGTGATACATGAGGCACTACCTAAATAGTTTTCGGGGAGAACCAGCTATCTCCGAGTTTGTTTAGCCTTTCACCCCTATCCACAGCTCATCCCCTAGTTTTGCAACACTAGTGGGTTCGGACCTCCAGTGCGTGTTACCGCACCTTCATCCTGGCCATGGATAGATCACTCGGTTTCGGGTCTACACCCAGCGACTAAGACGCCCTATTCGGACTCGGTTTCCCTACGCCTCCCCTATGCGGTTAAGCTTGCCACTGAATGTAAGTCGCTGACCCATTATACAAAAGGTACGCAGTCACCCGTTTCCAGGCTCCCACTGTTTGTATGCATCCGGTTTCAGGTTCTATTTCACTCCCCTCCCGGGGTTCTTTTCGCCTTTCCCTCACGGTACTGGTTCACTATCGGTCGATCACGAGTATTTAGCCTTGGAGGATGGTCCCCCCATATTCAGACAGGATTTCGCGTGTCCCGCCCTACTTGTCGTATGCTTAGTTCTTGGAATGGGTTTTCGTGTACGGGGCTATCACCCACTATGGCCGCACTTTCCAGAGCGTTCCACTAACTCAATCCATAACACATACAGGCTCTTCCGCGTTCGCTCGCCACTACTTACGGAATCTCGGTTGATTTCTTTTCCTCGGGGTACTTAGATGTTTCAGTTCTCCCGGTTCGCCTCCAT
>NZ_VMTV02000091.1 GCF_007644035.1 Vogesella mureinivorans | reverse complement strand
GAGGAGCTGCAGTCGGCGAACGAGGAGCTGACCACCTCGAAGGAAGAAATGCAGTCGATGAACGAAGAGCTGCAGACGATCAACAGCGAGCTGCAGACCAAGCTGGACGACCTGGCGCTGGCGCAGAGCGACATGAAGAACGTGCTCAACAGCATCGAGATCGCGATCCTGTTCCTGGACCAGCACCTCAACGTCAGACGCTACACCGACCGCGCAGCGACGCTGGTCAATCTGCGCGAGAGCGACATCGGC
>NZ_VMTV02000917.1 GCF_007644035.1 Vogesella mureinivorans | reverse complement strand
TCAATTCACTCGGCGTGACGGCTGAAGCCTCGGGACGTAACGATCTGGTCGTGAAAACGCCTGAAGGCGACCGGAAAGTGTCAGGCTCAGCCTACCGCGAAACGATGGATCGCGGATTCCACCACGGCACATTATTGCTGAATGCCGATCTGAGCCGTCTGGCAAACTATCTGAATCCGGACAAGAAAAAGCTCCAGGCTAAGGGAATTACCTCCGTGCGCGGTCGCGTGGCGAATCTGGTGGAGCTCCTGC
>NZ_VMTV02000237.1 GCF_007644035.1 Vogesella mureinivorans | reverse complement strand
CGCCTGCCTCGAAGCGACTAGCACCTATGGGGAAGGCGTGGCAGAATTTCTGCACAGCCAAGGGCACACGGTCAGTATCGTTAATCCTGCTCGAATCAAAGGGTTTGCAATTAGTGAACTCTCGCGCACCAAAACGGATAAAGCTGATGCTCAATTAATCTTGCGATTTTGCATCGCGCTACAGAAAGAAAAGTGGGAGACTTTTGTTTATGAAGTGAAGGAATTGTAGCTATTAATGCGATGATTGGAAGA
>NZ_VMTV02000929.1 GCF_007644035.1 Vogesella mureinivorans | reverse complement strand
CGTCACCGTCATCAAGGACGGCTGGCACGGCGACACCAGCCGGATGTACCACGTCGGCGAGCCCTCGGTGCTGGCGAAGCGCCTCGTCGACGTCACCTTCGAGGCCATGTGGCGCGGCATCCGCACGGTCCGCCCCGGCGCCACCCTGGGCGACATCGGCCACGCCATCCAGAGCTATGTCGAGGCCGAGCGCTTCTCGGTGGTGCGCGAGTACTGCGGGCACGGCATCGGGCAGGTCTATCACGAGGATCC
>NZ_VMTV02000283.1 GCF_007644035.1 Vogesella mureinivorans | reverse complement strand
CCAGGCGGTCGAGGCCTGGGGCGCCGAGGAGGCGATCATGCCCGCCAGTCGGGGGCTGACGGTGAAGCCGTCCTCGGCCAGCCGCGCCGCATCGCCGAACAGCCCGGACCAGTCCAGCCGCCCATGCCGCTCGTGGGCCATGGCCAGCATGGCCACGGCGCCCGGCGCCCCGGTGGAGCGCCCGCTCAGCACCGCCTCGCGGAAGCCCAGCGGCTCGCCGTCTTCAAAGAACAGTTCCGGCGTTGCCGCGGC
>NZ_VMTV02001140.1 GCF_007644035.1 Vogesella mureinivorans | reverse complement strand
ACCGGTCGCGACACCACGCCGTCCACCAGCGGCGGCACCTCCGACGGTCGCTTTATCGCCACCCTGGGCACTCAGGTGGTCGAGCTCGGCCCGGTCAACGCCACCATCCACCAGATCAACGAGCGCGTACTGGCCAGCGATCTGGACCTGCTCACCGAAGTCTATTACCAGACGATGGTGAAATTGCTGGCATGAGCCTGATCTGTCCCATCTGCCAAGCGCCGCTGATGCCCAGCGGCAACGGCCTGGCCT
>NZ_VMTV02000289.1 GCF_007644035.1 Vogesella mureinivorans | reverse complement strand
GAGGGCTTGGTCCGTAAACAAGTAGAGTCCTCATGTAGCTCAGTCGGTAGAGCACTTCCTTGGTAAGGAAGAGGTCGCTGGTTCGATTCCAGTCATGAGCACCATCTCTTGAAGCGGCACCCATCCACACCTTTCCGAATCTTGAGTTCACCGGGATACCAAAGTCATGGCCAAGGGTAAGTTCGAGCGCACCAAGCCGCACGTGAACGTGGGCACGATCGGTCACGTTGACCACGGCAAGACGACGCTGAC
>NZ_VMTV02000194.1 GCF_007644035.1 Vogesella mureinivorans | reverse complement strand
CGCCTACCGCACCCTGGTCAGCTCGACCAAGTCGATGACCGGCCATCTGCTTGGCGCGGCCGGCGGCGTGGAGGCGATCTTCAGCATCCTCGCGCTCTACCACGGCCTGGTGCCGCCGACGATCAACCTCGACGAGCCCGGCGAGGGCTGCGACCTCGACTACGTGCCCAACGTGGCGCGCGAGGCGAAGATCGAGGTCGCGATGTCCAACGGCTTCGGCTTCGGCGGCACCAACGGCACCCTGGTGTTCCG
>NZ_VMTV02001179.1 GCF_007644035.1 Vogesella mureinivorans | reverse complement strand
CACCAGTTGCACCGGGCCCATCGAGGCCGCCGCGGGCGGCAGCACGCGCATTCCGGCCGATGACCGCGCCCACACCATCCGCACCGCGGTCAAACCCGATGCGCGTGCGTCCGACCTGCGCCAGCCAGGCCATATCTTTCCTCTGACCGCGCAGCCGGGTGGCGTTCTAGCGCGAACCGGCCATACCGAAGCCGCGTCCGACCTGCCGCGTCTGGCCGGGCTGGAACCCGCCGGCGTGCTGGTCGAGATCCT
>NZ_VMTV02000671.1 GCF_007644035.1 Vogesella mureinivorans | reverse complement strand
GACCGGATGGTAGTATTCCAAAATTATTCGCTATTACCTTGGCGCACTGTACGAGAAAATATTGCGTTAGCTGTCAACTCGGTGATGAAAGATTTACCAGCCGGGGAACGCAAAGCAATCGTCGAGCAGCATATTGATATGGTAGGGTTGCGTCATGCTGCCGATAAGCCACCAGCTCAATTATCGGGTGGAATGAAACAAAGGGTAGCGATCGCTCGTGCATTAGCAATTCGTCCCAAGTTACTGCTACTC
>NZ_VMTV02000703.1 GCF_007644035.1 Vogesella mureinivorans | reverse complement strand
ATCGCTGACCATTACACCCTGATACAACATATGTTGAGAAGTATTCATTGGCTTATTAAATTTTATCATCACATAAAAAAGGAGCTTACGCTCCTTTTTATTTCCAAATTAAATTAGGAAACCAGTTTAGGCTTTTTTGCTGTTTGCGCTTCCCGTTTGTGAAACTTTAAAACCCCATCATCAAACTTGGCATTTTTAAGCTCTTTACGATCTGCAAGATAATTATTGGTCACTTTCCAAGGCGCATGTTTA
>NZ_VMTV02000299.1 GCF_007644035.1 Vogesella mureinivorans | reverse complement strand
GTCCAGCCTGCAAAGGGGCGAGCTAGCTGCGCAGCGCCTGCTTGCGCCGCCACCTCGCTGCGAAAGCGAACGCCTTGTGCCTCATTGTCTGTGAGTGGAGCTTGTTGGCTGCAAAGCTCTCGAGTGCCTCTGCAATCTCGCCGTCAATTTCAACGCCTTGCTCAATCCACTCCAAGGCCTGGGGAGCCCAAGCTTCGGTTGGCCAGGTCAGAGCTGCCATGACGACATCTCTGGGAGAAGCCTCAGACGTGTCTAGTGCAGGTAGCGGAGCGATCAGCTTCGCTACCAGCCGGCTCTGATTCATCGCTCTCGCCCAACTACAGGTTCTGGTAATTCGGCCCGGCTGCCCCCTCAGGCGTCACCCAGTTGATGATCTGGTACGGGTCCTTGATGTCGCAGGTCTTGCAGTGCA
>NZ_VMTV02000523.1 GCF_007644035.1 Vogesella mureinivorans | reverse complement strand
GCCAACGCGTTGCGCTTCGAGGACAAGCGCGGCGAGGAGCAGGTCTGGCTGCATGCCGAGCGCAACCAGGACATCGAGGTCGAGAACGACGAAACCCACTGGGTCGGCCGCGATCGCACGAAGACGATTGATCGCGACGAAACGAATCACATCAAGCGCGACCGCACGGAGACCGTCGACAACAACGAGACCATCACCGTCCACAACGACCGCAAGGAGCGTGTCGACCACAACGAGACGATCAGCATCGGC
>NZ_VMTV02000388.1 GCF_007644035.1 Vogesella mureinivorans | reverse complement strand
AGGAGAGTTCGGCGATGTAGCTCCTGCCCTCCATCACCTTCTCGTAGCCGATGTAGACCGGCTGGAACACCACTGGCCGCCGCGGCTGGCGCAGGAAGGCGCGCAGGGTCATCACCAGCATGCCGGCCTTGGGCTGCAACAGGCGGCCGGTGCGCGAGCGACCGCCTTCGATGAAGTATTCGATCGACACGCCGCGGGTGATCAGGCTGGCGACGTACTCGCTGAACACGGCCGAGTACAGCGGATTGGCCC
>NZ_VMTV02001095.1 GCF_007644035.1 Vogesella mureinivorans | reverse complement strand
AGCAGGTTGACGATCGCGCCGCCATAGCAGAAGCCGGTGGCGCCAAGCTTGCCGTTGCCGCCCTCGAGCGCCAGCAGCCAGCGTGAGGCTGCGACGAAATCCTCGCGGCACTTGGCCTGGTCGAGCTGAGGGAACAGGGCGCGCGCCGAGTCCTCGTCGCCGGGATAGCCGCCGAGGGTGAACAGCGCGTCGGGCGCGAAGGCGCGATAGCCGGCAAGGGCCAGGCGGCGCGCAACGTCCTCGATATGCGGGTTCAAGCCGCGGTTCTCGTGCACCACCAGCACGCTGGGCAGCGGGCCCGCAGGCTCGGCTGGCTGGGCCAGATAGCCGCGCCCCTTGCCATGGCCCTGCGGCGAGTCGAAGTCGCGGTACTCCGTGCGCAGCCGCGCGTCGTCCGCGGCCACCTGCTGGG
>NZ_VMTV02000051.1 GCF_007644035.1 Vogesella mureinivorans | reverse complement strand
AAGCAGGCTCCCGAAAAGAGCACGAGCGGTCCAGCTCAGGTTTCTTCAGGAATACCTGCGCTGCGGAGCCGGGCTGGGACGGTCTCAGGCGCCCGACGTCGCGACGCGGGGACGCCGCCGGGTAAGGAAGCCGATGACCCGCTGCGCGGCCGGCTGTGCCACCAGGTACAGGCAGGGAATGAGCACCAGGGTCAGCAGCATCGACGACAGCAGACCGCCAACCACCGCAACCGCCAGCGGCTGCATCAGTGCGCCGCCGGCATCCAGGCCGATCGCGAGCGGCAGCATGCCGACCACGGTGGTGAGGGTGGTCATCAGGATCGGTCGCAGGCGCACCGCGCCGGCTTCGATCACCGCGTCCATGTCGGCCAGCCCGCGCGCACGGCCCTGCTCGATGTACTCGACCAGCAGG
>NZ_VMTV02000742.1 GCF_007644035.1 Vogesella mureinivorans | reverse complement strand
AGCGCAAAAGCTTACTCATCACGGCCAATCAACCCTTCAGTGCCTGGGATACCATCTTTAGTGATTCCATGATGACGGTCGCCGCCGTAGACCGTTTAGTACATCATGCCTTGATTGTGGAAATCAAAACTGATAGCTATCGCAAACGGGCCGCAACGAACCGCTCCAGTAAGTCCGGCTTCTAGCTTGCTCATAGCTCGCGCTCCTTAAAGGCGATCCTATAGGGTCGCTAAGTCCTGCTGCTGTCACGACGATCTAAAGCTGTCGTCGCGATCTGAGCTTGTCGTCGCGATCTGAGCTTGTCATTTCGATCCCAAATTGTCGTTGCGATCCTAAATTGTCGTTGCGCTCTATATCTCTAACCCGTCAAATCTGCTGTCGCGACACCTCAACCCGCTTGACATTTGATACA
>NZ_VMTV02001114.1 GCF_007644035.1 Vogesella mureinivorans | reverse complement strand
CATGAGCGGCGGCAATATCGAGGTGCACTGCCCTGGTACCGTGAGCGTGAAAGGCGCCAAGCATGAGGTGAGTGGAGGGGCGAGTATGAGTAAAAGCCTGGCCGAATTCCCACGTAGCACCGGTAAGTTTGACCAGAAATTCAAAATACAGTGGCAAGCATCGGATTTGCCGGCTGGTAATCAGCCGTATCGCCTTAAAACAGCTGATGGCGCTGTATTGGCGGAAGGAATGACCAATGAGCACGGGGAAACCTCGATCAGCCAAAGCCAAGTGCCCGATGGTGTGCGGATCGAGATTTTAAAGAAGTTATAAATATCATTTCTAAAAGTGAATTTTTATTATGGCCAAAGACCCCAATGTGCTATCCACGCATGATGCCATTCATACACCAAGCAGTGACAAACGGCCGGTCATTATTGAGCACTCTATTTGTGATGATGATGTCCCGCCTGCCAATGACGGCATTATCGGGCAGTGCGAGTATTACTATCGGCCGTTACACGAGGAATATGTCGACAAATCAGGCGCTACCACGCTGGATGTCCTCAGTGCGTGGGCTTCCAGGTGGAACCCGTGGGATGATCTGGATGTGGCCAAGAAGCTATTGCGTAACCGGGATAAATTGATCCAGGCACGTAGCAGTGACGCCAACTGGTCACGCCACGCCAGTTTCATGATGCGGCATATTGGCTGCGGGCATAAGCCGCCCGATTATTACGTCAGTTATGGCTATTACTATTGCTCTACATATGGCAAAAAGCTGATGCCACGACTAAGCCCGGCAGGTAAGAAATGGTTGGCATTAGGAAGAAAATATCTGCAAGACAATATGGAAAAAGGCCTAAAGGACAACATGACGGGTTCAACCATTTCTATTCCCTGCCGGCGCTATCCCAACCGTTCAGTCACGCTCAACGTACCTCAAAAGAAGTTGGAGTTGAATAATGCCACTTTCAAGCAATTTGCCTTCGATACCCACGTTCCTGCCTATCTGGATGCGGGCCTCGCTGATCTGCCACTAAGTGATCTAGCCAAAATTGGCGGCCAGCCGAATATCGAAGAGTGGACCGACACCGCCACCTGGAAGCAAGCAGTGGATAGTGGTGTCGAAGTGGGCAAGGATTGGGGTGGCCAAGCGGTGCAAAGTGGCCGGGAGCTGGCAGACCGAGCACTAAAACGCCTGATGTCGGTATTGAAATAATGAGCAATACCGAATTTTTATTACTTATCTGGCGCAGCCTGCGCACGCTACTGAAATGGCTGCTCATTGCCATTTTGGGTGTGCTGCTGCTCTGCACGTCGGTTTATGGACTGTATAAGGTATTCAGCATGTGGACGTATGAAGCAGATTTGATGGAGCACGACAAGCCCTATGGCGGCGGTGATATGCGCATTCATGGACGCCAGGTGATGGTGTTCAAACCTATTGGCCCAGAACGGAAGGCAAAGCCTTTTGAAGAATGGAAAAATCCTGAAATTGCCGAGATGGCTGAGCCTTGGATGGATGATCTAGACGAGGTTAGCAACCGCGCCACCATTCGCCTGCTACGCGGAAATATGGATCAGGGCATACGCCGTATCTTCGAAAAACCTGGCCAGAATGGTGCCTGGTGGCTGTCGCCAGACTGGCAGACGATCTATGTCAGCACCGACTGGACCAACTACCATCTGCCCAATGGGCTGGACGGCTATGGGCAACGCTGGCATACGCTTTGGAAATCGATAGATGGCGGCAAAAACTGGCAGCAGCTGCCGTGGCCGGAGCGCACCCCGCCGGGCCAACCCCTATTCATGGCAGATGGCAAACGCGGCTATCTGGTTGCCGACGGTATGCGTATCTGGCGCACCAGCGATGGTGGCGAGCACTGGCACGAAATTGCGCTACCTGCTTGGGCGAATCAGCAACTCAGCCCGCATCCGAGCGGTAACGGCTTTTTGCCGATGGTCAAAAACGCTCGTGCCACCTTCAGTGCTTTCGATCTGGCCGAGGACGGCACCTTGCGCGTGGCCTTTTATGTGCGCCAGGCTAAACTGGCTGCGGGTATTGGCGAGGTAAAGGAAAGCACGCTGATCTATAGCCTGGCATTTACAACAGCGCTGGAAACACAGGCTGGCAAGTGGATGCAACCGGATATCGTGTTGCCACAACAAACGGTCATGGATATCAAGCCAGCCACCCCAAATGGGCTGCATCTGATTGCCCAGCTCGGCCAGTTACCCCACGAAAAAGAAGTCAACACCCCCACCCGGCCGGCGGCCTATCTGTATTGGCAGAATGGCAAGGAAATCTACCGCCATGCGTTTGCGCCACGCATCATCCCCGGTGCCTTGTTTGTCGGCCCGCAAGCGCAACTGGTCTTGGCCGGTGAAAGTCGAAAACCAGAACAAATCATGTCAGACAACATTACGCTCATCAGCACGGATCATGGCCAATCATGGGACGAAACCGACGATGGCATGGCCTATGCCTGGTATTACGAAGCCGAGCGGAACCGTATCTGGAAATATCAGCTGAATTCACTGTATTGGCGGAAGGTCGAGTAAGGAATGCAGATGCGCCAGTAGATAAGTCATGCTCACCGCACCGCTGCCCGCCCGCAGCTACTGCCTGCAGTACCGCGAAACCGACCTCGACTTCATCGTGCGCCTGCTGCACGAAGAGGGCCTGGCCTGGCGCTTTGAACACGACCACGATCACAGCTACCGCAGCACCCTCGTCGCTTTCGACGACCCCTACAGCCTGCCACCCGCCGCCATCGAGCGCGTGCGCTTTCACCGCGCCGACGCCACCGAAGCCGAAGACGGCCTCACCCAGTGGCACAGCCAGCGCCAGCTCGTCACCGACAGCGTGCAGCTGGCCAGCTACGACTACCAGCCCGTGGCCACCGCCCATACCGGCGACCACAGCGCCATCGCCCAGGGCAGCGGCCAACTTGCCCAGGCCAGCCTGGCCGACTACGACGCCCCCGGCCCCTACTACGCCAGCGACCACGACCAGCTCGCCCACTACGCCCGCCTGCGCCAGCAAGCCTACGACCGCCACGCCAAAACCTTCCACGGCAGCGGCGTTGTGCGCAGCCTGCACCCCGGCCACTGGTTCCGCCTGGACGACCACCCCGCCCACGCCAGCGACCACGCCGAGCAGCGCGAATTCGTCGTCACCCGCCAGCAGCTCACCGCCCGCAAC
>NZ_VMTV02000437.1 GCF_007644035.1 Vogesella mureinivorans | reverse complement strand
GCTATCAGCTTTTAGTTGATGCCAATGTCGATGTGAATTATCAAACTCAGGATGCTGATTTGATTGTCATGCTTGAAAAATGGGAAAGTATTGAGCATCTTAATGCTCACTTACAAACAGAGCATATGCAAGCATATCAGCTTCCATGACCAGTGGTAAATACATCATCAATATACTTTTTCATTGTCCACGGTGCGCCCATCCACCATCCTGGCATTTGATAAATCACGGTATCTGCCCAAAGGTATTTTTCTACTTCTTCCTGAGCATCATAAGATGAATCTGTACGAGTGATTTTAACGTTATGCCCTAAATCAGATAATACGTGTTCAGCTAAAGTGGTCAAGGTATCGTTTAATTCACCATTTGAATGTGCAAACTGTTTTGCGCCATTTACAATCAAAATATTACTC
>NZ_VMTV02000160.1 GCF_007644035.1 Vogesella mureinivorans | reverse complement strand
ACTTAGAAGTTTGGGTACCAAGTCAAAACACTTACCGTGAGATCTCTTCTTGTTCAAATATGTGGGACTTCCAAGCACGTCGTATGATGGCTCGTTATCGTGCAGACCAAAGAAAAGAGCGACTTATTTGTTGTTGCGATTCAAATGGGGGCAATTGCTGCCGTCATTTATGAATATTGGGGCAAGCTTTGGGGAGCTGCTATCGGTCTGTTTTCTGGCGAGCCTAAAGGTCGACATTTAGGCGTGAGCATTATTGCTGCTAATCAATTACTGCATGGGTTAGTGCATCATGCATGTGATTGTTGGTGATGAGAGATTGGGCACACGAGCAATTCCTGCAACAAGATTTGATGACAGGCACTAATGCAGCAGCTTACAGTGCACGTGGTGGACATAGGCCCAGGCTACATGAC
>NZ_VMTV02000186.1 GCF_007644035.1 Vogesella mureinivorans | reverse complement strand
CGCTTACCTTGTCGCCAACCACCGACAGAACCTGCGAAGTGTTGGCCGGAATGCGGAAGCTGGTGGTGTCGGAAGGAGTGGTATCTGCAATTTCAACCAGCACGTCCGTACTACCGCGATTGTCGATCATTGCAGTGCTGGCGCCGTTGGCCAGCGTGACTTTCTGGGTGGTGGTGCCGTCAACGGTAACAACTTGGCTGCCAAATGGCTGCGGGCGGAAAGGGAACATGGTTTTCTCCTAGGCTGCTCGGCCAGCAAGCCAGCCGTACAAGAACGTTTCGTTTTCTACGCGCTGCTCGGCCAGCTCCAGGTAGCGCACAGCCTGGCTGCTGTTCAGCGCCCGCAGCAGCACCTGTTCACCGGCTTGGCCGCGTGCTTTCAAGAACAGCTGCAGGGCAGTAATGGTGCGCGGGCCGATCTGGCCATCTGCCACCAAGTCGGGGTACAGCGTGCCTTTGACGTTCAGCGCGGTCAGCCAGCGCTGCAGCATCTTGGCCTGTACTGCTGGGCCCATGTTGATGCCGGTATCACACAGTTCTTCGGCAATCGCAGGGCTGACGGTATGCACCTGGTCAAAGCGTGGGCCGAACCAATAATCCGCTTCGTAGATCGCTATGGCCGTTGCGCGAGGCAGGTCTCGCATACTGCCGGTGTAGCCGTGGGCGCGCGCGACCTTCTCTGTGACGCCCCAGCGGGTGGGGCCGCCCTTGTCGTCTGGGTTATCGACATAGCCGCCTTCGCGGCCAACCACACCGGCAATGATTTCGTCTTTGGTCATTGGCCTTCACCTTTCAATACGTTCATGGCCTTGCGCTTCATCCAGGCTTCGATGAACTGCGCGCCCAGGATGCCCAGGGCACTGCCAACGCCCACGAGGGCAGGCAAGGGCATGGACGGGAACTGCGCCAGCGCAATGCCAGCAATCATGCTGGTACCGCTACCCATAATTGCCCGGCCAATGATCAACCGCGGCGTCAGCTCCTCTGAGCTTGTCAGCACCTTACCGATGCCGATGGCCGCACCGATAAGCAGCAGATACAGCACCCCCTTCTCATGCTCTTGCATACATCCCCCTTGAAATAGAAAACCCCGATGCGTGCAGGCTATCGGGGTGTGCTGTGGATTTTCGCGGGTTAATTCAGTAGCACCCAGTCAGAGGAGGCTGTGGTGCCTTTGGCTTTGTACCACTTGCCGGTACCAGGAACGAATGCCTCCTGACCGACGAATGCTGGCGGCCAACTCACGTTATCAACAACATGTTCGCGCCGCTTCCCATTGTCGCCAATGAATTTCGCAGGGCGGTTTCCCTTCACGATGCTGCAGCCACCCAGATAGAACTGGCCTGCCATCGAGCCGCCGCCGCTAAAGTTCCATGGCTTCACCAGCACGGAGACATTCTGACCATCGGAAACCCGCGCGGAGCCGCGTACCAGCACCCACTGGTCTTTCACGCTAACCCGGCCAATGTCGTACAGTTGGCCGTTCGCGAAGATGAAGACGATCACATCCGGCTGTCCGGTTGCCACTCGAACGGCAACAGTGGCTGACATAAAGTGCCCGCCATGGCGACCTTTGTTGTACGGGTATTTGCACTGCAGGAAAATGCCGTCCGTGACGTCTACCGAGCCTACAGAGACACGCGCAGACCGGCCAATCCCATCGTTGTCGGTGTAAACCGGCAGCGGGTACGCAATTTCTTCAACCACCACCGTGCCGTTGGTCGAGCACCCTGCAGGCACTGTTGAAGGGCCATTATCCCAGATGTCCACAAAAGGGTTGTGGAATAGGTTCTCCAGCTGGAAGCTGCCAGGGCCGCCATACGACAAATCAGCACTACCGATCCATGCTGGAGCCGCGCTTGCCTCTGCAGACATGAAGTAGCCTTCACCCTGCTGCGAGGCGTACGACATGGCAAGCACGCGGCCAACGTGTGGGCTGGTGCAGTTGTCATCGAACTTATATTCACCGTAATAGCCGTCAATAGAGGGTTGTAGGCAGTTTTCAAACTCGATGGGCTTGCCTTCCAGAGCGTGGAGCACGTTCGGTCCAATAGTCGGCTGGGTGCAGCTGCGGAAGATAGGGGCCATGGCGTTTGCTTCGAAATGGAGGTCGCGCACCACTGGCAGCATCCAGCCAGTTAGGTCCATTGGTCGGCCAGATGCCAAGCCTTCGATGCAACCATAGAAGGTGTTGTTACCCTCAGAATTCATGTTGTCGCCAAGGATGCCTTCGCCGCCACCCTCAAGGTTTACCCACGCCAAGTTATTGTTGAACGCCACGCCAAGCGCTTTCATGCAGCGAATATGCTTGGCCTGAAAGCCCATGCCGGCATACGGTGGCAAGAAGTTTGCGCTGCTGTTGATCGCCATTTTATTGATTAAGCAGCCCGCAAGAATGGCCGCGTGCTGGGCAGTGCCGGCGTATACGTTGATGTAAATGTTCGTACTGCGATCAATGCGACTTAGCTTGACGGCATGGTCTGCGCAGTTTGGCTTGCCATACGCGTTCACGTGAATGGTAACGTCGTTGATACCAGACGCCGGTCCCTCGTAAGAGAACCCGATGTGACCAAGGCCAACATCGACCAACACGCAGTCGAGTGGGCTTTCGTGAATGATGCCCACTCGGCGAGTACAGATGACAGGGGTGGCAATCCGAAGCGGGCCTTTCCAGCGCAATACTGTGCCTTCTGGGGCGACATTCAGGGCGAACTGCAAAGCCGCAGAGTCATCAGCAGTGCCATTCAGAACCGGATTGGCAAAGTCATAAATAGAGCGAACGCTTTTTGCGTTAAGCAGCAGGGACATCTTCAGCAGTGCGAGAGCCTGGGCGTTCATCGTATCCGAAACATTCCCGCCCCCCGCTGCACTTGGAACTGATGGCCAATCTGGCGTCCCACTCAGAAACCCGCTAGTCGTAATTGCATTAGTTGTTAGCTGGTAGGTTTTCAGCGAGTCCAGCGCCCAGCCTCGGGTTGCTGCATCGCTATCATCAACAGGGTCTGCCAAATCCCGAATGCGATTGCCACGCGCGCGGAACGCGCCAGCGCCATCCACATCGCCAGTACCCAGCAGCAGCGTGCGCAAGGTGCCGTCCTGGCCCATGCCAAGGTAACCAGCCAGACGCTGCACAATCATGGTCAGGCGGTCGAAGGCGTCTTCGTGGGTTTCGGCCAGAAACTCGCCCTGGTTGCGCAGGTCGGTATCTTGCCGGATAGCCAGCACGCGCTCGATGGTCA
>NZ_VMTV02000678.1 GCF_007644035.1 Vogesella mureinivorans | reverse complement strand
ACGAGGTGGGCACCAAGATCAACTTCGGGGCTACGGGCCGCAACTTCGTCAACCTCGCCGCGTTCTATTACGACTATCGCGATCTTCAGGTCAGCGTGCTGATCGACTCCGCGCTCGGCGCCCAGGTGTTCAACGCGGGCAGCGCGGAAGTTTGGGGGGTCGAGGCCGACACCCAGATCGCGGTGGGAGCCAACGGCACCTTCCGGGCCTCGGTCAACTACGTGAAGCCGACCTACGAGACGCTGCTGGCATCGATCCCGGTGGTCTGCGTCAACCCGGGTTGCGCCGGCAACGGTTCCTCGGCGGTGGGCGATCTCCAGACCCGGCCCGGTGTCATCACCCAGCCCGATCTCGGCGGGAGGAAGCCGCCCCAGACGCCGAACTGGACGATCAGCGTGGGTTACGACCACGAGT
>NZ_VMTV02000274.1 GCF_007644035.1 Vogesella mureinivorans | reverse complement strand
CTGGACGGTCGCGCCAACCTTCAGGCACTGGCCGGATGCACGATCGTCAACCTGTTCTTCGAGCCCTCCACCCGCACCCGCAGCTCGTTCCAGCTGGCGGCGCGGCGCCTGGGTGCCGAGGTGCTGAATTTCGATGTGGCGCATTCCTCCTCGCGCAAGGGTGAAACCCTGCTCGACACCTTCCGCAACCTCGAAGCCATGGGCGCCGACGCCTTCGTGATCCGCGTCGCCGAGTCCGGCGTCCTGGCCGAACTGGCCGCCGCGGCCCGGCCTCACGTGCATCTGGTCAACGCGGGCGACGGCCGCGCGGCCCATCCCACCCAGGGCCTGCTCGACATGCTGAGCGTGCGACAGCACAAGGGCTGCGACTTCTCGCAGCTCAAGTTCGTGCTGGTCGGCGACATCCTGCATTCGC